>CAZTJF010000049.1:0-1597 GCA_964613805.1 uncultured Ignavibacteriaceae bacterium | reverse complement strand
AGCGTCGCGGTCGCGCGCCGAGACGATCGGTGCCGTGCCGTGCAGCGGCCAGTCGATCGACAGGCCCGGCGAATTCCAGCGGATCGCGCGATCGAATCGCGCGTCCCAGGCCTGCGTCAGGCCGTAGAGGACGAGACTGTCGTCCCGGGACAGGAACCCGTGGGCGAAACCCGGCGGAATCCATAGCATCTGCGGCCGTCTTGCGTCCAGGTCGAACGCGAAGCTCGTTCCGAAGTGCGGCGAGGCGCGCCGCAGGTCGACGACAACGTCGTGGACGCGTCCGGCGAGCACCTGCACCAGTTTTCCCTGCGGGGCGCCTAGCTGGTAGTGCAGGCCGCGCAGCACGCCTCGATGGCTGTGGCTCAGGTTCTGCTGGACGATCTCGACCGGGCCGGCGTGCGTGCGCAATGCATCGAGGCGCAGCGCCTCCATCAACCAGCCTCGATCGTCGCGATGGACGCTCGCTTCGAACAGCGCCCATCCTGCCGGGTGCGCGGTGCGCAGCCTCATCGTTCGCCCGCCCCGCGCCCCGAGTGCCGCGCTTCGAGCGCCGCGCGCACCGTCGCGCGCAATCCCTCGTCGAGCCCGACACGTGGCGACCAGGCGGTCTCGCTGCGAAACTTGCGGTCGTCCATCGCGTAGCGGCGATCGTGCCCCGGACGGTCGGCGACGAAGCGGATCCAGCGACTGGTGTCGCCGTCCGGCCCGGCAGGCGCTGGCCCGGCGCCGCCGATGCCAGTGGGCCGTTCGTCGCGTCGTGGCATCTCGTGTTCGACGGCGGCCGCCAGCCGGCGGATCAGCGCCAGGTTCGTCACGCACTGGTGTCCCGCGACGTTGTAGGACTGGCCTGGGGTACCGCGTTCGAGCGCCGCGACCAGTGCCGCGACATGGTCTTCGACGTAGAGCCAGTCGCGCACCGCCAACCCGTCGCCGTAAAGCGGTACCGGTTCGCCCGCGAGGATCCGTGCGATCGCCAGCGCGACCAGTTTCTCGGGGTGCTGGCCGGGGCCGTAGGTGTTCGAGCCGCGCGTGATCAGCGTCGGCAGGCCGTGCGTGACGTGGAACGCGGCGACGAAGTGGTCCGCCGCGGCCTTCGAGGCCGCATACGGATTGCGGGGCCGGTAGGCCGCTTGCTCGTCGCAGGGCGCGTCGTCGGGGCCGAGCGAGCCGAACACCTCGTCGGTGGAGCAGTGGAGGAAGCGGAACGCCGCCGCGTCGCTCGCAGTCCGCGCCTGCAGATGTGCCCGCGCGGCCTGGAGCAGCGTCAGCGTGCCCAGCGTGTTGCTCTGCGCGAACGCGCTTGCGTCGGCAATCGCGCGATCGACGTGCGTTTCGGCGGCCAGGTGAACGATCGCCCGCGGCCGGTGCGTGGCGAGCACCGTGTCGAGCAGCGCACGGTCGCGCACGTCGCCGTGGACGAAGGTGTAGCGCGCATCGCCTGCCAGCGCGGCGAGCGCCTGCGGGTTCGCGGCGTAGGTCAGCGCATCGAGATTGACCAGCGGTTCGTCGCGCGATCCGAGCCAGTCGAGCACGAATCGCGAGCCGATGAAGCCGCAGCCGCCTGTGACGAGGATCATGCCGGCTAGAATACCGAATC
>CAZTJF010000048.1:0-1743 GCA_964613805.1 uncultured Ignavibacteriaceae bacterium | reverse complement strand
GGGGGCCTCGGTCAGACCTCGCCAGGGGGCGCTGGCGGCGGTGAGGGCGGCGAGTTGGCGGTCCAGCGATTCCAATCCGGTTTCCACATCCATCTCACCTCGCCGAATTGCCTCTTCCAGCGCCCCAGCCGTCGCCATCAACTCCAGCGCACCGAGGTTGCCGGCGTTGCCGCGCAGCGTGTGAATGCGGCGGGCGGCGGTTTCCCGGTCGCTCTGGACCAGATCGCGGCGAGTTTGCGCGGCGGCGGCCCCGAATTCAGTGAGGAATCCGTCCAGCAGGCGCAGAAAGAAAGCCCGGTCGCCGTCGAGGGTCTGAGCGGCCTGGCCCCGGTCAATGCCGGGGATGGCCGGGAAGTCGTCGGGCAACCTTTCCCCCCGCCCCCCAACCCCCGCCCACGGCGGGGAGGGGGAGCCGCCAACTCCCTTGTAAGATTGTTTTACCCGCATCAGACCGTTAACCCTCTGATTTCGAGATCGTGGGGGAGCCTGGGTCGAGACGGGGTTTCTTCTGACAACCCGAACAGTTGCCTGGGCCTCAAGCCCGATTCTGCAAGGTAGGGTCTTTGGAGAGTTGAACATGAGAATGCTGCCGAGTGAAGGATGTTGGGTGGGCGTAGATGTGTCGAAAGCGACCTTGGACATTTGCGTGTCGCATCCTGACCAGGCGCTGTCGGTCACCAACGATTCGGCCGGCATTCAAACCTTGATCGGGATGCTGCACGACCTCCATCCCACCCTGGTCGTGTTGGAGGCCACCGGCGGCCTCGAGCGCGCCGTGGTGGCCGAGTTGCTGGTCGCGCAACTCCCGGTGGCGGTGGTCAATCCCCGCCAGGTGCGGCGCTTTGCCGAGGCGCTGGGGTATCTGGCCAAGACCGATCGGTTGGATGCCCGGGTGCTGGCACATTTTGCGGCGGCCATTCAGCCGCCGACGCGGGCCCTGCCGGATGCCCAGACGCAGGCGCTGGCCGAGCAGGTCGCGCGGCGGCGTCAGCTGGTTGAGATGCTGACCATGGAAAAGAATCGGTTGCTGCAAACCCCGTACGCGGCGGTGCGCCAGGATATCCAGGCCCATATCGAGTGGCTGCAGCAGCGGTTGAAAAACACCGAACGCGGGTTGCGCGACGCCGTGGAGGCGTCCCCCGCCTGGCAGGCCAAGGCCGATCTGTTGCGTGAGGTCCAAGGCCTCGGCGAGGTCTCCATCCTGACCCTGATCGCCGACTTGCCCGAATTGGGGACGCTCAATCGCAAGCAGATCGCCGCCCTGGTCGGGGTCGCCCCGCTCAACCGCGACAGTGGGACGCTGCGCGGGCGGCGGTGCGTGTGGGGAGGCCGCGCCGAGGTCCGGCAGACGTTGTACATGGCGACCCTGTCGGCTGTGCGCTATAACCCGATCCTCCGCGCGTTTTATACCCGGTTGCGCAACGCCGGTAAAATGGCCAAGGTTGCCCTCGTCGCGTGCATGCGCAAACTGCTGACCATCCTGAATGCCATGCTGCGCGATCAGGCGCCTTGGGACGAGCATCATGGGAAAACCGCTTGACCTTAATCACAGTTGCTCCCCCCGTGTGGGTGAGGGCCGGGGTGGGGGGGCGCCATCCCCGCCAGCACCCGGGACGGCTTCAGCGGCGCCTGATTCACCCGCAAACCCAGGGCATTTTCCACGGCGCTGGCGATGGCCGGCAATGGCCCATCAATCCCGACCTCCCCGATCCCCTTCATCCCGAACGGCCCGGTTTATTCCAC
>CAZTJF010000047.1:0-1937 GCA_964613805.1 uncultured Ignavibacteriaceae bacterium | reverse complement strand
CAGCCGATGGCGAAGTTCAGCTCCGCCTCGGTGGCCACGTTCCACGGCGAGGCGGCGCAGGTTTCCACTTCCACCGCGCCGATGTCGTCGGCCGCACCCTGCGGCCGGGTGATACCGCGCTGGTCAACGGTCAGCGTCGTGTCGCCGGCGTCGATGACGGGCGAACCGGCGTTGGGCAGGTGCGTCTGCGTCGGGCCGCCGTTGTTCGCCAGCGGGCCGAGGGCCGGGTCCTGATTGAGGATGGTGCCCGTTCCGGTGAGGCTGGCGGCGCAGTTGCCCGGCGTTTCGACCAGGTTGTGGCCGCCGTCAGTGAAAGTGGGCGGGCCGCCAGCGCCAGAGTTGATGTTACAGTCTGCTGCGCCACCGGCGCTATTGGCGAGGATGCTATTGCGCACCGTAATTGTGGATGTGTTTCCTACCATTACGAGGGCGCCGCCCAAAGTCCCGTTCGTGTTGTTGACCAGCGTACTGCTGTCGATGGTCACCGTGCCCACCGCATAGATGGCGCCGCCTGCTGTCCCGGCACTATTGCCGCTGATGGTGCTGTTTTGCACGGTCAGGATGCAGGAGGGTCCATTGCAGTTCGCTATGCCACCACCGAACACAGCCGCATTGCCGGTGATGGTGCTGTTGGTGACGGTCAGGCTCCCCACTTGGGTAGCAGTTATGCCGCCGCCGGCGTCTCCGCCACTATTCCTATTGCCGCCGGTGATCGTGATCTGGTTGATCGTCACCTGGCCGAAGTTCTTTGTAAAGGGCCGGACGCCGGGCGTGCCCTGCCCGTTCACCGTGTGGCCGGCGCCCTCGATCACCAGGCTCACCCCGGACGTGTTGTTGGCGATCGTGGTTGTGCTGGCCGTCAGGTCGATGTCGGCGCCCAACTGGATGGTGAAGACGCAGGGACCCGCGTTCACCGCATTGTAGGCGGCAATCGCCGCGTTGAGTTGGCTCTCATTGCCGACGGTGGTCACGCCGCCGCAGGAAGCGGCGGCCGGCTGCGCTGGGCTGGCCAGCGCCAGGATGGCGACCAGCGCCAACGCGGCCAGGACGAGCCATGGGGCTCGAAGCGGTATGAGTCGGGCTGCTAGGGTTTGCATCAGGATCTCCTTCATAGATTCGGCTTGCTGCTCGCGGTGCCGGAAGGCGGCGTTACAGGCATCGATTTGCCCGCAGGGCTGTGACGGGACAAAGGTCCCGGCAGAAGTCATTCCGAAGATTCGGATTTGTCCAAACTGCAATGTTAGCCGATAATGCAGGCGAAATCTATCGCATTCAATGTGATTTTTGGTGCGCAGATGATGTGATTCTCTCTTGATGTCACCATGTTCTTCAACGCCAACACCCGCAGACCGAGCTATCCGGCCACCATCGTCGACCGGCCGCGCTTGTACCGCCAGCTGGATCGCTGGACGGAACTGCGCGCCATTGCCATCCAGGCGCCCGCCGGCTATGGCAAATCGTCGCTGGTCAGCCGCTGGCTAGACGTCTCTGGCACCGGCGCACGCTGGGCCTGGCTCTCCCTGGACGCAACCCACTGTGACCCGCGCGAGCTCCTGCGCGGCATGGCTGAGGCCCTGGCCACGTTGCTGCCCAGCCTGCTGCCTGCCATGCAGCCCGGCCTGGATGCGCTGCAGAGCGACCCGCAGCGGATGATGAGGAAACTGATCGCAGCGCTCTGGGATGGCCTGGTGCCCGCCAACGGCGCGTCCGAGGCGCGCGCCCTCCTGGTCCTGGACGACCTGCACGTCATCGCCGGTTCTGAAGCCGCCGCATTGCTCACGCCTCTCCTGGAAAAGGGGCCGCCGGGCCTGCATTGTCTGTTGCTGACCCGGCAGGCGACCTCACTCCCCTTGACCCGGCTGTATGCCAGCGGCCAGGTGTTGGAGCTAACCACCGCCGATCTGCGTTTCACCGCCGACGAGGTCGAGCAGTACCTC
>CAZTJF010000046.1:0-3676 GCA_964613805.1 uncultured Ignavibacteriaceae bacterium | reverse complement strand
TAAATGTTCTTTAAATCTAAATCCCATTTACACAAATTATTTTACAGACTCTAATTAAAATTTTTCACATTTATAATTGGAAAGAAAGTTAAATACCGGCTTCCATGCTGAAGCTGAAATTGAATCCTTAAGTTCTAATCGGGTTCAAGACTCACCATTCAGCAAAAGAATTAAAACATCCACCAGAGTTAAAGAAGCTTTCATCAAGTTTTTCTTTGCAATTAACGGAACTGCTGCTCTGATCTTCATAATTCTAATCTTTATTTTTCTTTTTAAGGAAGGATTCAAAGCAGTTGAGCATATTGGTTTAGCTGATTTTATCTATCATAACAGACTGCTCGATGGTAATATTATTGTAAAAGTGTTTGAATGGTACCCGACTTCTGAAGATCCACGATATTCGTTGGTTCCACTTATTCTTGGAACTCTATTAACTGCAATTCCCGCAACCATTATTTCCACATTTTTCGGAGTGGGAGCTGGAATTTATTTATCTGAAATAGCAAATCCAAAAGCAAAGGAAATATTAAAACCGATCATCGAACTATTTGCTGGAATTCCGACGGTTGTTTTAGGTTTTATTATGCTTGCAGTAGGCGCTTCTTTCTTCAATGATCTTTTTAATCCTACAAACCGTTTAAATGCATTTATAGCTGCAATTGGACTTTCGTTCGTTGTTATACCTGTAATTGCATCGTTAACCGAAGATGCACTGCACTCCATTCCAAATGATTTAAGAATGGCTTCGTATGGAATGGGTGCAACTAAGTGGCAGACTATAAGCCGCGTAATTCTTCCTGCAGCTTTTAGCGGTGTTTCGGCGAGTATTCTTCTTGGTTTTGGTCGAGCTATCGGTGAAACAATGATCGTTCTAATGGCGGCAGGAAATGCTGCGAACATTTCAACAAATATTTTTCAAAGCGTAAGAACTATGACTGCCACCATTGCTGCAGAAATGGGTGAAGTTTCACACGGATCAGATCATTATTATTCATTATTCTTCATTGGTATTGTTTTATTTACAATAACTTTTTTGCTGAACCTAATTGCTGAAATCATCATTAATAAAATGCGAAAGAAAAACACTTTTTAGCAAGCTATGTCTGAACTTCACAATAAGAAAAAAGATATTCCCGGTTTTATCTTCATAAATTTGACACGATTACTGTTTTTATTTTTGCTAATCGTTCTTGCACTTCTAATAGTAAAAATCATTATCGAAGGAATTGGGGTAATCAGTCCTGAATTTATTTTTAGTTCACCAAAAAATAATATGACGGAAGGAGGGATTTTCCCGGCAATATTTGGTACTGTAGCAGTAACATTCATCATGATTTTACTTTCATTGCCTTTAGGTGTATCCTCAGCCATTTACTTGAATGAATATGCTAAGGATACTTTTTTTACCAGGATCATCAGAACTGCGGTTAATAATCTTGCAGGAGTTCCTTCAATTGTGTTCGGACTTTTCGGTTTAGGATTTTTCATCCTTTTCGTGGGAAGAAAAATGGATGAAGTTTTACAAACAGGACTATTATTTGGACAGCCCGCTCTAATTTGGGCATCAGCTACACTTGCTGTTTTAGTTCTTCCGATTATAATCGTATCAACCCTTGAAGCATTAAACTCAGTTCCGAAATCTCATCGAGATGCTTCATACGGATTAGGAGCGACTAAATGGCAAACAATTAAGAATGTTGTTCTACCTCAGGCAAGACCAGGAATATTAACGGGAACGATACTTGCAATTAGTCGTGGAGCAGGAGAAACAGCTCCTGTTTTATTTCTTGGCGCAGCATTTTTTCTTCCCAATTTGCCAATTGTTGATTTGTGCATCGGAGAATATTGCATTCCAATGCTTAATCCCGGCGAACAGTTTATGTACCTGGCGTATCATATTTTTATTTTAGCAACACAATCGTCTAATCCGACGAAGACGATGCCGATTCAGTACGGTTCAACTTTAGTTTTAATTACATTGACTTTTTTGCTTAATATAACTGCGATTATATTCCGTTATCGCTTTAGAAAAATTTTAGGAAGACTTTAAACATTAAATTATTTGTAAATGAAAGAATCTAAAATATCCATTCGAAACTTGAGCTTATTTTACTCTGAAAAGCAAGCGTTAAGTGATATAACAATTGATATTTACGCCAAGCGCATTACAGCATTTATTGGACCATCAGGATGCGGTAAATCTACTTTTCTAAGAGTAATCAATAGAATGAATGATTTGATTGATAATGTTAGAATAACCGGTGATGTTTTGATTGATGGAATAAATATTTATGAAAAAAATCTTGATGTTGTCAATTTAAGGAAAAGAATAGGAATGGTTTTTCAGAAATCAAACTTGTTTCCTAAAACTATTTATGAGAACTTGGTTTTTGGACCGCGTATAAATGGAATCAATGACCGAAAAATTCTTGATGACATTGCAGAGAAAACACTTAACCAAGCCGCTCTTTGGGATGAAGTAAAAGACCGCCTTCATGAGCCGGCATTAAGTCTTTCAGGCGGACAGCAGCAAAGACTATGTATTGCCAGAGCATTAGCTGTGGAACCTCAAATAATTTTAATGGATGAACCTGCAAGCGCACTCGATCCAATCTCTACATCAAAAATTGAAGAATTGCTGCATGATCTAAAAACTAAATATACAATTGTTATTGTTACTCATAATATGCAGCAAGCCGCGCGTGTAAGCGACTTCACGGCATTCTTCTATATCGGGAAACTCATTGAATACGATAAAACGACAAAGATTTTTACGAATCCATCTGAAAAACAAACAGAAGATTACGTAACGGGAAGATTTGGTTAATCTAAATAATATCGGAGCTTAAAAATGGAAAGACAATTTGAAATACAAATGGAAAAACTAAAAAATCGAATCTTAAAAATGTGCAGTCTTGTTGATGAACAATTTGACTCCGCTATTAAATCAATTGAGAATGAAAATGTTGATTTGGCTATGCAAGTAATTGAAAAAGATAATAAGGTTGATAAATATGATGTGAAGATTGATAAAGCTTGTCAAAAGCTTTTAGCACTGCGACAGCCAGTTGCAACAGATTTAAGGTTTATTATGTCTGCAATGACAATAAACAGTAATCTTGAACGTATCGGTGATATTGCTGTAAACATTTCCGAAAATTTTTTACTGCATAAGAAGAAACCAAGTTTTTTAAGCAGAAGTAATTTTACTCCAATGGCAAATTTAGTCAGGGAAATGATTCGCAATTCGATAGATTCATTCATTAACAATGATCCTAAGCTTGCTCAAAAAGTTATAGAAGCAGATGACGTTTTAGATAATTACAACATTGATAATCATCAAATTCTGATTAATATCATGAAGGAAAACAAGGATGATATTGAAGCTGCCGTTGCTTTGCTTGTTATTTGCAGACAGCTTGAGAGATTAGGCGATCATGCCACAAACATTGCTGAAGATGTTTACTTCATCGTGGAAGCTCAAATGATAAAGCACAAGTATGTCAAATATCTCTTTGGCGAAATTGGAGATGAAGATGAGGATTAAGATTCCGCCTCAAACGTATAATTACAATGAGGCAGACAGGTAATATGAAGTATCTTGCTAAATAAAAGTTACCAAAAGGGAGTGTAAATAATTTTGTGTAAATGGTTAAAGTAAACAATTAGCTAAGTG
>CAZTJF010000045.1:0-4776 GCA_964613805.1 uncultured Ignavibacteriaceae bacterium | reverse complement strand
AGAACTAGTTGTCCTAAATCTTGTCAAAGAAAAATTTGAAAGCAAATCACAACAATGGGAACTATAAGTAAAACCGGAATTAAGTTGTCCTAAATCTTGTCAAAGAAAAATTTGAAAGCAAATCACAACTACAAGTGATGAGATCGCTTCTCAACTTTCGTTGTCCTAAATCTTGTCAAAGAAAAATTTGAAAGCAAATCACAACAAAGAAGGTACGAGAGACGAAGATAAACAGGTTGTCCTAAATCTTGTCAAAGAAAAATTTGAAAGCAAATCACAACTGATTGCCATTTCTTTATTTATCTGCTCAAGTTGTCCTAAATCTTGTCAAAGAAAAATTTGAAAGCAAATCACAACCCTGTGCTGCAGTTGTCATTGCAAACTTTAGTTGTCCTAAATCTTGTCAAAGAAAAATTTGAAAGCAAATCACAACAGAACGTTGAAAGGTTCACGGCGCTGAATTGTTGTCCTAAATCTTGTCAAAGAAAAATTTGAAAGCAAATCACAACCTGCGGGGTAAATATATCTTTAGCGATAGGTTGTCCTAAATCTTGTCAAAGAAAAATTTGAAAGCAAATCACAACTGTTTACCCGTTGGAAAAAATTAAGTTGGGTTGTCCTAAATCTTGTCAAAGAAAAATTTGAAAGCAAATCACAACCTCTTGATGATTATGTTCAATCGGTAATAGGTTGTCCTAAATCTTGTCAAAGAAAAATTTGAAAGCAAATCACAACAGCCAGTTGACATTCCGCTTGCGCCCGACTGTTGTCGTAAATCTTATCAAATCCACCAGAGGTGGACAGAGAAAAATTTGTGAGTGATTTAAAAATAAGACAACGAACTGAAAGAAGGTAGACGAACTAACACTTGGCGAGAAAAATGTAACGAATTCATTTGCATATTTTATTATTCCAAATTAAACAGATCTTAACTGCGGGGCGTACAAAGCATAATCAATATTAAATTTATTAGCTGCATTGTTTTGCCAAGCTTCTTCATCGTGGGATTTATTTATGAGAGATTGAGTATTTAAGCTGCCGAGAGCATAGTGAATTAAGTTAAGTGTTTGCTGTTCGCTGTCAGTAAAAATAGAAGAGTTGAACATCATGCAAGGAGAATATCTATCCACTTCCTTTTCTTGAAAAGACTCAATTTCGGAACAAATAAATTTTTCCTCTTCAAGCAGTCCGAAGATAAGTTTATAATTATCGGGCACGGGTCCCATATCAATAGCGGCATATTCGCAGCCGGAAATTGAGCGACCGAAATATTTGAAGTGAGAGAAGTCTGCATAAAAGAGCAGCTTATTTAACTTAGTTTTATAAGGTGCGACGCTTAGGAAGTATATGACCATATTTGCGAACTTGTGGAAGTCGGGGGTGGTAAAGCCAGTGGAAGAACTTGGAATAATAGCTTCAGGGAACAACATTTTTATTAGGGATTGCTTACTTGAATCGTCAATCTGCTTATCTATTTTTTTTATAAGCTCATTAAGAAGCTTATCGGAATCATCCTTTATATTTTCAAGAACGATGTTTTTAAAAAATTTTGGACTGAGAAGTAATCTAAGCAGCATAGCATTAGCACCGGAAGGTATTTCACCCTTCTCATAAAGTCCATATTGATTAGGACCAAAGCCAAGAAGCTCGGACATTTTGGTTTGAGATAAGCCATAACTCTCACGTATTTTAATAAGCTGTTCCGGGAAAGGTATCTGATATTTTTCGCGGTATAAATTATGGAGCAAGTTTAAGTTGTATTGATCCACATCATCATTAGTGAAGGAATGATTGCATTTACTGCATTGATAGCACTGTTCAATCAGATCAAACTTTTCATTACGATAGGAACGTTTTTTTAGTTCTGCTTTTAAGTGAGCTTGACTATTGCAGAGAGGACAGTTAGTTATAGGTTTCATAGGGAACCTTTAATTATGAGCGGATGTGTTATGTGCATGTTTGTTATGTGATGATAATTAATATAATAGGGCTTAGCAAAGAGTTCAATAAAGATCATGCAGTGGCTAAAGCCAGGGTTGTCTTTGTTCGTTCCATCCCCCGCCATGAATGGCGGGGTTGAAGCATAGTAATTTTGTGCAGGGGAATTAATAATGTACACGCACTACCTTTCCAGCCGCCCGAACGAGTTAAATAAAAGAATAATTTTGAGGGGGAAATATAATACAAGGTAAGTTGTTGTGCAACTTAAAAATGTATACATATTAAGATTAAAGTAAAAAAAAGAAATATTATTCAACTAAAAGGTTGTTTTTTAATTAAAATATTATCATATTGGAAGTGAGGAAAGCAGTAATAATTACTGTTTGAGCCGTTTTTGAATGTTTTATGTATGTCACTCATTCTTACTAGAGAAGGAAGAACACCGGAAGAAAGAGAGAAACGATTAGATTCCCACTTTCGTGGGAATGACGCATCGGAAATTTCAGAACTTTCAAACAAAATTAGGTGACGACTAGGCGGATATTTCGGTAGTCTCAAATAAAATAAAAATATTATAGATTCCCGTTTTCACGGGAATGACGTGAACAATTAAATTATATATCAATCAACAATATAAGGAGATCACTATGAATAAAAATGCACACATATTTTTAATTAAATACAGATGCAAGAGCCATGAGAGAAAAAAACCAGACAACAGCAGAGAATTTTCAGCAGTGGGCTGAGCTTTGCAGAATTGAATCGGTTACATATACTGCAGAAGTAACATCACCAAATGAATACTTCGGCGAATATGTAAATTCTCATCGAATTAACTATTGGGAGTGGTTTGTAATTCCCGATGAGTTAATTTTTACACCTGCCTCACAAATAATGTTTAAGCCGCGCCGGCTCAAACCCGCGATCTTCAAAACCAAACCACTTTTTTTCTGCAATCGTACAATCGTTCCGCTGCGGATTTGATCATTAGAATTCACAATACCAAATACTAATAAACATGATTAAACAATTGCAACATTCGCTACAAACAATCAGCGAAAGAAGAAAAGTGAGTTCTAATGGACGAAGATTACCGATTAAGAAAATTTACCAAAGAAGATTTAACCAATTTTAATTACATACAAGAAAAAGCTTCAGCTTTCCCTTTTGTAAAGGATAGTTTGGAATATTTATTAGATGTGCTTTACAGATTTGAAAATTATGTAGTTGAAAAAATAATATTCAGAAATAAAAGGCAGTTGAAATTAAGAAAGAATAATTTCAGCGAAAATACGGATTTAATAAAAATTGTTGACAGAATTGAAGAGTACAGCGATGAGCTAAGCATAGATGAACGTTTGTTTATTTCAAAGACAAGGAATTTGATTACACACCAAATGAGGCGGCTGCATGTGGATGGTTTGTATGGGGAGTCCCGGTTGAAAAACAAGTCCCCTTTCCTGGTGGAAGAACATGGGAAAGATAAAAGTGTAAAGAATAAAGATAAAAGTAGTGTAAGCCAAATAAATGAGCCAAAACAAAAATCCAAAGAGATCAGCAGATCAGGAAATAATATTTCAGGGGATGAAATATTAGAACCGAATGAACAGCAGAATAAATTCAGGGGGAATTCCCTTGAAAAACGGAAAGGTGAAAATCTTACTAAATACTGTAAAACAGCTAAACTTATTAGAATGATGGAAAATGAATTCAAATATGTTTCCGGCATTCAGAAGAAAGCGTGTTATATGACGAACTGCAGCGATAAGAGTTTTTCGAGGTGGATAAATGCAAGCACAAAGAATAGTAGTCTATATCATAAATGGAAAAAAAGTATAGAGGATGATGAAAAGGAAACACTAAGGGAACAGATAAATGCTTATTTAAAGAAGTATTGTTAAGATTGAAGAGCAGATGGTATATCTACATATCGAAAGAACGAAATCGTATCAACATTTCGAAACCGACGTTTATTTGCACCAGTTAAATAATTATTGTTGCAGTGTCCTTGATCGAGTTCTATTTTCTTGATTAAAGATGATGCAGAAATGCCGCATTGACTGCTAGATTAAGGACGAATTGAGTAATAGTTGACACGGCATTTTTATAGTAAGGAAAGATATAAAATGAAAAAAGCTGCAATTGAAATTCAGTTAGAAGAAATAAAATCACTTCTTAAAAAAGGTGATCACAAACCATTAAACTTTAGAGAAGCATGTGCATATCTTGGGTTTTCACCAAGCTATCTTTATAAGCTGACATACAGAAAAGTAATACCGCATTATAAACCAATGGGTAAGATGTTGTTCTTTTCGAAGTATGAGCTGGATGAGTGGGTGTTTAAAAAAGTGAAACGTGAAAAAGGCATTCGTGAATCGTCAAAGTGTGGGGTTAAAAGTTTGTAAGGTTAGAAAGTTAAAGGTGATCTGCCAAATGCACACAGGAATGTGAGATTCTTCAACCACCGCCAAGCAGGGGCGGCAGTTCATACTTCGACAGGCTCCATTAGACTTAGACCGTAGATAATTTTATTTTTATATAAATATTTAATCACAATATAAGGTTAAAGTAAAATACCCAAAGAACCGATTAAGTCTAGGACAGGCTCTAGTTAAAACTAAACGCTGAATCAGATCCGCTCTTTGGTGGTTAAAGCTAAATAATATTTCCGTATCAAAGATTAATAAAATGGAACAAGCTCATACCACTGTGGGTGTTTTAATAAAAAGAACAATGCAAACAACAAAATACTTCATCGGCTTTGATATTTCGGCAGATGATTTGGGAGTGTAAATAATTTTGTGTAAATGGTTAAAGTAAACAATTAGCTAAGTG
>CAZTJF010000044.1:0-6023 GCA_964613805.1 uncultured Ignavibacteriaceae bacterium | reverse complement strand
ACTCCTAAATGGAAGAATACAAAAAGCAGAATAGTGGTAATCACTAATCCGCCGACAATT
The DNA here is from genome assembly GCA_964613805.1 of uncultured Ignavibacteriaceae bacterium. Classification (GTDB taxonomy): domain Bacteria; phylum Bacteroidota; class Ignavibacteria; order Ignavibacteriales; family Ignavibacteriaceae; genus XYD12-FULL-36-8. Next base: position 5,963 of record CAZTJF010000044.1, on the reverse strand, counting down.
ATTTTCATAGAAATATCAAGTTGAGTTCGCAATCCAACGTTTCCAGCAGCTTTCTTTTCAAAAATTTCTTTAAATCCCAAAGAGATTGCATCTCTAATAATTTTTGATGAACGGATAATTCCGATAATTCCAGCCATTGCAATTCCGCCAATACCAATATGACGGACATATTGCCTAAAAATTTCTTCCGCCGTCATTGCAGAAATTAATTTCGTAGCACCTGTACCGAAAGTTTCCGTCAATCCTCCGCCGATGTATGAAATAACCGGAACTAAAAGAAACCACGAGACAAAAGAACCGGCACAAATAATAGCGGCATATTTTAATCCAACTATGTAACCAAGCCCCATAACTGCGGCACCGACATTCAACCTGAACACAAGCTTAAATTTATCAGCCAGTACTTCACCAAAACCAAAAACCCGTGTGGTAAATACTTCGCTCCACCATCCGAATGTTGCAATTATAAAATCATACGCTCCGCCAATCAAACCACTCACAACAAGAACAAGAGCTTGCTTTCCTCCTTTTTCACCTGCGACTAAAATTTCAGTCGTTGCTGTTGCTTCGGGAAATGGAAACTTACCGTGCATTTCGGCAACAAAATATTTTCTGAAAGGAATTAGGAAAAGAATGCCGAGTATTCCGCCAAATGCAGAGGCCAAAAATATTTGGTAGAATTGTGCATCAAGATTAAGAATATACAATGCTGGAATTGTGAAAATTGTTCCCGCTACAATTAATCCGGAGTTTTGTCCGATGGATTGAATGATAACATTTTGCCCAAGTGATCCTTTTATTTTTAGCAAAGTTGAAACTCCAACGGCAATTATTGCAATTGGAATCGCAGCTTCAAATACTTGCCCAATTTTTAATCCGAGATAAGCAGCCGCAGCCGAAAATAAAACTGCCATCAGCAAACCCATAATCACCGAGTAAGGAGTAATTTCCTGCGGAGTTGAATTTGCAGGCATAAGAGGTATGTATTCTTCTCCCGGTTTAAGCTCTCTGTAAGCATTTTCGGGAAGCCCTTTTATTTGTCCGCCATGATGTTCACTCATAGTTTTTTCCTTTTTTAGAATTTGAAATTAAGTGGAAGTTCATATTCTTTTTTATTTGTTGATGGAGATTTGAAATAAATCTTTCCATAAAATTTTGCATCCGAAGGCAAATTAAAATCCGGTTTTGTTAATCCAAACTTAAGAGTTCTCGGTGAATTTGGATACAAAGTTACTGATCTTTTTTCAAGATTCGTCACATTAACAGGAACTGAACTTGAGAGGTCAGTAATTTCATTCACCTTTATTGTCATGTTCGAATTTCGATGCGTGAATGCGGGAACAAATGCTAATGTGTATTCAACGCTGTCGTTGTCGGAAGAATTGATAATTGAAATCTTTGCTTTCCGATATTTTAATGCATTTTTTGAAACGGCATAACCTGTACTATCAAAAATCATCAAAGAAAAATCTGTCACTTTGTTGAAGTCGTCTTTTGTCAACTCAATATTAAATTCTCTTGAGCTTTCACCTTTGTTTAATGTGAAAGGCATCTTATAGCTTTCTTCACCGGTTAATTTTACATTATAATTTCTTTGATAACCGGAAATCTCACCGCTTAAATTATAAGTCTTCACTTGATTAAATACGTTAACAATATCTCTTCTATTATCATCTTTGGATATTTCCTTCTCACCAAGAAATTGGATGGATGAAAAATCAACCGCAAGGTTGTAAGTTGAAAGACGATTTGAATTGAACATACCTTCGGCAATTAACTCATAAACTCCCGGCTCCAAATCATAATGAAAAGATTCGAGAACCTCGTCATTTCTAACAGTATTTAACATAGAAGATAAATACAATTCCGATCCATTTGGATCAAACAAACGATAGCGAATTGATGCATAATCACTTTTGTTTTTTGAGAGAGTTATCTTCAAGTTGTTCTGTCCGCCAGGAAGATTAAGGAAATATCTCTTAACCATTCCGATATCAATTTTTTGTTCGTTCCAATTCATCTTAAAATTATTCGAAGTATTAAATTGGTAAGGAATAATCACGGAAGCCATCATCGAAAACTCGGGAGTATTGCTTCCATCATCTCGTACTGCTGTAATGCGGGCATTATAGAGACCCGGCTCACTCATCTTCTTTTTATCGAACTTGACATTCACAACTGCCTGCTGCTGATTTCGGATATAAACTTTTTTCTGCACGGGAATCAGCCAATCATTATCACTTTTCAAATTATAAACCCTGTAGAATTTATCTGACTTAATCAGATTATCTCTCCTAACGTTAAAAGAAAAAATCTCCTCGCCAGTTAAGTATGAACCATCCCTGATATAAAGATTTGGCGATTTAGTGTCGGGCACATTGGGAGCGAAGGACGAGATAGTGTACGTCTCAAATTTTTGCGGCTCATTATTCTTCAAATATTTTTTAAGAAGTTCGTAAGAGTTCATCACATTGATGTAACCAAATCCTTGGTCAAGATTTGTATAGCCGTTCATCTTAACCGCACCTTCGCGAATAACTTTGTAGAGAAGCTGTGCCGGAATTTTCACTCCCGGAAATTCCTTTTGAGCTGCACTTAATAACAACGACATTACACCTGCAGAATAAGGTGACGCCATACTTGTACCCCATTTTTTATCACCGCCGTCAAAATTTGGAACGGTCGAAGTTGCGGCACCTGGTGAGATAACATCCGGTTTACTAACTTCTCCTCCTCTTGAGCTAAAATATAAAATAATGTCGCTGTCGAAAGATGTACCATAGTTATCACGCCCAACTTCAGTTGTTAACACTGCCCCCGATGATAAAATACTCGAGCTTGAAGATGGAAGCCCTGCAGTTGATAAGCCCGGACCATTATTCCCGTTACTAACAGATACATACAGATAGGGATTATTTTTTAGAAGATCGGCAAGGAATAATTCCATATCGGCTCTTCCCTCAAGTTCGCTTCCGATTCCGAAACTCATGTTAATTATACATGGTTCTTTTCGTTCTTTAGAAATTTTATCTGCATAAAGATAAGCCAGCTTTTTGCTCTCAGTAACAGTAGCTCCGCCGCTAAAATTATTATTTCCAATCTTCAAACTGATGACTTTTGCACCAGGCGCAACTCCGTTTAAGTCTGCATCTCCAATGTGGTATCCGGCAGAAATTCCGGCACAATGAGTTCCGTGCGAATTATCATCAAAATGAAAAACAACTTTATTTTGTTCGGGAAAAATATTCAGTGCAAAAGGAAACGGCGGTAATCCCTTGGCGTTAGGAATTGTAATGTAATCATATTTCTCTTTGTAGTTTCTTATGGGTTTTTCATCCGATAAATCACCATTTGCATTTGTATCGAAGTAGACCACCCAGAAATTCTCTCCTCCATCTGATACATTAAAAACTAAAAAATGATAAACATCGTCGGCAGAACCATTTCCATTTAAATCTTTTGCACCTGATGAGGAGTTAAGCAAATGTTTTTCTGGAAATGCACCTATGAAGTACTTTCCATCAGATGGTTTTAATAAATTATTTTGAGAAGCTTTAGTTGATAATCCTTTTTCCTCATTCGTAAAAACCAATGCGTTATCTTTTTTGTCTGTGTCTGCGTTAAAGAAAACAAAATCACCTTGAGTCGAAAAATCCTGCACATCAATTACTTTGACCTCTCCGGTCGAAGTCTTCAGTAAACCCTCAACACCGACATCAACACCAGTATCAAGTACAAAAATGATTGTTTCTCTGCCATCGTATTCAGGATGCAGATTTAAGAATTCTTCTACTCCAGTATTTTTTAGTGATAAGAAAGTTTGAGATGATTCCTGTGCATGGACTAAAATTGGGATTAAAATGAAGATTAAGAAAAAGGTGGTTCTGATTTTCATTAATACTGCCTCTATGATTTTAATGATTGACTGATTGATTGAATTACTGAATGAATGTCCGAATGACTCAATCGGTTATAGAATCAAAAACTTGTTTTATGCGGACAAAATTACGATTTCTTTTCACTTAATAACAAACTTTATTAGCAATTTCTGGTTAAATTTCGGTATGAATAATAACATGCATGGCAAACTTTATATCGTATCCACTTCTATAGGTAATTATGAAGATATCACTCTTCGAGCGCTAAAAATTCTTAATGAAGTTGATTTCATTATTTGCGAAGAGTTCAAAGAAGCACGAAGATTACTTTCACATTTCAAAATTAATAAAGAACTATTTTCAATTAACGAGCATAACGAAAATGAAAATGCGGATGAGATAATTTCAAAACTTGTCGAAGGAAAATCAGCAGCTTTAATTTCAGATTGCGGCACACCGTTGTTTTCTGATCCCGGACATTTGCTGGTTCAATTATGTATTCATAACAAAATTGATGTGATTCCAATTCCCGGTGCAAGTTCCATTTTAGCTGCTTTGACTGCCAGCGGAATTAACTTCGATAAATTTTATTACTACGGCTGGTTATCACCGAAGAAAGACATTCGCCAAAAACAGCTTTTAGGTCTGAAGAAACATAAAGAAATTGTTGTTCTGATGGACACACCTTACCGTTTGAGGACACTTCTTGAAGACGTTGTGAAATTGTGGAGCAAAAATATTCCCGTGGTGTTAGCTTATGAATTAACTAAAGAGAAAGAAAAATTTTATAGAGGAACATGTGAGGAGGTTTTGAGATTAGCTAGCAGGGAAAATCTTAAAGGCGAGTTTGTGCTGATAGTAAACAACAAATAGGACACGGATCGGACTGATTAAACAGATTAAAACAAATCAGTTACAATCCGTTTGATGTGTTAAATCCGTGTTCTATTATTTGCTTATTTTTGGATTAGTTGAAAAGGAGAGTTTATGTATTCCGTAATCAATAGTATTATACTTACAATTGTTTTGTTTACAAATCTGTTTGCACAATCTGAGCAGCAATTTGCAGAGCTTGGAAACTTTAAGTTGGTAAGCGGCGAAACAATCTATAATTGTAAAATTGGATATAGAACATTTGGAACTCTTAACTCCGATAAATCGAATGTTGTACTTTATCCTACATGGTTTGGCGGAAAATCAGAAAATCTTGCTAACTCAATAGAAAATAGCAAGATTGTTAACAGCGAGAAGTATTACGTTATTGCTGTTGATGCACTCGGAAATGGTGTTTCATCATCTCCATCTAATTGTGAATATCAGAGCAACAGAAATTTCCCGGAAATTACGATTAAAGACATGGTAAACTCGCAGTACAAACTCTTAACCGAACATCTTGGGATAAAGCATCTTCATGGAATGATTGGCGGCTCTATGGGTGGAATGCAGGTGTTTGAATGGATTGTTTCTTATCCGAATTTTATGAGCAAAGCAATCGCCTATGTTGGCAGTGCGAAACTGACTTCGTATGATATTATGCTTTGGCAGACTGAGTTAAATGCAATTGAGCAGGGCTGGAACTGTGCTCAATCTGATACCATGATAATGAAAACTGTAGCCGCAATTCAAAATGTAATGGCAAGAACTCCAAGCTATGTGATTGAAAAGATAAAGCCTGAAGAAGTTCAGCAATCCCTTGCGGGTGCGTATGGTGCATATTCAAAATTTTTCAACTCATATAACTGGGCTGCACAATTAAAAGCAATGATGAAGCACGACATTACAAAAAACTTTAGTGGCTCACTCGACGAAGCAGCAAAAACAGCAAAAACCGATTTATTTGTAATCGTTTCAAAAACGGATATGCTTGTGAATCCCAATTCAGCGTTGGAGTTTGCAAAACTTGTTGATGCTAAAACTTACATCTTCGATAATAACTGCGGTCACCTTGCACCTGGCTGCGAAATGGAAACGTTCAGGGAGATGATTCGAGATTTTTTTGATGATTAAAACAACCGTTTAATCATAATCTGTGGGAGTGTAAATAATTTTGTGTAAATGGTTAAAGTAAACAATTAGCTAAGTGCT
>CAZTJF010000043.1:5692-9196 GCA_964613805.1 uncultured Ignavibacteriaceae bacterium | reverse complement strand
CCAATAAATGATAAATTTGATTTTATTTTTTCAAAGTATTTGCTTGAGCATGTTGAACATAACGAAATGACTTTTTTAAACATTATTAAGAGTTTGAAAACATCTGGTAAATCTATCCACATATTTCCATTGGGCTTTCACCCCTATTCATTATTGACCCGGCTGGTTGGTAACTCACTTCAGAGAAAGCTAATTCGATTATTGAGGCCGCATAGTGAAAGCGTTGGCGGTTACCCTGTGTTTTTTAATTTATGTAATTCCATTGCTTTAGAGCGTTTTTTTAAAAAACAAACGATTGTCTCTTATGAGATCAAATACTTTTATGGTGCTGAAGACTATTTTGCCTTTTTCTTTCCTTTTTTCATATTGACAATGGTATTCAATAGGATTTGTTATTTACTCAATTTAAAAATATTTGCTTCTAATGCAGTTCTCACAATTATTAAGAAATAATTAAACGAAAACAAATGTAATATGAAACAAGGTAACTATCAGATCTGCTCTAACTGTATAATGGACACTACCGATCCCAACATTACTTTTGATGAGCGGGGTTGGTGTGACTATTGTCGAAATTATTATGAAAATATTCTGCCCAATTGGCATCCTAACGAAAAAGGCGAGAAGATGCTCCAGCCGGTAATTGACAAAATTAAACGAGAGGGAAAGGGACGCGACCATGACTGTCTTATCGGAATTAGCGGCGGTGTTGATAGCTCTTATGTAACATATCTCGCAAAAGAAAAATTTGGTTTGCGACCAATGCTCTTTCATGTTGATGCCGGATGGAATTCACAGGAAGCTGTTAACAATATTCAGCGCCTGGTTGATGGATTAGGTCTTGACTTATATACCGAAGTTGTAAACTGGGAAGAAATGAAGGACTTGCAGCTTGCATTTTTCAAAGCTCAAGTTGCACACATTGATACTCCGCAAGATCATGCTTTCTTTGCCGCACTATATAACTTTGCAGCAAAGAATAAATATAAATGCATTTTAACCGGTGCTAATTATTCCACCGAATGTGTGCGGGAGCCGCTTGAGTGGCATTATCATGCGTCTGATCTTCGTCAAATAAAAGATATTCATAAACAGTTTGGTCAGCGTCCATTAAAAACTTTTCCATTAGCTGATATTTTCAAGTTCAAAATATATTATAGATATGTAAAAGGTGTACAAGTAGTAAAACCTCTGAATTATGTTCGTTATGTTAAAGATGAAGCAATGCAGGAATTGGTTGATCGTTTCGGCTGGCAAAAGTATGCCTACAAACATTACGAATCCAGGTTTACACGTTTTTATGAGGGATATTGGCTGCCTAAAAAATTCGGTTATCACAAACACCGCGCCCACTTTTCTAGTTTGATTTTAACAAAACAAATGACTCGCGAAGAAGCATTACAAAAAATTTCACTCCCGGCATATGACAGTGAAACCATTGCTCAAGATTTTGAATACATTGCCAAAAAATTAGATTTGACTGTTCCAGAACTGCAAGCTTTAATGGATGGAGAGAATAAAACATACCGTGATTATAAATCGAATGCGTTTTTGATTGGTCTCGGTACAAAAACTTTACGTGCAACTGGAAAACAAAAAGCCATAATCCGATGATTGCAATAATTGATTACGGATTGGGTAATGTAAAAGCATTTGCCCATGTGTATAAGAATCTGAATATACCGGTTACCATTGCGAAGGAGTCTAAAGACCTTAAAAATGTAACCAAGATAATTTTACCGGGAGTCGGGGCTTTTGATCATGCGATGGAACGGCTTAACAAATCGGGAATGCACGAATTGCTCGATGAGTTAGTCTTAAGAAAAAACATTCCTGTGCTCGGTATTTGTGTTGGAATGCAAATGTTAGCCAATAATAGTGAAGAAGGAAAACTGCCTGGTCTGAGATGGATTGACGGAGAAGTTAAAAAGTTTGTACCGGCTTCAACTAATGACACTTTTTTCATTCCACACATGGGCTGGAATAACATAATTTCTCTAAAAGAAAATGATTTGATGAAGGTACTGGATTCAAACTCGCGTTTTTATTTTTTACATTCGTATTATTTTAGTTGTAATAACCCTGATGATATAATTGCCGTTACAGATTATGGAAATCGCTTTGCTTGCGTTGTGAATAGGGGAAACATCTTTGGTGTACAGTTTCATCCGGAAAAAAGTCATCAGTGGGGTGTTCAGCTTCTAAAAAATTTTGCAGAGCTTTAATTTATTTTCTTAGGGTATATTATTAACCCAAAAATATTTTTAGTAATACATGAAGAAAACATTAGAAAGATTAAATGAATTAGTTGAGATCGGGATTATAAGCAAATATGCGATTGCTGGTGGCTTAGCTCACTTCTATTATATCGAACCATCGGTAACTTATGATTTAGATATCATAATAAGTTTCAAGATTGAGCCAAACAAATTAATGCCTCTAAAATCAATTTATGATTGGGCAAAACAAAACAATTATGAATTGATTGAAGAACATATAAATATCGAAGGAATTCCAGTACAATTTTTGCCCACCTATAATAAACTTGTGGAAGAAGCTCTTGAGAAATCCAAAAAAATTCAACTATTCAACGTAACAACATTTATTCTTCCTGCGGAATATTTAATGTCTATGATGCTGCAAACTGGCAGAGCAAAAGATAAGGAAAGATTAATAAAATTTTTTGAAGATGCTAAATTCTCCCAAAAAATATTTGACGAAATAATTAAAAGATTTGATCTCTTAGAAAAATATAAAGATTTCAAGAGGAGATACTTTGAGTAAAAGTTTTATTAATCAAATTAGTAGGTCTAAAAAACAGTTCCATAAAAAGAGAGCCGAAATGCTTTTCGAAGAAAAAGTTAAAATCATTATTGAGCTGCAGAAAATAAATGCCGAAATGTTGAAGGGAAATGAACGAAAAAAAAATAATATCTATAGGATTTGGAATATACAAGCATGAAGAAATATCACCAGAGAAGTCAGCTTCTTAAAAATTTCGCGGAAATTGAAATGTGAGTCGTGAATTGTGAATCGTCAGAAGAAGATGTTCCAATGAATCATAAAGAGCTTGATGTTTGGAAAGAAGCCATGATTCTTGTTGAGGAGATTTATGAAATAACAAAGTCACTTCCCAAAGAGGAATTGTTTAATTTATCAAATCAAATTCGTCGTGCTGCTGGTTCAGTTCCAAGTAATATTTCTGAAGGCTGTGCAAGAAAATCAGATTAAGAATTATTGAATTTTTGTTTTATCGCATTAGGTTCATTAGCAGAAATCGAAACACAATTAATTATTATGAATAGAATATATCATACAGTAGTTAATGAAGGTTTAATTCAAACAGAAAAAACCAAACAAATTCTATTAGGTTTTATCCGTTATATCAAGGCAAAGAAAAATTAATGATTACAAATCGCTTTTTAACCACTTACGTCTCACGATTCACGTTTCACCATTCACAAACAACTATTCACTTAACATGCTTCGTCCCCGCATAATCCC
>CAZTJF010000043.1:2476-5592 GCA_964613805.1 uncultured Ignavibacteriaceae bacterium | reverse complement strand
GAAGCTGCGGAATGTGTCGGGAACCAAAGTGTTGTTGTAGTTTTAGATGTTAAGAAAAGTTCAATATTGGGTAAATATGAAATTTGGACTCACAATGGCAGAAAGAATACAAAAAAAAATCCAGTTGAGTTTGCGGAGAAATTGGAAAAACTTGGAGTGGGAGAAATTGTCATAAATTCAATTGATAATGATGGTGTAATGAAGGGTTATGATGTTGATTTGGTGGACAAAATCCGAAAATCAGTTAAAGTGCCGATTACTGTGCTTGGCGGAGCAGGTAAGCTTGATCATTTAGGTCAATTGATAAATAAATATAAAGTTATAGGGTTGGCTGCCGGAAGTTTATTTGTATTCAAAGGTGTCTACAGAGCAGTGCTTATTAATTATCCAAACCGTACAGAAAAAGATGCTCTCATTCAAAATAATTTATGAAGTCATTTTACTTAGAATTAGCAGTCACGACTTTTAGGGTTGTTGCGCAACTTAAAATAGCTCCGGCATTTATGCCGGAGAACATATTTCCTGAAAACAGTTCGGGGCTTTAGCCCCAAATATTTGATTGATAATTGGACTAAAGTCCATTTGTTTCGTTCGCGTTTTTGATCCGCTCTAAAGAGCGTGTCTATTGAGGCAATAAGAACACTTATGCAACACTTTTTGAAGGTGAGGGCTAATGAGTATCACATTAAGCATAAGGTGAGTTTTAAAGCAGAATTTACTAGCTGTCACAATTTATCAAGGATTAAACATGTTCTCAAATAAAACTATTTTAATAACAGGTGGTACAGGTTCATTTGGAAATGCTGTACTTAAAAGATTTCTAAATACAGAAATAAAAGAGATAAGAATTTTTAGCCGTGATGAAAAAAAACAGGACGATATGCGTCAGTTTTATAGAAACGACAAGATTAAATACTATATCGGTGATGTTAGAAATAAACGAAGCGTAGATTATGCAATGAACGGGGTGGATTATATTTTTCATGCAGCAGCACTTAAACAAGTTCCTTCATGTGAATTTTTTCCGATGGAAGCTGTACATACGAACATTATTGGCTGTGAGAATGTTATTGATTCGGCGATGCAGCACGGTGTAAAAAAAGTTATTGTACTAAGCACGGATAAAGCCGTTTACCCTATTAATGCAATGGGATTAACCAAAGCTCTCAGCGAAAAAGTTATGGTATCTAAATCGCATAATGTTAACGCAAATGGAATAATTTTATGCGGCACAAGATATGGAAATGTTATGGCTTCACGTGGTTCGGTAATACCTCTTTTCGTTGATCAAATTAAAAGCGGAAAACCAATTACAATTACTGAACCAAAGATGACTCGCTATATGATGACGCTTGAGGATGCAGTTGATTTAGTTTTGTTTGCTTACAAGAATGCAAATCCGGGCGATATTTTTGTTCAGAAATCACCGGCAGCCACTATTGAAATTCTCGCTAAAGCACTTCTGGATTTATATAATTCAAAAAGCGAAATTCGGGTAATTGGAATCAGACACGGAGAGAAGATTTATGAAACTCTTGTTAACCGTGAGGAAATGGTTAAAGCTGAAGATTTAAAAAATTATTACAGAATTCCAGCCGATACAAGAGATCTTAATTACAGCAAGTTTTTTACTGAAGGTGAATCGAAAATATTGCAGACTGAAGAATATACTTCTCATAATACACATCAATTAAATTTCGATGAAACAAAGAAGTTATTGCTTAAGCTAAGTTTTATTAGGCAAGATATATTGGGTGAAAAAATGGAAAATTTGTTTGAGGGTTGAAGGAGTTATTCGTTAATAGTTCAGAGTTAATCGGTGAAAGATAAACAGCAAATAAAAAGTTTTGAAGATCTTGAATGCTGGAAAGCGTGTGTAGATGTAAGGCGATTTGTTTCTTCGGTAATAAAAAAATTTCCACAAACCGAAAAGTATGATTTGATTGATAATATGAAAAGGGCTGCGCGTTCCGCAACAAGAAATATCGCGAAAAATTATGGAAGATTTCATTATAAAGAGAACATACAGTTTTGCAGGCAAAGCAGAGGTTCGCTATTTGAACTTATTGATGATTTAATAACATCTAAAGATGAACATTATATTACAGACTCGGAATTTTCTGAAGGTAAAATTAAAATTGAACGTGCATTAAGCATCTTAAATGGTTACATAAATTATCTGCGGAGTGCTCAAAATGAAAAAACTGTGGGTAAAATTCCTCCCATTAACGATTAACTTTTAACTTAACTAATGATCAAAATAGGTATCACTGGTCAACCAGGCTTCATAGGCACTCATCTTTATAATTATCTTTCAATCTCTAAGCATAATCACGATTTGATTCCATTTAAGGATGAATTTTTTAATTCACACGAATCACTTAAAAATTTTGTTAGCAAATGTGATTGCATAATTCACCTCGCCGCACTGAACAGACATAATGACTCGCAAAAAATTTATACAACCAATCTTGAATTAATTGATAAGCTAATAAAGGCATTAATTGAAACGGACAGCAAAGCACATGTTATTTTTGCATCCTCAATTCAGGAAGAACGAGAAAATGTTTATGGACAATCAAAAAAAGAAGGACGTTTAAAACTTGCAGATTGGGCTGCTAAAAATAATTCTGGATTCACAGGTTTAGTTATCCCAAATGTTTTTGGTCCTTTTGGACGCCCATTCTATAATTCTGCTTTGTCAACCTTTTCTTATCAGGTTGTTAATGGTGAACAACCTAAGATTGAAATTGATGCTGAATTAAATTTGATTTACGTGGGTGATTTGTGCAAACTCATCGAAGAGAATATAATGCACGACTATGGGAAATTGAATGAATTTCAAATTGTGCCGCATTCATTTTCAAATAAGGTCAGCGTACTTATGCAAAAAATTATCGCTTATGGTGAAGAGTATTTACAAAAAGGTATTATCCCGAATTTAGAGAGCAAAAACGATGTAAATCTTTTTAATACATTCAGAAGCTATATTAATCTAGCAAAATTTTTCCCGTTCAGATATAAGGTTAATGAAGATGAACGTGGCAATTTTACGGAGATTATGAAATCGAATATTGGCGGGCAAGTTTCATTTTCTACAACAAAATCAGGAATTA
>CAZTJF010000043.1:0-2376 GCA_964613805.1 uncultured Ignavibacteriaceae bacterium | reverse complement strand
ACTTATTTTGAAAAAGTTTAGTTTTACATTAAACAATTATTAAATAATAATAATGATAAAAAAAATAAAAGTATTAACAGTGGTAGGAACTCGTCCTGAAGTCATTAGACTTTCGCGGGTTATTTCAAAACTAGATATTTCTGATAGCATTGAGCATATTTTAGTCCATACAGGTCAAAACTATGATTATGAGCTAAATCAGATTTTCTTTGAAGATCTTGAAATTCGGAAACCAGATTATTTTCTAAATGTTGGTACTGCATCGCTTGGCGAGTCGGTTGGAGATGTTATTAAAATGTCTGAAAAAGTTTTGCTAAAGGAAAAACCGGATGCTCTATTAGTTTTGGGTGACACTAATTCATGTCTTACTGCATACATGGCTAAAAGGATGCATATTCCAATTTTTCATATGGAAGCCGGTAATAGATGCTTTGATCAGAGAGTTCCTGAAGAGACAAATCGAAGAATCGTTGATCATATTTCAGATATCAATTTGACTTATAGTGATATAGCAAGAGAATATTTGCTTCGTGAAGGGTTTCCTCCAGATCGAATTATTAAAACTGGAAGTCCGATGTTCGAAGTGCTGAATTATTATATGACTAAAATTAAAAAGTCTAAAATTGTGTCTGAGTTAAAACTTAAGCAGCACAAATATTTTTTGATTTCTTCCCATCGAGAAGAAAACATTAATAACAGTAAAAGTTTTCATAAATTTATTGATGTCTTAAACTTAATAGCTGAAAAATATAAGTTCCAAATAATTGTTAGCACACATCCTCGTACAAAGAAAGAAATTGAAAAGAAAAAAGTTAGATTAAACCGACTAATAAAATTAGAGAAACCCTTCGGGTTTAGTGATTACATCTCTCTTCAGTTAAATGCTTTTGCTGTTCTGTCTGATAGCGGAACGATTTCTGAAGAGTCCTCGATTTTAAATGTACCTGCTTTAAACATAAGAGAAGCACATGAGCGTCCGGAAGCTATGGAAGAAGCATCGGTGATATTAACCGGTTTTAACAAAGATCGTATTTTACAAGCATTAGAGCAATTGAAATTCCATAACCGTGATCAGCGCAATTTCAGAATAGTATCCGATTATTCGATGCCGAATGTTTCAGATAAAGTTGTTAGAATAATTCTCTCGTACTTAGATTATGTAAAAAGAAATGTATGGAAAGAAACCGGATTCTGATAATCGGTGAGGTATTTTATCCCGAAGAATTTTTAATAAATGATCTTGCACTTGAATGGAAAAAAAAAGATTTTCATGTTGATGTTTTAACCCGCGTACCTTCCTACCCTCAAGATAAAATCTATCCAGGTTTTAAAAACAAAATTTTTCAGAAGAATTATTTCAAGGGGATAACTGTTTACAGATTTCCAGTTGTTTTAGGTTATCAAAGCAGTAAACTGAAAAAGATAATCAACTACATCAATTTTGTTTTCTGGGGTTCTATAATAGCTGCTGTGATTGGGAAAAAATATGACCATGTATTTATTTATCAAACAGGTCCCTTAACATTGGCAATTCCCGGTATCGTGATTAAAAAACTATTTAAGAAAAATGTTACTATTTGGACACAGGATTTGTGGCCTGATACAGTGTATGCTTACGGCTTTAAGAAAAATAAATTACTGGATAAATTTTTAAATTCTTTAGTTCATTTTATTTATAAAAACTCTGATAACATTTTAGTTACTTGCGAAGGATTTATACCTAAACTAAAAAAGTATGTGCCTAATAAAAGAATTGAGTGGATTCCTAATTGGTCTATAGTTAAGATTAATAAATCTGAAAACGACATAAAGCTAGCCGGTAAGTTCAATTTTACATTTAGCGGTAATGTGGGCAAAGTTCAAAATCTAGAAAATGTTATTCTGGGATTTTCTAAAATATCCCAACTTTATAGTGAAGTATTTCTAAATATCATAGGAGATGGTTCGCACTTAGAGACTCTTAAAAATATTGTAGCAGATAATAACATAGAAAATGTAGTTTTTCATGGAAGGCAGCCATTAGAGAAAATGCCCGCCTATTATAATGCCAGTAATGTATTGATTGTTTCTCTTACTGGTGAAGAAATATTTAGAATTACAGTCCCATTAAAATTTCAAGCTTATTTGTCTGCAAATAAACCTATTATGGGTGTCATTGATGGGGAAGTGAAAGAGATGATATTAAAATATGGTATTGGGAAAGTTGCACATCCTTCGAATTTAGATTCAATTACGAAAATGTTCGAAGAGTTTGTTAAGGAAGAATTAAATAAAAATGAAAAATTAAGTATAAAGGTGAAAGTACTGAACGATACTCTATTCAATCGCGAGAAAAATATTCAGAAGATCACGGCTATACTTGAAAAGAAATCTCAA
>CAZTJF010000042.1:0-10854 GCA_964613805.1 uncultured Ignavibacteriaceae bacterium | reverse complement strand
AACTGCCTTCCTCTTTAGTAGAAACATGATGAAGCTCCTTTCATTCTAAAGAGTGCCAAAGTGCAAAGTTTACTGAACACTTAACTGAACATTTACCGAAAAAGCTTTGAATTTACTTAGCTCAGCTGGTAGAGCAGCTCATTCGTAATGAGCAGGTCATCAGTTCGAATCTGATAGTTGGCTCAATACTAATTCGCCTTAGAAATTTTCAATTCTAAAAAAATTAATTAAAACTATCAATTTGCCGGTTCTCCCAAAGGGACTCTGCCATAGGCATTCCTTCGGAACTGTGGAGGATTCCGGCAGTTGGCTCGAAAATCACATTTCTTCCATTCACATTCACGACTTTACTGACAGTGTTTAATACAAAGGAATTCATTTTTGTACCTCGAATAGTTTGTTAATGCTTGGTACAACTTTACGACAATTCTTTTAAGTATGCAGTGTACGAATGAGACAGTAAAAGAAGAGCAATTAAAGACCTATTAAAGGACGTTTTTTCTCATGCACAGTACAGGCTGGTTAGATGCTTGTCAGGAGCTTGTCAGGAGCTTGGTGGAAGCTTGGTACAGCTTAGTTAGAAACTTGCTGCATTTAGTTACATTTCACACTCACCAAATATCTACATCAAAAACGGAAAAAGTCTATTATCACTCGGAATTCATATGTTTCATTGAAAATCGAAAATGCCTGAAATTGTGTGAGTCATTTTTAATTTGCAGTTAGACTAAATGGATTCGATTAGTTATTTTAAAGGTAAGTTTGATAAGACTTATTGCTACGCATGAGAAAGCTGGGCAAGTATCCTCCCTAATTGAAGATTCGATGAGCTAGTCTATTTTTGGCCTAAATTAAAATCAAAATAATTGCGAATCTCATGGCAAAAAAAACTAAAAACGAACAAGAAGAACCTCTCGAAAAGAAACTTTGGAAAGCTGCCGATAAGCTCCGCAAGAATATGGATGCTGCCGAGTACAAGCACGTTGTATTAGGTTTGATATTTCTAAAATACATTTCTGATGCACATGAAGAGCTTTATCAAAAATTGCTTGAACAGAAAAGCGAAGGGGCTGATCCCGAAGACAAAAATGAGTACACTGCTGAGAAAGTTTTTTATGTTCCGCCCTCAGCAAGATGGAAATGGATACAAGGCAGAGCAACTTTGCCGACTATTGGGAAAGATGTTGACGATGCCATGGATGCTATTGAAAAAGATAATCCATCCTTACGTGGAGTATTACCTAAAGTGTATGCTCAAGAAAAGTTGGATAAGGCAACAGTTGGAGGGTTAATAAATTTAATTGGTACAGCAGTGCTTGGTACTAAAGAAGCACAAAGCAAAGATATTCTTGGAAAAGTTTACGAATATTTTCTTGGTGAGTTTGCTCTTGCTGAGGGTAAGAAGGGCGGACAATTCTATACTCCTTCAAGTGTTGTAAGATTATTGGTAGAAATGCTAGAACCTTATGAAGGAAGAGTTTTTGATCCTTGCTGCGGAAGCGGCGGTATGTTTGTGCAGAGTGAGAAGTTTATTAAATCACACTCCGATCATTATAAAACTAAAAACGGGAATGGTTTATCACTCAATCCTTTAGATCGTATTTCTATTTACGGACAAGAGAGCAACCAGACCACTTGGCGTTTAGCAAAGATGAATTTATCCATCCGAGGAATTGATAGCAGCAATGTAAAATGGAATAATGAAGGGAGCTTCCTAAATAATGCGCATAAAGATCTTAAAGCGGATTATGTTTTAGCTAATCCACCATTTAATGACAGCGATTGGAGCGGTGAGTTATTACAGAACGACGCACGTTGGAGTGTTTTAGGTGAGAAATTTATTCCTCCAGCCGGAAATGCTAACTACGCTTGGATCATGCACTTCATTTATCATCTTGCGCCGACCGGACAAGCTGGATTTGTTCTCTCAAAAGGTTCGCTTACCTCACAGACAAATACTGAGGGAGAGATACGGAAAGCACTTATTGAAAAAGGTTTGGTTGACTGCATTGTTAATCTTCCGACGAAATTATTTTTGAATACTCAAATTCCAGCGTGTTTGTGGTTTGTATCCCGCAATAGAGCAAATGGTAAGTACAGAAACCGTGCGAATGAGATTCTTTTTATTGATGCTCGAAATCTTGGGTTTTTAGTAAACAGACGTAACCGTGATTTAAGTGAAGATGATATAAATAATATTGCAAGCACTTATCATGCGTGGAGAAGCAAAGAAAGTAAGTATGAAGATATTCCCGGATTCTGTAAGAGTGAAACTTTAGACAGAGTTAGAGAATTAAATTATGTTTTAACTCCGGGCAGATATGTCGGCTTACCAGATGATGAAGATGATTTTAATTTTGTTGAACGATTCACTTTATTGAAAACAGAATTGGAAAAACAGCTTGCAGAAGAAAATGATTTGAATAAGACTATCATTGAGAATCTGAAAAAAATAAAACTGAAATAAATTGTAGAATTAAAACACCTATGAAATCTGAACTAATTAAAATACAGAATCGAGTTTATACTATCCGAAATCAGCGCGTGATGTTAGATCAGGATCTAGCAGAAATCTATGGAGTAGAAACCAGAGTTGTAAATCAACAAGTTAAAAGAAACATCAATAAGTTTCCTGAAGATTTTATGTTCCGATTGACGAAAAAAGAGTATGAGGACTTGAAATCACAAAATGTGACATCAAGCTGGGGTGGAAGACGAACATTACCGTATGCATTTACCGAAAAAGGCACTGTTATGCTTGCAAATGTCATTAGATCGAAAAAGGCTGATGATGTGAGTGTTTTGGTCGTACGTGTGTTTACCGAGCTTAGAAATATATTAGCAGAAAACAAATCATTAAAAAAACATATAGAAAAATTAGAAAAAGAAGCTGCTGAAAAAGATAAAGTAATCAAAACCTTTTATTATGTTCTTAATGAACTTAAAAGTCCAAATTAAAAAATGAATAAAATTATAAGCTTGAAATCACAATTTGTGATCTCAAGATTAAGTTAAAAAATGAAACCGAAGATGAAATATCAGGATCGCGTAGTAGCATTTATAGATATACTAGGATTCGGTGATCTTCTCAAAAGCACTGTATTAGATTCTTATAACAATAAAAAAAATAATGAGGAAAAAATTTCAGAGCTCTTCAATGTATTTATAAGAATAAGGGAATTAATGGGTGCGGATGAACCGATTGAAGGTGTTGCTGAATCAAGACAAGTAACTCAGTTTTCTGATTCAATTGTAATATCATTTGAACTTAAAGATGAGCATATTGAATTTAAGTATATGCTGGGGGAACTACTTCACTTAACCGTCGAATTACTCAAATCTCAGATAATAATAAGAGGTGGAATCTATTATGGTCCATTGATTCATACGGATAAAGCATTATTCGGTCCCGGATTAGTTGACGCTTACCAAGTTGAGAGCAAGGCTGCAGTAAGTCCCAGAATAATTTTACCTAAAAGTCTTTATGATAAGGACAATCAATTCCAAAAGCTCCTAAAAAATACTCATTCTAATCTCGAGCTTAATGATTTGATCGAACGCGATGAGGATGATTTTTTCTATTTAGATTATTTTGATAAATGCCAGCACCCTAAGCTGAAGATATTTATTAACGATAATGAATATATTGATCATATGAAGAGACTAAAGAAATTTATCATCAAAGGCTTAGAAACAAAAAGTCCTGGAATTTACAGTAAGTATGGTTGGATGAAAACCAAATGGAACAAAACAGTTATTAAATATCAAGAAACAAAAACGAGGAATAAGTTGAAAAGAGCAGGACGTGATCAGTTGTCCAAATATTTCAGCAGTGAAAAACTAATTAAAACCTCTATGTAGAATTTCAAAAGAGTTAAAAATCGAGTGAAGCATATACCGGATAGTAATAATTTGAAAAACACCCTCGAAATACCCGGTTCAATCCTTGTACCTGGATTTTCTATTTATGTCCTTGAGATTAAAAAAGAACGGGAAAAGTGGTTTTATATTGGAATGACTGGCGATCCTCATTATCCTTCTGCGAGGGCAGCATTTCATCGTATCTCCGGACATTTGGAACTAAGTAAGCGCTCGACACAAAACCAATTGAGAATTGCTTTAAGTGAAAAATTGGGAATTAAAGACGATAAAGATTTGGAAAAGATAACCATTAAAATGTATCACTATCCCATCGAGGGTTTTAAGAAGATTACAGATAAAACTTTGGATGATGAATTAGTTAAACAATTAAAACCAACGGAAGCTTACAAGGAATACAAAACTATACAACAAAAAGTTCTTGCACTTGAGAATGCACTGATATTTGAATTAAAAGATAGGCTATTAAATAAAACTAAAGGTAAGAAGATAGATAAAGTAGGAATTCCTTACCCGGAGATTTATCAAAGCATAAAGCAGTTGGCTACCAATGAGTGAGTGGAAAGAATATAAACTTGGAGATGTAGCAGAATTAGCAAAGGATACATTCATCCCAACTGGTAATGATAATCTTAATTATATAGGTTTAGAACACATTGAACAAGAAACGTTGAGATTAAATTCCGTTGGAAGATCAACTGATGTATCGAGTCAAAAATTTTTATTTAAGAAGAATGATATTTTGTTCGGAAAACTTCGTCCTTATTTCAGAAAAGTTGTAAAGCCACAATTTGAAGGAATCTGTTCAACAGATATTTGGGTTGTTAGAGCAAAACAGAATTTTGATCAAGATTTTGTTTTCTACTTTTTTGCCAACTGGGATTTTGTTGACACTGCTAATAGTGGTGAAGGTGGAACTCGTATGCCTAGGGCAGATTGGAATTTCTTAAAAGGTACTCAATGGATATTACCGCGAGATAAAGATGAACAACATGCCATCGCATCAATCCTCTCCAGTTTAGATGACAAAATAGATTTACTTCACCACCAAAACAAAACCTTAGAGCAACTAGCAGAAACACTTTTTAGACAGTGGTTTGTGGAGGAAGCAGATGAGTGTTGGGAAATAAAAACAATAGCAGATATCATTGAGGTTCGAGATGGCACACATGATTCACCTAAGCAAAGTGAGTCTGGATTCTATTTAATAACTTCACGGCATATGAAACCTAGTGGAATTGATTTTTCTACAGCATATAAAATTTCTGAAGTAGATTATAATGAAGTTAATAAAAGAAGCAAAGTAGATAAAAACGATATTCTTTTTTCAATGATTGGAACCTTAGGACTTATATATTTAGTAACTGATGAACCACACTTTGCAATAAAAAATATTGGTTTATTTAAGTCTTCACAAAAACCGTGGATAACCAATTTTTTATTCTTGTTATTGAAAAGTTCAATTGGCCAAAAATTTATTTATGAAAGTGCTGATGGCTCCACACAAGAGTACATTACTCTAGGAAATTTAAGGGGCTTTGAATTTCCATATCCGGGTCAGAGTTTAATTAAAGAGTTTGACAATAAGATAGAGCCACTTTTTAACAAAATGAAACTAAACACAAATCAAATCTACACACTCACACAACTGAGGGATACACTCTTACCTAAGTTGATGAGTGGAGAGGTGAGAGTTGAAAAGGAGTAATAGATGGAGAGTAATTCAAGGCTAAAATTGTTTATAAGTTATTCTCATCTCGATGGGGAGCATATTAAGAGTTTTGAAAAACAGCTTGCTCCACTAAAAGATAGCGATTTAATTGAAGCTTGGTATGATCGGAAAATTTTGGCTGGAGATGATTATCAGAATACAATCGATAATAATCTTGAGAATGCAGATATCATCTGTCTCTGTATTTCAGCAAACTTTCTAGATTCAAGTGCTTGTAAAAAGGAAAAAAAGAAAGCATTAGAGCTAAGTATTAAAAAAAATATACAGATTATCCCAATAATTCTATCACACTGCGGTTGGTTAGATGATAAAGAACTCTGCACAAGACTTGCTTTACCCACAGATGGAAAACCAGTATCATCCTTCAAAGACCCTAGTGAAGCTTGGCATGATGTTTATAATGGAATAAAGAATATTTTGTTAGCGGAGAATGCCATTAGAAATTTAAATATCAATGATGAATTCAAATTATTTTTACAAGATACCGAGTTATTAGCAAAAGCACATTCTCAAAAAGAAAAAGTACTTTTAGACGACATATTTATTTTTCCAAATCTGATTAAGTATGATGAGCTTCAAGAGTTCGAAAAAAAAATAAACTCTGAGAAAATCATTGAGGAATTTTCCGCATATTCAAAAATTATGATTTCTGGTGAAGACCAATCTGGGAAAACCTTTTTATGTAAAAAAATATATTGCGAGTTGAGGAGTAAAAATTTCATTCCAATTTACTTGTCAATGAAGTATTCAGAGTTCCAAGAAAACGCTGTAAGTATTTTGAATAAAGGTTTTCATGAGCAATTTAGCAACGCCCTAGACATAACAGATTCATATATAACAAGAAAAGTTGTCCCAATAGTTGATGATTTCCACTTAATTAAAAATAAAGAGAAGTTTTTAAAGGAATTGGAGAAATACAAAAATATTATTGTGATAGTTGACAGCATATTCGCACTAAACTTTAAAAATGAGAATATTAACAAATCATTCAATCTATTTAAGATAACAGAACTTAATCCTTGGCTTAGGTATGAGCTTATAAAGAAATGGGTCAATTTATCTGACAGGTTAAACAATTTAGAGCAGCTTCCAAACAATATATATAAAACGATTGACGAAAAAACCGAACTAATAGATCATACTCTTGGGAAAATAATAAGCAGTGGAATTATGCCAGCTTATCCTTTTGTGATTCTATCGGTAATTAGCTATTACGAGACATTTGAAAGACCATTGGAGCAAGAAATTACCTCTCAAGGCTATTGTTATCAGGCACTTATCTTTCTTTATTTAAGAAAACAGGGAGTTAAAAATGATGAAATTGATACTTATATGAATTTTTTAACCGAGATTTCTTATTATTTCTTTGATAAGAAAACACAATCGTTACCGGAGAGTGATTTCCTCGAATTCCAAAAACTCTATTTAGATAAATTTATCCTTCCGGTGGAATTGGATATTCTTTTAAAGAAATTAAATGAATCTAGAATCTTCGGTTTGGACAATTTAAATAATTATCGTTTTTATTATGCTTATATCTATTATTATTTCATTGCTAAATATCTAGCTGAACACTTAGAGCTATGCAAAAGTACAATATCAAATCTGATTCAAAATTTGCATAAAAATGAAAACGCCTATATTGTAATTTTTGTAATACATCATTCAAAAAACTCTACAATATTGGATGAGATTATAGGTGCTGCGACAAATCTATTTAAAAATCATGAAGCGATAACTTTGGTCAAAGATGAATTGACTTTCTTTGATAAACAGATAGAAAATTTAATGAAAGAAATATTACCCCCATTAAATACTACACCAGAGGAAGTACGTAAAAAACAACTTGAAACACAAGAATTAATCGAAAATAATAGAGATAAAACTGAGGAGCAGAATGAAACAAATGAAGCGACTGAATTAGCAAAGGAATTAAGGAGAGGGGTTAGAACAGTAGAGGTTATGGGACGCATTTTAAAAAATCGAGCAGGTTCATTAGAAAAAGATAAGCTAAAATTTATTTTTCAAGAAGCAATGTTTGTTCATTTAAGGATATTGGCTTCATTTCTAAAACTTATTAGTGATGAAAAAGAACAAGTAAGTATAATAAGATTTATTCAAAAGCGGTTAGAAATAATTTCTGAAAAAATTTCGAAAGAGAAAGGAAGAAAACCCGGTAAGGATACTTTAGATAAATTAGCGAGAATTATATTTTGGAATACTAACTATAATGTTATCTATGGTTTTATACTAAAAATCATTCATTCGCTTGGTTCGGATAAATTATACAGCGTAGTGGATGAAGTTTGTATAAAAGTAAATACACCAGTCTCATTTTTGGTGAAGCATGGTATTTTGATGTGGTATAATAAGAACTTACAAATCGATAGAATTGCTGGTGAAATAGAAAGTGCTAGATATTCTGAACTTTCAAGGAAGATAATACGTAGATTGATAGTTAGGCATGCTTCAATGCATGTAATCGATTATAAAGAAAGACAAAGAATTGAGACAAAATTACACGTTCCTTCAGAAAAATTATTGTTAGAAAAAATTAAAAGTGAAAAAGCTAGCTGAATCTACAATTGAACAAATTTCACTCGATCAATTTGAATATCTGGGTTGGGAATATATTCATGGATCGGTTATTTCACCAGATGGAGAAAAACCAGAACGAGAAAATTATGAGCAGATAATTTTAATTGAACGACTTCGCAAAGCTATTTCAGAGATCAATCCTCACATCCCTAAATCAACACAAGAACAAGCAATTCAAAAAATATTGAGAATTTATTCTCCGGATCTTCTTCATAACAATGAATCATTTCATAATTACTTAACTGAGAAAATAAAAATACCTTATCAGCAAGATGGTTACGAAAGAAGTCATGAAGTTGCACTGATAGATTTTGATAATATTGAGAACAATGAATTTCTTGCGGTTAATCAATATACAATAATCGAGAACAATCAGAACAAGCGACCGGATATTTTACTGTTTGTTAATGGAATTCCTTTAGTTGTTATTGAATTAAAAAATCCAGCAGATGAGAATGCAACAATTGAAAGTGCGTATAAGCAAATTCAGACCTACAAAGCCGTAATTCCGAGTTTGTTTACTTACAATTCCATTTGTGTTATTTCGGATGGATTAGAATGTAAAGCTGGTAGTGTGTCTGCCGGATTAAAACGATTTATGGCTTGGAAAAGTGCTGAAGGTGAAAAGGAAGCGTCGCGTTTCAAACCACAACTTGAAATACTGATTAAGGGAATGCTTAACCCTCAAACATTACTTGATATTACGAGGAATTTCATAGTATTTCAAAAAACTAAAAAGGAAGATCCTAGAACTGGTTTAACACTAATAAAAAGTGAAAAGATTTTAGCAGCTTATCACCAATACTATGCAGTAAAAAAAGCAGTACAATCAAGTATTAAAGCATCAAGTATGCAAGGCGATAAACGCGGTGGGGTTGTCTGGCATACACAAGGTTCGGGAAAAAGTTTAAGCATGGTTTTCTATGCGGCACTTCTTATTACTGCGTCTGAAATGGAAAACCCAACTATTGTCGTTATAACAGACCGCAACGATTTGGATGACCAACTGTTTGATACGTTTGCAGCTTCAACACAATTACTAAGGCAAGATCCAATTCAAGCAGACAACCGGGAACATCTGAAGAAATTATTAAAAGTTGCAAGCGGCGGGATTGTTTTTACTACTATACAGAAATTTCTTCCGGAATATGGTAAGGAAGAATACGATCAGGTTTCCGAAAGAAGAAATATAATTGTAATTGCAGATGAAGCGCACCGTACTCAATACGGATTTGAAGCGGTGATGAGAGATGTAAAAGATAAAGAGAGTAAAGAAGTTATTGGTAAACGCATCGCTTACGGATTTGCCAAGTATATGCGTGATGCACTGCCTAATGCAACTTATATTGGCTTTACGGGTACCCCTATAGAAGGAACGGATGTTAACACCCCGCAAGTTTTTGGGAACTATGTAGATATTTATGACATAGCCAAATCGGTTGCTGATGGTTCAACGGTTAAAATTTATTATGAGAGTCGATTAACGAAAGTTAATCTTGATGAAGAAGGTAAACGCTTAATTAACGAATTTGACGAGGAACTTGAGTATGATGAAGAAATTGATAACAAGCAAAAAGCTAAAGCAAAATGGTCTAAGTTGGAAGCGATAGTAGGCAATAAGCATAGGATAAAAAATTTAGCGAGGGATATTGCCGATCATTTTGAAAAGAGACAGAATGCTTTTGAAGGTAAGGCAATGATTATAGCAATGAGCCGGAGAATTGCCGTTGATATGTTCAATGAAATAATTGCATTACGTCCGGGATGGCATGATGAAGATCTGACTAAAGGAATAATCAAGGTAGTAATGACAGCTTCAAGTGCCGACGGACCCGTAATGGCAAAGCTTCACACGACCAAACAGCAGCGAAGAGAATTAGCCGACAGAATGAAAGATCCTTCAGATCCATTAAAAATTGTTATTGTAATTGATATGTGGCTTACTGGTTTTGATGTTCCGTGCTTGCATACAATGTACATTGATAAACCAATGCGCGGGCATAATCTAATGCAAGCAATTGCCAGAGTGAATCGTGTATTTATGGATAAACCCGGTGGATTAGTCGTAGATTACTTAGGCATTGCGACTGACTTGAAGAAAGCATTGTCATTCTATTCAGATTCCGGTGGGAAAGGTGATCCGACTGAGGACATTGAGCAAGCAATAGAAGTGATGCTGGAGAAACTAGAAGTGGTTCAGCAGATGTTCAATGAACAAAGCAAAACTCAAAAAGATATTTTGGTTGAGGAACCGGCAGCGTATTACAAAGGAAGTTACAAGTTTAATTACAGCAGATTTTTCACTGGCATACCGCAAGAAAAACTTTCAATAATACTTCAAGCCGAAGAGCATATATTGGGATTGCAAGATGGAAAGAATCGTTTTGTTCGAGAAGTTACACTGTTGAGCCAAGCATTTGCACTCTCAATGCCACATGAAGAAGCAATGGCAATAAAAGAGGAAGTTGCATTTTTCCAAGCAGTAAAAGCAAGATTAGTAAAGTTTGAACCAACTGGCAAAGGAAGATCTTATGCGGAAATTGAAACTGCAATAAAGCAAATAGTCGACCAAGCGATTACATCAGATAAGGTAATAGATATTTTTGAAGCAGCGGGAATAGAGAAGCCGGAGCTTTCAATTTTAT
>CAZTJF010000041.1:0-13753 GCA_964613805.1 uncultured Ignavibacteriaceae bacterium | reverse complement strand
TATAAAATTTTTCACTTCAAGGTTATATTTTTGGTTACTAACTTAACTGCCTAACTATTAATTATACTGCGTCGGTTATTTAATTAGGAACATATATATGCACGCAGCTGCATATATATGTTCCAAATGTTTTATAATCTCATTAAAATCGCATAATTAAAAAATAGGGTTTGCATAAATAGCATCTAACCAGAAATCTGTTTTATCCAGTTCCTATATCTAATAGCTAATCCCTATACATCTCCTCAATCAACCCTGCATACTCATCTTCGACAAATTTGCGTTTTACTTTCATGCTGGGAGTAATTTCCCCGGTTTCGATTGTAAAAGGTTTTGATAAAAGTTTAAACCTTCTGATGCGTTCGAAGTTTGCAAGCTTCTTTTGCATCTGCGCCATGTCCTTATCGAATAAATCATAAATTTCTTTCATGCTTAATAGTTCTTCAATGCTGTCGTACTTGATATTATGCGAGTCGGCATATTCTTTTATTGCTTCAAAGTCGGGTACTATTAACGCACTCAAGAACATTCTTCTATCACCGATTAATACAAACTGATCGATGTACTTGCTGCTTAAGAAAAGATTTTCGATTGGAGTCGGCGCAATATATTTCCCTGTAGATGTTTTGAATAGATGTTTCTTTCTGTCTGTAATCATCAAAAAACCATCAGCATCAAACACGCCAATATCGCCGGTGTGCAGCCAGCCGTCACGTAGAACCTCATCAGTTTCCTTTTTGTTTTTGTAGTAACCTTGCATAATGTTTGGACCTCGAGCAAGAATTTCTCCATCTGAAGCAATTCTAACTTCAACTCCCGGGAATGGTTTTCCAACAGTTCCAAATTTGTAGTCATCAACTTTATTAGCGGCAATAATTGGAGATGATTCGGTTAATCCGTAGCCCTCAATTATTTTCAAGCCAACGGCTTCAAAGAATTCGCCAAGATGCCTTGACAAAGCGGCGCCGCCGGAAATGAAGAATCTTAAATTCCCGCCTGTTTTTTCTCTGAGTTTTGAGTGCACTAATTTATCAGCAAGTTTATGCTTAACTGAAAGTGCGAGCGAAACTTTACTAGCTTTCTTTGCCTTTGCATATTCTTTGCCGACTTCAATTGCCCACCAAAATATTTTTTGCTTTTTCGCTGGTTGGCTTTCAACATTCTTTATAATTTTAGAATAGATTCGTTCAAAAAGTCTTGGAACAGAAGTCACGATTGTCGGATGGACCTCAATCAGATTTTGAGCTACAGTTTCGATACTTTCAGCAAAATAAATCTGACCTCCTGAAGAAAAGCCGGTATAATATCCTCCCATTCTTTCATAGATATGACACAATGGTAAGAAAGAAAGGAAAATGTCGGTATCTCCTATTGGATATGTTTCGAGCGCAGACTTAACATTGGATGCAATATTGTGATGAGTGAGCATAACTCCTTTCGGTTCACCGGTTGTTCCCGAAGTGTAAATAATCGTACAAAGTTCATTTTCCTTCACTGCTTTCATGCTGTTCATAAAAAGATAAGGATCATGAGATTTTAGAGCTTTCCCCATTTCCTGAACTTCTTTAAAAGTATAAATGAATTTTTCTTCGTGATTTGTGTCGGTTTCGTTCAGCATAATGATGAATTTAAGATACCGCAGGTTGTGTTTTATCTTCAATATTTTGTTAAGCTGGAATTTTGTGGAAAGTATTACGCCCTTAGATTCAGAGTTGTTAAGAATAAACTCAATAGATTCTGCAGTAAGCGAAGGATAGATTGGAACATCAACAGCACCTAATCCTAAAATTGCCATATCGGAGTAAACCCATTCCGGTCTGTTCTCAGAAATAATAGCAACTTTATCATCTTTGCGAATTCCCAATGCTGAAAGCCCGAAAGCAATATTTTCAGTTTGTTCTTTGAATTCAGAATATGAAATTCCTTCGTACTTGTTATTAACTTTCCTGTACATCAAGTTCCTAGTTATTTTCTTACCATACACCTCAGTAAGAAAAATGAATAGTTCAGGAATCGTTTTGAAATTTGCTAAGAGTGCCATGTACTACTCCTAATTAGTTTAAGAAATAGATAGAATATTTAAATAATGACAGTTAATAGTTTATGTTCGCCAAAATATTTTATTTTTAGTAAAAAAGCTAATGATATATCCAAGAAGCACAGTTTTAAACAACCCGCCCAATGCTCCCAACCACGGAGTCGGTGTTAAAGTTTTTATCAGTACATTTAATTGAGTTAAACCCAGCAAAGGTGGCAGCAGATTCGTTATTCCGGCATAGGCAATCATTGGGTTTTGACCGGTATCAATTAACAGCTTAAGCCACTTTTCTTTTTTAAATACATTTATAATTATCATTGAAGCGATTAAAAAGCATATAGCAAGTCCACTTGTTGCAAAGTAGTAACTTACCGTTGCGCGATCCTTTTTAATTCCGCCCTCAAATGCCTCAAAGAATAATCCGAGGATAAGCCAATAAATTCCCCAATTCATTAGTTGTTTGAAAAGATTTTCAAGTTCAGTTTTTGGTTTAGAGAAAAGCCAAATGCTTATCAAACAAAGAAACGCTATAACAATTGTGGTTTCAACAACCCAGCGAGCTTTCAATCCAACCAAAGCTATGAAAATAAATGCGATCATTGTTAGTAATGGTAAAACAAATTTTTTAGTCTCATAGGTTTCCGATTTTTGTTCAGAGGATTTTTTTAACCAGGATAAAAGTAAATCTCCTGCAACTGTTCCAGGAATTATGATGAATAGATATTGTTGGAAGTATAGATTGCCAAGCCACGGAAGAGGAGAATTATCCCATAAAAATTTTATCCATCCTGGTTCAAGATGAGATAAACGAATTGCAAGAAGAATTCCGAGCAATCCCAATCTGACTAGTAAATTATTTCTGGTTAACCACCAAATAATTGAACCGCTTACCACGACATTTGCAAGCACAAGAATGATAATGTCACTTCGATACAGTGAAAAACCAGTTCCAAGCTTGTTGGATTCAGGATATGAAACAAAGTAAAGCAGAAGTATTGCTGTTAACCAACCGACTACCCTAATTCCTAATTTTATATTTTTATCCCAGCTATTTGGTAATCTATAAAAGATTGCAAACAACACCGCAAATGCAAAAAGTGAGTGAAACCAAGTTAACGTTGTTGGTTCAGGATTTAAAGTGAATGGACGCAAATGTTGAATGTAAATAGCGAAGAAAGCTAGAAGAAATCCTCTCTGAAATATTCCGAGAAGCGTTTTCCAGGCAGGCAGATTTTGCTCTAATCTTCGTGAAAGAGCGAGTGGAATTGCCGCACCCATTGAAAAAAGGAAGAATGGAAAGACCAAATCAACCCAGGTAATTCCAGGTAAATTAGGATTAAAAACATGCTGAGGTGGCGGAACTTGTGCATGATACATCCAGTCTGGCAGCACACCAAATGGAATTAAGCCGGATAGGAACATTGTTAAAATAGCGAATCCTCGCAAAGCATCTAAACCTAAGGCGCGCTCAGTTTTCATAATTGAAATAGGATTATTAAGTGCAATAGTTATTAGTGGTCTTAACTTAAAAATATATTTGGTGAAATTCTATTTCTAAGTCATTTTTTCGATCAGGTCAAATTGTTTATCTAAGCCAAAACAACTAAGTTTTATCATCATTTTTGACAAAATAATTTAGGAGAATAGATATGAAAGTTAAAGCTTTCAAGAATGAACCAATCAATGACTTTTCAATTAAATCCAATGTTGATAAACAAAAAAAGGCACTTCAGGAAGTAAGAGCAAATCTTGGCAAAACCTACAATTTGTTCATCGGCGGTAAAGAATATCAAACCGAAAATAAATTCAATTCTTACAATCCCTCGAATAAAGATGAAGTAGTTGCAACTTTCTCTAAGGGAACTGTTGATCTTGTAAATCTTGCGGTTGAAACTGCTTACAATAAATTTCAGGAATGGCAGTATGTTCCGGCAGAAAAGAGAGCGAAAATTTTATTGAGGGTAGCAGCTATTGCACGTAAAAGAAGATTTGAAATTAATGCTTGGATGATTTTGGAAGCGGGAAAAAATTATACCGAAGCTGATGCAGACACAGCCGAAGCAATTGATTTTCTGGAATTTTATGCCCGTGAAATGTTAAGATATGCTTCTAAACAGCCAATCACTCCGGTAAAAGGTGAGAAGAATGAATTGGTTTACATTCCGCTTGGAGTTGGAGTTGTAATTCCACCATGGAATTTTCCATTTGCAATTTTAGTTGGAATGACTTCCGCAGCAATTGTTTCCGGCAACACTGTTGTGCTTAAGCCATCAAGTGATACACCGATGATGGGTTATCTCTTTTATGAAATTATGAAGCAAGCCGGTTTGCCTGATGGTGTTCTGAATTTCTTACCAGGTTCTGGCGGTGAAGTTGGAGATAATCTTGTTGCCCATCCAAAAGTTAGATTTATTGCATTCACCGGTTCGATGGAAGTTGGAATTCACATCAATGAATTAGCAGCGAAAGTTCAGCCGGGACAAATTTGGTTGAAGCGAGTGGTTTGCGAAATGGGCGGTAAGGATAGTATTATCGTTGATAAAGAGGTTCCCAACCTTGATGATGCAGTGAGCGGAGTTGTAGCCGCAGCATTTGGTTATCAAGGTCAAAAATGTTCTGCATGTTCACGAGCAATTGTTGATGCATCGGTTTATGATAAATTTGTAGAAAAATTAAAAATTGCTGTGGATCAAATTCAGATTGGACCAGCAGAAGAAAATTATAGAATGGGTCCCGTTGTTAGTGCAGGTGCCGAAAGAAGCATTCTCACTTACATCGAAGTTGGTAAGAGTGAAGGAAGATTACTAAACGGTGGTTCCAAAGCTGCGGGAAATGGATTTTATATTAAGCCAACAGTAATTGTTGATGTAGACCCAATTGCAAGAATTTCACAGGAAGAAATTTTTGGGCCTGTGTTAGCAGTAATTAAATCTCCTAATTATGAGGAAAGCTTAAAGATAGCCAATAATACGAAGTACGGATTGACTGGCGCCGTCTATACAAAAAATCGCAAAAAGATTGAACGGGCTAAAAAAGAATTGCTGATCGGTAATCTCTATTTCAACCGTAAGTGTACAGGAGCATTAGTTGGCGGACATCCTTTTGGCGGATTTAACATGTCAGGTACAGATTCAAAAGCTGGTGGAAGAGATTATCTTCTTCTTTTCCTTCAAGCAAAGTTAATGAGTGAGAAAATCAAGTAAAAAAATATTTATACACCAATTTTTATATTACGGACACAAAAAAACACAAATCGCATGTCATTGTTGTCCTTTTGGTCTTTACAAAATAAATTTATAAAAATTTCACTGGACTTTTATGAAAATTCACGAATATCAAGCAAAAGAAATCTTAAAAAAATATAACGTAGCTGTTCCAAAAGGTAAAGTTACTTTTTCGGTTGATGAAGCAGTTATTGCAGCAAATGAAATTGGTGGAAATGTTTGGGTTGTCAAAGCTCAAATTCATGCAGGCGGCAGAGGCAAAGGCGGCGGTGTTAAAGTAGCCAAAAGCATTGATGAGGTTAGTCAATACTCTCAAGATATGCTTGGTATGACATTAATTACTCATCAAACCGGACCAGAGGGAAAAACAGTTAAGCGATTATTGATCGAGCAGGGAATAAATATTTTAAGGGAATTGTACGTTGGTATCACTCTCGATCGTGCTTTATCAAAAAATGTTCTAATGGTTTCCACTGAAGGCGGAATGGAAATAGAAAAAGTTGCCGCTGAAACGCCTGAAAAAATCATTAAAGAAACGGTTGAACCGGAACTTGGTTTGCAGCAATATCAAGCACGGAAGTTAGCTTACACCCTTGGCTTATCAGGTGATCAATTAAAAAATTGTGTTAAGTTCTTAATTGCACTTTACGATGCTTATGAAAAAACTGATGCTTCTCTCGCTGAAATTAATCCTTTAGTTGTAACCAAAGAGGGAGATGTTCTTGCATTGGATGCAAAAATGAATTTTGATGATAACGCATTAGGCCGTCATCCGGATATTTTTGCTTTCCGCGATCTTGATGAAGAAGATCCGTTGGAAGTTGAAGCATCAAAGTATAATTTAAATTACATCAAGCTCGATGGTAATGTTGGCTGCATGGTTAACGGTGCGGGGTTAGCCATGGCAACTATGGATATAATCAAACTCGCCGGTGGGATGCCTGCTAACTTTCTCGATGTAGGGGGTGGTGCAAATAAAACGACAGTTTCAAATGGCTTCAAAATAATTTTATCAGACCCCAATGTAAAAGCAATTTTAATAAATATTTTTGGCGGCATAGTAAGATGCGATCGCGTTGCTCAAGGCGTAATTGATGCAGCTAAAGAAATGCATGTTCATGTTCCGATTGTTGT
The DNA here is from genome assembly GCA_964613805.1 of uncultured Ignavibacteriaceae bacterium. GTDB lineage: Bacteria > Bacteroidota > Ignavibacteria > Ignavibacteriales > Ignavibacteriaceae > XYD12-FULL-36-8. The sequence continues at coordinate 7,357 of CAZTJF010000041.1, read as the reverse complement.
ACGATTGGAAGGTACAAATGCAAAGGAAGCCGGAGTACTGCTCAATGAATCAGGATTGAATTTTGAGGTGGCATCAAGCTTAAAAGATGCCGCAGAAAAAGTTACTTCAATTTTACGCAACTAAGTAAATCCAAAGTACAAATTGAAATGCTTTTTATTGTTTTAGCATTTTTTTAGTGTTGATGCTCGGCACATATTTTGTTTTTATCCATTTTGGTACATACAAAAAGTTTGTATTTTAATCAGAGAGATAATCAGACAACATGCTTTTTATTTACCTCGTTTGATTTTTTTCTGAGCAGATTTAGATATTTTATGATTTAACCTACGGAGATACCAATGTCGTATTTCGATTCTGACTTCAGCGAAGAGGGTAATTTTTTTGCAGAAGATAAAAACATTGATGATGAAATAGGGCGTTTCAAAGAACTGGTTTCAACTGGAAGCATTTTTGAACTTATGGAAAATGCTGAAGAAATGCTTCAGTTGTGCGGTGAAAACGAACGTTATTCTGATGGGCTGTATTTTGTCAATCTCCTTCTCGAAGTTGCTCCTTACAATTCTGACTACTGGTTTAAAAAAGGTTTTTTCTTGAGCGGGCTTCATAAATTTGAAGAAGCTATTGAATGCTATGATAAATCTCTTTCCTTAAATCCCGGTGATTCTGAAATATTAATTGATAGAGCTTCCGCTGAAGAAAATTTAGGACGAACAGCACAAGCTAGAAAATCACTTGAAGCGGCTTTAACGAGCGATCCTAATAATGAGGATGCTTTATTCAGTTTGGGAATCATTCATCAACAAAAAGAAGAATATGAAACCGCAATCAATTATTTTACAAAGCTCATCGAACAAAATCCCGCTTATACTGATGCGTATTATGAGATGGGTTTTTGCTTTGAAATGATTAATGATCCTAAAAAAGCTCTCGATGCGTACGAAACTTTTCTTGATAAAGATCCTTACAATCCAAACGGCTGGTACAACAAAGCTGTGATGTACACTCGATTAAATAATTTGGAAAAAGCAATCTCCAGCTATGATCTTGCCACCGCAATTAAAGATGACTTTGCGAGTGCATGGTTCAACAAAGGAAACTTGCTGGCTGATTTAGGCAGATATAATGAAGCAATTGAGTGCTTTAGAAAATCTTATGAAATAGATAAAGAAGACGAAGCATCGCTTTACAATCTTGCTAATGTTTATGAGGAATTAGGAGATTTAATCAACGCAATAAAAAATTATACGGCAGCGATTAATTTAAATGATAATTATTATGAAGCTTATCTTGCCCGCGGTTATTGTTTCGATTCGGTCGGTAAATATCAGTTAGCGTTAAAAGATTTTAACAAAGCTATTTCACTTTCAGAAAATTGTGCCGATGCATGGTATGCTAAAGCCGATTTGGAATATTCATTGGGCCAACTTAAAGAGGCAGTTGAGAGTTACCGTCATGCACTTATGATTGAACCCGATAATTTTGAAATCTGGTTTAACCTTGCTGAAACTTTTCTGGAGATTGGCTCATGGCTCGATGCAATAAGTGCTTTCGATCACTGCACACGCATTCTGCCCGATGATGCTGCAAGCTACTACGGTAAAGCAAAGATATATTTTATTATTCATCGCACTCAAGAAGCAATTGATTGTTTGAAAATGGCTTTTATGCTTGATCCTTCAATTAGAACAGAATTTGCGAAGGAGTATCCTGAAATTAAATCGTCTAAGTTGTTCAAAAAGCTGCTGGGCGAAATATAGTTTTTTGTTCGCTCACTAAATATTTACTCATTGAACTAGAGGGCAGTTTAGTTCACAAAAAATCTTATGAAGAATACATTTCATTTTAACACTCAAATCATTGGGATAATTGGGCATCCCATCAAGCATTCCTTTTCACCGTTTATTCACAATGTGGCGATCGAAATAAAGAAGCTTGATTATGTTTATTTACCGTTTGATATACCATCATCAAATTTGCGAAGTGCATTAAAAGGAATGATCGCTTTAGGAATTAGGGGATTTAATGTTACAATCCCGCACAAAGAATCCGCCATACAAAATATGAGCAGTGTTTCAGAAGAAGTGACGATGATTGGTTCTCTAAATACAATTGTTAATGATCAGGGAAAACTGATTGGACATAATACTGATGCTTATGGGGTTTTAGAATCTCTCTTGCCATATAAAGATGAGATTTCAGGAAATCAAGTTGCTGTTATTGGTGCTGGAGGTTCAGCGAGAGCCGTTATCTATACACTAATTAGAAATTTCAAACCTAAAAAAATATTTATTATTAATCGGAATGAAAGACGGGCTGAAAACCTAAAAGAATATTTTTCAGAGAAAATGAAATTTGCTTCCATCAAAACCAAAGAATTAATTCCACCTTCCGCATTTGAGGTTATTAAAGATTCAAAGCTGATTGTACATACAACTCCGGTTGGAATGAGTCCAAATGAAAATGACTCTATTACAACATCAACCGATGTTTTCTATAAAGGTCAAATTGTTTTTGATTTGGTTTACAATCCCCAGGAAACATTGTTATTAAAAACCGCGAGGAAATCGGGTGCAAAAACTTTAAGCGGTTTGACAATGCTTGTGAATCAAGCTGCAAAGTCATTCGAACTTTGGACAGCAATTGATTTTCCTAAAGATGATGTTTATAAATCTCTTCAACTATATCTGAATAACTGAGGATACGCACACCAGTCATTCTGAACGAAGTGAAGAATCTCTCGGTTTACATAAATAACAAACTTGGGATATTTCGCTCATGCTTTGCCGGAAAGCAAGTCACCCAACATTGCTAAAACAAGTTTTCGTTTAACATCAGTAAATAATTAGGTGGCAAGTTTGCTAAGAGCTTTTTTAAGCCGCACAACTGCCTCCTTCAAATTTTCCATAGAAGTCGCATAAGAAAATCTTATAAATCCCTCTGCACCAAATGCGCTTCCAGGAACTGCGGCAATATGTGCTTCGTAAAGAATATGCATTGCAAAGTCGAATGAGTGCTCAATCTTAAGTACATCGGAGTGCCGATCAAAATAATGTGAAATATTTGGAAAGAGGAAAAACGCGCCTTCTGGCTTATAACAAGTTACGCCTTTGATGGAAATTAATTCTTTATAGAAATATTCTTGCCGTTGTTTAAATTCCTCAAGCATTTCTGAAATAACATACTGCGGACCAGCTAATGCTTCAATCGTTGCAGCTTGAGAGATTGATGATGCATTTGAAGTGCTGTGGCTTTGAATTTTATTCATTGCTTCGATTAAGTCTGCAGGAGCGGCTGCATAACCAATACGCCATCCTGTCATTGAGTAAGTTTTAGAAACTCCGTTAACCAAAATTGTTCTTCGTTTCATCTCTTCATTAATTGAAGCAAAACTTACGAACTTATAAGCTCCATACGTTAGCTTTTCATAAATCTCATCAGCAAGAATAAAAAAGTTTTTGCCTTTAATAACTTCTGCTAATGCTTCCAATTCATTTTTAGAATAAGCTGAACCCGTAGGATTAGAAGGATTACAAAGAATAAGCATTTTTGTTTTTGGAGTGATTGCAGCTTCAAGCTGTTCGGGTTTAAGTTTAAATCCATTTTCTTCTTTGGTTTCCATATAAACTGATTTACCATTTGCCATACTTACCATATCGGGATATGAAACCCAATACGGCGAAGGAATTATTACTTCATCTCCATCGTTTATTGTGGCGAGAATAGCATTAAACACACATTGTTTTGCACCGTTGGAAGCAATTACCTCATGCAAATTATAATCAAGGTGATTTTCTCTTTTCAGCTTTTGGATTATCGCTTTCCGAAGTTCGACTGTTCCAACGTTAATTGTATATCTCGTCTGATTTTCATCAATTGCTTTTTTCGCTGCTTCTTTTATGTTATGGGGAGTAGGGAAGTCAGGTTCACCAACGCTAAGGTCAATGACATCAATTCCTTCCGCTTTCATTCTCTTTGCTTCAGCCGCTACTTGCATTGTTGGCGAAACATGTATTTTATTTACTCGATCTGATGTATGCATAGTTCTCTTGAATTTAATGGATAAAATTGATGGGTTATTTTGAGAATAACTTGGGCAAAGATAAAGTATGGAAAGGAGAAAGAAAAATTATTTATAAAACCCCACCTCGTTCCTCCCCTTTATCAAAGAGCTTGTCCCGAACTTGATTCAGGAGGAGGATGAAGGAGGGGTTAATAGCGTTACCTAAGCATCAGCATTTTTTTTGTTTCAATAAAGCTCCCCGCTTTTAGCTGATAGAAATAAACCCCGCATGCCAGTTGAAGACTGCCGACTGTGGACCGAAATTCCATCGCATAACTTCCTGCTCCCTTTAATTCATCTACCAAAATTGTGAATTTACTTTTGAAACAAATAAAAAGTATAAGGTTTATAGAATTGATAAATAAAATTGAAGAAATGTTATTATTTTTCAATATTGTTTGAAAAATATATAAACGACCATATAAAATTATTAAAAATTGGAATTTAAATGTCAAAACTTTTGAAATTTGAAATAAAATCTCCTACAGTAAAAGATGAAAAAAAAGATTTAGTACCAGATTTTTACACTATTCTTACTAAAAGGGTTATTAAATCCACATTACCAAATGATTTTAACCATAAAGAAGAAGCTGACCATCTAACTGAATTATGGAGAAAAAGTGAGCACTTAAGACAGTATGACTTCAAAGTAGGATTCAAAGATAAAGGTGGGGCATTTCTTAATGCCGGGGGTTCTGGAATGGTTTTTAGAGTAAAAAAAGAAGATGGAAACTCAATAGTTGCATTAAAAATTGCTAGAAAAAAGTTATTTCATCTGGCGCCTAATACTCCTGGTGCTGCTGAATCACTTTCTCCCGTATCTCCTCAAGAACTAAGTGCATTGAAAAGCATTCAACATCCAAACGTAGTTAAACTAGAAGACTCAATTGAATTTGAAAGTAAAACAATTGCCATCGCTACTACTTATGTAGAAAATCCTTTACCTATGGATGAATTACTGAGAGACATATTATCAAAAAATTCGGGAAGTATTTCTGCATTATCCCTTAGAAGATTAGATAATGCATGCAGTTTCTTAATCCAAAGATGCTATGAAGTTGCGTCAGCTTTGGTGCACATGCATTCAATGGGTGCTTATCATTTTGACATTAAACCGGCAAATATTTTGATTTCAAAGATCGATAAGGAAGGTGTTATAGAGTGGAAATCAATGCTAACTGATTTAGGAGCATGTGTTCAATCAAGTGAAGTTTATGGAAAGAGTGAAGTTAGAGTTCAATTTACATGGACATATGCACATCATAAATTGACAAACCTTTTGAGTAAACCTGGCGATATAAGTGGTGGTGGGTTAAAAGCCACGGCTAACGTAAAAACGATTTCAAAATTAAATGTATTTGATCTATTTGCTTTTGGGAGAACGATACAAGAATTATTAGCTATTTTATTTGAGGAGTTTGGTGAGAAATGTTTCATTAGCTATGGTTTCAGATATTTGCATATTGTTTCATGCCTTCTATTAGACGGACAAAATGCTATGACTCAATATAAAATAAGTGAGCAACATGATAAAAAGTTTATAGCTGATATTGCTATGGATTACCCGCAGGATTTCTTCAATAAATTTAAAATTACTTCAGCTGAAGAATTATTCAATAAACTTAATAGATTTAATAATCCATCATTTATTATTAAATATGTTCCTGAACTTGATATTTCTTTGCCTTCAAAAATAAATACTGGCACTTCAGGTAGCGTGGCATTTACATCTAGAGTGTCAGATGTTTTAGGACACCCTTCTATGAGAAGATTAAAATCCGAGTTACAACTAGGTTGGATGAAAGAAATATATCCTGGAGCAACACATACAAGATGGGCTCACACAATTGGTGTTTATTCAATGGTTGTAGCATTTTATAATAGTCTGATTAATGATCCAGAGATTCCAACATTAAGAATTATTATTGAGCCTGATGACATTCTTCATGCGATATTAGCATCAATCATTCACGATGTTGGTCAGACTGCATTTGGACATGATTTTGAGGCAACGGGATATTATGATCATGTATCCATTATTCACAAACTTCTTAATGAAGAATACTGGGGTTCACAAACGCTTTATAAAACTATTAAAAAAAGTTGGCCAAATAGTATAAACATTCGTCGGATACTTAGAATACTTTATCTACAAAAAGAAAAATTTTCTGATGTGCAATTAGAGACTATATTTCCGCACGAGAATCCTATCACGGACAGGCAAATGGCAATTGATCGGCTAGCATGTGATATAATTGATGGGCCAATTGATGCTGATAAACTAGATTATTTGGTGAGAGATAGTATCTCATGTGGAGTGACTTATGGTAAAGGAATAGATAAAGAAAGATTTTTAAATGCTCTTACAGTGGATGTAAAAGAGATTACCAAATATAATTGTAGGCTAGCATTAGCGTATAAAGCGAAGGGATCTGCGGCTATTGAATCGCTATTACTATGCCGCTATCAAATGTACGGTGCAGTTTATTGGCATCATACTTTCCGATGTATTCAGTCCATGTTTACATATGCAGTAAATTCAACACTTGAGATTAATCCAGGTGAAAAAGTAGTCATTCTTGGAAAGGCAATTGAAGTTGAAAAGATTGCCGAATTGATATATCATATCCTTATTTGTGGTAGAGACATGACTGAAAGTCAGGGTATTTTAGATAGAGCATTTAATGAAAAGAATAGTAGCCTTCAGAATTCATTTTTAAGACAGGCCCCATCGTTACTAAAAGATGAGAAAGCATTGGAATTTATTTGGAGAATTTCAGGTGATGGTATTCGAAGATTAGTTGAGATGTTAGGTAAACGTGATTTGTATAAACGAATATATGAAATAAAAGTTGGGGAGTTGGGTATAGAGGGTGGTTACACATTGTTAAAAAGTAAATTAAAACAAAAAGAAAAGATTACTATTTCTAAAAGAATTGCAGATAAATTTCTGAGATCAGTTTATAAAAAAATGATAGAAAAAGGTCCGTCACAATCTTTGTCAGAGGACGAAGCCAAAAAGAGATATGATGATATTCAAAAATCAAATCTGCCATTAATAATAATTGATTTCCCTCTTATTGGAATTCCAAATGAAAAAAATTTCCCTACTCAAATTGGTGATCCATCTAGAAAATACATCACAGGAAAAGTAATGGATGGAGGTAATAAAAATATAATATTTGTTCAAGTCAAGCACTTACAGGAGCAAATTGCTGCACTTAGAGTATTTGTTGAACCCAAGGGAGTGTAAATAATTTTGTGTAAATGGTTAAAGTAAACAATTAGCTAAGTGC
>CAZTJF010000040.1:0-14342 GCA_964613805.1 uncultured Ignavibacteriaceae bacterium | reverse complement strand
TGGGTGTTGATACTGGTGTAAGACATACACATATTGCTCTAAATGCCAGATTTCGTGGAAATTTTGTTCCAATGAACCAAGCATGGTATGATCCCGGAGGAGGAACAACTACACCATCTGACTGCGACGGACACGGAACTCACACAATGGGCACGATGGTGGGAAGATCAGCTGCAGGCGATACTGTTGGTCTCGCAATTGATGCACAATGGATTGCAGCAAAAACAATTTGTACAAGCCCGCACACTAGTAATTCTATTGCCGCATTTCAATGGGCTATGAATCCAGATGGAAATCCAGGAACAACTAATGATATGCCGGATGCAATTGGAAATAGTTGGTATGACCCAGATGTATCCAACGAGTGTACAGGTATTTACAAAACAACTTTAGACGCTATGGAAGCAGTCGGAATAGCAGTGGTATTTTCTGCTGGAAATAGTGGTTCTTCACCTTCAACAATTACTAAACCTAAAAACATTAATACTGATGAAACAAATGTATTTTGTATTGGAGCTATTTCAGGTGCTTCATATTTAGGCGGAAGCAATGATCCCATAGCTAGTTTCTCAAGCCGCGGACCTTCGGCTTGCGGTGGTACCGGATCATTACTGATAAAACCCGAAGTATCGGCTCCTGGAGTATCGGTTCGTTCCTCTTATGGTTCAGGAGATAATACTTATTCTTCTTTAGATGGCACTTCGATGGCTTGCCCGCACATTGTAGGTGCAATTGGCCTGTTGAAACAAGCTTATCCTAACCTTACTGGTAAACAAGTAAAATTAGCTTTATACAATACTGCTAAAGATTTGGGAGCTGTTGGAGAAGATAATAATTATGGAAAAGGGTTGATTGACGTTTATGCTGCATACACTTATTTAGCTGCCTTATTAATGCCGTTGAATCCTTTCAATATAAATACTCCAGTCGCTGGAGCAACAGTTACTTCATTCCCAAATTCTTCAAGTACTGCAACAGTTACTTGGGATACTGCCTCATCGGGTGCAACTTATAAATGGATTTTTGGAACTGGGGGAAATCCAAGAATGTTAATTGTAAACTCTAATACCAATACTTTGAACATTAATCTTGGAGTGTTAGACAATTTGTTAGCTGGAATGGGATTATTACCTGGGGACTCCATCGTTGGTGAATGGGATGTATGGGCTTACAGAAACAATCCTCCAGATTTTGATTCACTTAAATCTACAAACGGACCAAGAGCAATAACTTTAAAGAGGGGTGTTCCACAACTTACACCGTTTAGTCTTTCTAATCCACCAGATAATTCAACTGTTATAACTTCAGTATTTAACAATAGCCCGGTTTTGATAAACTGGAGAAGGTCGGGTGATGGCGTTACTTACAAATGGAAATTTGGAGTTGATGTTGTAAATAATCCAATCTTAGCGCTTCCATCAGGAAATTCGGGTTACGATACATCATTGTCAGTTATAAATTCAGGTTTGGATGTTATACTTGGAGGACTTGGGTTAGTCCCTGGAGACTCACTTCAAGGGCAGTGGGCAGTTTGGGCATACACTGGTTTAGACTCATTGAAATCAAATGAGACTTTCAACATTAAACTTAAGCGTCAAGCAAAAGGCGATGTGCTCGTTTCTTATGATTCAACAAGCGCAAATGGCAGAGCAAGTAAAGATTCTGTCATTACTTACCTCGGAAGTCAAGGAATAACTTTCGATTTATTTAACAAAGGCGGTCAGACTTCTACAAGCGTACTCACATTCAGAGGTTACAAAACGGTACTATGGCTTGGTGAAGGAACATCAGTTATGTCAGTTGTTCAGAAAGATTCAATCAAAACTTACTTAAATAATCCTGCACCTGGACAAAAATCCAACTTAATCATTTTCTCCGAAGATGTGGGTTATCAATTTGGAAGATCTGCCTCAACATATTATGACCTTAATTTTATGAATCAATATCTTGGGGCAAATTATGTTCTCGATAGACCTTCAACTGGTGCAAATCAAGGATTAGTTGGTGTTTATCTTAACCCGGGATTAACAGACAGTACTGTAGGAACTTGGCCTGATGTACTTTCACGATTCGATCCAGGTACAACGCATGATCTTTACAAGTTCAGAGGTGATAATTCTATCAATGGAATTGGTAAAATAGGAACTACATTTAATGTTGCAACCTTTGGAGTTGATATTAGGTCTTTAAGAAGAGCCATAGACAGTCAACCTGGTTCGCCTGTGTCGAGATTTGTAAGTGCAGCATTATTGTACGTAAATACCGATGGAACGATGATACCTGTGGAGTTAACTTCATTTTCCGCTAACGTCACAGGAAATAATGTCCTTATTAACTGGACTACTGCAACAGAAGTGAATAACCGAGGATTCGAAGTACAAAGAAGAAAAGCAAGTGAAGGATTTACTGCTGTCGGATTTATTGCAGGTAAAGGCACCACAACAGAAATCCAAAATTATTTATTTAGTGATGCTGGTCTTACTGTGGGAAACTACACCTATAGATTGAAGCAAATTGATTTTGATGGAACCTCACAGTACTCACCTGAAGTAGAAGTTGAGCTAGGATTACCTGCTGAGTTTTCACTCCATCAGAATTATCCTAATCCATTTAATCCTTCAACAACAATTAATTTTTCCCTTGCCTCCGATGCGGCGGTGATGTTGAAGATATTTGATATACTCGGACAAGAAGTTCACTCATTTATAAATAATGAAATGAAGGCTGGATATCACGATTATAAGTTCGATGCCGGACGTTTAAGCAGCGGTATTTATTTTTACCAATTATCTGCTAAAGCAAGCAATGGATTTAAATTTGTTGATACTAAGAAGATGATATTAACGAAGTAACCGGAATTAAGAATCACTCATAAAAAGGCGATCCTAACAAGATCGCCTTTTTATTGATTAGGTTTTAACATTATTGGATATAACGTGTAAAGGGTTTATTTTTGATTTAAGAATTGTACACCCGGGGTGTAGCGCAGCCCGGTTAGCGCGCTTGGTTCGGGACCAAGAGGTCGAGAGTTCAAATCTCTCCACCCCGACTACATACAGAAATTACTTCCCGATTTTCTTGTTGAGTGTTAGAATTGTCTAATGTTGACTTTTCCTCGTTTTTCTGCTCAATAACTCACTTTCCTTCGAGAAATTTTATCCTGATTCTCCCATCCCAGATATTTTCAAACTGAGTCGTGAATCCTTTCATTTCTTCCTTAAAACGCAACCAGTCTAAATTTGATACTTATTCGTTTCGGTAATATTTACAACTGTCTCACTATAAATCTTTCGATTACATAAGATATTCTCAACATTTGGGCGGCAATGATGTTGATTAATTAAGAACGGCACGATAAGAATATTAGTCATAGTTAAATACTATTTGCGATAAAAAGATTTGGAGATGATGGTGATAAAACAATTGATTTCATGGTTTTGGAATTTACAGGGCAGCCCTTATAAATTAATAATGGTAACGCTCCTCTTTTCTGGTTTGGGTTTTTCCCAGCCCGATTATAATATGAGCTTATCAAATGGTATAAAACTGAATGATAATACAATAGAATTTGAAATTCTAATAAAAAGCGTAAACTCAAATTTCCATTTAACATCTTACCAATGCTCTTTTCTTTTTAATCCCCAGATATCTAATGGTGGACAATTATCTTTTGAGTATATAGATGGTTCATCTCAACTTACTAATCTTCCTACATTTGCGGTCGGAATTAATAGTATTGATGGCGAACAAAAATTAACATTTGCTTCAATGGCGGGATCAGATTTAATTTCGGAAAATGAAATTAGGGTTGGGAGATTCCGTTTACAGAACACAACAACATTCGTGAATACTGATCCTGATATTAGATGGAATTTTGGCGGGTTTGTTTCAACAATTTTAACGGGTGAAGCTTTTCAAAATATTACTACACCTGCTAATCACACGAGTAATCTCACTCTCGGTTCCAACCTCAATGGTTCTGTTTTACCTAGCGAATATAGACTTCTGCAAAACTATCCTAATCCTTTCAACCCAAGCACTACGATTGCTTTCAATCTTCCAGTTGAGGGAAATATAAATATAGCGGTATATAATGTTTTAGGTCAGAAGGTTGAAGAAGTTGTTAACGATCGTTTTGATGCAGGTTCGCATAGTATTGATTTTTCTGGTAAAGCTTTATCAAGCGGGACATATTTTTGTAAGCTATATGTTGAAAATAAATATACCGAAATAATCAAAATGGTTTTAATGAAGTAAAGTCATCTTTACTTAGAAGAAAATAGCCACTTAAAATAATGTTGTCGGAGGTCAGAAATTCTTTCTGACGATTGTTTGGTTGATTAGATTTTGGTTTGGTTCAGTAAAGGATGGTTAATGATGGCTGATAAATTTTTTAGAACTATAATACTACCGTTTTCACTTTCTCTTTTTCTTTCCACAAAGATAATTTTTTCGCAATCTAATTATTTTATGAGCATTGAAAATGGTGTGAGAATTAATGACACAATCGTTGAATTTGAGATATATATAAAAAGCAATTCTAATCCATTCGTATTAACCTCGTATCAATGTGCTTTTACCTTCAATCCCGAAATAATTAATGGTGGAAATATTTCATTTTCATTCATTCAAGGTTCTTCTCAACTGACAAATTTTCCATTTTACAGTATTGGAATAAATAGTCAAGATAATCAATTAAAACTTACCTTTGCTTCACTAGCAGGGAATGACACTATTGGTTCCGAGCAAAAACGGATTGGCAAATTTCAATTGCGAAATTCTGTTCTCTTGGGAGGTTTGGGCTTAGCAATCACATGGAATTTTAGCGGGATAATTAATACAATCTTGACAGGAGCTAACTTTGTAAACATAACTAACCCTAACTACCACACTAATTTAAATTTTCCATGGGATTCGACCTCACCTGCAATCAACAATATTAATATTGTTGATTCAACAAAACTATTAATCATCTTTTCAGAAATTTTGGATACGATAAACGTCAGCAATGTAAACAATTACTCGATTACAAATGGAGTAAATGTGCTGAATGCCACGTTGCTCTCGCCCGGAGATACTATTGTACTCATTACAACTTCTCACACTTTGGGAAATACGTATTTAATCTCTGTTCAAAATTTAAAGGATTTATCAGGCAACATAATTTCTCCACAAGGGAATAGTGTTAGTTATTCATTTGGTGAAATACTAAAAATTAGTGCAAGAATATTCCTTCAAGGCGCATTTAATAATGGTGAAATGATAACCGCCTTAAAGGAAATGAATTTAATTCCAATTTACCAACCTTACAATATTCTACCATGGATTTATCAGGGGAATGAAATGGTTCAATCAGTTCCTCAAAATATCACTGATTGGGTTCTAATTGAGCTTAGAACAGATTTAAGCAGCTCAACAACGATCGCTAAAAAAGCCGCCTTTGTAAGGAATGATGGATTTATTGTTGATCTTGATGGTTCAAGTAATTTACAAATTGTGGGATTTCCAGGTCAATATTTTTTATCTGTGATACACAGAAATCATCTTGGAGTTATCTCGTCAGAACCCAAATATCTTTCTGACTCTATGAGTGTATTTGACTTCACTTCTTCAATGAATAGTGCTTACGGAAATAATCCTCTTTGTAATCTGGGAAATAATGTTTACGGAATGTATGCTGGTGATGCCGACGGTAACGGGGTTATTAATAGCTCTGATTTAGAGTTTTGCTGGAAGAAAGAAAATGGAAATATTGGTTATAAACCAGGTGATTTTGATCTGAATGGCGGAGTGAACATTGTGGACAAAAATTCTTTTGGGTTAATAAATATTGGAAAGATAGCAGCTATTCCCAATTGATAATTGGGAAATTGTGAATGAACAGGAGATGTAACGCATGAGTAAAGTGATGCTTTTTTTTCTAAGCATTATAATTTTAACAAACTTTCTGCACTCAACAACCTTAAACGGCAGATTGCTTTCACAAGCTAGTAATGATTCAATTGTTGAAGTTAAAGTTCAGATTAATACAGATACAGGAATTGATGATTTAGGTGGAGCTACGATAGTATTAACTTTTGACACAACAAATTTTTATTACCCGGATTCACCGATCGTAAATCTAGATTATATATTTCACAACTTCTGGGATGGAAATTATGACACATCTTTTATCACCAAACCATTTCCTAACGAACTGTGGATAAACATAGATTTGCAATCAGCAAATAATGGTACGGTCATTTCGGGAATTAATTCCTGGACTGATGTGGTTACTTTGTTTTTAAGATTAAAGAATGGTCAATCACCCGGCTCTGTTAATTTTGATCCAAACAGTCCATATTGGGCTATCTTCGATGGAGATAACACAACGTTCTGGGAAAATGGTATTTTTAGTACAATTAATGACTTGGACATTATCGGTGAGTCACCTGAACAATATGCGTTAAAACAAAATTTTCCTAATCCTTTTAATCCGAGTACTAAGATCAGATTTTCTTTAAGTTCTGAAAGTGATGTGAAGATTGAAGTTTATAATCTACTTGGTGAATTAATACGGACGCTTATAAATAATAAAATTGCCGCCGGCAACCATGAAATAATTTTTGAAAGTGATGGATTACCAAGCGGCATTTATATCTACAGATTTGAATCTGAAAATTATATGGATTCGAAAAAGATGATTCTCCTCAAATAAATTTTAAGTGATTAAATTAATCTTTTTTCTTAAGTGGACGTGCGGGAACACCAGCAACAATTGAATTGGGAGGCACATCTTTAGTAACCACTGAACCGGCACCAACAATTGCATTTTCGCCAATAGTCACTCCACAAAGTATGGTAGAGGATGACCCGACAGATGCTCCTTTTTTGACCCATGTTTCAACTACTTTCCAATCACTTTCGGTTTGCATTGATCCATCAACATTAGTCGCACGAGGATATTTATCGTTAATGAAAGTAACGTTATGCCCAATAAAGACATTATCTTCAATGTGAACACCTTCGCAAATGAACGTATGAGATGAAATTTTACAATGTTTTCCCACACTTGCATTTTTTTGGATTTCAACAAAAGTACCTACCTTCGAGTAATCATCAATCAAGCACCCATATAGATTTACAAAATCAAATATCTTAACTTCTTTGCCAAGTTTTACATTATTTATGTTTTTCTTTTCCATAAGAATGAGTTTTACCTAATTTTTTTGATTTATTAGAATTGAGTTAAACCATCACTCTGCTATTTATATCGAACAACTGACCTTTATTTTGAAGCGAAAGATCAGCCACTTCCAATATTTTTACAACATCTAAACCGTCCTTACCATTTGTGAGAGGATCGCGATTTTCTTTGATACTGTCTAAGAATTCTCTCGCAGCTAAATCAAGGGCTTCAGTTTGCATAACCTTTGGAGAATACATATCACCAAGTCTGTATTGCACTAATGCTTCATGAATGCTTGCTGTGTTATTAATATCTACGCCGGCATCATATACCTTAATTTTTTCAAAATTTTCCATATCATCAAATACGAGCATTTTTTTATCGCCGCCTACAATCATTCTTCTTATTTTAACCGGTGAAGTCCAATTTACATGAAAATGTGCAAAACAATTTTCCTCGAAATACAAAGAAATGTGAGCAATATTTTCTTTGCCGTTGTAATTAGCAATTCCGTTTGCAGATACTGCAATTGGTTTTAAATGACTTAATACATAATTCATTATCGAGAGATCATGAGGTGCCAAATCCCAAATTACATTTATATCCTTTTGGAATAGCCCAAGGTTGATTCTTACAGAATCAAAATGCAAAATTTTTCCAAGTTCTCCCTTAGAAACAATCTCTTTCATTTTACGAACCGCACCTGTGTAAATAAAGGTGTGATCAATAAATATTTTTAAATTTTTCTTTTCTGCAAGCTCAAGTAAGTGCTCGGCTTGTTGTGAAGTTGAGGTAAAAGGTTTTTCAACCCAAAGATGCTTCCCCATCTGTAAAGCTTTTTGTGCAAGCGGAAAATGAGTTTCTACTGGAGTTGCAATAACTACTGCATCAATATCACTTTTTAAAAGTTCTTCAATATTTTCTGTGGTTACTACGGAAGGTGATTTAGCTTTTATAAATTTTAATCGTTCTAATCTTGTATCACATGCAATTACATCCGAAACATCTTTTTGCGCGATAAAATTTCTTACGAGGTTTGGACCCCAATAACCTAAACCAACTACACCAACTTTCATTTTCTCTCCTATATTCGTCTAATTTTTAAGTAAGTTGCGCAAATTAAGTGCCATATTTTATTTACCTCCTCTGGCAAATAAGATTACAGGGATAGTTTTAAAAAGTATCTGTAAATCTAACCACGGAGACATGTTATTAATATAATATAAATCAAGTACTACAGAATCCTTAAATGATACTGAACTTCTCCCAGTAACTTGCCAAACGCCGGTACACCCTGGAATAACGCTCAGCCGTCGTTTTTGCCATTCGGCATAATTTTCATATTCATAAGGTAAACATGGACGCGGACCTACCAAACTCATCTCGCCCCTAACAACATTAAATAATTGAGGTAACTCATCAAGTGACGTCTTGCGAATAATTTGTCCAATTTTTGTTACTCTTTTAGTATTAATAACTTTTTCCCCAGCAGAATCATCCTTTTCTTTCTTCATAAATTCGATCATCATTTTTTTTCGTTCCTCATCTTCACCTTTATCTACAATCATAGATCTAAACTTATACATTTGAAACGAGCGACCATTTCTTCCAACTCTAGTTTGATAAAACAAAATCGGACCTTTAGATGACAGCTTTATCAAAAAAGCAATAGTTAAAAAAACCGGAGATAAAAATATTATACCTAAACCCGCTGCTACCACATCAACAAACCGCTTCATAAATATGTTAACGGTGTTATTTATTCTCGGCGAAACATCAACTACTGGGAAATCTGCATATTTTTCAGTTGATACTTTTTTAACAACCACATCAAAAAGTTCAGATGCTAAACGAACGTTAATATCTAAAGATTTACAAGAATCTAAAATTTCCAATAATCTTTCGTAAGATATATTATCAATAACAATTAAAATTTCATCAACATTATACTTTTCAACAATGAACGGTAATTGCACAACATTGCCAACCACAGTTTTATTTGCGACAATTGGGGTTCCGATTTTTTTATTATCGTCAATAAAACCAACTATATTTATACCTATTGCATTTTCGAAAATCAGTCTCGTTGCCAAAAGCTTACCAGCTTTCCCGCCGCCGACTAAAATTAAATTGCGGCTAAACTGCTTGTTTTTTAATCCGATGTAGAGTCTTCGATATATTTCAACTCTTAAAACATAAGAATAAAACAAAAGAATTATAATAAAAGTTAGAAGAGTTAAACGAGAGTCAGTTATCCATTCCGATTTAATTAAAAACGAAATTACGATTATGGAAATGAACCCGTAAAAAATGGAATGAATAATAGCTGTAAGATGTGCAGCTCTTGTTAGGATTACATTTATTTTATATAAACTATTGTATTGATAAATAAAAAGGAAAATAACAATTAGTCCAAGCGCAAATAAAATGGTCCTTATATCTGGAACAAGAATTTGATAAATTGTTAATCCATGATTAAACCTTAAAATAAAGGCCGTAGAAAAGAACGTCATCAAAAATATGAAGACGTCAAAAATGAAGAGATAATATTTGAATTTTGGAAACCTGATCATAAGATTATATGTCGTTGCAATAAATTATATAAATAACACAGTACATTCTCAAATTTTCAAAAAGTATGCCTCCCCCTCTCAAAAAATACTTGTGTTTTATTGATAAAACTAAACTTTTTATTATTCCATTCTTTAAAAATATCTTAGTATGAGAATAATTTATAAATTAAGAATAAAACAATACAATTATACTAAACTTGATTATTATTAAATGACACATTATAAAAAAAACAATAATTCTAAAGTTTAAGTTTTTAACTTTTGCAAATGATTTTAGAATTATTGTTAAATCTTTTTGAACTTAACTCCTCCTATCAGAAGGATATTTCCCTCAATGATCAAAAAATTAAATTGTAAGAAAATAAAAAATTATCATGATCAAGATAATTTTTTAGATATATTTTTCTTTTCTGATTCTTTATAACTATCGCTATAATGGCTATAATACTTATAGTATGAATGATAGCCGCTTTGATAATTAAAATTATTTAATAAAACGCCAGCCAGATTTACATGTTCTTGTCTTAACAGGTTAGCAGATTCTTTTAGCCAATCAACCTCAGATGAATTAGCAGACACTACTAATAAACAAATATCAACAAAACGAGCTAAAATTTCTGCATCTGAAACAGCCATAATAGGTGGTGAATCTATGATCACAATTTCATATTCATCTTTTAACCTTTGCAGAAAGGTTTTCATTGCTGGTGAACCTAAAATCTCTGAAGGATTAGGAGGAATTGATCCGCCCGTAATAAAATCTAAATTCCTGACTTCAGATTTCTTGATAATTTTTTCATACTGTGTTTGACCAAATAAATAGTCAAGGAAGCCGTCAGAATCTTTATCACCAAATAAAGAGTATAATCTAGGTTTCCTCAAATCGCAATCAACAATCACACTTCGTTTGTTAGATTGAGCGAAGCTTGCAGCTAAATTAGTGGATACTGTGGTTTTGCCTTCACCAGGAGCAGATGAAGTTATTAAAATAGTCTTAGAACCATTTGTTAGATGAGAAAACTGTAACCTTGTACGAACAGTTCTAAATGCTTCGCTTGGGATAGAATCTGGCTTCTGAGTAACAATAAACTCGGGGTTCTTTAAGCCCATGCTATCTTCACGTGAAATTCTAGGTATCCAAGCTAAAACATTAACATTTTGTGCCTCAATGTCCTCAGGAGTTTTAATTGTTTTGTCGAAATAATTCCTGACATAAACAAAACCTAAAGCACAACCTAATCCTATACAAAGACCCAACACAATTATAAATATTCGGTTTGGTTCTGCAGGTTTATTTGAGGCAAATGCGGTGTTCATTATTAAAACATTTCCCGGAGTTGCCTGTTCATTCAGCTGTGCTTCCTGGTATTTTTCCACTAATGTATTATATAAACTTTCTTCAGCTAATCGTCTTCTTTCTAATCTTGCGAACTCTAAAGTGCTGGTAGGCATTTTATTAAATTCTTGCTCATAACTATTTATAACATTGGAGAAGCTATTATAAGATTCGGAAAGAGAACGATAGTTTACTTCTTCCTCAAAAGTCTTTTGGGATAATTCTTTTATTTCTTCGGGGCTTGATGATAGGATCTGATTTCGATATTCGTTTAAACTTTTATTAAGTTTTTCCTTTAGTCCATCTATTTTGTTGTTCAGTTCACCCACAACCGCATTATTTGAGCTATTAGTTTTACTATTAGCTAGGGCAATATCTCTTTGAGTTTGTAAACTTGCGATTTCCTCTTGCAACTTTTGTAAGTATGGTTCAGATGTCTTATTAACTAAAAAACTAGAAACCGATGGATCCTTTTGTTCTAATTGAGTTCGATATCGATTTAATTTTTCTTTGGCAATTGACATATTAATTTTAGCTGAATTTCTTTGTGATTCAAAATCAGCCATTTTTGAAATTAACAATTGGGCTTGTGCATCAAGACGAACTCCGCCCTTTCTTAATTGATATTCTTTTACAGCATCTTCAGCACTATAAAGATCTAGCTGTTTTAGTTTTAACTGTTCACTTAAAAATTCTTTAATAACAGTAATCTGTTTTCTATTTTCAAGAAGATTAAACTCAAGATATTTTTTAGCAAAAGTATTTGCAATTAGTGCTGCTTCATTTGGTGATTGAGATTTTGTCATTATCTCGATAAAATCCAAATCATTCATCTGCGTTATCTTCACGTTTGAAAAAATATCACCAGCAATTTCATCAGTTGATTTAAGCGATGCTCCTTTACTTTGAAAAAGATTATTATCAAAGATTAAACTAAAATCATCTTTATTTTTCTTTAAATGGAAAGTGTCAATAATTGCTTCTGCAACATTTTGTATGATGGTGGAATTATATATTGTCTGTATTTCATTGGCTATAAATCGGTCGTTTGCTTGTCCACCTAAATTTTGGATACCGCCAAATCCTCTGTTTAAGATATTACCACTTGGTGGAGTTATTTTTAAAGTCACAGAGGCAGTGTAAATATTAGGACTGATAATAGCATAAAGAGTTGTACCTATTAAAATTACAGCAGTGATAATTGCAATTGGGACTAAGTTGGCTTTAAATAAGTTTAAGTAATCTCTAAAAGTGTTAACTCTTACTGTTGGATTATTATTTAACATCGTTGACATATTCTTTTTCTATTTATTCAAATTGATAAGTATAACCAGATTAACAATTGTGAGAGCAACTGAAAATATTTGCATTCCTATGTTAAACCAATCTCTAAAGAAAAGTTTAGGACTTGCTGGTACTACCAAAATATCACTCGCCTTTAATTTGGGAATCATCCTCGCTTTTGTACTTAAATTATCCTCCCACATTATATCATTGTAGCTAAATTTTATCATTTCTTCTGCGCCATTCTCAGCGATTCTATAAATTCTTAGATCATCCATCACTGCATCCTGATTAGGTCCACCTGCATACGTCAGAAGATCAGTGACTGTAGTATATTCCGGCACCACATATTTCCCTGGTCTGGATACATATCCCCATACCGAAACTTTTATATTGATTGCTCCCGGATCTGAAAAATCAAAAAGCCCTGATCTGCTGTATGTGGCTCGTCCAAGTTCTGTATCTTTCTCTTGTGCTAAAGTATCTAATGACAAGAATATTAAACTAACTAATAAAAAAAATAATTTAAATTTCAATTTTAATCCTGTAAAAAGAATGTAATTCTCAAAATCATTATTGCCAAATTATGATTTGGATTTATATCAAGTATTTACAAACAACCTTTGTAAACGGCTAAGATTTCGTTTCTCATTCTCAAGTTAATAATTCTAAGATAAAGATACTAAGTCATTTTTCATCAATATCAGATGAAACTGCTGATTAAAATCAGATAGTCCTATTTTACGTACAATTTTTGTGCTACAATCAAAATTATAAAAAAATATGAGTTATAGAAAGATTTGTCTCTCTTCACATTTCGAATAATCTTAAAATGAGACTGAATCGCCTTTTGTAAAAATTAGGATTCAAAGAAGACTTTTATTTTATCACAAACATACGTTATCTGTTCATCGGTCAGTTCAGGAAACATCGGTAAACTCAATCCGCATCCGGCAAGTTTTTCTGTAACCGGGAAGTCACCCTTTTTATAACCTAAATCTTTAAAGCATGGTTGTATATGCAGAGGAATTGGATAATGCAGCCCTGTAGAGACTCCATTATCATTCAGAAATTTAGATAGTTCATCTCTTTTTTTACTTCCACCGCTATTTACTTGAATTACAAATAAATGATAAACATGTTTTGCATAACTCATTTCTTTGGGCAAAGTAATAAGCGATAAATCTCTTAGAAGTTCGTTATATTTTTCAGCAGCACGTCTTCTTCCATCAGTCCATTTATCAAGATGCTTCAATTTCACACCAAGCACTGCTCCTTGAATGCCTTCCATCCGGTAATTGTGTCCGAGTATTTCGTGATTATATTTTTGAACAGCACCGTGATCTCTAATCATCCTTACTTTTTTGGCTATATCATCATCGTTAGTAGTAACCGCTCCACCCTCACCGTAAGCACCAAGATTTTTACCTGGATAGAAGCTGAACGATGCAGTATCAGATAACCCGCCAACTCTTTTACCTTTGTATTCAGCAAAATGAGCTTGAGCACAATCTTCAACTAAAAACAATTTATATTTTTTAGCAATTTCTCTAAGTGGGTCTAAATCAGCAGACTGCCCATAAAGGTGAACTGCCACAATAGCTTTTGTTTTTTTAGTAATTGCGGCTTCAACTTTTTTAGGATCAATATTGTAGTTATCAGCTTCGCAATCAACGAATATCGGTCTTGCACCGCAGAGTGTTGCACCCCAAGCAGTTGCAATAAATGTATTAGCAGGAATAATGATCTCATCACCAGGTTGAATACCTAATGCCCAGAGAGCTAAATGATTGCCGTCAGTTCCTGAACTTACACCAAGGCAATGTTTTACATTATGTTCGGCAGCAAATGCAGTTTCAAAATCTGTGACGGCTTTACCAAGCACGAATGCTGTGTTATCTAAAATATTTTGGATAGCAGGATCTATCTCAT
Organism: uncultured Ignavibacteriaceae bacterium; assembly: GCA_964613805.1. GTDB lineage: Bacteria > Bacteroidota > Ignavibacteria > Ignavibacteriales > Ignavibacteriaceae > XYD12-FULL-36-8. The sequence goes on along the minus strand of CAZTJF010000040.1, from coordinate 49 downwards.
TTTTTATTGATTTATACTGAACTTTTAAATCTAGAAATGGTACTTGCAT
>CAZTJF010000039.1:0-15287 GCA_964613805.1 uncultured Ignavibacteriaceae bacterium | reverse complement strand
TTTAAATGTTCTTTAAATCTAAATCCCATTTACACAAATTATTTTACAGACTCTGAGCAAGAACTTTGTCTACTAATTCAACTATATCGCTTTTATCAAACGGTTTAGAGATATAGTGCGTACACCCTTGCTTTAGAAATCTTTCCCTATCACCATACAAAGCATACGCTGTAACAGCGATAATCGGAATGGAATCATACCCGTTCATTTTTTTAATTTGATTTATCGTTTCAATTCCATCCATGCCAAGACCCAAATTGATATCAACTAAAATAGCCGAATAATTTTTTTTAGAAGCCATTTCAATTGCCTTTTTTCCATTGCTTGCCCAATCTGTTTTGCAAATTTCACCCAAATAGAATCTGACTATATTCGCTGTAGCTTTATCGTCTTCAATCAGTAATACTTCTGATGAATATTTACAGCTGTGATTTGCAGTTTTAGAAGTTAAATTAATTCTCGACAATTCTTCTTTAAACGTGATGTTGGTTTTAACGTCAATGGGAAGCTTAACAAGAAATACCGAACCTTTCCCGACAATACTCTCAACATAAATCTCTCCATCCATTAATTCAATGAATTTTTTAACTACAGTTAACCCAAGTCCAATTCCTTCGAAAGAACGAGTTAGCCCTTCACTTGCTTGTCTAAATGGTTCGAATATTAATTTCACACGCTCCTCAGCAATACCGATACCGGTATCCTTAATTTTTATAATCGCGAATTGGTTATGATTCTCAATTACTTTTGTGATTGCTACAGTCACCTCACCATTATTAGTAAACTTTATTGCATTAGAAAGTAAATGTTCAATAACTTGAGAAAGCATTCTTTCATCAGCTTTTATTTCAATATCTTCTTCATCAAGAACGATGTGGAATTTAAGCCCCTTTTCTATAGCTGCTGAATGAAATTGCTTAAATTTTTCTCGAACTAATTTGGTTAAATTTTGTAAGGATAAATTGACATTAAGTTTATCAGCTTCTATGTGAGACAAATCGAGAAGTAAGTTTAAAGTTTCTTTTAATCTTGTTCCGCTTTTTAGTAAGGTATAAGCCATTTCTTTAAAATCTGGATTCACAATTTCATTGTAAAGAGTTTCAGCATAACCTATAATTCCAATAAGCGGAGTTCGTAATTCATGACTTATATTTGAAAGAAAAATTGATTTTAACCGGTTTATTTCTTCAGCTTTATCCTTAGCTAATTCTAACTCTTTTTGGGTAAGTTTTTGCTCGGTTATGTCGGTAAACATTCCAAAGGAACCTTGAAATATTCCCTCATTATCCTTTAATGCCGTTGCTGAAACCAACACCCAAATAGTTGTGCGGTCCTTTTTAAGAAGTTTTCGTTCATATGTTGATGAAATTCCTTTTTTTCTTTCTTGCATTATGGCCAAATGATCTTCCATTTCTTCAGAAGGAATCAACTGATTAAAATCCATGTTCATCAATTCATCCAGAGTATAACCAGTTAGCTCAGCCATTCGTGGATTAACCATGGTGACTATTTGATTAATGTCTGTGGCAAGAATGCCTTCCTTCGACGTTTCGAAGAGTGTTCTGAATTTTTTCTCAGATTCAATAAGAGCTTCTTCAGCAATCTTTCGATCTGTTATATCACGAAAACTCCATACTCTTCCAACAGGCTCATTAGAAAGTAATTGGGGGCGAGAGAAGCGTTCAAAAATTCTTCCATCATTAAATTCAAGTAAGTCAATGCTCTCAGTCATTGTGTCGTGATAAAGTTCTTTCACCTTATTTAGAAATTGTGCCGGATATTTTAGCTGATTCAAAACATGACCTAATACTGTATCATCGTCTCGCGTCTGAATAATTGATTCTGGTATTTTCCACATTTCAAGAAATCTTCTGTTGAATTTTTGAATTTTCCCTTTGTAATCAACAACTAAAATACCATCAACAGTTGATTCGAGAGTACCTTCAAGTAAAGAATAAGAATCTCTTAGAGCTTCTTCAGCAAGTTTACTCTCAGTAATATCTCTGATAGTTCCAATCATTTTAATTGGTTCATTCATTGAGTTAAACTCCAATTCGCCCAACCCATGAACCCACCGCACTGCACCGTCGTTTTTACGAATAATTTTGTATTCCTTATCAAATCGCTCATGCATTCCCAAAACTTGCTTCGAAAAATAGTTGGACATTATCTGACGCCATTCGGGGTGTATTATCGAAATCCACCCTTCCACTGAACGATCAAATTGATCATCAATTCCAAAAATTTTATCGAGAATTGGTGAGCTTTGCCAAATATTTTGGGTAATATCTAGAGCATAACTTCCTAAATTTGCGATAGCTTGTGTTTCTCTAAGTAGTCTTTCTCTTTCTTGAATCACTTCCTCCGCCCGTTTTTTTTCGGTTATGTCTTCTTTCACCGCAAGATAATGAGTAATTACACCGTTGTTATCTTTGATCGGAGATATAGAGGCACTTTCCCAATACAGCTCACCGTTTTTCTTTTTGTTATGAAACTCGCCGGTCCATTCTTTACCTGAACTAATTGTTTGCCATAATTCCTTGTATTCCTCTGGACTGGTTTTGGCTGACTTTAATACTCTCGGATTTTTACCCACAACTTCTCGAAATGAATAACCGGTAACTAAACTAAATTTCCTATTTACATACTCGATGTTTCCATTTAAATCAGTTATCACAATTGATACTGGACTTTGTTCAACTGCTTGTGACAACTTTCTTAAATTATCTTCAATTGTTTTTTGTTTGGTAATATCCTCGTATGTGCCTACGACACCTATTATCTCATTTTTTTCATTCCTTAATGGAAGTTTATTCAATCGAACTCGTATTTTTTCCAAACCTCCATTTATTAGCTGCTCATGATCTGAAATACTTGCTATTTTGCCATTCTTTATGATTGATTTATCGGTCGCAATATACTTATCAGCTGCTTCTGGAACGGTAAAATCGTGATCGGTTTTGCCAATAATTTCAGTTGGGTCTTTTAGGCCATTGTCTTTTGCAAAGTGAATGTTGCATCCTAAAAATTTTGAATTTACATCTTTCCAAAAAACTCTTTGAGGTATATTATTTATGATCGAACTCAACATCTGCTTAGAGTTATTCACTTCAGCTTGGGCCTCTTTCTCACTCGAAATATCATGAACGATTATGAAGGCAAATCCCTTTTCAGGTGAATATACTGATATCGAATACCACTTACGTGTGTTTACACTCTTAACATCGAATCTTGTATCTTTACGATTCAATGCTGCACTAGTGATTAAGTTGAAAGGATTGGGTTCGATATCTTTGAACTTATCGAACTTTAACATGTAACTTTTTCCAATCAAGGAATTGTGGGATTCTTGCAGCAAGAGCGCAAAGCTTTTATTTGCTTCGAGTAAAATTATATCAGTAGGTTTAATTTGACTATCAGTTGCTATTTTAACGAATGCAAATGCATCGTTCATTTTCTCGAATAAATTTTGAAATCTGAATTCTTTCCTTCTTAATTCACCAACCATTTTGTCTTTATCGGATACATCCTTCAGAACAAAAAGCATCGCCATTGGCGAATTTTTATTGTCAGTCAGAACTGAACTTTTAAAGTTTATTAGAAGGTGAGTCCCATCTTTTTTACAAATGACAATTTCAGATGACAGGTTATCTTTTTGAGAGTCAGAAATTATTTTATTAAAATCTGCCTGAGTAAGACATTCTTTCAAAAATTCGTTAACACTCTTTCCAATCAGTTCTAAAGACGAAAAACCAAGAAGATCACTCAGCGTTTTATTTACAAAAAATATTATTCTGTTTAAATCGGTAAGTATTATAGCATCATTTAATTTATTGACCGCCTGACATAGGATATTTATTTGGGGTTCGAATGTTTTGCTTTCGGAAATTTCCACAACTTCTCCCCTTAACAATAATTTGTCCTCATAAAAGGTTTTAGAAAAATAAACTTTCACTTTTAAGAATGATCTATTCTTAATTAAAATTCTTACAGTGATTTGAGCTGAATCCGCTTTCGAGTTTATCAAATTGAGTAAACTGCCATCAATATCTGATAAATCATCGGGATGGACAAAATCTCTGATCCCTTTGTGATCAATTATTTCATTTGTCTCACAACCAACCAATTGAGCAAATTTTGAGTTGCAGCTTTTGATTAGCCCGTAACTAATGAAAAACAGTCCGGAAGAAGAATCTTCTGAATTGACCGTAACATCACCGGCATTTTTTTTCGGTGAAGGTTCATCTAAGATTATACTTTTACTTCCCTTCTGCTTTTTCAATTGTTTTCGTAAAAGGTGCGAATAAAGTAATTATTAAAAATTTTGCCTCACATTCATAAATTTTCAGAATATGTTTGATCTAATCCAAAATAAATGTACAAATTTGATGTGGCTATTTATGACTGACCCGAAATACATCTAAATTTTGCTATCAGACAAAGATTCCGACAATTTTTACAGTTATGAGACATCAAAAGCATTGCCAATTGAAATATTGTAAAAAGCCCTAAATCAAATTAAAATAAATGAATAATTACCTCAACTGATAGAGTTGCTTAACCTTTTTGACTTATTGCTTCCTTTTTTACGTGTTACTGTAGTAGAATTTTGAGTGAAATCATGTATGCAAAACAATCTTGCAAATGGTCTGAAAAACTAATTTCCATTAAATTTTCCTATTATTTTCTTTTTTCTTTCCAAGTTATGCCTTAAATTAGGGCATTAGAAAATGCCTAAGTTTATTTTTTGATAATTGTTCAGCATTGTAGTTCATTTAAATAAATAAGGATTATATCTTACAATGAAGAAATTTGCTCTATTTTTAATACTAACAATAACTTCTTCATATCCAAGCAGCGATTCTCTGCTTCAAAACCACTGGCATTATGCAGGAGTTGCGGGTCTAAATGTCAGTCAAATTGCCTTAGATAATTGGACACAAGGAGGCGACAATGCACTCGCTTTCACTTTGTTAGGAAATTTCGGAGCAAAGTATGTTGACAGCCCATGGACTTTTAACAACGGATTAAAATTAGCTTTCGGGAGGACTAAGCTTGGTGAAGATGACTTCAGAACCAATGATAATGAATTTTTCCTTGAAAGCATCCTTTCACATTCTTTTGGCTGGGCAGTTGATCCATACATAAGCAACACAATTAGAACTGTCATCTCAAAAGGATTCGATTATAAAGCTACACCTTCACCAGTACAGACTTCACAATTTTTTGACCCTGGTTATATCACTCAAAGCATTGGTTTCTTGTTCAATAAACATCCTAATATTTCTACAAGATTGGGAATTGGATTTCAAGAAACTATTACTAACAAGTTTCCATTTTATTCTGATGATCCTAATACCATTGATATTGAAAAATTTAAATTAGATACTGGAATCGAATCAGTGACAGAAGCAGCATATAACATCGAAGAAAACGTTGCGTTTGGAAGCAAACTCAGACTCTTTTCCCGCTTCAATGAGTTGGATGTTTGGGATGTGAGATGGGATAACCTTATAACAGCACAGATAAGCAAATACTTTAACGTAAACTTCAACGTACTCGTTATTTATGAAAAGAAGCAATCTCTAAAAACTCAGCTAAAAGAAGCATTACAACTGGGAGTTACCTATACACTATTTTAATCATCATTAAGTAAAGGAAAATAGACATGTCATTAATTAAAGAATTCAAGGCATTTGCAATAAGAGGCAATGTTATTGATATGGCTGTTGGTATTATTATCGGCGGCGCATTCGGTAAAATTGTTAGCTCATTTGTTGCAGATGTAGTAATGCCGCCAATCGGTGTGTTATTGGGTGGTGTTGATTTCGGCAAACTTTCAATTGTTGTTAAAGAAGCAACTGAAACTACCGAAGCTGTAAAACTAAATTATGGAGCTTTCATAAATACAATTATTGATTTTGTCATCATAGCTTTTGTAATTTTCATGGTGATAAAAGCAATGAATAAGATGAAAAAGCAAGAAGAAGAAAAACCTGCCGCTCCACCTGCACCAACTAAACAGGAAGTTCTTCTTACAGAAATTCGTGACTTATTGAAAAAATAAGTTCTTAGTAAGTACAATTAATTATATTATTCACTAACAATAGAGGTACACAAATGAAAAAAATCTTTGCATTTTTCGCAATCGTTTTCTTGTTCTCTGCAATCTACTTGCCATCATATGGTCAATTGAATGCTGAAGGATTGAAAGTTGGATTGCAATTCAATGGCTTAATGCCATTTGATGAATTCTATCTGGAAAAGGGATTTTCAGAGTCTTACGATTTCTCCTACTTAGGTAGAGGTTTCTTTAGATTCGACATTGCAAAAGGTATACAGGGCGAATTAGGTGCTGGTTATGGAAGATATTCTGGAAAAGATAACAGTGACAACTGGGGATTAGCTAAAGCAAAATATGTAACAGATATTATTCCAATTGACTTTAGATTTTTAATTAGTCTTAAAGAAACTGAAAAATGGAATCCGTACGTTTTCATCGGTGGTGGTGGTTTACATTATTCAGTAAAATATAAACCCACAGCAACAGCATATTTGAATCCTCCACCTGCTTCTGGAGATTTAGAGGAAGAAGGTTGGACAGCAATTGTTCCAGCGGGTATTGGAACAAAAATAAAGCTAAGTGAAAATGTTCTTTTTGAAATTCAAGCTAATTTCACCTATTCATTCACTGAAAATTTGAACTTCTTCAAGTATCCTGAAACTCCTAACGATGCTTATGCAGGACTTGGTTTAGGTCTTACTTTCCAATCTGATAGAGGAACATCAGATGATGATATGGATGGTCTAATGAAGAAAGAAGAAAAACTTCTCGGAACAGATCCTAAAAATCCTGATACAGATGGCGACGGTTTGAAAGACGGTGAAGAAGTTAATAAGTACAAAACTGATCCACTAAAAGCAGATACTGATGGTGATGGATTGAGTGATGGTGATGAAGTTCTAAAATACAAGACCGATCCTCTTAAAGCTGATACTGATGGTGATGGATTGAGCGACTACGCTGAATTAATGACACATAAAACCGATCCATTAAAAGCAGATACTGATGGTGATGGATTAAAAGATGGTGATGAACTCAACAATTACAAAACTGATCCTCTTAAAGCAGATACTGATGGTGATGGGCTAAAAGATGGCGATGAGGTTATGAAGTATAAAACTAATCCATTAAATGTTGATACTGATGGTGATGGATTAAAAGATGGTGAAGAAGTAAATACTTATAAAACTGATCCATTAAAGAAAGATACTGATGGTGGAACGGTTGATGATGGAGTCGAAGTAAAGAGAGGAACAGACCCGTTAAATGCTGATGATGATGTTGTAAAAGTTGGTATACCAATGATACTTGAGGGTGTAACTTTCGCAACCAATAAGGCAGACATTACTCCTGAATCAGCCATAATTCTTGAAAAAGCTCTTAGAACAATGAACGTTTATCCTGATATAGAAGTTGAAATCAGCGGACATACAGATAACGTTGGTAAAAAAGCATCTAATGTTAAACTGTCTCAACGCAGAGCAGACTCTGTAAAGGATTGGTTAGTTAGCAAGGGTGTTGATCCTAAGAGAATTACTACGAAAGGTTATGGACCAGATCAGCCAGTCGTTCCTAACGATACTGATGAAAATAAGAGAAAGAATAGAAGAATAGAGTTCAAGAGAATAAAATAATTCTCTAACTTAATTAAGTGTCTCTGCCAAAAGCAGAGACACTTTTTTTTTGCTAATTTAATTGAGAGGAAAAATGATGTTAAAAAATATTCATTCATTTGGATTAATTTTATTTGTTTTGATTGCATTGATTTTTTCAGCGACAGCTAATGCACAGCTTAACGATTACAGCACTAAAATCGGTGTACAGTTTCAAGGTCTTCTGCCCGATACAGAATTTGAGAAGGAATTTAAAGTTTCATCAGCAGATTTTAAATTTTCTTACCTCGGCAGATTATTTCTAAGATTTGAACTTCTGAAGCAGCTTATCGAAACAGAAGTCGGTGCCGGTTATGGATCTTTAACCGGAGTTGATTTTAATAATTCCGAGTATAAAACCGATATCATTCCATTTGATTTAAGATTGATTTTAAGCCCATTTAATTTTAAAGCCATCAATCCTTATGCTTATGGTGGAATTGGTGTGCTGCGTTATAAAATCCAAACTCTACCCTTATCAGCTTCGCCAAACCAAAAGGATTTAAAGACTTCTGAATGGAGTCCTTTTGCCCCGGTAGGCGGTGGAGTTGAAATTAAGCTATCAGATAATATGGTTCTAGATTTAAGCGCAGGATATACATTTGCCTTCACTGATAATCTAAATTATTACAACAACTTAGATGTATATTCGGGTTTTTCTACTGTTAACGACGGTTATTATAATGCGGCTTTGGGTTTAACCCTTGTTAATGGAAGTGGCAATACCGATGAAGACATGGATGGTTTAATAAAGAAAGAAGAAAATCTTCTCGGCACCGATCCCCAGAATCCAGATACTGATGGTGATGGACTAAAAGATGGTGAGGAAGTTAATATTTATAAAACCAACCCTCTTAATGCCGACACAGATGGTGATGGACTTAACGATGGTGACGAAATCTTAAAATATAAAACTGACCCATTAAAAGCGGATACTGACGGTGATGGATTGAAAGATGGAGAAGAAGTAAATCTTTATAAAACTGATCCAACAAAATCTGATACCGACCAGGACGGACTAAATGATTACGAGGAAATATTCACGTATAAAACAGATCCGTTAAAGGCAGATACTGATGGCGAAGGATTAAACGACGGTGATGAGATCAAAATATATAAAACCGATCCTCTCAAAACAGATACCGATGGTGATGGATTATATGATGGTGAAGAGGTAATGAAATACAAAACTGACCCGTTGAAAAAAGATACTGACGGCGGCTCAATTGATGATTTAACTGAACTCACTCGAGGTACTAATCCTCTTGATCCTAGTGATGACGTTGTAAAAATTGGTGTTCCAATTGTTTTAGAGGGTGTGACTTTTGAGACAAATAAAGCAGATGTCACGCCAGAATCAGCACAAGTTTTAAGAAGTGCTTTGAAAACGTTGACTACATATCCTGAAATCCAGGTGGAAATAAGCGGACATACGGATAATGTGGGAAGTAAAAATTCAAATACTAAGTTATCTCAACGACGAGCAGATTCTGTTCGTAATTGGTTAATTGAAAGAGGTATTGATCCGGTACGTATTATTGCAAAAGGTTATGGACCAGAATTTCCGATTGCACCAAATGATACTCCTGATAATAAGAGGAAAAACCGAAGAATCGAATTCAAAAGGATCAAGTAATCTTTAAAATGAGTATGCCTTTGCATTCATGCAAAGGCATACTATTATTAAAACTTTGCTCTATTTTAATTCACGATCTCAAATCCAATCAATTATAAAATCCTCAAAATTGTTCTGCATCTTTTTGCTTATCTACTACTATTGATCTCAATAAGACAAACAAAAAAATTATACTGGCAAATATCAACAAATAATCCATTTTTCATCATCTCCTTTACTTACTTATTATTCAATATTTGTACCAGTGAAATCTCGGCTTAATAACAATTCACAGTAACTCTTTGTGTTCCATATTGGTATACATAAAATTTATCAGAAAATAATTCTGGAGATTAAGAAATAAAGTGACCCACCCCCATGTCAATTTTCTTTTTTCATGCGGGCTGATGATACTTAGCTAAACTGACAGAAGAGGATGAGTCAGCAAATAATCAAGTCGAGTTTCTGAATTATTTATTAGGATTATAAACTATTTGCCGAATAGTCTCAAACTGAAGATAAGGATATTCTTTGCGTAATTCATCAATTGCATCACCAGCACGAATTCTATCTGCTCTTAAGTGCCTAAATCTTTTTCTGATGAAATGATCTCTAGCTGCATTTTGATTAATGAATCCTTTACTGCTCAGTAGTTCAAATATCTCATCGGAAATAAGATCGTTAAGAGGATTTTTCAGATCCTCAATTCTGAATGAACTATTCATTTTATCCTCCGAAAATTGATCTGTTACTCAAGTGAAATCCTTTGTTTAGAATCTGTAACCTAAATAGAATAGATTCGCATCAGAATCAACTGCACAAATATGCGGTTTATGAAGGTTGGAAAGTGAAAGCAGATTATTTTGTCATCCAAACATGCAGTATGGAGGATTCATAGAATTAAATGATTTTTTTTCTAATCGCTTTTGCCACTGCTTCGGATTGCGAGTGTACTTGAAGTTTTTTATAAATATTCCGTATGTGATGACGTACTGTATCTACACTAATGAACAACTCGTCCGCAATTTCTTGATAATTACTTCCATCAGCTAAATGATTAAGCACTTCCCTTTCACGATTGCTTAAGTTGAATTGTGAATTAATTGTTGAGATATTCTTGTATTTCTGAAAGGAGGTAATTACCTGACGTGCAATTCTTGAACTCATTGGTGAACCGCCTTCATAAACTTCCTTTATCGCTTCAATAAGTCTTGATGGCGGTGTTTTTTTTACGAGATAACCATAAGCTCCCGCACAGAGTGCATCATAAACAATTTCACTTTCTTCATAAATAGTTAACATCAATATATTTACATCAGAATTAATCTGCTTAGCTTTTTTAACTCCTTCAATACCATTCATACCTGGAAGCCCAATATCCATAAGGACAACGTCTACATTGTGCTTATCAAATTCCCTTAAAAATGATTCACAATCCGAATATGATCCTTTGCATTGAAAACCATCTGTTCCATTTACTAAAGCGGAAAGGCCTTCCCTAATTGTTTTATTATCTTCAACGATTGCCACGTTTATCATAATAGTTATTCGGCTACCTAAATTTCCAAATAGATTTTTTTGTTTTTTTAATTTTACCGATGAATCGGATCGTGGTCCCATTGTTTGAGGAAGACTTCCATTTCAACTTGCCATCAATTAATTGGGCTCTGGTTTCGATATTCTTAATTCCATTACCATACTCAACACTTTCCAAATCCAAGCCAACACCATCATCGGATAGGGTTAATTCTAAAACATTTCCTCGAACATTAGCTTCGAGTGTCATCTTCTTACAATTGCTGTACTTAATTGCATTATTAATTCCTTCTTTAAAGATTAAATACAGGTTTTGCCGATACTCCATTGGGAGAGATAGATTATCAAGCTGATCTAAATTTATTATTTTAAACGATATCCCGTACGATGAGAAAATATCACTGTAAGAATCCTTTAAACGAACTAATAAATCATGCAATGAATCACGTTTGGGGTTGACAACCCATACTATATCACTCATGTTATCAATCAATTGCCGCGAAATTTCACTTATATTTTTTAAAGAACTACGAACATTTTGATCATGAGGTGTATCTATTCCCTTTTTAACAAGTTCACTTAGAATTGATATTTCTGTCAATCCCGATCCAACATTATCATGGAGATCAGCAGCAAGTTTTGTTTTTAACTTTTCAATTACTAATTGATTACGTGAACGGAGGGAACCAAGATAATAGATAGCAGCACTAACTAACAAAATTGCAAAGCCAATAAACCAAAGAGTTCTCCAAAATGGAGGATTGATTAAAATGTATAACTGGGCTTCATTGGCGCTCCAAATTCCATTTCGGCCTGCAGCTTTAATTTTAAACAAATATTCTCCCGGCGGAAGATTAGTATAATTTGCCATTCTATATTTTGCATCGGCAGACTTCCAATCATCATCAAATCCTTCCAACTTGTAACTATATGAATTGTCCTGAGGATCAAGATATGATAGAGATGCAAATTCAAATGTAAGAAAATTTTCATGATAATTAAGTTCGAGACTGTCTACTTCACCATTAACAAAATGATTTGCCACTTTAATTGATGTAATTACGACTGATGGTATGAATTCATTGTACTTTATTTTGAGTGGCTGAAAACGATTCATACCATTTATACCACCCAAAAACATTTCGCCATCGGGAGCTTTAAAGTAAGCACCTCCGTTAAATTCCAAACTTTGTACGCCATCTTGAATATCATAACGTGATGCAAGCTCAGTTTCATAAGAGAATTTATAAATGCCATTGCTTGAACTTAACCAAAGATTTTTATTATCATCTTCAAGTATCCCATAGATTGCATCAGCATCTATATTTTTTTTACCGTCATAATTGACAAATTTTTTGCTACCAATATCAAATTTTACTAAACCTTTCCCATATGTGCCTATCCAAAGATTCCCAGACTTATCTTCATGGAGACATAATATATTATCAATTTGTGAACTAAATTGATTTTGCTGATCGAAGCGAAAGCGTTCAAACTTTTTTGTATCTCGAACGAAACGATTCAATCCACCACCAAATGTTCCAAGCCATATATTTTTTTGTTTGTCCTCATAGATTGTATAAACTCGATCCTCACTTAAACTTGTACTATCTAATGGATCATTTCTATACTTAATAAAATTTGGTTTCGCTTTTGATTGATGTTTCAAATCTAAAATATTTAAACCCCCGCCAAACACAGCAATCCATAATATAGAGTTTGAGTCAATAAATAATCTTTGAATTTGATTTCCGCCAATACTGAATGGGTCTGATTTATCATGAATATATCTAGTAAATTTGCCGGTAGCTTTATTGAATTTATTCAGCCCCCCGGCATAAGTTCCTACCCATAAATTTCCCGAGTTATCTTCGGCTAAACACCGAACATGGTTGCTGCTTAATGAATTTACATCATGAGGGTCATGTTTATAAGATCCAAACTTATTTGTTTTCTCATTGTAGTAATTCAGTCCGCCGCGATAAGTACCAATCCACAATACTCCACTTCTATCCTTTAGAATTGACCAAACAACATCATCATTGAGACCACTATTTTTATTCGAGTTTGATTTTATTAAATCAAATTTCAATATTTTTTTCTCTAATCGGCTAATACCCTCGCCAAGATGTGTACCAACCCACAATAATCCCGAATTATCTGAATACAGGGAAATAATATCATTATCAGCTATGGAGTTATCATTGAAATTTTCATGTTGAAAGTTGAGGATAGTTTTCTCATTCAGGTCAAAGCGTTTCAATCCATCTCCAAATGTACCCAACCAAATAAAGTTCGAATTGTCTTCAGCAATAGCCATAATCGAATTGTGACTTAAATTACTCTCTTTGTTTTCACTTGAATTTAAATATGTAAATACAATAGAATCAGCCGAACTATTTTTATTTGCTTCATCAAGTTTATTTAACCCGCCATAAAAAGTTCCAATCCAAAGAGAACCGCCTTTATCTTCAAAAAGAGTTACAACTTTGTCATCATTTAAACTCGATTTATTTCTCGCAATATTTTTAAAACATTTAAAGTGAATCTTGTTTTTTAATTCTTTAGTATTCGATGTAAATTCAACTTTATTCAAACCACCACCAAATGTTGCAATCCACATATTTCCATTACGATCGCATAATATTTTAGTTATCCGATTAAAACTTAAACTTTGTTCGTCTTTGGGGTTGTTGGAATGATTTGATATAGTTTCATTTTTTTTATTAAGAATATATATTCCCCTGCCCCAAGTACCAATCCATATTCTTCCCTTTTTGTCTTCTGAAATTGTAGTCACAGAATAATTATTAAAACGTGAATACAAAAGCGGATAATTGAAATAATCATCAGTTATTGCCCCCGAGGAATGATCTATCGAACTGAGGTTAATTCTTCTAAAAGTATCTGTTTTACGATCAAAGCGATTCAGGAAACCGCCGGTGGTCCCAACCCAGATATAACCATCCGCATCTTCATACAATGACGAAATTCCATTATCGGAAAGGGATAATGAATCCTGAGAATTATATGTATAAACCTTAAATGAATGACCATCATATTTGTTCAGCCCACTAGCTGTGCCGAACCACATGAATCCCCGTTTGTCCTGGATAATAGTAAGAATTGAACTTTGTGATAGTCCGTCCTTAATTTTTAGCTGCTTGATAACATACTCATCATTCCAACGTGAGTACACTACCGATCTTTGTAAAAGCAGTATGATTAAAAGAAATGATGTTCTAAAATTAAGTGTCACCGAATGCAAACTCTATATTTGAATTTTGATTTTTCATCTTCGAAATAGTTCAAACATCAATTGTTATTAACTCTAAAAAATATTAACAATAATTTGATAAAAAAACTATGGAAGAAAATTCATATCAGAATTTGGGCAGGCAAAGTCAATCCAAACGAAAAAAATTAGAACTGGTAAGAAGTTCCGAATCGAGCTATGCTCATTTCTTCGTAATAGAACAGCTTTCTTCAAATCCTCGATTAATGAAAGCCATTTCGATAGCAATAGTAAGTTCATTAGCGCTAAAAGGTTTGCAGAGGAAGCCATAGGATTCTCTGCTTCTCGCTTCAAGCAGCGAATCATCATTAGATAGCGCAGTCATATAGATTATCGGAATGTCGAAATATTGAGTTATTATTCTCGCAGCATCAATACCGGTCATTTTTCCTTTTAAAACAATATCCATGAGTATCAGATCCGGTTTTTGCTCTCTAACTGTCGTAATCGCTTCCTCACCTGACGTGACAATAGAAGTGATTTCATACCCGGAATTCATTAATATTTTACGGATATCCATTGCAACAATATTTTCATCCTCAACAATAAGTATCTTAGCTTTATTACCCATATCATTCTCTCCTTAATGAGGGTTATTTATACCTTGTGAAAAAAACCTTACTACCGGTCTTCAAGTGATATGCCATTAAATATTTTCAAAAAGCCGTGATAATACATTCACCCCATTCAATGATTCTCGAAACGAATCATAACCTAACGATTAGAAACGATTTTGAATATTACTTTATTACACAAAGATGTAAAAAGTTTCGGTTGGGATATTCTCAAAATTGCTTCATCAAATAAGTTATCTCATTATCAGAAAACGATTGAAGTGGTGAGAATGTGACAGGATATTTAGAGTAATGATGTAAATCAGAAAGCAAATATTATTAGATAAAAAAGTAAAAAGATTATGCTAATAGGAATGCCCGGACCCATTCTACCCTTTTCTATTAAGGATTTTTCTCCGCATTCCTCGAAGTAAATGCATTGAATACATTCGCTATAATCTCTACATAACTCCATAATCATAAAATTTTTATTTTCAGATTATTGTAATTAAATTTTTAGGGTTGAGCTGGCAATGGGACTCGAACCCGCAACCTGCTGATTACAAATCAG
>CAZTJF010000038.1:0-17382 GCA_964613805.1 uncultured Ignavibacteriaceae bacterium | reverse complement strand
TGAACGACGGTATAATCAAGATTGAGAACACTGATACATTTACCACAAAGAGCAAACGGTCGAGAATCATTCCTACAAACTCAATACTGTTTGATGTATTACAAAATAGATTGCCTAAGGTGATGGATATATCAAAAGATATTTATGTATTTACTAAGAACGGCGTAAAGTTTAACAATGATTTTGTATCTAAGCAATTTAAGAAAGCGGTAAAGCGGGCTAATCTGAATAATGATTATCACTTCCATTTACTTAGAGGCAGTTTCATCACTAACCTTGCAAAGCGGAACGTTCCTTTGAGTGCTATCCAGAAACTTGTAGGACACGAAAATATTAGAATTACCGAGAGGCATTATTTATCAGTCCAGAATGATACCTTGATACAAGCTATGAGAACGCTGGATACTGAAACAATGAACAAGGTAAGGTGTGAATAAACTTCAGATGCAGTTTAATTGCTTGATTTAAATCATTAAGGAAAAATCTGTCCTCGTTGATAAAACTGATTTTTATTTTTAGTTTTACTTAAAAATTTATTGATTTACTTATACAACTTATCAAGATGGCAAGATGTAAATGGTGCAGTAAGAAAGGTTTTTTCCTTAAATTGACTGTTGATGGTTTATGTGAAAAGTGCCATCCAATTATTCTGAAAACTGTCAATGATAATAAAGAAAGCTTAAAAAAAAATATTAATGCGCTGATGAATTATATTACTCCTAAGGAGGGGCTTGTTATATTGAGCGCTATACAATATTCATTAAACTTGTTAGAACAATATGAAAAAAAAGGAATACCTACCATAAGTCCTACGCCTAAAGATTTATTAAAAAGGAACATTTACGGTTCGTATGATGAGACAATTGTACAGATAGAAAAAAGACTAATTTGTGATAACGATAAATTTTGTCAAGGGATATTGAATTTAGATTGTACTATACATGATATAAAATTAAAAGGCGATTTTATTTACGACAGTTATTTGGGTGGATATGCTCAAATATGCACTAAACCACTTTTACAATATGAACCAAATAGTTGTCGTCATGAAAAAAAAGTAATGATTTATTCAGAAGATTTTAAATCTGGAGTCTATCGTGAATACTATTTATCAGGTAGACTTAGAAGAGAAATTCCATTTATTAAAGAATCCGATTTTAAATGGTACCGGGGACATGGTACTGAAAAATTATTTTATGAGGATTTAGATTCTTATGGGGAAGAAACTTACACTATTCTCGAAGAAAATTTTTTTAATAAAGGGAAAAGATGTGGCATCTGGAAAAGATATAGTATTGATGGTGGACTCATGGAGGAAACAGATTTTGATAAATCTATTACTACAAACGATACTCAATTTTCTGGGAACGAAAGAAAGGAATATTATCCTGCTTCAGGAAAATTAAAACTTGAGGAATATGAAAATTGGGGAAAAGAATATTATGAAGACGGAAGGGTAAAAGCTGAGTGGAATAATAAAAATTTTATGAAATTTGGAAAATATATTGGCTATCATAGAAATGGTAGAATATCGATGACAGCAAATTATATCGATGGTATACATCGAGATGGTCTTATGCATAAGTATTTTGAAAATGGCGAAATTGGTGAGTTGTGGAATTATAATAATGGTAAACGAGTTTTTGTAAAAAAGTATCATGAAAATAGAGTGTTGAAAACGGAATGGTTATATGATAAAGATGGTAATGAAGTTTCAAAAAGTTATTTCGATGAAAATGGGAAATTGAAAAGAAAAAATTAAACCAAATATTGCATATTATTTTATTTACGGATTTATTTATGGAAAAGAAAAGAGAAATAAAATTCGATATTGTTGAAAAACTAAAAAAGCAAAAAGATAAAACAGATTATAAAACGCTGGACTTATTACATGGTACTGCTTATGTATTTTCTAAAATGAAATTAGACCAATTAGCATCTAAAGGAAATTATTTTGAAAAGGATAGACTTATAATTTCTTGGGCTATGCAAGGAATTTTAGAGAACGTATTAAGAAATGATTTGTTGGTGATTCAAAGATTTAAAAATAAAAAGCTAATAGATATTGAAGGAATATTTATCCACTACAATTTAAAGACAGGTTATAAAATCAAAGAGGATACTTTAAGAAATTTTGTCGAACAATTATTTTATATTCCAGAAAGAATTGACAAATGGATTGAAACAAGAATTGGAAGTAAAAATTTAAAACTCCCTGACCCCTTTCAGCATCAAATTTTATTTCCTAAAACAGTTGAACTACTAATCACTAAGCCTGGTAAAAATAAATTTGCTACTTATTATTTTAAGGACGCTCTTAAAGACGCTTTCAATGAAATAAAGAAAAACTATAATGTATTTCAGAATGCACTCTGGTTTGAAGATACTGAGAATATGCTAAAAAAGGACAAAGACATAAAAAAGGTCACAGAAAGATTTAAGAAATTCATCATAGGATTACCTCCAGAAATCAGGACTAAACTTAAAGTTTACTAACCACACTAAGGGAAGCGATTCCCTTTTTTATTATACCCTTACACATTTTTTTATTATAGCTACAGATTTATTTAAAAACAATCTGAGTTATAAAATGAATTTACATATTAACACCGACGGCACTGTAAAACTCTCACTTCCTTTTGGTGATAAGTATATCGGAAAAATATCCGATGACACTTACATTAAAAAAATCAAACCTTCACTCCACAAATTCAACAAGACAAATAGCATCGGTTTTAACTATGAACTGATAGAACAAGGCAAATTCCGTTTGATCAAAGTGCTATCAGACGACGGCAGCATTTATGAGACCACACGCTTGTATATCCTTGCACACGGCAAAGTTCAAACCTTTTTTAAGAAATTATTAGATAAGCAAATATTTCTTTCGGTTAATGAGTTCGGACTTGACCGAGCTTTGCAGTATGAGAAAACATTGACGAGTCAACTCTCACTATTTGAGAGGGCTTCGTGATGGATGGCTGGATTAAACTTCATAGAAAATCTATTGATAGCAGTGTCTTTAAAAATCCACATCTTTGGCACGTATGGACTTACTGCCTTATGAGAGCAAACCACAAACAAGTAAAAGTATTGTTTAACGGTGCAGAAATAGAATTGCAACCGGGTCAATTCATCACAGGACGCTTTACTGGTTCAGTTGACTGTAATATGAAACCTTCAACTTTTAGAAACCAAATAGCCAAATTGAAAACACTTCAGAAATTGGACATCAAATCGGACAACAAAAAGAGTCTTATAACCATTAAAAAATGGGCTAACTATCAAGGTCTTAACAATTTTGAGGACAGCAAAGAGGACACAAAAAGGACAACAAATGGACACAGACAAGAATTTAAGAAATATAATAATGGAAATGGTAAAGCAGACGAATCAATGAAATTTAGCGGAGTTATAAATGGATAACAAACTTGAATATAAAAACGAGCTTGAAGAAATGATTCTTTCAGTTATGCTTAATGATACCAATTCACTTGACTTGCTTGCTGGTAAGTTAAACAGTAAAGATTTCTCGGTGAATAATTGGAGTTTGTTTTGTAAGATACTCGAAAGCAAAGGGACTTCAGAAATGCTTATGCTTGAACTATCAAAAGTGTTTGGATATAAAAATATCCACGCCTTAAAATTTAAATTGGCTCAACCTTCACTTGAATATCTTCTTATAAACAAAGTTATAGAACGCTTGAAAGATGTTTCTTTGTCTCTGCAGGTTAGCACCTACTTAGAGAAACGGCTCAAAGATGTTCAGAGTGATTATAATGGTTTAGATACACTTGAAAATTTAGCCGATGAAATACAGGACTTAATCAATACCACAGAAAATTTTAAGCTGGATAAATCCTTTACTCAAAAGATACCAGAGATATTAGAATCTTATGAAAATAAAATATTGTCAAAGGGTGATGAGGGCATTAACATAAAATCAATACCGAGTTTTAATAGTGCCACTAATGGACTGCTTCCATCAAATCTAATTACTATTGGCGGGTTCACAGGTCAGGGTAAAACATTTTTAGCATTGAATCTCATTCTCGATTTAACGAAGCAAGGAATTCCGACAGGGTTTATTTCGCTTGAACAAAGCGAAGCGGAAATTACAGACCGTCTTATCGGTGTACTTACAGGAATATCTTCTTACAAGCTACGAAATCCCAAGAAGCTGAACAAAGAGGAACTGGAAAAAATTTCTTTTCCTAATCTGTCAAAAAATAATTTGCCAATTTATGTTAATGACAGACCATTGACCGAGACAGAAATTAAGTCTAAGATAAAATATTGGCGAAACCGTTTTAATGTTAAGGTTGTTTGTGTTGATTATTTGGGACTCATTCAATCGAGAACGAAATTCACCTCCAGAGAACGAGAGATGACTTATTACTCGGAGTTTCTGAAATTAACAGCTAAAGAGTTGGATGTAATTATTGTAATACTCACACAGCTAAACCGTCAAGGAAAAGAAAAACCAACTATTGACAACCTTGCTGAAAGCATTGGTTTGGCGAGAGACTCTGATTTTTTATTTACCATCTATAAACCGCTGGACGCTGGCGTCAAATCAGATGAGAACAACAAAATAAAATTTGATGAGAGCTATTTTATTTTGAGGTGCGAAAAGAATCGGCATAACAAAGTAAAGAAGCAAATTCTTTTGAAGATGAAAGACTCTGGGCAGTTCATCGAAATGGGAACTGAATATGTAGAGAACAATTATCAAATATCAACAACAAAACAAAAGGAATAAATAAAATGGAAAATGAACTCATTATTAAAATTCGTCCTGCATTCAAGAAATTTTTAGAGGTCGTGCAGAAAAGCGAAAACGAGTTTGGGAAGTTTCTTCCTGAAGTACGTGACCAGAGAAGAAAAGAAGTTCGGCTCGGTGCTCAAAGTGAGCTGACCAATGCTATTGATAGGTTCACTAAAGAAATCGAATCGGACGTCGCAAAGCTAAAGCAACAAATCTTCCAAAAGATGTTTCCAAAGCGAAGTAAAATTCACTTAGACATTGATGGTATCTCGGCAAGCGGTGACCGTCAACTTAGTTTAGTTTACGACTTGCTCAATTATAGCAGGAATGCTGAACAGATTTTATATCAGCTTAAAGATTTTATCGAAGTCAAGGAAATAGATGCTGCATTTCATTTGTACAAGCATCTTTTGATGACGTACAATCCGTTAAAAGCTGATAACAAACAAAAGGAAATGATGGCTGAAGTAGAAAGCATAATCGGCAAACTGAAAGTCGAGCTTGGAATTTCTGAGCTCGAAGTTCAGCTCAATCTTAGGAATCAGTTCTTAAACAATTTACGATTTTTCTTGTCAGTACTGATTGAAAATATTGACTTAGCCGGTACGCATATCAGAGAAATAAACACACTTGCAAAAAGTTTTCTTAAACAAATATTTCCTGAGCTGTACGACTATCTATTCAGTAAAAGTTATAAAAAAGTGGAGGCATAATGAATCCTTTGCAAAAAAGATTAGCAGAACTTGAAATGAAAGTTGGGAAAATTACAGGCGATTGTATTTATGATGTGCTTTTCATTAGTACACACGAAGGCGAAACATTTGAAAAAGCTAAAAAGAATTTTGAGAAGCTGCACAAAAGAAAATTGAAGGATAAATTCCTAAAGGTCGAGTTTGTTTAATGAAAAAGAACATAGAATTGAAAAGTAAATCTTTGCAACTTTATACCAGTAAAGCTGTTAATGGAAGCTATACGCCTATAAAGGTAACAAACCTTAAGAATGCAAAAAGATTGCTCTCTAAGCTCATATATGAGCTTCAGGCGGGCACTATTGAAGGGCAACGTGCAAAAGATTTGTGCTATCTTCTTATAAGTTATGTGAATGTTTTTAAGTCTTATGAAATCGAAAACCGATTAACAGAACTTGAAAAGAAAGCGAGAGTTAACTTATGAATTTTATTGAGCGACTAATAAGAATGGAGAGTATGCTTTTCGCCAAAGAAAACAATTGTGAAATTTTCTTTTATGAAAACCATCAAGATTTAGAGAAAAAGATAAAACGGCGTGAAAAGGAATTAGGCAAAAAAATTGATATGCCGATTAACATAAAAATAATTTCTAAACGTCAAAAAGTTGATTCATAAATGTTAGAATATTATGTTTGTAGTGTTATTTATTTATCAACAAAAATTGTTCTCAAAATTATTGATTGTTTTGTGTCGAATAGGTGACCACAAAAGTGATACAAAGAATTTCATTTTTATAGTATCACAGGAAAATTTGAGAAGCCAAAAAGTTGAAATTTAGTCCAAATTCACTGGGGGCTTAGCTCAGTTGGTTTAGAGCATCTGCCTTACAAGCAGAGGGTCGGAGGTTCGACTCCTTCAGCCCCCACTCTTCTTAAAATTCCAAATAACATACAATTCCCAAATCCCAGCTTTAAAATTGATGCATGAATCTTTAATTTTATTTGTGCTTTTAATTTTGACTTTTACCTTTTTACTTTTGACTTAATTAGGGTGCTTAGCTCAGCTGGTTAGAGCGCTTGCTTCACACGCAGGAGGTCAGTGGTTCGAATCCACTAGCGCCCACAGAAAAGTATAAATATTTTATATGCGACCAATTTACCTAATCAAAGACCAAGGTTCATTTCAACGGAAAGTTATGCTTGATATGGCATGGCTTTCTTCTCATAAGCAAATACGATTGCCAAAATACTATTTAGAGGAGGGAATTTATCTTCCGCACAAATCGAAGGATAAAATTGAAATCGAGAAATATTATTTAACGAAGGATAAAATTCTAAAAGAAGATACTAACCATTTTTTCTTCAGGTTTCCCTTCAAACCCGAAGAAGTAGAAACTGCTATCCAATCTTAATAAATAATATTGATTTTATTTTTTGTTAACCGGTGACATTGCCTGCAGTTCAACCTCAGAGTGCATTGTAGCCCTCAATAAATCTGAAAGAATATTTTTCTCTCTATTTATAAGCTGAGTTAGTTCGCTCTGTAATTTTTCATCAAGATGGCTGAGCTCTTTAAGCGAATTCACCGTTTTATAGATTTGTTTCTTTCTCCATTCAATCTCAAAAAGTTCGATGGATAAATCTTCATAATGCGAATTCTGATATAAATACAGAGATATATTCTTATACACTATTGTCTCACTTTATAATACATATCAAATCTGCTTCTTACACGTAAATCTTATTTAAGGTCATCTGAAAAATACCGATTGTCATTTTGATCCCGATTACATGCTAGTTGGTGTAGGGTAATCGAGAGAGAAATCATTAATCCAAATACGATCTCTCTTCCTGGCTCTGTCATTTTGCGAAATGGCATTTCACAATTTTTTAGCTGCTTCATTTTTCGGTTTATTTATTTAACTCCATTTATCTTTCGACAATAAGAATGCCGAAAAATATTTTCTTCATATTTAGCTGATTTACAAATGGAGCACGATGACTGACGGAAGCGGTGTACTTACTAAGTAAAATATTCTTGGCTCAAAAAGAGGAATTGACAGGAAATAATTTTTACCGATAACGTAAAATTATTCCGACGAGGGATTTGCGGTAATTATTTCCGAAAAGTTCTTTTTTGTTGCATGGCTCCAATTAAGTCATTGCGAGTTCTCCCAATAGTTTTTGGGAGAATGAAGCAATCTCAAATTTGTAGTAAAATTTTAATATTGGATTGCCTGTCTGCCGACAAGGCAGGCTTCGCTCCATTTCGCCTGCAATGATTTACCCAATTACGCAACACTCCTTAAATCGTGGGGTTAGATTGTAGTACGCTGCATAATCTTGAAAAATATCGGACAAGATTATAAACCTTTTTTGTAATCAACCGATACTTTATATTTTGCCATTAAAATTTTAACACTTAAACTTTAGGAGAATAAATGGGACTGGACAACTTAATTGAAAAAGCAAAAGATTCAGCAAGCACTATTACAGATAAGATTGCTGAGGTTAAGGATAATCTAATCGGCGAAGAATCAGGCGCTATTATGGAAGAATTTAAAGATGCAGGCAGCAATAAAGTGACGGAGATTGTTGATATGCTTGATGAGTCAAAAAGTTATATTTCAAGATCGGGATATGAGCTTGGCTCAATGAATATATCTCTTGGAATTCCGCCAAAAATTAGTTTGTCATTCAATTACAAATCTTCTGTAAGTGAAGAAGAGAGAAATAAATTATTGATCGAGGTTGCAGCCCGGAAAGTTCTTTCAATTATACTAAAATGTTTATTTAAAGCCGGTGATTTTTATAGTAGTGCTAAGTTCAAGGAATATAAATTAGGATCGGTAGATATAAGTTTAGGATTAGCTCCAGGTGTGAGCATTAAGTTTTCAAAGTAGAAAAAAGATAATAGGGGAGTTGGAATTTTATATCATGTCGGCTCGTCTTTTCTAAGCTGTAAATTGAAAAAAGTCATTTCGAAGCAATCAGTCAACTGACGGATTGCTGTGAAATCTTCATTGAACCAAAGATTTCTATCCAAATTAAATCTTTCCATTAATTAATTGAATCGAGATCGAAGTGATACGACTGATTTTTAAATTAATAACTCATGTTCCGCAAAACATAGCTAAAGCTATAGCTTGCTGTTAATGTAATAACCCCAGACTTAAGGGAGTGTTGCACAACTCTAATTTGTCACCCCGAACTTGTTTCGGGGTCTCATTACAAAAAATATTTAGATGCTGAAATTAATTCAGCATGACAGTAGGGACTTACGCAACAGACCCTTAAGTCTGGGGTTAGATAAATAGGAAAACAATATGGACTTAAGTCCTAAAGTTAGAATAAACCCACTCCTTGAGGAAGGTGACTTAATAATTCTCTGTCAGCTTTCTTAGTTCTTTGGAGTGCTGATAAAATTCATTCAACGTTAATTCCTTTAAGAAGATCAGTCCGTGCGCTGCTCTAAATCTTGGCATTGTACTTTTTGCAAAGAAATCTTTTCCGATGCACAATCTTATTTTTTCAAACTGATCAACCTGGATTTTCTGTGCAAGTCGGCAGAAAGGACCATCATATTCCCAGCTTGGAAAACTTGCATTTTTTTGCGAACCGTAACTGTTCATAAATGTATCTTCTAAAATGGCCATTGTATTTAAACTGACTGGGATGTAAATGTTTGCTTCAGCAGGATGAAATCTGTACCAGATATTTCTATAGCCCCAAATTCTAATATCAGATTTTCCAGTTTCTTTTTCGTATAAACGTAATGCCTCGGAAGTTGCTTGAAGCACTTTGTAATGAGTATCCGGACCGCTTCCTTCAGGGTCAAGCGCAACAGTAACAATTGTAGGTTTGATGTTCATCATCAGTTTGAAGATGGGAATAACATCTCTTTCCATTTCAGGATTTTCGGTAAAAATATCACCCTGATAAAATCCAAGCCGCATGTGTAAAACATTCTTGGTACTGAATCCAAAAAATCCCCAGATTAATTCTTCTTCCCATTCACGCATCATTCCTTTTAGTTTTTGAACATGCGGAATATCTTTTTTACCGGGATATTGAGTTTTAAAATAGTTTATCAACTCATCAACACGATCTTCAAGATACGTCAGGTTATCTTCTTCATAAATTTCAATCATATTCCTTAAAAGGCGATGTGCAGTTGCTTCGTTTTTCATTGTTCGGCTGTGAGCAGCAACACCATCTAGATACAAATTAACATCTTGATTCCTTCCTTCGACAAATTCCGGATCAAAATGCCTTTTCATTTTTATCGTTCCATTTAAAATATGATTCTTAAGATTTTCCATCAGTTCAAGCATAAATGAATTTGTAACGGCAGTAAATCCACTGGTAAGAGTAACAAAGTAATGCTGGTTCAGCGGTGTTCGTACGAGATGATTTATGTATGGCAAATATCCTAACATGATATCATCGTGATGAGGTGCCGTGTGGAGTATTGTCTGATTCTCAACTATTTCCAATCCGTTGTTCAAACGATTAATAATTTCAGAGCGAATATTTTTACCGATCTCTGATGGTTTCTGTTTTGATTTCTTAAGAATGTGAGAACAGATTTTGTCAGATTTAAAATCATCTTCATTCAAAGATTGAAGATCCTTTTTCTTTTCAATAGCTAAATTGATTACAGCTCTCTGGATGGACATTTGCGTCAATGGCTCTTCTCCGATAACATCGAGAAGTCTTCTCTCCTGAAGTCGTAAGCTCGCTCCATTGGTAAGATAAAATCTTGCGTTTTTTAATTTCTGCAAAACAGTTGCAGGATAAATATTTGATTGTCCATTTTGGATTGAATCACGAACGATATTTGATTTAGCTTCACCGGCAGCAATAATGATTGCAACAGCATTTTTATTGTAAGTTATTGTATCAAGCCCGATTGTAATTACCAATCTATTTTTTGCAATTTCAATTCCACCTAAATCAGTTGCCGCAGCAGCTTGTGTTTCATAGTTCGTGGCGATTAACCTTGTTGTTGAATAGTGATCACTTCCTTGAACATTAAATCCGATATGACCATCCGGACCAATACCTCCAAGGAAAAATCCAATTCCACCCATTTCTCTTATTTTGTACTCATATTCGGTGCAGAACTGATCTACAATCTCAATGGTTCTTTTCTGAAGCCGTTCTGCACGATTTTTAGCCCAGCGAACTCGCAGCGATAAATCAACAATATTATTCGGAAATACCACATCAAGCGGTAAATTTTCTGCTGTGCCTATTTCGTTAATGTTTAAGAATAATGCTTTTTTAGCATCAAGCCCGAGATTTCTGAAATAATATTTTTGAATGTAATAGTAAAAGCTGTTATGCTGTGCAACATCTATTGGATAAAACTCATCAATTTGAACAAACCGGAGCAAATCCATTTTTGGTTTGATACCCGGATCAATATTCACTTTTTTAAGTTCTTCCTTTATATCTGTCCTGCCCCAATTTTTTAAAATGTGTGAAACCCATTTGATGAAGTGTTCGGGAGTTTTTCCTGTTGGAAGGGAAACAACACCTTCAGGGTTCTGTTGAACCCATTCTATAAATCTGAGTGCAGTAAGTTTCCCAAGTTCGGGGAAGTTATCAACTTGAATGATACCGATTTTTTCTGTCGGAGTGTAAATCAGTTTCTTCTTGGATTTTTCAAGATAATATTTTTCAACATTGGAGGAAGTTATCATAGGTATTCCTTAATTAGCGTTTTTTATTAGAGAAATGAATCATAAAATTAGAAGTAAAGTAAATTTTAATGCTTAAATATAAATAAAAGTAATTGAAGTGTGAGATAGACCGTTAAGCAGGAGATCAATCAATTTTTTCGCTGTCTAAAATAAAAATAAGAATAAATTATTTTATTCTGTCTTTTATCTGAAATCTTTCTAAATTAGTTCCGTATCAGAGAGAATTATTTACAAAATATTAAATACCCTAATTGTCAGATTCATTAAAATCAGATAATAAAGCACTTGGAGTTTGCATAGGTGCCTCGACTGTTTCAACGGTTTTAGTTTCCAATCATAACGGAAAGATCAAAATCGAAAATCAGTTCAGTTTACCTCATCATGGCAGTCCAAAAAAAATTGTTGAGGAAATTTTCAGCAATGGCATACCGGATAAAGTTGCTGTTACCGGAAGAAAATTTAAGCAGCTATTAAATGCAACATCAATTTCAGAATCCGAAGCCATTGAGAATGCAATTTCTTATCTCAATTTATCGCCCGATCTTGTAATCAGTGCCGGCGGGGAAAATTTCATTCTATATGTAATTGATAAAAAAGGTAAAATTTCCAAAGCAATAACCGGAAATAAGTGTGCTTCGGGCACTGGCGAATTTTTCCTACAGCAAATAAAACGAATGAATTTATCTCTTGATGATGCAATTGCACTTGGAACACACGGGGAGCCATATAATATTTCAGGAAGGTGTTCTGTATTCTGTAAATCTGATTGCACACATGCATTGAACAAAGGAGTCGCAAAAGAAAACGTTGTCGCCGGATTGTCACGAATGATGTCGCAAAAGATAGTTGAGTTGACTTCACGTGTTAAGTTTTGGAAGGTCGCTTTGATTGGGGGAGCATCCAGAAATAAGGCAATGAAAAAATTTCTCGAAAAGCATTTTGATGAATTGACAATTCCGCCTGCAGCAACATATTTTGAAGCATTGGGCACAGCAGTTTTCGCTCTCAACAATTCAACAGCATCAATTAACAAAGCAGATTTATTCAGAGAAAATCATTCATCCTTTACGTTTCACGATGATTTAAAGAAGCATTTGGATAAAGTCAGATTTGAACGATCTGCTCGTGGCATTCCGGTAGTAAATGATGAATGTATTTTAGGATTAGATGTTGGCTCAACGACAACTAAAGCGGTTTTGCTAAGAAAAAAAGATAACCTGATTCTTGCATCCGAATATTTACGAACCAACGGTGATCCGATTAATGCTTCGATCGAGTGCTATAAAAGTTTAAGCGATCAGCTCAATGTTTCGATTAAAATAGTTGGGCTTGGAGTAACGGGTTCGGGTAGACACATTTCAGGGCTTCATGCTCTAACAAAAGGAGTTATTAACGAAATTATTGCACATGCAGCCGCAACGGTTTTCTTTGACCCTGAAGTTGATACAATTTTTGAAATCGGCGGACAAGATGCAAAGTACACTTACATAACTTCAGGAGTCCCTTCTGATTACGCTATGAATGAAGCTTGTTCCGCTGGAACAGGATCATTCTTAGAAGAAGCTGCAAAAGAATCGCTTGATGTAGACTATCTTCAAATTGGTGACATTGCACTTAATTCCAATACTCCGCCAAATTTTAATGACCAGTGTTCAGCATTTATCAGCAGCGATATTAAAAATGCCTTGCAGGAGGGTTTATCTAAGGATGATGTAGTCGCAGGACTGGTCTATTCTATATGTTTGAATTACATCAATCGCGTAAAAGGGAATAGACCTGCTGGAAATAAAATTTTCATGCAGGGCGGCGTGTGCTACAACAAAGCTGTTCCAATTGCAATGGCTGCATTAACCGGTAAACAGATTATTGTTCCTCCTGATCCTGGTTTAATGGGTGCATTCGGTGTTGCTCTCGAAATCAAAAAAAGACTTGAGCTAAATTTAATGGAAGAGCAAACGTTTGATCTTGAAGAACTGATAAATAGAAAAGTTGATTACGGAAAATCTTTTGTCTGTGCCGGCGGTGCCGAAAAATGCGATCGTAAATGCAGCGTTTCAATAATTCACATCAAAGGAAAAAAATATCCGTTTGGTGGTGCTTGCAATAAGTATTATAATCTCCAGGAAGAACATCACACTGATATAAAAGATAATAACTTGATAAATCTTCGTCAGGAACTTGTTTTTGATAAGTATATTTATCCAGTTGAACTTTCCCGTGATGTTAAATCAATCGGGATTCCGAAATCATTTCTGACAAATACACTTTTTCCTTTGTACTACAACTTCTTTTCACAGCTTGGTTTTAGAGTAGTATTAGGGGATAATGTGAAACAAGTTGGAATTGAAAAGAAAGAATCAGCTTTTTGCTTTCCAGTTGAATTAGCCCATGGTTTTTTTCAGGATCTTATTGATAGAAAAGTTGATTTCATCTTTCTGCCTCATGTACTTGAGGTTTATAACAAGGACAGTGAATTTTTTGATAGAACCTGTGTACTTCTGCAATCCGAAACTTATTATTTAAAGACAACATTTAAGGATGATTTAGGAAATATTAAAGTGCTATCTCCTATTATAAGTTTTGCAAATGGATATGAAAATGCAAAAGCTAAGTTCATTGAGCTTGCAAAAGAGCTTGGGAAAGATAAAGCACTTGCCTCAGCATCTTATGATTATGCGGCAGAGATTCAAAAAGAAATGTTAAGCGAGTTCAAGCTGATTGGCAAAAAAGTAATTGAAGAGCTCGAGCAAGATCAGGATAGATTTGCGATGGTACTTTTCGGCAGATCGTACAATTCATTTTCAAAGGAAGCGAATCTTGGAATACCGCAGAAGTTTGCTTCGAGAAATATTATGATAATTCCGCACGATTTTCTGCCAAGTGAGTCACTCGAAAGTTTTCGCCATATGTATTGGGGATTAGGAAAACAAATACTTCAATCAGCAAGATATGTTAAAGATCATCCTCAATTATTTGGTACATACATAACTAACTTTAGCTGCGGCCCCGATTCGATGATCATTACCTACTTCCGGAACATTATGGAAAACAAACCGTCGCTTACATTAGAACTCGATAGTCACTCTGCTGATGCAGGCATTAACACAAGAATTGAAGCCGCATTGGATATTATTAAGAGTTATCGTGAGCTTGATAAAAAAGGAATGATTTCCGAAATCAAAAAAGATTTTAGACCATTGAGAGTCAAAAATGCATGGACAATAATTGATTCTAATGGGGAAGAAATTCCTTTAATTGATAACCGCGTTAAAGTTCTTGTTCCCAACATGGGGAATTATGCTGCAGAAGCATTTTCAGCGGTATTCAGGTCAATGGGAATAAATTCTGAACCGCTGCCTGTTTCTACATTCAAAACTCTTACAAGCGGCAGAGGAGTGACGTCTTGCAAGGAATGTCTTCCTTTAATTCTTAATGCTGGGGCAATGATTGATTATTATAATGAAAGAAAACCAGAGAATGAAAAAACTTTATTTTTCATGGCAGAAGGAACCGGCCCATGCCGGTTTGGACAGTATCATGTTTATCTTGAAGAAATAATTAAAAAGAGGGAGCTAAAAGATTATGGTGTTTACACATTATCCGATGAGGATTCTTACGGGGGTTTAGGGGATGAATTTTTCAAACGCGGCTGGATTTCAACTACAACAGTTGATGTAATCCAAAATATTTTTAATGCTGTAAACGTAATAGCAGAGAATAAACAAGAGACGTCGAATATACTTGCTGAAGAGTGGAAAATGATATTAGAAATAATAGAGAAGGAAGATATAAGCAAAATTTATAAGCTGCTTGAAGTTTTAGCAGAACGACTCTCTTATCAAAAGAAAAAAATATCTTATGAGGATGCTGTTAAAGTTGCTCTAATCGGCGAAATCTATGTTCGCAATGATGAATTTTCTCGAATGGATTTAATGGAGCGGCTTGCAGAGAAAAATATAATTGTTAAAGTTGCTCCAATTAGTGAATATATTTATTACTCTACGTACCTGGCCTTACGTCATGATGGTCATCGTAAACCATCCCTAACTGAGCTGGCTAAATTTAAAATTAAAAATAAATTTCAGCAAAGTATCGAGATGAAAATTAAAAAAATTTTAGTGCGATCCGGATTTTGTGATAATGAGCTTGTTCATGTTGAAAAAATTACAAAAAAAGCCGAACACCTAATTAGTCCGGAACTGGCAGGGGAGGCAATACTCACAGTGGGATCCGGGTTGCGTGAAATTCTTGATCATGTCTCGGGGGTAATATCCATTGGTCCTTTTGGCTGTATGCCGTCAAGAATTGCTGAATCTATACTCAATACTGAACTTAATATTCAAGGAAAAGCAGAAGCAGAAAAACTTAAACGGGAAAATTATAGTGCGGAGATAGAAAATCTGCCATTCTTACCAATTGAAACTGACGGAAATATTTTTCCTCAGATTATTCAATCAAAGATAGAAATCTTCATTTTGCAAACTCAACGTTTACACAAAATAATTAGCGAAGGTAATTTAATAACAAGGCAAAGATTTGGGCAAAAATTCTACGATTATATTCTTGAGCAATACAATAAACGATTCCAAGGGAAAAGTTCTGAAAATTACATGCCCGACATTACGGGTTTATCATCACAAGAAAGTGATTAAAATTGTTATCGAAAAATTACATTCCTAATACACTCAATGCTCTATCGTATTCATCTGGACGCAAATAAACCAGATAACCAAAAGTTCCTTTTCCTGTAGTAACACAAATAGCAGAATAAACATTTATATCTGCTGAGTACAATTTTTTATGAATTTCCGCGAGAACACCAACTTTGTCATCACCCTGAATCAGTAAAGCGGGATTTGGTCCATCGAGGGTAATTTGTGCCCTTTTTGCTATATCAATAAGCAGTTCTGAATCTTCAGGAAATAAACTTAACTGAGCGCCGGCAGAACTTAAGGGTATAGCATTAAATGCAAGGAGATTTACTCCTAGATCAGCTAAGGCAGAAAGCAGCTTATATGCTTCACCGGGTTGATCTTTTACTGTGGTATAAAAATAATTTACTTTGTGGATGGTGTAATTCATGATTTGACCTCAATTGATTGAAGAGAATTATTTTAGCCAATGGAATAATAAAAATTAAAATGAACGGAATCAACAGTTAATCAAAAAAAATTGATTCTTAAAAAAAATATTTAAAAGAAAAAACCCTCTGAAAAATCTGAGGGTTTTCTGTTCAAAATTAACTACCAGCTTCTTCGACCACCGCCGCTGCTTCCACGACTGCCGCCTCGGCCACCACCACCACCGCCGCCCTTATGTCCACCGCGGCGTCTGTCATCGGTACGTGGGCGAGCTTCATTAACAACTATCTTTTTACCTTTAAGTTCTCTGGCATTCAACTCAGTAATTGCTTTATTAGCTTCAGCATTGCCGGGCATCTCTATGAAGGCAAATCCTTTAGATTCACCTGAAAAAAGATCTCTGATAACTTTAACGCTTCGTACATTGCCGCATTCAGCAAATAAAGTCTGCAGATCTTGATCGGTAACTTCCTTTGCTAAATTACCTACGAAAATGTTCATTTTATGTTTCCTTGTTTTTGTTTATTGATATTTCAGAATACTTAAAGGATTTACCGTTGAAGTAAACTGTAGGTTAAAAATTATATACAAAGTGCAAAAAAAATTGTGGAACGTAATCGTCTTTAAAGGTTGAAAATATTGACGAATGAGTGAATCTTCCAATAATAATACTAAAAATTTTAATTCAAAGCGGGATTGCCCGCCGAAGTTCCGCTTTATCGAAACGTAGGCGGGGCCGACGAGACTCGAACTCGCGACCTCCTGCGTGACAGGCAGGCGTTCTAACCAACTGAACTACGACCCCGTAATGGAAAGTCATTCTAACTAATCCGCCAGATTAGTCAGTTTCTGGCTGAGGCGGATAGGTTGAACTACAACCCCAATAATTTTAAGAACTCTTGCTTATCGCGTGAGCAAATATAAAGAAGATGATAGGAAAAACAAATTGTACTTTGAATCGTAAGTAAATTTGATCCAATTCTTTAAAACAAAAAAATGAAGGGAGCCAAAGCTCCTTTTAATAAAAGTTAGAAAATAAATTTATTATTTGAGATCGTTGTAGGATTGCTGTTTTACTTTTTTAGGGGAGTGTAAATAATTTTGTGTAAATGGTTAAAGTAAACAATTAGCTAAGTG
>CAZTJF010000037.1:0-24554 GCA_964613805.1 uncultured Ignavibacteriaceae bacterium | reverse complement strand
CTTATGGTGTGACTTTTCCAACAAATGCTGCATTGTTGTTATCAACAATTATCATATCTGATAAGTCACTGCTAAGGTTACCATCAACATCCGATGGCACATAACCGGTTACGAAGTTAGCATTATCATTATCAACTTCAATCAAATCTGATAGATCAACAGTTCCGTCTTGGTTAACATCACCACTAAAAATGCAATAATTACCTAATTTCAACTTAAGATTATCGCCATATGCCTGTGTCGCTGCCGTAGTGAAATCGTAGTCCAATGTTCCACCAGAAAATGATTGGGGAGTTTTACTCCAAGTCTCTACTGCATTGCGGTGTTTAATAACTATGTAGTATGGTGTGCTGCTTTTAGCATATTTAATGAAATCTGTCGTACCTTGCCCATTAGAATTTAGTACCGCTTGCGCAGTTTCAACAACACCATATGGTGAATTAGCTTCATGCAACTCTACTGTGACGGAATCGGGAACCATATTGCTGCCATCATAGAATCCCTCTATAAGCGCAGTGAGATTAAATTTCTTAATCTCTTGAATTGTAGGATCAGAAAATCCTTTAAGCATAGTTCCTCGATCTCCCGATAACCACATATCATTTCCAACCACTGCTGCACTAAATACTGTATTTGCTGTTACTTTCTTCGCAACGGTCCAGGTTGAACCACCATCTGTTGTATATCCCACTAACCCGCTTATTCCGGTAAGCCAAAATGTGCTATTATCCTTAAACCCAATTCCCCAAATACTATTTGCTCCAAATTCTGATGGTAGTGTTAACGGTATCCACGTACTTCCACCATCGGTGGTTTTGGTTGCGACAGGACTTGGTGAATTAAAACCAGCAATAACACCAAAATTCGCATCATAAAATCGAACCGCAAAGAAGTTGCCTGGAATACCCGGCGACAAAGCATTCCAATTAGTTCCACCGTTTGTTGTCACATACGCTTTTGCACTACCGCCAACGGCAATTACTTTGTTTGCATCAAACACAACGCCGTTGTAAACTGCCGTTGTTCCAAATGGAGTATTTGCACTAACCCAATTAGTTCCACCATCAGTCGTTTTTACTATACCACCTCCAGCGCTAAACGCGTATCCATTATTCACATCAGAGAAAGCGATATCGTAAAACTGTGATGTCCCAGATAGAGGTTGTGTTTGCTGGAAAAAAGTTGAGCCGCCATCGGTTGTTTTGAAAATTGCATTCCTTCCTCTTCCAACATACCAAACATTACTAGATGCAAGCCAAAGTGAATTTACTTGGTGTTTAAAGTTATAAGGTAATTTGTTCCAAGTATTACCACCGTCAGTTGTTTTAATCAGAAAACCAGAAGAATCAGCAACTGTTGTTGATCCTTCTCCAGCCAAGCCTGTTGTAGCATCAAGAAATTTTACCTGTCGCAATTGAGTTGTTGTAGCTGAGACAAACAGTGGAGAATAATTCAAACCTCCGTCCGTACTTTTATACATTGAACCAGCCCGTCCTGCAGCTAAAACAGTACTTCCACTAAAGTCAACAGAATAAAATTGCTCGGTACCTCCAGCAGTTATATCTGTCCATGTTTTTCCACTATCAACACTTATTGACACCGTGGGATTGTTATTATTTGTGACATAACCTGTGACTGCATCTTTAAAAATTATTGTATTTGGGACTGCAATTGTATTCGGCAGCTGTGTCCATGACCAGTTTACCCCTCCATCGGTTGTCCTGTAAATTTTAGCTAGGTCCTGAACCACAAACCAACCAATATTTACATTTATAAAACAAATATCCCAAATACTTTTTGTGTTAACCCAACCAGCAGGGGAAACATCTTGCCAACTAACACCGTAGTCTGTAGATTTTTTTATGGAACTAGGCGTACTGCCTGTCCCAATGTATATACAATTAGCAACTTGTGCGGATACAGCTTTTATTTCGGTTGTAATTCCAGTAGTTGTAATGGTTGTCCAGGTAGCACCGCCATCTGTTGTTTTCAATAAAAGGCCGCTTGTTCCGCCAATATATCCAGTATCAGCATCAACGAAATCAATATCGCTTAATTGATTAGTAGTTCCAGAAGTCAGCAAATTGAAAGAATTTCCCCCATTAATTGTTTTCATCAAGAGTCCGCCCTCACCACAAGCATAACCTACGTTAGCATCAATAAAATCTGCGGATCTAAATGCCCGCCCAGATGGATCAACATATTTGACCGACCATGTAACACCATTGTCGGTAGATTTTTGTACCGTACCAGCAGCAGCAAAGCCCACTATTGTATTAGGAGCAATAATTTTTATTGCTCTGGTTTCATTGCTGTGGGGTTTTGAATTCTGCCATTCCCAGTCAAATGCCTGGCAGAAAAGTGTTATGGAAAATACCACAACAGCAAAAAGAGTAAGTAACCTGTTCATTGTACCCTCGCTATTTATTATGAAATAATAATGTTTGAAGTCAATCTTAAAAACATAAAAGAATACTTAATGCCCCCAGAATGAAAATAAAGCAATATTCAATCTGATTTTTTAATATTCTTTATAAAAGTTTTGATTTACCTCATCCATTTTGTTAGTTAATTATTTAATTATCTTCTTCATCAATTTTAATATCTCTTGCGGAAACAACTTTTCCATCGGGTTTAATGTGAAATGGATTATCAATGTCCTTCGTTTCCGTTTCGCTCAAAAATATAGTCAACTTTTCTTTCACTAATGCTTCCTTAATTTTTCCAACATTAGTCTGAGACGCGTCAAAGTAAAGATAAGCTGTTGGTCCGTTATCATACCTTGTGGATAATCTCACAATGCCATTATCAGCAGACAAATGGCTTGTAAGAGAACTAAAATATCTTCTTAAAGATGAAACACCAGCTTCAGGCATGGAGAAAATAAAGACAGATAGTTTTTCTTCTTCATAGTTTTTGTATTCATTAAACTTCCGGTCGTACGGTCGAAAGATTCTTTGCTTATAATCCCCAAGTGAAATAAATCCCGATAGCTTTCCATCGTTCTCAGTCTTAAAATTCAAATCGACTTTTTCGACGCCCTTTGGTTTTTTAGCCATCACAAAATCGTTTTCGATTTGAGCTTTGATCTTTTTAGGATTCGTTTTGGAATAGTCAAAGAAAATTGTAGCTTCTACAGGTTCTCCAAAATGTGTCTCAAAACCGAAAACTCCGGAATCGGATAGGAGGGTATAGAACATATTATTATAATCGTATAAATCAAACAAGCCATAAATACCAACCTCCCAAACAGAAAGAGAATCAATTGTGCCAGATTTAATTTTCCTAACCTCCTGTTTGATTGGAGTGAATAAGGATTTTTTAACTTTCATCTCAGATATTTCTTTAGGATCATAATAAACCTTTACTGTGTGCGACTTAGCATAAGTATCCAACCCATAGATGCCATCAACATTTACTAAAGTACTTTTAAGTGACATTGAACTGCCGTAACATTTAATGTTCTTTAATCCCGTTTGTTCATATACTTGCATATTTTCGATGGAATCAAAATCTCCCCAGCGTTCAGCAATAGTTGTAAATTCAAAATCCATTGCTGCACCAAGACTAAGCAGCACTAAAACAACAGTTGCAACTGGAGCCAAATACTTGAAGTTCTTTTTCTTGTTTACAGAAAGCGTATTCTTGAGAGGACATACATACACACAATCAGTGCACAAGTTGCAATCCACATGATTCACCTTTTCATATTGCGATATTTTAATTCCTTGAGGACATTTTGAATCGCACAAACCGCAATCAGAGCAGCTAAAATCATTTCTTGTTATTTTAGGTGCAGGAAGAAGGAAGCTTCTCATAAATCCTATTTCAGTAATCATTCCGATTAAAATTATTCCGCCAACAAGCCAAACATAACTTAATTCGGCTCCAAGCAGATTAGCAACAACAAATGCTAATATTAAAATTGCTACGGGAATTATGTTTAGAAATATGTTACTTAAAGCACTGAGCGGACAGAAATATTTACACCAGAACAACCTGAAGAATATTGCTCCAAGAATAGTCAAAACAAAAGCTGGAATAGCAAAATAAAGAGTTATATCCGTGTTATCGAAAAGATTAACAGATGCAAAGTAGGGATCAAACTCCTTGCAAAATAATTCGCTGCTCGTCATTGTAAAATATAATGCAGCAAAGAGAATTAAGTATTTCAATGCACGAAGTGGTCTATCAACTGAGCTCGGCATTTCGATTCTGACTTTAAATTTTTCACCAAACTTACCTAACCATTCAGTTACTGAACCAATTGGACAAATGTAGCCGCAAAATAATTTTCCTATTACAATCACGCCTATTATAAGTCCAACACCGAGTAATACTTGCGTTTCACTCATGTTGCAGGACATTGTACCTTGATTTAGCTTTGAGCCAAGAGATGCAAGTCCACCAAATGGACAATAGGATTCAAAGTCTGCAACATAACTTGAATCGAACAGTGGACGAACAGCAACATATCCAATCAGTGCTAAAATCAGTAATTGGAAAGAAACTCTTATTTTATTTTTCATATTAACCTTTGAGAATTATTTATTTCCTCAGAATTTTATTTACTATAAATTATCGAATAAGCATCATCTTCTTCGAGTCGGAGAATAAAGTCCCATCAGCTTTAACAGCTATGAGCTTATAGAAATAAACACCGCTTGCTAATGTTGAAGCATTCAGTTGAACCTTATACCTGCCCGCTGCAAAGTTATTATCAGCTAAAACTGAAACAAGTTCTCCAACAGAATTGTAAAGATTCAGGTTTACACGCATTTCTGCCGGTAAATCAAAACCAATGACACTAGCTGGATTGAATGGATTGGGATAATTTTGATACAAAGCAAAATCACCCGGTAAACTCACATCTATTTCGATAGTGTTCGAATAGTTATATATGCCATCAAAGTCAATTTGCTTCAAACGATAATAATATTTTGAACCCACCACATCGTAATCATTAAATTCATATTCATGATTTGATGTTGAGGTTCCTTTGCCATTCACAAAAACTATCTTGTTAAAAACGAAATTATCAGTGCTTTTTTCAATCTCAAAACCGTAATTGTTTAATTCACTGGCTGTTTTCCACTTAAGATTTATTTTATTCCCTGTTAATGAACCCTCAAAAGAGATGAGTTCCACTGGAACAGGATTATTTCCAATCTTAGAAACAAACACATCCTGTACACCAGAAGAAGTTAGAGTATCTGCTCCGAAATACGCTGTTGTGCTGAAGAATCCTGTGCTGATTAGATTGTTACCAAGGTCTATGCAAACTCTATTTCCCTCATCGCTATCGCTTCCACCCGCTTTCTTAGCCCAAATGATATCTCCAGCTGGATTATATTTAATAAAGAAAACATCTCTGCCACCTACTGCAGTAAGCGGAACAGTTCCGAATGTTGCTTGTGTGGTGAAATACCCTGTTCCTAAAATATTACCTTGAGAATCGCATTCAATATCTTTTAAATAATCTTCACCAGCGCCGCCGCCAATCTTTACCCAAATAAGATTGCCTGACGTATCATACTTTGCAAGAAATGCATCATATCCACCAGCACTCAATAAATTAGTGGAACCAAATGTTGCAGCACTGTCAAATCTTCCAGCAACATAAAGATGTCCTAATCCATCAAGTGCTATTCCCGAACCATCATCTGTTTTCAAACCACCTGCTGATCGCGCCCAAACTAATTGTCCATTGGAATTATATTTTACCACAAAGATTTCTGTTCCACCATTACCATTAAGCACTGTTCCGCTGAAGGTTGCGGAATCTGAATAAATCCCAGTTACATAAATATTTCCAGCAGCATCAACCGTAACGCTATTAGCCTGCTCGCCCGAGCTTGAACCTCCGCCAGTAACTCCCCATTGAACAGCACCGTCATTATTATACTTCACAACAAATATATCCCTTGCACCATTAGTCGTAATTTTCACGCTGTCAAATCTTACCGAATCAACAGTAGCACTTCCGTAATAACCAACAATTATTACATTGCCATTTGCATCAACCGCCATATTTCGAGTTGAAACTTGAGAAACACTTTTTCCTTCTTTCATCCAGATATAATTTCCAGCAGTATCTAATTTTGCAGTAAAGCAATCTAAGTTGCCAGAACTATTTAATGTGTAAGAACCGAAAATTGCTTGTCCAAAGTAGTGTCCTGTTGAAAACAAATTGCCTTGCTGGTCCAATGCAACTCCATAACCTCTGTCGGTCAAACTTCCTCCACCTTTACTTCCCCAGATGGCGTGACCGTAAGGATTAAATTTGACAAGGAAATAATCGCAGTTACCGGTTGTTCCTGCGCCCGTAAGTGTTAAACCAGGAAAATTGATTGAGGCAGAAAAGAATTCGCCTATTGCATAGACATTGCCTATTGGATCTACAGTAACTGAATAAGCAACATCTCTTAAAGAACCGCTGCCCTTAATGCTCCAATCAAAATCTGGTATCGTTTGTGAGTTACCAAATGAAGTTAGAAGAATTACAAAACCCACAAGTATGCTTGAGAACTCGGTAAATCTTTTCATTGGATCTCCTTTATAGATTATGAAATTTGATGATTACAATTCATTTGCGAAGCCATTTAGTTCATCTGCTTTTAAAGGTCCATCAACTACAATATAAAATTGATCAAGTGTAAAATATTTTTTGGCTATTCGTATAACATCGTCTTTTGTAACTGCTAAAATTCTTTGTGCTTTTCTATCGAAATAATTAAACGGTTTATTTTCCTTAATCATATCGAATACTCTTTGGGCAACATCGTCAGGTGTCTCTACAAAAAATGGCAACAAACCTAATTGTCGGTTTTTTGCATTCTGCAATTCTTCATCAGTTATACCATCATCAATAAGCTTATGTATTTCTTTGAAAATTCCACCGATTACTTTTTTGGTATTTTCAGGAGCAGTTTTAGTGTTAAACTTCCAATAACCAAAATTATCTGAAGTTGTCCAAAGCTCGCTTTTTATTCCGTATATCAAACCTTGTTTATCACGAAGTTCAACTCCCATTCGCGAAGTCAATGCGCTTGCTGAAAGGATGTAATTTAACACAGAGACTATTTCAGTTTCGTCGGGATTAATATTATTAAAAGGTGAAAAGCCAATGTTTATTGTAGCTTCAGTGTAATCTTTTTCGGGAAATACTTTTATTACTTTCTTATTTAGACTTTTAACATCTGGGGTTAAGGGTATATCCGTTATTCCAAAAGGATTCTCCCATTTGCCAAAGTACCTATCAGCAATTTCCTTCATTTGCTCAGGCGTCATATCACCAACCATTAAAATGGTTAGATTTTTCTGAGAAAAATATTTTTTATGCAGTGCTGCAAGATCATCACGGGTGATACTCTTGATAGATTCTTCTGTACTGTTATACTTAGTTATCGGATGATCTTCAAAAAGATTATTGAACATGTCATAGAAAGCTTTTATACCTGTTTTCTTAAATCTATTTTTAGCAGAAATAATATGACGTGGTTTCAGTTTGTCTATATCTTCCTGCCTTAAGGGCGGTTCAGTAACCATATTATAACCCACGGTCATCATTTCATTAACATTTTCCAGTAATGAATAACCTTGGAAATAAAACCCTCGATAGCTGCCGCTGACTGAAAACGAGAATGGCACAAAAGACATTCTTTCAGAAATCTGATCATAGCTTAAATTCTTTGTTCCGCGATTCATAACATCACCAAGGAAAGCCGCTATGCCTGGTTTCTCTCCTTCAAGATTCTCAGGGACATATCCCGTTTCAATTATCCCAATAATTGTAAGAGCAGGAACCAAATGATCCTCAAGTGTGTGAAGTGTAACGCCGTTTTTCAACTTCATAGTTTTAATTAAGGGAGCAATTAGCTTGGGATGTATAATCTCATCCAGTGTGTTTGAGGCAATTGCATTATTTATTATTGCTGCTTCATCGGGAATTTGAAAATAGTACTTGTCTTCATCTGTTATATGAGGATTTTCATCTTCACCTTTTATTTCTTCATCTTCCTCATTTTTACTTAGTTTGGTTTTTCCTCCCTCTTTTGGGTAAGAATACGATATTGTAACCTGATTCGGATTAAAATAAGTATTCATTACCCTTTTAATATCTTCTTTAGTAACAGATAACATCCTCTTATCGAATTCAAAAAAGAAATCCCAGCCGAAATATGTCTCGTAATTACTGACTCTGGCGCCAATATCTGCATTCTTAGTATAATTTGTTACCTGATTAAATTTATATCTGTTCTTAACTTTTTGGAGTTCATGATCAGTGACATCTTCGCTTTGCATATTTTTTATCTGTTCCCAAATAATTGTTTCGGCTCTATCAACGCTGCTATCGGGTCTTAGAGTACAGCTAATCGAAAATAATGATGGGTCTTTGCTGATTCCAAAACCACCAGCTACCGAGCTTGCTATTTGAAGTCTTTCTACCATAAGTTTATACAATCGTGCATCGCGGCTTTTTTCACACAATATC
Organism: uncultured Ignavibacteriaceae bacterium; assembly: GCA_964613805.1. GTDB lineage: Bacteria > Bacteroidota > Ignavibacteria > Ignavibacteriales > Ignavibacteriaceae > XYD12-FULL-36-8. The sequence goes on along the minus strand of CAZTJF010000037.1, from coordinate 16,060 downwards.
ATTCCTGCTAATCTTAGTGCTGGTGCATCAACGTTTTCAAATGTCGGTACATGAAACGACATTCTAATTGATGGTTGAGTAATGTCTGCATGATAAAGGGTAAGAGTTTTTCTAACCTTTTGAGGTTCTTGATACGCCCAAATATCTTTCACTTCAGGACCACGAGGAATTCCCCCGTAATATTTCTCAACTGTTTTTACGATTTCATCTGTCTCGAAGTCGCCGATTAATACTAAAAAAGCATTGTTCGGTGTGTAGTATGTTTTGTAATAATTATATGCATCCTCTCTCGTCATATTTTTTAAATCGCTTGGCCAGCCAATTATTGGATCACGATTAGGGTGTGATGAATATGCAACAGAGCTAAGCTCTTCCCTTAAAATTCCTGCAGCTTGACTTTCGCTCCTCATTCTCCTTTCCTGGAGAATTACTTCTATCTCTGATTTAAATTCTTCAGAATCGAAAATCGCATTCTGCATTCTGTCGGATTCTATATCGAATGCTATTTCAATCTTATTCTTCGGAAGATATTCATGGTAACTTGTCATATCATTTGAAGTAAAAGCATTGAATATCCCTGAATTCCTTGAAATAGTTTTTGATGCTTCTCCTTTCCCATACTTTTTTGTCCCCTTAAACATTAGATGCTCGACTACATGTGAAATACCTGTTATGCCAAGTCTCTCATTCCTGCTGCCAACTTTATATGTTAGTTGGTGATAAATCAGAGGGGCAATATGTCTTTCCATTGTTAAAAGTGTAAGACCATTCTTTAGATTATGCCTATAGACTTTGCCTTCCTCATACTTAGAACTTCCCAGAACATTTAGACTAAATAAAAATGCAACTAAAACAAATAAAAGTGTTTTATTAACTGCACGCCGCTGTAATAACATGTTTATATTTTTCCTTCCTTGAATAATTTGAGATCAAACTAACTAATTGATTTTTTTCTCTTCAGGACGATATTTTCTCTGCCGTTCCATTGATTCTTTTACCAAAACTATTTTCTCATCCATAGTCGCTTCCCGGTACTGTGGCTTTTCATCCTGATTTGCAAGTATCCATGCACTCAGATATGCTAATTTGGACACGCGCTCTGCCTTATCGAAATTTATTTTTTCTGCATCATCACTTGGTGTATGATAATCATCATGTAATCCAGTGAAAAAGAACAATGATGGTATTTGTTTTCTGATAAATGGTCCTTGATCGCTTCCAAAATTTAAAAGACCCACATTATATAAGAGTTCAAAACCGATTCCTGTATTTGCTTCTTGAACAATTTTCTTTAAGTCTTCCGAATAGAAAATACCCCCTACCCAAACTAATTCGGGTTCATTCCTCCCGATCATATCAAGGTTAACCATGGCAACGGTATTTTCAATTTTTCTAAACGGATTTTGTGAGGCATAATATCTTGAACCAAGTATTCCGTTTTCTTCTGCTGAAAAAGCAGCAAAAATTAAACTTCGCTTTGGTTTGCATTTTGAAAAAGCTTCAGCGAGTTCAATAAGACCAGAAGTACCGGATGCATTATCATCTGCACCGTTATGGATTTGTCCAACATTTTTTTTATCCATAGCTCCATAATATCCTAACCCGACATGATCGTAATGAGCACCCACAACAACATATTCATTCTTCAAAACCGGATCAGTCCCTTCTATAAAACCAATAACATTTTGTGTGGGTACCAAGGCAACATCAAAATCAATTTCAAGATTTACCCTTGCTCCAGCAACCTCAAATGAAACCGACCTCAAATCATTATTTATTTTTGTTAATAAGCCGGATAGAGTCTCATTCGATCCAGCAAATAAATCTCGAACAACTTCATTGCTTACATAAACTAGAGGAATTGATTCCTTTGTTATTAATTCTGGCAAACCGAAATCTGATTTCAAAAATGCAGAGGACATATTTTCAAATTTCACAATGAATGGAGGATTTTGTTTTAGCGGCGATTGTACAACTAAAACAGCAATCGCACCTTTCTCCATTGCAATCTCTGACTTCTTGCGAACATTTTTATAAACAATATTTTTTGATTTGCTAAAAGCACTACTTAAATCGTCTTCATTTGGATAACTATCAACCAGTAAGACAATTTTGTTCTTTACATCAATTTCTTTTCCATTTTTATCAAGGTAATCACTATAGTTGTTTTCACCGCTGTTAATTCCATATCCAATGAATACAAGCGGGGCATTCAAAGAGATTCCTTTTTGAGATTTATGAGAAACAATAAAGTCTTTCTTGCCCTTATAAGAAAATGAAAACTGGCTAACACTATTTTTCTTAGTCAAAGTTAGTTCGCATTTATTTTCACTTAACACTGAGCTGGTCAGATAGAACTTTTGGAAATACTTATCATAAAAATCCGGTTTCATATTTTCCTTCGGCTGCAACGGAATACCATCTTCATCCTCATCATGTTCAGCAACAACCGGCACATAACTTTTATTTTCAACATACGGTTGTAATCCAAAGTCGTAGAATTTTTTTGCAATAAATCTTGCGGCCTCCAAATTTTCTTCAGAACCGGTTGCTCTTCCTTTTAACTCATCTGAAGCCAAATAAGTAATTGTGTTTTTAATGTCCCTTTTATCTATGTATTCCAATCCTTTCTCATAACCAACTGGAATTTGCGCAATTGATTTAATTACCAATACACAAAGAATTAGAATAGTGACCAAACTAAATTTTTTAGAAAATTTCATTATTATTTTTTCATTAATTAAAATCATTTTATCTGATTAGTATCATTTTTCGGGTACTTATAAAACTACCCGCTCTTAATTGATAGAAATAAATTCCGCTTGCCAACTGTAAACCACCATCGGATGAAGTCGTTGATAAAGTTAAATCAATTTCGTGCCTTCCAGCTGATCTATAACCATTTACAAGTGTTGTGATCTCATTTCCAAGCAGATCATAAACTCTTAAAGTTTGCCATCCGCTTACCGGAGTTTGCCAGCTTATTTTTGTGGTAGGATTGAAAGGGTTAGGATAATTTTGTTCAAGGATATAACCAGAAGGGGACTCAAAATTATCATTAATTCCAACCGCAGGACTGTTAGTATAAATTGCGCTCGATCCGCCGCCAATCCAAGCATAACCTGTTGGAGTTATTGTTACATCATATAAAGCTCTCATAGTATCAAAAACCGCCATATCTGCTTTATTACTCCAGCTTGCACCAGCATCGGAAGTATAGTATAAACCAACACTTCGAGGCGCACCGGTTTTTGAACCAACTGCCCAACCATTATTCGCATCAATAAATGCAGCACTATTTATTGATTCAACTAAATTGCTCACTGGAGAATAATTCCATGTTGCACCGTCATCTGAACTTCGCAAAATTAACTGCTCGCCAACTGCAATCGCATTGGTTCCAGAAGTGTAAATCACTTTAAAAAGATTGGGAGTTGTTGTCCCTGGAGGTAAACTGCTAAATTGTGATGCTGTCCATGTGTTTCCACCATTTGTGGTATATCCTGCTTTTAGTTTTTCACCGACAACGATTCCATTATTTACATCTCTAAATACTACACCTCTTAAGTTTGTAGCAAACAAATTTGTTTTTGTATCCCAGGTTAAACCACCATCTGTTGTCTTGTAAATTATATCCACATTATTTGTTTCCTTACCAACAACGAAACCATAATTTTCATTGATGAAAAAAGGAGTATATAATGCGGTGGTAGCTGATAATGTCACTGGAATAATTTGCTTCCATGTGACTCCGCCGTTTGTTGTTTTTGCAGCTAATCCATAGGAGTGAACAGAATAACCTACATTCTCATTTACAAAATAAATTCCTTGGATATTAGGAGCCGACCCCTCCGCTCTCAAAAAACCTCCACTCCAATTCGTGCCTCCATCAATTGTTTTGAAGAAAACCGAATTAAAACCGCCTCCATATAAAAGATTATTATTAACTGCAAAAATACTCGCGACATTTCCGTTAGGCATTGGAGTTAATAATTGCCATGTATCTCCCAAATTGGTGGTTTTTAGAATCACACCGCTGCTGCCTGAAATTATGAGTTCATCACCGAAGCCATTAATAGTATTTAATTGAACTCCACAAGGTATCTCAATTGGAATCCAATTTACTCCCGCATCGTTTGTTCTTAATGCAACAGTTCCCCTGGTCGCTCCACCAACGGCAAAACCATTATTGATATCCTTAAAATATACTGCCCATAAATTATCATAGGTTCTATTTGGTTCCGCTTGAGTTAAATATGTCCATGTCGCACCTCCATCCGTTGATTTAAGATGTATACTTGGCTGTGAACCAACAGTTGAACCCCATCCTACAGCATATGCAACATTTGTGTTTACCATGTAAACACCTCTAATATCAATTCTAGTATAGCCAGGAGGCAATGTAGGCGCTGGTGCTTTAGTCCATGTTGTACCATTTGTAGTATAAAAAATGTCAAGTTTCCCAACGCCCCCGCCCACGATGATACCATTCGTCGACCCGATAAATGCCATATCTTCCATATCTCCAGTTGTATGATTTAGATCAAGATTCCAAGTAACACCTCCATTTGATGTACTTAAAACCTGCGCTGATGAAGAAGTAGATGTCAACACCCATCCTTTGTTTTCATCAAAGAAATAAATGCCATACAGCGTACCTGTTCCGCCTGTTACATCCATCCCTGTCCAATTTGTTCCGCCATCAATGGTCTTAAAAATTTTGTTTCCAGCACTTCCGGCATAACCAATATTTTCATTTAAGAAATAAACATGAGTCAAATTATCAGTAATATTTGTTGATAATTTTGTCCATGAGACACCACCGTCTAAAGTTTTACGTACATCACCAGCACTTGAAACAAACCAACCAATCGCATTACTGATAAAATATGCATCACTAATATTGGGATAAGTATAATCTGTAACTTGCCTAAAATTTTGAGAGTTTGCAGTTACTGAAAAGAACGATGCCACAATTAGCATACTGAAAAAGTTGAATTTTTTCATTTTTCCTCCACGAAATATGAATTTATACTTGTATAATAGTTTTAAAAACTACTGAGATACTATTTATTAATATGAATTTAATCTTAAACTAACAAAACCACCCAGATCAGAACGGGAATAATTATCTTTTGTTGAAGCACGTGAATACTCAAAATGTACATCAATTGCCATGGAACTATAGATAGGAAATCCAACACCTAATGAAATTATGTTATACTTCACATCTTCACCGCCCCTATAAACATCAAACTGATTTTTATTCAATCTATAACCAGCGCGAATAAATGTTTCATCCGACATTTCATATTCAACGCCAAGTTTAAGTGAGTGATCATTGGAAATCAAATCAGCGTATCTTCCATCAATATATTTTGATGAATCAATATTTTTGCTGCTAAAGACATAATCAATACCAACAAGAAGATCTGGAGCAAATTTATAGGATGCGCCTAATCCAGCATTCATTTCCTTAATCTGCCATTCCCATAACAGTAAATTTTTGTGTGAGTGACGTGACCAACTGTAATTATCAAAATATGCGGCATAAATTCCAGCAGTTAAATCACTGCTCACTTTATATTGCGATTTGACTTGAATGTCGAGTGATTTAAACCATGAATATCCTTCCTCAACTTCTTTAAAACCGCTTTCCGGTATTAATACTTTAGTGTTTGAAGGTGAATAATTTGTCTGCAAAGCAATTTGAAAATCCTCATTTAATTGAGAAAAAATCTGTCCGGAAAATATTGAACCCTTCTTCCGTACTTTATGATTAACCGAAGACCCTCGTTCCTTAATAAAATAAGTTTCACCTCGATAAAGGAAAACTTCAACATCAAGTAAATTCACATCAGAACATTCGATTGCTTCTTGACTATCGAAAAATGTATAATTTGCTCCAAGAATAATATCGTCGGTTGCTTGGTAAGCAAGTCCAACATTTAAACCAACTCTTCTGTAGGTAGTGTTAGCGTACGTAAAAACCTTTTTCAGTCCATCCATCAACTGGTATGAGGTAGATGTACCAGCATATAAATCTTCTGCCAACTGCCAGCTATACATTAACTCGACTGTTGGACCATTATAATGGAAATTACCTTCTGTAGTATCAACAAAAAAGAACGCTTCACCAGCATAACTATCATACTTTAGGGTATGAAAATAATTTCTTCTAACCTCGTAATTGTAAGTAGTTGTGCCTAAAAATGTACCGAGCTCTCCAAGCCTCTTAACACCCTTAAATGTAGTTGCATAATTCATGTCCCCTTCCGAATCGAATCGTCTCCGATAATTTCCCCAGCTATTGCTTATAGATGGCGAAATGTTCAAGTACGATTCCTTTTCATGCATATACAACCATGCGGGATTATTTCCGAAATTGAAAGGAGTCAAAGAATTATCAATATCTTCAATTCCAATTGATAACCCGCCAAGGGCATTCAATCTAATTGCTTGAGCATACATGAAAGCAGAAGTAAATACAACCAATAAAAAAATGTTTAATAAAAATTTATTCATCCGTTAACCCCGAAAGAGTTGGATTGGTTAAAATCTCTAATCACTAGAACAGCTATCAAACCATATATTCCGAATAAGAGAATTAGGATTAAAGGAAATGAATTTTTTCCAAGCGGCAGTTTTTTAATCCAAAAGAAAAATATTATACACAAAGTCAATAAAACATTAATTATCACAAACCTTAAATTGGAAAAACTAAAATAAAAATTGACAAACATTGATTTGTCGCTTAATAACTTGAGTGAAAATGGGAACAAATAAGCAGCGATTTTCCCTTGAGGGGACTCCTTTTGCGTTAACAATTGCCCTTTATATTTATCTATAAGCTTATAGTCCCTGTTGAATATAAAATTACTGAATTGATTATCGTTCACTACCGAAACGTTTCGATTGAACAAATCACCATTGATTCTTAAAACTGAATTATTAAGGTCATAATCTTCGATATCGAGTTTGATGATTCTGTAATCGTTGAAAGTCAAAAGATATAAACCGCTATTTTCTGTAACAAAAAATCCGTAAAATTCCTTTAAGGGAATTTCATGTATATTGAAATGGAGTATCTTCATTCCAGCAGGCAATTCAATTTTTTTGCAATAGGGTTTATTTTTTACTCTTTTTAGATGATAGAATTGATCTTTGTTATCAATAATGAAATAACCTTCATCGAATGCTTTGCGGGTAGTTGGGTTGCCAAATAATTCTTTTACAGGAAATGCAAATCCGTTTTTTATTAGCTCGTCTGTAAACGCTTGGGACATTTTCTCAACCGTCTTATTTGTTCGTGAATCAATTATTTCCATCCTTTTTTTAATATTAAAAAACTCATTTGGGAATTCCAGATTTACCCTGCCCGGACTTGATTCCATCAGTGGATACCATTTCCAGGAAAATCCATCTATTAAAAAAGGTTCAAAGCTGCTCATAATTAAATTCTTTCTAAGCAGCGGCACATCTACGGCAAGTCCATTTATTGAATCTGGCATTTTGCCAGAAAAGACAAGCTGGGCAAAGTTTATTTGTGGCATTATTGCCTCATAATCATCACGGGTATATCTATTCCCTTTTCTATCTACATACTTGAAACCATTCCCCTTAACTCGCATTGTGATTTCATCTGACTCAGAAATTAAAAAATCATTTATAATCGGGCTGTATGCAATTCGCGGACGGTTACTTTGGAATTTGAACGTATTCCAAAATATTTCAGGAAGATAGACTGACGCAGTAAGAATTATTACGACCTCAAGTATGACTTTGATCATAAAATTAAGCTTCATTTAATCCCCTTTTTATAATTATTTCCCGAAAGTAAAATTATCGGAGCAAGTAATATTGTAAAAATGATAAAGTAGGGATACGATTTACTGAAGATAAATTTCAATCCCATAGGGGTAAATGTGTCGTAATACCAATTTATAAAACCAATGCTGATAATTCCATAAAGTATTCTCCTGCTCCATGATGGCTCAATAAAAATTATGGAAATAAAAATATAGCCCGTCAACCCTGCCAAAAACCAAGGAAGTGAAACGATTAGATACATACTTATCACATCCGATGGAAAATATATTAATGCAAAGACTGATATAATGACTGAATCTAAAATGAACAAACAAATCAGCAGACTCAATCCATACCACTGCATGATCAAAAGGGATTTATTTTCTTTCATTGGAAGATGAAGAGTGAGTTTCAACCTGCTCGAATTGATTTCGGGAAAAAACTGAACTATGGCAAGAAGCAATCCAGTTGCAAGGGGAATGTACATTATATCTAAATAAAATAAGTATCCCCAAGACACGACACCACCAACAATTTGACTAGCAGGGTAGAATTTAAAATCGTTGTACAATGACACACAAATACTGAATACGATAATTAAGTTTATCAGGAGTAAACCGATATAACTCCATCTGACCTTTAACCACTCTTTATACAGTAAAGATTTAACCATTTTCTAATCCTAATATTTTCCTGTTAAGCCGATAAAAGCATCTTCAAGCGACATTGGAATTTGCAGCAAAGTTCCATGCTTAATTCCCAGCTTTGAGAGATGGTTATCCACTTCACTTATTTGGGCAAAGGAATAAAATGCTGCTTTGTTTTTAATCACCTCAACATTTTTAATTACTTCATCCTTTTTAATTGAGATCGTGGAATCGTCAAGATCACATTTATAAAGCTTAAATTCGTTTAAGAATTTTTTAATCGGCATAGTAAGCAGCACAGAGCGATAATCTATTATCACGCAATCATCAAGAAGTTCCTCCAAATCTTGAATGATGTGAGAAGTAATAAAAATAGTTTTGTTATCGGCTTTAGCATACTCCGATAAGTAATCGATAAATAATCTTCTATAGCCGGCATCCAATCCCATCGAATAATCATCAAGAATCAGGAGATCGGGATCTTGAGCCAGTAATAGTCCTAATGCAACTTGTGAACGCTGCCCGCATGACATCCGAGATATCTTTTGATTCTCAGTTACTTGAAGTTTACTCATCAGCTCCCAATAAGGTTCTTTTTTCCAATTGGGATAAAATGATGAGTAAAATTTTTCAATTTGCTTTATGTTCATAAATGAATATTGAATATGTCCCTCAATCAAAAATCCCACTCTTGCTTTTGTTGGGGGAGAAAGACTGTGAGAATCTTCACCAAACACAAGGCACTGTCCTGAAGTCTGTTTTAAAAATCCATTAAGAATATTAATGGTTGTTGTTTTACCGGTACCATTTTTACCGAGCAAACCAAAAATAGAGCCCTTCTTAATTTCAAAATTGAAATCCTCGAAAACAAGTTTGCTTCCATAATAATGCGTTAGATTTTTAACTTTTACTACTGCTTCATTCATGACAATACTTTTTTAATTAATGAAATCCCGGTGTTGCTGCGGAGGTTGCTTCCCAGTCTAACGTTCCATCATTAGTATCAACACCAGGTTCTCTTCTTCTCATTGATCTACCGCTGTATCTCGGCGGCGATAGCACATATCCTTTGTCCACCCGAGGATCCAGGGTTTTTTTAGTTGTAACACTCGATTTATACTGAATCCCATCAATGACTGTAGAAATATCTATCCCATCTTCCCACAGCGTATCAGCACCGGATGCAATTACAATAACATCGCTAACAAGATTGATCAAGAAATCAACCGTACGATCTGAACGTAAATTCGATAAATTTGGAACATTCGGGTTATCAAAATCACTTACGGAGTATTGATTGTAAAATTCCCAATCAACGGTGCTCAAATCGTAACTTGTTGATACAAAATTTTTGTGATTTAATGCTGTGGAAGCAAGCACAAGAAAAGTATGCGGATAAAATGGATGATTTTGCTCACCAGGATTTCCAGGAAATTTAAAGATATAAGTAACACCATCAATGTCCCCATCATCTCCTTCATCAGCTCCAGGTCCCTTCCCATCGCTGTTACCTGATACTCTCATCGCAATTATTCCATCGAGGTATTTAATCTCGTCACTGTAATTGTAGAGCTCGATATATTGATCATACAAATAAAATATGTTATTAATTGGTCCAGCACAATAAATCTCATTGATACAAATTCCTGTACCTGCAACCTGTGAAGCAATAACTGTATCAATTACAATTCTATCTGGTGAAACTTCAATTCCCCTGATGTTGCCGACAATAAGAATATTGGGATAAACTGGGTGGGGCATCCTAACTGAAATATTGTATGTTGCTGCGGGCAAGCCAACTAAATTTAGATTCCCACTGTCATCTGTATTTTTTATCATCATTCCATATTCCGATGAAAGGAATACTTTTGCATTTTGCATTGGGATAAAATGCGGGATGGTATCTACCACTGCTGTATCTCCTATGGCAACGATACTTATCCGCGATCCTCCGTCAGGAACAACTGGCGGATTTTCCTTACAACCAATAAGGACAATTACTGCTAACCCAAAAAGAAGCTTAATCTTCTTCTTCAATTTTTCCTCCTTTACCAAAGAATTTATCGAAGGTCATACTGAATTCTATCCCGTAAAACAATTTTGGATTTCTGACTTCCTCAGATTCAGTTGAGACTGTACCGTAATATCTTCTTAGTGCCGGATCATCAATAAAATTATTTACATAGAATGAAACTTCTGCACCGGCGAATAACGATTTACTCATACTTAGATTAAAGAGCCATTTGATTGGTTTTCTCTTTAGCTCTCTATCAAAAAAATATTTTTTTATTTCTCCATCTGTTGCAATATTTAAAGCAATTGGCGATTGTGTAAAGTCTTGCTTCTTTTCCCAAACTAACTGCTCAGCACGTAATGTAATCCATAATCCTAAAGAGGCAAGAGTGTATTTTGCATAATAATTGACTTGAAATCTGTCGTTCCACTTCATCCCAGAATTATATATTATTCCAATTAGGGTATCCACTGGAACATTTGGTACTTGATAATTTGCTGTTTGCCCTTTATCGCCAGATGGTGTCGAACTATAACTTGCACCTGTTCCCGGATATTTAATAAAATTATATGAACCCGTGATTTGGAAATCCATATTTAATGGTTTGATTTTAGCAGTTTTAAATGAAAATTCAATTCCCTTTGTTTCCGTCTTTCCAATATTGTAAGGTAGAGTGTATTCATCCACATAATAAACCTTATTGTTTCCATTATTCTGCGATATTTGAAAAACCGGAATAGTCTGTGCTTTTGGTTCATTACTTCTATACTTATAATAGGCAGAAACAGAGATGCCTAAAAGGTTAATGAATTTATGATCGTATGCAATTTCAAACATAGTTTCTCTGTACCCCTTCAGTTCAGGAACTCTCTTATCATAACGTAAATATGATTTTGAACCGCTGTCGGGATTTCGCCAAAGGAAAACTGATTCTGGTGGATAAACAGTGCTCATCGGTGGTGACTTAGACGATGTCCCTGCACTTAATCTAAACTGATTCACATCGGATAAGTAAACCATAAGATTAATTCTTGGATTGAAAAAGGTACCTTGGTGAGATTCAATTAAATCGCCATCACCCCATAAACCTGATAAATTAAATTTATAAGGACGATACATCTCATATCTAAAACCGAACATCAAATTAAAATCCAGACCATAGTGCCAGGTAAGTTTGTCTTCAAAATAAAAACTAGTTAAAAGTTGTCCTGGTATATCATCAAAGGAATACGGTCTTCTTCCAGATTCAGGACCATAATAATTCAAAACTGTATCGAATACTAACCCATCGCCTGTGTTTGCATTATACTGGGGATCAATGCCAACTAAAATTTTATGAATTATATCTCCCGTATAAAATATTTTATTCCACTCAAGTCTTCCACCCAAAGTCCATTCAATTCCCTTAGTCTCTACTTTCCCAAGATAATTAGCAATGGTATCTCCGGAGGGTAGCACAACAAAATCTGTTCTTAATCTTGATTTCATTGTGTTTTCGCGTCGCATAGTTGCAAACAAATTATAATCGAAAGCAGACACTTCATCTTCAGGTTTGTATTTTCCCCAAGTTGAAAGGGTTAAAGTATATCCTCTGTTATAGTTCTTGGTTTTAAGCATGTCACCCTTGGGTTCTTCTTCGTCCCATATACGCTGAAATAATAGTTTTGTATTGTTACTAAGAGAATTTTCAAAATAGTTAGCTGAATAAACAAGCTGCCCCGTGAGACGCAAATATTCATCGCCTGTAACACGAATATCCCTCTCGCCTTGAGCTGCATTTAAATTATAACTTAAAGAACCATCTCCAAGGACAATACCGCCACCAAAATTACCTTCTCTAGTATCTGGGTTATTTTTTATTTTTAATCGATTTGGTGTTGCTCCTATTTTGGATTGAACATTAATTACACCCGATGTCACATCGCCATATCTCACTGAAGGAAGACCAGTTATAACTTCTAGGTTGTCTATATTATCTGCAGGAATCGTTCTGAGGTCAACTCCTCTTCCCATGCTAGAAGAACCAAATTTTGACCCAGTTAAACTTTCAAACTGAAGATTTGCATTATTGGAGACTGGCGTTCCATCTATAATTATGAGAGTACCAAATGCACTCAACATGTCTGCTTCATCTCCTCTTAGAGCAATCTGGCTTGTTTTACCAAGTCCAGGGTTATCGGATTTCTGAACCCCGGGTACAAGGTCTAGTACATCTTTAATACTTGAGGCCTGAAAATGTTCTATTTCACCACTTGTTATTGTTGTTTTTGTCGTTACTTCATTTGGAAGTAAATCCGTGGAACCAATAACCTCAATGCCACCAATCTGAAAAGCGGTAGTTTTAAGAGTAACATTAATCTCTAATATTTGTCCTTCCCTAATTAATATTTTCCTTGTATGCTTTTCATATCCAACACAAGATATTTGAAGAGTGTATTCACCTGGACGAATGTTTTTAATTGAATAATTACCTTTTAAATCAGAAGCACAACCGATTTTTAATTCCCTTAACATAATATTGGCACCGATAATAATATCACCGCTTTCATCCTTGATTACACCTCTTATCCCGCCTGTCTTCTCATCAATTTTTTTAGTTTTTGCAAGTGCTATTTTACCTGTTTCATATTCAAAATAACTTATATCATGGGGTTCTAATAATTTGGTGAGTACTGAGTGCAAAGGTTCATTATCAGCACCCATTGTGATACCTGGTATATTTAAAAGCTGATCATCATAAGTAAAAATAACGTGTGTGGAGTTTGTGATTTGTTTTAATGCATCCGAAAGTGTTACGTTGTGGAAAGTGAATGATATTTTTATGGATAAACACGATTTTACTTGTTCAAAAGAATCTACAGAAAGATCGAGATTTTCAAACTCTAAAACTGCTTTACGAATACTGCCGGTATTCTGATCAACGACAAATTCATCCTCCTGAGCTAAAACGTCATGTGAGAAGAAAATAAAAAACGATAAATATAAAATATATTGTTTAATCATTAGTTTCATTGGCAATCCAAGTTAAAGATTTTGCCTCTATTAATTAATTAGAACTTTACGACCCCTATAATCAATTTTTACATCAAGCGTCAAACTGATGATCGAAAATATTTGTTCGAGCGAATCAGTTTTAAATTCCCCAGTCAACCTTTTATTGACAGCAGAGTCATTTTGAAAAATTACTTCCAAATTGTAGTACCTTTCAATTTCGGCCATTGCCTCTTTTAAGGGAGTACGTTCAAATGAGAATTTGTTATTTCGCCATGCAAGATAATGGTTAAGGTCGACTCGGGTCGGTTTACTAAATCCATTTCCATCGGTAAATGAAATCATCTGTCCTTTACTCAAACCTATACCTTTACCTGAGTTTTTTAAATATGCTTTTACTGATCCCTTGGCTACAACAACGCTCACCTTTCCGTATCTGTACTTAACATTGAATTCAGTGCCTGTAACAACAGTCATAGTCTTACCAGAAATAACTTTAAACATTCTATCTTTCTCCGGGACTACAGAGAAGTAAGCCTCACCTATTACTTCAACTTCACGAGAGAATTTTGTAAAGGAATTGGGATAGATCAACTTACTATCGGAATTCAAATAAACGATTGTTCCATCTGATAGAGGAAATATTTTTCGTTCACCTTTTTGTGTAATTAGCTCATAATTCTCAAAAGATTTTACTTTATCAACGGCGATATTTCCAGTACTATTTGAAGACCCGCTCATTTTGATTAAGAAGATTAAACCAAATGAGATCACTATTACCGCAGCAATTCTGAGTATCCGGCTAAGATTTCTTTGAAGAAATTGTTCCTTCGTGTTTAATGTCTTGCTTGATAGAGAGGTAATTTTGTGATGAGCAACTTGCGATTCAAATTCTTTTTCCTTTTCTTTTTGGATTCTTTTCTGGATTGATTCCCACTGGATATTTGGATCAGGCGATTGGGGGATCTTGGCATTTTCCAATTTGTCCCAAAGAAGAACCAAGTTTCCGAATTCTTCCTTATTTTCATTCGATTCTGATAACCAACTATAGAAAAATTCTTTTTCCTCTAAACCCACTTCATTTCTAATCACCCGAATTAAAAACTGAGAATCCAATATTTTTGGTGTCTTTTTTCTCATTCTTAAAAACTTTGTATAAAGTATATACACTCACAATAGAGAAAAGTACTATCCGGTAATGGAATTTTTTATTCAGATTAGCGCGAATTTATTTTTTATGAAAATTTACTAAAAGATTGTTGGCCGCAAGGTGGTTATACCTGACGTTAACTAAGGTGGGAGGATAATAGCTTTTTCAATACTGAAATGGCTTTGTTCATCTGATTTTTTACGGTTTGAAGAGAAACATCCAAAATATCCGCGATCTCCGAATACTTAAATCCCTCATATTTGCATAAAATAAATGTTGCCCGACATCTTTCTGGTAAATCACTAACTGCTCTCTGAAATTCATCTAGGAAAAAAGATTGGTCATAATTATCCTCTGGATTCAGAAAAGCCGTAAAATAATCAACTTTACTCAGACGAGACTGGCTTATTGGATGGTTTCGTTTAATATAGTTCAGGGCTAAATTACGTGCAATTCTATATAGATATGATTTGGGAGAAAAAGAAGGATCTAATTGCTTACGATGTATCCAAAATTTAATAAATGTTTCCTGAGTTAAATCTTCAGCAGAATTTTGATTACAAAGATATCTATATAAATATCTATAGATACCTGGCTGCATTAAAAAAAAGAATTCTCTAAATGCATTGTCATCCCCATTTTTTATCCTCCTCACCATGAGATCTAATTTATCAACATCCGAGAAGAATAAATTATTTGAATCGTTGGGTTCCATCTTAGAACCAATAAAATTACTTAAATGATTATAAGGAGACTGCTTCCCTTTTATAGCCCCTGTCAGCAATCATTTTGTCGCCACAAAACTAAATTTAATAATAACAAAATACAAGACTGGTTCCAGGGACGCATACCTAAAATGGGTTAATAAGAACAGCTGGCATTTCTCAATCAATCATTGTTTTTGATATTCTTCGGTTATTCTATAAACTGATTGTGAGTATGCTTAGAAAAACACTAAAACAAATATAAATTGACTTCCCCCAGAATAGAGCCCTTGATTATATTTGGATTAACTACAAAATAATATACTTACCAGAGGATCTTTTTAGAGCCCTGTCAAAATATCGACTCAAAAAAAGCAGAAGGTTTTTGTCGTCCAGATCTTCAACGCGGACCAAAGTAAAGTCTACCACAAGAATAATTTGATTTTGAATCAATTAACATTTATTTGCTGGGTTAGTAGAGTCACCGTTTCTACCCAACGTACGATACAATAATTGGAATAAATTTAGGGCTGTTTGTTCCATGAATTTAAGGATTTATGACATCTTCGTTGTATCTTGTTGCGTCATAATAAATGTAACCAAAAGAAGCTATCGAACAAACTGTGAGAGTGAAACTTTTGGGGAAAGTGTACGAAACTTATAACAACTATTTGTAGCGTTTATAAAACTAAAAAAGCTGAAAACTCATTGCTTTCAGCTTCAGTAGTGAGTGTAGCGGGGGCAG
>CAZTJF010000036.1:0-25341 GCA_964613805.1 uncultured Ignavibacteriaceae bacterium | reverse complement strand
ATAACCAGTCATCGTGAACAGAAAAGCTAATAAAATTCCCAAGAATTTTATTTTGCTGTGAATCTTTTTCATTTTTTTACCCTCGTTTTGTTATTGAATTTTTAATTTTGGGGTATTGTTCTTTGAGTGAACAATACCCCTGTTGTTTATTTCTGTTTTTTATTCTAGTGTTTTGTTCTTCTCAAGTTCGAGCAAATAATTAATCCGCTTTTCACTTTTTAATATAAACGGTGTAACTTTTCCAACAAATGCAGCATTGTTGTTGTCAACAATTATCATATCTGATAGATCACTGTTGTTGTCACCATTAACATCTGACGGCACATAACCGGTTACGAAGTTAGCATTATCATTATCAACTTCAATCAGATCAGATAGATCCACACTTCCATCTTGATTAACATCGCCACTGAAGAAACACCATTTGCTTCCCACCTTTATCATATTGTCGCCATATGCTTTTGCAGAATCAGTTGTGAAATCATAATTCATGCTGTAAGCGGTGAAATTTTTAGTTGCAGCACTCCAGGTTTCAACAGAATTACGATGCTTAACTACAACATAGTAAGGTGTACCGTTAGCTACAGATGAAAAACTGCCGGTGCCGTAACCCATATCATTAACAAATATTTTGGCTTGATCAACTAAGGTTGCACCAGAACGAACCTCGACAGTAACTGTATCAGCCATTATCATTTTACCGGTTGTTGGGTTTGTAAAACCTTCAATAAGACCAGTAATATTGAGTTTTGGAGTAAATGTACCGGTTGTTACTTCGTCTGCACCTTTATAAGGATATGACGCATTTCTGGTATTGCCATCAATATCTGTTGTGATACCAGCTATCGGAAGACCAGCTAAATTTCCATTACCGATTGATGAACCTGTTAGATGCAAGTCATTATTTGAGACAAATGAAACAACATCCGAAACTGAGTTTGCATCTCGAGGAGCATAACCGGCAATATTTTGTAGTTCAGTCATTGAAATAGAACTGCTGCCAATTGCCCCTGGATTGTGGAATCCTCTTACCGCTTGGCCTGTTTTTGTTGGGTTATTAATATAATAAAGATTATTATCTGAGGTAGAAGCAATTTGCGAAAATAAAGCTGCTGAACCTGAATAAAGAACCATAGCTCTTGAAAATCCAGCTCCTGTAAAACTATTTCCCATTGTATTAACGAATACGTTGTTTCTCAACTCTAGATAACCGGTTCCAAAAGAACCACCTTGCAAACAGGTACTATTAACACCGCTGGCTGCCTGGATCATACTAGGTGGAACTGAGTTGTCAAGGTAAACCGAATTGTTATGAAGATAAAAATAACCTTTACCTGCACCGTTTAAGAGATCGAATCCTCGAGCTCCACATACGATAGAAGAGTTTGGTGCTTTAATATCAGATATCATATTGTTATACACATAAGCAAAACATGAATCATGAATTGCAGCCGTACCTCCCAAATTTACCATAATACCCTGGCATCTGCTTGTATGTCCGGAAGTAGCGGTCGATGTAATGAGTAAATTATAAACCTGGTTATTATAAATATCAATCCGATGACCTCTGGGTAAAACATTCAATTCAATACCGTAAACTGGCCCCGTAGTTACAGCTCCAGTGCTTGAAATATTATAAATTTTATTATTTCTAACAATAATATGTCCGCTACAGATATTTGTAGTACTTCCGGCAACATTAAAAACGAGCGAACGAATACCATTCGTTGTCATGATTGATGTGCTAATATCATGAATATCAGTATTTTCAATAAGCAGATCTTTTTGTACATCTATTTCAATCGGTCTAATATCAGCACCTGTACCAGAAGTTATCGACACATTTCCAAAATCATTTCTGCCAATAACAGAAGTAATTTTATTACCGCGATCAGGATTTGTGGAGGAGACACCAAAATATTTTACAGCAGCTCTCCAGAAATCATAAATATTAACATCCTGAATTGTATTATAGCTGTTAGTGTTATTAGTATCTGTGTCTGTGCCAGAGTATGTCCCAAACCTAATTCCAATTGCACCGGCATGATTAACCCCAGTTGTTGCATTCATATCCATTGTTAAGTTTTTAATCACATTGTATTGAGCGCCGCCGGTTTGGATGCCGTTAACGTGTGGTGTGCCAAGGCAAACGCCCATATCAAATTTAAGATTAGTTGTTGTTTGAGTATTACTGGTTAGATCAATACCATCTATTGTACAGTACTTTGTTCCATCTAATCTGATTATAGCATCACCGGCAACAATTCCTGGTGCACTTGTTGCGTCGCTTCCGTTCAGAGGCAGCATCGTAACTGCTCCGCTTTCTTTTTTGAGCGTGATTGTATTTGTTACTGAAGTACCAGCGACAGCCAGCAAGTGGAAAATATCATCATACGTACCGGCGCGAACATTAAGTACAACCGGACCGGCAATCCCATTAATATTTAATGCCATTGCAGCTTCACTAAGAGTATTATATGTTGGAGATGAACCACCGACTGTATAAGTACCACCAGCTATCACACTTGCTGTGACCGGAGTAAAAGTCAATTCCGTGTTATCCGGTGTTGGATATTTTATGCCGAAGAACGGTCTTCCCATCGTTTGATGATAAACGGCTGTTCCCGTGATGCCATCCCATCCGCCAATATTTATACTTAAAAATTTACCAACAGCAGAATTTGCAACAGTTATAGGTGTTGCATCTACCAATCCAATTGATGCAGAGCGGGCAAGATATGAGGTATCCATGTTGCCATAAATAAATTTAATAACTCCGTTGTTCTCATAAAGTTGAACTTGAAATTCTGCATTTACTAAAGGTGAATTCCAAGGCCATCTTGCGTTTTTCCATTCGACCGTTAGAATTTGATTGGGCGTAGTACCATCAAGCTTGTAAGTGATGTCTAATGTTGAACTATCAACTTTTAAATCATCCCAAAGCGGAGCAATAATTGTTCTTGTTGTTCCGATGAAATTATTTGCAGTAATCGCACTTGCTAAATCAGTTCCAAGTCTTAAAAATCCATTTGTAGATACTTGGAAATCTGAATAGTTCGTCCCCAGATAATTAAAGCTGAAGCCGATAGGTGCAGAGTTGGTGTAACCCTCGTCGCTGCTGCCATTCCAGGTGAAAGCTGAAGCACTTGTGAGTGGTGTGAACGTGCCTGAACCGGCACTAAAAGAAAATGGCACTTGAGCTTGGACAAAATTATGCCCAAGAAAAACAACAAATGCCCAAACAATACATACTTGTATTATTTTTTTCAAAGTAACCTCCTATTAGTTGTTTGTAGATTATTAGAATACTCCGGTAATTTTTTACCGAAGAAGTGAACTGAATGATAAGTATTTGATTTACGAATTGATGAGTTGTGAACATTCATACCTAATGCAAATAGACTAATAAATATTACCATGTTATTAATTATAAATAATGATAAGAATTTTGCATTGCCCTCATCAAAACATATAAAAATTAATTATGAAAGTAAAGATTAAAAAAATGATTTTAATCTTTTATCCAATTTAGTTTCAGTTGAGAAGATAATGAATAAACTTTTGGAGGGGAAATAAGTTTACAAACGCCTATGTAAAATCAAAAAAAATAGGGCGGAAAAAATTTTCCCGCCCTGGCTTAATTTAACTAAATTACTTAGTTAACATTAACTTCTTAACTTGAACAAAATTTTGTCCGGTTGGATTGTTTGCATTCATTCTGTAAATGTAAATGCCGCTTGCTAAGTTTAATGCACTTGCATTTACATCTGCTGTGTAATAACCCGCACTAAGTTCAGTGTTGATTAGTGTTGCTACCTTCTCGCCGGTAATTCCGTATAATTCAAGAGTTACTTTTGAGTCAAATGGAAGCTGATAGTCTATCCTTGTTGTTGGGTTGAAAGGATTAGGATAGTTCTGACTGATTGCAAATTCCTTCGGAAGCGATATTTCTGCTTCAACTTGCTTGCTATAATCAAAAGTACCATCTGCATCAATCATTTTTAATCTGTAGATATATTTACCGCTATTGAGTTTCTTATCAGTAAAGCTGTATTCCTTTTCTGAGCTGCTGTTACCGCTTGCAGCAACTTCTCCAACCTTAATCCAGTTTTGTACATCTTGTGATGTTCTCTCAACTTGGAACAAGCTTGAATTTACCTCTGTCTTTGTTGCCCAACTAAGGTTAACATCTCTTTGGCTTGTATTTGCTGTAAATGTGCTCAACTCTACAGGTAACGGCGGGTTAACCAAGTTGTTTAAATGTGTTGGCTGTGTTGTAATTTCAACATTTATCCCGCCTACATACGCCGATATCTTTGTTTGATACTCTGAGGCGATAAATGTCCATGCGAAATTTGCAGGGAATTGACCAAAATTAACAGTGTTGGTTAATCTAAATCTGCCGACTCTTGTACCTGGGGCAACATTGGATATAATTGAACCAGCTCCAGTTCCCGGAGGTGCTTTCGATGCAAGTTTCCATATTCTATTGCTTCCTTGTACTGTTACTACATTTGGATTTGCCGGTGCCTGTGCGGGATTACTGAATTCGCATGTCCCAGCTATGGTTAAGGCAGTTAATGCTCCTCCGTTAAGTATATTATTGTTGAAAGTTAAGCCAATCTGACAGCCGCCAAGTTCGAAAGGTGTTGCACCTGTTCGCAGCAAGTAAATGTCAAATTCGTACACTGTGGGGCTTACCACAATGTCATTAGCTAATTTAGCTTCATATGTTGGATTTTGTGCGTAACCAACGAACGAGAAAAGAAAAGCTAATAAAATTCCAAAGAATTTTATTTTGTTGTAGCTCTTTTTCATATGTTTTGTTCCTCCATTAGGTTTTGTTTTTAATTTTGGGTATTGCTCAATTTGAACAATACCCGTTTGTTATTTCCTGTTATTAATAAAATGCCGTAACTAAGGCGTTATCTTTCCAACGAAAGCTGCATTGTTATTATCAGCTATAATCATATCTGATAAATCAGTGCTGTTGTTTCCATCAACATCCGTAGGAACGTAGCCTGTAACGAAATTAGCGTTATCGTTATCTATATCAATCATATCGCCTAAATCAACGGCTCCGTCTTGATTTACATCGCCGTTGTACATACACCAGTATTCTCCTTGTTTAACCTGATTATCTCCGTAAGCTTTTGCAGTATCAACAAAGCTGTATTGAGCTGCAGTTAAGCTGAATGTTTCACCGCCGGCTCTGCTCCATGTTTCCACTAAATTACGATGTTTAACAACAATGTAATAGGAATTACCGGGTGTCCAGCTTCCCATTTGAAATATGCCAAAACCCGATGTATCAAGAACCGCTTGTGATGATGTAACCAAAGCATAAGGTGATGATGCATTTCGGATTTCAACTGTAACCGTGTCAGGTATCATGGATCCGTAAAGGTTATTTTTAGCAATACCATCTGTATAAAATCCTTGAATCAATGCTTGTAAAGCAAATGTGTACATGTTACCTGAAAATTCATCTGCACCGAGATCAGGAGTTGAACCGCTTCTTAAATTGCCGTCAATGTCATTAGTAACAAAACCAACTACAGATGCATTACCTTCTGCAGCGGATAGTGAAGCCGGGATAATGTGCGGATCAGTTGGGCTCACAAAAAATGGATTGCTTTGTTCAATACTGTTTGCATCCTCTCCTGTCAATGCATTCCAAGAAGCTAAATCTATTCCAGCGAAAATTGCTAATGCGCTCCAATATACTGGTAAGTGTGGATACCAATATAAATTACGATCTGCTTTCACCTTATCACTAATAACAGTCTGAAAGACGAAGTCTCCGTAAATGAAAGTTCCGCTGTTGGAAGATCCAGTTTTAATTTCATTTGAAAGAACATTATTATAAATTTTTACAACATCAGTCGCAACTGCTGATGAAATTACCATAGCACCGCACCACGAAGGTGTTGTTGAACTTAAACTTCCGGTAAGATGAACAGTGTTATTATATACATCCACATCGTATGCATTTGGGCTGAGTGATGTGAATCGAATTGCTTCAACCGCTTGAGTAGCAGTAGCATTCACACCCGCTGGATTCCGAAGGTCATATATCATATTGTTAAATACTTTTGCATAAAGTGGTCCAGTTGGAGTTGCACCTGAAGATGTTTGGAATTGCATTCCTGTAGCAACTCCTGCCAAAGTTCCGTATTTCTCAAAGTCATGAATTTTATTATGTGAAACAACTAAATTATTCATTGCTCCAAATTCAATAAAACCAATAACACCGGCAGCAACGGTTGGAAAGTTTTTTGCACGTCTAATATCATTTTTATAGACCGTCAGGTTATCAACTGATCCTACACTAACACCTCTTGCGGCGAGTGTTTCAATAAAGCTGTCGCCGCCAAAATCACAATTTGAAAGAGTTATGTTATTATCTCGAATAGCACCTGAGATGCCCGATACAGAGAAACCAACTGAACATCTTTTGATCCATAAATTTGTATAAGTGTTATCTGTGTTTGGTGCAGTGCTTCCACTAAAAAATGATTGAAGGATTGCAGTAGCAGAAGATGCATCGCTGTACCTTCTATGACCAATTATGGTTAATCCTTCAAGTCTAATGTTATTTGAACGGATGATTTGGAAAACAGTTCTTGTCGGATTACCAATTGTTGTGTCAACTTCAAATGTTATGGGGTATTGCCCAACTGTGGTTGAACCAATAAAACTAACATACTGAGTTGAATCAAAACGGATTCCCCAGGTACGTGTTGTTATTCCGCCTGTAAACAATATTTTTGCACTTGGGTTTCCAGATTTTAATTGAAATACAACAGGATTTGCTGCACCTTGTCCTGCGAATGCGTTAATTACTATGCTTGTATCAGTATAGTTCGCATCCGTAAATTCAAAAGTCACTGGACCAGATACACCTTGCAAAACCAGATCATTAACTGCATCACTGAGCTTAACATAGGTTTTTCCAACTCCAATTTCATATGTTCCACTCAAAGCGAGTGGAGATTTTGGCTGAATTCCGCTGGGGATAAAAGGAACATGCTTAACCGGTGCATCGGATGAGTATTCATCTTGAACACTAACCGGAGGGGCTTCTTGAACCGCCTTTTTTGTTTGTGCCAATACACTTGCCTGTATTAGCAGCAGAACAACAAATAAACAGAAGATATTTTTCATAGGACTCCTTTTAAGTGAATTGAATAAATAAGTTGATTAGTAAAAAATATTTTATTGCACTCGAAACAAACCACCGTTAGAATAAGTATTTGAAGTTTTATGGAGGGTAAAAACTTACTTTATTGAATTCTATTTAACTCTTTTAGAAAATTAACATTTGTAGAAATCATTCGCAATAAGTTAACCCTTCATCTAACTGATAAAATAATTATTAATCGAAACAGAGTTTACTCTTGTTTCTTTGAAATTTACCCTCAAACTGAAAGACGTATACTATTTGAATATAAATCTATAAACTGAAAACTTAAAAAGCAAGATAAAAATCAAATAAATCTTTAAAAAAAATGATGGATTCTCAAAATGATTTACTTATCGTCGTCTCGGATATTCAGTAAAGAAATATTTGCAGCCATTGTTTATTATTATCGCAAAATCGGAATTATGAAATAATAATAAACAAAGCCGGACGTTTTCAGCCCGGCTTTTCATAAGAACCAAATTAAATCCGATTACTTCGTCAGCGTCATCTTTTTTGTCTGTACAAAATCACCGGCTTCTAATCTATATATATATGTTCCGCTTGCGAGTGAGGAAGCATCAAATTTATATGAGTAGCTTCCGGCATTCAAGAATTCATTACTTACGAGCGAAATAATTTCCTGTCCAAGTAAATTGAACACTTTCAAATTAACATTAGATTCTTTTGCAAGATTGAAGTTAATTGTAGTGGTTGGATTAAATGGGTTCGGGTAATTTTGTGCAAGACTGAACTCAGTCGGATTAAGAGAAACTTCAACAACATTTGAGTAAGACGATCTTCCATCAAAATCCATTTGTTTTAGTCGGTATTGATAATTACCGGTCTGAACATTGTTATCAACGAAAGAATAATTTTGTGATTGAGTTGTAGTTCCTTTTCCTTGAATGAATCCGATTGTAACAAAGTCACTTCCTTCAACTTTTCTTTGAACTTCAAATCCTCTGTTGTTTGTTTCAGTTGCTGTAGACCAATTAAGCTGAACAAAACCATCTACAACAGATGCAGCAAATGATTTTAGCTCAACAGGCAATTGACCTTCTATATCAATAATAACTATGGGAGCTGTTTCGCCAGTTCCTTCTCCATATAAAACTTCGGCTTTAGGATCGCCATCAACGTTCGCAATTGCAACATGCATCCATCTGCCCGGACCACCAAGAGGTGATATATATCCTTGGTCAATTACGGAAGTTGCATAACTTGCGGGCAAAGTAATGTCACCGCCTAAGTACTTTAGTCTAAATATAGATGCATTGTTCGGATTAGCATCTCTTGTACCGAATACAAAATCTAATTTACCGTCAAGATCAATATCACCTGCTGCACCGCCGTACAATCTGCCGCCAATACCTGCGAGTGGAGCGAAATCAGCGATTGTAGAGGAAACTAATGTGTCACCTTGCTGTTGAAGAAGATAAATCTTTCTTTCAGTGGTTCCATTACCGGCTATTACAATTTCTTTTGTAGCATCATTATTTAGATCAACCACACATGCTGAATGCCATGAACCACCCGGAACAAGCCCAACTTGAGCTGGCAACGCTGACCAAGAACCACTTGCATATTTAAAGGGAAGAACGTTTCCGTTAGATAAAAATACATAAACTACTTTGTTACCGGGGAAAGCAATGTCGTATGCAACACTGCCTGCAGGTCCGCCGGAATATTCTAATGTCCATGTTTCAGAACCACTTCCCGAGTTGGGAACAGTGCTGACAGAAGCAACACCGAAAGCATAGCCACCGGCTCGGGTGCTGAACATTAACTCTTGTATTCCGTCTCCATCAGGATCTCCAACAATGGAGCGAAATGGTCTTAAATTGACGCCGGCAGCAGTATCAATTGCCCATTTTGTATTAGGCAGCCAATTCCCAGGATTTGCTAAATCAGGAACACCTAAATTATTCGATCCGTCCGCAGGATATTCATACACAAAAATACGCGGTGTGTTAGCTGGATATGGTGAATAATTCACAGGAGCCCAAACAATTTCTTTTCTTCCATCGCCGTCCAAGTCGGAAACGCAAAGTGCAGGCCAAGTATTTTGTAAAACTAAACCGGGAGCAGTTGTAGCTTTCCAAACCATATTAAATCCGACAGCACCATCATACTCATACTTATAAATTGATGGGATTAATTCTGCACCGGCATCAGCCCAGTTATTATTGGGTAAATAAATTTCTCCTTTTCCATCGCCATCAAAATCATAACCAGCAACGATATTGCCAAAGCCAGCATTTTCAGGAGCAGGAAGGGGAAGAGTTCCAACACGAGTGAACAATTGCCCAAAAGCGAAAGGAGCAAAGCAAAGAAGAACGAGTAACATGTTTCTGAGTTTCATAGTAACCTCCTGTTTTGTTTTTAGAAATTATTTAATTAAGGTCATTTTACGTGATAGTTTCATTTCATTATTTGTAAGAACATAAATGTAATTACCCGATGCAAGCTTTGATGCATCAAAAGTTAATTTATAATTACCCTTTGTAAAATTAGAATTATCAATTAAAGTTGCTACGTGCTCGCCGATAATAGAGTAGACTGAAAGAGAAATATCAGCATCTTGCGGTAATGAAAATTCAATTGTTGTAGCAGGGTTAAATGGATTAGGATAATTTTGTGCTAAGCTGAATTGTTCTGGAATTGCGGTTTCATTCTTTTCAATTCCAACAATTGTTAATGGAATTGTTGGAATCGTTCCTGAGAATTGCCATTTATCTATAGTCCATCCATAAAATGATTGATTGTAAACGTTAAAGTTTTCATCGAATGAAACATTGTACGGTGAAGTGTATCCTGAAACAGTTCCCATAGTCCCGCCCGGTCTTGAACTCCAGCTCCCTGTCATTGTAAAATTCCAAAGTGCACAATCAATTGTATCTAACTTTTCACCAGTGTTCGGGTTTACAGCGTAAACTCTCCCATATTGGTAACCTACTCCAGTTTGAAAATTAGTTGCACACGAAACAAAAAGAACATTTTTTGTGTCCATGAAACCTAATCCCCAAGGACCTGGGTTCAGCAATGCACCTGAAGTGGAAGTCAGAGTATCATTTTCAACTGAAAAATTAAAACCGTTATACAGCGTATAACCGGTCGTTGGACTGCCTGTGTAGCAATAAACTTTGTCCAAATCATAATTTGATACATAAAGAACAGTTCCAGCATCATTAACCGCAACACCGCGTGTTCTTCCCGTATCCGGAATTGTGACTGTAGTTAAAGGCGTGAGTGAGTGTGATACAGCCCATGCATCTTGTTCTTGCTGAAAACCATTAAATACAAGAACTTTTCCCTTATTAGGTGCAACCGCTACTGTAGTAACATAAACTCTTCCTGAAGCATCTACATCAATAGCCCAAATTGAATCCGCACCTGTAACTAATCTATATTCAGTTGACTCGATAGAATCTGCAGTCATTCTAAATACAAGAATATTTCGGTCCACGTCATTATTTGCAACGTAAATCAATGAATCTTTAGTTGTAACGATGTCACAGGCACGTTTCATATCAACTGCGTCAAACCCACTGGACCATTGAGTGACTAAATCCAACTGATTGTATTCATAAAATCCCATTCTCCCATTAACTGAATCAGCATTTGTATAACCAACTAAATAGCAAAATGTATTTGTTAATTCAGTTGGAGCAGGAGATACCAGTGCTACAAAAGTGTTTTCTTTGATAGCACCAACCGACATGGTTCTGACACCTGTAGCATTTGGCTGATCGTCAATGGTTGCATATAAACAACTCCAATTACCATCAAATGTTTGTGCTTGAATTGTTGATGAAGGAATAAAAAGAATGAGAAGAAAGAAGAGAACTAAAAGAGAATGTACTAATTTCATAGCTGCCTCCAAAAGTTTTAAATATTGTTGTAACAATTTTTAAAAATTTTCACTCATTGTCAACTGTTTTTGCTAATTATATTTTTTTGTGAGAGCGAGATCACAGCATACAAAAAGTCAAAGGTCTCCGCCAAAGGCGGATCAGCCTCTGGCTGAAAAAGTTAAAGGTATTTTAAATTAACACCAGCCCTTTTTTATTTACTGAAATTATTGAATTGAGTTTTACTGAGATTATTTTTAGTGCGTGGGCGTTTACTGTGTCCTTAAGAGTTTTCAAAAATTCATTCTTTGATTTTGAAATAAGATATTGCAGTGATTACAAGAAAGAATAATCCCGTGATTGCAAAAGATATCCGCAGTCCTAAAAATCCTGCACTAAAACCTCCCAGTACAGGACCCACCATATTGCCCAAAATCTGAAAGCTTGATCCCACTCCTAATATTCCACCCTTTCTTTCTGTAGGAACATTATTGCTAATCGCAGTAAATAATAATGGAGATAATGCGCCATAACCAAATCCCAATAAAATTCTTATAGGAATTAAAAAATAAATATCATACACGAACGAATGAGCAAAATACATTACACCGGTAAGTAATGAGGAATAAATAACATTTTGAGCGATGCCGGTTTTCTCAACTCTCCGTCCCCACCATGCGGCAGAAATGATTGAGAAAACTCCGACAATGCTGTATAGTGCTCCTGTAATTGTTGGAAGAAAATTTTTTGAAATTGAAAATGTTTCAACATAAAGCACAAACGTTGGCCGGATGAATGAAATTCCAAAAGCGGTAAGCATTATCATAATTGCAGGAAGTAAAAGCTTTTGATTCTTGAGTAGATATTTCCAATTGTCAATGAATGAATGTTTGCTTTTTTCATTATCATTTTTTTCTTCAACAACAAAAACAATAACAGCAATTCCTGTTGCTACAAGCAATCCAGCAACTATAAAAAAAACACTTCTGAATCCCAGGAGATCAGAAACTAAACCGCCAAGAAGTGGACCTAACACGGTTCCGGCTGCAGTTGCAGATTGCAGCAATCCCAAAGCGTAACCGGTTTTTTCTTTTGGAGTATTAGCGGCAACCAATGCCATTGCAGCAGGAAGAAAACCGCTTAACAATCCTTGTACTAATCTTGCAAGAAAAAGCTGTGTTACATTTTGTGAAAAGCCGACCAACACTTGAGCAATTGCCAATCCAAGCACTGCTCGAACGGTCATCATTTTCCTACCGTATTTGTCACCAAGATTTCCCCAAACAGGAGTAAGAAAAAATGAAATGAAAAAAGGACCGGCGAAAACTAATCCGCTCCAATATGCGGTTTCTTCTAAGCTTCTTACACCAAGATCACGAACGAATAAAGGTAAGAAGGGAACAATTGCACTCATACCAATCATTGCAACAAATTGGCATATCCAAACTATTATTAAATTTCTTTTCCAGTCGAGCATTTGATTATTACTTTGGTATCAAAATTAATAAGAAATGAAATGTGTTACATGTAATCCTGATGGGATTAAAAAACATTTTTAACAAAGGAGAAGGATGTTTGGAAAATAAATTCTCGTTAGGAAATTAACATTAGTAACAAATTCATAAACTATCAAACCTCAATCCCATAGAGATTGAACATGCGGTTGATGAAAATTACGATAACGATTCAGACGATATGTTCAACTCCTATCGGAGTTGGTTGATGTTGTTAAGTTGAGTGCTGTTACAAACATTCAATCCCTATGGGATTGAAAAACATTAGTCAAAATTGGACAAGTGATTTTGGAATACGAATTCCCGATAGGGAATTAAGGTTTGTAACAAATTCATAAACTAATAAAATCTCAATTCCATAGGGATTGAACAAGCGGTTGATGAAATATGCGATAACGATTCAAACAATCTGTTCAACTCCTTACGGAGTTGTTGTGGTGCGGCTGATTTAAGGATTATTACAAATATTCAATCCCGCTGGGATTGTTAGCTGTTTTTGAAAACTTATGTACTGCAATTGTAAAACATTCCCGGTAGGGAATAAATATCTGTAACAAAATAGTAAACTGATAAAAACCTCAATCCCATAGGGATTGAACTAAAAGTCACAGTTTAATTTACATGATTGGGATGCTCGAAAACAAAATGGCTAGGTTTTTTAAATTTATATATGAGCGAAAAAGAAAATATTCTAAATTGGTTTTATGGTTTTCTACTTTTTTAAATACACAATTTTGAATGGCAAACAAAATGGCTAACACATATACACAAATTTATATTCAGATTGTAACAGTCGTAAAAGGCAGACATTGTCTGATTCCAAATAATAAAAAAGAAAATCTTTACAAATACATCACTGGTATAATTAGGAACAAGAAACATAAACTCATATCCATAAACGGAATTCCCAACCATATTCATTTCCTAATCGGATTGAATCCGGATGAAGCGCTTTCGTCTCTGGTTAAAGAGGTTAAAAGATGTTCAACAAATTATATTAACGAACAGCGATGGTTAGCGGGAAAGTTTAGCTGGCAGGAGGGATATGGCGGATTTTCGTACTCAAAATCGCAATTAGACAAGGTTGTTAGATACATTGAGAATCAAGAAATGCATCATCAGAGAAAAACCTTCAGGGAAGAGTATATCGAAATGCTGAATAAGTTTGAAGTTGTGTTTGATGAGAAGTTTATATTTGAAGATGTGGAATAAGCATTTAATGAAATGTTCAACTCCTAACGGAGTTGAAAGATGTGTAATTGATTTAAGCGCTGTTACAAACATTCAATCCCGCTGGGATTGAAAAACATTATTCAAAAATGGATAAGTGTTTTTGGAATACTAATTCCCGATAGGGAATAAATGTCTGTAACAACTAAGCAAACTGAAAAACCTCAATCCCATAGGGATTGAACATGCGGTTGATGAAAATTACGATGACGATTCAAACGATACGTTCAACTCCTGTCGGATTTGAGGGAGGTATAGTTGATTTAAGATTGTTACAAACATGCAATCCCGATGGGATTGTTAAGCATTATAAAAATAGGGAATGCTTGTTGGGGAAATAAATTCCCATTAGGGAATTAATGTTTGTAATAGATAAGTAAATTGTAATAATCTCAATCCCAACAGGATTGAACCCAAAGCCGTGGAGTTTTATTCACTAAAAAATATTTTCTTAATTACTTGACATTCAACCCGCCGCAAAATATATTTCCACCATGAAAAAGCAGCTTTTTCAAATTCTTCTTGTTTTATCAATAATTGGAACTTCTTTAGCGGGGGCTTTCATGGAATATTTCCATGCAAGAACCGAAGGTGAGAATGTAAAACTCGAGTGGAAAACCGGCGATGAAACCAATCTTAGAAACTTCGTATTGGAAAGAAGAACCCAGCAATCTCCTTATGTTGACTTAACTACATTAAATCCTAAAGGCAGCAATTCATTTTATTCCTATGTTGATGAATCTGTTTACAAATCGAGTGATTATGTTTTTACATATCGTTTAAGAATTGTTGATAACGACCAAAAAATTTCTTACTCTGCAGAAGTTTCAGTTTCTCCAAGCATTTCTGGTGTTAAGAGAACTTGGGGCAGCATCAAGGCGATGTTCAGATAATTCCTCTTGTGACTTTTCTTCCTAACGTTTATTCACTACACCTTTTTAATCTCAAAATTTTATTATTTTTTATTAAAACTTTGAATCTCACTTCGACAAAAGGGAGAAGTCTTCTGCTTAATCAAGATTTTTTTTATGCTAAAAGCAGGATCGAAATGACATTATCAAATTTATACTTACGCCATTATTTCAAGTGTAAATTATCTCTCATAATATGATCTCAACTAAACTTCCAATTTATCTTGCATCCAAATCTCCACGACGAAAAAAACTGCTCAAGCAGCTAAACTTAAAGTTCAAAACCATTGATCTTCATTTCCATGAAAAAGTAAATGATAAGGAATATCCTGTTTCAATCGTTAGACGATTATCAATTGAGAAATTGAACAAAGCACTCCTTAAAATTAAAAAAGGAATCATAATCACTGCGGATACAATTGTTGTAATTGATAATCATATTCTTGGCAAGCCAAAAAATAAAATTGATGCTAAAAGAATATTAAAAAAGCTTAGCGGAAGAAGTCATACAGTTTATACCGGTTTTTCAATTTATAATTCAGAGAACAATAAAATAATTTCTGATTTTGAGAAAACCCTTGTTACATTTAGAAAACTCACCAATCAAGAAATAGATGATTACATTTCTACCGGAAGTCCGATGGACAAAGCCGGTGCATATGGAATTCAAGATGATTTTGGTGCAGTGTTCATCGAAAAGATAGATGGTTGTTACTATAATGTTGTTGGACTTCCTCTTGCGAAACTCTATCACAATCTACTTTGGATTATTTGATTTGCTAAAACAAATTAAAAAGCGGCTCCTAATTTCATTGGTGATTGCAGGAATTCTTTATCTTGCTTTTATCATATACGCTGATTTTGATAATCTTTCAAAAGTGCTTTCTGCATTTAGCTGGTGGCTTCTTCCCATCGTGTTGATTTTATCTTTTCTGAATTATGTCTCACGCTTTCTCAAATGGGATTATTATTTATCCCTGTTGAAAGTGAATATTAAAAGAATAGATTCGTTCTCTATTTTTATGTCTGGATTGATAATGAGTGTAACTCCAGGCAAAATGGGAGAACTTTTGAAAGTTTATCTCGTTAAACAAATTTCAGGAACGCCCATTTCTCGAACTGCTCCGATTGTACTTGCCGAACGAATCACTGATTTTATTTCTTTGGTAATGATTGCATTAGTTGGTGCTTATGTTTACGATTATGGAAGAAACGTTGTAATCGGTGTTGGTTTATTTTTTCTTTTAGTAGTTGTTGTTATCAGTAATAAAAATATTGCTCTGCCTATGATAAATCAATTTGAAAAAATAAAATTTCTGAAAAAGTACTTGATAAATATTCATTCAGCTTATGAAAGTTCCTTTTTGCTGCTTCGACCGCTCCCAATTTTTTATATGACGTTGTTAAGTTTAGTGTCATGGTCATTCGAATGTTTGGGATATCATATTATTCTTACTAATTTTGAAATGAATTTAAGTTATTTGTGGGCATCATTCAGCTATGCATTTGCCACAATAGTTGGGGCGATATCATTGCTTCCCGGCGGTTTAGGACTTACAGAAGGATCTCTTACATACATGCTAATTCAAAAATCATATTCTAAAGAAGTCGCTGTTGCATCAACTTTTATTATTCGTGCAGTTACACTTTGGTTTGCTGTATTTGTTGGAATCATAAGTGTAACCCTATATCAAAAAAGATTTGGAAAATTTACAGAAGCAAATTTTAGCAATAACAATTAGGAAAAAAAGAAATGTCAAACTACGAGCACATTAAAGTTCCGCAAGACGGTGAAAAAATTCGAATTGTAAATAATAAATTAAAAGTGCCTAAAAATCCTATTATCGCTTTTATAGAGGGAGACGGCACTGGTCCCGATATTTGGAAAGCATCCAAAAGGGTTTTTGATGCGGCAGTTGAAAAAGCGTTTAATGGGAAAAGGAAAATTTCCTGGCTGGAAATTTATGCCGGTGAAAAAGCTGTATCACTTTATGGCAATAATACATGGCTTCCCGAAGAAACAGTTGAAGCGATTAAAGAATTCAGTGTCGCTATTAAAGGTCCATTAACGACTCCAATCGGCGGAGGAATTAGAAGTTTAAATGTTGCACTTCGTCAGTTGTTAGATCTTTTTGCATGTGTTCGTCCTGTGAAATATTATGCTGGTACTCCAAGTCCAATGAAAAATCCAAAGGATATGGACATTGTAATATTTCGCGAAAATACTGAGGACGTTTACTCCGGTATAGAATTTAAATCCGATACTGAAGAATCGAATAAGCTGATAGATTTCATTAATGAATCTTTTCACAAAAAAATTAGAAAGCCATCAGGCATTGGAATCAAACCCATGAGCGAATTTGGATCATCTCGACTAATTAAAAAAGCAATTGAGTTTGCACGGGATAATAAAAGAAGCAGTGTTACTTTAGTTCACAAAGGTAACATCATGAAGTTCACAGAGGGTTCGTTTAAAGAGTGGGGCTACAAAGTTGCCACAACAGAATTTAGAGATTTGGTTGTAACCGAAGATGAACTTTGGTCACAATTTAACGGGAAAATGCCTGAAGGAAAAATATTAATTAAAGACAGAATTGCTGACAGTATGTTTCAGCAATTACTGCTTCGCCCTTCGGAGTATGAAGTTGTTGCAACGCCAAATTTAAATGGGGATTATCTTTCTGATGCTGCTGCTGCACAAGTTGGCGGGTTAGGTATTGCACCCGGTGCAAATATGAGTTACACAACTGCAATCTTTGAGGCAACGCATGGTACGGCACCTAAATATGCAAATCAGGATAAGGTGAATCCTGGTTCAGTTATTTTATCAGGTGTGATGATGTTCAATTTCCTTGGCTGGAATAAAGTTTCTCGAATTATTGAAAAGGCAATGAAGAAGACGATTAAATCTAAAGTAGTAACATATGATTTTGCTCGATTACTTAAGAATGCAAGAGAAGTTAAGTGTTCTGAATTTGCGAGTGAGATAATTAAGAACATGTAATTTAGTGTTTAATGTCTTGGGTTAATTTGATTACAAACTCTCCACCTACCTTGATTTTCAGAGAGGGCGTACTTAAATTTCGTTTGAAATTAAAATAAAAAAGGAGAAGTACATCATGTCTAAGGAAAAAAATCTTGGTACAGGGCTTTTGGTAGGATTTTTAGCAGGTGGAGTTGTAGGTGCAATTGTGGCACTTCTATATGCCCCCAAAAGTGGTAAAGAATTACGAAAAGATATAAAAGACAAAGCCGATGAATTTAAAGAGGAAGCTGAAAAATATATTGCTGATGCAAAAGATAAAGCAAAAGAATTGATAAACGAGGGCAAGCAAAAATCCGATAAAATAATTTCCGACGCAAAAGCAAAAACTGATGAATTATTAAAAGATGCTGAAAAGATTTTTCATGATGCTAAAACTAAAACCAGTGGTGCAATATCATCCGGCAAATCGGTAATTGAAAAAGAAACTGGCGATCTTAAATCAGCAATCAAAGCCGGAATAGATGCTTACAAAGAAACTAAGCACTCGTGAGTTTACTCTGAAAAGGTATATAACTTTAAAATATTTTTGAATTAAGTTTGTATTAATTCAGAAACATTGAATTAAAGACCTTAGTAGATTCACCTCACAAATAAAATAATATTTCTTGCAACATTTTAATTTTTTTAAATCATATGGATGTCGTTACAGTTCTTAACGTAATTCTTCTCATATCTGCCTCGTTACTTTGCCTTGCATTAATCTTTTATTTAAATAAAATCACAAAATCTTTCGAAGAAATTAAAGACAATGTTAAGGGATTAGCTGTTGATATTAAGCCGTTAATAGAATCTACAACCGAGTTGAGTGAAAAACTTTCAAATATCACATCAGACGTTAGCGGTCAAATGCAAGTTACACGAAATATGGTTATGAATATTAAACAACGGGTTGATATGATTTTAGGATTTGAATCCAGAATTCGAAGAGGAATTGAAGAACCCGTTATGGGTTTAGTTCGAAATTTCTCGGCTGTTGTTAACGGTATAAATGCTTTTTGGAATACCTATAAAAAACACTAGTTCACTTAAATATTCACACCTTGCAACTTAGGAGAGAATCAATTGAAAGAATACACTGCAGAATCCATTCGTAATATTGCATTCATCGGTCACGGTGGAAGCGGGAAAACAACTTTATCCGAAATTCTTCTTTATCAAACCAACCAGACAAATCGTATTGGAAGTGTTAATGAAGGAAACACTGTTTCCGATTATTCACCTAATGAAATAGAAAAGCAAATTTCAATTTCAACATCATTGCTTCATCTGGAATGGAACCATACAAAAATAAACATACTTGATTCACCGGGTTATACGGATTTTATTGGTGAAGTTAAAGCAGCTATGCGGGTTTGCGATACAGCTGTAATGGTTCTTAAATCTGCTGAGGGAGTTGAAGTTGGTTCAGAAACCACAGGAACATTTATAAATGAATATGGACTTCCATCTGCGATAATTATAAATAAAATTGATAACGAACATTCCCAATATAAGGAAACTGAACAGCAGGCAAAAAATCGTTTGTCATCTGGAGCCATTATTGTAACATTTCCTGCTAATGAAGGAATTGCATTTGATACGGTAGTTGATGTGATAAAAATGAAAGCTTATACATATGGCGCACCTGGCACCAGAAGTGTAACCGAAAAAGACATTCCTGAAAATCTAAAAGCAGATGCTGAAGCTTATCGTACAGAGTTGATTGAAAAAGTTGCTGAAACAACAGAAGATTTGATGAATAAATATTTTGAAAATGGCTCTTTAACTGAAGATGAATTAAAACTAGGACTGAAGCTATCAATTATAAAGAGAAACTTTACACCGGTATTTGCCGTGTCTGCTGCAAAAGGAGTTGGCATAAATAACTTTTTAGATTTTGTCGCTTCTTATTTTCCTTCTCCATCTGATAGAGTTGTTGAAGAAGGTAAATTAAAAAGCGGTGATAAACCAATAATTATCAAACCCGATCCTAAAGGTGAAGCAGTTCTATTTATTTTTAAAACTATTTCAGAACAGCACGTAGGTGAGTTATCGTTATTCAAAGTATTTTCCGGTACGGCGGTTCCTGGTTTAGATTTAATCAATCAAACTAATAGTAAAACCGAGCGGCTCAGTCAACTATCAATTTTAAATGGGAATAAGAGAACCGAAGTTCCAAAAGTTTTAGCTGGTGATTTAGGTGCAGTTGTCAAATTGAAAGATACACACACTAACAACACATTGACCTCTAAAAATTTCTCGGTTATTATAAATCCAATAGTTTTTCCAGATCATGTTATCAATGCTGCAATTGTTCCAAAAGCAAAAGGCGATGAGGATAAAATTGCAACCGGTCTTCATACACTTCACGAAGAGGATCCATCTTTCAACGTTAAGTATGATCCTGAAATTGCACAAACAATAATTTCCGGGCAGGGTGAACTTCAGCTTTCGTTAGCTGTTAAGCGATTAAAAGAAAGATATGGGGTTGAGGTTGATTTAGTTGAACCTCGAATACCATATAAAGAAACAATGAAAAGTTCTGTTGCTGATGTTGAATATAAGCATAAAAAACAGTCCGGTGGAAGAGGTCAATATGGTCATGTTCATTTTAAAATGGAACCGCTGCAAAGAGGGAAAGGATTTGAGTTTGAAGATGCAATTGTTGGTGGTGTTGTTCCGGGCAGATTTATTCCTGCTGTTGAAAAAGGAATTATTGAAACGATGCAAAAAGGAGTTTTAACCGGAAATCAAGTTGTTGATGTGAGAGTTACGATATTTGATGGAACATATCATACGGTTGACTCAGATGAAATGTCATTT
Organism: uncultured Ignavibacteriaceae bacterium; assembly: GCA_964613805.1. Lineage (GTDB taxonomy): Bacteria > Bacteroidota > Ignavibacteria > Ignavibacteriales > Ignavibacteriaceae > XYD12-FULL-36-8. The sequence continues at coordinate 4,801 of CAZTJF010000036.1, read as the reverse complement.
AAAATTGCTGGATCACAATGTTTTAGAAAAGGATTTATGGAGGGGAAGCCATGTCTGCTCGAACCCATTTATATCTTGGAAGTCAAAGTTCCGGAAGAATACATGGGTGATGTAATGGGTGACATTTCAAGCAAACGTGGTAAAATACTTGGAATGGATTCGGATGGTAAATTTCAAATTATCAAAGCTTATGTTCCTCTTGCAGAACTTTATAAATATTCATCTCACTTAAGAAGTTTAACTTCAGGTCGCGGCGCTCATAAAATTAAATTTGCTTACTATGAAGAAGTTCCAAAGGAAGTTGAACAAAAAATTGTTGATGAGTACAAAAAACTAAAAGAAGAAGGAAATTAATTTAACGGCGGATTTAATCCGCCTTTTTTATTATGGAAAAACTCTGGTCACCCTGGCGCTCTCAGTATATTGATTCTTTTAAAGATAAACTGCCTAAAAGCGGCTGCTTTCTTTGTGATGCATCTAAATTAAACGCTGAAGACGATGATAATATCTTAATTCATAAAGGACGGCAGGTATTTACTATTTTGAATCTCTATCCTTACAATAATGGTCATCTTATGATCGTTCCTTTTGCTCATAAAGCGGATTTGCATTCATTATCGGATGAGGAAAATCTGGAAATAATTCAGCAGCTTAAGCTATCTACCAAGTCGCTTGAAGAAGTGTTGAAACCGGAAGGATTTAATATCGGTTCTAACATTGGCAAAGCAAGTGGTGCCGGAGTTGATGACCATATTCATTTTCACATTGTACCAAGATGGAATGGTGATACGAATTTTATGCCCGTTCTTGGTGAAGTGAAAGTAATTTCACAGGATTTACTTGCTACAAAAAAAAATCTGCAATCGGCTTTCAAAAAAATATTGAACGAATTGAAATCTTAGTCCTCAAACTTCTCACTTAAATTATCGAATATATTTCTATCTTGTGTAAGTAATAATTTTTTATTTACAGGTTGTTATGAATAAATTCATCTCATATAAGTGCTTTAAATATTTTCCCTTCATCTTTATCTTCGTCTTTTGTCTAGTCGGTTGTTCTTCCAGTAAAGAAACAAGATACGAAGAGAAATCTAAAGTGGAAGACAAGAAAAATGAACCAACAGTTATCCTTAAAACAATGGAGCACAGAGAGAGGGAGTTATTCAAAAAGTTAAAAATATCAGCAGTAGATAGAATTAATTTTGAACAGGATTCCAATGGAAAATTGGTTAATAAAGGTAAAGTGTCATCTGCAAAGTATGATTCCAACGGATTTTTAACCGAGACCGTTACATTTGATCAGAAGGGCAAAGTACAAAATCGGTTCGAATACAAATATGATAGTAAAGGATTTAGAATTGAATCGCTTCGATATGATGCTCAGAACAAAAATGATAAAAAATATAATTATGAGTATGACAAAGCTGGTAACAAAATCAAATCAACGCGCTATGATACCAAAGGTAGAGCTGAGAAATATTATTTGTATGAATACGACTCCAATCTTAATTTAATTTCTGAAGAGTGGTATGATGCTATCGGTGGTCTTGAATATAAAATTGAAACTGAGTATGATGATGCAAGGAATAAAACTTTTTCATTTAGTTACGACGGAAATGGAAAACAGCAGTTTAAGTATGTTTATAAGTATGATGAAAATATGAATCTGATTGAAGAACAAAAATTTGATGGAAAAGGTAAGCTTGTTGCAATGATTCAATATCTCTATAAATATTATTGATGAACCGAGTTGTAAGAATAGGCACCTGCAGCTGGAAATACGATTCATGGAAGGGAATCGTGTATTCTGAAAATGAGAATGTCAATTACTTAGAAGAGTATTCTAAACATTACGACACTGTTGAAGTTGATCAGTGGTTTTGGTCACTATTTGCACCAAACAAAGTGGTGCTTCCGCAAAAAGCTGTTGTGAACGATTATAAAAATTCAGTGCCTAAAGATTTTAAGTTCATCATTAAAGTGCCTAATTCAGTTACGCTGACTCACTTTTACAATAAAAACAAAGACGAGGAGCTTAAGAAAAATCCGCACTTTCTTTCGAATGATTTATTTACCAAGTTTTTGGAATCAATTGCCCCGATAAAAAATCAAATTGGCTGTTTACTATTTCAGTTTGAATATCTCAACAAACAAAAAATGACTTCGTTAGATCAATTTATGAAAATGTTTCAAGCATTCTATGAAATTCTTCCGAAGAATGTTCCAGAAATAGGAATTGAAATTCGGAATCCAAATTATCTCACCAAAAATTATTTTGAGTTTTTGAACAGTTTAAATATTTACCATGTATTTCTTCAAGGTTATTATATGCCGTCTATCTTTGAAACTTATGAAAAGTATAAATTGTATATCAAGGACTTAACTGTTATTCGGCTTCATGGTGAAGATAGAGGGGGAATAGAAAAAATCAGTGGTGGAAATTGGAATAAGATTTACATTGACCGCAGTACTGAACTTAAAAAGGTTGCGTTGCTTTTAGATGAGCTTACTTCAAAAAAAGTTAATGTTTATCTCAATATTAACAACCACTACGAAGGTTCAGCACCGATGACAATTGAAAGAATTAACAAATACTTGGATAGAGAGTTATCACAATAATAATTTGCAATGTCACACTGAGTCGTGCCGCTGTTTGCGGTGCGAGTCGAAGTGTGAATTGAATGCAAGTATCAGTCTTCGACAAGCCTGTCTGCCGACAGGCAGGCTCAGACTGACAGTTAAATCTTTACGAGATTATGTGTATGTTAAATATTATTTAAGAAGTTTTTCAATTTCATCCATCACTGCATTCATTCTTTTCATCGTTAATTCAAATGGCTGCTGTGAGAGCGGATCAATTCCTGTGTCCTTTATCAAATCAATTGGATATTTTGAACTGCCGCCCTTTAATAAATTGTAATACATACTAACTGCAGGAGTGCCATTATCAAAAATATTTTGCGCAATTGCCGTTGCAAATATTAATGAAGTTGCATACTGATAAACATAATAAGCATAGTTAATAAAGTGTGGAATATATGCCCATTCATATGCAACATATGGATCCACAATACATTTTCCATCCTCATGCCCATAATATTTTTTTACCAACTCATAATAAGCATTGCTGATTATCTCACCTGTCAGCGGTTCATCACGTTCAATCATTTTATGCATATCAAGTTCGAACTCGGCAAATAATGTTTGTCTAAAAATTGTGGTTCTCAGTAAATCAAGATATGAACCAAGGATTGAGAGTTTTTCCTGATTGTTTTTAGCATTCTGAACCAAATGATTATTTAAAAGCGTCTCGTTAATTGTCGAAGCAATTTCAGCAACAAAAATAGAATAACCTGCATCTGCAAACGGCTGAGTTTTGTTGGAATAATAGCTGTGCATAGTATGCCCAAGCTCATGAGCTAAAGTTGAAAGCGATTCATAATCATCATTCCAATTCATTAAAATAAAAGGGTGAACATCGTATGCAGCACCAGATGAGTATGCACCACTTCTTTTTCCGGCTGTTGGATAATAATCGATCCACCTATTGTTGAATGCAGTATTCAGAGTGTTAAGATAATCATCACCCAGCGGTTTTAATCCGGCTAATATAACATTTTGACCGTCTTCAATCGTGTAACTTTTATCTAATTTTTTTACAAGGGGAGTATATAAATCATAATAATGAAGAGTATCAACTCCGAGCATTCGCTTTTTCAAATCGAGGAAGCGATGGAGTGTTGGCAAACTGTTATTTATTTGCCGAACCAAATTTTCATAAACCGAGGTAGGAATATTATTTGCGCTCAAAGCATACTCAAGTGATGTATTATATTTTTTGTTTTTTGCAAAGGTAAAATCATTTTGGAGTTTACCAGTATAATTTGCACCTAATGTATTTTGAAATTTCCCATAGTTATTAAAAAAGTTTTCGAATATGTTTTTTCTGTCTTCTCTATTTTCGGTTGATCTGTACCGCGTGTATGAAGCCGGAGTCAATTTAACACTTTCATTATTTGATAATGTTACTTCGGTATAAGGCATTTCAGCGTTGTTAAAAATTCCATAAACATTCGACGGAGTTTCAGCGGTTAATCCAAAGCTTGCAAGAATTTTCTCTTCGTTTGCCGAAAGAGTGTGATCTCTCAACCTTTGAATATCTTCAACAAACATTTTAAATTCTGTAAGTTCCTTTTTTTCAGAGAAGAATTTTTTGATTGTTTTTGGGTCTATCTTTAATATCTCTGGATTTATAAACGAAGATTTTTGAGAAAAATCCGAATAAAGATTCATCGCAACTTGGGCAGCAGCTTGATTATCTGAGATTCGTAAATCTTCATCTTTACGGTGACTTGCGTAATTATAAAATTTAACCAGATTCTTGTAAACATTAAAATAAGTTTTGATTCCTAAGTATAAATTTTCAGCACTCTTCCCGAGTTTGCCCTCAAATTCACTCATCTTTTTAATTCCATCAGTTACGATTTCTTTATCAGCCAGCCAATCCTTTTCTGTTTTGTATAAATCTTCTAAGTACCATTTGTATTTAGGATCAATATCTTTTCTCTCCAAAGTTTGGCTGAAATTATTTTCGCTTGCAGTAAGATATAAAATTGTTAGAGACAATAGCACTCCTTTGATCATGTTAATAACCTTTCTTGATTAATTTTGGATGGAAAGTTATAGAAATTATCAAAGAAAAAGGAATAAAAAATGATGAACGGCAGTAAAAAAATTCTCTTACTATATCTTATTGCAAAAAGGACATATAAGTATTATTTTTCGCACACAAAAAAGGGCTC
>CAZTJF010000035.1:24939-25356 GCA_964613805.1 uncultured Ignavibacteriaceae bacterium | reverse complement strand
GAACGTATTTAGTAGAAGTAAGAGCAGAAAATATCTGGGGATCAGACACACTGAGTTATGAAATAGAGGTAGAGGGTATAGCTCCTGTAATTACATCAACGCCGATAACAGTTGGCAACACACTTCAGCAATATGTTTATGATGTAAATGCAACCGGAAATCCAGCGCCGAAGTATTATTTGGAGACAAGTCCAATTGGAATGTTGATAGACAGCATAAGCGGAATAATTCAATGGACAGCACCGGATTCTGGAAGCTATGATGTAAAGGTAGTAGCATCGAATAACATCGCGCCAGCCGATACACAGAGTTATGTGATAAATGTAGAGTTGGCAATAGTCCCGAATATCACCTCAATTCCCGATACATCAGCAATAATAGGATTGGTTCACACTGACACAGTAAAGACGAGTGGTT
>CAZTJF010000035.1:0-24839 GCA_964613805.1 uncultured Ignavibacteriaceae bacterium | reverse complement strand
GAACGTATTTAGTAGAAGTAAGAGCAGAAAATATCTGGGGATCAGACACACTGAGCTATGAAATAGAGGTCGAGGGTATAGCTCCTGTAATTACATCAACTGCAATTTTAAATGGATATAAGAATCAATCATATTCTTATGATGTAGAAGCTTCCGGTAATCCAACACCTAAATATTATCTTGATGTTAAACCAACCGGAATGGTGATAGACAGCATAAGTGGTATTATACAATGGACTCCATCAGATTCTGGGAGTTATAGTGTTACAGTGAACGCTTCAAATAATTTTGGAACACCTGCAATACAATCTTTCGAAATACATGTAACAGATTTAACCAATTGTCCAGACAATATTATTTCATACTGGAAATTAAATGAGATTTCTGGAAGCACATATAAAGATCTATATAATACACATGATGCAGAAGCCGGCACAAATGCACCAACACCAGTTGTTGGAAAAGTCAATAGCGGGCAGCAATTTGATGGATTTAATGATGAGATAAACATTCCTCCAAGCAATGATTTCGATTTTGGAGCGAGTGATAATTTCGCAATAGAATTTTGGATAAAACGTCCTGGTTCAACTTTAAAGAGAGATGCAAATGTTGTGATAGGAAGAACAGATGGCAATACATTGATGCGATGGTGGGTAGGGCTAAACAATGAAGGTAAAGCAACATTCCAACTTCGTTCAAAAACTGGCGAAACTCATTCGGTAATTGGAACATCAGCATTAAACGATTCTAATTGGCATCATATAGCAGCAGTAAGAGACGCAAACTCAAATCAACTTAAAATTTATGCAGATGGAAAGCTAGAAGGTACATCTTCAGCAACATATACAAGCGGATTTGATTCACCAACAGCAAATATAACAGTTGGATGGCTAAGTATTGGACTGGAGCAAACGTTCTATGGAGTAATTGATGAATTAGCTATCTATAGTAACGTATTAGAAGCATCTTTGGTAGAACGCCACTATGCTGGCGGAATAAGTGATAAAGATTATTGTGATCATTTTGTGTTAACAAGTGTGCAGTTATTATTGGAGGGAGCATATGATACAACAAGCAATCAGATGAGTACAATAATTAACTGGATAATTCCAACAACATCTCCATACTTAGAGGATGCACGAACTGTTGATTCTATTCCATCAAATGTAGTTGATTGGGTATTAGTAGAATTAAGATCGAGTGTGAATGGTACACCCGAAGTGTCAAAAAGCGTATTCCTGAATAAAACTGGAAATTTGGTTGCCGATGATGGAGTAACTCCATACTTGACATTTGATGTTCCTTACGGTAATTACCGTATCGTGATTAAACATAGAAATTCAATTGAAATATGGAGTAATGGAATTCAAACATTCAATATGCAATCAGTTAATTTTAACTTTACTTTGGATTCCTCAAAAACTTACGGCAGCAATGTGACAAAGAAAGGAACTAGGTTTTGTATTTATTCCGGCGATATAAATCAAGATGGAATAATTGATATTGAAGATTTGACGATTGCAGATGATGATAAGTTGAACAATACCACAGGTTATGCGAACACTGATGTAAACTTGGATGGAATTGTTGATAACGGAGATATATTAACTGTTTCTGTAAACAGCTCAAATTATATAATGAAAGCAATTCCACAAGACGACAAAAAAAAGAATAAAATCAAATAGTTCAATAATCCAGTCATCAGAATTTCCAGCAAAATTAGATGTTAGTTTTAACCGATTTGAATAGAATCAAATCGGTTTTTTATTTTATTTCGAGCAATTTCATTCAAGATTAATTTTATTTTAACTAAATTTTGAATGAAATTGTAATAATTCTTTTTACTTTAACATAAATTATCCTGAGGACCAAAATGAAATTCTTAATCAAAGTCGTTTTACCTTTTTTTATTTTTTCATTTACTGTTATCAGTTGTTCAAGTGTTCCGCTGACAGGAAGAAAACAATTGAGCATCATTCCTGATTCTGAAATGCTTTCTATGAGCTTTCAGCAGTACGATGAGTTTATTAGAACCAATAAAATAAGTTCTGAAGTAAATAACACAGAGATGGTTAAGAGAGCTGGATTTAATATCAAAAATGCAGTTGAGAGATATTTTACAGAAAATAAAATGTCAAATCGTTTGAATGGATATAATTGGGATTTTAATCTAATTGAAAGTAATGATGTAAATGCTTGGTGCATGCCTGGCGGAAAAGTCGTTGTTTACACTGGCATTCTTCCAATTACTCAAGATGAAAGCGGATTGGCTGTGGTCATGGGTCATGAAATAGCTCATGCGATCGCTGAACATGGAAATGAACGGATGAGTCAAATTTTACTGACTCAGCTTGGAGGGTTAGCATTGTCTGAAGCACTCAGTTCACAGCCGCAGCAAACAAGAGATCTGTGGCTAGGAGTATATGGCTTAGGTGCACAAGTAGGTGTGCTACTTCCTTATAGCAGAACTCACGAGAGTGAAGCAGATAGATTGGGATTAATTTTTATGTCAATGGCAGGTTATGATCCTAACGTAGCAGTGGGATTTTGGGAGAGAATGGCAGCTCAAAAGCAAGGACAAGCACCACCGGAATTTCTTAGTACTCACCCTTCTGATAAAACAAGAATAGAAGATATAAAAAAGAATTTACCAGAAGCGATGAAGTATTATAACCGATGATTAGCAATTGAGTGAAAAAAATTTGAAATAAAGATTTTTAGAGTTTAAGTTTTGTTAAGCGTTAATGTTTTTACCATGTTTTTTCAAAACTTTTTTTATCAACCTCTTTGTTAATATCAATAAAAAACGAGTTGTATTTGTTGGACAGCATTAAAGGATCTTTGTTAAATATTTTGTAAATAAAAGAGATTGGGAATAAAACTAAAAAGAATACCAAACTTAATAGGATATTCGGAACTACATATCCCAAAATTGTCGCAATTTTCATCCACGCCCATTCGATTTTGCTGCTTAAATATGGAGACACAATTCCAATAAGACCAATGATAAGTGAAGCAGCCAAAACCCATTTCCATGAGAAAATGATGTAAATTATTAAAAAGCCAGTTGAAATAGTCAACATTGTTAAGTTTGATTTATCTTTTTTCATGTTCGTTCCAATGCTTAAAATAAAGTTTTGATGAGAGGTACAATTGCAGTTTCATAATAATTGAGGATTCAATCTAACTGAAATTTAACAATCCATTTATCACGATTTTGCCAATCGGGCTGCTCGGTTTTCTTTAAAATGAAATTATTTACGACCAAGTAATCCATTTCAGTGCGCATAAAACACTTGTAAGCATCCTCTGGAGCGCAAACTATCGGTTCACCTCTAACATTAAAACTCGTATTTACCACAATGCCATATCCGGTTTTTTCTTTAAATGTATTAATAAGCTTCCAATATTTAGGATTAGTTTCTTTGTGTACAGTCTGTATTCGTGCAGAAAAATCTAAGTGAGTAATTGACTGAACATCACTTCTTTCAAAATATAGCTTTTCCCAAAGGTCTAATTCTTGATAATTTTCAGGCAGTTTTTTTCTTCTTTCTTCATTAACATCAGCGATAAGCAGCATATAAGGAGAAGCAACAGGTAAATCAAAAAAATCTTTTGAACATTCAATGAGTACTGAAGGTGCAAATGGTCGGAAACCTTCTCTGTATTTAATTTTTAAGTTTAATTTTTTCTGCATCTCAACATTACGTGCATCACCTAAAATACTACGATTACCTAAAGCTCTTGGACCATATTCCATTCTTCCTTGAAACCAGCCAATAACATTTCCTTTATTGAGTAAATCTGCAACTTCAGAGCACAAATCATCAAAGTCTTCTATTTGTTGATATTCTGCCTTATACTTTTTGAAAACAAGCATAGCTTCTTTATCTGAGAAATCGGGACCAAGATAAGCGCCTTGCATAGAATCATTTCCATCATTTAAGGTTCGCTCTTGCTCAAAATACATATAATGACTTATTTGTGCTGCACCTAATGCACCACCCGCATCACCCGCAGCAGGTTGAATAAAAATATCCTTGAATAAATTTTCCTTTAATAATTTTCCATTTGCAACGCAGTTTAAAGCTACTCCGCCAGCCAGACATAAATAATCTAAACCGGTAATTCTTTTTGCTTCCTTTGCCATTTTTAGTACTATTTCTTCTGTAACAACTTGAATAGCAAATGCCAGATTACAATGCTTTTGTTCTAGTTTTCCATCAGGTTTTATGGCGCCAAAACCAAAAAGTACTTCCCATTTTTTCTCATCAACCATTCTCAAACCAGTTGAATAGTTGAAATAATCCTGGTTTAACCAAATTGAACCATCATCTTTAATTGAAACTATGTGTTCCTTTATTAAGCGGATAAATTCATCGGTTTGTGAAGCTTGTGGATTTCCATATGGGGCCAATCCCATCAATTTATATTCACCGGAATTAACTCTAAAACCAAGATAATAGGTAAAAGCTGAGTAAAGAAGTCCGACAGAGTGCGGGAACCTCATTTCTTTTAGCATGATTATTTTATTGTCTTTACCATGACAAATAGAAGCGGTTGCCCATTCTCCGACTCCATCAATTGTTAATATTGCAGCTTCAGAGAAAGGTGAAGGGTAAAAAGCACTTGCCGCATGAGACAAATGATGTTCGGGGAATAATAGTTTTAATTTACTTTTATCATACTTCTGTATTTCCTTCAAACCATCGTAAATCAGTTCTCTTAAAAACATTTTTTCCTTAATCCATACCGGCATTGCTGTGAGAAAAGATAATAATCCTTTGGGAGCAAAAGCATAATAAGTTTCCAACAGTCTTTCAAACTTGAGCAGGGGTTTGTCGTAGAATACGATTGAGTCAAGTTCATCAATACTGTACCCCGAATACTCTAGGCAAAACCTAATTGCATTCACTGGGAAATCTGGTGTATGTTTTTTTCTAGTAAACCGTTCTTCCTGAGCTGCAGCTATAATTTTTCCATCAACCAAAATTGCGGCGGCAGAGTCATGGTAAAAAGCAGATATTCCTAAAATCTTTTTCAAGTTTATTTTTAAATATTTTCAATCAATATAGTATTATTTAATCAACATTTTAACTCTATCATTTTTTCAAGCAGCTATACATCAAGAAATATAAAAACTAATCACAATCCATAACAAACATTTAGTGAGAATGAACTTTTTTTACCTAATAAAAATGCGGAGGTTCTTTTAGCATCAGCATCGGAAATATCTGAATAAGTAAAAGTACCTTGTAAAAAGAGGTCGTGCAAATATTCATAAGAAATATCAACCCCGAATCTATTGTCTGTCCTTAGCGGAGAATATAAGAACGGTAAAGATTTATCTCTCATTCCTTTATATGCATAATAAATTTCACCAAGCCCGCCTTTTCTTATTTGTTCAGCGAATGCCTTAATTTTTAATCCTCTTAATAACTGGTAATCAAACTGCAGTCTTAACTGATCTGCATTTTGACCAAGCCAATGGCCAAGGTAATAATTAATATGCTTATAAGTTGTCACTTCATCCTTATGCTCGTAAACCCAAGGATTCAATCGTGTGTACTCAATCGTTAAATCTAAATTATCAATTATTGTGTTAATTGATTTTGCCCCAACCGTAAAACCAACCCAAGTATTTTTAAAATCATTTGATAGTAGATTCCGAATTTCTGTCACATCAATAAATGTTGTTGCATAAAACTGATAATTCTCAGGATATTTTACCGAAATATCAAAATACATCATCCCATTTCCGTCACTTACATTTCCTCTGCCGGTGTTATGATCAAGAAATTTGTAGAACATGAAAGGAATGAAAAACTCAGGTCTTAATTCACCGCCATATATTATTGCATTTCCGGCAGAAACATCCAACCAATCGAGAGGGGAGAACGTGATAAGATTAGCCGCAATGTATTTAGGAATGTAACTCTCAACAAACTGCTGACTTAATGTACCCGGGTAGGAATAGTAAGCGTAAGCTGAATCTTTGACCAATGAGTTTAGCCATCCATGCATATATGTAAAACGCAGCCATACGACCGGTTTAATTGAAAATCTAATATGTGGATAAGATGGCGGTTTAGATGAAAGTATCAATTGTCCAAATTTTCCATGTCCCCATTGCATGTTTTCTTTGATTAGAGAAATACTACCCCAGTTCCAATTAAAATTAATGCCGCCTCTCAAATCGCTGTACTCAATTCCATTTGAAGCACTTTTAGACCACGCTCCAGTCAATGGGGAGAAATATTTATCTTTATCAACATTCCCTCCAAATTCACCTTTATCTCGAATATTGAAATACAGTCCGAACCAATCCGAGTAAGCTGCAAGAATAGATGCACCAACCCATCTTGTATGCCCTGAATAATCAGCTGTTGTTGAAATACCATACCCGGCAATAGGTAAAAGTTTTAGATTAAAAAGTGAATCTTCGTAATTGTATAAAAACCACCGTGACATTATTGAATCATTGTCAGTTCGAGCTTGTCGAGTACCTAATTTTTCATACTCATATTTATACTCTTGTAAGTAAAACTTAAGCTCGTCTGATTCAACGTTATTTAAATGATTACCTTTCTCAACTATTTCAATTAAACATTTTGCAATATAAATTCTCGAATAAGGTTTAATCTCATCATCAAGTTTGATAATGTTTTTTAAAGATTGTCTCTCAAGAAAATCATAAACCCCGTTATCTGAGTAAACATAAACCACTTGTGCTGTGAGAAGTGATGATTTATGATTTAGGTTTGAAGCAATGAATACCAGGAAGAGAATTAAAGAGGTAATCTTATAAATTTTAAGTGATGTAAACTTCATATTATTTTTGATTTGTTGTTCATGATATCCGGTTTATCATTCAACACTTCTCACTCATTAAGCAAGATTTATCAATCAGTGATCTTAACTATTAACTCACCAATCCTAAGCGGATCTTTTATTTTTCAGAATAATATTATTCAGTGCCTTGAAAAAATATATTACATCCGTTTTTAATGGGTGTGCTTCATACGCTTTTAAATACTTAGCTTCGGATTCTTCAATCTCTTCAATTGTACCTGGCAGGTCCGCATAAAAGGGAGGGATTAATCCTGGTTTAAATTTCTCTCTTAATTTTTGATGTTCCTTGGAGTATAAAGTTAGATATTGACGACTTATTGGTCGAACGCCTACAAGTTTCAAATCTCGTTTTAACCAATTGAATATCATGGGTAATTCATCAATCCACATCTGTCTGAATATTTTGCCCCAAACAGGTATTCTAAAATCCTCTTTAAATTTGCCGCCTCCATCAAGTTTATTTTTAAGATAAACGAATTCCTGCAGAAATTCTGCATAAGGGTGCATAGTTCTTAGCTTATAAACGAAGATGGTTTTACCGTCTTTACCTACCCTCCGCATTTTAAAGATTGAACTGTAAGAATGATTAGTATCACTAGTTGGTTCCTTAACTTTACGAGCAGCATAGAAGATTGAATCATTAATTTCAGCAATATCCAGAATTTCAAATCCGCAAAACACTAATCTTCCCAATCCTTCAGTAAGTGAAAGAGTTCGATCCTTCCCTTTAGTCAATTTAAAATAAAAATTTCTAAACAGTGGCAGTTTAGGAAGGACTCTTTTCAAAATAAAATCGATGAAATAAAAAAGATTACCCATAAAGAATGAGTACTTTTTTAGAAATCTGCGATGGCGATTCTTATAGGGAATAAAACAACCTGTAAACACACCACCATTCATTAGTTTGCTGTTTGCAAGCCGTAGGTAATCGTTAATTTTCCGAAAATCATTCAGCTCATGCAGATTCATAATAAATTCTTGTGAATTTTGCGGGAGCACTCTGATATTATATGAATCAAGTGATCGAAGAATGGTGGATTTCGACGCATCAATTGATCTCAAATCAACTCTGCGATCTAAAAAAGAAAAAATATTTTTATAATCTTTCAAATATTCAGTTTGCAGCACTTGCCTTAAATTGGATTCGTGAATAATTTCATTGCTGATTTGATATTTATGGTTACCCAAATCTGTAAAAGAATGTTCCTCGGGATTTTTCAGTTCGTACGCCTTAAGAAATGATACAGTTGCTTCGTCGGTTTTGTTAGTTATTTTTTCAGAAAATTTGTAAATAAAGTAAAGAAATGATAAACCGGTGTAAATCAAAGTACTTTCAACAAATTGAATCCAATATTTATCCGATATCTGCAAGACATAAATAGATATTGCAATTAGAGAAATGTTAAGAAGATAAAATTTTATTTGTAATGTTGCAGCATGCCATTTATTCTTCGCCTGCTCGAGAGGGTTAAATTTATGAGTCATTATACTAGAAAATAACCAACTCATATAGCTTAATCCTAAAACAGCGAAATGTTTTTTATCAAAAAAATTATAATCGTACGGTAATAGAATTTTGAAAAAATTAACCAAAGTTAAAATCAAACCATCAGTAATAAAGTAACTTAATGATAATTTTGTTTTTTCAATTAAACTGACTTCTTTACGCCGCTCCGACCTATAAATATGTGATGCAGTTTCTATCGCAGAACCCAGAGCAAAAGTTCCTAATAATAGAAACCTTGAAGTGAATGAAATATCAAAAAGAATAAATAATATAGATAACGTTCCAAGACTAAAGATTAGTGAAATATAATTTTTTTTAAATATCTGACTAAAATCATGGTGTCTGTTAAGACTAATTTTGTTTGAAAGTATTGCGCCAATAATTACAGAAATAAGAATAACAATGAAAACACTGTAATATTCAGTATCAATTATAAAAGTATTTTTTTTAACAAAATAAAAAAGAAAGAAAGAAAGGATATAAGAAGATAGTCCCAACAGACTATAAATCACCATATCTGTTTTGTTACTGATACTTGAATTTTCCTCAGTATCGAATGTTTTATTAGGTTTAATTGGAATTTTTAGTGAAGTATTTTTCATAATTATTTACCCGCCCTCCAAGATCTTTCAGCAGTAAATTATATCAAAAAGTTTTAAATGACAATCCATTATCGAGTTGCAATAATTCTCTCGAAGTAGGCAATAGAAAGTTACTTTAACCCACTTTAAGCAGGTTTAATACCGATCATTACTCGTTTAACAGCATTCTTCAAATTTTGAAATAATAGCTGCCTCGTCCATGCAAACCAATTATCTGTCCAGCGTTCCGGATGAATTGTAATCATCAGTTTATCTGGCACCTCATGGAAATGCTTAATAATATCAAAAGTAGTTCTAAACCTTCTTCCCCTTCGGGGAAGGACTGAGGATGGGGCTTTGTCTCTCATGTTAACCTTTTCACCATCCCATCTTCTACCTGTGTCTGTCAAATAACCAAACTTATTCCAATCAATATCAAGATATGGCTCCCCAATAATTCCAAGCTCATGATAATCGTATTTAGTCCACACTAATTTGTTATCATATTTTGAAAGGGGAGAACCATGCATGCAAATTGTTTTTATATCAGTGACCTCTCTCATCTTCTCTAAATTTTTACAAAAACTTTCGTATGCCCGTTCAATTAGTAATTCATTGTTAAACTTATCCGCTTTGTCGAATTGTTCAATTGACGTATTATTTTCAATTGCCCACTGCCCACTGCCTATTGCCGACTTACAATTTCGCCATGCAAGATCCATATCCTCATAATGATACCCAATTTCATGACCTAATTCAGCAATTTGCATTATAACTTTTTCATCGAAGCTTTCAGGTACTATCCTAAAGTAGTATGTTCCTTTAATGCCAAGTTCATTTTCAATTTTTGCCGTGGTTAAAGAATTGTTTGGCAAACGATCAACATCGTGACGTAAGATACAAATTTGTTGATTGGGAGTTGGAGGGTGTAAGTTGGATGTCGTTGAACTCATTGGTATTTGCGTACCTCCGTGTGTCATTTCCGATTCCCGATCAAATTTCTTGGAATTAATATCGGAATGAGAAATCTTAGAATTGCCACTAAGTTTTCTCCTCTCCCGATTCGAATTGTTTAAAGTATTAGATCGGGATCGTAGAATTGACTCGGTACTTTGCAAAGACATAAACTGCTCAAATGTGAGGAAAGTATAGTTTCTTTCTTGTAATTTTTTAAGCAGCAGCCTGTATGTTTTTAGAGTAAAGTCCAAGTTAATTCTTATGTATTAAAAATGTGGAGCATGTTATTAATTTGCACCTCAGGTGCTAAAAATGTGTCTCCTCTAAATTGAAGATTTTCATCAGAGTTTTTAATGTGAATCAATCTGTTCGAATTAAATTTGAATGCTTTGTACCCTAACTCAAATAACCATTTCATTGTTGGTTTGAAACAACTTTCTTCGACTCTAATAATTGGTTTGAAACTCTTGATCGTATTAGATCCTGATAAAAGAACTACAGAATCAAATCCTTCTGTGTCTGTTTTTATAAATTTCAAGTTTTGTAACTGCAGTTCTTCTGCTATATTATCAATGGTGGTGGTTCTAACTTCTAATATTTCTTTTTCATCTTTGCTTATTGAATTATTTTCAAGGATTGATGCTTGTGTTGTAATCGGAATGCCATTCATTTTAGGAATAGTTATTTTAGAAAATCCTTCTTTATCCGATATGGCTCTATCAATTATTACAGCATTCTCAATTTTTAAAAACTTTTTCATCTGATGCAAAGCCAATACATTTTGTGGAATTGGTTCGACACTTATAATCTTGCCATTCTTAATGAATTTTGATAATCGCGATAAATACTGACCCATATTTGCACCAATATCAAATACATTATCATCGGAAGTTAGGATTTGGGAAGTGTTGGAGTAAATATCATCATAATCTCTACCGATTAAATAGTCGAATAAAATTTTATTTGCTTTTATGGAATGATAGTATTTAGGTCCAAAAATTGAAAATGTAACTTTTTTTGAAAAGTAATGTTTGGTTTTCAAAATGGAATTTTTTTACCGACGGGAAATTAATAGATAAAGATTTGATAAACCGAATCTAATTTGGCAAATGCTCAAGTTTTACAAATTTGTTTATGACACCCAGTATTATATCTGTAGTATCATCATAATTAGATATAACATCTTTTGTGCGAGTACGGATATAATCATGATTGATTAATAAAAAATCAATTCTTTCCTTGATAGTATTCATATCATTTGCCTCGATTATTAATCCTAACTGAATTAAAGGTTCGTTAATAATCATTTTTCTTCCGCCAGTATATATGCAAGGAGTGCACAATAAAGCTGATTCTCTTGCCACAGTATCGCCGGATGAGACTGAAAATTTGGCATATTTGATTATGGAAAAAATATCTTCAACGGGCTCTTCCAGTACAATCATCTCTCCAAATTTCTCATTCAATTTTGGCAATATTATTTTATCTTCTATTGACAAAATAATTTTTATTTTCTTGCTCTTAAATATAGGAAGTATCCTCTCCAGGTAATCATTTTTATTCTTGTAATTTAAACTTACACTTGATATTTCTCTGATGAATACATATTCGAAAGGATTAAGATCGTACATGTTAAGTACTGATTGATCAGGTTTATATTTACTAGGATGCAAATACGCTAACTCTTTAAAGCCGTTATAATTAATAACATTTTTACCTTTGACCGGTATATATTTAGGCATAACGTCTGCATCAACGAACCATTTTGTATAGTAAAATGCTATTTTATATTCAAAATCATCTTCAAAAGTTATAAATGGAATTCCATTAAGTTTACATGCCCAAATATTATTGAATGACTGATTTATTGAAATATTAATTTTCAGTTTTTTTATTAACTCCAAATACTTAAGCTCACCTTTTATAATGCCGATAAGTTTTTCATAAAAATATTTTTGGTGCTGTCCAACCACATAAATAGGAACACTTATTTCTTTTTCAACTATGCTTAGTAAATTTCCTCGGTTTCTCACAGAGACATAAACTTTATTTGATTTGCTTAACTCTTTTATAGCGTATTTAAATAAGTTTACATCTGATATATGTACAAGATTAAAAAGTAAATTCATTTTATTAACTGAATCATTTAAACGCTTACCTTATGCAAACTACGTTAGCAAGTAACCATAACATTTAGAGTCCGTTGCACAACTCGAGTAGGTCATTTCGCAAATTATAATGTAAAAGTTTTCTCTCCCGAAAACATTCGGGATCGAAATAACAAGTACGATACTTAAAGTAACATAACCATTAAGAATAGTAGAACTAATTCTCTATTCCAAACCGAAAGATTTGAGTCATCCCAAAATCACTTTTCATAATTATTCTTTTGTCTTGATTTACTCTTTATTCTTATTACTTTTTTCTTTTATCTTACCTGAATCTCAATTGGTAGTCTGGGTTCTGCCTCATCACCTTCACACTCTCAGGATAATTTTCCACAAACCAGACAAGGAAAGCTGTCACATCAATCTTTTCAGAAAGCATTATATTTCTGCGTCTTTGCCATTCTTCCAGAATGTTAGGTGTATTTAATATTTCTATTCCTTTATCAATCGCCTTTTTTTGATCTTCTTGTGTTTCAGTATAATTAAAAATTAAACCGTATTTCTTCTCTAAATCTCTTGTGTAGTACCTGCCTGTGTCATCGAGATAAATTGAAGGCACTCCAAGCATCGCACATTCTGCAGCCATTGTAGCGCTCTCACCAAATAGCATTGAAGCAAAAGCCAGAATATTATGCATTTCATGAGGTGCTGTCCTAAGTTGGTATTTTTTCAGTTCATCAGGCAATTCTCCTTCAGAAGAAATGAATACCTTCGCTTTCTTTCCGAATTCTTTTACTGCTTTAATTTTATTTTCAAATGATATTCCGCTGTGTCCTCGGTCATGGGTAGCATTCCATGAAACAAATCTTATTACTGTATACTTTTCGTTCTCAGCTAAATCTAATTCCTTCAGGACACTCCTATCAGGTTTAAAGTTATTACGATGGAGATAAGCCAATTCATGATATCCCGCGTACTTTATCACTTTCTCTTTTTTAAGCGGATGATCATAATCCGAAGTAAGCACAACTTTAGAAAAGGGTTCGTATAACCTTATCTGCTCAAAATTAAAAGTGTCCTCAAATGCAATGTGTGGTTTTCCAAGTATAAAAGCAGCTTGTGCCGCATACATAGATGAATGGCTGAGGAATATATCTGGTTTAAACTTAATACTCGTCATAATCATCATAATATCATATTTTAGTAAACCCCACATTTTCTTTGCTATCGAACTGTAATTAATTCCGAATGATTTATATGGAAATCCATAACTATCAAGTAATTCAATAACACATTCCTTCTCTCGGCATGTGAAAAGAATTTTGTGTCCTTTCTCTAAAAATTTACTGGCAAAATTACGCAGCAGATGGAAATCTGCTGGATGACCAGCATCAATTATGATTTTCATTTATTATTTCAGTTAATAAGGTGTTCCATTTAAGTGTAGTTGATCTGAATGAAACTTTTTCCACTATAATGTCTCGAGTATTTCTTGATATGCTTGTATAGTTATTAAAATTTTGTAAAACATTTTTAATTCGTTCAGCTATTGATGCAAAATCTTGATTGTAAATTACAAAACCTGTTTCTCCATCTCTAACAATATCAGGGATATCACCGGCAGGTGTAGTGATTACAATTTTGCCGCATGCCATTGCTTCCATCAATGCACATGGTAGACCTTCAAATTCAGATGCCATTATAAAAATTCTTGAAGAATTCATGATTTCAAAAACATTGTCAACTTCGCCTAAGAATATTATATTTTGTTCAAGATGGTTTTCTTTTATAAATAATTTAATCTTATCTTCTAAAGGACCGAATCCTGCAATTCCAAAATTAATATTATGTCCTTCCATCACAAGTTTCTTTACAGCCATCATTATCGAAAGTATTCGTTTATTATCGTCAAGTGTTCCCACGAATAAAAGATCGTATAAAAATTTCTGTTCCAAAGGATAGAAATGTTTATCAGTATCAATTGAACTGGGCATGATCCGGATTTTATTTTCAGGAAAACCCATTTTAAGCCAAAAGTATTTAGAACGATTGCCGAGCACCAAAATATATTTAGAGGTTTTCATGATATTATTAATGAAAAATCTTATCGCTGCGTTTCTGCAGAATCGTTCAATATCCATATCAATTTGACCATAAATAAAAGGTATTCTAGTAATAACATGCGTTAAAAAAGCATTGAAACCATGAGGAACAAAGTGGTAGCCAATGATCAGATCCACATTCATTTTTTTTGCGTAGTAGATACTAAAAAAAGGAGTAAGTAAAACATAAAAAATTCTGTACTTAAAAATCTTAGGTAATATGATGTATCTAAGTTTGCTGCTTTTAGGTCCATCAAATTTTCTTAGAACGATTATTTCATCTACAAGATCTGAATTCAGCAGAGGTTGAATTTTATATTTTATCTGGCTCGGCTTAAGCTTGGCGATTACTAATATTTTCATTTAAGTATAGATAAGAATTTCAATCCGAATTTTCCAATTGTGTAAAGTAAGCGGTTATTAATTCGAATGTAGCGTCCAAATTCAAATATTTCACCGCCAAATTGGGATTTAAACTCTCTTACTCCATAATCTGCATCCGGGTTGCCGGCGCCCATGAAATCAAAATACTTTAAACCATTCTTTGCTGCATATTCAATCGGCGCCCAGGTAGCTAATGCACTGGGATAGACATTTTTAATCTCCCTGTCCATGCCGCATACATACCATTCATATATCCTATCTTTAAATATAGGACAAACTGCTCCTCCGATAACTTTATTATCATGTTTAACAATAAAAATTTTACCCACATTCTCGCTTAAATAAATCTTTTCAAAAAAACTAAAAGAGGGAAGGGGTTTTTTGATTTTGTCACTATACAATTCTTGGAACAACATGTACAATGACTTTACTTCAGTGCTTGATTCTGCTAAATGAATTTGAGCACCCGACTTCAAGCTTTTATTTACCTGTCTTCTTTTGCTGTCATTTAATTTTTTTTTGTTAGCTTCAACGTCAGTTATTTTAACGATGTAATTAAGCCACTCTACGAAGGTAATTTTATTTTCTTCAAAGCTGTTTTTGAGGTTTAAAGTATCAAATAAATTGCGAAATTCTATATAAATACTTTGCTTTTTTGCTTGTTTTATTAATTCCTTAACTAAAAGATCACAAGTAAAAATATCATTGCATAATGGTCCGCCCCACACAATGCATCTTCGGGAAAAATATCCTTTTAACCCTGGTTCTTTCATTATTACAGCGACAAGAACTCCGCTCAGGGTATCTTTTTCAATGGCTGCAAATACCAATGGTTTAAATCCAGTCAAATTCTTGAAGAAGTCAAATGCTATAAATGACTGGAAAAAATTTCCATTTGGATGATTTAGTACATATTCTTCCCAAATTGTAGCATCAATTTCTTCATAAGATGATTTGATTTTAATATTACTCATTAACATTAAATTACTTTCTCGAAATACTTATACTTACCGCTCTTATCGGGCAGTAATCTATCAACAATTTCTATT
This sequence comes from uncultured Ignavibacteriaceae bacterium, assembly GCA_964613805.1. Classification (GTDB taxonomy): domain Bacteria; phylum Bacteroidota; class Ignavibacteria; order Ignavibacteriales; family Ignavibacteriaceae; genus XYD12-FULL-36-8. The sequence goes on along the minus strand of CAZTJF010000035.1, from coordinate 9,299 downwards.
CTAATTGGCAAATTTAAATCCTTAAATTCTGATTTAAGCAGATTATTGGCTTTATCAAGACTGAACTCGTTGTTTGTTTCAAAATAAAAAACAACCTCATCTTTCTTCCAAACTACTTTATGCTTCAATATCCCGCCAATTTTTCTAAATGATGTCCCACCTACAATATTAACCGGTAAAATTTTTTTCCCACTGGGAAGCTCAATAATCTCAGAATCACGCCCTAAGAGTTTATTAAAATATGAAAATTTTATTTTTTGAGAATTATCAGGTTCATTAATCCCATCAATGAGATCGCTAATCTTATATCTGATAAAGGGCATTGCTTTATTTTCCAGATCAGTTACAATTATATGCTTGAAATCGTTACCTGTTTGTTCGACTTCAACAAAAACATGAGGATCAATCACAAAATATTTGTTTTCGTTCATGGGCTGAACTGCAATTCCATTTATTTCACCGCAGCCGTAAAGATCACTTACCGGACCAACAAATTCTTCAATCACATTTTTCTGGTAGTCTAATAAATTCTCTGCAGTTGTAAACAAATTCTTAACATGTAATGATTTGTAACGATTCTCCGCAATAAATTTTGCCAGTTCATAAATAGAAGTTGTATAACCGTCAATCGCACTGAACTTTTGACTGCTGACAAAGTGATATATACTGTCAAGGTTTTGTTTTGAACCAAATTCAGTTGAAGCTAAGTTCGTTTGATTTTTCAATAACCTTTTAAATTTGGACCTCCACTTATTCCAATATGCTACTGTAGTTGGATTCCCCCAAATATGCAGGGTTTTGTCTCCCGGCATCCAATCGGATAGACTCCATGCAAAATATCCTGCCGCAATCCCGGCACTTAAACTGTCCTTATCGTGGAAATATTCAATCGGAATGCCTGTTGTTCCTGATGAACTGCTTCTTTCTAAATCTTCCTTCTTATGCTGAAGTGAAACCAGGTTGTATTTATGTTTTTGAATTAGTTCCCTGGTAAGTAAAGGAATGTATCGAAGATCATCGAATGTTTTCAAATCCTTAACATTAAAATTATTCGCGTGCAATACTTCTTTATAATAAGGAACATTTTTTTGTGCGTGTGCAATTATGCTTCTCAACTTGTTGAGCTGATAAGATTTAACTTCATCTATGCTCCATGCTAAAGTATTCCTATAGAAATTGAAATATCTACGAATTGATGTGTTTTGAAAAATATCTAGAAGGAACAATATAATTTGACTTTGAAGCATAATTAAGGTTCAGTTGAACTTATTAAGATAAAGCAGTATGGCAAATACATGATTTAATTTACTGCTATAATTTGCCAGTTCATTCTCGATTTTATCTTTCTTAAAAATATCATCGTAAAACTTTAACGCTTTAAAGTAATTTTTGTTTTCGTTAAAACACATCTCATTATAGAAAGAGAAATTCTTCTTCTTTTTCCCTTTTAGCCGATTGACAAAATAATTTCTAGCAATATTCATTTTACCGGTCAGAGAGAAAAAATCACTGGGTTTATATCCTTTATCCAATGGAATAAAATGCAATGGGGAATTTAGTTTTTCCAATATTTTAGCATAAAGTATCTGCCCCTTGAAACGCAATAATGGATTGTTCTCCATATATCTGCTATTTATTCCTGCTAATCGTGTTTTCAATAACTCTTTAACAAAATCAAAATCTAAAAAAGGTGCTCTGTTGCAAAGTCCATAGTAATTTTGAATCACAAATTCAGGTCCAAAGTACTTTCTATATACTTCTTCAAATTCATAAAGATAATATTGCTTGTTTTTATCTTTCACATTAATGATGCTTTGTTTGTAATTAGTCACTTCTTCAAAAATTTCATCCAGTTCTGCTTGCACATTATCTTTGTTTACAAAATTTATTGCTTTTGCATTAATCATTTCACTGTATAATAAATCTTTATCATCAAGTTCAAATAACTTTAATAAAAAACTAGATGATATTACACCTCCTTCACGTGTAGTGCGTAATATGTCGCTTCCAAAGTTTCCGCTCAAAAAATAATTAGTTTTAGGAGAAAGTTGTTCGGCGATATATGCATAATGGCTCCTGCTGATGCTTGTAGTGCAGTCAGTATTCAAGATCAGACTCTCTAAGCTGCTCACATAATTTGTCTTTGCATAACTCTCATCAAGTATAAACTGTACATGTTCAAAACCAAGTTGTTTGGCTAATTGTTTTGGAATCAATAAATCTTGAGTCTCGCTTCCTCCATAAGAAAATGTTGAAAACTTTAAATTATTCTTTAATGCATCTGCTGCCAAAGTTCTGCTGTCGAATCCTCCAGTAAGAGTTAAGTAAAAATACTCGGGTGGATAATAAACTTTTAGATTAGAGATGAATACATCGGCTATCGGATCAAGTGCTTCCTTAACTTCAATTGGATTGTCAGTGAAATAATCCTGAATGTTAGTATGCTTAATAAAACTTAACTTCTTATCCTTTTTAAGATAATGATTGGAAGGAAGAAGTTTAATATTTGTATAAATAGTCTCATCAAGAAAAGCATAATTAAAGAGAAGTTTTTCAACTATATATTTTTTGCTGACAGAGAAACTTTGGGTACAATGTTTCTTAATTAACTGAATTGAAGATGAAACGATTAGTCTATTATCTGCATTATAATAATATATCGGCAGAATCGAGAACATGCTGTTGAAGCAAATAATACTCTTTTCAATATCATCGAACAATATAATGTAAAAATTACCCTTGAGAGTTCTTAATTTATCAACAGAAGGATTATTAAAAATTCTTTCAAGTGAAGTATTATTCTTATCCTGTTTCGGTATTATGAGATCACCCAGGATATATGCTTTATAACGATCATTTTGAAAGCTTCGATAATTTTTTTCTTTAGAGTAAAATATCTTTAGAAAATTATCGCTTTGATTTGAAGAAGAGTAAGATTTATTCACCTCAACGGTTATGTTACTATAATTTTGATCATCAGCAATCTTCAAAATAAAGTCAAGCATGAATCAACTGCCGTATCTTATCTGATGGTAAACTTTGCTGAAATTATAATACGGAAAAACCTGATTGTATGACATCAATTTATAATGTGTTTTTAGCCGTGTAAGCAATAGATTGTTTTTACAATCTCCCAATGCAAATCTGAATATACGTGTAGGATCTTTTGAAGAGACGTCTGCTTTTCCAATTGTTGTAGCTGCATAACCAATATCCAGCGCAAGTTTATGAGTGAATTCAGTGTTATCGCCGCTTGGCCAGCAGCAGAACTCAACTTTTTTGTTTAATTCGTTTTCTATTATTCTTTTCGATTCACTAAGTTCAAAATAAACCCGTTTTGTGTATTCTTCATCAGTTTCAACAGATTCTGTTATTTCTTTATTTTGTTTTGCTTTATCATATAAAGATCTTATCCTTCCAAATAAATTATCAAAATCATAACCGTTATTCCAATCATAATCTTCAAACAACTGAATGACCGAATGACTAAATGACTGTTTTATAGTGACCTTTTTTGCAATGATTGAGGACTTCTGTTCAAAGTAAGGATAACCATAAGGTATTAGTTTCTCAAAATCTTTATCTTGGATATAATAAGGTAATCTCTCGGGGAATAAATTGCCGACAACATATACACAATCAGCTCCAGGATGATGAAAACCTATAATCTTATCCGAAACAAAATACTTAGTGTGAGTCATCGTATGTGACTGAATATCAACTATTCCATTTTGTTCCATCAGTCTCATTTCATCCCAGGATAGGAATCCCCATTTGTTTATCTCTTCAAGTGAAGCATTATTATTCCAATAATTTTCCAGTGTTTTTCTAACAATATTTTTCTTATCTACAAATAGGGGATTGACAAATATCGTTGCTTTTGCATTATACTTTTTAAGAAGGGGATAGACATAAATAAAATTGTCAAGGTAACCGTCATCAAATGTTAGGCATACTCTCTTTTCTTGTGGATGGTGTCTGTCATTCCGAATCCCGAATTTGTCGGGAGGAGGAATCTTATTCTCATTTGTTCCAAAAGATTTTTCACCAGCCCCCGGTGGATTCGAAATGACATCCTTAGATAATTCAAACACATCTTTTAACTTTAAAAACTTGTAACCATTCTTACTGAAGTATTTCAATTGCTCTTCAAAAAACTTTAATTCAAGCGTTAAATATTTTTTCGACCAGGTTTTATGTTTGGCAGGCGCAACAGAATGATAATAAATTATCGGAATGCTATTTCTTCTCATTCGATGTGATAGAGTTTAAAATGCTCTCAAAATTATTCATCATAGTTTCGTTGGTGTATCTTGATAAATGCTTCTGATAATCATCTGATTCGGGATCAAAATCCTTAAACTCAGTATTAATGTTTGTTAAAAATTTAGTCAGGTTTGCCTGATCGCCATACTTAAATAGTCTAAAAGATTTCTCATAATATAATTCTGGAATTCCGCCGACATCTGTTGCAATCACGGGCAGTCCGCTGAACATTGCTTCTAAAATAGCATTTGACAATCCTTCAATCTTTGTTGAATGAATGAATACATCGCCTATTATTAAATACTTTGCAACATCATCAACTAATCCTAAAAGGGTGACTGAATTTGTGAGATTTAACTCAGCAATTCTTTGTTCAATTCCACTTCTTAAAGGTCCATCGCCAATTATGAGGTAATGAAAAGCGCAGCGGTCTTTTATACTGTTTAAGCTGTCAAGTACAGTAAAATAATCTCTGTATTTATGAAAGTTGCCAGTCGAAATAAAAAATAAGGTATCGAGATCGGTAATGTCAGGGAAGAGTTTCTGTCTTGCCAAAGCTAATTCATTTCCTTTTAGCCGACGACTGAATTTTTTATCAATGCCATTCAAAAGCACAAAAGTTTTATGGTTTTGTTTTAGATTATTTGCTCTTAGCCCTGCACTTGAATTAGCAATCACATAAGGTGATAACCATAAAATGAATGAACGTAATAAATGATCGAATTTAAATAACCTAATTCCATGCCTTATTGAACCATTTATAAACCTGAAATTGTGAAATGGGTTTAGCAGTAGTACTAAAAATGAGTCCAATGTACCCCATGTATAAACTACATCAGGGTTATTTACATTTAAAAGTTTATTTAGCTTGAGAAGCCGGTTAAGAAAATATTTTGAATCAATTTTTATTAAATACTCGCCCAAATTATATTCATTAATGTATGTGCTGCTTTTGGAATTAAAATAAATAATTTGTGAAGGATGATTTCTAACATTTGAGTTTAATACTATCGCTGCTAGCTGTCTTTCACTTCCCCCCCTACCTATTGAAGTGATAATGTGAAAAATTTTCACTTGGTTATTTGTGCTCCCACGTACTTAAATACTTTGAAAAACTGCAGCTTTCTCTTAATAATTGAATTACCATTTTGCGCAAGCATTTTATCAACGAGAATATTGGGATTTGATGATTTATATGATTTTCCCCTAATAAAATAATAGTCGCTGATACCTTTTCTTAAAATAGTTTTGTGATTGAAATTATAAGTTTCGCTTGCAAGGTGAGACTTTTGTCTTGCAGTAGATGCCTTCAGACCGAGTATATCTGCAATTTTTAAGCTTGTCTCATTCCAACCGCCGCCAGGCCAGCATAGATAATCGGTTCGCTTATTTAATTTTTCTTGAAATATTTTTCTGCTTTCTCCAAGTTCATATTTATATCTATTTGTCATTTCTTCCTCTGTTTCATATCTTCCTGGATATCTGCCTGTTTCCATCAGTAATGAGCATTCCGTTTTCAGTTTCTCTTCGATTATATGATTTGATGAATTATTTTTTTTCTTTTCAGTTGTATACCGATCTATCAAAACTTGGATGATTTCTTCACTCGGGAAAAATCGTCTGATTGCTAACGAACGATCATTCTCAAATATCGGAAAACCTTCAGGTAAGTAATCAAATAGATTGATATGCATATAGTGGGGTTTCAGCTCCGGTCTTTTTTCCCAGAGCAGCCAATCGTATTTAGCGGCGGATTTAGGTGTTAAGAATCCATTTAAAGAAGTACCGGAGAAATATTTGTTGTGCGACATTGTATGATTTTGAATGTCTATTACACCGGAATTTTCCATCTCAATAATTTCATTCCAGTTTAAAAATCCTAAAACATTTTTTTCATTATTAATATCGAATCCTTTCTGGTCAAATCTAGGTCTCGGGTTTGTGTTTGTAAGATCAACAAATTCAGGATTTACAAATATGGCTCCCTTCAATCCGTATTTCTTTAAAATCGGATAAACATAAACGTAATTGTCAAGATAACCGTCATCGAATGTTAGAACGATATATTTATTCTTTGGTTGTGGGTTTAAATCTTGCAGCTCGTACCATTCATCTAATACTAAAGTATGATATGAGTTTTCCTGCAGGTAATGACAGAATCTTTCAAAACTCTTGAAACCAACTGACAGGAATGATCTGCTCCATGGATAGATATCACAGCCCACACTGTGAAACATAATCACTGGAATCTTATTGATGTTAGTAGCGATTGTAAATCTCCAGTAGATCAGTTAAGGTGTTATCAAACGAATATTTTTTACAGTAATGTTCATAACCGCTTTCTGCTAATTTTTTTGCCAGCCCTTCGTTTGAAATCAATTCCTTTAATTTCTCAGTCAACAGTTCCGAATTGCCGAATGGGAATAATAATGCATGTTTGTTATCAGTCAGCACGTTATTTATCCCTGTCACATCCGATGCAATTATGGGTAATTTATTAAACATCGCTTCCAATAGAGACTTAGGTGTTCCTTCAAACTTAGATGGCATCACATAAATGTCTGCCATCTTGAAATAAGAAGGCACGTCATGATATGGAATTAAACCGGTAAACAATATACTTTTGACTAAGCCAAATTTAGCTGTATCGCTTTCAAGCGATTTTCTCAAATCGCCTGTCCCGATAAAAATTAGTTTTAAACTTTGTTTAGCGATATATTCTTTACCAAGATTCATAAAAGCTCTCAGTAAAGTATCGGGGGATTTGATATCCTTTAAGGAGCCGACAAATAAGATTATTTTATCACTCGCAGAAAATCCTCGTGTTTTTTTTAATTCATTTTTTTCTGTTTCGCAACGACTAAATGGAACAAGCGGGTAAATTAACTTAACATTCCTTTTTGTTCTCTTTTCGTATTCATCTTTGATTAAATCCGAAACCCCAAGCAATTCATCTGCATTATTGAATAAAGTTTCATTACCACTTAAGTATTTCCATTTCCTCATACCTCCTCCATGCAGATGGAGCAAGTAATTTACGCCGTATAATTTTTTTATTGCTGATAAAACATAACCCCATTTACCTGCATTACTGGTATAAGGGAAGTGGATTAATTTTATCTTTTTATGATGTCGAATCAGCGTTAAAAACACTTTTATTGGTAAAAAAAATCTCCCTGAACCGGGTATTCCAATAAATTGTTTCTTGACTCTTAATACTTCAACACCATCTTCATTATAGCTGCTGCAGCAAGTAATCAGAATTATTCTTATCCTTTTCTTAAGTTCACGGAGCAGATTATAATAAAATATTTCCATTCCACCGGTTGCACAGGGATAAATATCCGGTACAATGAAAGCCACATAAGATTTATCAGCTGCTTTTGTTTGCACTTTCATTCAATTCTGATATAATAAACTTAAACTTACCGGCTTTTGTCAATGGTATTTGATCAACCTTGTTGAAAGATATTTTTAATTTATCGCCTGAATATTTATGAATTTTTTCAATGTATTTGTCTAAAGAATTCTTGTTGAATTTTTCGTCGGGTACATAGTTAATCTGTACATGATCAATTGTTTTTTGAATCACTTGAAAGCTTTTTATGCCGGGTTCAGTTTTCAATAGAATAGTCCAAAAAGTCCCGACGACTTTATTCCCGTTTGGGAATTTAATCACTTCAAACGAACGTCCAATTATTTCCTTAAATATCGGGAGCCCTCTGCCGCATTTGCACGTTTTCTTGGTGATGATTGCCCGGTCTCCAATCCGGTAACGAATGAATGGCATTACTTTATTATGAAGATCAGTTATTACAAGATCACCTTCGCCTTCTTCGACCGGATTATTATTCTCATCAAGCACTTCTACTAAAACATTTTCTGCTATAACATGCAGACCGTCATGTTCTTTGCATTCAAGTGCAATCATTCCGGCGTCTCGCGCACCATAAAAATCAAATATTTTACTCTTGAAAATTTTTTCGACATAGTTTCTTTGAAAGGGAAATAGTTTCTCTCCGCCGATTTGCATTGCTTTAGGAATGAATTCCCATCCATTATTTTCAAATGTTTCGGCTAAGGAATAAAATATAGATGGATAAGATATGAGCAGCTTTGGATTATATCTTGTCATCACCTTGTAATAATCAGCTATGTCTTGCTCCGAAAGATTATAGCCGGAAAGCACAACCGAATTTTTTATGTAATATTTTATTCTCGATACAATTTTTTTACTTCTTTTAACGTCCCACCCAGAACCCCAAATACTGAGTTTTCTATCAAAAAAATCTATTCCCATCCAATTGTAACATCTGCTTTGCAGGGCTGTTCGTACAATTGCACCTCTATCTGATAAAAATTGAAGATTCGTTCCTGTTGACCCTGACGTTGCGTTTTTTACAATTCGCTGTTTTGCTACTCCTTGAGCTGCAAGTAATTCGTACGATTCAGAAATTATATCTTTGTTTAATTCTGGAATGCGAGTGAGGTCGTTCCGATCTTTAATATCAGATGGTTTAAAACCATTTTGCTTGAATAAATTGTTGTAATAGGGGACATTATTATTAGCATATGCTAACAATTCTTTGAATAGAGTCCACTGATATTCAAGAACTCTATTTCTCTCCCAAAACTGAGTCTGATTAAATAATTCACTTATTTCAAAAAATTTATCCCGCCTATAATAATGGTGGTACAGACTAAAAAGAAAATTCTTAATCAATTATTTGATATCCATCTTTTGTACCACATTTCAAACAACAATAAATAGATGAAATTGTATCTTTCACCAGAACTTAATTTTTGTTGAATGAACCCATTCTTCAAACAGCGAACTTGCTTAGAATTTAAATATTCCTTTTTAGCTATGACGGAATCATCCAAATAATCATCTATTAAATATTTTAAATTACCTGTGAGCCAACTATCTATTGGAATTGCAAAACCCATTTTTGGTTTATTCATAATCTGTTTAGGCACAAATTTATGTGTCAACTCCTTTAACAAATATTTGGTTTGTCCATGTCTGCATT
>CAZTJF010000034.1:0-29041 GCA_964613805.1 uncultured Ignavibacteriaceae bacterium | reverse complement strand
GTAATAGATATTTTTGAAGCAGCGGGAATAGAGAAGCCGGAGCTTTCAATTTTATCAGATGAGTTTCTTTTAGAAGTTCAAGGGATGAATCACAAAAATCTTGCGATTGAACTGTTGAAGAAAATACTTAACGATGAAATAAAATCACGATTAAGAACTAATCTTGTTAAAAGTAAAAAGTTTTTAGAGATGCTGGAATCAGCTATCAAGAAATATCAAAATAATTTATTAACCACAGCACAGATAATTGAAGAGCTAATCAGAATTGCAAAGGAAGTTAAAGAATCCGATAAGGAAGGGGAAAAGCTTGGTTTGACAACAGAAGAAGTTGCATTTTATAATGCGCTGGAAACAAATGATAGTGCTGTGAAAGTTTTAGGCGATGAGATATTAAAAACCATTGCAAGAGAGATTGCCGATAAGGTAAAAAAGAATACAACCATAGATTGGACGATTCGCGAATACGCAAGAGCAAGGTTAATGGTGATTGTTAGACGGACACTCACAAAATATGGTTATCCACCAGATAAGCAGCAAAAAGCAATAGATACAGTCCTAAAGCAAGCAGAGTTGTTTGCGGATAGTTTGGCGGCGTGAGGCATGGTTACAAAATTTCCCATCAAATATTTACACCACGAAAAGTTTAACTTCTAAAGTTAAATTCATATCTATACATCTTAATTTTCCACCCTAAACGTTCTTGATCATTAATTTTGTGGGTAATCCTCCCACTCAAAAATTTACCATTAAGTGTAAAAAAGTGCAAAAAATTAAAAAAAATGCTTGACTTTGCGGATTTATTTTCTTTATTTTGGGACACGGTGGGGAAAAGTGGTGAAAAAAACCTAATGAAGGACAAAGAATATGTTCAGTGGTTCATTTGTATATAGTTTAGATTCAAAAAATCGTTTAAGCATTCCTGCAAAACTTAGAAAAAATTTGCTGCCGGAAGCTAATGAAACTTTCATGATGACTCAAGGTTTTGGAAAGTGTATTGATCTTTATCCGCTTAATGAGTGGCAGTCAATTGTAGATCGCTTAAAATTATTAAATCCATTTGACCCAAGCGACAGTAACATGAGACGCATGATTCTTTCCACAGCGCTCGAAGTAACAATGGATAATCAATCGCGAATTATGCTGACACAGGAACATATTGCTATTGCAGAAATTGAAAAGGAAGTATTCATCCTCGGCAACATGGAAAAAATTGAATTGTGGAATCCTCAAATATTTAAAGATTCGGTAAATAACACACCAGAAAATTATCAACAGCTTGCGGCAAAGGTAATGACTGGTAAATGAGCAATTATCATATTCCTGTTTTGCTTAATGAAAGCGTAGATTATTTAGTTGGAAATAAATCCGGAATTTATTTCGACGGTACGGTTGGTTTTGGCGGGCACTCACAGGGGATTCTCAGTTTACTAAATAATGATGCTCAATTGATTTGTACTGATGTTGATACAAATGCTTTTGATCATTCCAAAATTTTTTTTTCAAGTGATTCACGCGTGAAGGTTTATAACTTCAATTTTAATAAGATAGATATAATTGCAAAGATTGAATCAATCCCGGCGTTTGATGGAGTGTTTGCCGATCTTGGCGTTTCGTCATTCCAGTTGGATTCACCTTCGTCTGGCTTTACTTACAGACAAGAAGCTAAACTTGATTTGAGAATGGATAAATCAATTGCAGTGAATGCCGCCGACATAATTAATTCTTTCAGTGAGGAAGATATTGCAAATATTATTTACAAATATGGTGAAGAGAAAAATTCAAGAAAGATTGCTTCTAGTATTTGCAATAATAGATTACATAAAAAAATTGAAACAACGCTTGAACTTTATAACATAATTGCGGCAATCATTTCTCCAAGATATTTGGTGAAGACACTATCACGTGTTTATCAGGCGCTACGAATTTATGTAAATGATGAGCTTAACATTTTAAAGAATTTCATTTACAAAGCTGTCAATCTTTTAAAGCAGGGAGGAAGAATTGTGATTCTTTCTTACCACTCGCTTGAAGATAGAATAATTAAAGAGGCATTCAAGTATGAGGCACTTGATTGTGTCTGTCCAAAGGATTATCCAGTGTGCAAGTGTGATAAGGAAGTCCGATTGAAAATATTAACAAAAAAGCCAATCATTCCTTCACGAGAGGAAATTTTAAGAAATCCTCGATCACGCAGCGCAAAATTAAGAGCAGCAGAAAGAATATGAAGAAAGCATCGAAATTAAAAAGCTTAGGTAAGATTTTAATTGTGCTGTTCACAATGGGAACTTTAATGCTCGCACATGTTGCGTTGAAAAAAAAGTGCGATGATTTGAAAAAACAAAAAGTTGATGCCGAAGACATAATAAAAACCGAAAGTAATAAGACGACTAATATATTTGCTAAATATCAAAATCTAACTTCTGAAGAAAGGATTATTCCAATTGCAAATAACGAGTTGGGAATGATTCCCGCCTCTGTTCCAATTTCAGTTATTACAATTGAAAGCGAGAAAGTTTTGAACTTGCAGACCCTGTTGCAGGAGGAACATGATAAATTCTAGAGTGCTGTGGATTTTGATTGGTGTGTCGGTTTTTTTCATTTTGCTTTTAGTCAAGCTTTTTGACGTTCAAATTTTGAAAAGTGATGAATCCTTCTTTTTTGCAAAACAGCAGCAAAACAAAACAGAAAACATTAAAGCTGAAAGGGGATTGATATACGATCGAAATGATGTTCTACTGGTTTACAACCGTAATGATATTTCTTTTTACCTGGACAGACAGATTGTACGAAAAACAAATCGGGCTAAAGCTGCTGCAAATCTCGCTTCATTATTTAAGAATAACAGATCATTTTTTCTAAAAATTATTCGAGAGGATACCACAACAATTTGTGTTGAGAAAAAAGCACCAAATGAGAAAAAAATATTCGCAAAAAATTTTAAGATCAGCGGACTGTATGCAAAAGATGACCCCACTAGAATTTATCATTACAATAGTTTAGCGTCTCATGTTATAGGATATGTAGATAATAATTTTTTCGGTATGGATGGCATAGAAAATTCTTTCAACAGTATTCTGAAAGGAGAAGATGGCGTTAGAATTGTTGAGAGAAGCCGCAGCGGAAGAATGATTACCATTAGTGAGGAGGATACCAAATCTGCAGTACCTGGTCTAAATGTTCAGCTGACAATTGATAAAAAACTGCAAGTGATTCTTGAGGAAGAATTAAAAAATGGAGTGAGCAAGTATAAAGCATCTTCAGGTGTTGGTATCATTATGAATCCCAATAATGGTGAAATATTAGCTCTTGCTAATGTTGATGATTACAATCCAAATAATTATTCTGAATATGACGACTTCCAAAGAAGAAATCGCTGTATTACAGATACCTATGAACCCGGATCAACATTTAAAAGCATCGCTTTGGCTGCATTGCTCGAAAATGACTTATGCAATGAAAATGAAATTATAGATGTTGAAAACGGACAGTATAAATTTATGGATCGCATTATAAGGGATGCTCATAAGTTCAGTAAACTTTCGGTGAAGGGTATTTTTGAACAGTCGAGTAATATTGGAATGTCAAAGCTTTCACAAAGAATTGATAGTGAAACACTCTATAAATTTTTGCGAAGTTTTGGTTTTGGAACCACTACAGGTGTTGAACTTCCTGGAGAAGTTAGAGGGATGCTGAGTAAACCATCAGAAATTTCAGCTCTTACCAAATCATCTATTTCTCGTGGATATGGAATTTCGGTTACTCCTATTCAGTTAGCTGCAGCTTATTGTGCTTTAGTTAATGGCGGGGTTTTATACCAGCCGCAAATTGTAAGAAGATTATTAACTCCTGAGGGAGAAATAAAGTTTGAATTTAAACCAAGAGAAGTGAGAAGAACAATTGCTCAGAAAACTTCTGAAAGGATGAAAAGTTTATTAGAATCAGTTGTGAAAAATGGGACGGGTAAAAATGCGAAATTAGATTTTGTTGATATTGGAGGAAAGACTGGTACATCGAAAATTTTAGAAAATGGTAAATACTCTGAATCGAATTACAATTCTTCCTTCGTTGGATTTTTCCCCGTTGACAATCCGCAAGTTGTTTGCTTTATTCTTTTAAACTCTCCTAAAGTTGGCGGATACGGTGGATTGGTCGCAGCTCCTATATTCAAAGAAGTTACAAGTAGAATGCTGACTTCATTGAATGAATCTTATCACAATGATTTAAAAGAACCACACCAAGGTGAAGAAAAGGTTCAATTCATAAAAACCAAAAATATTGAAGAGGACAAAACAGTAATTTTAAAAAATGTGAATCATGATATTGATGCTGAGCAAAACTCTATTTCGGCTAACACAATGCCGGATTTAAAAAATTATTCTTTGAGAGAAGCAATTGTTCTAATGACTAAACTTGGTATAACCTATAAAATTACCGGATCAGGAAAGATAACTTCACAGAGTATTTTACCAGGTACTAAAATTAAAAAAGGTGTTGTTTGTAAAATAACTTGTAGTGAAACCAAAAATAGTGGGTTTGTAAATTAATGGAATTAGCCAGTTTGCTAAATAGCATAAGAGTTATTCAAGTTACAGGAGAAATTTCTCGTGCAAGGATTTCAGGCATTCACTATGATTCACGAAAAGTTACTAAGGATTCGATTTTTGTGGCAATAAAAGGATATAAAACTGATGGACATAAATTTATAGCTGATGCGATTAACAACGGTGCAGCAGCAATTGTACTCGAAGACGATAATGCTTTTCCTGACGATGCAATTACAAGACAGAAAGCTGTTAAAATTTTAGTTCGGGAAAGTAGAACAGCTTTAGCTGAGTTATCAAATTATTTTTATTCTGAACCATCAAAAAAACTAAAGCTGGTTGGCGTAACCGGAACAAATGGTAAGACCACAACAACTTTTTTTATTAAATCAATATATGAAAATGCAGGACATAAAACGGGATTGATAGGAACAATTTCAAACTTAATTGGCGATAAGGAAGCCGCTTCATCTCTCACGACTCCCGAATCAAATAATTTGAATCAAATGCTTGATGAAATGCTGGCACAAGGTTGCAGCCATGCAGTTATGGAAGTTTCTTCTCATTCACTCGCTTTGAAACGCGTTCATAAAATTTTCTATTCAGCAGGTGTTTTTACAAACTTAACCCAGGAACATCTGGATTTTCACAGTAATATAGAGAATTACTTGAGTGCAAAAAAAATTCTGTTTGATGATCTTGATACAACTTCTTTTGCTGTTTACAACATTGATGATGAATCCGGAAACAAAATTGTAGCTGGTTCAAAAGCAAAAATATTTTCTTACGGTGCTGATTCATCTGCCGATTTCAGATTAAAAAATATTAGGTTCGATTTAGATGGCACAAGTTTCACAATTTCGTACAACAGCGAAGATTATAAAACGATGACATCCCTCGTTGGTGATTTTAATGCTTACAACGCTTGTGCGGCATTTTCAGTTTGCTTTTTATTAGGAATTGATGTTGAAAAAATTATTTCCGGAATCAATAATACCAAACCTGTTCCAGGCCGCTTTGAGGTAGTAGGATCATCAAGTAAAAAAGTTATAGTGGACTATTCACATACACCAGATAGTCTTCAAAAAGCATTATCAGCGGTTAGAAAAATAGTTGGAAACACGAAAAAGGTTCATGTTGTTTTTGGCTGTGGCGGAAATCGAGATAAAACAAAAAGACCGGTGATGGGAAAAATAGCAAGTGAAATGGCTGATAGAGTTGTTATAACATCAGATAATCCTCGATTTGAGGAACCGATGTTAATCATTAGTGAGATTAAAAACGGCATTACAAAAAAGAACTTTGAGATAATTGAAAATAGAGAAGACGCAATCAAAACCGCGATTGAAAAATCAGGGGATGATGCGGTAATTTTAATTGCAGGCAAAGGACATGAAACTTATCAGGAGATAAAGGGAATTAGAAACCATTTTTCAGATAAGGAAATTGCGGAAAAATATCTGAACAAATGAAAAGATTAGCCCTAACTATTGAAGATTTTTTCCAGCTAAAAAGTGCAGTTCTTTATGAACCCCTGAAGATTAGTCCAGTTGAAAAGATCTCAATTGATTCGCGGAATGTTTCCGGTGATTCTCTTTTCATCGCAATAGAAGGTGATAAGTTCGATGGTCATGATTTTGTTACTGATGCTGTAAAAAATGGAGCATCAGTGGTACTTATTAATGAAAAGAAATTCTCTTCTTTGCAAAATATTGATGTTCCAATAATTACTGTTAAAGACACGATAAAAGCATTCGGTGAGCTTGGAGCAATTTGGCGAAGCAAATTGAAAACAAAAATTATTGGAATTACCGGAAGTGCCGGTAAAACTACAACTAAAGAAATTATCTATACTCTGCTAAGCGGAAAATTTAAAGTGAATAAAACGTTGGCTAATTATAATAATCATATCGGAGTTCCGCTTACTCTTTTTAGTACGAACAATACTCATGATTATCTCGTGCTGGAACTTGGTACGAATCATTTTGGAGAAATTGCATATACATCCCCAATAGCTAAACCAAATTATTCACTCATTACGAATGTTGGTAATTCACATTTGGAATTCTTGAAAGATGAAAAAGGCGTTTACAAAGAAAAGTCCGCATTATTTACTTCGACAATTGAGAATAAAGGTATGTTATTTATCAATAATGATGATTCATTTCTTGCAGCTTCAAATAAAAAATATTCTAAACGGGTTACTTTTGGCTTTAATCATAAAGCCGATGTTAAAGGTGAATTAACAGGTTATACAATAGATGGAAAACCAATAATCATTTTAAAATATAAAAATAGAATTTCAAGTTTTGAGCTGCCTCTTTATGGAGAGCAAAATGCAAAAAACTTTTTGGCAGCATCGGCAGTTGCATTGAAACTTGGTTTAAGTTTTGACGAGATCAGACAAAGAATGAATAAGCTCAAACCAGTTGATAAGCGATTAAACGTTCAGAGGGTTAAAGATTTTATTCTCATAAATGATACATACAATGCAAATCCTGATTCTATGAAAATGGCTTTACAGCTTATGTCTCAGATCAGCAGATTTAATAAGCGTATTGCAGTTTTGGGTGATATGTTCGAGTTGGGCAAACAAAGCAAAGTGCTGCATGAGGAATTGGCTAATGTGATCGTAAGAAATAAAATTGATTGTGTTTACCTGCTCGGCAAAATGATGAAGCACTTGCACAAAAAACTGAAGTCGGGAAAAATTGAAACCATTTATTTTGATGACCGAGATTCTCTCAATACTTTTTTGAAAAAGAAATCATTTTCAGATTCTTTAGTGCTGGTAAAAGGATCAAGAGGAATGAAAATGGAAGAATTTGTTGACGCAATCCAAAATAATTTATAACAAATTGGAGTTCGGCAATGACAAAAGAAAATTACTTGCGAGATCATGATGAGAATGTTAAGGGCGGAGTTCTTTGGTGGATAATTTTAATTGTAGTTGTTGTTTCTGTAACAATCTTTATTTGAAAAAATAATTTTAAAAATGCTTTACTACTTATTCGAATATATAAACAAAGCTTTTAATCCGCCGGGATTTGATATCTTTAGATTTTTAACATTCAGATCTGCATTGGCAGCAATAACCGGATTAATGTTAGCATTATTTTTATCTCCTAAAATTATTTTGATACTGAAAAGCAATCAGATTGGTGAAGCAAAAAAAGTTGATGCACCCAAATCACATTGGTCCAAAGCCGGTACTCCAACAATGGGTGGAATAATTGTGGTTATTTCAGTTGTGATTCCTGTTCTGCTTTGGGGAGATGTAATGAGCATTTACATTGCGCTTATACTTTTTGGTACTTTGTTTTTAAGTGCTGTGGGTTTTCTTGATGATTATTTAAAGGTTGTTAAAAAATATCCCAACGGTTTAATTGCAAGATATAAATTGATGGGGCAAGTTTTCGTTGGTTTGGCGATCGGATCAGTAATTTATTTTTCACCTCAATTTGAAGGAATAAATTCGCTAACAACAGTTCCATTTTTAAAAGACATTAATTTTGATTTTTCGGTTTTCTACATTCCGGTTGTGATTTTTATTGTTGCTGCAACATCGAATGCTGTTAACTTAACTGATGGATTAGATGGATTAGCAATTGGTGTTATTGCGATTGTTATGCTTGCCTTAGCATTTATTAGTTATGTAAGCGGTAATGCGATTTACTCGGATTATTTAAATATTATTTACTTACCGGGTTCAGGGGAATTGACAGTTTATGTTGCTGCATTAGTTGGTGCTTCGTTAGGTTTTCTGTGGTACAATTCATACCCGGCTGAAGTATTTATGGGCGATACGGGTTCATTGGCACTCGGTGGAGCATTTGGAATTTTAGCAGTGTTGATAAAAAAAGAACTTCTTATCCCAATACTTGGAGGAATTTTTTTTCTTGAAACAATTTCGGTGATTATGCAAAGGTTGTACTTTAAATACACCAAGAAAAAATATGGAGAGGGAAGAAGAATTTTTAAAATGGCGCCAATTCATCATCATTTTGAAATGCTTGGATGGCCCGAACCCAAAATTGTAATGCGTTTTTACATAGTTGCTGTTATTCTGGCTATAATCAGTCTAACTTCGTTTAAGATACGTTAATGAATTTTACTGGAAAAAAAATATCTGTCATTGGAGCAGTAAGAAGCGGTATTGGAACTGCGAAACTTGCTAAAAAAATTAATGCCGTTCCATTTATCAGCGATGCTTCTGATAATGATAAGATAAGAAAATCAATTGAGGTATTGGACAACTTAAGTATTGTTTATGAGGTTGGCGGTCACTCAAACAAGGTTTATGAATGTGATTTGATGGTTGTTAGTCCTGGTGTTCCTTTGGATTCTGATGTAATTAAAAGTGCTAAAGAAAAAAGAATCAAGATGATTAGTGAACTTGAATTCGCTTCTTCAGTCTGTAAAGGAAACATTATCGCAATTACAGGAACCAATGGAAAAACAACAACCACAAGTTTGTGCGGTCACGTTTTCAATGTTTGCGGAGTAAAAACATACACTGCAGGAAATATAGGTTTGGCCTTTTCGGAAATTGCTCTTGATGTAATGGAAAATGAATTTGCTGCAGTGGAGGTGTCCAGCTTTCAGCTTGATTTGATTAGTCAATTCAAACCTAAAGTTGCGGCAATACTTAATATTACTCCGGATCATTTAAATCGTTATGAAAATGATTACCAGAAATATATCAATTCAAAGCTCAGAATTTATGAGAACCATGATGAGAAAGATTACTTGATCCTTAATCGTGATAATAATGTATTAATGGATTCGCTCACTTATCATAAGAGCAAGGATTACTTTTTTTCTTTAAACACAAAGAGTGAAAGTGGCTGTTTTATTGCAGGCGAGAATATAATTTTTCATAAGCATAATAAAGAAGAGTTTCGTTGTTCATTGCCAGACATCAATTTGCGCGGCGAGCATAATTATGCTAATGCAATGGCAGTTATAAACGCAGCTAAAATCTTTGATTTTGATAATGATAAAATAATTGAAGGGCTTAGGACTTTTCAAGGAGTTGAACATCGGCTTGAATTTGTAAGAGAAATAAATGGGGTTAAATACATCAATGATTCGAAGGCAACAAATGCGGATTCTGTTTGGTATGCTTTGCGAAGTTTTGATCAGCCGATATATTTAATCCTTGGAGGACAAGACAAGGGTAATGATTACAATCAAATTAAAGATCTTGTTTTAGAAAAGGTCAAAAAGATTTATGCAATTGGTTCTTCAGCAGATAAAGTGTTTAACTTTTTTCACCACGATGTGAAAGTGGAAATAAAACAATCTCTTGAAGATGTAGTTTCAGCAGTTAACAGTGAAGCACGTGAGAATGATATAGTGCTCTTGTCACCCGCATGTGCAAGCTTTGATATGTTCAATGACTATGAACATCGGGGGAAAGTTTTCAAAGAGGCAGTAAATAAATTATAAATGAAAAAATCAGCATTCATAGTTGCGTTAGTAAGTGTATTCTTTTGTGTGGTTGGTTCAGCTTTTGTAATGAGTGCCAGCACGACATACAGCAATACAAATTTTGAAAGCTTATTTCACTTATTTAATTCTCATATTGCCCGTGTTGGATTGGGTTTAATCTTTTTAGTTGGTTTTGCTGTTATTCCTTATGATACATATAAGCACCTTAGTAAAGGTCTCATTATAGCCGTTACTGTTCTTCTTGCATATACACTTTATTCTGCCCCTGAAATAAAAGGTTCGGGAAGGTGGATTCACCTTTGGTTCATTAGTTTTCAGCCATCGGATTTGGCAAGATTATTTTTGATTATACATTTGGCGGCATTAATTGAGAAGAAAGGTGATTCAATCCAGGATGTCAAAGTATTGTTTCTTCATTTATTCTTTTGGGTAGTGGTTATTTCTGTATTAATATTTTTTCAACCAAACATCAGTAATGGATTAATAATAATTTTTATTTCGCTGTCAATGATTTTTGTTGGCGGTGCCAAAACAAAACATATTTTCGCAACTTTGCTGGGCAGTCTGCTAACTGCAATTTCATTTGCAATGATTTTTAGTCATTCGAGAAAAAGAATTTTGACGTTTGTTCATAGTGTTTTATATGGCGGAGAAATAAATGATCAAGTCAAACAAGCATTGTATGCACTAGGCAGTGGTGGTTGGATTGGACAAGGATTAGGCAACAGTCAGCAAAGTAATTTATTCCTTCCGGAATCATATGGTGATTTTATATTTGCAATAGTGGGTGAAGAAGTTGGTTTTGCCGGAACTGTGATTATACTGACTGGTTATTTTTTAATTTTCTTTTTTGGATTAGTAATTGCGAAAAATGCCCGAGATACTTTTGGTCAGCTTTTAGCTTTTGGGATTTCGTTTTCAATTATTGCCAATGCGTTGATCAATATAGCTGTTACTACAGGAATGTTTCCGACAACGGGAATACCATTACCTTTTATTAGTTACGGCGGAACTTCGATTATTATAACTTGCAGTGCTGTTGGTATTCTTGTGAACATTGCCATTATGAATGCTAAGTATGCTGTACAAGCACCAAAGATTAATTATAAGCATGCAGAAGAACCGATTTAAATTTTTATTTGCCGGCGGCGGGACCGGTGGGCATTTATTCCCTGCAGTTGCAGTTGCTGAAAAGATTAGATCAATTGTACCTGAGGCAGATATTTTATTTGTTGGCACTAAATCAAGAATTGAGGGAAGAGTAATTCCTAAATTAGGGTTTAAGTTTAAATCAATTTGGATTAAGGGTTTTTCAAGAAAATTTACAATTGAAAATTTAATATTTCCATTAAAGCTTGTGGTTTCAATTATTCAATCAATAATAATTAATTTGAAATTTAAACCGGCTATTGCAATCGGAACAGGCGGTTATGTTGCTGGTCCGTCTATTTGGGCTTCATCCTTGGTTGGAGCAAAAATAATCTTGATTGAACAAAATAGTTATCCAGGAGTCACCACAAAGCTATTGCAAAACTATGCTGATGAAATTCATCTAAGTTATGAGGATTCAAAAAAATTTTTTAGAAATAAAGGTAAACTTTACCTAACAGGGAACCCTGTGAGAGAAAATTTGGTGAGGATAAGTAAATTTGAAGCGTCAAAAAAAATTGGATTAGATCCGAAGAAAAAAACCATATTGATATTAGGTGGTAGTTTGGGTGCATCTTCCATTAACTCAATTGTGGAGTCATCATTAAAAGAATTAATTGATTCAGATATTCAGGTTATTTGGCAGACCGGTCAGAAGTATCATGAAAAGTATAAAGAGTTATCTTCAGTTATGGTTTGTGTTTCTGCATTCATTGAAAATATGAGTGAAGCATATTCCGCTTGTGATATGGTTTTAGCGCGTGCAGGTGCGACGTCAATTGCTGAAATACTTTTTCTTGGTGTCCCGGCTATATTAGTTCCATCACCAAATGTGGCGGAAAATCATCAATTCTATAATGCAAAATCCTTAGCTAACAAAGGTGCTGCAATTTTACTTGAAGACAAAGAGTTGAAGGAAAAATTTCTTGAGTCAGTTTTAGAAAATATACCCAATGAATCAAAGTTGGCTGAAATGACTCGCATTGCTAAAAGGTTAAGTAAACCTGAGGCAACCTCTTTCATAGCTAATAGAGCGATAAGTTATGCAAGGCAGGAGATGAACTGAAATGATTGATAAAAATATTTTCAAGTATAACATGTCATTCTACTATCAGTCAACAATCGTTTATTTTATTGTGTTTGTTATCTACTTGATAATTCGTGGACAATTTGTCGAGGGTTTTTACAGTGTTGTTACAAAAGATCCAATAATTTATTTCTTGGGAATAATTGTTTTAATTTCTCTTATTAGTCTCTTGCAAAATCTTTACAAGAATAAATACTTGCAAATTTCCGAAGATGCAATTCATTTTATTGATCGTTATAGAAAACGAACTTTTCTTTTTAAGGATATGGATAACATCCGAATTTCAACTTTTAAAAGAAAAAGACTGAAGAATAATGCATTTCAACTTATAAGAATTAAATTGAATAACCGGCGTAGACCCTTGATAATAAGACCATATGATTATGAGAATCAAAACGAATTGCTGAATCGCTTTCAAGAAATAAAAAAGAGAGTAGAGATTCGCTGATGTTTAAGAATATTAAAAAAGTTCATTTTGTTGGGATTGGTGGAATAGGTATGAGCGGTATTGCAGAGATTCTTCTCAATCGTGGTTTCGAAATATCGGGATCGGATAAAAGTTTTTCAGAGATTACTAAACGTTTGAGCGATCTGGGAATAAAAATTTATGAAGGACATTCTCCACAAAATCTAAAGGATGCTGATGTAGTGGTTTATTCTTCGGCTGTTACACTTGATAATCCTGAAGTTCAGGAAGCAGCAAAGAGGAAAATACCAATCATTAAACGATCTGAAATGCTTGCCGAGTGTATGCGTATGCAATATGGAATCGGGATAGCTGGTACACATGGAAAAACGACCACA
Source organism: uncultured Ignavibacteriaceae bacterium (assembly GCA_964613805.1). Taxonomy (GTDB): domain Bacteria; phylum Bacteroidota; class Ignavibacteria; order Ignavibacteriales; family Ignavibacteriaceae; genus XYD12-FULL-36-8. The sequence continues at coordinate 16,006 of CAZTJF010000034.1, read as the reverse complement.
ACTTCAATGGTTGGATTGACATTAACTGAAGGTAACCTTGATCCTACAATTATTGTTGGTGGAAAATTAAGCAGCTTAGGCGGTACTAACGCTCGTTTGGGAAATGGTGAGTTCATCGTTGTCGAAGCAGATGAGTTTGACAGAACATTTTTAAAATTGACACCAACGATTGCTGCTCTGACCACGCTTGAGAGTGAACACCTTGACACCTACAAAGACTTAGATGACATAAAATCAGCTTTTATAGAATTTGCAAACAAAGTTCCTTTTTATGGCTTCGTGGTTTTATGTTTGGATGAACCAGCATTGCAGGATATTATTCCACAAATAAATAAAAAAGTTCTTACTTACGGTTTAACAGTTCAAGCTGATTTACGAGCGACAGATATTGAGTTTAAGGAAAACACATCTACTTTTTCTGTTAAGTATCATGGTGAGGATTTAGGAAGACTGACACTTAGAATTCCTGGCATTCATAATGTAAAAAATTCACTGGTAGCTGTTTGTATTGGCAGAGAGTTGGGAGTTCCATTCAGTATAATTAAAAAAGCTCTCGAATCATTTTCCGGCGTATACAGAAGATTTGAAGTGAAGTACAACAATGAAATCATGGTAGTTGATGATTATGCTCATCATCCTACTGAAACATCAGCTTCGCTTGCAGGAATACGTTCCGGATGGAATAGACGGCTGGTTGCTGTTTTTCAACCTCATTTATTCTCTCGCACAAGAGATTTTTACCAAGAATTTGGGAGATCATTTTTAAATTCTGATGTCTTTATTTGCACAGATATTTATCCGGCAAGAGAAGAACCTATTGATGGTGTTACAGGAAAATTGATTGCCAATGCTGCCCAAAGTTTCGGTCATAAGAACGTTATCTATGTTGAAAATAAAAATGATATTCCACAGACATTAAATGAAATTAAAAAAGTTGGTGATATTATTATCACGATGGGTGCAGGCGATATCTGGAGGTTCGGAGAAAAATTTATCGAGGGGCTTAGTAAAAATAAAATATGAATCAACGAAGAAGTAAAATAATTGGTTTGTTAATTTTCTTGATGATTATTTCAGCACTATTGTTTACGGCATTAACGCCTGATAAAAAGCAAGAAGTAAAAAAAATCAAATCAATTAATCTAACTGGAAATTATTTGCTGCCGCAAAACAGCTATTTAAATTTTGCTAAACTAAATGAGCATCAGAATTTGTCCGAAATAACAGTGCTAGTTTTAAAAGATAGATTGGAAAAACATCCGTATGTTTCATCAGCAGAAGTTGAACTTTCAGAGTTTGGCGATGCAAAAGCTGAATTGTCCGAAAAAAACTTATTGGCAATCTTAATTATTGATGACCAAGCATTTGTATTATCAGATGAACTGCAATTGTTACCTCTATTCTCCAACACAAAATTTGTTGATTTACCGATTATTAATAATCCTAAGCATGGTAAGCAATACAAAGTTTTGGATTATTTAAGAAATGAAGAAATAGTTGAAGCTTATAACATTCTTTACACCATGAAAAATAACAGTGAAGGAATGTTCAAGAGTTTGTCGGAAATAAATCTTAATAAAGGGAATGGTGTCACCTTAACGTTTTCGGGCATACATCCAATTGTTAAAATTGGACAAAATGAAATTCCCAAAAAGGTTTTAATCCTTGATAAAATTTGGTCAGATATCAAAAAAGCAGATACTGAATTAAGTCAGAGTAATTATGTTGATTTAAGATTTGCAAATCAAATTTATTTTGGTAAAGCTGAAGAAAAAAAGTCAGAACTATGAAAAAAAATATTGCCGCTGGATTAGATTTAGGTACAACAAAAGTTTGCGCAGTAATTGCTGAACAAAAAGATGATGATCATTTTGAAATATTAGGCAGCGATTCATCGCCTTCAGAAGGATTGCATAAGGGATTGGTTGCAAATATTTCTAAAACAGCTGATGCAATTAAAGAGGCAATGGCCAAAGCATCAAATAAAGCAGGTGTAACTGTTAATTCAGTGAATGTTGGTGTTGCCGGTGAGCATATTACAAGTATGCGTCATCGGAATTATGTTACTATCAGTAGAGAAGACAAAGAAATTACAAAGGAGGATTTGAATCGGCTCGAAGCAGATGTTCGCACAATCCGTATTCCATCTGAAAGTGAAATCCTTCACATAATTTTCGAGGAATTTTCAGTTGATCATCAACCGGGAATTGAAAATCCAATAGGTATGTCAGGATCTCGATTGGAAGCGACGAATCATATTGTACTTGCGTCAAAAGCTGCGATTCAAAATATACAAAAATCTGTGGCTCGTGCCGGGTTCCAAATTAATGAGTACGTTCTTCAACCAATTGCTTCAAGTACATCTGTTCTTGATGAAAACGAAAAGGATTTAGGCGTTGCTTTAATTGATATTGGCGGTGGAACAACCGATATAGCTGTTTTTCATAAAAAGAGTATTAAGCATACAAAAGTAATAGGTGTCGCTGGTAATCAAGTTACTAACGACATACGTGAATCACTTGGTATTATTACCGAAGAAGCAGAAAAACTTAAAAGAGAATATGGTTATGCAATTGATACAGCTATAATTAAAGATGAAGATATTCTAATTCGTGGAGTTGGTGCAAGAGGAAACACTAAAATTCCAATCAGTCTTTTAACTCAGATTATAAGTTTAAGAATGAAAGAATTATTCATTCTGGTTGATAATGAAATAAAAAACTCAGGTTTTAAAGGCAAAATTAAAGCAGGTATAGTGTTAACCGGCGGAGGATCACTTTTAAGAGGATGCACCGAATTAGCAGAAGATGTTTTTGGTGTACCTGCAAGGATTGGTGTGCCTCAAGAAATGGGAGAAAAATTGCCAAATGAAATTGAAAGTCCTGAGTTTGCAACTGTAATTGGTTTGCTGAAAGGAGTTCCTGGTAGTAAATCAATTAATCGCCTAGAAGGCAAACGCAGCGGTAATGAACGAAAAAATAAATTTTCAGTATTTTTTAAGAAAGTCCAACAATTTTTTGATGAAATATAAATTATCTAACAAGGAGGTTACCATGTCGCATTTCGCAACAATAGACAGAGGCAAGTCAATGTCTGCAATATTAAAAGTCGTAGGAGTAGGTGGCGGAGGCTGCAATGCCATCGAAAGCATGATTAAAAGAGGATTGCAAGGTGTTGAATATGTCTCTATCAATACTGATGCACAAGTATTGAGGAGCAGCAATGCTGCACATAAAATTCAGGTGGGTGCAAATATTACCCGAGGGCTCGGTGCAGGCGCTGATCCTAATGTTGGGAAAAAATCTATTGAAGAAGATAGAGATAAAATTGCCGAAGTTCTTACAGGAAGCGATATGGTATTTGTGACTGCTGGAATGGGTGGGGGAACAGGTACCGGCGGTGCTCCGATTGTTGCATCAATTGCAAAAAGTATGGGTTCCTTAGTGGTTGGAATTGTAACCAAACCATTTAAGTGGGAAGGTAAAAAAAGAATGCTTAATGCAGAACAGGGAATTCAAGATTTGAAGCAATATGTTGACAGCTTAATTGTTATTCCGAATGAACGTCTCTTAAGCATACTTGGTAAAGATACTAATGCATTTGCCGCATTTGATAAACCAAATGAAGTGCTTTATGAAGCAACAAGAGGTATCGCTGATATCATTACTGTTGAAGGATTAATTAATGTTGATTTTGCGGATGTTAGAGCAGTAATGAATCAAAGTGGTGAGGCATTGATGGGATGTGGAGTTGCAAGCGGAGAGAACCGGGCAATTGAAGCTGCACAGAAAGCAATCTCAAGTCCGCTCCTTGAAGGGGTAAATATAAAAGGTGCAAAAAGCGTTTTGCTTAATGTTACTGGTTCAAGCAGTTTAACAATTCAGGAAGTGAATGAGGGAAACAATGTAATTTTTGAAGCAGCAGGCGAAGAGGCAAATGTGATTTTCGGTTGTGTTCAAAAAGAAGAAATGAACGAACAGGTGTCTTACACTGTAATTGCTACTGGATTTGACGGCTCAACTAAAAGTTTTATTTCAAGAAGTTCAAAGAGTAATAAACCAAAGCACAAGGAACCGGATGTGTTTGCAAGCAGATTCAATTTTGGCGGTGACTCCGCTGCGGAGATTGATTCAACTGATCTTGATGTTCCAACTATCTACAGAGTGAAAAGACCGCTTTCTCAGTTGGATGTTGATAATGAAGAAGAAAATGTTGACGGTGGTTTCATTTTCAACTCAAGCAAATCAAATTGGTCCAAAGATAAATCGCCAAAAGATAAGGAACAGCAAAAAGTTAATGATGACCAAGATAGCTCTTCGTTTTTACGAATGATTATGGATTAGACGGTGTTGCATTACATTTTTACTTGCAAAAGTTTCTGTTCACAAATAGGTATTGACTTTGTAAAGCCAAAAATGGTCAAAAACGAGGGTTTTTCGGCTGGTTTAATTGTTGATACTCAAAAACTGAGAATTTTGGATTTTTAACAAGTAGATAATAAAATAATTAAATAAATCTTGCTTCGGAGGAAATATGAATTTGTTAGAGTTATTCGGAATAGTTTTTTTAGCCATGGTAATTATAAATGCGTTTGTTGGTGTGTGGGCAGTCAAAACCGCCGGCAATGAAGAGGAATACACAGTTTCTTACAGTTCTAGTAAATGATCTTAGTTAAATATTATTTAAATTTTTTAATCCGGCTTAGTCCGGATTTTTTTTTGTTATTGAGTGCATCTGACGGAATTTCTTTTTCAAATTAGATAACAACTTGTAATCATATCATATCTTTCATTGGTATCAGCATGCACTTGTAGAATAAGCTCATTCATCGCTTGGTCTTGCCTCAATAAATGTCATCTCTTCATTATCGGTTGTAACTATAATCCGATTAGGTCGGCAGCAAATTCTGCAATCTTCAATAAAATCCTGCTTACTTCCTGCGGTCAAGTTCACCCATACTACATTGTGAATACCGCAGTATTGGCAAGTCCAAACAAAATCATCATCTGGCTCACAAATTTTCTCCTAAAATTTCATTTTACTTCTCGGCAAATATAAAACTTCTAATTATGATTATCGGCTTATTATAACGCGCCATAATTTCCCGTCTTGCATTTGAAATAAAAAAATATTATATAGTGTTCAAATGTTCACCATATTATGAAAGAATTCATTCAAAATTTGCCCGAATACGAACTTTATAGAACTCCGAAAGAATGGAGAAACAACACACGTATATGCAGTCTCTATCCGCCAATTCCGCGCAATACAGGCAACATTGATTTTGACATTTATGATTTTGAAATGTTGTTTAGTGATCTTCCAACAATAAAACTAATTCAAAGCGGGAAAACTATCGGATGCTTTTATATTGAATCGCCGGGAATGCGCTCGCTGCTAAGGCGGCTTGATGTGCAGACTTTTGAAATGCTTACCGCAGCAAGTTCAATTATTCGTCCTGGTGTTGCTGAAAGCGGAATGATGCAGGAATTCATTGCCCGACATAAAGATCCGGCGAAGCGTAAATATTTAGTTCCTAAAATGCAAGAACATCTCAGCGAAACTTACGGTGTAATGATCTACCAGGAAGATGTTATTAAAATTGCTCATCATATTGCCGGGCTAACTTTGGAGGAAGCTGATTTACTACGGCGTGCAATGAGCGGCAAGATGCGTTCTCATAAAGCAATGGAGCAAATCACGAATAAGTTTTTTATTTCTTCACAAAACAACGGATTAACTGATGAGCAGGCAAAGGAACTGTGGAGGCAAATTGAATCTTTTGCCGGATATTCGTTTTGTAAAGCTCACAGTGCATCATTTGCTCAGCTTTCATTTCAGGTTGCATTTTTGAAAGCACACTATCCGGCAGAGTTTATGGCGAGTGTTCTAAGTAACGGGGGCGGCTTTTATTCTCCTGCCGTTTATGTTCAGGAGAGTAAAAGGATAGGATTGAACGTTAAGCTTCCGTGCATAAACAAAAGCGAATATGAATACACCGGCGATGGAAAAGAACTTCGGATTGGTTTGATGGCAATAAAAAATCTTTCAAAAAATTCTATAGAAAAAATAATTTCTGAAAGAAAAGAAAACGGCAAATATGTTTCTCTTGCAGATTTTCTTATTCGAACAAAATTGTGTTACGAAGAGACTGCCTTGCTTATTAAATGCGGTGCAATGCATTGTTTCAAAATCACGAGACCAACACTTCTGCGGCTTCTCGATATTTACATTCATCATAGAAAAATTCTTAATGAAAATTATAATGATCTTTTTATGAATGATACCTTTAAGCTTGAACGTGAAGTAATTACTGATATGAATTATTCTGCTGAGGAAATTTGCAGAAATGAATATGAATCTTTCGGCTATATGATTACGCGTCATCCGCTTAATTTCTTTTCTGATTGGATAGATGATACTCGCACTATTATGGCAAAAGATATGGATAAGAATCGCGGAAAGAGAGCAAGAATGATAGGTTGGTATATGACGTCTAAGAGAATAAGAACAAAAAAAAGAGAGATAATGAAATTCTTGTCGCTTGAAGATTTGACCGGAACATTTGAGGCAGTAATCTTTCCGAAGGTTTACTATGAAGTTGCAGAGCTTACTATGTCAATGGGTCCTTATCTGGTTGAAGGAAGAATTGATGCGAATGATTCAACCAATATTGTTGTGGAAAATCTGCAGGTATTAACTTCATTAAAAATTAGAGCAGATGAAATGAAAGATAGTGTTGATCACAATTATTATGGTGACAAAGAAAAAATTTCTCAAGAAGAATTTGATATTGTAAATTCTCTTGGAAAAGAAAAGCTGTTAAGAGCGTATGCCGGATAATTTTATTTAAGATTTACAAATTGAGTGGGAAAATCCAAATCAGCTTCCTTAATCATTTTTATTACAGCTTGAAGATCATCTATTTTAGCACCCTGCACACGAATCTGTTCATCCTGTATTTGAGCATTAACTTTTAGCTGCAAATCTTTTATCATTTTCGTGATGCGTTTTGCATTATCTTTAGAAATTCCGCTTTGCAGAGTGATGACTTGTTTCAACCTGCCCCCGGACGCTTCTTCAGCTTCGTTTGGTTTAAGTGCTTTTATTGATATTCCTCTTCTTATAAATTTAGTTTGAAGAATGTCATAGCTGGCCTTAAGTGAATAATCGTCTTTTGTGTTTATTGTTAGAACTTTTTCTTTTTTATTAAGCTCAATTGTGGTGTGAGAATCTTTGAGATCATATCGCTGAGTAATTTCTTTCATTGCCTGATTGATAGCATTATCTGCTTCCTGCAAATCTATTTCGGAAACAATATCGAATGAATGTGATTGTGCCATATTTTTTTATTTTAGATAATTGATAATAAACTTATGGCTAAACCTAAAGGATTGCAGAGTATTTGTCAATTAACATATTGTGAGAGCCGATTGCTAAACAATGTAGATGCAAGTTCTTTGCATAAATTTTATTCAAAATTATAGAATATCAATGGGTGAAAACTCCCTCTATTTTAATGATATTGATAATCGCTTGTGCTTAAAATATCTATTTACAAGTAGAAAGAATTCCCTAAAGTTTTGCTGGTTTTTATCAAAATGAAACACAAAATGTTAAAAAATGCAATTTTTTTACCTGGTAATGCTTTTTTTTGAGGCATAATATTTGTCATATTTGAGAAAGCAAAATAAAAGTTCGATGTTTTGGACTCTACTGCGTTCACATTGGAAATTCATAACCTAATTAAGCAAAGTTTTTTGTCGATAGGAATTTAATATGAAAGGTATTGTTTTAGCCGGCGGTTCAGGTACGCGGCTTTATCCCATCACCCAAGCCATCAGTAAACAGATAATGCCTGTTTATGATAAACCAATGATTTATTATCCATTATCGGTACTGATGATGGCGAGTGTTCGGGATATACTTATAATATCAACCCCAAATGATTTACCATTTTTTCGAAAACTTTTAGGAGATGGTTCGCAGCTTGGCTGCAGTTTTTTCTATAAGGAACAGCCCAAACCGAAAGGTCTGGCTCAGGCATTCACCTTGGGTGCAGAGTTTATAGGCAGTGATAAAGTTGCATTGATTTTGGGTGATAATATTTTTTATAGTAATGAACTACAACAGCAGTTACAAGGATCTAAAGATCCTGACGGAGCTAAAATATTTGCATATCAAGTTTCAGATCCCGAGAGATATGGTGTTGTTTCGTTTGATTCAGATTATAAGGTGTTATCAATTGAAGAAAAACCAAAGCTCCCTAAATCAAATTATGCCGTACCTGGCTTATATTTTTATGATAATGATGTGGTTCGAATTGCAAAAGAATTGAAACCGTCTGCAAGAGGAGAATACGAAATTACAGATGTTAATATGGTTTACCTCCAAATGAAAAAATTGACAGTCACAGTTCTAGGTCGAGGAACTGCTTGGCTTGACACTGGAACATTCGATTCCTTAATTCAAGCCAGTCAATTTATTCAAGTAATTGAGCAAAGACAGGGTTTGAAAATTGGTTGTATTGAAGAGATTGCTTATAGAATGGGATTCATCACAAAAGAACATTTGTTGAGATTGAGCGAACCTTTGAAAAAGAGCGGTTATGGTGAATATCTTTTTAAGGTCGCATCAGAATAATGGAATTAAATCTTTCATAAAGTAATTCTATGAATAATAATAAAATAAAACTATCAATCATCATTCCTGTTTATAACAGCGAAGACACAATAGGAATTTTAACTGATAAGTTGGTAGAATATTTGGGCAAGGAGTATGATCTTGAAATCATTTTAGTTAATGACTGTTCTAAGGATAACTCAGAGCAAATCTGTATTGGTTTGTATGAAAAACACACACCAATGGTCAAATTTTATACGTTATCGAAGAATGTTGGTGAACATAATGCAGTCATGGCAGGTTTGAATCAAGTTAAGGGCGATTTTGTGGTAATTATGGATGATGATTTTCAAAATCCAATAAGTGAGGTAATTAAACTGGTTCAGTATGCAAAGGATAAAAGCTACGATGTTGTTTATACCTTTTATGATAGGAAAAAACATCATTTTTTAAGAAACTTTGGAAGCAAGTTTAATGATAAAGTTGCAAATATAATGCTTAACAAACCGAAGGATCTTTATTTATCCAGTTTTAAGCTGTTAAATAAATTTTTGGTGAAGGAAATAATAAAGTATGAGTTACCTTATCCATATATTGATGGACTTATCCTTAGGACAACAAGCAGCATTGGTAAAATAAAAGTACATCATGATGAAAGAAGCGTTGGTAAATCTGGATATACATTGCATAAACTCATTTCACTCTGGCTTAATATGTTTACAAATTTTTCAATCCTTCCTCTTAGGGCATCAATATTAGTTGGATTTATTTTCGCGATTATTGGATTGATATTTGGCATCTCTACTTTTTTTGAGAAATTATCTAATCCGAAGTTACCAGTTGGTTTTGCCTCGCTGGCCGTTGCAGTATTTGTATTTGCAGGTATACAACTCATCTCCATAGGGGTAATAGGAGAGTACATCGGTAGAATAAAAATATCCCAAAATAAAAGTCCACAATTTACTATTAGGAAAAAATTCGAGTAGAATTAATAAAAACCAATGAAGGTAGATGAATATAAAAATATTTTAAACAATGAAAATTCTTATTGGTGGTATAGAATATTAGATGATCTTGTAGATTATTTTGTAAGTACATATAAATGTAATGGCACAATAAATATCTTAGATGCAGGTTGTGGAACAGGACGTATAGTAAGTAAACTTTCGAAGTATGGAAACACATTTGGCATTGATGCCTCTCCAACTGCCGTAGAAATGTGCCGTGCACGGGGATTAACAGAAGTTCAAATTGCTGATTTGAATGAATGGAAATCCGAAAAAACATTTGATGTGATTGTATCCTTAGACGTATTATACCATCGTTCATTTTCGAATTTAGACAATATAATTAAATCTTTTCATGCTGCACTGAATTCGAGTGGTATTTTAGTTTTAAATCTACCAGCTTTTAATATTCTTAAAAGGCCACACGATAGAATAGTAGGTGGAAATAAGAGGTTTCGAATTAAAGAAATAAAAAATACGCTGACAAAAAATGGTTTTAGCATACATACCACAACTTATCGGCTTCCCCTGTTATTTAAATTAATCCTATTGCGAAAATTATTTCTAAGTGACAGTAAAAATATTGGTTCGGACCTTTCTCCAATTTATCCACCTTTAAATAAGTTTTTATATTCAATTCACAGAATCGAAAATGAAGTTATAAAAATGGGTTTCTCGATTCCCTTTGGCAGTTCGCTTTTTATAATAGCGAAAAAAAATAATGTTGACCAATCTCCTGATTATTTACCAAAAGCATATTTGAAAAGCAACTTACCCTATAAAATTAAAATGTACATCAATTCAAGATTGATTTTAGATCAATTTTTTAAATATTCTCTTGTAGGAATTCTCAATACTCTTATTGGTTTGAGTGTAATTTATTTTTTATTCAATGTGCTGCACTTTCATTACATTGTTGCAAATATCATTGGCTACGGTTGCGGGTTGATTAATAGCTTCATTTTGAATAAAAAATGGACGTTTGAGTCAAAAAGGCATTTTTCAAAAGAGATATTTCCATTTCTTTTAGTGTTTGGGATTTGTTATGTGATAAATCTTTTGGCTGTTATTTTCTCAGTTGAAGTCTTTAAAATTCATCCTAACATTGCTCAGTTAATTGGAATTGCGATTTATTCGGTCTCTAATTTTTTAATCAATAAATATTGGACATTTTCAAAATCTGAACACCGGCTTTAATGATATGAAATCAATTATAAAAATTTTATTAGAAGTATATGTTTAACTTTTCGAGTTTCGAGAATAAAAACGTGTTAATAACAGGAGGTGCCGGCTTTATCGGTTCCAACCTTGCTATTAAGCTGATTGAACTGAAAGCTAATGTCACCATCGTGGATAGTTTTATTCCAGAATACGGAGGAAATTTATTTAACCTTGAACCGATAAAAAATAAAATCAAATTGAATATTTCGGATGTGAGAGATGATCATTCTATGAAGTATTTGATAAAGGATCAAGATTATTTATTGAACTTGGCTGGACAGACGAGCCATATTGACTCAATGAGTAATCCTTATACAGACCTTGATATCAATGCAAGAGCGCAACTTTCCATTCTTGAATCATGCCGAAGATATAATCCTAACGTTAAAATCGTTTTTGCTAGTACAAGACAGATATATGGTAAACCCCAGTATTTACCTGTCGATGAAAGACATCCCCTTTATCCGGTAGATGTAAATGGTATAAATAAAATGGCAGGTGAATGGTACCACATTGTTTACAATGATGTTTATGGAATTAGATCGGTTGTTCTCCGTCTGACTAATACATATGGACCAAGAATGAGGGTTAAAGATGCACGCCAAACTTTCTTAGGAGTATGGATTAAAAATGTCCTCGAAGATGAAAAAATTCTTGTTTTTGGAGATGGAAAACAGATTCGGGATTTTAACTATGTTGATGATGTGGTTGATGCCATTCTTTTAACTGCGCAGTCAAATGATGTAAATGGAATGATATTCAATCTTGGTTCTGAAGATCCAATAAACCTCGAAGATACTGCTAAACTAATAATTTCAATCTCAAATAAAGCTAAATATGAACTTGTGCCTTTTCCTCCAGAGAGAAAAGCGATTGACATTGGTGATTATTATGCGGATTACCGAAAGATAAAATCTGAGCTTGAATGGAAACCTCAAATTGAGTTGAAAGAAGGACTTGAACTTACCATTGAATACTATAAAAAATATTATGAATATTATTGGAACAAATAAAGCACATGAATAAAAAGTACATACCAGTTTCCAATCCGAGAGCACGGTTTATTCAAAACAAAAATGACTTTTTAAAAGCAGCAGATTCGGTCATTGAAAAAGGTATGTATATTTTGGGTGAAGAAGTTGCGTCATTTGAAAGAGAATTTGCCGCCTACATAGAAGTAAAATTTTGTTCCGGTGTTGCCAATGGAACAGATGCTTTAGCAATAGCATTGAAAGCTCTTGGTGTAAAACCCGGGGATGAAGTGATCACAGTATCACACACTGCAGTTGCAACAGTTGCTGCCATTGAAATGATTGGTTCGGTTCCTGTTGTTGTTGACATCGAACGTGATACCAGATGTATTGATCCAAATAAAATACCTAAACTCATCACACCAAAGACGAAAGTAATATTACCGGTTCATATTTACGGTCAGCCGGCAAATATTGATAAGATAATTGAGATCGCTCATTCTAAAAGTATTAAAGTTTTAGAGGATTGTGCGCAAGCTCACGGAGCAAAAATCGGAAATAATAAAGTTGGTTCTTTCGGAGACGCTGCGGCATTCAGTTTTTATCCCACAAAAAATTTAGGCGCAATTGGCGATGGCGGTGCGATAGTTACAAATTCCCCGGAAGTTTATAAAAATGTTCTTGCACTTCGTCAATATGGATGGCATCAAAGATATGTTAGCGATATAGCGGGTGTAAATTCAAGGTTGGATGAGCTTCAAGCGGCATTTTTACGGATTAAATTGAGGGAACTTGATAAAGAAAATCAGCGCCGTAACGATATCGCAAAAATGTATTCAGACAATTTTGAGAATCTAAATATTAAAATTCCAGTCCCAGCACCTGACACTCTTCATGCATATCACTTATACGTAATTGAAGTTGAAGACCGAGATAAGCTTGCAAAGTTTTTGGATTCGAAAGGAATCGGAACTGCACTTCATTATCCGCTGCCAGTTCATTTGCAGCCGGCTTATTTGGGTAGATTAAAAGGTTCTTCAGATCTTAAAGTCACTGAAGAACTCTATAAAAATATTTTGACATTGCCAATGTTCCCAGAATTGAAAGATGATGAAGTTAATTATGTTACCTCAGCCGTCATGGAATATTTTAATTAAATCGTTTTGTGTTTCAATTATTCAAGGTTAAATAGATAGAAGAATAAATCGTGAAGAAGATTATCTCCGTAGTTGGAGCAAGACCTAATTTTATGAAAGTTGCTCCAATTCATAAAGCGTTTAAAAAATACTATAATAAAGTGAACCATCTCATTTGTCATACCGGACAACATTATGATAAAAAAATGTCCAAAGTATTTTTTGAAGATCTTGAAATGCCTCAGCCGGATTTTTACTTAGGTGTTGGATCAGGTTCTCATGCACAACAAACTGCAAATGTTATGATCGAGTTTGAAAAAGTAATGCTTGCAGAAAAACCTGATCAAATAATAGTGGTTGGAGATGTAAATTCAACAGTCGCTTGCAGTTTAGTTGCATCTAAGTTGAATATCAAAGTTGCTCACGTTGAAGCTGGATTAAGGAGCTTCGATAGAACAATGCCGGAGGAAATTAATCGCTTATTAACTGATTCAATTTCTGATTATTTGTTTGTTACAGAGGAGAGTGGGCTAATTAACCTTAAAAATGAAGGCATCTCTGATAAGAAAATATTTTTCGTGGGGAATGTTATGATTGATAGTCTAATTCAATTTTTACCAAAAGCAGAAAAATCATCAATCCTCAAAGAATATGCTCTTCTTCCCAAAGATTATATTTTAGTCACGCTTCACCGTCCTTCAAATGTTGATTCTAAAGATTTTCTTAAAGAATTAATGAGTTTGTTCAAGAGTTTATCTGTCAATAAAAAAATATTTTTTCCTGTTCATCCCAGAACCAAAAAAAATCTCGAGGAATCAGGTTACGGCAGCAATTTTCATAAAAATGTAATTCTAACTGAACCGATTGGTTATATTGATTTTCTTTCACTGACTAAAAATGCAGAATTAATTATTACTGATAGTGGCGGTATACAAGAGGAAAGTACATATTTGGGTGTGCAATGTATTACCGTACGAAATAATACTGAAAGACCTATTACAGTCAAGGTTGGAACAAATCAATTAATCGGTACGGATTTGAAAAATGTTGAAAATGCAGCGAAAGAGATATTAAGTGGTAATATCAAAAATGGTAACATCCCAGAATTGTGGGATGGAAAAGCGGCTGAAAGAATAACAGAAATATTAACACTGAATTAAGCACCTTTGCTAATATAAAAATACAGTTTACCTATAATTTTAAAAATTCGCATTGGAATAGATATTGTGATCGAGTTGAAGAAGCTTTTCATAGCTTAACATTTTGCACTCAAGTTAACATACTTGAAGTAAATTAAAAGTTTACTTTTTTTATTTATAAATTTAATTTAAAGGATAACAATGGATCTCTTAAAAAAAATTGATGATAAATCTGTCGTTTTGGCATTAATAGGACTTGGTTATGTTGGTCTCCCATTAGCCGTGGAGTTTGGGAAAAAATATAAAGTTATTGGCTTCGACATTAATGAAAAAAGAATAAATGAATTAAAAAAGGGAATAGATAAAACTCTTGAAGTAAATAGCGCTGAACTTCTTGAGGCAAAAAATTTATCTTACTCATGCAAGATTGAGGAGCTAAGGTCTGCCAATATTTTTATTGTTACTGTTCCAACACCGGTTGATGATTTTAAAGTTCCTGATCTTACTCCGGTATTGAAGGCAAGTGAAACTGTCGGAAAGGTGCTGAAAAAAGGAGATGTGGTTGTTTATGAATCTACCGTATACCCTGGATGCACTGAAGAAGACTGCGTTCCAGTTCTTGAAAGATTTAGCGGATTAAAATTCAATAAAGACTTTTTTTGTGGATACAGCCCCGAAAGAATTAATCCTGGAGATAAAGAGCATAGAGTTAGTACGATTAAGAAAATTGTTAGCGGCAGCACACCTGAAATTGCAAAAGCTTTGAATAAATTATACCAAAGCGTAATTGTTGTTGGGACGCATCTTGCACCTTCAATTAAAGTCGCTGAAGCTGCTAAAGTTATTGAAAATGCTCAGAGGGATATCAACATTGCTTTCGTTAACGAATTATCAAAACTTTTTGACTTAATGGACATTGATACTCTTGATGTTTTAGATGCAGCCGGAACTAAGTGGAATTTTCTTCCGTTTAGGCCCGGATTAGTCGGCGGGCATTGTATCGGCGTAGATCCGTATTACCTCACTCACAAGGCGGTTAAATTAGGGTATAATCCGGAAATCATTTTGGCAGGCCGAAGAATAAATGATCAGATGGGAGCTTTTGTTGCAAACCAGCTTGTTAAATTAATGATTAAAAAAGAACATAAAATTAATAACTCCAGAGTTTTAGTTTTAGGAATTACCTTCAAAGAAAATTGTCCTGATATTAGAAATTCGAAGGTTATTGATATAATTAAAGAGTTAAAATCCTACGGCTGTGTTGTTGACGTTTTTGATCCCTGGGCAGATAAAGAAGAAGTAAAACATGAGTACGGTATTGATTTACTTTGTGATATAAATGATATCAAAGATAAAGCATTTGAGGGTATTATTTTAGCAGTTGCACATGATCAATTTAGAGAATTGGATTTTATTTCATTACGTACTAATGGTTCAGTGGTTTATGATGTAAAAGGAATACTACGCAGAAATTTAATTGATGATCGTCTTTAATAAATAAGAGTAATAATGCAGAAAAAAATATTGGTTACCGGAGCTGCTGGATTCATTGGATTTCACCTGGCTCAAAAGTTATGCAAGAATAATTGGGAGGTTATCGGTTTAGATAATTTAAATAATTACTACGAAGTTAGTTTAAAAGAGGATAGACTCAGTCTTTTACAATCGAATAGTAATTTTAAGTTTTATAAAAATGATTTGATTGAACGAGAATTAATTCACAAAATATTTAGAGAAGAAAAATTTGATTATGTCGTTCATCTTGCTGCACAAGCCGGTGTAAGATATTCATTAGAAAATCCTTATGCCTATATTGACAGCAACCTTTCGGGATTCTTAAATATTCTCGAAGGATGCCGTAACAATCCGGTAAAACATCTCATCTATGCCTCATCAAGCTCGGTTTATGG
>CAZTJF010000033.1:0-30512 GCA_964613805.1 uncultured Ignavibacteriaceae bacterium | reverse complement strand
AATCAGATTTGTATGGCAAAGTCTCTATGTCATGGAATTATGGTACAACTCCCGCCACAAGATTGAAGGATTGGTTGGACCCTGACAATACTGGAATATTAACCCTTGATGGATGGGATCCATCAATTGGAATGCCAGATACTGTTGCTCCAACTCAAATTAATGACTTAGCGGTTTCCCAGCCGACATCAAATTCATTAACATTAACATGGACTGCTCCTCTCGATACTTCTTATGGAGGAGTGAAGACCTATGATATACGTTACTCAAGCACGCAAATAACAGACACAATAACTTTTTATGCTGCCACACCCGTAACTTACCCTGGAACTCCAGGTGCGGCTGGTACTCCTCAAATTTTACAAGTAAAAAACTTAAGTTTCAACACACCTTACTACTTTGCAATAAGATCAAAAGATTTCTGGAATAATTGGTCGTCGGTTTCAAATTCACCAGTAGACACCACGCTCGCTGCGCCAACACTAAGTGTTGCTCCTGACAGCATCCACAAATATATCCAGACAAACACTACAATGATGGATACTGTTTTTGTTCAAAACATTTCGGTTAATCCATCAACCTTAGATTACTCAATTGAGCTTACAAATAATACTTTTCCAGTAGATAAGCTTAGTTATCGCTTTGAGCCAATGGGAGTTAAACTAAACAAAGAATATATTTTTGAGAAGGAAAAGATAGAAATCCTTTATGGTCAAAGTATTGAAGGACAGGGCGGACCAGATATTTTTGGATATAAATGGATAGACAGCGATGAGCCGAACGGACCCGTTTATGTTTGGAATGACATTTCTTCAACCGGAACCTTGGTCACTACATGGACTGCAACAGGAACTTTCGATCCAAAAGATGAAGGAATTTCCGGACCATTTCCGCTTGGATTTAATTTTAAGTTTTATGGCAACACAAAAAATCAAATTTACATTAACACCAATGGAGTAATACTCTTCAATACTGTGTCGTCGAACATTTTCACAAATGCCTCTATCCCCACAGCAACTGATCCGAATGAGTTTATTGCTCCGTTCTGGGATGACCTTGATGGAAGAACACAAGGAACAGTTCACTACAAACAAGAGGGAAATAAATTCACCATCCAATTTACTAACTGGCAGAAATACTCTGGTACCGGTTCGCTAACATTTCAAGTTGTTTTAAATTCCAACGGTAAAATATTGGTTTATTACAACAACATGGCTGCTACCTTAAACTCCGCTACAGTTGGAATTGAAAATGGTAACGGAACAATTGGGCTTCAGGTGGTTTATAATGGAAATTATGTTAAGAACAACTTAGCGCTCCAATTTGCTGCTGAGCCAGATTGGCTGAGTAACAACATTTACAACGGAACGCTCTTTAATGGAAATTCTGCCGCCGTCGTCTTAACTTTTCAATCAGATGATTATCCTATTGGCGATTATTCAATGGATTTGGTTGTTACAAGTAATGATCCGGTTACATCTTCCAAATCAATCCCGATTAAGATGACAATACAAGATCCTGTTCCTGTTGAGTTTGAATCTTTTTCTGCAGTCAGCAGCAAAAATGAAGTCCTTCTAAACTGGATAACTGCAACTGAAACCAATAACCTTGGTTTTGAAATTGAACGGGCTTTGCTTAACCAAGACTGGGAGAGGATAGGATTTGTTAAAGGAAGCGGGACAAGCAGTTCTGCTAAAAATTATTCGTTTGTTGATAAATCAGTTTCAAAGGTTGGTGATTATCTTTTTCGCTTAAAACAGCTCGATCTTGATGGAAAGTTCAAATATTCAAATCAGGTAAAAGTTGTGATTGATAAACCAACTGCGATTACTTTACTTCAGAATTATCCTAATCCATTCAATCCAACTACTGCGATTGAATTTACGTTAACTGATTTATCAAACGTTAAATTATCAATCTATTCAATTCTTGGTGAGTTGGTTAGGGAATATACTTTAAATCAGATGGAAGCAGGATATCATAGAATAAACTTCAATGCATCTGAATTAACATCAGGAACGTACATTTATCAATTGAAAGTTCGCGGTGAAAAATCGGATTTTACATCAACAAAGAAAATGTTATTGACAAAATAAACTTGACCTAACTCATGTCAATTTAAAGCGGTCTTCGGACCGCTTTTTTATTGCTAAAAATAGTTTGACGCTTACTTAAGCTCTCGCAAAAACTTACGCAAAAAGCTCGGTAAATCTTACTATTTGCATGAAAAATTCACAAAATGAGACAAAAAAGCATTCTTTATTTTGGGTATAAAAGTTGAATAATTCTAAAAACAAATGAACAATTGCATGATGTTTTTGTTGAACTGAATCTATTTGCTTCTGTAAACAACCTTTAAATAACTTATGTGGATTAATAAAATGTCAATAACAAAATTCAAAAAACATTTCGCGGGATTTTTTTTACTGCTTATCTTTTCGATTATCGTGAGCAGCTGCGAGACCGATACACAAGTAACCGGCGGCAGCGATAATCAGCAAACTCAGAAAACCGTAAAAATAAGTGGACAAGTAATAAGTAAATTAACCGGCACTCCAATAGACAGTGCGCAAGTTGTGGTTACCGGTTTGGTTGAACAAGTTGTTCTTTATACCGACAGTCAAGGAAAGTATAGCAGAAATATTACTGTTACATCAAGTGTAAACTTAACCCTGGTTGTTGCCAAAGCAGCTTATACCACGGACAGCGTTAATGTTTATGTAAGCGGTAATTCGGATGTTACTGTCCCGATAATCCAATTAGAATATAAAAGTACAAGCTCGGTTCCTTCAGGTGATCCTGTAAGCATTTTCTTATTATCACAAAGCGCAACGAGTATTGGTGTTAAGGAAAGCGGCTCCGAAGAAACAGCAAGAATAGTCTTCGTGGTTCAAGATTCTGCCGGAGTTTCTATTGACCTCAGTCATTCTGTTGATGTTAATTTTAAGTTTGGTGCAAATCCTGGCGGCGGAGAAGTGTTAAGCCCGACGGTTGTAAAAACGAATAATAGCGGGCAAGCAGCAGTAAACCTTACAAGCGGAACAAAAGCAGGTGTGGTTCAAGTGATTGCCGAAATAACACTGGGTTCTAAAAAAATTACATCATTACCAGTGGCGATATCCATTCATGGCGGATTGCCCGATTTCGATCATTTCAGCATCGCTCCTAAAAACTATAATTTTGCGGGGTATAACATTTTTGGTTTGATAGATCCTATTACTGCTTATGTGGGAGATAAATACGCAAATCCTGTAAGACCGAATACATCTGTATATTTTACAACTACAGGAGGAATTATTGAAGGATCAATTCAAACCAACCCTCAAGGAATTGGAACATCAAGTTTAATTTCAGCTTTACCTCAACCTCTCCATCCGATTTTTGGGCCCGGTTTTGCAACTGTAACAGCAAGCACAGCAAACCAAAATTCGCAAAATATTTATAGAGATATCGTTGTGCTTTTCTCCGGTGTTCCCCAATTATCTGCTTCCCCCACAACATTTTCTATTCCAGAGGGAGGCATCCAATCATTCAGTTACGTTCTCTCTGATCAATTTTCAAACCCCTTAGCAGGCGGTACATCTGTTAGAGTTACTGTTGATGGAGAAGATGTTAAAGCTCAAGGTGACATTGATGTCCTGCTTCCAGATACTCAAAGCAGAGCTTGGACACAATTTAATTTCGTTGTTTGGGATGCTTTAGTAGATACAGTTAACCAGCTAACTCCCGTTGTGATTTCAATAAAAGCAGACGGACCAAATGGTAAAGCACAAGTAATCCTTTCGGGAACGAAAAACTAACCTTACAAAGCTTTAAGTAATGGCTGTCTCAAAGGGCAGCCATTTTTATTTTAAATCAATCCCCCCTAATTGAAACTTTTTGATACTTTCCTCATCTTATCCCAAACAATAAAATTAGGTTGATATCGAAATGAATTTTAAAAAGAATAGACTGCTAAAAATATTTTTTCCAATAGTAATTGGCGGAGTATTGGGTTATTCATATTATTATTTTATCGGATGTAATAATGGCTGCGTTATTCAAAGTAATCCTTATGCAAGCACAATTTATGGGGCGCTCATTGGGTTTCTTTTTCTGTTTCCCTCTAAAAAACAAAAAGAGAATTCTAACTTATAACTGCAATTATTTCCCCTTAAAAAATAATTGATATTGCAATTAATCATATATAAATTGCATACAGAAATTAAATACCTCACATCATAAAATTTTAGGATCAAATTATGGCTTCAGATTTAGTTGCTCATGTCGAAATTCCTTCAACTAACCTCGATAAAAGCATTGAGTTTTATAACAAGTTGTTTGGCTGGGAGTTCAAACCTTTTGGAAATGGATATTTTTTATATAACACTCACCAAACATTCACAATCGGACTGAGAAAGGTTGACAAAGTTAGTCGAGGTGATTGTACAATTTTTCACATCAGGGTCAACGATATCGGCAGTTATCTTGCTAATGCTACTAATTTAGGTGGACACATCTCGAGAGGAAAAACTACCATTCCCGCAATGGGCTATTATGCACTTATCACTGATCTTGATGGCAATACGATAGGCATATATCAAGGGAATTAATTTATTCAATAAATATTTTATTTATTTTGCTCCAAGTATTGTATAAGTATTGATTTCATTCAGCTTCTTAAAATGAAGCAGATGTGATGAAATTTTAATGCCTTCTTAGTTCATATAAGAAGGCATTTGTTTTGTAATAGCATTAGGGATTCATCCAGAGAATTACAAAATAATCACATATCAATGAGCAAATATGGCTACTCAATCTGACTATTTAAACCTGTTAAACTCAATAGAAAACATAACCGATATTGGTTTAATGCCTGAAACAGCTGCCGAAGACTATCAGAAAAGGAGAAAGGAGTTAGAAGCCCGCTATGAGGAGTTTAAGCTTTGCTGTGAGTGGATCGAAAAGTTTAGGTTTTTTCCTACGGAAAAGCAATTTATAAAAAATGTTCAGGTTCAAACCTACAGCAGCTATTATCTTAAGCACCTCGTTGAGAAATGGTCCGGGAAATACATTTCCAACGGAGCTTTTATTGCCGCAGTAAGATTTATGAAAATACCTTTCCGACCAATTTATGGAACTCCTGATATTTCAATTACGATATTCTTGAAGGAAGAAGCTGCGTTTGTGACATAAATCATATCAAAACTTGTTTTTTTTGATTAAACTTCAGTTGGGTATATTTATACAAATTGATTTATAATGCTCATGAGAAAACAATCATCAATAAAAAATAATATTATTCTTACCTTATTAACGCTGCTATTTCTTTTCTTCGCAGCTGAAATTACTGTTAGAATTAACGATTCATTAAAGGGTTATAATTTTTTTTCGAATGATCACCGTGACAAAATATCTGCACGAATGTGGATTAGACCGTATAGAATCTTTGGACTTAATGATCTCTACCAAGAAAAGAATGGGGTGCAGTACATTGTGAGCCGATATAAAGAACTTTACCCGTTCATAAAATCGAAAGATACCCATAGAATAGTTTTTTTAGGCGGTTCCACCACAGAAGATGAATTTACATATCAAAAAGATAGTGTTCACTATCCAATAGTTTTACAGCGACTTCTTCAGGATAAATATCCTTCAAAGAAAATTGAGGTCATCAATTTAGGTAATCAGGCTTATGCCACCACTCATATGTTGACCCTGCTGGTATTTGATGTTATTTCATGGAATCCTGATCTCGTTGTAGTTTGTGAAAATAACAATGACAGAACATACCCTTGGCCTGGGTTTCAATTTGATTATTCTAATAAATATGCAACTCCTTACTATACAGATAATTTATTTAACAAAAATTACACTACGATTAATGCGCTTTTTAGATGGTCAAGCTTTTATTGGTTTATTAAAGAAAAATGGGATAATATTTTTAATAAACCACAAATATATGCTATGAGAACAAAAACCTACGGCAACGAACCACCTCAAAGAGATCAGGATATCTTTCACAGAAACTTGTTGAATTTCTTCTTCATCGCAAACCATTGGGATATTTCTGTTCTCTATGCTTCCCAAGCACTAAACCCAAATGAGAAAACATCAGATTACATCGAAGTTAAAGAAGATTATGTTAGACCGTTGGATAGTGAGCAGATTTTACACCATAAAATCTATAATCGGATAATAAAGCAAGTTGCCGAATCCACACAATCATATTTTGTGGATAACGATTCATCATTGGCTGGTGACCCCATGTATTTTATTGATGCAATACATTATAACCTGGCAGGAACAAAAAAAATTGCAAAAACGTATTTCGATTTTATAGTTTCAAACAATTTAATAAAATAGGAGTTTTGGAATAACTTTTGACATTTGTTTTCACCACCAACAAAATGGTATCAGGTTACTTAAATCGTTAGGTGTTTATTTTATTAGAAATCAAATAATGATAAATTTTTGTTAAGAGTATTTTTATGCTCCCAAGAATATCGCTTAAATTCAGTATGTTATTTCCATTAATTTTAAAATGAGTACGGGAATTAGTGTGAAAAAACTCGGGTCACGTTTCATTCTGAAGCTATTCTTATTTGTAACTCTCAATTGCTGTGCAATTTGCATAGCTATATTTATATATGTGAAGTGGGCAGAATATACGGGACATAATGTGGTTCGTGCCTTAGATGATAATAAAATTATGCAGAAGATATTCCTTAAAGATGAATACCTTGAATTGGAGCGAATTATTATGAAAGGCCGGAACAAGACTTTTTCTGCAATACAAGATTTTGATAATGAGGTTGCTCTTTCTAAAGACATGTACAACAGCCAGGAGATGTTTGGAGTTACAAAATATAAGTATCGCCCGAATATTGGAATTTATGATATCAGACTCTGGACGGGTTTGCGATTTAAACGACTTTGCTTAGCCGCTTCGCCTCAAATTAAAAATGTATTGAACAAAAATAAGCTGCTCAATAATATTTATTTTGAAACTGACTCTTTTGGGTTTAAAAAAACTGAATTTACATGGACTCCCAATTCTTGTACTATTTTCTTTTTGGGGGATTCTTTTACCGAGGGTCTGTGGGTAGAATCTAAAAAAACATTTGTGAATCAATTAGGTGTGAAATTGAAACGAACAATACCCACTATAACCCCTATCAATCTTGGTGTAGATGGGTATAGTGCATTAGAAGAGGACTGGATGCTTGAAAAATATGCCCCTATACTGCACCCCAAAATAGTTGTTACTAACCTTTTTCCAAACGATGTGGATTTTGATTACATAAAAGTTCTCCAAGGAAAGGATATTCCAGAATCTAACTACGCTGAAATGTTTTACTATCTTCAGCGTATGAAAGATTTTTGTGAGCAGGAAGATATAACACTTGTGATCTCAGTTGTCCCTGCTAAAGAACAATTCAATGAGTTGCGAGGTTTTTCTGTTTTTAATCGTCGAGTAGAAGAATGGTGCAAGAGACAGGGTATTCTCTGCTTAGATGCTCGGGATTATTTTGATAAAACAGAGATAGAGACTGATTATTTTTACTGGGATCCTCATTTTTCAGAACAGGGGCATGCAATTTATGCGGAGTTTCTGTCGCATCATCTGGCTCCTTTAATTATTTCTAAAGACAAGACACATGCATGAGCTTGTTCTAAGGAACCAATAAATTTGCTAAAACATAATAAGATTTTATTGTCATAAACGTATAATTAAATAATTTAAGAGGAATTTATGTCAAAATTGTCAATAGTTTTTGAATTCTGGAGCTATCTGAAAGTCCGAAAAAAATGGTGGCTTGCTCCAATCATTGTGTTTTTAGTTATACTTGGTGCTTTAATTGTATTTTCACAAGGTTCTGCTTTAGCCCCATTTATCTATACGTTATTTTAGCAGAATTATTTCTCATGCTTTACGTTACCTTGAAATAAAAGATTATTTATTAAATCATAGGGCAAATTAATGTATATACTGGGTATATCAGCATTCTATCACGATTCTGCTGCGGCAATAATCAAAGAGGGCGAAATAATCGCTGCCGCACAAGAGGAAAGATTTACTCGCATTAAACACGATCAGAATTTTCCTATTTGTGCTATTAGGTATTGTCTTAAAGAAGCAGGGATAACGGCTCAACAATTGGACTATGTTGCTTTTTATGATAAGCCTTTTATCAAGTTTGAAAGAATCCTTGAAACCTATTTAACTTATGCGCCACGTGGTATAAAATCATTTATAATGGCAGTTCCTTTGTGGATTAAAAAGAAAATCTGGATGAAGGAATTAATCAAGAAAGAATTGGGTTATGAAGGTGAGGTGCTTTTCCCAGAACACCACGAATCTCATGCAGCTTCGGCATTTTATCCTTCCCCATTCAACCAAGCCGCATATCTTACAATGGATGGGGTAGGCGAATGGGCTACAACCTCCTACGGCTCGTGCAATGAAAACGGAATAAGGATTTTGGGTGAACTTCATTTCCCTCATTCTTTAGGATTATTGTATTCTGCAATCACTTATTATACAGGATTCAAAGTCAATTCCGGCGAGTACAAAATTATGGGATTAGCCCCTTATGGCAAACCAACGTATGTTGAAAAAATGTATGATCATCTGATTGATTTGAAAGAAGACGGTTCGTTCAAAATGAATATGGAGTATTTTGATTATTGTGCCGGGCTTACAATGACCAACAGCAAGTTTAACGATTTATTTGGCGGAGAGCCGCGCGTACCCGAAACAAATCTCACACAAAAGGAAATGGATTTGGCTCGATCGGTTCAAGAGGTAACGGAAGAGATAATGCTGAGAATGGCAAGACATGTGAAGAAAATTACAGGCGAAAAATATTTGTGCCTTGCAGGTGGGGTTGCATTAAATTGTGTTGGCAACGGAAAATTATTGCGTGAAAAAATTTTTGATGATATTTGGATACAGCCTGCAGCCGGAGATGCCGGCGGGGCAATTGGTGCTGCATACATCGCTTATCACCAGCACTTAAATAACAAAATGAAAAGCAAAACCGGCAGAGATCTACAAAAAGGTTCATATCTTGGCCCGCATTATTCAAATGACGAAATAAAAGAATTCCTCTCGCATCATTCGCTTCCCTATCAATATTATGAAGAAAATAAATTATTTGATGTCGTTAGCGATCTAATAGCACAGGAGAAAGTAATCGGGTGGTTTCAAGGAAGAATGGAATTTGGCCCTCGAGCACTAGGTTCACGTACAATTATTGGTGATGCGCGATCTCCGCAAATGCAAAAAAAAATGAATTTAAAAATAAAGTTCAGAGAGGGTTTCCGTCCATTCGCCCCTTCTGTCCTGGCTGAAAAAGTCAGTGAGTGGTTTGAGATTGACAGAGAAAGTCCTTACATGCTTCTTGTTGCAGAAGTAAAAAAAGAAAAACAACGAAAGATGACAAGTGAAGAAACAAACCTCTGGGGCATTGATCAATTAAATATAATTAGATCGGAAGTTCCTGCAATTACACATATAGATTACTCGGCAAGATTACAAACTGTAAATAAATTAGATAATCCAAGATACCATGCTCTAATAAATAAATTTTATGAGAAAACTGGTTGTCCCGTAATTGTAAATACCTCTTTCAATGTGCGAGGTGAACCAATAGTTCAATCGCCCTTAGATGCTTACAAATGCTTTATGAGAACAGGTATTGATGTACTGGTTCTTGAAAATTTCATCCTTCATAAAGATGATCAACCAAAATTTCATGACGATATAGACTGGAGACAAAAATATGAGCTGGATTAAAGATGTTAAAGAAGAAATAAAAGCCCTCGAAATTTCCAATAAGTCATTAAGAAATTTTGGGCTTCTTGTCGGTGGAATATTTTTTCTGTTAGGACTTTGGATCTACTATCGCTCCCAGAATCCCCTGGGAATTGTCTTTATTGTGCTTGGTGGACTTCTCTTATTCTTCGGTTTAGTATTTCCCAATTCCCTGTCACAAGTTTATAAGATTTGGATGGGATTAGCTTTTGCTCTTGGCTGGATTGTATCACGGGCACTTTTAATAATTCTTTTCTATATCGGTATAACAACGATTAGTTTTATTGCCAGTTTATTCGGCAAGAATTTCTTAGATATAAAATACAAAGACAATAAAGAAACTTACTGGGTAAAGAGAGACGATTCTAAGGTTGATTACACTAAAATGTATTAGGCCTATCAGAGCGACACAATTGTTATAAAGAACTGCGATTTGAGTTACATGAGTGTGGACGTTTTCATCCTCCCAACATTCGGTGGAAGTTTAAACTTCGCTGTGAAGGCGGCAATAAGTTTGGGTTTTTCACTTCGGAAAGTCAATTTATAAAAAATGTTCAAGTTCAAACCTACAACAGTTATTATCTTAAGCACCTTGTTGAGAAATGTTCCGGAAAATACATTTCCAACGATGCATTTATTGCCGCAGGGAGATTTATGAAGATTCCTTTCAGACCGATTTGTGGAACTCCGGATATTTCAATTACTATTTTTTTGAAGGAAGATGCAGCATCATTTTAACATACAATTTACCCGTGTACACTAAAGTTCACATTGAATCTAAGCAGCGAGTCTTTTAAGAAAAACTATTGTTGTCCCAAGATTTGTAAATGTTAATCGAATTAAATAGTTTTTGTTAGATTTCCAGCTTTGAATTGTATGATTTAACGCTTCTATTGATCCATAAAAAAAATTTTGCAACTCACCCCTATTAGTTTTTCTAAGTAAATGAAAGCTCTTGCATCAGCCAAAGAATTATCTAAAAGATAATTTGTTCTTACTGCAAAATCACTCAGATGGATTAAAAAGGGAAAAAATTCATTAATTTAATGCAGTGCAATTTGATCGAAGTTGGATGTTATTAAATTCATTAGTTTAGCTATTTGAAAACTCGAAAGATGATGTTTGGTATCAACTATAGTTTTTTTGGTTTTATTATGAATCTTTATTGTATTATTCGAAGTATTATTCCTTGTCCATTTATATCTGATTTATAGATATTTTGTGGGTTACATGATCAAAAATTATTTAAATGTTCTTATATCAAAATATAGAACAATAAAAAAAATTATCTTTGCTTTTGTAGTAATGCCCATTTTTTTGGCTTTAATTGCAGGCGAAGTTTATGTTAGGATTTTTCATGAGTACATCACACCCGAACTTCTAAAGGAAAAATCCTTACAATATATTCCCTCTCTTTTTTCTCAAGTTCTATTCCCAGAAAAAAAACAAATAATAGAAAAGTCCTGGCACCCAGAATATATCATTAACACAAAAGGTTTCAGAGGCAAAGAATTTACAAAGGAAGAAAATGAAGGGACGATAAGGATTATTATCTTTGGCGGTTCATCTGTGTTTGACATTTATCAGCCCGAGGGAAAAGACTGGCCGCATCAAGTCGAACAATTGCTCAATGAGAGTGGTTTGGCAAATATTGAAGTAATTAACGCTGGGATTCCAGGACATAACACTTTTGATTCTTTTGGAAGACTTTTTTCTGATGTTTGGACTCTGAGCCCGGACTTTGTTGTTTTGTACGAAGCTTGGAATGACATTGGCTGGTATTTTACTAGTAATGTCACAATTCAGAAATCCGTAAAAACCTATTCCGAATCAGAAGATGTGCGAGTAAGTTACCAAAGTTTCATAGACAAATTTTTATGTGAACATTCTCAACTCTATGTGCGGTTACGGGATAGATATTATAATTGGAAGTATGATATAGGGCTTGAGGGAACTGCCAAGAATATTGAACCAACAGCAGAAATAACCGAGCTCGGCTTAAAGCAATTCAAATTAAATTTAGAAATGTTTGCTGATCTCGCAAATAATATTCATGCCACTCCGATTCTTGTAACACAAGCCCGTCTTGTTCATAAGAATAATACACCTGAAGAAAAGTTGATCATAAGCAGCGAGCGCCCTGTACTCTCACACGTGAATTTAGTGCGGGCTTACGATAAAGCTGATGAAATTATCAAAGAAGTTTCCAAATCAAAAAAAGTTCACGTGATAGATGCAGCTAAAAGTTTGAGTGGGAATGTCAAATACTTTAACGATGCCATTCATACAAGCAGCGAAGGTTCTTACCAACTAGCAAAAACTTGCGCAAATGACTTGTTAGAGTTGATAAAAAGATAATATTAGGTGTTAGAGACATTGCTAATTTCAGATGGAATTGTACAACTTTGTCATGGGGATAAGTCGTTTATATCAAGATTTTTTCGGAAAAAATTTCTTGATATAAAATTTCAGAACACCAGACAAATTTGACGGGTTAATAGGAAAGATTTAAAAGTTTATTAGACAAAACTCATCCACCAAACATTCGAAGGTTATAAACAAAAGATAGCAAGAAATATCTTCGTAGAACGATGCTGCTTTTCTCCTCAACGTAAGTTTCGGTTATTGTTCTGTTCAAACTCTTATTCTGGTCAAGGATATCAAAAGTATCAAACTTTATTTCACCGCTGTTATTTTCAAAAAGTTTAACTCCTATTGAACCACCCCACAAATAATATTCTCGCTTTAAATCCTTTGAGATTCCCTGATTAAAGTAGTAAGTAAAATCGCTTCTAATATAAAATCGTTCGAGGAACATCCAATAAAAACTCGCCGATGCGTTGTGAACAAGATAATCTCTATTTAGTTCGATCTGCTTATCATTTTTGGTTATATAATATGTTGGTGTGTACGATAACCTGAAATCTACATCCTCGCTGATGTTACTGTTTATCATTGCGCCCTGACTAACAGAGTAAGATTTTGAATAATTTTTTATTTCATTAACCTGTCCAGGACTTAAACTAAAATTAAGAGATGTATTCAAATTTAAATTACACTTTATAAAATCAATCGGAAACCCATTGTTCATAAATGATCTTAAAGAATATGAGTAATCAAGATTAATTGGATAAGTAAGCTGTGATCCTTTTCTAAGAAATATTCCCGATGGAAGCAGAGTATCTTTCAAGGCATTTAGAGTTGTATTGCCGATATAATTGTTGGTATAGTTAAAAAATAACATCGCAAAAAAGGATGAACCGGTTTGTAAATTTGTGCTTAAGTATCTTGCAGACAAACGATGACTATATTCTTCATTCAATTCGGGATTACCGCTTCTAAGGAACAACGAATTCGTATTATCGGGCGTGTTTTGAAGCTGGCTTATTGACGGTGGATTTATATTTGCATTATAATTGAATCTGATATTGCTGCTTTCCGATAGCTTATATTGAATTCTTGCATTGGGGAGAAACTTTGTGTAATCTTTTTCTAATGTACTTTTCGATGGGAAAATTTGATTTCCCATTAATGAAGATTGTTGATACGATAATCCTGCCGATAGGTTCAATTCTTCTGTTCGAAAGCGATATGACAACCCTCCGCGTAAAGTTCTATAATCATTTTGGTATTCATTGGAAAGCAAGGAATCTATATCATCGTAAAGCAGTGTAACAGGATTATAAGAATTTGTTCTTTTATCGCTTTTACTTCTGTTAAAGTTTGCTGAAAAGTTCGCTTGAATCTGTCCATCATCGCCTACTGGCTCTGTGTAAACTAAATTTGACGAGAGATTGTATCCGTTAGTCAATTGGTCGGTCTGTTGATCAATGGTATCCTCTTTTGCCGGCCCAACTCCCAAAAATTTATCCAGGGATAAAACATTCCTCGTTGTGTTCCTACGGTTCAGTCCGGTATTAACACTTAAAGATATCGTTCTTCCCGGCAGATCAAATTTATGTCTTAATAATAATTCATTAGAAATATTGTAACCATTGTTGTCAGCATCGTTCAAGTTATTAATCATGTTGTTAAGATTTGTATTTAAGTAGTTCGATCCGAATAATTTGCTGGCAGAAGCATTGTCCTGAAAATATAATTTAGGAGTTATGAAAATTGAGTTGAGAGTATCAATATTGTATTCGAGCCGCAGATTAATTCTGTGATTGAAATTTTTTGTTGATGAAATTGAATTTTCAGAATAAAATTGTGCATTCTCCGGGTTAGCGTAATACTCGCGATTTACAATCTGATCATTAAAATTTTTTGTGTGATTAAAGAAATAACTTCCGTTAAGCGTTAAATCTTTCCCCCAACTGTCAACATAGCTTAATCCAAAAGAATAAGTATCGGTGTTGCCATCTTGTCCGCCCACAAGGAAATTTTCCGACTCACCACCACCTCCGCCACGTCCTTGAAAACCACCCCTTCCTCCCATTCCGGGAGGCCTAGACTGTCTGTCTCCCCTTGAACCTGAAATACCTAAAAGATCTTGTGCGGAGAAATTTTGCTGATTAACATTATTCACCAAACCAATTAACGATATTCTTCTTTCCCGACTAAAAAGATTTACATTACCTCCTGTGAGATATCTGTCATCCGTACCATAGCCAGCATACAGTTTTCCAAATTGTCCTCTTTGTCTATCCTGCCTCGTAATTATGTTGATTGTTTTTGATGATTGCCCGTCATCAAATCCGGTAAATTGGGCTTGGTCACTCATCTTATCATAAATCTGAATTTTCTCAATCAATTCCGCAGGAAGATTTTTCAAAGCAATATCAGGATCTTCTCCAAAGAACGGCTTGCCATCAACAAGAATTTGTTTTACTTCTTCGCCCTGAGTTTTAATTTTACCGTCTTCTCTTTGCACACCAGGAATTTTTGTTATTAAATCTTCTGCAATTGCATCCTTATTAACTTTAAATCCTTTTGCCAAATACTGAATTGTATCTTCTTTTTGTTCAGCTTGAATTATATTGCCAATTACTTCTACTTGCTCGAGCAAAACAGGTGTTCTAACCATTAAAATATTTCCAAGATTAACATCCCGTCTTCCTGTCCTTACAGTATCTATGTGCTTATTATAACCGATGAAAGTTGCTTCAAGCAAATATCTGCCTGGTTCAACCAGGACAAATTCAAAATAACCGTTGTTATTTGTCGTTGTGAATTTTGGCGGAGATTGCTCCGGAAAAATTCTCGTCAAGATGATGTTGGCTCCTATACATGGAGCATTATCAGCACTATCTCTGACTGTTCCTTTAATTGAAAAATCCTGTGCAGTTACAATGCTTGATAAAAAAACAAGGATGAATAATATCTTATAATTAATCTTCACTTAGATTTATATTGTTTATTTTTTGACAAGGTTAAAATAGTAAAGGTTTAATTCGTTTGCGTGATAAAAAAGATGTAAAAAGTATAGGTCGAAGATTAACCAGACGTTGGCGTTTGAATGAAGAGATTGCTTCTTTCAGTTTATCAAAAACGATATTGCTATCATGTATGGTTTTATTTCTAAACTCAAAATATTTTTCAAAGTTGGTTATATTGGAATATTATTTTAGAATCTTAAATATCAGAAGCCGTGCAACATGAAAATTTTTTTCAACCCAATTGTTATAATTATGTTATTTAACAATGCCATGTCCCAATCTGAAATTCAGCCAACCGATACTTCTCTTCTGGCTAAAGCAAAACAATTAGCTAAGGAATACATTATTGTTGACACTCATATTGATTTGCCAAGCTGGCTTTATGAGGAATGGTTTGATGTTTCAGTCTTTTCCGATAAGGGTGAGTTCGATTATGAACGTGCCAAAGGCGGTGGACTTGATGTCGGTTTTATGTCAATTTACACTTCTCCAAGTCTTGAAGGGACAGGCAAGTCAAAAGTGAGAGCAGATTCGATGATAAACCTGGTTCACAGGATGGTTAGTGAATGGCCCGATAAGTTTGCATTCATAAATTCAACTTCTGAAATTGATAAGCTAAGAGGAAACCGTAAAATATTGCTGACGATGGGAATGGAAAATGGGTCACCCATTGAAAATAATTTAAATAATCTCGAAGAATTTTATAAAAAAGGAATTCGCTACATAACTCTTGCACATTATAAATGCAATCATATCTGTGATTCCGCAAATGACACAATACGAAAATGGAATGGTGTAAGTCCTTTTGGCGAAAAGGTAATAAAAGAAATGAATCGCTTGGGAATTATGGTTGACGTTTCTCATATAAGCGACAGTGCTTTCTATGATGTAATTAGATTGAGTAAGGCACCTGTTATCGCATCACATTCAAGCTGCCGGCATTTCATTCCGGGATTAGAACGCAATATGAGTGATGAAATTATCAAAACTTTAGCAGAACACGACGGAGTAATTCAAATAAATTTTGCAAATATTTTCCTCCGTCCCGAGATTTATAAACAAATGGAAGATGGTGACGAAGAAATAAAAAATTACCTGGAGCATCATAATCTTAATCCAAATAGCAAAGAAGGAAGAGAATTTTCAAGGAAATATCAAAAGGAACATCCTCTGCCAAAAGCAACAGTAAAAGATGTTGCCGATCATATTGATCATGTGGTTAAGTTAGTCGGTGTTGATTATGTTGGGCTTGGATCCGATTTCAATGGTGTTGGCGAAGGGAATCTCCCTATCGGTTTAGAAGATGTTTCTAAGTTACCCAATCTTGTCTATGAGCTTTTAGTTCGCAGATATAAAGACAGGGACATTAAAAAAATTCTGGGCGAAAATCTGCTGCGTGTCTGGAAGCAAGTTGAAAATGTTTCCGCTTCAATGCATTAACAGTGAACTAATTGATTTTCAAAATAGCTTTCAACCCCAAGTGATCAGAAATACTGTTGCCCGCATCATCTTTGATATCAATGGTTCCAATAGATTCAACCTCAACATTCTTAAATGGTTTTGTCGTGATGCTGTCATAAGTCATAATATAATCAAAACGCCTTGATGCATTACTGGAACCAAATCTGAAGGTGTGTTCTTTATTCTGGCCGTGAAATTCTTTGTGTAAATCCCGGGGATAATCCAAAAGATTTTGCAACCTCGCGAATCTTTCTTCATTATAAGCATCGCTGTTAAAATCACCAGCCAATAAAACAATCATATCCTCGGAAGATTTCACTATACCTGATTTAAGCACACTATCAACAGCAGAATCAATGAACATTTTAATTTGCTTTAGCTGTACCTCTTTATGCTCAGTTGTACCAAGCGCCTGAACATGGGTTGTAAAAAGGAATAATTTTGTGTCTTTATCAACATCAAATAATGCACCCATCACCGATTTGTTGGCAAGAAAATCATTCGATCTCGACATTTCCTTGTCAAGCATCATGTGAATAACACCGTTTGAGTTTTTAATTCCGTTACCGAATTCGATATCAGACAAATCTATTCTCGGATATATACTCATCATAAATAAGCCCGCATCTTGAAAAATGAATTCGGGGAAGGAGTTATAATCAACCCTCGCTATGATGGTTTTGAAATGCGTGTTGTCTATTTTTTCAATTATATAATCTCGAGTGCTTTCATTAAACAATTCTTGAAAGATTACGAAGTCAAAACCTTCGTTGTTAATGTAAGCCATCAGGTTATCAACTTCACTCTGCTCTTTAGCATAGATTGCCTTTATATTGTAAGTAATCAAGCTAATCTGATTTGATTTAATAAACTTCGTGCCGTGAGAGTGATTATTAAAGCTAATGTAATCTATGGTTGAGCAGGAAATAAAGTTCAAGAGTATGAATAGATACAAGCCCCCCAGCGAAATATTTTTAATTATATATGGCCGTATCAATTTCTACTCAATCATTAATTGTTTGTATTCAAGTTACAATTTGGGCTTTAAAATAAAAAATCCTTCTCAAAAAAGAAGGATTTCTTTAGTAGCGGGGGGCCGAGCTAATCATTCCAGAACCATGAAATTTCCTCAGAAACCAATGTTTTTGCTCCAATTTTATTATTGTTTATCTAACTTCCAATACAAAATTATTAAGGCGTATAAAATAATCCACACGCCATACAGAAAACATTAGAAACTCCAGAAACCCAGATTCAATTTTCAACGCCAGTGAATCTTAAGGATAAAATTTTCTATTAACCTATTGTTTTATGGAAGACATATATGTGAATGCTGAATGCTAAAAATATGAGAATAAGAAAAAGAGTATTTGGGGAGCTTTGTGAAAATGAGATGCAATAGAATAAAAAATGATGGGGGGTTTTGGAGACACTGCTCAAAATATTGCGTTTTTAGCCAAATATCACATCACAGAAGAGAGGGCGGAGTGTCTCTTCCTCTCCGCAATCAAACAAACATAGCTCTAAAGTATATTCAAATACTTCTTTATTTATTATAGCTAAAATTTTAATATATTTCCCACAACAATTATTTAATTTTAACTTATGAAGGAAAACTTCTATGAAAAAAGTGCTCTTGTTTCTGTTTGTATTATCGTTTGCAATATCCAGCAGCTTTGCTGGAGAAATTAACAAATATGGTAAGAAAGTGACTTTGAAAGAGAAAACCAAGATTTCTGCCATTCTTGAAAATCCAAAAGAATTTGTTGGTAAAAAAGTGTTAGTAGAAGGAACAGTGGTTGGCGTTTGTGAAAAGAGAGGATGTTGGATCGAGCTAGCTAGCGATAAGTCATTTCAAAAAATAAAAGTAAAAGTTAACGATGGTGAAATTGTGTTTCCATTGGAAGAAAAAGGAAAAACTGCCTTAGTACAAGGCGAGGTTTATGAAATTAAAATGACAAAAGAACAAGCAATTGAGCGGGCAAAGCACGAAGCAGAAGAACATGGTACCAAGTTTGATGAAAACGAGATAACTGGTCCTGTCACCTTCTATCAAATTAAAGGTATTGGGGCAGTAATTAAATAATGGTGTTTGATTTTTGCTAAAAGGTCGTTTGTAAAAATATTCTTGAACATTTACTTATGAGACAATTATTTTTCTGACGACCTTTTTTTATACCCCAGAGGACTAAATGACTAAGTGGAGAAAATGGTTAAGAATTCTTCATAGAGATATTGGATATCTTGCAGCCGGATTGACTGTAATTTATGCTATCTCTGGCATCGCTGTAAATCATACAGCAGACTGGAATCCAAATTATGTGATGGAAAAATCCATAACAAAAATTGACCCTTTACCTGATGGTGTTCTCACCTCAAGAACCCTAGTGTTTGATATTTTATCAAAATTAGGTGAGAAAGGAAAGTTAAAAAATACTTTTGCCCCAGATCCTAATACCCTTGATATTTTTGTAGAAGGTAATACAATCTCAGTTAATCT
This sequence comes from uncultured Ignavibacteriaceae bacterium, assembly GCA_964613805.1. Taxonomy (GTDB): domain Bacteria; phylum Bacteroidota; class Ignavibacteria; order Ignavibacteriales; family Ignavibacteriaceae; genus XYD12-FULL-36-8. The sequence goes on along the minus strand of CAZTJF010000033.1, from coordinate 11,374 downwards.
TAAAACGGGAGAAGTTTCTCAGGAAAAAGTGAAGAGCCGAACAATAATTAGAGAAACAAATTTCCTTCATCTTAATTCTCCTAAAGAAGTATGGACTTTTGTTGCTGATATTTTTGCTATTGCTCTCGGTTTTTTAGCCATATCAGGTGTGTTTATGATTAAAGGTAAAAATGGGATTAAAGGTAGAGCTGCATGGCTAAGCATCTTAGGAGTGCTGGTTCCGATCATTTTTTTACTCATATATTATTACAATATTTTTTAAAATGTGGCAGTATCCTTTTCACATCAATAAATAAAAACCATTACGGAAGGAAGACATCGTTTTGACCCGCCAATAATCTATTTTTTGTTCGCAAAACTTCTCTTTTCAACAAATTAGAAGCCTCCGGAGAATTAAATATCTCCTCCATAACTCTAATGATTTTAGATTTATCATGGTAAAAAGTAAACCATCCTAAAGATTCTGCTATGTTAACTCTTAGCGAATCGGGTTGTTTGTTATTTTTAACCTGTTCCAATAGAAATGGTATTGCCTCAACAAACTTATAATTTCTGAACGTGCGCACTTCTTGAATTCTATTTTTAAGTTTTAAGGTGTCATTTAATATATTAGGTATAATTTCTTCATTTAGCCACTCATCACTTCTTTGAAGAGAACTGATAAACTGTTTTTTAATAATTTCTTTTGAGACAATTTCGGGCATTGCGTTAATATATTTTTCACATTCAGCTTTAGCCATCAATGAGCCAATAAATGTTAATGAACTTTTACCGTTAAATGCCACTCTTGGTGATTCATCTGTCATAATCTGATTTACCAACAAAGGTAAATATCCTTTTAAACCAACCTCACCCATCCACTCCGCGGTTTTCCTTCTAATAAATTCAAACGGATCATTAATTGAAATCATTAAAATATCATGAAACAATTTCGTATTTAATTCAGCCAAACATTTTAAAGCATTCAACCTAACATTGGCAGAATAGTCATTCAAATAAATCCTATACAGATCCTTTTCAAAATTCATTTTCAGATTTTTATATAAATACCTTACGGCCAGACTTCGCAATTCATTAACCGGTGATTTAAGCAAATTCCTCCAAAAATCCGTGCTATTTTTTTCAAAAATTAATTTCTCGTTTAAATCAACAGTAAAATTAGAGTTGAAATGAAAAGTCGGGTCGCCAATAAGATGCGATTCAAGTATGTTTATTTCTTTGTGTCGAATTCCTACCCTAACACCAAGATTTAATAAACCAAGTAATTCGTCTGCCCATTTATCCTGAAGAACATTAACTGAATTGGCTTCTGCAACAATTACATTTCCATTTCCAAATACATATTCGCCAGCCACATATTCCTCTAAATGAAATGACCCATTAAAACATTCATCAAACATTACAAATTTGGGTTGTGGTTTAATTTTTCTGATATCGTCAAGATGAATATCAAGCTTATATGCTAATAAAGAATCCGCCACAACAAGAGAATCATCAAATGTGCCATCAAACCATGAACCTGGGACTCCAAGTTCACGCATAAAGTAATTTTTTGTTTCCTCCCTGTTTTTAGCAGATCTCAGCTTGCTTCTCAAATATAATTTTACGGATTCTATATTTTGATTAACATTTTGCGCGATAGGATAAGCAAGCAGAAGCTGCATATCCGTATCACCATGAGCATGGAACAGTACAATGTCAAGATTTTCTTTCTGTAATTCAGTCAATAAAATTTCTTTCATTTCATTGTTCATGGAATGAAATAAGTTTTTAATCCTTCCACCTGGCCGGAATAATTCGGGGAATTGCTCTCTCAATGAAATCTTCTCATCTGCCCAAGCAGTTAGTGATCCTGACACATAACCATGTCCTAAATAAACCAAAGCATTAGCTATATAATTCTTCTCTTTTTTCTGTTTAATTATACGATTTAAATATTTATTGATTACTTCAAATTTATTTATTCCATTGCCAGATGGTTTTATTCTAGCCGAATAAATCTCTTTCTCAATCCTTTGCGGAGATTCTGGTAAAAATGAATAATAATGTGAAAGCTTATGAACAGTATCCTGTTTTAGATATTCAAACTTCAAATCAAAATCTTCATAAAACCTATCAGATGGAACTGAGGATCTAAACCATGGATATTTATCTTCATCAAGCTTGTAAGCAGAGGTAAAATGCTGTCCATTGCGAAGCATGGGAATTGGAACATCACCCACAAAAACAACCCCTTCGAGCTTAGGATTTAAATTATAAAGTCTTACTATTTCCTTTTTTACATCATCGGGGTTTTTCCAATTATTTGAAAGAATGTAGGTAGAGAGTCCGTCCTCTTCAATGGCTTTTTTATAATCAATTAAAGCAGATTGGCAATTTTTAAACGTTAGGTCATCAACAATTATGGCAAACGAAGTAGGGGTAACAACGTTTGGTTTAATTTCCGTTTGCTTTCCCAGACAAATTTGAAAAAAAGAAGTTAAAAGAATCAAAAATATTTCAAAACGTAAAAGCATATCCGTTCCATGGTTATTTATAAAATTAATGTACAAATTGAATACTCTTTTTTAAGATTAAAGCAAAAAGTGTTTTAAAATATTTTTGATTTACGATTTATAATCTTAAAAAATCCGATTAGAATAAAATGAAATTCCGCTAGTTTCAGCGATGTTGCCGTTATTTTAATAGCATCATTTTCTTAGTTTGAATAAAATTTCCTGCTTTTAATTGGTAAAAATATATTCCGCTTGTTAAATGATAATCCATGACAGAAATATTTACCTTGTGAATTCCATATGTTTGTCGTTCATTCACAAGAATTGCGATCTCATTCCCCAATACATCAAGTACTTTTAATGTGACAAATTGTTCACTACCCAACGAGTATATTATCGATGTATTGGGGTTGAATGGATTGGGATAGTTTTGCTCTAATGAAAAATTATTTGTCATTATTGGATCATCAATACCAGTTATTGTTTCCTCACCAATTATATAACCAGTTGAAGTTCCTAAAAAATACTTGCCATTTTCATTTACTGCAGATGCGAAGAAATAATATTGATTTAAGAAAGTTTCATCTTTTGACCAAGTCAATCCTAAATCAGTTGTTTTGATTATTGTTCCATCGTACAACGATATATAACCCAATGTATCCGATGAAAAAGCGACTATATAGAAAACGGAATCGGGATGACTTATTCCATGGTTCATAAAATTCCAATTTGCACCCTTATCAGTTGTAATGCAGATAAATTTTTCTCCAACAGCTATGGCGCGGTTTTCATCTATTTTGGCTACATCTTTGAAATCCTTAGTATTGAAATATGAAGTAAAATTATTGAGTGTCGCAGGGTTCCATGTAACACCGCCATCAGTTGTTCGTTGTGTCCACATATCTGGCCCAAGTATCGTAACATTATCAGCATCGAAAGCAACAACATTACCAGAAATATACCCGGGTCCATCAAAATATTTTATTTGAGCCCAGTTATCTCCCCCATCACTCGTTTTGTAAACAAAATAATTCCCGTAATCGTTTTGACTGAACCATGCATATCCTGTATTAACATCTCCAAAATCCATGCCCCCGACAAGATTTCTTGAAGAAGGATAAACAGGAGTTAAAACTGTTTGCCATGTTTGAGCAAAATCTGTGGATTTAACAATGTGTCGATTTTCTTTTAATATAAAACCTGTATCATCTGATAGAAAATTAATTGCTCCCGATAAATTTTTACCGGCATTTGAGCGGTATTCCCATGAATTGCCAGTTCCATCCGCACTGAAATAAACATCTCCACTTCTTGTTACAGCATAGCCCTTTCCATTTACGAAATTAATTCCAGAAATGGCTGAATAGGCTTTTTTAGGTAGAATTTGCCAATTTTCTCCAAAGTCAGTAGAGAACAATAGATGGCTGTATAAACCACCGCCCAACGCACAAAGAAAATCTCCCACGCCTGTTAATGCATTAAATCCAAAGGCATAATCTAACACTGCCGAAGTCCAAGTTTCACCACCATCAGAAGTTTTTACAACAAATGCTTTGCTGAATCCATCGTTTCCAACTCCAATTCCATCCGGGTTATTTTTGAAATAAGCTCCTCTGACACGATCAAATACTGTTATTAATGATTGATTCTTCTTTTGCCAATTGATTCCACCATCAGTTGATTTGTAAACAGGAACAGGTACTCCGGAAAATTCATTTCCTTCCCCAATTGTAATTAAATCTGTAACAGAAAGATACTTGACATATTTTAGATCACGAAAGAAATTGTCGTTAATTGCTGTTGAAAATGTCCACGTATTTCCTAAGTCGGTAGAATATTTCTGAATATCTTTTTTGTCCCCAACTATGACTCCATTATTTCCATTGAAATCAATTGCATACCACTTGCGTGTAGTTGTAGAAACTAGCGAATCTTTTTTACTCCAACTAACTCCACCATCCGTTGATTTAAGCAAGTATATTCGCTTTGTTGTTCCAGCAAAACTTCCCCCGAAAATGAATCCCACATTTTCATCAAAAAATTTCACCAAATCGCATATGCTAAAGACAATCCATGGGACTGCTTGCCCATAATAAAACTCTGCCCAGGAATCTCCACCATTAGTGGTTTTGTAAACATAACCGTCAACTGATGCAGCCCACCCTAAGTTTAAATCTACAAATGAAATTTTTACAAGATTTTTAGTTGTTCCGGTAGTTTGTTCAAACCAGTTCTGCCCGCCATCGGTGGTTTTGTAGACATAACCCTTATTAAGGCAAACCCAGCCCGTAGAAGTATCAATGAACTTAATATCGTTGATTGTTTCTGGAAAATACGGTGAACTCAAAATCTTTAGATTTTGTCCTGATAGCTGTAGAGATAAACTCGCAATAAATAGTATAATTAGAAACTTCTCCATTTTATTTTCTCCAAATAAATATTAAAAAACTTTTACTCTATATTCAATTACAGAATTAAATCGAACTTTATTTTCATTTTCAAATACAGAATCCATGAAAGGTTTTAATAATGAATAGTTCAAATAAATTAAGAAAATTCCACCAATACCCGGATTAGCACTCGTTGATACCGAAAATTCTTGTTTGTACGAACCTGTTAGATAATACAGCAAATCAAAAAGCCGAAAAGATGAATAATAACTTGAATTGGTATTTACGCTATAAGTGTAATTTGGTGTTGAGTTATTTGAGTAACCGTAAGATAAAAGAGTTGAAAAATCAGAACTCCAGTTTATAAATAAACCGACTTTACCAAAAATTGCTCTGCTTTTTGAATCTAAGAATATTGCCGAATAGTGATCTTTTTCCCTCAATGATGTCAAATTTAACCCACCCTCAATTCCTCCAACCAAATATTTATTTAATGGATAATCCAAACCAAGAATTACTGAATGTGAATTAAACTCGCGCTCAAAATAAAGTACGTTGTAAGGTGAGTATTTTCCCCATCCGTTTTCTTTTCGAAAATTGTAAGTTAAACTGGCACTCAAGTTATCCAGTAAATGATAAGAAAACTGCAAACCGGCATGTTTGTAATCATTTTTCCAGAAACCTTCAGCCATCGGATTAATTGCATCATCTTTAATATTCGTTTTATCAAAACCCATTAAAATAAATCCATTAAAGATTATTTCCTTTTGAATGTCATATGAAGAGGTTAAACCAGCTCCATACCCATTTATATACGAATATCGCGTCTCAGCTTTTTTTCTGAAAACATTAGGATAATCGTATCCCTTAAATTTAAGTATAATTGTTTCTTGAGTAATTGAACCTTCATCTTCACGATATGCAATTCTTTCATTCCTATCATAAGCATCAGCGATTACGCCCAAATTGAATGAATTGTTTAATTTCCAATTAAAACCCACTCTCGAATGAATATCCCTGTGAACTGAGGTTGGCTTTGGTGAGACCTTCTTAAGCATCTCATCAACCGAATAATCAAGAGTTATACCTGCAGAGAGAATGTCCGTTAACTTAATTACATAACCGGCATTCATAACAATTCCATTAATCCTCGAATCACCAGAAGTACTATCGCCAATTAAAAATGGGTTCCCAGTTTGATATTCTCTTGTAAAAAACCAATCCCATTTATTTCTCTCTTCTCTTTGAAAACCAAAACTCCCTTTAAATTTTTGATTTTCATCTATTCCTTTTTTACCAGATACGAATAATTGATACAATAACCCAGAACCAGGTTGTATAAATCTTTTAAACTTACCATCATCAACCTCAATATTGCTCGACAAAGAAAGAAGTTCATCTTCCTTTAGAAAATCCAACAATGCTGGATTTCCACCAAAATAATAGGAATTAAACTCAACAGTATTTTTAAAAATGGAAACAAAACCGGTATAAAACTCTTTAAAGTTTTGAGCAAATGAAGCTTTAACTGTAAAGAGGACAACTATCATAATATAGATTCTTTTCATGCTATATTAAATTTTTTTAATGATATTTACCCGGTGAAGGTGAGGAAATAATTATAAAATCAACAGAAGAATTATTTTCATCTTTTAAAATTTTCCGCCCGAAATCCGAAATTAAAATTCGTTCCATTGATTTGCCCGTATAAAATTGAATTCCACCAGTCGCTCCAGCATCGATACTTTCATTTAATATTTTTCTATCAAGACGAGTTGGATCACTCATATATTCAACTCCATCCAAAATTGTTTTATAGGGAATCAAAAACTGATCGTCAAATGGTTTGATTGAATCAATTGGGCATTTTGCGAATACAAGAGAGCCAGTTTCACCCGCAATCAGCCAATCATTCCCGCTTGGCTGATAAAACCTAATCATATTGGGAATTGCAGGGTTATCGATATCAGGCGCATCATCTTTATAAAACTCAAAATCTGCATGTGAAAGATCGACACTGTTAGGAGCATTTATACGATGATCAATTGCATCTTCGGCACAAAGTATAAATTGGCCTGGTTGAATTGGGTAATCCATTCCACTGCCTGGGAAATACCAGATATTTTTTGAATGCACATATTCAGGGTCATCCCGATAATGTGTCCATGTTGGTGCATAAACATAAACAACCGCAATTATTAAGCTGTCAAGATATAAAATTGAATCTGATTGATTAAAGATTTCAACATATTTATCATGATAATAAAGTCCTGCCCCAGGAGGTCCACAGGCATATATCTCACTCATTACTAAAGGAGAGGTTCCAACGACCATGTCCATTTCGATAATAATTTCCTGATTGTTGCTTGCATTTAATTCAATAATGCGTTTATTCCGATTTATCAACTTAACATTTGATGCTGAAGTACCGCTGATAATCTGCATCTCATCAGGCGTCATGAAACGATTTGCCGTAATAATATATTTATCAGAAATAATTCCCTTTACGGAAATGGTCCCATTTGAATCTGAAACAAAATTATACTCTTTTCCTAAAAGATTAGATTTAAGATTAATAACTGCACCACACACCGCTTCGCTTCCGAAAAGTACATTCATACACCCAGAATTATCCTTGAAAGAAATGCGAAACGTAACTTCCCTTTCAGTGAGTTCTGGCTTCGATTCTATTCCTAAAAAATCACTACACCCACCACAGTAAAAAATATACAATAGTAAGATGCCACATTTAAGTCTATTTTTCATTTTCATAACGATCGCCATTGTTCGATAATTAAAGTTAAAGAGCTACTTAAAATCAAATGCTGTACTAAAATCTAAACCATAGAAGATAGATGGATTTCTTCTTTCATATACAGGAGAAATTGGAGAGCTCCGTTGAATTTGATATAATGGTTGATTGTTAAAGAAGTTGTTAACATAGAAAGAAACTGACGCACCTTTCCATAGACCTTTGCTAACCTTTAAATTGAAAAGCCATTTATTTGGTTTATCTTCTTCATATAGATCATAGGGATAAACCGTTCTCCTTATAGCTTCGTACTTGTTATCTGCTTGTTCATTTTCAGGAATCCATACAATTTCACCCGAAGTATTAAAATATCCAATTGGATAGATGGCGTCGTACTTCCTTCGCCCATCAATTTCCATGAGCTTTTGCTGAACATGCAGAGTCAGCCATATTCCTAAATCTTTTGCTTGAACTTCAAACCTGTAATTGATCAGTAAATCTTTGTTATAATTCTCTTGCATTGTATAAATTGGCATTACATCCGAGTTTAAAGCTGCGACATATCGAGATGAGGAAATGTAATAACCTTTATTCGTACCACTTTCAGAATACGTGTAAGCCGCATCTATTTTAACGACTGTATTAATAATTGGCATTCTCTTGGTCGTTAAAATGGCTTCTATCCCCTCAACGTTTTGCCATCCATTATTTGCATATCTTGAATAAGTATCGAGATACAATTTAGTGATATATGATCCACTTTCATCAGGCCAATTTGGAAATGCTCTTTTATAATAAACCATTGGTTCACTAAAACCCTGAAACATATCAGTGGTATTATTAACATAACCAGTTACTGAAAAACCAAAAAAATCAAATTGATGATCTATACTCAGTTCATATTTCTTTTGCGTGTATCCCTTAATATTTGGATTTGCCTGCTGTCGTATAAAGGTGGAAACGAGTGAAAAGTTGCTGTCGGGATATTGGGGATTCACAACGGAAACTGTATCAATAATATCGTAATATTTCTCCTGTGCAAAAATCATCCCTAGCGGAGGAGATTTAGAAGTAACACCATATCCCAATCTGATTTGAGTGTTCTCAGCAATATTCATTGAAAAAGTAATTCGCGGGTTTAAGAAACTTCCGTTCTTTGATTCAATGAAATCCCCCTGTCCCATTAGTCCTTTAAAATTTACACCTGATGGGCGATAAACTTCATAACGACAACCCATTTGAAGTGTAAACGGCTTAAAGAATACACCCGTAATTTTGTCTTCGGTGTAAAGACTTAGAATAGCGTATTCAGGTATATCATTATATGAGCGTAATCGAGGAGTAGTAACAGAAACTGAAGGTGGATAAAGCGGGTCAAAAATTATTCCTTCTCCCTGATTAAAATCATTTCTATAAGTGGATCCAAACGTTAGACTATGTAAAAATTCCGATGTGAAAAATTTATAGTTATAATTTAAATCCGCATAAATATTCCACACATCACCTTTAATATTTCTCTTACCTAGATATGAACCAAAAACTATTCTCCCTTCTTGCGTTCCTTCTGTTAAGCGATCGGAAAGAACAATATTATCTCTTGAAACCAGTCTTTGTTCATAGGAATTTTGTCGCGTATATGAAACTGACAATTTTGCCGAAAGCTTATTGAAGGAATCAAAATATCTCGAATAATCACCCGAATATTTCAGATTAATATCCTTATTATACCAGGCATCTCTTAAAGCATAACCTGGTTTTTCTTTATACTCATCGAAAGCACGTGTAAAATAAAAAATATTTTTCCAATTATATTCTTCCTCATCCTTTTCAAGATTAAATTGTGCCGCTATTCTTGTATAACCATCACCTTGCACTCGGATATCTCTTTCGGATGATGCAAGATTGAAATTAGCATTTAAAATCCAATCACCGAATTCAATTCCCCCATTTATGTTCATCTCATATAATTGGGGATTATATTTAATTTTCGCTTTGGGAGATTCCGCTAAAGCTTTGGTTTTGACAATTAATAGTCCATCAGTTAAATCGCCATATAGAGCAGAGGGAATGCCGCGAAGAATTTCAACTTCCTTTATATTTTCAGCAGGTATAGAGCGTAAGTCCACGCCGCTGTTTGCAGTGGAATATCCGATCCCAACCTGCAAATTCGCATTGTTCGTAACCGGAATACCATCAAGAATTATTTGTGTACCAATGGCATCCCCACTTCTTATTTGTGCTTTTTCAACTGTATTAAGAGTAGGGTTTGTTGTTTCAACCCCCGGGGCTAGTTTTAAAACATCATTCAAGCTTGATGCTTGCATATGTTCAATTTCACTCGAGGTCACAGTAGTTTTAGTTTCAGGTGTCAACGGAAGGAAGTCTGATTTCGCAACCACTTCAATTGTTCCAATTTCAAAGGAAGTGCTTCGCAATTTATAATTTCTCTCTACTATTTTATTTGAAAAGATTTCAATTTTTTCAGTTACTTTCTCATATCCAAGGAAGGAAACTTCGATAGTGAAAACTCCAGGATGGGATATAACTTTATATTTTCCTTTGCTATCGGCCGCAGAACCATTATTAGTTTCCTTTATTCGAATGTTTGCAAATGGGAGCGGTTCATCTTTTTCATTTGTGATTGCGCCAGTTAATATTCCAATGTTTTGCTGAGGAAAGGAAAAGAATTCCAAAACAAAAAACCATATAATTAATGATTTCTTCACCGGCTCTTTAGACTTTCAACTTCTTCAATATCGAGATTACCCGAATTGATTTTGATTAGTTCAACAAATTTATCAAGAATTATAGAATCACTTCCTGGAAATACATTTGGGTTATGTACGGGTGGTTTACCAGTGTTATATAGTATGAGATGATTATTGATTTTCTTTTTATGATAAACATCTGTTTCTCTAATTCCGTTAGAGATATAGAGGAGGATAATTGTATCAAAATCTTTTGGATGTTCCCATGGTATTGTTGGTATCCAATACTCTCCATAATTTTTTAGACCAGCAACTTTGCCGTTAGTAAAAAAAGTAACTTTTAGTGAGGAATCCTCCGCAGAAAAATATTCACCAGTTATCAATCTATCATTAATGAAACGAACTACACCATCTCGACGATTATACCGCCCTTCAAGTCCTTTAAAAAACATTTTTTCATTTCCATCATCTACTATCAATCTGGTTTCGTTATCATAATCATGTAAATAAATTATAAATTCGACATTATCTTTCCTAAATTGTTCATAAACAAATACGGTATCGGGACTTATTACACTAAATTCTAAATCCATTCCTTCATTAAATGAACCAATTAAAAGAGAATCTTTGCCCTTAAAAAAGTGAACTTGCATGATTTGCTGCATTTTCATGCTTTCGCGTGGTGATTTACCTGAATTTATATCCTGATAAAATTCATACCTCAGCCAAGAACGATAGAACTCTGTATTAAGAATTGCGTTATCCTGTGACAAAGAAGTAAAATGAAGAACAGCTAAAAAAAGGACTACCCGTATTAATATTGGCATTAACCTTAACCAATTTTACTTTTAATATTGGTTGCCTCAAAACACGTTTCTATAAAATTTCATTACTTCATTTTGAGGCAACCTAATTATTAAATTAGAATTTACTTCGTCAGCATCAACTTCTTAACTTGTACAAAATTCTTTTCAGTTTGGTTTTGTGCTGTCATTCTGTATATGTAAACTCCGCTTGCTAAGTTTATTG
>CAZTJF010000032.1:0-32261 GCA_964613805.1 uncultured Ignavibacteriaceae bacterium | reverse complement strand
CTTACCGATCTAATTGCAAAAATATAAGCTAAGTAAAGTCGAAGAGCCTTGAAGGACCTAAAATAAACTCCCTATGTATTTTTTCATACAACTCCCTTAATTAAATTACGTCAATAGTGATTCTGCATCTTAAAATAATTTCTCCGTTCCTTAAAAGAATTGCATAAAAAATTTATTCGTATTGAAGCGTTAAAAGAAATTCTGTTCAAAGTTCACACTCTGTGGGAACAAGTTTATTTCTTTTAGCTGAAAACAGAAGAAATTTAGCAATTCTTTTGCAGAGCATGTCTCTTTTGTTACTTTTCTTGCGTCAAGAAAAATTAGTATCGATATTTTTAGCAATTATTTTCTGCTTATAATACATTCATAAAATTAAATTTCAACGTCCTTACTCATAATCGATGAACTTTCAAATTTAATTTTCGCTCATAGCTCCCCAAGTAATTTATGATTCATTTCGTTCATGAAATTTTCGGTGACGCCTTTAAAAAAACAATTGGTAAAACTCTCACAAATGTTGAAGTTCGCTTCGCTCACTGCAACGTTCGTAAGTAGTAATTTTTTGTTTCACTAATAAAATTACTTGCACTTACTCACCGGCTCGGTTTTACCTCGTTTTTTCTTCCCCACAAAATTTCATTTCACTCACTTCACAAAAATTTCCTGTCCGCTCTTGCCGGAAAGGTTTTGTTTCGCTTTGCTCAATTATTTCTCTTCTCCTATGCTATCAGTGGGGCATGAAGAATACCACCAAGTTATTTTATTCCCATACTTTAAATAATCAATAAAATATATATAACCTTTTTTAACTTCTATTTCTAATTTTTTATCTGCATAGTACCCTCCTTCGTAGCTGTTAAATATTGTAGAATATTTAGTGTATACTTCATATATACCCGGTTCAACAACTTGCGCGATTTTACAAATATTTAAAATTTTTGAAGATTCTTTGGGAGTTAAAATATATGAACCCGAAAACTTCTTTGCGTGATTCCAAAATATTGCTTTATTATTTATATCCGTTACAATTTTTTTTAAGTATTTTATCATTGCATAATACCCCTCAGTATTTAAATATATCGCATTAAAACTAGCAGGGTATATCTCATCTTTATTTGGGTCACCAAAATATTTACACGGTAATTTATAATCTTTAATTCTAGTGTCATTGTCACAAAGGCATGCGATATAACCAAACCTATCATTAAAAAGACTAAGATTAAAAATATATTGCCCGCTATTATTAATTTCGTTTTCTATTTCACTTTTTAACAGTGTTTTACAATAGTTTATAAATCTTGTTTCAGTTGTTATAAACAATCTTTGTATAGGCGTCAATTTTGTTGTTATATAATGAAGGTTTGAATTATCATATTCGCAATATGAGATGGAGTATTCTGCCTTAAATTTATATTCAGCTCCATGCTCTATTAAATATTTTATTATATCTATTTTATTTGAATCAATCATCATTTCACAAGCGTAGAATAATGCAGTGCGTCCGTATTCATCTGTATCGTTTACATTGGCTCCTATATTTACTAAATATTTTACCGCTTCTAAATTATTATATTCAGCTGCTACCATAATTGGTGTATGGCCGAACTTTAGTTTTTCATTAACATTTTCTTCATTTATGATAGATTTTAGTTTATTAGTTCGTTGCTCGCCGATTATATTGTACAAAGAATCACCACAATTAATATTTAATACTATTGATAAGATGATGATAATTAATTTATTCATACTTTTATTAATATTTTTCTATATATATATGTACTATACTTACTTAATTACCACATCAAAACTTGAAAATGAACATGCTTCAATATCTAATTTTTTCTTATAGCCTTAAAAATATTTTCAATTTATTTCTCAATAAAATATAATAATTTAATTTTTGATCTTATCCAAATCTAAGTGTATTATCTCAGTATACTACCTATCATTCTATATTTATATTAATTGCGTTCACCTCATCATTACATTGTCAGCCAGCTTACATAACACACATTATTCAACAAAGTAAAAGTGTTATCAATATCTTATCATTCTGTCACAGTCCAATAATGTGGCGTTATGTAAACTCGGCACGTCGCCCCCCACTCGCATAGCAGCTAAAGCGGGGGCTTTACATCGTAGGTTCATCACCGCTTCATTCCGTGTCTGGTTTAAACTTTCAGTTTCCTGCAGCCACTCCATTTCGCTTATATTTTTTTCTTAGTGGTGCAAGGTTCGTGGTTGAAAATATCTGCGTTAATCAGTTTAATCTGCGTCATCAGCGTTCTATTGCTTTTTGCTTTCCTTATTTCAACCACATCAAAAGCTGCTTATCGTTTCACTTCAAAATTACTTCATTCGTTCTCCGCCTCTGGCGGATCACTCACTCGTAAATTTGTCGCAGCTTTTCTGCCTTGCACCTTGGACACTTTGGACACAATTTCGATCACTTTTCAATTACAACTTAAACCCAGCACTATTTCCGTCCATTCCGTCCAATTCAATAGGCCATTCAAAATATTTCCGTTTTATTCACCGGAATAAAATGTAGGTGGACCTTTCCTTCCAAATATATAATTCCTCTCCCTTTGGGAGAGGATTAAAGGTGAGAGCTAAACAAAAGCAACTTAAACACAAACATCGCTCGTTGCCCAATTCTTCCGTATAACTTATATTACTTTTAGTGTAAAAGGATTTCTTGCAGTTACTAAATGGAAAATCATAACTCAGAATCAGATCAAATACTTAACAATCCAAACCTTATTCTATTCCATTCTTTTGGTTTAATAGATGAAATTGGCTTACGTAACTTTGTCATAAAAGAAGAATATAAGCGGCTTCGTAAAACTCATACTCAAATGGATTCCATCTTCACTCTCTCAGATAAATACGGCTTGTCCTCAGATGCTATAAACTCAATCCTATTTCGTCCACGCAGCAAAAAACCTCTTTCTTTGAACGATGTATTGGTTCGTTCTTCTAACTAACCTCTAACAAGCATATAAATAGCCATTAACTAACCTGTGCTGCCCGCGTTGCAGTATCTGTGGTGAACTTGTCGAACCACTTTCTCATTCATACAGTGATTTCTAAATCTATTTATTATAAAATCGTATTAGTCATTAACTAAACATAAGGAGAAAATAAATGGCTATATTAAATGGAAATGTAATCGGAAACCTTCGCGGCAAGCTTGGCAATCTTTCCGCAAGAACCGTAAATGGTAAAACCATTTTGGCAGCTCGTCCATCGAGTTTTAATGCTAGCCAAGATCCAGCATCATTGGAAGTAAGAGCTAAATTTGCAGTTACAGCAAAATTAGCCAGTCAGGTAATCTCTCTGGCTACTCTAACTTCTATTTGGAAGAAAACACAAAGTACATCAAACTCTGTGTTCAATGAAGTCTTCCAGGGTAACTTTGGTTATTCCTCAACCGAAAGACCAACCATTACAAACAAAATCACACCGGATGGTTTTGCACTTCCTGTTCAAAATGCCTCAGTTCTTGCAAATAACATCTCTGTGGAGCTTTTAGCCCTAACCTCGGCATCTGTATTCACCCCAGCTGAAGTTAATCTCTCAGCTAATGGATTAGTATGCTATTACAGCCCAATAAACCCTGGTGATCCTGCTTTTCAAATAATCACCTTAAATAGTGTGGTACCTAATTACACTTTCGATCAAACATTTGAAATGAACATTGCTTTAGATGTCAATCAGCAAGCTGTTGCGGCAAAGTACCAACATTCAGTTTTACTATTTGCAGTTGCTTCCAAAAATTCTGAAGGCAAGGTAATTCAGTACTCTGCAACTTATTCCAAAGAAACCTAACCTTCAGTAAATACAATCCTTCCAGGAGCTTCCTCATTTGGGGAAGCTTTTTTATTACCTAATGGCTTCTTTTTAAGTGCGGCGGTAGCCCTTTGCTTCACTTTGGGTTTAAGTAAAAGCTTTACTCCGTAAAACTATTTATGCTCTTAAACCTTTGAAGTTTCGCAAAAGGCTTTTACACTTTTTTTCAGTATAGTTTATATTACTCTGTTCGTGGATTATGTTTCATCACCTCCCTGGCACTCACAAACTAATAGTACTTCAAGTATCAAAATATTTTTTGCCCTCATTATTCAATTTGCTATTTACAGTTTTAACAATTCCTTTTTCTTAAACTTCACTTCACATGCTTTCCAACCTCGTAAAGGCAAAAACAGAATACCAATCGTTTTACTAACGGCATTCTTTTTCGCCTTTACCTATCTCAGTTAATCAAAACACAATTTGTTGTTTAATGGGCAAAAAATGTTTTTTATCCGGGCGTTACACCCCAAAACACAGAATGAAAGGTGAACAATGAATGAACGAATAGAATTGATGTACTTACACAAACAGCTTGTTAAAGGTGGTTTCTATTTCGTTGCAAGGATTTTGCTTCAGCATCTCGCTGGTATTAAAGATAATGCTGCAGTAGTTCAGTTTGTACTTAGTATTTATAAGTAAATTTTATAATTTTCATATAAAGTTCAAAAGCCAATGGAAGCAACAATTAAAGATGGAAGGTTTATAGGTTGGGTTTTCCTGAACTTTACTTCTACACAAACAATTTTGGATTGTGTTTTTCCGGAGTCCATACATACTCCATACATTAAAAAGCGTAAGTCATCGGGATTCTTCAGTAAGTAAAAATAAAAAAGGTTCGAAAACATTTCGCTTTCAAACCTTTTCTTGCTGCCCCGTCAGGGGTCGAACCTGAACTTTTCTGATCCAGAGTCAGACGTGTTGCCAATTACACCACGGGGCAAGTGCTACAAAATTAAAGATGAACCGCCTCTTTTCAAAATTATAAGATTGCCAAAAAGCCTATTATTATTTATTTTTTAATTAACCAAATGAGAAAATAAAATGAAGCTATCTTATTTACTATTTCCACTAAGCATACTGTTTTTCAGTTGCGATAACCCCATAACAAATCAACCTGAAAAAAAAATAATTATTGATTTAACATCTACTACAAGTATTAATTCAACGTTTAAAGTTTCGACTGAAAATATTGCTAACATCACGCAAATACTCGTTTTCATTAATAATCAAAAATTTACTGAATTATTTAATAGTCCTTTTGAATTTGTTTACAGTGCCTATGGTGGTGATTCGGTGGCAATAAATATGTTTGCTAAAGTAATAACCAATGTGGATACAATAACTTCAAATGTTTTTTATTTTACTCTTTTTAGATTAAATAAGCCGACTATTAATTTTTTACAGCTAAATGAAAACAAAATTAAATTATTTTGGAATGATAATAATTCGGTAGAAACCAATTATCTAGTTTATTTAATGATAAATCAAAATATTGATTCTTTAATCTTACCAGCAAATCAAACTGAGATTGTCTTAGATTTAGATCAAGAAAAAGTATATAAATTTCTGCTGCTTGCACTAAAAAATAGTTTAAAATCAATACCTTCAGATACACTAAAACTCGCTTACCGAATAAATAATATGAATTTAATATTCGAAAAAGTAGGCCAAAATTCTCCGATTTCATCAATTAATGTTTCGCATGATTCCAGTTTCGTTTTGACTACTGGTTATATCGATTTTGGACCTAATGGTAAACATGCAATTCAATGGGACTTATATGGTAATTTAATGAAGAGTTTTATTGGAGCGGGTCGTGGCTATAATACATCAGCAATATCGCATAGCGATAATACTTTTGTTAGTGCTGGAGACAGCACATTACAAATTTGGGATATCAATTCAGGACAGAATATCTATTCAACAACAACAAATGTACCCAAATTTTATAGTATATTATACTCAAGTAATTACATTGTGGCCGCAGGATATTCTAAAAGTATAAGAGTATTTAATAAAGATAATTTAACACCAATTAAGAGTATTCAAGCACATGATTTAGAAATTAATACGCTATGTTATAATCCGAGTATAAATCAAATAATCACTGGTAGTGAAGACAAACTTATTAAAATTTTTGATTTAGAAAATAATACACTTATTGCGACATTTAGTGGCCATACGGATGGAGTTAAAACATTACATTTATCTACAGACAGAAAATTCCTTTTTTCTTCGAGTAATTCCGGTTCAATTTTAAAATGGAATCTTCAAACCTATTCGTTAGAAGAAACAATGAGCATAGGCCCAGCAAAGACAATAATAGAATACCACGATTATATTATTTACTCGAATGGTTTATCTCTTAAATTCTATAATGTAAAGGATAAAAAAAATATCTTTTCTATTTCAATTGGTGGTTACTACTATATTATGGATTTTAAAGTCACAGATGATCAATTATTTATAGTAAATGATGATGGTAGGTTTCGAAAATATTCAATTACATTGTCATGGATAAAAATTTAACTTCGACTTACTTCGGGAATAAATTTTTATTGTGAACAAATCTTCGATTTAGCTTCAATAATAAATTTTTGACGATTTAAACTTGATACTTCGATCATTAAAATACTTTTTTACCGTCCTGATAATCTTTATTTCAAAGATTTCAGCTCAAAATTATCTCTTAGATTATTCATTCGGAAATTTCAGCTCTGCTTCTGCATTCTCAATTACTTCGTCTGGATTTATTTACATAGCCGATGATGGTGATGATTCACTAATTAAACTTGATACACTTGGAAATGTAATCAAAGAAATCGGCGGTTACGGTTGGGGTGAATCTGCATTTGATACACCTTCGGATGTGTTTGCAACTCCACTGACTGTAATTGTAAGTGATAAACGAAACCATCGCATTCAGTTATTCAACAAGGATTTAAATTTCATTTCAGCATTATACACTCGTAAGAGTGAGAATTCACAAGAAAGGTTTGGTTATCCACTAAGCTGCGCCCTATCTTCAATGGGCGATCTTTATGTTTTGGATTCTGAAAATATTCGCGTTCTCAAATTTGATCTTTTCGGAAATTTCATTCAGAACTTTGGCGGTTTTGACGGCGGATTTTTTGCACTTAAAAATCCTAAAAAGTTAGCAGTCAGTTCTGATAATTCGATTTTTGTTCTTGATGACTCACTTCTTGTTGTATATGATCAATTCGGTAATGGAAAAGATAAAATAAATTTGGGAAATTCATTTACAGGTATAAGAATCTCGTCCG
Source organism: uncultured Ignavibacteriaceae bacterium (assembly GCA_964613805.1). GTDB lineage: Bacteria > Bacteroidota > Ignavibacteria > Ignavibacteriales > Ignavibacteriaceae > XYD12-FULL-36-8. Next base: position 25,122 of record CAZTJF010000032.1, on the reverse strand, counting down.
ATTTACTCATTCTTAATAATGAACAAGAAGTTTATGTGAGTAATCTTAGCTTTGACGAGAACATTCTAACAAGAATAAATCTCATCGGCATTGATGAAGAAATAAGAATTATAAGCTGCACAGTTTTTAATAATAAAATTTATCTACTAACTCCACGAGAAATATTTGTATTCACAAATCCAAATTGAACTTAACAAAAAAGTTGGTTTAAGAAATCCCGCAAATTCAAAAAATAAAATTGATTTTCATTCGCGGTATAACCAAAAATACCTCGTTATTTTTTTCCTATTCATTCTCATTTGGTGTATTGGAATTATCTCACCGACAATTTTTCATAGTGAAAAATCTTTTCTAATAGCTAAACCATTTTTAAATCAAGTTTACAGTACAGTTTGTCATCAACAGTATGCAAAGACGATCAGCATTGGAGGAGAAAGTATTTTTGTCTGTTCAAGATGTGCTGGAATTTATATTGGCTTGCTATTGGCTTCAGCAATTTCACTTTTTATTATTCTCAGAATAAAAACTTTTAACTTTTTACTTTTAACTGTTGTCCTACTTTTGTTAGATGTCACATTATCAAGCTATAAAATTTACAGTTATTCTAAGGTTCTCGCATCATTGACCGGTTTTCTTTTCAGCTCTGCAATTTTTCTTTTTTTTATAGACGAAATGCGCAATTATCAATCATCAAGAAATTATGAAACGTAAATACATCTCCTGTCTTGTCTGCGGCTTTGGTGCATCTGTGCTGACAATAGTTCCCGGATTAAAGGAAGTTGGATGCTGCCTCATTATCCCATTCGCCGCTGGATTGTCGTTATTTCTTTATCAAAAGTCTAATAACAACAACGAATTAATTTCTACAAAACAAGCAATAGCGTTTGGATTGTTAACAGGAATAATCGCTGCTTTATTCGCAACTTTTTTTGAGATTTTGTTTACCGGTATTTTTCTGACCAATGATTTTGTTAAATCGCTTCCGCAAGTTGAAATTGCATTCAGATCATTTGCACCACAAAACTTATTGGATGAAGTATTTAAAATTTACTCGAAAATGGCAGAAGATATTCAAACAAAAGGATTCTCGCTCAGTTACAGCATTTATTTTTTTATTGCCACATCATTCACATCACTCATCTTTGGATTGATTGGCGGTTTAGTTGGAATGGCATTCCTCAACAAAAAAAACAAAAATATTATGCAGTAGACTCCATGATCATCTCAATAATATTTTTTGCTCATTTACTATTCTCCCTTATCATTTTTACAATGAAATGGCAGGAAGAAAAATTATCATCTGCATTTTTAAATGTTGGATTGATTGCAATATTGTTTGCGGTTGGCTGGTCTATAACCGGTGTGATTACTAAAGCTTTAATGGAACCAAAAGGTTTAGGTGTACAATTCGACAGGGATACTTTTTCTTTAACTCTTCTTACAATTGGGGAATATTTTTTCTACAGAATATATTATAAACCCCTCCCAACTATTGAAGCCGATAAGGAAAAACAATAACAGCGGTTTGTTCAATTTGTTTTTGTGCAGGTGACAATGGTTCAAACCTCCATTGACGTAATGAATTAATTGCCGCATTTTCAAGTTTCGTATCTGCTTTTGTCAGCAATCTTGTTGAACCAACAGAACCATCCGGTTTAATCGTGAACATTATTTTGATATCAATTTCTTTGTAAACTCCTGCAGGATATTTAGGAATCGGATAGCTCCAAATTTGCCGCTTACCCTTTCCGCCCCAGTCTATATCAAAGCCAAAACTTCCCTCTCCTTCAATTTTATTTCCCTGTGCTTCATTGGAAATATTTGAGTTGGGCTGCTGTTCGCTTTTTGTGTTACTTGCTGTTGATACTTCCTTACTCTTATCAGCAGGTTTAATAACATTTTCATTCTCGGTGTTTTTTGCTTTAGGAAGCTCAACTATCTTAACATTTTCACTTTTATCAACTGTCTGATTTTTCTCTTGAGGATTATTGAGCTTTTCTACCTTCTCAATTAAACTGCCTTGAGCGCCAGCCGAACCTTGATCGCCTGATTGACCAAAGGACAGTTCAACATACTCTCGCGGCGGATAATCAAGATTAATCGTTATCAGAAGAAATATCAGCAACAATAATAGATGAATTATTATTGAAGAAGAGTATGACATATTTCTTATTGCGCTATACGTCATATTTTACCTTAGAGTTTTTCTCTCTCTGTCTCGATTGTAAATTTATCTATTCCGACTGACTTAGCTGCATCAATAACTTTTATAACAAAATCAATTGCAACTGTTTTATCAGATCTGATGATAAGATTGTCTTCTAATTTTCCCATCTTAATTGATTCAAGTTTTCCTGATAATTCGTTCATTCCGATTTCTTCATTGCCAACAAAAATTCCTCCGCCGGAAGTTAATGTTACGATTAATCTTGATGGAATAGTTTGTTCATTAGTTTTTGAACCAGGCAATTTAACCTTAACTCCAGTTTGAATGACAAACTGAGAAGTAAGCAAGAAAAAAATCAATAGCAGCATCACAATGTCAGTCAAAGAAGAATAAGCAAAAATGCTTAGCGGTTCGGTTGATGTTCTAAATTTCATAATAATACCTATAAATCAATTTCAAGTTCTTCATCAACTACAGAATGTGATGAAGCATCTTGAACAGTATCAACAACGTCATTGGCTACCATTTCTATTTCGCCGACTAATTTTTTTACCGCACTTACCAAGTAATTGTACAAAGCCAATGCAATTATTCCAACAATAAGTCCGAATGCTGTTGTAATCAACGCTTCCCAAATACCGCCGGCAAGATCACTTGGATTTGCAGAACCTTGTAAATCTTCAATTCGCATAAACGCCGAGATCATTCCGGTTACTGTTCCAAGAAATCCTAACAAAGGAGCTATACCCGCAATAGATGCAAGAATTGGCAAACCTTTTTCAAGTTTACTGACTTCTTGACTTCCTGCATTCTCAATTGACTCTTTCACTCTCTCATGACCAAGCTTATATTTCTTCAAACCTTTTCTTACAACATTTGCAACAGGGGATTTTTCTTCCATGCAATAACTAACGGCACCGGATATATCCTTCTTTTTTATTAGTCCTCTTATCCTAACCATAAAAGCTGGAACATTTATTTTTGCTTTTCTAATTACAATATATCGATCTATAATAATTGCCAATCCGATTATTGAGCATAAGAGAATCGGCCACATCAAAATGCCGCCTTTCAGGAAGATCGAAAATAAATTCATAACAACACCATTCTTTTTTTATTTATTCTGATTTAAAAAATTTCTTGCATCATCTAATGATTGGAAACCTCCAACCATAACTTTGTTATATTTTCCAAGTTCACTTGAATAGTAATCCACAAGTTCTGTCGGATATCCAAGTTCTGTAAATTTCTTTAATTCACCTTCTGCTTTTGATTTTGATTTCCAAGATGAAATTTGCACGACAAATTCAGATCCCCGCTGAAATATGTTGCCTTGCACTCGAACTAATTTGACTTCTAATTTCTCAACTTCACTTGGAATAATTTCTTCTCTGCTCAAACTTTGCTCCATGGTATTTTGTTTCGAATTAAAGGCCATGGGACTAATTAATAAAGAATCTGTAATATTACTTAACCTAACATCTGCTTTGTCGTAAGGATAAGTAACAGGAATTTCATTAGTGCGAGCAATAATCACAGGATCAACATGCTTTTTAGTTTCTATCATTTGATATTGCTGCCCATCTCTACCCGTGATTATGCTTTTAAATTTTTCATAGTTTAACAAAATCCCTAATGCTCCAAAGACAATTATTATTGCTGCTAATGCCGCGATCATTCTTCTGAAATTATTCTTTCGAGGTTTATCTCGTAATTCTTTAGTTTCTACTTTTTCTAAATCTTGTTTGATATTTTCTAAATCATTAATCTCTGAGTTTGATAAATTAGGTGAGACAGTTGAATATCCATCCGGAGTTTGAGATTGATCATCAACTTTCTTCAATTCATGTTTTATTGCAGCATCATCGAAAGCCCATTTTGCTGTATCGCTTTGTTCATCATCACCAATATCGGATAATTCTGTTTTATCAGGTTCAACTAATTCAAAGTCATCAAATATTTCTGTGACCTTCTCTCCTTCATCTGATGCGTTAGCATTTGTCTCAACTTTTGAATCCATCTGTTCTATTGACTTCTCCATTACATTCGGTTCTCCAGTGTCGAATAATATTTCATCACCGCTAACTGGAATAATAAATTCTTCTTCGTTTGCATTAACATGTTTGTGAATTTTTCCTTCAGTTAATAATTTCTCTGCTTTTGATTCGATCAAGCTGAGTAATTCATTATTTGAAGCTTTAAGAATAAAATCGGTGTCCCTAATTTTCTCAGACAATATTGTTGGTTTGCCAATACTTAGATTCAAACATGAGTCCATACTCGGTGCTTCAAAAGTATATTGATCAGGCAAAAAGAAAAGCAAATAATTTTTATTTTGTTCTGATATTTTTTGCTCTGAAAAGAAAATGATTTTTTGATATTCGCTTAATTCTGTTGAAATGGGTTTTACTTTCTTAAATGTAAATAAACCCAAAGATGCAACCTCAACAGCATCACCTGGTTCAAGTTTTTGCGAGATAAGTCTTGAAAATATTTCGAGTCCCAATCTTCCTTCAGGTTCGGGAATTCCTAATTTTTGTGATAACTTTTGAAGAAGTTCTTTTGTGTCAATCATTTTCAATTATTATTTAATATTTTTTACCATCTGTAGATCAAACCAAACTCAAAATCAAGCGGCGGTTCTTCATAACCAACCCAGCGATAATTTTTTCTATTAAGTAAATTATTAAGTTCAAATGTTAAGTTGAATTCCGAAGAAATTTTATACGTCAAATTTAACGCTAAATTTACAAAAGGGTTCAATTGATTTGTGTTTGAAATATCAGTGAACTGCTTTGAAAGATAATTCAAAGTCAATTGGGGATTCAATCCAAAATCAAAATTATATCCGTAAGTTAAATTTGAATTTAAGTACGGATGATACGGAAGAATGTTTCCGCTGTTATCTTTTGTTTCATTCAACTCAATGCTGCCGTAGAAAAATCCAAATGGTCCTAAATGAAAAAGAGAATTAATGAATCCGGTATAACTAGTTGCATTTGCCTTTGTAACATTGAATCTTCCGCTGAGAGCAGAACTTTCAAAATAAGGTGCATTTGCTGAAGTGAAATATTTTATTCCGCCATTCACTTCGTAATATTTATCGTACTCATATTTCATAGAAATTTGGAATGAGCTTTTCTTTTCATAAACATGGTTTACAAAATTTTGTATGTAGAAATAGCGATTCACATCTAAGAAATAACCATTTCCTAAAAAAACAGCATGTGGTGAATATTCAGCAAACCATGAAATTCGATCATCCATTTTATAAGCAGCAAATAAATATGGATAAACTTTATTTTCATCATTAAAATTTGAATAGTTTATTCCCACCGATGCTTTAAATAATTTATTATGTGTATAACCTATAAATGGACGTACTAAAAAGAAATCCTTTGTGCTTTTACTTACAAAATCATTTCGTAAAAATTGAACTTTGTAAGACGAATTAAACCCGAAATTTATATTCGAAAGATTCGCTCTAAACATTCCGCTTATGTCTAATAAATTTTCCGAGTAAATATTATCTTGTAGCGAATGGATATCATCGGATAATTTGAAGATATAATTAAATTTTTCTTCCAGAAGATTTTCAATATTCAGAGCAATGTTACCTTTATTTAAATCACGTTTGATGAACGGATCGTTTGCTGCATAAAGTCTGTACGAAGTTCTTCCATAATCCCCGTGAAATTGAAACTTAGTTCCATTGAAAAACTTTGATTCACTTTCTAACTGGTAAAAAACATTAACTCCGCTGTTGAAATAATACTGTTCACTGTTCTCCACGAATGCACGTCTGTTTCGCCCGCTTGCTGTAATTTGAAAGATGCCATTTTCATAGGGATGTGATAAATAAAAATTAATTCCTGGTATTGTGTATGTTCCAGCGGCGGCTTCTAATTTTCCGGTGAAGTAATTTAGTGAATCTGTTAAGCTAAGTTGATTTTTTACCGGATCAGATAATTCTTCAATCCCTAAATCTTCTGTAGGATAGCTTGGTTTAAGAAATTGTTGGCTTACAACAGGTATGATTTCAGGTTCAATCTTCTTTCCTTTCTGAATTGTTACAGCATCGCTTCCCGTGATTACAAAATCAGGCAATTCAACATTAGGATTTTTACCTTTATCATCTTGTGCAAAGGTGCTAATAATATAAATGCTAAGTAAAATAATTATAATGATATTTTTCATTGAATATCTCTCAATTTCTTCTGTGCGGTCTTACCTATTTCATCTCCGCGATGTTTTACGAGCACATCTCGATAAAACTCTTTGGCTTTTTCTTTATCGTTTAGTTTAACATAACAATCACCGAGCATTAAAGTTGACCGAGAAAGCCATTCATCAAAATATGAATAAACTGTTCTAACTCTAACGAATGATGAAATTGCTTCATTTGTTTTACCTTGCTCGAAGAATGACATTCCCACGTAATACTGTGCCTTAGCTCCAATCTCATCTTTTCGAGAATCAGCTATGCTTCGCAAATAAGTGATGGCGTTGTCATATCTTTTAGCAGAATATTCAATCAGCCCAATTTCAAATTTAGACCTATCAGCAAAAACAGTTTCACCATGATATTGAACTATATCACCAAGCACTTCGTACGCATTATTCAAATCACCTTTATTAACATATGTTAATGCTTTTGAGAAAAGTATTTCTGCAATCTGAGGAGAATTAGAAAGCTTATCAATTCCTTTTTCATAAACGGATAAAGCTAAATCATATTGCTTTTGGATGTTATAAATATTTCCCATCTCAATTACAGAGGCACCCGCGAGATTACTTTCAGGATATGATTCCAGCACCTTGTTAAAATTGAACAGTGCTTCTTCATATCTGTTTAGATTTTGCGTGGACTTACCAATCCAATAATACGCTGCTGATGTTAATTCACTTTTTGGATATTTGGACGTGAATTCTGCATAACTCAATCTTGCTTTTTCGTAAAGGCTTTGGCTGTAATAAATTTCTCCTTTCTTGAAAAATAATTCATCGGAAAAGTTGAGAGCGGGATTTTTTCTCACGAAATCATCAATTAAAGAAATTGCTTTTTCATCCTGGTTCTGCGATAAATAACAGTACAAAATTCCGTTTACGGCATCAAAAACATAATTGGATGATGGATATTGGTCAATCACCTTTTGATAATTAACTATAGCCGAATCATATCTATTTAAGTTGAAGAATGCATCCCCAATTGAATAGTGAGCAATCGGTGTAAGCGAGGAGTTAGGATAAGTTTTTAAAAGCACACGATAACTGCTAACTGCATCTGTGTAACTATTCTTTTGAAAAAATATCCAGCCAATTATGTAGAGAGATTTATCTGCGTAATCTGATTCCGGATAAGTGCTTTGTAGTATTCTGAATTGGCTTATTGCTTCAGCAGTATTCCCGCCTTTATAAAGAGCTTGTGCGTATTGATATTGAACATACGGGTCTCTTGCTTTTTCTTCATTAAAAAGAAAAATCTCCTTGTATATTTGCCCGGCTGAAGCGTAATTCTTATTTCCATAATAACTATCTGCAAGTCTCAAGCGTGCATCCAAATTTCGTTTATCTGTAGGATATTTTTTTATGAATTCAGAAAAAGATGAAACAGCATTTTCATAATCTCTTAAACTAAAGTACGAATAACCTTTACCGTATTGACCTAAGCTGCCTAGTTCCCTGTCATCTTTATCAATTTTGTTATACCGCTTAATTGCTTCACTAAAATTTCCTTTTGCAAAGTAACTTTCCGCAAGATAAAAATTCACTTTATTACGGCTGAAATTAGCATCTTTAATTTCAAGATCAATTAAACTTCTAACTGCATCGTTATATTGTTTTAGTTGAAATGAACTTATGCCAAGACCAAGTAATCCACCTAAATAAGTATCAGAAAGAGTATCAGCCAAGCTAAGTGCTTTCTTAAAATTCTCTCTCGCTGACGAAAAATCTTGCTTGTTCAAATTCATCTCACCAAGCAGCAAATATGCTTTGGATTTGACAATCGGGTTATCAGAATCAACAGATGCTAAAAGAAATTTTTCAGATTCTTTGAATTTATCACTAATAAAGTAAATTCCACCAACCTGGTATTTTGCATTGCTGGCTAAATCAGATTCAGGATATTTTTTAAGAAATTCGGTGAAGATTGATAGAGCTTCTTTCTGATTTCCAGCGTACCTTTTGGATTCCCCTTTCCAATAAAATGAATTTACTCCAATGCTGTCACCAATTGAGGAAAGCGTATTAAACATTTCAAAAGCATCATTGTATTTTTCTTGCTGAAAAAATGTCCATGCCAAACCGTATTGAGCGCTGCGAAATAAATCAGAATCTCGGTATTCAAGTGTAAATTTTCTAAAAATGTTTTCTGCAGATTGAAATTCCTCTAATCTGTAATATGAATTTGCAAGCACGTACACGGCTTCTGAGAGGAATTCGGGTTCTAATGTTTCAATAACAGGATTTTGAAGTTCAATTACTGTTGATTGATATTCCTTCAGCTTAAAGTAGCAATACCCAATTCTAAATTGAGCTATAGAGGCAAATTTGCTATCTTTATAAAAAGATAAAAGCTGATCATAATTTTCAACTGCTTTTTGATACTCGCCTTTTCGCTCATAAACATTTGCTAAGCTGTAAATCGAATAATCTATGTACTTGTTACCTCTTCGGTTTGCGACAGCATCTTCCAAAAATTTGATAGCATTGTCAATTCCTCCTTCTTCAACATATGATTCACCGATCCAATATAAAGCATTTCCAAAGTATTGAGTTGAGGAATAATCAGAAATTAAAATGGTTAAGCGATCTCTTGATTGTTCAAATTTTTTCATATCGAAGTAAATCACGCCAAGTTTGTAAAGAGCAGCATCTCTGAATTTTGACCACTTAAAATTGTTGGCAAGATACTCGTACCTTTCAGTTGCAGCATGTTTTTCACCTAAATTTAGCAGCGATTCGCCCGAATAATATTTTGCGGTTGAGTATAATTCATCAATTTGATTATGATTTATAAAAAACCTTTCAAAATAATTATTCGCTTCAACATAATCTTTCTGGTTAAATGCTTTCATTCCCGATGAAAATATTTCGGCTGGCGATTGAGCAATAATGTAAGTCGAAAAAATAAAAATTATAATCTGTAAATAAAGAACTCTAATCATATTATTAAACTCATGAAAACGAATGAAATAATTCCCCCAAAAACACTCGTCGCAAAATTAACTCCATCATTGTTCAACCACTTTATCCCTTTTGAATGAACAGTTAATTTGTCACAATGATTTTTCTTCTCTACCATTCGGTTACAAACAGAACATTTATATTTCGCTTGTAAGGTTGCTCCTAAAAAACTATCAAAGACACTTCCCAACATACCGGCTGCAGCTATAATAAACATTGGTTCAAATTTATTTATCCAATATGAAGCTGAGACTAAAACAATAACTGAACCCAAGATTGCTCCGATAGATCCTATCACTGATACACCGCCTGAGATGCCCTGCTCAACTTGTGAAAAATTTATGGTGTTATATGTTTTAAAGTGAAATAAAGTTCCAATTTCTGTTGACCACGTATCTGAGCAAACTGCAGCTATTGCTGAGACGTATGCGATGTATAAAAGTTCCGAATGCGTGAATTGATAAATTAAAATTAGGATTCCAGGAAAACCGCCATTTGCTATTACCTGAACGTGATCTCTTTCGTCTGACTTTTGAAAATATGAATCAACTTGTGGATTAATTCTTTTTCTTGCCTTAGACAGCAAGCTCGAAAAAATAAAAAAAGTTAGTATTGGAATTGTCCATTTAAATTCTCCGTAGTAAAAAATTATCCACGCTAAAATGAAAGTTGCAATTACACCTTTTAAGTTCAACAGTTTTAATTTCATGGAAAAGAATGAAATTAAAATTCCAAGTGAAATGCTCAGAAAGAGATGCATCCTAAACTCATCTTTCCAGTCAGATTAACTATTAAAAAAATTTCCAACATGCCAAACAGATTTTTAAGTGAAAAATAAAATTTCATCCGTGGCAAATATAGTTTTTTGCTAATTACAAAAGCAAGCTATTTAATGAAATATACAGATTCACTTAAAGCAATATCTTAAGGGACAACTCCGTTTCTTCAGCAATTTAAAAATGGATTCAGCCAAAAAAAATCCCTTCTGCGATAGAGGGGATTTACGAAAAACCATTTAATAACTCATGTTACACAAATCATGGCTAAAACCATATTTTGTTATTAATGCATTAACCCCAGACATAAGTCTGGGGTTAGAAAAATGCGGAAAGTTGTACGGACTTTAGTCCTGAAAGCTGATAAGTATCTATTATTTGCGTGAGGTTAGTTAAGAAAATTATTGCAATAATGTCAGCTCATACTCAGCGGTTTTTTTGTACTGAGGATCAACTTTTGCATTATTAAACATTTCCTTTGCTTTTACATTATCTCCTTTGAACTTATAAGCTATTCCCATGTAATAATATGGACCGCCTTTAGTGATTGTTGATCTATATTTCATAGCACTTTCGGAAGCAGCAATAGATTTATCATAATTGCCCATTTCGGAATACAATTTAGCGAGTGAGAGATAGGCAGCATCATAATTATCATACTCGACTGCCTTGGTCAAATACTCAATGGCTTTGTTGGAGTTTCCATTGGAAATTTCGTTACTTCCAAGTTTTGCGTAAGCTTTAGACATATTTTTCTTAACAGTATTTTTTGTACTGTTGTTTGTAGATATCTGCATCACTTTTTCAAAATTTGAAATCGCCTCATTAAGATTTCCCATCGAAAACAATACTCCACCAAGTGCGTTGTAGGATCCATCAAAGTCGGATTTTAATTTAATGCATTCCTCAAAAGTCGCTTTTGCTTCCGGGAGCTTACCTGCTTTTCTTTGAGCCATTCCTTTTTGATAATAAATCCTATAATCTTTTTGAATTTTTAGAGCGTCTTCATAGTGGGTAATTGCAGCACCATAGTTTCCTGCTTTAAGTTTTTCATTGCCCGCATTGTAAAGCTTGGCAGCTTCAGGATTCATTTCCTGCGCAAAAACTGAAATTAATGACAGCATAAATAAAACCGCAACCAATGCCGACACAAAGATTTTTTTCATTTTTTCCCTTTTTTTTAATTGTATGTTAATTGGAGTGCGGAAGGCGGGACTCGAACCCGCAAGCCAATTAAGGCACTACCCCCTCAAAGTAGCGTGTATACCAATTTCACCACTTCCGCATTAATTAACGCCAAAAATATAGTTGTAGCATAAGAAAAACAACAGAGTGGAAATTTTTACACTAATCTTTTTTCATTGGATTTTTATTTATCACGCAGCTTTTTATTTCTTTCACGAAACAGCAAACCACTTACTTCATCGCGAAAGCGTTCTTCGAATACAAGCAATTTTGCCAACTGTTCGGTTGTTAAAATCTCACTTACAGATTTGAAGAACGATTGTCTTTCTCTTATAATATTTTCTTGATTCTGTAAGTATTCATCAATTGATTTTTTGAGAGCCGGATCATTTTTATCTTTTCTATCTTTGATCATTTCATCAATCTGATCAATTTTTATTCTGCCCGACTCGTTAAGCGACTCGATTCGTTTCATATGTTCTGAACGACGAGTAAAAAACTTCAATGATGTCTCTTCATTCATTTCAAGAATTTCAATCAGTTTTATTTTTTTCAACTCTTCCATCTTTTGAAATGGTCTCATCTTTCCCTTTGGCTGAGCAAATGAGATCGCGGAAATGATTATTATGAAAAAAATTGATGTTAAGATTCTATGTATCATTTTTATTCTCCTAAAAAAATTTCTTTTTTAAAATTTCATTATAAATAATTTCTGCTTCGTCCGATTGAAGATCATTGCAAATTTTATCTACACTAATATCATTATTTGCCATCAACTTATTCATATTTGATTCATCAAGACTGAATTCGGAAAAAATAAGTTCTGAAAATAAGGAATCCGAGGAGCCATTTAACTGATTGATATTCTCTGAAGAAAAGCCGTTTGTAAGATAATTGAAAATTTCAGCGGCTTCCGATTCATTAAGTTCAGTAATCATTCCATCAATCGAATTATTTTCAGCTGATTTAAATGGATAAAAGAATAGAAAAACAATGATCATCACAGAAACGAAAGCAGCTAAAGAATAAGAAGTGTTCAGTTGGAATCTCTTTTTATCAGATGTTAATTTTTCTCTGAATTTAGGAATCATGTTGATAAAATAGTCTTCACCATTAACCTTTTCCTCATCAAATTTTAATTGCATAAGTACGTTTTTATAATCATCCATTTGCTGCAAAAGAGAAGCAGATTTACTAAGCTCGATTTCAAATTTTCTTTTCTCTTCATTATTTAATTGATTATCGAGATAAAGAATTATTCTTTTATCAATTTTCATATTCTTTCATTTGCTCCAATATTTTATTTACTCCGTGAAAGTAATTTGCCTTTAAACCACCAATACTTTTCCCTGTTAATTCGGCAATCTCTTCATAAGAAAGTTCGTTATAATTTCTCATTATAAATACTTCCCTCTGCTTTGCCGGTAATTTCTGAAGTAGTCCATCAATTTTCTGAAGTTTCTCTTTCATCTCAATGTCATTTACAACATCTTCATTACTGCCAATCAAACCAGCCGCAGGGTCATCAAAAGAAAATAATTTCCTTAAAGATCTCTTCTTTAAATAATTCAGACTTCTCGTTGAAACTATTCGAAAAATCCACGTGTAAAGTGAAGACTTAAACTGAAAATCTTTAAGCTTTTTATACATTACTAAAAGAACTTCTTGAGTCACTTCATCGGCATCGAGATGATTGCCGGTCATTCTTCTTGCATGCCAGTAAATCTTATGCTTATACTTATTAATGATTTTATTAAATGAAGATTCATCTCCATTTAAAAAACTCTTAACTAAATCATAATCTGAAGTATCTTCTAACATTAACCGTGTTTTTTCTTACTCATTCGACATTGATAAGTTGCAATAGGTTTAATTTCCTACAATTTAAACCTAATCAATTTCTTTATTGTCAAATTTGCGAAAAGAAAAATTCTAAAACCAATTGGAGGTACAAAATGAAAATCCTAATTAAAAGCTCGTTTTTCTCATTGTTGATAGTATTTCTATTAACTACAATTCTACAGGCACAACCAGGAATGGGTTGGCGGCATGCGCAGATGAAGGAAAAACTTAACCTAACTGAAATACAAGAAACACAGCTTGAAAAGCTTAGAAATGATCATCAAAAGAGTATGATTGATCTTAGGGCAAAACTGCAAAAGGCAAAAGTTGAAGCAAGAGAAGTTATGTCAAAAGATGATTTCAAACGAAGCGATTATCTTGCTGCTCAAGAGAAAATAAGTAAAATCCAAAATGAAATTCACAGCACAGCAGCGAATCATCGAATGGATATTGTAGATATTCTTAATAAAGATCAAAGGAAAATTTTCTTGGATTCAAATCGTAAATTTGATGGTAAGAAAAGAAATTTTATGAATAGGAGTCGGACAGATGGTGAATCTAGAAATTTTGGTTGCTCACCAAGACAACGATGTTTATGGTAGCAAGCAACTCTTAGCAGATTAAAGATTTTTGAATTTTTAATGGTAAAAATCTTAGGGGTAAAATAAAAAAAATATTCGTTAAATTAATCAGTAATAAAGACACAGAATTTCAAAATAAAAAAGGATTGAACAATGAATAAACAATTTTTGCTCCTTTCAACAATCTTCTCAATTATTGTTTTAGCAACGTTCGTATTATTTATTGGCTGCAAGGAATCTGTTGTTGAATCTGATAACATAGAACCAACGACAGATAAAACGGCGATGCTAAAATTAGCTGATGAGGATTCTGCCATTTCATCCTTCGAGCCAAATTATAATGAAGAAGATGCAATGAGCTTCCTTGGCAAAACAGAAGCTGAAATTTATCCTTTCCGGGTTGGTCACACTGTACGCTTGGTCAACAGAAATTTGGATGTTGACATCGTAGGTGATACTGCCTATGGAACAATAACTAAAACATTTGACGGTAAATTAATAATTGCCGCTTCTTATAATTCTGGAGCTACCTCTCCTGATACAATTATCAAAAAATCTTTTACATCGGTAATTACTAAGAAAATTATATTTGTGAGAGTTGCAAACACTCGATTTCCCTCCCGAAACTGGAGAGTGGCTGCAATATCATTACCTGAAGGCGGTGTATTAAGCCCAAACATAGATATTCAAAAGTTAGCTATTTTCTTGCCAAATGGAGATACGCTAGTAATCGTTTCTCCTAATAACTACTTTTTATCGAGAGGTCCCGGCTGGTGGAAACAATTGCCTGTCATCACAAGAGGTCAAGTTGTATCACTTAGACTTGAGGTGTACAGTGCTTATTCGGATACTGATTTCGTCACACTAACTTATGGCGCTGATAAGAATGGTTTCCATAGACTCAAGAAAAAATTTGTAATGGTATCTTCCGTTCCGTCGGGAAACGGCTTTTCAAAAGTTTATGAGCAATCTTTCACACCAAGACTTTTCATTGGGCATTTTCATGCCATTATAAATGCATTTCCAAAGCAGGTTATTTTTGATGATGCTGCTTCTGTTGAAACTGAGTCGTGGGGAGTTCCTTATTTTGTAAGATAATAGTTGCATTAATTATAAAGGGATGCTGTAATCGCGGCATCCCTTTTTTATATTTTAGGGAACTTTTCATGGACCATATCGTCTTAATAATAAAAACCAAAGGAGTTCTTATGTTAAAAACCAAACTGGTTCTGTTCTCGGTGTTAAGTCTTATTGTAATTAGCACATCAATTTCGCAAGCTCAGGAAAAGAAAATCTTCAAGTTTAAGAAGGGAGAGCCGCTTAAATGGGAAACGAAAGATGATCTGAAACTTACAGAAGATCAGCAAAATAAATTTGATGACCTTAATTTACAGCATGAGAAAAGGATGATTGACCTTCAAGCTGACGTGGAAAAAGCCAAATTGTCTAAACGAGAATTGGTTAAAAAAGGAAACTTCTCGAAGAATGACTATTTAGCAGCTGAAGAAAAAATAATGCAAGCTGAAAACAAAATTCGTATGGAAGAGGAAAAATTAAGGATGGATAAATATTCTCTGCTCGATGAAAATCAGAAAAAAATATTTATGGAAAAAAGAGAGCGTGAGTTTATGTTTAAATTTGATATGGATGGATTAAAAGATGGAATGAAAATTTTTAAGGAGAAGTTTCGTCACATGATGCCTTGCCCTCCGGATATGAATGAGATTGAACGAGAAATTGAAATTGAGCTTGACGATAATGAGATTTAGGTAAATTATGAAAATTGCCAGATTTCAGTTGTCCAATTGAAGGGCTGAATCTGGCATATCTTAAATTTATTTTGGATTTGTTGGTCTAATATCTATTTCACTTACTAATGCTCTTATCGGCATTTTCAAAATTAACACAACCGTTTCAGCCACATCTTCAGAAAGTAAAATGTTTTTCTTCTCAGGAATTACATCTCTATTCGGATTGAAGTGGGTATCAACACTTCCAGGACAAATTACCGCAACACGGATATTGTACTCCCTAACCTCAAGCATTAAAGATTTTGTAAAACCCATTAACCCATGCTTTGTTGCACCGTACATTGTACCACCAACGAATGCATTTTTTCCGGCAAGCGAAGAAATATTTATGATTGATCCTTTCCGATTTGCAATCATATTATCAATAACAGCTTTTGTAAAATTATAAACTCCGTACAGATTTACATCTATCTGTTTTTTAAATTCATCCAAACTTGAATCCACCAACTTTTTAAGAATTCCCATACCAGCATTATTGATGAGATGATCTACCTTACCATATTTATCTAATATTTTTTTTACAGAATCATTCACAAATTTTTCATCTGCGGCATCACCTAAAAACATTTCTGTTTTAACGCCTAATGTAAGCACGTCTCGATTAACATTTTCAAGAGCAGTTTTATCTCTTCCGAAAAGCATCAAATCATGTCCTTCTTTCGCCAATCTGAGTGCGATGCCTTCACCGATTCCTCTACTTGCGCCTGTAACAATCGTTAAATCTTTTTGAGCCATTATAAATCTCCTAAAATTGGTCTGAGAACAATTTCTTCTGTAACCAGATTCCCCTTCTGTAAATAAAGCCAAACAATAACTTGTGCAATTTCTTCAGGTGTCATCATTCTATCGCCAAATTTTTCTCTGGTAGAAGCTGACCACATTGGTGTTTGAGTTGCTCCAGGAATTACGTTGATTATTCTAATGTTGTACTTCCTAACCTCTTCACGCAGCGAATTTGTATATCCTATCAATCCATGCTTGGATGCTGAGTAGATGCTGCTATGTGTAAAGACTTTTTTTGTTACGACAGAAAGAATATTTATGATAGTTCCTCCACCTTGTTTGATCATTGAAGGAAGAACAGCTTTGATGCTATAAATCGGTCCCAACAGATTAGTATGAATGATATCGTCAATTTCATTTATAGAATTTTCCTCAGCAAGCTTGAACGAAGTAATACCTGCATTGTTAATAAGACAATCAATATTATTGTTCGCTAAAATTTTCTTCACTGTTTGATCAACATTTGTCGAAGAAGCAATATTGCAAGGAAAAATTTCTGCGGAAAGATTTTCTTCTTTTAGTTCCGTGTTAAGACGCTCTAATTCAGATTTTCTTCGGGAGGAGACAAAAACCTTAGAACCAATCCTTGCAAACTCTTTTGCAGATGCTTTTCCGATACCTGAGCTTGCACCAGTAATCCAAATTCCGTTTGAGTTTTTTATCATTGCAAATTTTTATGATTTATTAGTTCAAGAAATTCACTTCGCGTTCGCGCATCATCCTTAAAAACACCATGGACAGCACTTGTGGTCGCAGATGAATTTTGCTTTTCAACGCCTCGCATCATCATGCACATGTGAAATGCTTCTGAAACAACCGCTACACCTTTCGGTTGTAAAAATTTATCAATTGTATCTGCTATCTGCTGTGTCATTCTCTCCTGCACTTGCAATCTTCGAGAGAACATATCCACAATTCTTGGAATTTTACTTAAACCCACAATCTTGCCATCAGGAATATAGGCAACGTGAACTTTTCCATAAAAAGGAAGCAAATGATGTTCACAAAGACTATAGAAGTCAATGTTTTTCACTAAAACCATTTCATCGTATTTTTCATTGAAGATTGCATCATTTAAAAGTTTTTTAATATTCACTTTATAACCCATGGTTAAGAATTCATAAGCTTTCGCAACTCTTTTGGGTGTATTAAGTAAACCTTCCCGTTTAGTATCCTCACCCAATTCTGTCAGTAAGTCAACGATAAATTTTTGAACTTTTTCTTGATTCATTTTATTCTCCGCGGTATTCAAAAAAATTATTTTCTGTTTCGGATAACTTAACAGCATAGAGTTTTCCGTTTGGAATTTTATCAACTAATACATTCCAAATTGCAATTGTAAGATTTTCGGTCGAAGGAATTATCCCTCTCATAAAATCTGTTTCTGTATTTAAATTTTTGTGATCAACTTTTAACAGCACGTGTTGTTCAATAATTTCCTTCAACTCTGCAATATTCAGAACAAAACCTGTTTCGGGATTAGGTTCACCAGCAACCACAACTTCAAGCACGTAATTATGTCCGTGCCAATTGGGATTACTGCACTTTCCAAATATTTTTTCATTTTCCCCGTTGGAAAATTTTGGATTAAAAAGCCGATGTGCTGCTGCAAAAGTCTCTCTCCGTGTAATGTATACCATACTTTATGCTTTCAATGCTTCCATTACTTCTTTGTTATGATCATCAACTTTAACCTTAGGAAAAATCTTTTTTATGATTCCTTTTTCGTTAATTACAAAAGTTGTACGCACAACACCCATATATTTTTTCCCATACATACTTTTTTCCTGCCATACGCCATACTTTTCACATACCTCTCTCTTCTCATCACTAAGTAAACTGAATGGTAATTTATATTTAGCCGCAAATTTTTTGTGAGATTCAATTGAATCTGGGCTGACTCCTAGAATCACTGCATCCAACTTGGAGAATTTAGGAAATTCATCTCTGAAATTGCATGCTTCTTTCGTACATCCTGAAGTATCATCTTTCGGATAAAAATACAGGACAACATTTTTACCTTTTAATGAATCAAGCGATATAGTTTCACCATTTTGGTCTTTCAATTTAAAATTGGGTGCTTTCTTTCCTTCTTCTAACACTTTTATTCCTTTCTGATTTTAGTATTTAGGGAGCGATTTATCAATTTCTCTTGACCAAGCATCAATTCCTCCTTCTAAGTTATAAACTTCGGTAAATCCTTGCTGAAGCATGTATGCACATGCATAAAAACTTCTTGAACCATGATGACAATAGATTAAAAACGATTCAGTTAGTTCAAATTGTTTAAGGTGTTTGTTTAATTCCCGCAAAGGAATTAATTGAGAGTTGTTGAGTTTTGCAATCTTATATTCCCATGGTTCTCGTACATCAATCAACCTAAGCGATGAATTGATGTTCATTAACTGTTTTGCTTCTTTGGGAGAAACTGATTTAATCATTGAATTTATAAATGGATTTTTAAATTAGATTTCAAAAGAATTATTGGTTGAATGTTACAATGAAAACTTAATGAATTGTGCTGGTACATTCAAGAAACACTGAATCTATAAACAAATGAAATGCTTTAAAGTTCAATTATAAGCTGAAGCTGGTTTATTTTGATTAATAGGTGGGAATTTTAGAGTAATCCTTTCTTTTTCGTCCATGTTCTGAATCCATCTTCAAGCTGTTGAAACGAATCAATAGCAAAAAGAATTGGCTGTAAGTGCCAAACGTCATATTCTTGTTTAGCTATTCGATCTGGATCAAAAGGAAAAACTTTAACATTGTCCGACAGCGCATGCTTAACTTCCTCTTTCGATGATATAATTCCCGCACCATAAATCCTCATTCCCTCCGGTTTTTTGATTAAGCCAAACTCCACTGTAAACCAATGTAATGTTTCAAGCTCTTTTCGCGTTTCTCCTTTTGCATTTAAAGACGCTTCACCAACCATTTGATAAAATGAAGCAAAGTTAGGATCGGTAAGTAATGGCATGTGACCAAACATATCGTGAAAACAATCTGGAGCAGGAGTATAATCTAACTCGTTCTTTTGTCTTATGTAATCAGTGGAAGGAAATACTTTTCTTCGCAGCAGGCCAAAAAAATCCTGCTCGTGAATTAACCCTGGAACTCGAGCAACTTTCCAACCGGTAGTTTTATAAAAAATATAACTTAAGTCTTTTAGCGAAGGAATTCTGTTTGGCGAAAAATTCAGCTTACTCACACCATTTATGTACTCATCACACACTCGATTTGGCAGAGAAGCCATCTGTCTGTCATAAAGAGCTTTCCATATTTCGTGATCGGATTCCGGATAATTGGGATAAGTAATTTCATCATGTTCAGGAACCGGTCCATCCAATTTCTGTGGTACACATCTTGGATCAATTCCTTCTTGAGCTGCTTTTTCATATGCAGATAAAATTTTATCATTTGATTTGTCAGTCATGGATTTTCCTCAACTTTTTACTGATGATTTTAATTCATGCGAAAGTTAAAAAAATATTTATCAATATCATGTTTTCTTAATCACACACGTTGTTAAATAATATTAACTTCCTCAGCTAACTCAATATCAAATTTGTTCATCACTTCTTGTTTGATCAGATTTTTAAGCTGAACTAGTTCTTCAGGACTTCCATTCCCATAGTTTACAAGAACTAATGCTTGTTTCTCATAAACTCCCACATTACCAAATCTTTTCGCCTTAAATCCACATTTCTCAATCAGCCAGCCAGTGGGGATTTTCATAATTTGATCATTTACCTTATAGCCGGGTAAATCAATGAATTTCTTTTTTAGTGAATTATACTGTTCATGTGAAGTTTCCGCATTCTTAAAAAAGCTGCCGGCATTTCCTAAAACTCGTGGATCAGGAAGTTTGCTTTTTCTGATTCGACAGACAATATCACTTATATCTTTAATGTTCAAGTCATCTTTTTGAAGTTTTGCAATTTCCTCTTTTATTGCCCAATAGTAAGTGTTCAGCTTGGGATTTTTATTTAAGCGAAGTGTCACTTCTGTTATGACAAACTTGTCCTTCAATTCATTTTTGAAAATGCTGTCTCGGTAACCAAAACGGCAATCCGAATTATTCAATTCAATTTCATTCAATTCATCTAAGTGAATTCCTTTGAGCGAATGAAAAACATCCTTTAATTCTTGTCCGTACGCACCAATATTTTGAATAGGAGCTGCACCGACTTTCCCGGGTATTAAAGATAAATTTTCAATACCGCCTATATTTTTGTTTACACAGTAAAGAACCAATTCATGCCAGATTACTCCCGCATCGGCAGTGACATAATAGTAAGCATCATCTTCCGAACTGATAGCAATTTTATTTGAGGTTTGAGTAATTACCAAACCATCAAAGTTTTTTGTGAAAAGGATGTTACTCCCGCCGCCTAAAACTAATTTTGGGAAATTCTTAAATCGCCGTTCAGACAAGAGTTCCTTAATTTCCAAAGTATTTTCTACCTCAGAAAAGTGACGGCAGGAAACATCTATTCCAAATGTATTGTGATTTTTCAGCGAATAGTTGTTGTAAAGATTCATATTAATTTTTATAAGGTTGAGCAAAGATAAATAATTTGGGGGTAAACATTTGATAAGGTGGGGTTTGATTAGGAGAGACGTATAATGTTGTGGTAACTAAGCTTCCTATCATAACAGATAGTATGAAAAGAAAGACACACTAAAAATCATATAAAATTTTTTTACCAAAAATATTCTGAACAAAAAACTTACTTTGTTAACTACACTTGTAAGACACAATACACCTACATCGAAGATATGGTCGGTAGAAGTAGCTGGTTATATTTTCGACAATTTCTTTTTTCTTTCTCTTAACCTTTTTTGGTCTTCTCTCAATGCTTTGGTGCGTTCTCGCCAAAATTTTAATTCTTCTTCTAAGCTTAACCCAGCCAATTTTTTTTGCAATATTCTTGCACCCTTTCTTTTCATATCTACGCAGTCAAATTCTTTATTCATATTTTATTACCTCCAATGGAGAATGAATTGCTATTTGTTGATATCCTTCTAAAATATTCACTGTATTATAAAGTGCTATTTTTTCATAATGGACTATATGTTTGAAATTCCAACTAATTATAATCGGACAGTTGTTTACTGTGGCTAAAGCAACGTGCAAAGCATCATTTGAGTTTTTCTTTGTTAATATATTTGCTTTGAGATATGCCTCTCTAAGTATTAACGCCGCTTCCGAAACTTCAATTACAGTAGCATCAGGTTTTAATACATCCAAGAATATTTTAACATGTTCTGGCGCCGCAACAATCTTTTCTTATACTAAAGAAGAAATAATTAAGTGAAATTAATTCTCTCTGACTTGTTCAAAAAAACTTTCACTTGCCCTTTTGAACTCGGGATCGAATTTTCCACCGATAATTGATGTGTCGATATAGACGCGCATTGCTGTCTTCAAAATCTCTTACTTTTTTACTTTTAAATTAAGAAAAAGAAAGCATATTTACAGTTACTTCCAAAAGTAGAACGATGTGTCCAATAATTAGCAGCGATTTATATCCACACTCTGACTTAGACGAGTTAATAAAGGCGGAATAACGACCTTGCGCCTAACCCGCCGCCAAGAACAAGGAAGCCGAGTAAAGCACAAATGCCAATGATTAAACAAACTGCACTTATCTTGTTTCGCAAGTGCAGTTTGCAACAATGTTAATTAATAGAACAACCTTGAACAACAAACTTGAAACGGAATAACCAAACCAAAAATTTAAAAACTGCCGAATGCGAATAGGCGGTCGGGTTGATTGGCTGGTTATATTTTTGCTCTAATTATTTCTCTAGAGTTAATTCATAATCCAAGGACCAGGTATTTCCAAATAAATCTTCTAACTTTATAATTACAGAAGTGCTGTATGGAAAATTCAATGAGTTGGGTACAACAATATTTGGAGTGAAAAATCCCGATGATTTGGATTCAACAACTCCGAGATCACCAATTTCTAATGATGATGATGTGCCAAAAGAAACATTCGGATCGTTTGAATCATAGTCAATTATTGTAACAAGTCGTGTCATACTGGTCCCGATATTTTTTATTTTGTAGTCAGGTCTAAACCAGTATTGATTTCCACTTGGCAAATTGTAAGTGACTACAACACCGTCATTAATAATATTGGCGCCAGTTGGTTTACAGAATAAGCTAATTGTATCTGATCTATCTGAATAATTTAATACTAATGAAAAGCTAGTATTTGGTAAAACGGATTTATCAATTTGTAATTCAACGAAGGCACGACCATATGTTCCAGAGCCCGAATAAATATCTCCATCACCTTCGGAAATCTGACCAGGCAAAATATCACCGTATTTTAAGTAAGAGTCCGTAATCTGTATATTGGAATTTGTAAGTAATTGTGCAGTAGCATTAATATCTGGTTCTATCGAATTTCCAAGATTTATAAGTTTTATAAATACTTTTAATTTTTCACCTCTGTTAATAATGCTATCCCCATTACCGCCACTGTATGGAAGATTGTTACCAATCGGATCATACATATAGAAGGAATGAACTTTGAGGTTTTTTGTTATTACACCTTTATAACCGGGGTCAACGGGGTTACTTCGCTCATAATATTCACAACCAAACAATAGCAGAAGTTGTGTGATGATTAAAAGAATATAGATTTTATCTAGTCGCATAATGAAACCTCAAAATGGTATTTTTATGGAAAGAGCAAAAACAAAATCATTCTTCTGGGAATGAGATGAAATTAGATTGGGGGTAATTTCAAATAAAGAATTATAGTTAGAAGTTTCGGCGTATTGGTCTATAATACTATAAACTACTGTTGCAATTACTAAACCAAAATATAATCCAGCTTCTTTTATTTGTTGATCTGCTAACTCATATTTTGCTTTAGCATCTTCTGGAGTTGTTGCTTTCAAATATTCATCATAAAAATTATCAGCTTTTATTTTATTTGAAAGCGTTAATATTGAGCTTACACCAAAAGCACCAAATAAAAGCAAAGATTTTGTTGTGTTTTTTTGAAGAACCAGTTGAGATAGCCCAGGAATAATTGAAAGAGAAATTGATGTAAACTGACTTCGCTTCATTTCATTAAGACTGGTTTCTATTTTTGCACGATTAACGGTTGATAATGAGTAAGAATATTTTAGACTTTTAACGCCAGAATCAATTTCAGAAGCATTTAATAGTTTCACGCCATAATCATATTGTAAATTCGAGTATTCATCTTTATAATTTTCAAATACTCGTTTATCAATTTCTTTCCCTTTTTCAAAATAATTTATAGCTTCAGAAAAATTATTTTGCACAGCTAAGAGCTTGGCGTTCTCACAAAATGAAGTGCTAATTTTATCAGAATATTTATGGATAATATTAGAATTGAGTTGTATTGCATCTTCCCAATTATTTGCGGCTTCGTTCCATTGTTTGACTTTTGAAGTTTTCAAAGACATATCTATGGCATCAGACAATAATTTTTCTTTCCTTTTTCTCAAATCATCTGCGTTAGGCATATCGCCTATAACAAATTCTGAGCCTAGTATCACAATTCGGACATCTCCAGCTTCATTTGGAATGCTTGTAAATGTAATTTTCCATTCTTGACCACTGCCTAATCCCGTTGAGGAAAAATAGTAAGTTGGAGAATCCATAGAAATATAAGTATCAAATATTGTTTTAATTACTATTGAAGATGGGATTCTTTGTCTAATACGATTATCGTTCATAATATCAACGTAACTAAGGAAAAAATTGGTTTGCATTTCTTTAAATCTATCGTAAAAATTTGGACCATAAACTGCCCATATTTCTTGATTGTTTCCTAAGTTCTGGGCAAAAACTGTTAATATAATATCTCCATCATCATTAATAGAATGATCGTTAAATGTAATCTTGAATTGTGCGAAGAGATTAATGTTTATTAAGAAGAATATTAGAAATATTTTTTTCATAACAAGCTCGATTTTATTTCAGACTGATTTTTAAACAGAATTTCTTTGATTTTATCTATGATTATATTCTGAGGCATTCCTTGAGTGTGTTTTACCTTATCGCCAATTTGTGGTAAACCATCAAATACTTGGAATTTATTTTCTTTATTCCAATGATCATATTTAACAAAAAACGATACATTTCTAAACTTGGATAGACTAGATAAATAAGCTGTTCTGAAAGGATTTAATTCTGTCTCCCAACCCCAAGCAAAAAATATAAATGGTAGTACTTTATACTCAATATCCTCCGCAAAATAATTATTTTGTTCCAGCGACTTAATCGCTAAATCGATATTTGGCTCCCTAATTGGAAGCAAATTACATACCCTTAAATAACTGTTCTCATCTATTTCCAGAGGTAATGCTTTCAAAACCGATTGATAAACATTAGCAAGCCAAGGTAAAGCTTTGTCGTCTCCGATATGTATTTCTGACCATTCCCCAATGTTTGTTGAAAGTGCACTTCCGGGGTTTTTAAGTATAACAACCCCCAAACATTTTCCTTCTCTTGAATTTGGTTTTTTAAACCCAAAATATATTCTTGTGTCAACTCTAAGTAGCAGGTTGTTCTTTCTATAGAATTTTGCAAAGTAATACGGCACTCTTTCTCCAAAAATATAACTTATAATTATACTGCATTAGTTTTTTAATTTAGGAACAAATATCTGCACGCAGCTGCATCCACCATAGGCGGACAGGCAAATACGTTCCTATTTCTTTTATTTTGTTTCAAATATTCACTATTTAAAAATATCCTTTGCACATCTATAATCCTCCAATCATTCAGTCTA
>CAZTJF010000031.1:0-35747 GCA_964613805.1 uncultured Ignavibacteriaceae bacterium | reverse complement strand
GAGCTGCTAAAATGGTTTTACCATTTACGGTTCTTGCGGAAAGATTGCCAAGCTTTCCACGAAGATTACCGATTACATTTCCATTTAATATAGCCATTTTATTTATCTCCTTGTGATTTGTTTATGTCTAATACAATCATATCAAATTTGAATACTGATTTTGGTGTAATTGTGTGACAGTAAAGAAAGATTGTTGGAGGGCTATTTAGTGGCTTTTTACAGGCTTGTTATGGATTAGTTAAATATTGGAAAGCGGATGGATTTGGTTTGTCTTTTCCTAAATAGAATCGTGTGGACAGCATCATAGGAAAGATGATATTTTTCTGATAGACCGAAGATAGCTGATAGTTGAGATTGTGTTTTTCTTAATTGCCTATATTCAGATTTGATGATGTAATTGCGTAAAGCAATTTCATCTATCAACCCTATTGAGTAAAATGTTTTGAAGATAGGATTAGTGATAAGTTGTTCCAGATCGAAGTCTTGGTTTTCCATTTCATCTCTAAAACTTTTGTTGAAAAATAACAGGATTGTTAGAACTGTGCAACGCTCAATGTTTATGATTTGTATTCTTTTGTTTGCTATAAAGGTAATGGCACACAGATGACGCGGATTAAACGGATTGGCACTGATTTAAAATCAATACAAATGACAGCGAATGAAGGGTGTGCGAAAGCGTGAGCCACCCGTAATGAGCGATGATGAACTGACAAGGTATCGTGCCGAGTTTACATAAGCCAACATTATGAGACTTCGATAGAACGACAAAGCAACAGATAGAATTACTTAGTTAGTTGCATAATGTTTCTTATGTAAATCTGGCTGACAATGGCAGACCCCGCCAAATTAAACAATAGCTGTATTCAATAAAAAAAATAATTTGGCGGGGCAGGTGAACTGAGCCAAGAAAATGTAATCGTTAAAACGCAAAATATGTTCTGATTGTGTTCAAGTTCAATTTTAAGATTTTTTTCGATAAGGCTAATAGGTAAAGTGGTAATAAGGGCTGAACCTCGATCCAACGGGGTTATGAAGCAAGTATTAAAAACTTAATGAGTGAAGTAAGTAGCTTTTAAGTTTGCGGAATTAGGTAATGGTTGCTATAGAACAAAAGCACAATGGCACACAGATGACACTGATTAAACGGATTTCAACTTATTAAAAACAGAAGCAACCTTTACCAGCAAACTGTGCGTTTAGCTGAATGAATCGAAGTAGCGGAATGGAATGAAGTGACAATAGAACCTTAAAAAATCAATTATATGGTATTGTCACGAAATGGAATGGAGCGGATAAGTGAATGAAGCTAATGGCAAAAGCTTTATCGAACGAAACGAATGTTAAGAGTTTTTAGACTTGCTGAATAGTGTTTGATAAAACACACAGCCCGACCAGATAATTATTGAAAATGTACCTTCAGTATCGTTTCTTTACTAAAAAATGGATAACCATTGAGAAGTGAAAGAATTTTTAGAAAAGATAAACCATTACTTCTTAATGAGTTATAGATAAATCTTAACTATAGTCTATCTAAAAAGGCAGTTTTCTTTACTGAAATAGAAATGGATTTAGAAAAACAAGGTTGACAAAAATAATTAATGAAAATCTTATTGACTTTAAATGTGATATTTATTTATGTTTGCTGTGAACATTATTCACAAATATTAATATTATTAAAATGAATGATATAATCGGAATAAATGAAATTGCAGATATTGCTGGTGTAAGTTCATCTGCAGTTATAAACTGGAGAAATAGAGATAAAGACTTCCCTTCTCCAATTGCTGAACTAAAATCTGGACCAGTATTTAATTACGATCAAATACGTAGATACTTAAAAAAAAGGAAGGTTCATATGGCTACAGTTATTTCAACAATAAACTTAAAGGGCGGAGTTGCTAAAACAACTGTTACTGTTGCTTTAGGCGAATTTCTATCAGCTGAACATGAGAAAAAAGTTCTGATAGTTGACTTAGACCCTCAAACCAATGCTACTGTTATGTTGATTGGTGATAAAAAGTGGAAAGCACTGAACGAACAGGAATACACTCTTGCAAGATTATTTGAAGATTCACTAGATCCAGAAAATGCCAGATTCAATCTAGAAAAAACTTTACAAAAGAATGTTTCCGATGTGGCTGCAGTTAGAACGTTAGATTTGCTGCCGTCAAGCTTGAATCTTATTGATCTACAGGATAGGATTGCTACAATTTCACCAGGAAAATTTTACTCAGTTATGCCTACCGATATTTTAAAGAGAGCGTTAAAAGGAAAACTTGAAGAATATGATTTTATTTTAATTGATTGCCCGCCAAACCTTGGAATAATAACTCTAAATGGATTAAAAATATCTGACGGTTATATTATTCCAACAATACCAGATATTTTATCTACATACGGTATTCCACAGATAATAAGCCGTGTTAAAGACTTCTCAAGTAATATTGATAAAGACATTGAGAATTATGGGATTATAGCAACTAAATACGATGCAAGAAACACAATCCATAATAATATTATCAAACAATTGGAGAGAGAAAAAGATGGACCATTCTTTAAAACAATCATTAGACAGAATACACAGAGTTCGGCTGCTGCTGAACACAGCCAACATAATACTTTGAGACAAAAGTGGGGTTATAGTCCAGGGCAATATGAAACTTATCTTTCTCTAACAAATGAATTATTAGAAAAGGTTGGTGTATGAAAAAGAAACTTAAAAAACTTTTCGATATTATAGTCCAAGAGAGTGAAATAAATGAAGCTTTTAGAAATAAAATAGAAGAACTTTTTGAACCAAAAATTGAAAATAAAGCTGAAAGTAAAAAGAAAACAAGGAGAGAAAAAGCTGTATTAGACCCAATAGGTTTAGCTGAAAAAGATGTTAATGAGCTTAAAGCAAAGTTAGAAGAATTGGATATTGAGAAACTAAAAGATATTGTTTCTGAATTCAGATTGGACTCTTCCCGGCTGGTTATGAAATGGAAAGATAAAACAAGAATGATTGAACATATAATTGCTGCTTCGCTCAGCAGAGTTGAGAAAGGTGATGTATTCAGAAAATAAACTATTAAAATGTTGCCGATGGGAATACAATTAAACTAAATTTGTAATTAAATAATAAATTAAAGTTTTAGTTATGCTTAAAAACGAACAAAAATTTTATTCTGCTTTAGAAGAAGTTTTTATTGGCGAAGCTGGTAAAAAGATTGAAGGAAAATCCGGCTTTGTAAATTTAATGAAAATTAAAAGCCAGTACTTCGCAAGGATAAAACCATACATTCAAAAAGAAGTTGCTGAAAAGATAAAAGATGATAAAGAGCGAGAAGAACTTTATCAGAAGCTCTATACTTTCTTTGAGAGTTATTTAAACGAGACCGGTACGCCCTTCTTTAGTCAAACTCCATTCTATAAAAATCTTTATGAAAAAGTTTACAGCGAAAGAGAAGATGTTTCCCTCTTCTGGAAAACACAACGACTTTATTATGTGAAGTCTGAGGCAACATATAGCACAGTTAATAATTTAGAGGTTGATGAACTGCTTTTTGATTTTGATGCAAGCAATATTGAACATAAAAAAAGCAATGAGAAAAAAGAATTAGAATTCTATTTGACTGATGCAACAAATGACAAGCTTATTTTTAAAGTCTTTTACGCTGATAACTCAAGAGCAAAATATGATAAGATAAAAGAATATTTGGGACAGGACTCACCGGATGCTGTAAGAAAATTTATTGCGGAAAATGATGGAAAAGTTAAGCACCCAAATATTAAAGTTGTTAAAAACAACTTGAAGCGGGAAGGATTAAAAACAAAAACGCTGCAAGATGCCTTATTATTTTTTAATAATGATGATGCCCTAAATACTGTTACCATTGAGTTTGCAATAAGTAAAATAGATGATATGCTTGCTTATGCAGAAGTAAATAATTTGTACAAGGTTACTGAAGATGGTTTGAAAAAAGCTTTTGCAATTTACAAAAAACAAAATGAGGTGGATTATTTTATACATAAAGACGCTGAAGCATTTCTAAAAGAGCAGTTTGATTTATTTATGTACCAGCAGCTTTTCGGTGATAATAATCTTTACAATGAGTGGAAAGCTGAAAGAATTGAATACATACAGAAGATAAAACAACTTGCTTACAAAGTAATTGAACACATTGCGAAGTTTGAAGATGAACTAAAAGCAATATGGAATAAACCAAAGTTTGTTAGAAACAGTAATTATGTTTTAACACTTGATAGGCTTGCGAACAATGTTGAACTGATTAAAAAAATTATTAATCACGCGGGATGGAAAAAGCAGGTTGTTGAGTGGAAGGAATTAGCGATAGGAAATGGATTAGATGAAAATAAAATAATTGATGAGAAAGGGAAACTGAATAAAAAGTATAAATACCTTCCAATTGATACGAAGAATTTCAAAAATATTGAGTATGATATTTTGGAGTCATTCGAAAATATTGATAAAACAATTGATGGCATTTTAATAAAATCAGAAAATTACCAAGCTCTAATTACTATTAAAGAAAAATATAATCGTTCAGCAAAGACAATTTTTATTGACCCGCCTTTTAATAAAGAAAACGAAGCCGATTATGAATATATAGTCAAATACAAAGACTCTACTTGGAATACAATACTTGAGAACCGAATAGAAGTAAGTAAAAATTTATTGAATAATAATGGAAGCATTTTTGTGCGATGTGACTATAATGGTAATTATTTAGTTCGTGAAATTCTTGATAATATCTTCGATAGACAAAATTTCAGGAATGAAATTGTTGTTAACCGATTCAAACGGCAATTAGATGAATTAAAGCGATTGAATTTCGCAACTGAGACTTTATTCTATTACGCAAAAAGCGATGAACACACACCAAATAAAATATATCGACCTAGAAGCTGCACATTTTGTGGAAGAGAAGTCGAACCAAGTTGGAGGCCAATGAGTTCCCCAGGAGTTAGATGGTCAGCAATTGACGAAAAATATATAAAGAAATTTTCGAAGAAAAATATTATTGAAAGGAATGACAAGTTTTTAACTCAAGCAAGGATAATTTATGGAATAGAAATGTTACCACCTAAAAGAAGACATTGGACATTTACACAAGAAAGAATAGAGCAACTTGGAATAGAAAAAAGAATAAGAATAAATACTGAGATTGCATTTACAGATCAAAGTGGAGAAAAGCATCCAGGATTACCGGAATATCTTCAAACGGAAGATACACCGATTGATACATCTTGGAACGACTTAAAGGGCTATGCCTTTGGAACTGATTTTTCTACAGAAAATGCTGAAGAATTATTACAACGTGTAATTGAATTTTCAAGCAACGAAAATGAATTAGTTGCTGATTATTTCTTAGGTTCTGGCACTACAATAGCGGTAGCGCAGAAAATTAAAAGACGATGGCTTGGTGTAGAAATAGGTGAACATTTTGATACTTATATCTTACCTAGAATGAAAAGAGTTTTAGCCGGTGAAAAATCTCAAATATCGAAAGATGTCAATTGGCAAGGCGGCGGCTTCTTCAAATATTATGAATTAGAACAATATGAAGAAGCATTAGCAAGGGCAAAGTACAATCCGAGAGAAGGTGATCTTTCTAATATTAATTTTTCTAAAGAAGAAAAACTTTTAGATGCGATGGTAATAGATGAAGAAAAAGAAGAAGTAAAAATACATTTTGAATTACTCTACCCGGATGTTGATATAGCAGAAACAATATCAAATGTAACCGGCAAAAAAATAAAGAAGCTGAATAAAGAAAGAGTGATATTTGATGATGATACACAAATTGAGTTTGCAAATATGAATTATTATGACCCGATATTTAAGGATGCATACAGAAGTTTGCTTTGGTGGAAGAGTAAAGAATAAACCGAGTCAAAAAGATTTCAAACATCGCATAACAGCGAGTTCGAAATGACAAGAAAAGAAAAGGTAAGAGTAAATGTCGGAAAATCAGAATATAGAATACAAATCAAGCTGGCGTGATGAATGGCTGCAATGGATATGCGGTTTTGCAAATGCAAATGGCGGTAAACTTTATATTGGCAGAGATAATGACGGGAATGTTGTTGGTATTGAAAATCACGAAAGATTGATGGATGAACTGCCAAACAAGATTAGAGACTTGCTTGGCATTACAGCAGAAGTAAATTCCTTTGAAGAAAACGGATTAAACTATATTGAAATTATAACTCAACCACAGAGCGTAGCAATTTCGTACAGAGGCAAATACTACCTCAGAATCGGCAGTACAAATGCTGAACTTACCGGGAACAGATTAAATGAGTTTTTGCTGAAAAAGGCGGGTAAAACTTGGGACGATGTAATAGAAGATAGAGCAACCATAAATGATATTGACGAAGAGAGTATAAAAAAATTTATAACCGTTGCAGAAAAAACAAACAGATTACCGGAAGTTACCGGACTTACAAATTTTGAAATACTTGAAAAGTTAAGATTAACTGAAGGAGATAAATATAAAAGAGCAGCAATAATACTTTTGGGGAAAGATCCGGGAAAATTCTATCCGAATATTTCAGTTAAGATCGGCAAATTTGGTAAAACTGCTGATGAGCTTTTATTTGAAGAAGTGGAAGAAGGAAATTTGTTTAAGATACTGCAAAATGTGTTACAGCAGTTAAATAGAAAATTCTTTAAAAATCCAATTGACTTTGAAGGAATGCAAAGAATTGAAAAAGGTGAATATCCCGTTGCTGCAATACGTGAGATGTTGTTAAATGCACTGGTTCATAAAAGTTATCCAGGTGCTGCCATTCAAATAAGAATATATGATGACAAGATAAATATTTGGAATGAAGGCACTCTCCCCTCAGAATTAACAATAGATTCTTTAACTAAACAGCATCCATCAATACCAAGAAATCCTATCATTGCAGATGTATGTTATAAAGGCGGGTTTATTGATACTTGGGGACGAGGTACATTGAAAATAATAAACGCTTGTAAAGAAGCTGAATTACCAGCACCGGAAATCAAAGAAGAGTTTGGAGGTTTTACAGTAACAATTTTTAAGGATGTTTTGAGTGAAGAGCAGTTAAGAAAGTTAGGATTAAATGTGAGACAGGTAAAAGCGGTGATATATGTGAAAGAAAATGGAAAGATAACAAACAAGGAATACCGTGATTTGAATAATATTTCAGATGAAGGTGCACGTATTGACTTAAATGGTCTTATAGAGAAAAAAATATTTATTGCTGAAGGCAGTGGAAGGAGTGCACACTATCTGCTTAATAAACTTGGCAATTAGTTGGCGATTACTTGGCGATTTTGGCAATTAGTTGGCGATTAGCATTACCCTTTAATTGGCTGAATTGGCTACTAATTGACCGCTGGATGGCGGTTATGTGGGATATTTGGCGGATAAAATATATTGAATGAAAGTCATTAAAGTAAAAAACCTCTTAAAGACGAAACATTAAGAGGCGTTACTGTCGTGATTCTATAAAATGATGTAATAAACTTAAAAAAGTTACCGAATAAAAGGAAATAATCTAAGAGTTTATGAAAGAAATAATATTAGAAAAAATATGTGAGAATGAGCTTCCAGAGAGCTATAAATTTATAGATTTGAAGAAATTCGGAGAAAAAGAAGGGAAAATAATCGAGCTTTTCGATTACCAACAAGACGCACTAAAGAATGTAATGAACTGTCTCAATCTGTATTATCAGGACAGAGAGGATTTTTATAAAAAATACAGATTTAATGGATTAGATGCAGAATTAGAAGAAAAAGTAAGTATTAACAAATCAGAGGATAATAGTTCATTTGACATATTAGAGAATCACTATAAAACAAGTCAAGACAAGTTAGAATTTAAGAGTATCTGCAATAGAGCTTCATTCTGGATGGCTACCGGAAGCGGTAAAACACTTGTGATGATAAAACTGATTGAAGTACTTTTTGCACTATCAAAATTACCGAAAGAAGCTGGCGGAATACCTAAGAATGATATTCTTATTCTTGCACCAAGACCTAAAATATTAAATCAGATTAAAGAACATATTGAAGATTTTAATAGAAAGAATGATCTTCAAATTGAATTGAGGGATTTGAGAGAATGGGAATACTGTAAAAGAAATAGTCCCAACTTGTATTCAGAAAATACAGTAACAGTTTTTTATTACCGTTCAGATAATTTGAAAGAAAGCGGTTACGATACTGAGAATGAAACTAATTATCAGAATTATTTACACGGAACCGACAGCGAAGGATATAAATTTGGAAGCTGGTATGTAATTTTAGATGAAGCACATAAAGGTGTGACCGGGGATAGCAAAAGACAAAATATTTATCAGGTACTGGCAAAAGAAGGATTTTTATTTAACTTCTCCGCAACATTTACGGATGCGATTGATAAAGCAACAACAGTTTTCAATTTCAACTTAGAAAGATTTGTTAATTCCGGTTATGGAAAACACATAAAGGTAACAAACCAGGAGTTTAGAAGTTTTAATAAAAAGAAAGAAGATGAGTTTACTAATAAAGAAAAGAGAAAAATTGTACTTAAATCTTTAATTACTCTTGCTGCAATTAAAAAAGCAAAAAAGAAAATTTGGGAGTCCATCCCTTCGGGAAAAGAGATAAAATCTTCCCTCTACCACAATCCCCTACTGATTACAATAGCTAATACAATTCAAACAACTGAAGCAGATCTAAAATTATTCTTCAGAGAATTAGCAAAGATTGCAAAAGAAGAAATAGATATAGAAGATGCAAAAGGCGAACTAATATTAGAATGGAGGGAACCCGAAAACAGAATCTTCCAATTTAATTCGGGTAAAATATCGGATAAATTTATTAGTCTTTTATCCTCGATTACATACAATGACATTCAAAAATTTGTTTTTAATACAAGCGGCAGCGGAAGCATTGAGATAATTAATATCGAAGGCAACCAAAAAGAGTTAGCTTTCAAGATGTCAACCGCCAACAGCAAACCTTTTGCTTTACTTGTTGCGGCAGATGCTACTAACTGGATGAAAGATTTAGATAATTATTCAGCAAGTAATGACGTTATTACTGAGAGTTTTTTTGAAAGACTAAATGAACCAGAAAATGAGATAAACATACTTTTAGGTAAACAGATTTTCGCGGAAGGCTGGGACAGCAACAGACCTAACGTAATCAACTTCATAAATATTGGTGTAAGTGATGCTCAGAAATTTGTCCTTCAGGCAATGGGACGTGGAATAAGGATTGAACCTTTTAAAGGAATCAGAAAAAGATTTGATCATATTGTAGATAAGGATAAATATTTAAGCATAGAAGAAGTAGAAAAGATTGAACCGCTTACACAAGGGTTGGAAACAGTCTTTATCTTCTCAACAAATAAAGAAACTATCGGTGCAATTTTAAAGAACATCGAAACAAATGAAACAAGAGATGAATGGATAAAAGTTGATGGAATAAATAAAACAGGTATTAAAGAAGATTTGCCAATACCGGAGTATGAGCTTGATGTTATATACAATGATAACAAATTTAAGATAAGTAAGGAAGATTTTAAAAGTGTTAATGAACTTATTTCTACTGCAGGTGAAAGAGTATTAATAGCGGCCAATAGTTTTAATATCAAGACACTTAAGAAATTAAAAGATGAAAAGAATTTTAATAATAATTTTGAAACGGGAACAACTTATAATTTAGCTGCAGAAAAAGTTATTACACTTGCTGATGTTCATTTTACATTGAAGCCCAAAAGACTTAGCGGTTTTAGAAAAGTAATTGATGGAGATATTACTCATTTCGAAAAAATAAAAGCTAAAGCGTTTAATGAAGTTGAAATAAAAGAATTAAGAGAACATATTGAGAAAATAATTGAAGAAAAGTATAAGAATAAAGAAGAATTACAGGCAGCTTTTAAAGAAGGTAAAATAAGTTTTGAACAATATAATTTAGAATTTGAGCAGTTGATTAAAAAAGATGACAGCACTGCATCAAATAAAATTCCGTTAATAAACAGAAAGTTTCTGAAAGAACATTATTATAATCCAGTATTAATAGCTACTAATGATTCAAAGGAATATTTTAGAAATATAATTAAAGAAGACAGCGAAATAGAATTTTTTAATAATCTTGTTGAATATTTTGAAAAACCAGGTAACAAGCTTAAAGATTATGACTGGTGGTATTTTTCAAAGCTAGTCGAAAATGTTGATGAAATAAAAATACCGTACTTTAATAAAGAAAAAGGAAAGTTTGCCGATTTTAATCCCGATTTTATTTTCTGGTTAAAAAAGGGAGATAAATATTTTATAAAATTTGTAGATCCCAAAGGAAGACTCCTTGCACTTCAAAATTCTTTATATAAAGTACAAGGATTTGAAAAAATATTTAATAAAAAAGCATACACTTTTAATAAGAAGAAATTGGAAGTTGAGCTGCATTTATACAACCCAACCGGTGAAGTGCATTTTGCAGAATTAAAAGATTATTATAAAAACAGTGTTGAAAACATATTTAAAGATTAAGTTATAAATTGCAGATAATTATTTGATTTATACTAATTTAACATAAAGAGATAAAACCGGAGTAAAAAGTATTGGGACACAAACGATACGGTTATCTTCCAAAATCAAAAATCTGGCGAGAGATTGTAAACAGCTTAGGTGGGTACTCTTTAGGCACCACAGAAATTTCCGCAATAGCCAAAAACACACTTCGACAATTACAATCACAATACGGTAACTTAAAAAACGATCCCTCCATAAATGCGGGGTTTGAATTTTTAGTACAGGTTTCTTTAGCATTCCAGAAAAACAATCCAATAAAATATTTAACTGAAAAGAGAATACTCGATAAAGAGGAGCTGTCTTTAATAAGATTAGCTAAAGGTGTATCAAAATATAAGAATGATGAGGTAGCGTCTCACGAGTATCAAACATTTGCAAAGCAAGCGGCTATTGATGCAATAAATAACTGGTACAAAGCTAATTTAGAAAGAGGGACAAATTTATTCAGCGAAGGAATTGACACTACTGCGATATTCCGTAAAACTGCACGGGCGGACGGTTTTTGCGAATTATCGAGACTGTACTTTTCAAAATTAACCGAAAGGTATCTGAAATATTTTTTAGAAAGAGAGGCTTCATCAAAGATAAGTAATATTAATGAACGGGAACGGTTTTCAAACGAAATAACGAAGCAGATAGATGATATTTCCAAACACGCATTTGAAACCGCTAAAATAACAGAATCATTTTCTGCCGGATGGTTTAATAATCACGTTAAAGAAAAAGAACCAACTGATATTGAACTGAGGAATTTTCTTGGTGTATCGTTTGGAAAGATGAAAAGTGAACTCTTGAGAGAAGAAGCGAAATGAGCGAGTTCACTGAACATATAATAGCTTGCAACGGTATAAAGTTAAAAGAGTACGCTGATGACGCAAGATATTTAGAGTTACAGCATTTAGAGGATAGTAAAGGATGGAATGTTAATCTTCGTTTGAATCCTTTTGTTACTAAGATTTACAAATTAAGTAACAGGTTAAAAGATTTATTAGAAATTGCCGGATATGTATTTGCCGCAGATAGAAAAACGTATCGAGGCAATCTAGATGACCTTGAGTATCATAGTTGGAGCAGAGCATTTGATTTCCATATCAATGTTAGAGATTTAGCATTTTGGAAAAGAAAAGATGTGCAGGAAATGTTAGAAACTGCTCTTGTGTTTATGAGCGGAGACCACAGCTATAAATTCAACTTTAACAAAGCAACGGAAGACTTCCCTACCAGCATTTTTGATACTGAGAAATTTGAAATTCAATACCCAGAGAAATTAAAAGTAGCCCTTTTTTCCGGAGGCATTGATTCACTTGCGGGTGCAATTGAATTGCTTGAAACAACGGATTCAGAAATTTGTTTGGTGAGTCATCAATCAGGACAGCCAGGTACAATAATGACTCAAAGAATAATACTTGAGGATCTTAAAAAGTTATACCCGGACCGGTGCACCCATTATAAGTTTCATTGCAGTTTACACGGTATACAAGCGAAAGAAGAGACCCAAAGAACCAGATCGTTCTTATACTGCTCTACGGCATTTGCAATTGCAAAAACATATAAGCAAAACTGTATATATGTTTATGAGAATGGGATTACATCATTAAACTTTGCTGAAACACAGGATTTAATTAATGCAAGGTCAAGCAGAACTACGCATCCACAATCTTTAGCGAAGTTAGCAGAATTATTTAGTGCAATAGCAGAAGAAGAATTTCATATTGACAATCCATATTTATTTAAGACAAAGACTGAAGTGGTTGAGGTAATAAGAACCTATGATAAACTTGATTTCTTAGATAATTCAGTTTCGTGCAGTTCGACAAGAAATAAAAAAAGGAATACAACGCATTGTGGAGAGTGCTCGCAATGCATTGACAGAAGATTTGCGGTTTACGCTGCCGAAGTTGAAAATGAAGATGAAAATGGAATTTACAATTTTGATTTTCTGCGTGATGATTTATTAGAAGATGATATTAAGAAAAGACTAACTGATTACATCAGATTAGCAAATAGATGGGCAAAACAAGATTTTGACAGTTGGTGGGATGAACGGAGTTTAGAGATAATAGAGATAATTGACTACATCGAAGGTGCGTCAGATACAGATAAAATGAAAGTGCTTTATGATTTGTGTTACAAGCATTCTCAAAATATTGAAAAAGCTATAAAGAGAATGAGGGACTTGTATGATTCACCATTATCACCAGTTCGACCAAATTCATTTTTTAATGTTATTATAGGAACGAGAGAATATCTGAAGGAAGTAAAAACTGAGAAAGAAAAACTGCCAACAGAAATAGAGATACCATCAAAGCAGTTAAAGAAATTTGCGAAGGAAGCTTGTGAAGCTTTAATAAAGGCAAAAAAGATAACTCAAGTATTGAACGAAACAAAAACGAATAAGATTATAAGCAGTTTAGTTATTGGTGAACTAAAAAGAAAACGGTATAAAGTTACTGCTCGTAATGAAAGGACTATAAGTGATTATTTTAGAAAGTTTGAACTTCAGATCAGGAAAGAAAAGAAAGGCAGTTTAGTTGTAATAGACAACCACAAAAAGATATAAAAAAGGATCATCCCCAAAATCCCCACGAAATCCCCGCTTGTTCCCCCTCATCTTCCCCATTTTCTTTGTGTTAAAAAAAGGAAAGAAAATGAAACAGGAAGCAATTGCAAAACAGCTAGAAGAAATCAAAGTTCTTCTTAAAAAGAAAGATGATCGTGCCTTACGGCAGATAGACAAACCACTAAGCTTCAAAGAAGCGTGTGCATATCTTGGATTTGCACCGAGTTACCTATATAAACTGACCTACCGAAAAGTTATTCCGCATTACAAGCCTACGGGAAAGATGTTGTTCTTTTCCAAGTGTGAATTAGATGAATGGATTTTTGAGAAGCGAGACGAAAGACGCGAGAAGCAAGAGGAAGAACAGGATGAAGAGGACGAATCAGAGGTAGAACGGCAATAGCACACGGATGACACTGATTAAACGGATTAGCACAGATTAAGAGAATTTGGAAATGGAAAAAGGAGTTCAAAATATATTAGAGCCCTCACCAAACCTCTCCCAAAGGGAGAGGCTTTTAGAAATGCTACTTTCGGCACTACCAGATTTGGCAAATATTGTTTATCAGCCAAAAGAAGTGGTTACACTGAGGATATTTGCTGATGAGTATAGCAATTTAATCAAGCAGAATAGATCAGCAGCATATCATAAATCTGTAGTTAATTCCTTAAAACATTTGACTGATTACTACGGATGTCAACGAGCTATTCAATCACTTGGTATGAAAGATATTGAGAGCTTCACTTCTCACCTACAGCAAAAAGTTAATAAAGGTTATCGAGTTTATATAAGAACTTTGAAAGCTGCTTTCAGTAAAGCTGTTGACTGGAATTATGTAAAGGAAAATTATTTCTTGAAAGTTAAGCTACCGAAAAAGCAACAAGTCAATCCAGCTTACATATCAGGGACACAGTTGGCAGAAATCATCGGGCAAATAGAAAATGAAATAATTAGGGGTTTGGTTGTCTTTGCATTTTACACTGGTATGCGACTTAATGAGATTGTGAATTTGACTTGGCGAAATGTGAACTTAAGTACCAGAATAATTACTGTTGGTGATGCTGAGTTTACTACGAAGGGACGAAACCAGAGGTATATACCGATTTGTGAGGAAGTGTTTGAAGTGCTCGCAAGATGCAAGACGAAAGACGTGAAAGGAACCCCCTCTTTTATTCTGCCCCTTAGTAAGGTGGAGAAATTAAATGGTTATGTATTTTGTAAAGCGAATGGTGAAGCATTTACCGGAGATTATGTTTCTAAAATTTTTAAGAAGGCTTGTAAAGCTGCTGGAACAGATAAGACAATTCATTTTCATTCGCTGAGGCACTCATTTGCTTCAAATCTTGTCCAGAAAGGTGTCAATCTTTACACAATTAAAGAACTGCTTGGTCATTCTTCGATTAGCACCACAGAAGTTTATTCACATTTGAATATGGATGCACTGAAGGAAGCGATTAGGACCTTCGACTCTTCGACTTCGCTCAGAGTGACAACAAATGTAAAGGAATATGGAGTGTGAGGATGAATTTTAGAGAGATTGCAAAAGATTATTATGATGTTTATGGTTTTAATCTGCTTCCGCTTGAAAATAAAGTACCTAAAACTAATTGGGAGCACTGGCAGACAAATGAAATGGAAATGAGTGATATAGACCTTTTGGGATGGAATTCTAATACAAATGGAATTGGAGCGATTTCAGGGATCAAGAATTTAAGGTGCTTGGATTTTGACGCTGTAAATGATTACCAAATCGTAAAAATGTTTGTAAAAAAACTTGGATTACCAAACGAATATTTATGGGTTGTTAGAAGCGGAAGTGGGAGGGGCTATCATATTTGGTTTTATTGTGATAGCGATAGTTATTTGTTTGATTTTCTCGGTGGAAAGAAATCATATTATAAACTGATTTTAAAAGAAAAAGGACTGTGTGATCATATTGAACTAAGATGGC
This sequence comes from uncultured Ignavibacteriaceae bacterium, assembly GCA_964613805.1. Lineage (GTDB taxonomy): Bacteria > Bacteroidota > Ignavibacteria > Ignavibacteriales > Ignavibacteriaceae > XYD12-FULL-36-8. The sequence goes on along the minus strand of CAZTJF010000031.1, from coordinate 20,680 downwards.
AAAATTGCCAGACTGTTTTGCCACCCTCTTTTCATCCAAGCGGTGAACAATATGAGTTTGTAAATTTAAGAGATAAAGGAATACCGGCATCTGCACCGTATAATATTGGAGTTGGGAAGTTAATAGACGTGCTCCGAGAGTTTTGCGTCTTTGAGGGTGAAACGTCAAATCCCAAAGGGACAAGTGTGAAAAGTGAAAGGATTACACAAAAGGTTGGCAGAAAATCAAATGATGTGCGTTATCTGAAAGAAGCTGCGGAATACATTAAAGGAAAAATTGACAACTATGATGACTTTTTAAGAATTGGATGGGCTTTATGCTCTTTAGGCGAAGCTGGAAAAGAGTATTTTCTATTAATTGGGGTTGATAACCCTAAATATCCGGAAGATACTGAAGCAGCATTGATAAAAAAGTACGATAGTTTATTGAAAGATTATAGGGGTGATATTACGCTTGGGACTTTCTTTGAAATTGCCAAAAAGTATGGATATGAATTTCCTAAAATGCGTTTCTGGCTAATTGAAGATGGTAAAGCAAATATTATAAGGAATACACTAATTGAGTATTTAGAAACTGAGGGTTTTGGAAAAATGTTTTTAGGTAAAGATTATATTTTCATTCAAGAAAAAGAGAATATTGTAAGAGAAGTCACTCCGGTAATTATTAAGGATTTTGTTTTTGAATACGTTAATGAGTTTACTGATCCAGGACTAAAACGTATTGTAAAAGAAAGCTTAATAAGAAGTGCCAAAACATTATTCAGTGAAGCTACTTTAGAATGTTTGCAAACAGTTAAATTAATATTTGCTGAGGATACTAAAGAACAAGCTTTATTCTTTTTTAGAAATTGTTTTATTGAAGTTGCAAGTGATGATATTAAAATAAATAAATATAATGAGCTGAATGGTAAAATATGGGAGAAGCAATTAATCAAGCGAGATTTTTCTATCACCAAAGAAGGTACCAGCTTTGAGAAATTTACTAATAATGTATGCAGAAATGATGTTAGCAGAATAAACGCTTTACGTTCTGCAATAGGTTATTTAATGCACGGCTACAAAGATCCAACGCGAACTAAAGCAATAATCTTTACTGATGAAAAGTTGAGTGATAAAGCATTTGGACGCTCAGGAAAGGGATTAGTAGCTAATGCTGCCAAACAAATGAAAAACGTACTTAGAATTGACGGAAAGAATTTCAGATTTGATAAAAGCTTCCCTTTTCAATCGGTCAACCCGGATACGCAGATAATGTTTTTTGATGATGTGAATAAGAAGTTTGGATTTGAAAAACTTTTTTCAATCATCACAGAAGGAATAACAATTGAGAAGAAGAATAAAAATGAGTATTCGATTCCCTATGAGAGATCACCAAAGATATTGATAACAACGAACCAATCCATTACCGGGAGTGATGACTCATCAAGAGCAAGGCAGTTCGTAGTTGAGTTCTCAGACTTTTATAATGCTAATCACTTCCCTATCCAGGATTTTGGAAAGATGTTCTTTGATGAATGGGATAAAAATGAGTGGAGTGCATTTGATAATTATATGATTGAATGCTGCCAATATTATCTAAAGAACGGATTGAAAGAATATGATTACGTGAATTTGACTAAGAAAAAATTGATAGATGAGACTGCTGTTGAGTTTGAGGAATTTATTAAGGATGTACCTCTCAGCGTTGAACAAAATAAGAAAGAATTGTTTGAAAGGTTCAAAAAAGAGTACGAGGATTTTGGACAAATGAAGCAGAACACTTTTTCCAAATGGACAAAAGTCTATGCTGAATTGTTTGATTTGAGAGTTGATGAGAGAAAATCCGGAGCCGATAGGTATTTCACCTTGAGGAAAAAAGATGAAATAACTGCTGAATATGGACAGACGGACGATGTTAGGACAAAAGATGATGAACTGTTTGACAAAGAATAATTTGAAACAGAATTTAGAAATGAGAGATTGGACGGAAGGACGGGAGGAATTTAGAAAAATAGGACTAAAAAATGAATAAAGTATTTAAACGGCTTGACAATAAATTATTATTATGCGTATATTACATTTGAACAATTGCTCATATGTTGTGAATAAGAATAATAATATAGTCTGCGAAGTTGAATTCATTGATGAGAAGAAAGTAAAAGCGGTTAAGAAAAAATTGCCGGGTGATGCCCTTATAAATGAATTATCTGAGACTTTTAAGAGTCTAAGTGATTTTACAAGGTTAAAGATTTTACTTGCACTTGCCGAAGATGAATTATGTGTTTGCGATATTGCAGCCTTAACTGACGTTTCTGTTTCTGCTATTTCTCATCAATTAAGGTTATTAAAAAATAATAGGTTGGTAAACTACAGAAAAGAAGGAAAAATGGTTTATTATTCATTGGATGATGAACACATAAGCAAAATTATTAAAGAGGCATCTAAACATTCTAAGGAATTTTCTAAATAGTTTGATGATACGCCGGACTAATAAAATATTAAATATAGTAACTCTTTTAGCTTTAACCGTTTTTGCTTTTACTTTTCTTCATTCCGAACTTGGGCTGTTAGATTTTGATGGACATAACCACGGAGTGCACGATTACTGTGAAATTGTAAAGAATTCAAACACACACTCAAATATCTTACGGATAGAACCCCCTAAACTTGAACTTAACAAAGATATCGGTTTTCATTGTTTTGAAGAAATTGAAGCGCAAGCGACACAAACTTCTTATGAAATAACAGATCATCATTTCAAAAGAAAACCATTCACCGATCTCTATCTATTAAACAAATCATTTCTGATTTAATCTTTTCCTTTTTTCTAATCTGATTATCCCTTCGGGGATAACTACACTTCCGCCAGCAGCGGTCAAACATTTTAACAATATTTGGAGATAGTATGAGGCGACTAAATGCTTTATTCATTCTGATATTTGCAGTAAATATTCTTAATGCCCAACACGAAATGAATAAAGAATTAACATTAAATGAAGCAATTGAGATTGGATTAAAGAATAATCCGGAAATAAAAGCTGCACAGGAAAATATAACTGCAGCTAAAGGAAGATTTTGGAGCGGAATTTCATTGCCCGCGCCGGAAATTGGTGTTAGCTATGAATACACGCCGGTGAATACCAGTATAAGAAATTTTAGTGAAAGGACTTTTGAAGCGAGACAATCTTTCGAATTTCCTTCAAACTACTTTTTAAGAAGTTCTAAATTCAGTAAAGAAGAAGATATTGCTTTTTATGGATTAAAGCAGACTGAAATTGGAATAACTGCACAAATAAAATCTGCATATTACAATGTTCTTGCAAAGAGAGATTTATTAGGAATAGCAGAGGAAAATTTAAAGATAGCGGAAGACTTTTCTAAGAAAGCAGAGATACGATATAATGTTGGCGAAGGAACTAATCTGGAAAGATTAACTGCAAAGGTTCAGTTTACCGAAGCAAAAAATAATTTGGAAGTTGCAAGGAATGAATTGAGGACTGCATTTGCAGAATTGAATTTCACTTTGGGATATGGAAAAAGGGAAGATGAAATTTTTTCTCTTGCTGACAGCTTAACTTATGCTCAATCAGAAAAATTCACATTAGAAGAATTGTATAACTTATCGTTGTCAGTCAATCAGCAAATTAAAATTTCGGAACTGAATGTAAGCACATCATCAATAGATAAATCGCTGGCTTGGTCTTCACTTCTGCCGGGATTTAATCTTTCTTACTTCAAACAAACAAGGGATGAAAATAATGGATTTTACGGAGCTTCTTTTGGAATATCAGTTCCGCTTTGGTTTCTGTTTGAAAACAGAGGGCAGATACAGGAAGCCACTGCAAACGTAAATATTGCAGAATCGGAATTGCAATTAGTAAAGAATGAAGTTTATCTGAGATTAAGAAGTGCTTTTAATGATTATGAGAATGACTTGAGACAAGTGAATCTTTATATAAGTGATATTCTGCCGCAGGCAGAGGAAGTTTATCGTTCTGCTGCAGCAAGTTATGATGCAGGTGAAATTACTTATATAGAATTTCTACAGGCAAGACAAACATTGATAGGTTCTTACAGCAATTACACAAATGTTTTATACAGCTACTACCGTTCGATATTTACACTTGAAGAAACAGTTGGACAAAGTTTAACGAAATAAAAGAAAGCCTATCCCCGGCCCTTCCAAAGGGGAAGGGAGAGGAGATAGAAAGCCAAAAAAAAATTTTTGAATAAGGAGTTAAAATGGTAATTGGAAAATTAAGCACCGCATTCTTAGCAGCAATCTTTTTTGCATCAGTAATTTTAATAGGATGCGGCGAAAATAAGAATGAAGAAACAACTGAAACCACAGAAGAATCCAAAAGTGGACACGAAGTAAGTGAGGTTGTGCTTTCATCAGAAGCAAAGAGTAAAATTGACCTTGCATTTGAGGAAGTGAAAGAAGGAACAATCAGCGGAACACTAAGAGCACCGGCCAAGGTGATTACTAATCAGGATTATGAAGCACAAGTCAGCTCGTTGGTCCAGGGAAGAGTGCATAAGGTTTATGTTAAAGAAGGCGATTATGTAAAAGAAGGGCAAGTGTTAATGCACGTTGAAGGGCTTGAGATTGGAGAGATAAAAGCTGTTTATCTGCAAGCCAAAGCTACGCTTGATTTTACAAAAGCGGCTTATGAACGTCAGCAAACTTTGCTTGAACAAAAAGTTGGTTCTCAAAAAGCTTTTCTTGAAGCAAAAGCAGAATATGAAAAAGCTTTAGCTGAATATAATGCAGAAGATAAAAAAATTCATTCAATAGGTTTGGAACATAGCGATATAGAAACCGGTGCTGACACGGAACATATTGCAGGTGTATTAACTATTAAAGCGCCTATAAGCGGAATAGTAACAGAGCGAAATGTAGTGATAGGACAATTGGTTGAAGCTAATACAACTGCCTTTAAGATAATGAACATTTCTAATCTTTGGGCTGAAGGACAGATTTATGAAAAGGATTTAACTAAAGTTACTGGCAAGCCGAAAGTTGAATTTACAACATCAGCATATCCAAATGAAAAGTTTAAGGGCGAAGTTATTCTTATAGGACAAACAATAGATGAGCATTCAAGAACAATTAAAGTAAGAGCATCACTTCAGAATATAAATAACAAACTAAAGCCAAATATGTTTGGTGAATTGTTTATACCTATCAGCAGCAATACAAAAGGAATAATTGTTTCAACAGATGCAATGGTGAAAGAAGGAAATGAATCTTATGTATTCGTAGTTAAAAATGATTCCACTTTTATCAGGCGTAATGTTGAAACGGGAATTGAGTTTGCCGGAATGCGGGAAGTTGTAACCGGCTTAAAGAAAGGTGAAAAGATTGTAACCAAAGGAGTGTTCTTCCTAAAATCAGAACTGATGAAAGAAACATTTGGAGAGGAAGAATAAATATGATTGAAAGAATATTAAGATTTTCGTTAAAGCAAAAGCTGCTTATACTTTTTGCAGTTATTTTGCTTATCGCAGGCGGCATTGCAGCATTCAGAATTTTACCAATAGATGCTGTCCCCGATGTAACAAATATTCAGGTTCAGATTCTTACTAACTCTCCTACTCTTGCGCCGTTGGAAGTTGAGCGATACATAACTTTCCCAATTGAAGTTGCAATGAACGGAATACCGGATGTTGAAGAAATACGTTCGGTTTCAAAGTTTGGTTTATCTCTGGTAACAGTAGTCTTTCACGATAATGTAGATATTTATTTTGCACGGCAGCTTGTGTTTGAGCGGTTGCAAACTGCGGCTGAAGATATTCCACCGGAATTTGGTAAACCGGAACTCGGACCAACAAGCACAGGACTTGGTGAAATTTATCAATATATCATTAGGTCAAAAGATAAAACAAAAGTTCAAGACTCGACTTCTTTGATGGAAATGAGAACACTTCAGGACTGGATTGCAAAAAGGCAGTTATTAACAGTTCCAGGAATTAACGAAGTGAATAGCTTTGGCGGAATTGAAAAACAATACCAGGTGTTGATAGATCCGCAGAAACTTTTAAGCTTCAATCTTACTTTGAGGGATGTGTTTAATGCCGTTGCAGAGAATAACGCCAATGCCGGCGGCGCTTACATTGAGCACGCAAATGAACAATACTTGGTTCGCGGCTCCGGCTTAGTTCAAAGCATTGATGATATAAATAATGTTATTGTTAAAACATTAGAGAACGGGACACCTATTTATGTTCACAATGTTGCGGATGTTCAGCTTGGCTCTGCAATAAGACAAGGCGCTGTTACAATGAACGGCAAAGGCGAAGTTGCTGCCGGAATTACAATGATGTTAAAAGGCGAAAACAGCCGTGTGGTTGTTAACAGAGTAAAAGAGAAAATAGAAACTGTTAAAAGAGCTTTGCCGGATACTGTTACAATTGAACCTTTTTATGACAGAGCCGAATTAGTTAATAAAACTATAAAAACCGTCCAGACAAATTTGATAGAAGGCGGCATACTTGTAATACTCATTCTTGTTCTTCTTCTCTACAATTTGCGCGGTGGTTTTATTGTTGCATCTGTGATTCCGCTTTCAATGTTGTTCGCAGTGATAATGATGGTTGCAACCGGTGTGTCGGGAAATTTAATGTCGCTCGGCGCTTTGGATTTCGGACTGATTGTTGACGGTGCGGTGGTAATGGTTGAAAATGCAATCAGGAAACTTCACGAAAAAAGGAACGGCGTAAGTGCAGAAGAAACTTTATTGGAATCAGCTTTAGAAGTTGGAAGACCGGTTGTATTTGCTGTAGGAATAATTATTATTGTTTACTTTCCTATTATGACACTTACCGGTATTGAAGGAAAAATGTTTAAGCCAATGGCATACACAGTAACTTATGCTTTAATTGGTGCATTAATTCTCAGCTTAACTTATGTGCCCGTGATGAATGCGTTGATGTTCAGAAAAGGAAAAGTGACCGAGAAAGAAAGCCCTATTATAACTTGGTCAAAAAACAAATATGTCCCTTTACTAAGAAAGATTCTTCATAAAAAAATATTAGTAACCGGAATTGCTGCTGCATTTGTAATTATCAGTCTTATCATCTTCCCTTTCTTAGGAAGTGAGTTTATTCCCCAGCTTGATGAAGGTTCTATCGCAATCCAGGCATTGAGATTGCCGAGCATATCATTAACAACTGCTGTAAATACTTCATCGTTAATTGAGAAAGAGGTATTGAAATTCCCGGAAGTGAATTATGTTGTTTCGAAAACCGGGCGTGCGGAAATAGGAACGGATCCGATGGGAGTAGAAATGAGCGATATAAATGTTGAACTGAAACCAAAAGATGAATGGACAACCGGAAGAAACAAAGAAGAACTTGTTAACGCGATGAGCGAACAGCTTTCAAAACTTCCCGGAATGGTTTTCAGTTTTTCGCAGCCAATTCAATTAAGAGTCGCTGAATTAATTGCAGGCGTACGTTCAGACATTGCAATAAAACTTTTTGGCGAGGATTTGGAAATGCTTAAAGAAAAAGCAGAAGAAATTGCAAAGATAGTAACCAAAGTTGAAGGCGCTGCAGATGTAAAAGTAGAACAGGTTACAGGACTTCCCCAACTTCAAATAAGAGTTGATAGAAGTAAAATTGCACGATACGGAATTAATGTTGCTGACGTTAATCAAATTATTGAAACGGCTATCGGCGGGAAATCTGCCGGAGAAGTCTTTGAAGGCGAAAGAAGATTTGATTTGGTTGTGCGGTTTAAGGAAAGTGCACGAAGCGATATAGATGTTATAAAAAATATTTTAGTTCCAACTTCAACCGGTTCAAGTATTCCGTTAAGCCAGATTGCAGATGTTTATGTAGAAGAAGGTCCGGCTCAAATAAGCCGTGAGAACAGCCAGAGAAGAATTGTGGTTGAGTTGAATGTAAGAGGAAGAGACATAGGAAGCTTTGTTGAAGAAGCCGAAAAAATAATTTATGATAAGGTGCAATTGCCAGCCGGATATTATTTAGAATGGGGCGGAACATTTGAACAGCTTGCAAGCGCAAGGGAAAGATTAGCTATTGTTGTTCCTTTATCTCTCTTTTTAATCTTCTTGCTGCTATTCATTTCTTTCGGTTCGATAAGAAATGCCTTGCTGATTTATACAGGAATTCCATTTGCGATTGTCGGCGGAGTTTTTTCGCTTCTAATAAGAGATATGCACTTCAGTATTTCTGCCGGAGTTGGATTCATTGCACTGTTTGGCGTTGCTGTGTTAAACGGAGTTGTAATGGTTTCATTCATAAATAAATTACGGCAAGAAGGAATGTCATTGGAAGATGCAGTAATTGAAGGAGCTGCAACAAGATTACGACCAGTGTTAATGACGGCGCTTGTTGCAAGTCTTGGATTTATACCAATGGCAATTTCGACAGGAGCGGGCGCAGAAGTTCAAAGACCACTCGCAACTGTTGTCATTGGTGGTTTAATAACCTCAACAATTTTAACACTATTTGTTTTACCAACGTTTTATATGTGGTTTGAGAAACGAAAAACTGAAGCGCCGTTATGAAAAAAATAGTAATAAAATCAACAGTGAAATGTCCTTACTGCGGTTTTGAACAAGCGGAAGAGATGCCTCTTTATTCTTGTGTTCATTTCTATGAATGCAAAGCTTGTAAAGAAATATTGAAACCGAAAGAAGGCGAATGCTGCGTCTTCTGTTCTTACGGAGATGTTAAGTGTCCGCCTAAACAAATTGAAGAAAACAATATTGAATAAACTAACTTAAAGGAAGAAAAAATGAAAGAGATTAAAGCGATTATTCAGCCGTTTATGTTAATAAAGGTAGTATCTGCACTTCACAAAATTGAAGGGCTTCCCGGAATTACTATTTCAGAAATAAAAGGATTTGGCAAGAGCAGAGGCAGAAAGGAAAACGCTGTTGATGAAGGGATTTTTGAATTTGTGCCTAAGTGTAAAATAGAAGTTGTAGTTCTGGATGTGCTTGTTGAAAAAGTAGTAAATACGATTCAAGAAAATGCACATACCGGCAATCCGGGAGACGGAAAGATATTTGTTACTGAAGTTAACAGCGTTGTTAAGATAAGAACAAATGAAAGAGGCGAAGGAGCGATATAATGTTTTGTAAAATGTGTGAAAAAAACCGAAAATAGAATAGTTATGAATCTTTCATTACGTTTTAGCATCTGACTAAATAGGAATTAAGAAATGATTAAACATTTATCAAAATATCGTTCATTAGTGGCAGCTACTTTTATTTTGGCGCCATTATTATTTTGGTTTGCCTACTCTGAAATCGGACAGTTTACTGTTGAAAAAGAGCATCCAGCTACACAGGATTATTGCGAAATAGTAAAAGTAACGAAAGCGGAAACCGGTAAATCTGCGGTAAGTGATTTATTTAAACTGAAAGTAGATAAATTAATTTGTCTGCACTGCATTAATGAAGCAAACAAATTTTATATATCATTCAATAAATCAGAACTCGAGCATTTTCACACACCAAAAACTACTACTAATAAAGTTTACCTCTACAACAGAGCATTTCTGATTTAATCCTTTGCTTCTCTCTTTTCTATTTATCCTTTGAGTATTCATAGGATATTTAAATATATTTTATTAATCTAAAGAAAGAGTAATACAATGTTAACTTTAAATAAAAAATGGTTTGCAGGAATTGCAATAGTAATTGTAGTTCTGCTTGTATCTTTAACATTAATTGGACAAGACAATCCAAAGAAAAATAATTCCGGGAATCATACTTATAATTCATCTTGGTGGAATTCCAATGTACCGGAAAAGTATTGGCTTAGTGATGACCAAACAAACCAGGTAAACAAAATAAAATCAGACTACGATGAATTGATACAACCGGAAATTGAAAAACTGAACTCTGTGCGCGGAGAGTATTCTGATTACCAACAGCAAGATGATATTAGCAATAAACGTATCAGAGAATATCAAAGTGAAATAAGAGGGATCGAAGACAATATATACAGCTTAAAGATGGAAGCCGGAAGTAAGATTAGAAAAATGCTTACCGCCAATCAGAGAGTATATTTTAACGATTCACGGATTGGGTGGTGGGATGGATTTTATGAAAGATGCGGCTGGGATTATGCAGATATGGATTATGATATGAGACAACACGGCAGAATGTATAATAGCGACAGATGCTGCTGGTAATATTTTAATCAACAAAAATTTATTTAAATCTCCCAGCTGTATGTAAGCGGCGGGGAGTTATTAAAAAGGAAGATTTATGAAGAACATATTCAATAAAATTAAAGTGATAGTTTTAATTTTATTTTTATTAATTGCGAACAGTTATGCGCAAGAAACACATAAGATAAAAGGCACTATAGGCGATGGAAAATTGGGAAAAGATAAAATTGTAATTTGTATGCTTGGCACTAAAGCTTGTATGCCGGTAAATATTGATACAAGTATGACTGTCAAATACCAGAATAAAGATACAAAGCTGACTGAGCTGCCTTTCGGTCTTTATGTTGAAGCCGATATTAAAGACAATAAAGCTGGTGGAGAGATAGTTAAAAACATAAGTATTGTTGAAACAAAAACAGTAATTTGTTTTACCGAACTGAAGAAAGAGCAAGAAAATAAATTGAGGGATGTATTAAGAAAAACCAAAGGCGTTAATGATTTCGAAATACACTTGGAATCAGGGCAGGTTTATATTGAATACACTCCCCAAACTATTGCTTATAAAGATTTGGAAAGTGCAATTAAAAAAGAAGGTTTTGAATTAGAATAAAAAGGAGCAACAAAAAATGGAAACAACAAATTATGGATTCTCAAAAGTAGTCAATCTCGGTTATGATAAAGCAATTGAAAAAGTAACCGAAGAATTAAAGAAAGAAGGTTTCGGCATTCTTACCGAAATTGATGTTAAAGAAACATTGAAGAAAAAGCTTGATGTTGACTTTAAACCATATAAAATACTCGGCGCTTGCAATCCTCCGTTTGCTTATAAATCTCTGCAAGCTGAAGAACAAATTGGATTGATGCTGCCTTGCAACGTAATTGTTTATGTGAATGATAAAAATGAAACAGTTGTTGCTACTATAGATCCAATTGCCTCGATGCAGGCGGTTAAGAATGAAACGCTTGGCGAAGTTGCAAAAACAATACAAAGTAAATTGAAGAACTTAATCAGCAATCTTTAGTTTTATATTTAGGTTGTTTCTAAATAGTTGATCATAAAGTTCTAATTAAATAGGAATTTATTATGAATAGAAGAGAATTTATTATTAAGTCTGCAATAGCTGGTGCAGCAATATCAACGTCAAAGTTATTTCCTTTTACGGGAAACGATAGTAAAATGTTGATTGGAAATCCACTACGGTTTCCACCCGAGTTACAATCTGGAGAGCCATTAATATTTAATTCTTCGAATGTCGAAGTTTGGCCAGGAACAACCACCCAGATTCTTGGATTGAATAATTCATATCCAGGTCCAACAATAAGAGCGCGGAAAGGCGATAGCTTTTCTGTTCTATTTGAAAATCAATACACGGAGGAAGCGACGATTCACTGGCACGGATTACTTGTACCCGAATTAATGGATGGACAGCCAAAGGATGCTGTTCTTACAGGTGACAGTTACACTTACACCTTTCCGGTTTTTCAAAGAGCTGGGACTTACTTTTATCATTCTCACGCTCATCACCTTACTGCAAAACACGTTTATAAAGGGTATGCAGGATTTTTTATTGTTGAAGATATAGATGAATTACAGTATGGTCTTCCAACAGGTGCGTATGATATTCCACTTTTAATTCAGGACAGACATTCCATATACCAACCACAATTTACCTATTCCCCTACTATGATGGATAGGATGTTTGGATATCTCGGTGATGTACCGTTAGTGAACGGAACACCAGAAGCATACTTTGGAGTTCAAAAAACTCTGTACAGATTTAGATTATTAAATGGCTCAAATGCTAGAGTATTTAAAATAGCTTTTTCAGATAACTCACCGTTCTGGGTTATTGCAACAGATGATGGCTTAAAAGATGATTCCGTTCTGATGACCAATACTTTTCTTGCACCTGGTGAACGTATCGATATTCTTTTTGATTTCCTTCCTTACAATCTCGGGAGTTCTGTAACCCTTCAATCTCAGGCTTTTAACGGTGTTGGAAGCCAGGGTATCCAAATGGATTTATTGAGGTTTGATATCATTGGTAATTTATCTTCTGGTGGAATCGTTCCTCAAAATCTGGCACTAATTAATTTTTATAATATTAATGATATTCAACGCACCAGAAATTTTATTCTCTCCCAGTCTGGAATGGGAAGCGGGATGCATCGCATAAATGGATTAACTTATGATATGAACAGGATTGATGAAATTATCCCCTTTGGTGATCTTGAAGAATGGAAATTCGAAAACACAACGAATAATTTTCATCCGATGCACGTGCACGGTGTTATGTTTCAGGTTCACTCACGAAACGGCAATACAAATCTTAATCCAAATGACAAGGGTTGGAAAGATACTGTGCTTGTTAATCCAAACGAAACAGTCAGCGTCCTTGTAAAATTCGTTGATTACTCAGGTACATATCTGCTTCATTGTCACAACCTTGAGCACGAAGATGACGGGATGATGCTAAACATTAGAATTGATTCATCTACAGATGTTCAAGAAAATAATCAACCCGATTCCTTTCAGTTATATCAAAATTTTCCAAATCCATTTAACCCTATTACAACAATAAAGTACTTTATTCCTTCTGCTGCGGCTGTAAAATTAATTGTATATGATTTATTGGGCAAGGAAGTAAAAATATTGATAGATAGTTTTCAACAGAGTGGCGAGCATACAACAATATTTAATGGAAATGAAATGAGTAGTGGTGTATATGTTTATACTCTATATGCAGGTAAACGTACTCAATCGAAAAAGTTTATTTTGTCTAAATAATATTAGAATTCAATTAGAGTCAATTAATGATCAGTAAAAGAAAATAATTATAAGGTTTTTATGAAAGGAAAACTCATTGGTTTAGCCATAGGATTGGCTATTATACTAATTATAGTTGTTATCATAGTTTTAACAAAATGAAGAAATCATTACATAATAATAAAGAAGATTAACAAAATTGGGTATTAAAATACCAACAAATGGTGATTGACATTTGCTGTATTATCAAAAAACTTTAGGTATTAAGAAAATAGATCTAAACATATGCATCAACTAATAAGTAGGCAATTATGAAAATAACTTTTATGATTCTGTTTTTTGTGTTAAGTATTTTCGCAATAAGTGAGCTTATTGCAGAAGATAGTAACTCGACAAAAGAAAAAGATATCAGAACATTAATAAGCTTGCTCGATTACATAGGCACAGATTATTATAATTCCGTAAAAAATGACAAAGTTATAAATGCTAATGAGTATGCGGAAATGAATGAATTTATTAATAAGGCAATAGCTTTATTTAATAATTCCGATGTAGAAATTAATTCCGGGGAACGAATTGAAATATCCGGTGAACTGGAAAAGTTAAAATCCTTCATTGAAAATAAAAGCAGCGAAGAAAAAATAATTAGCAGCACTGTTAAAATTAAATCAGCAATCTTAAAGCTTAATCTCATAAAGGTTTCGCCTACAAATTGGCCCGATATTCAAAACGGTGGAAATATATTTCAATCTAACTGCATAACTTGCCACGGTGTAACTGGAAATGGTGAAGGAGTATTATCAAAAACTTTAATCCCAAAACCGGCAAATTTCTTAAATGACACATTGATGAATAATATTTCTCCCTTCCAAATCTATAATATGATAAGACTGGGAATAAGAGGCACAAGTATGGTGCCCTTTAATACACTCTCTGATAAAGAAGTTTGGGATGCAGCATTTTATGTAAGCGGGCTGCGCTATCAAAACAAATATAAAAGCAGTGGTAACTCATTAAATAAATTATTCGAGAAAGCTTTATCTAAAACTTCTTTAGAAGAAATATCTGCTTTGTCAGATAAATTATTACTTAAAAAATTTGAAGCGAATAAAAAAGAAGACATTCTTTCTATTGCAGTGCTGCGTTTGCATAGCGCGCAATCAGATAAAAATCTTTCCATAAATATTGCGTTAAGCTTTTTAGATGGTGTTCTGAATTATTATCAAAAGAATGAATATGATAAAGCAAACGAGAAAGCGTTATCTTCATATCTGGAAGGGATAGAACCTTTTGAACAGCAGCTTCAATCAATTAATTCTGAACTTAAGGATGATTTAGAAGCAGTAATGTTACAGCTGAGAATGGATATTAAAAACCGTAAACCTTTAGAAACAATTAAAGATGATGTCACAAAAGCAAAGTCATTAATAAGCGATGCCGATTCTGCAATGAATAATAAAAATTACACGTTTGGATTTGCATTTTTATTTGCTGCCTCAATTATTCTTAGAGAAGGCATTGAAGCATTTCTAATAATAATTACAATCCTCGGCGTCTTAAAATCAATAAATGAATCTAAAGCAATAAAATGGGTGCACGCCGGATGGATATTCGCTTTGATTATTGGAATACTGGGCATATTGTTTGTAAGCTTAATTGTTTCATTCAACGCTCAAAGTAGAGAATTAATGGAAGGCATAGGTTCATTATTCGCTGTAATTTTATTATTGTATGTTGGTTTCTGGCTGCACAGCAAAACAGAGGCAAAAAAGTGGAAGGAATTTGTTGAGCATAAAATTATAAAGTTAGTAAGCAGCAAAAATATGATAGGGCTGGCGGTAATTTCTTTTGTGGTTGTTTTTAGAGAGGCATTTGAATCAGCTATCTTCCTTTCGGCAGTTGAATTGCAAATTGATCAAAGTAGCAAAAGCGGAATTTATTTTGGAGCGTTATCTTCTTTAATATTTGTTTTGTTATTGGCGTGGCTAGTTTTAAAGTTTGCCGTAAAATTACCTATTATGAAATTATTTAAATATTCTGCTGTTACCATTGTAATACTTTCAATTGTGCTGGCTGGAAAAGGTATTCACGCATTTCAGGAAAGCGGGTATGCGAGCGTAACTCAAATTCCTATAAAATTAAACTTTCCAACAATAGGATTTTATCCGACATTCGAGACAACAATTGCTCAGTTATCTGTATTGACGATTACAATAGTCTTGTGGAATTTTAATAAAATATTTTCTTATCAGAAAAAAAGAAATCTTTAATAACGATTGATGGATTTAATACAATGAATAAATATCAATTAAAAAATATTGACTGCGCCTCTTGTGCTGCGAAGATTGAAGAGGGCGTTGCAAAACTTGAGCAGGTTAAATTTGTCTCGGTGAACTTTGCAAACTCAACTCTGCAAATTGATACGCCGGATATTGAAGAAGTAAAGCAAAAAATAAAAGAGATTGAACCGGAAGTTGAAATAGTTGAAACAGAAGATGAAAAACCGGAAGCTAAAGAAAGTATATGGCTGGAAAACAAAAAGGAACTTATAAGAATCTTTCTTACTGTTCTGCTGCTGGCAGTTGGGTTAATCTTTGAGAAGCTGATTCATAATACTCCTTACCATATTGCTGAATATTTAGTTTTTCTTCCAGCTTATTTAATCAGTGGTTGGGGCGTATTAAACGGAGCTTTCAGAAGCATTACAAAAGGAAAAGTTTTCAATGAACACTTTCTGATGACGATTGCAACTTTGGGTGCAATTGCAATTGATGCAATGCCCGAAGCAGTCACAGTTATGTTATTTTACGTCGTTGGAGAATTGTTTCAGGATATTGCCGTTAATCGTTCACGTAAATCGGTTAAATCTTTATTGGAAATCAGACCGGACTATGCAAACATCGAAATCAATGGAGAGATTAAAAGAGTTTCGCCAACAGAAGTTCATCCAGGACAAATAATTGTTGTAAAGCCAGGAGAAAAAATTCCTCTTGATGGAATAATTAAAGAAGGAAATTCTTTTACTGATACTTCAGCTTTAACAGGTGAATCTATCCCCCGTTCAGTAAAAGAAAATGAAAAAGTTTTAGCGGGAATGATAAACAAAAGCGGGCTTCTGACAATTGAAGTTACAAAAGAATTCGGTGAATCATCAATTGCAAAAATTCTTGAGCTTGTTGAAAACGCCAGCAGCAAGAAAGCAGAGACTGAAAAATTTATAACCACGTTTGCAAGATATTACACGCCGGTTGTTGTATTTGGTGCGTTGCTTCTTGCGGTTATACCACCGTTGTTTTTTACCGGACAAACTTTTACGGATTGGATATACAGAGCATTAGTTGTGCTTGTAATTTCTTGTCCTTGTGCTTTGGTAATCAGTATTCCGCTTGGATACTTTGGCGGAATCGGCGGTGCTTCTCGAAGAGGAATTTTAGTAAAAGGTTCAAATTATTTGGATGCTCTTACAAAAGTAAAAACCGTTGTGTTCGATAAAACCGGAACGCTGACTAAAGGCGAATTCAAAGTCGCAGAAATAATTTCAGCAAACGGATATAAAGAAGAAGATATTCTTAAATATGCTGCTTATGCAGAAGCAAACTCAAGTCATCCGATAGCAAAATCAATATTGGATGCTTACGATAATAAGATTGAGCAAAGCGAAATAAATGATGTAAATGAAATTTCGGGTCACGGCATAAAAGCTAAAGTAGATGGAATTGAAGTTTTAATCGGAAACGATAAGCTGCTACATAAGGAAAATATTGAACACGACAATTGCGATGTTGAGGGGACAGTAGTTCACGTTGCAGTAAATAAAAAATATGCTGGCTATATAGTAATATCCGATTCATTAAAAGATGAAGCATTTGAGGCGATTAATGAGCTGAACAAGTTAAAAATAAAAACCGTTATTCTTACCGGCGATAACAAAGCAGCGGCTGAATCTTTTGCAAAGAAATTGGGAATAGACAAATTCTATTATGAATTACTTCCAGAGGATAAAGTAAACCATATTGAAAAAATTATTCTCGTATCTCCTAAAGGAAGTAAAGTTGCATTCGTTGGCGATGGAATAAACGATGCGCCGGTACTTGCCCGTGCCGATGTTGGAATAGCGATGGGAGCACTCGGTTCGGATGCAGCAGTTGAAACCGCCGATGTTGTTCTGATGACAGATTCACCTATGCAAGTTGTAAATGCAATAGGTATTGCAAAACGTACACGAAGAATTGTCTGGCAAAATATTGCTTTTGCAATGGGTGTAAAACTATTCTTCATACTTCTCGGTGCTTTCGGAATTGCAACTATGTGGGAAGCTGTTTTCGGCGATATGGGAGTTGCCATCATTGCAATATTGAATGCGATGAGGGTGATGAGGTAGAGAAAAGGCTGGAATAACACACCTTATGTTATTATAACAAATTCAGTGCTTCCATCAAATTCTGTTTCTGTAAATGACTGTAAATTTGAGTGGTTGCCAAATCTTCGTGGCCAAGCAATTCTTTGACAACATATAAAGACACTCCTTTTTGAACCAATATCGAAGCGAAAGAGTGACGCAAAGTATGGAAGTGGATTTTATCGCTTAGATTTGATTTGCGGACTATTTTCTTGAATTGCTTACTGATTGCTTCTTGATAAAGCATCTTCCTTTTTCTACTATAGAAAACGACTTCATCAGGACTATGAGAAGTAGAATTGAAACGCCTAAATAGGATTGTTCTAACTTTCACACTCATCGGAACAATTCTTTCTTTTTTGCTTTTGGTTTGGAAATCATCAGAACACTTAACAGTAATTTGATTTTGTTGAAAATCTATCCAGTTCCATTGCATATTAACTAACTCACCGAGACGTAAGCCGGTATAAAAAGCAACTGTAAAAATATCTTTAAGATGCTGGTATTGAGTGTTTGCCAGGATAATAAGCAGCTCATCTTCTGAGATGAAAACCGGAAATGTTTTTGAAAGCTTTGGAAATTTTACTTTAGTGAAAGGATTTACAGATAGATAATTCCATTCAACAGCTTTATTCAATGCCGCTTTAAGTGTGCGGTAATAAAGATGAGCACCTCTCTGCGTGCGTGTGAATGTTAAATTGATAAACTTATCAACTGTGCGGGTTGCTATGTCATTTAAGGAAATATCACCAGCGTATTCAATAAAGTATTTGAAAGAGTAAGAGATAGAATCAAGATACTTTTTTGATTTAACAGGATTAGCATATTCGAGATATTCTTCTTTGAATTTTGAAAGAGTAAAAGTATTTTTAGAACAAGTTTTTTGAGTTATTGAACTAACAGCACCCGAAGGATTAGCCAAAGATTTTTTGAATTCTTCGAGATATTGGATCGCTTCTTGTTCGTTTTTCTTTTTGGTGGAATGAGTTGTTCTTTTACCATCAGCGAAATAAACGATTTGGTAAAATGAAGACTTGTTGTTTTTTACTAAGAACATTTTAGAACTCCTTTACTGTATGGACTGTGTATGGAGTTCCAGCCAAACTCTTTGGTTTTAGCGAAATATCAACGATTCCCGATGACTACGGATCAGAAGGTTTGGGGTTCGAATCCCTACGGGTGTACAAAATTTTTTTTTGTTAGTATCCGTAGCTCAATCCACCTTCTCCACAATGTGAATTCGGCGGACAAGTTGAATAGAGCATATGAGTTTGGACCTGAATATTGAGGGTTCTCAGCCGAAGGCTGATCCACCTTTGGCGGAGAATCCCTACGGGTGTACGTAAAAAGCTCTAATATATGCTGTATTAGGGCTTTTTTATTTTTCCAATCCCACTGATTCAGTCAGTACTAGTCAGTACTCAGTCAGTACTTACTCTCCTTTACTGGAAATGAGAATTCATCATGTTTCTAACCAAGGTTCAGTGTTCGCCATTTAATCAGTTAAAATCAATAATCAAATGTTTGCCTTCATCGGATTCGAAAAAAGCATTGTGAATTTCTAAGTACTTGTACAGCTCATAATAATCATCATTTTGAAGGTTTGCACTAAATCTATGTACTTTGGTGAGCATTTCGACATAAGGGACTGGGTCTTTATCCCTTGATAGTTTTTTTAATGTGAGTAAATAATCTTCGCGATAAACTGTTGGAATAATCATTTTACATTGACTGCGATTTACTAATTCAGAATTCATCATAACGCGTGCAATTCTTCCGTTGCCATCTTCAAATGGATGAACTTCACTTACAATGAACATCATATAAGCTGCTCGAGCAAATGAATCTGTTAGTATTTTATAATAATTGAAGCCGCGAATAAGTGTACCACGGACAAGCCTAAAATCTACAAAATGATTATCACCAGCTCTATTGTTTTTGATCTTAAATTCACCGGGATGTTTATCAGTACGAGCAGAAAGTAAACCCTTATGCCTTGCTTGCAATATTGACAAAAATTCGTTGTCATCTTTTGGAATATTTTTCATCTCATTTCTGTTTGAGATTAAGCGATAAGTACCGAGAACATCGTGGGAATCGCCACTCCGAGCAGGTAAAGGAACGCCGGTATCAATAATTTCTTTTGCTTCTACAACTTCGAATACAGTACCTTCAATATAATTGGAAAAGTAAGCTTCGAAGAAAGCAAAATTTCTAAAAGAGTTTGGTGTTAAATTATTTTCAGGGTGTTCTTGAAATACCTTGTTGTGCAGATAATTAAAAAGTATCTCAAAAATTTCAATCCTATGCCTATCATACGGAAGACCAACTGAACGAGAAAGTGCGAGATCAGACTTTAGTATTTTTGATGGCCTTGTTGTAAATAAAGCCCCAATGATTTTATTTAATAACTCATATTCTTTTTCCATCTCCAAAATTTTTGATAAATCTCTTGCCTTATCACGTAAGCTATTTAATCCTTCTTCCCCTTTGATCCTAAGAATATCATCGAGTTTTTCTTCTATCTGATGAATGCTTAATGTTTTTGAATCGGGACCAGTCTTTTTTGTGATTTGGAGATTCTCAAGAAATCTTCTGGGTTCTGATGCAACATAAAGCTCCTCTATCATTTTGTTATCACCTTCAACGGGACCTTTACCTTCAAGAAAATTTATTGTAATACCAGGTAACTTTATTTTTTTTGTATATGTATAAGTAACAAATAATTTATTTGTAGCTGTTGGTTTAAATTCAAACGCAGAGCGATGACTTAGAACCGCTTCAGGATATAAATTTCCCAGTATCTCAAGAATATTTCTTTTGACAATGGCGGAAGGATCTTCTTCAAGATTTGTTGAATAAATTCTCGGAGCTATTTTACGAATTTTCTTCTCTTGAAGCATTTTTGAGATTTTATAATTTTCTCGCCTATTCTTTGACGAAAATACTAGCTCACTCATTGTATAAATTTTCCATAATAATGATAATTATGCTTCAAAATTGTAATTATTTTCCAGTATAAGCAAGTATTCTTGTATTTATTTCCAGCAAGGAATGATTGGTAAAATTTTCTAATATGATTAGGACATAAGACATGAATTGTAATTATTTTCTAAGATCGGGCTATATTTTAGATTTTTTTTCCATTAAAATCAGATATATTTAAATATTGTTCAATCAAATACAATTTTCGTAGAAAATTAGGAGTGAAATAGCTAATAAATGAAAAAAATATTTTTTGGAAAGTTCGGAATGCTTAGATTTGATGAGGTAAAGAAATTTCTTTAAATGTAAAAAATAAAATTCCCGCGCCCATAGCTCAACTGGATAGAGCATCAGACTTCGGATCTGAGGGTTGAGGGTTCGAATCCTTCTGGGCGTAC
>CAZTJF010000030.1:0-36036 GCA_964613805.1 uncultured Ignavibacteriaceae bacterium | reverse complement strand
CCTTTCCATTACTGTCGTTAAGCATCCTTTGCAGACGTGTCGATATTTCTGCTTGGCTAAAAATACTTGACTGACAAAACAGTACAACTGTGAGTAGTAAGAATAGTTTCTTCACCACATCCTCCTTTTGTTAATGATTGTAATATAGTTAATTAGATATGAAGTCAATTTTGATGAATGATAAAAATTAAATGAATGAAAATAGCATACTGACTTATATAATTAATTTATCCAAAACATATAGTAATATCTCGTGCCGGGAAGGGTTACAGCAAGATTCAATTTTAAGCTGAGGATTATTGATTTTTGGATAAATAATTATTTTAATTGTGAGTGAAATTATAAAATATTTTAGATTCCATCAAATTATTTTTAAATTCCGACAAAAATATATTTTATCCTCAATCAGTATTTTCACTTGAAGAGAAAGATTGATTGAATCCTTAAAAGAATTATTGTTTATCATTTTGCTTTATTAAGATATTCTTTTAATTTTGATATGTGTTCCTTTAAATCTGTCCCGAGAGGTGGATAAGGATTAAAAAATTATTATTTAATAATCATTGCCTCTGAGGTTTTTAACCAAAGAGGATTTTTTATATATGGATGTAAAAGCAAAAATCATAGATGAAGATGGATTGTTAAGAATCATTACAAGAATGTCTCATGAGATTCTTGAAAAGAACAAGGGATCTCAAAACCTAGTTTTAATGGGCATGAAAACAAGGGGAGAGTTCTTAGCAAATCGAATCTTCCAGAAGATTATAGAGATTGAAAAAATTGAGCTGCCGCTCGGAGTTCTTGATGTTACGCTTTATCGTGATGATTTCAGAACCCGTTTAAAACAGCCAGAAGTTTCAGTTTCAAATATTACATTCGATATAAACGATAAAGATGTGGTTATTATTGATGATGTGCTTTATACTGGCAGAACTGTCAGATCCGCGTTGAATGCATTAATGGATTTTGGAAGGCCTCGTTCGATTCAGCTATGTGTTCTGGTTGATCGAGGGCATCGCGAACTACCTATTCGAGCAGATTATATCGGAAAGAATATTCCAACATCAAATCATGAAGAAATTAAAGTTAGAATGAAAGAAATTGATGGTGAGGATGCCATTTATTTATTAGAAAATTCTAACAAGAATTAATGAGGATTAAAAATACATGTCATTATCAAGCCGCCATCTTTTAGGACTGCAGGGCGTTCCTAAAGAAGATATTCAGCTTATATTAGATACAGCTTCAACATTTAGAGAAATACTTGAAAGACCAATTAAGCGTGTTCCCACCTTACAGGGTAAAACTATTGTTAATCTTTTTTATGAAAATTCCACGCGAACCAGGATATCTTTTGAGTTAGCTGAAAAAAGATTATCTGCTGATTCCGTCAATTTTTCTATCGGACAGAGCAGCGTGAGCAAGGGTGAAACTTTAAAAGATACAATTAAGAACATTGAAGCAATGAAGGTTGATATTGTAGTTGTACGGCATTCAGCTGCAGGTGTTCCCAATTTCCTCTCAAGAATTTGCAGCTCAAACATAATTAATGCCGGTGATGGTATCCACGAACATCCCACACAGGCGCTACTCGATATGTATTCAATCAAAGAAAAATTTGGAAAGTTAGCTGGATTAAAAGTTTGCATTGTCGGTGATGTTGCACATAGTCGGGTGGCAATGTCCAACATATTTGGATTGAAAACAATTGGTGCTAAGGTATCGGTTTGCGGACCTTCCACCATGATTCCAAAATATATTGAGGAGTTGGGAATAGATGTCATTCACAACATTGATGAAGCCATTCAAGAAAATGATGTGCTGAATGTATTGAGAATTCAGCTTGAACGAAAAGCACGTGAATATTTTCCCTCCATTAGAGAGTATGCAACTTATTTTGGTATCACTCAAGAACGACTAGAAAAAAACGGAAAAGATATTTTAATTCTTCATCCTGGTCCCATTAACCGTGGTGTTGAAATTTCATCTGAAGTAGCTGATGGATTAAATCAAATTATTTTACAACAAGTTACAAACGGTGTAGCAGTAAGAATGGCAGTTTTATATCTGCTTGGAACTCTTAATTAATAGGTCAACAATGAAAACACTTTTAGCTAATTGCAGCATTCTTCATCCCGAACAAAAGTTAAACGAAAAAAATAAAAATATTTTAATAGAGGATGGCGTCATCCGACAAATCGGGGATGCCTCCTCGAACATTTCAGCAGATAAATTAATTGACTTAAAAAACAACTACATTGTCCCTGGATTCTTTGATATGCATGTTCACCTTCGTGAACCAGGCAGAGAAGATGAAGAAACAGTTGAGACTGGATGTAATAGCGCTGCATTCGGTGGTTTTACTGGAGTTGCATGCATGCCGAATACTGAACCAGCAATTGATTCAGCAGAAGTTGTTAAATTCATAAAGGACAAAGCTGCAAATCACTTGGTTGATGTTTATCCAGTTGGAGCAGCTACTTTAGGAAGGAAAGGTGAGGTACTTTCACCAATTGCAGAACTTTATGAAGCTGGTGTTGTCGGATTTTCTGATGATGGAACCGTTATTAAAACTGCTAGTATTCTTAAAAGAGTGCTTGAGTATTCTCAGATGTACAATCTTCCAATCATTGAACATTGTGAAGATGAATCGCTAGCAGGCGGTTCTATGAACGAGAGCATCAATTCAACGTTGTTGGGACTTCCTCCGATTTCTTCAATTGCGGAAGATCTAATTGTAATGCGCGATATCATTATAGCCGAGTACACAAAAAGTAAAATTCACATTGCACATATAAGTACACGAAGAGCTGTTCAATTAGTTCGTGAAGCAAAAGCTAAAGGGATTCAAGTTACTGCGGAAGTCACTCCACATCATTTTACATTAACCGATGATGCACTGAAGACTTATGATACTAACTATAAAATGAACCCGCCATTACGTGGTCAACAAGATATTAACGAAATTCTTATTGGATTAAAGGATGGTACGATTGATTGTATCGCTTGCGATCATGCCCCGCATTCTCTGGAAGAAAAAGAAGCTGAGTTTGAATATGCACCCAATGGAATAGTTGGTTTAGAGACATCAGTGGGATTAGCGTTGAGCGAACTTTGTCATAAAAAAGTTCTTTCATTAGAACAGATAATCGAAAAATTTTCAATCAATCCCCGAAAAGTTCTAAATCTGCCAATTCCTCAAATTAAAGCAGGAGAAGCCGCCAATTTAACGATGCTTGATCCAGATGAAATTTGGACTGTTGACATTGCCAAGTTTAAAAGTAAATCTAAAAACTCACCATTTGATAAGCGGTTATTAACTGGAAAAGCAATCGGTGTTATTAATAATAGAAAGATGCTATTGGGTGGTGAGTTCTTTGAACTATAATCCAGTTCCATCTAGTTATCTTCAATAATCATATTATCATTTACTATACACATAGTATAAAATAGCATACAAGCCACCCCAACCTAATAGTCCAATTCATTCCCTTAACGAATTTTTCTTTGGCACTTCATTTGGCACTTCTGGAATGAAATGAATTCAGGAGGTAATAAAATGAAAAAGACACTTTTAACATCTACATTTATATTAATCACATTCTTAGTTAGTTCGTGTGATATTTACGATCCTTTTTACCAGATAGATAACCAACCGCCATCGCCTCCAACTGGAATTAAAGTACTAAATGGAGATAATAGAGTTGATATTAGCTGGAATTATAATCGCGAAAATGATGTAGCGGGTTACAATATTTATTACAGCTATAGCTATTCGGGAAAATATACAATGATTGGTTCAGCGGGCAGCAACTATTTTATTGATTATGATGCAAACAATGGCGTTACTTATTATTATGCCGTGACTGCATATGATTATAATGGAAATGAAAGTGATTTAAGCTATGACGTGGTTTATTCAACCCCGAGACCAGAAGGTTTTAACCAAGCCATTTTTGATTATTTAAGATTTCCTCAAAACGCAGGTTACTCATTCGCAAAATATCGAGTTGTTGCATATAACAGTAACGACGCTGATTTGTTTTTTGAAAATTACAACGGCACATTCTATCTCGATGTTTGGGATGACACTGATATTCAAGATATGGGTTTAACTCAGGACATTTATGACATTCCTTTTGCTCCCAAAACCGGCTGGTCTGAAACAAAGGATGTCATTGCAAAAGTCGGGCATACATATGTGATTTGGACTTGGAACAATCACTTTGCGAAAGTGCGAGTTAATTCAATTACAAATGATAGAATTGTTTTTGACTGGGCTTATCAGCTTGTTGAAGGAAATAGCCAGTTGAAGCCAAAAGCTTTCGGAACTGTTCGAGGTGAATTAACTAGATTGAGCCGTGAGTAGATTTCTAATTACTATAATTCATACTGATTAAATTATCTTATAGAGTTCGCAAACAAACCCAGTTTCAAAAACATGGTGCTAAAATCAAAGGAACTGGGTTTGTTTACATATTTAAATTGTTACCATTTCAAAAGTGAATTAGTTAAGACACATAGATTTCTAAGCGATTATTCATTAAATTTTGATCACAAATGTTTCCCACTTTTGATAAAATATTAACGATTCTGATTTTTTGCATCCTCGCCAAAAATGTTTTTGGACAGGAAGCCAAATTTTTTAATAAGTTGGATTCCAATCAGCGGCAATCTATTACTAGAAATATTTTAGATGAAATTGAAGCAGGTATTTCCTCAGGTCAAGTTTCATCAATATCACCTTACCTTAGCGGACAAACATATTTCAGCTTTTCAAATGGTGTAAGCGGATATTATAGTGCTAATCAAGCTTATTATATTTTGGAAGATTTTTTTAAAGTTTACAGAGTTATATCCTTCAAGCTGCAAAGCATTCGAACTGATCAAAATGTACCTTATGCCACGGGTATTTATTATTTTGACCATAGAGGTAAACGAGGGACAGCTCGCGTTTATATTTCCTTAAACAAAAGTGGAAACAACTGGAAAATATCACAGCTTACAATTAACTGATGGTAAAAAGTTTCTTAGACAGATTTAAAGACGATAGAAAATATTTTACTATCGTCTTTTTTATTTTTATACTGCTGGTGCTCTCCGGAATTTTATCTCCTGTTATTATTAATTATCAAAAGGAAAATTGGTCTAATAAACTTTCAAGTGAGATTTCAAATATTGAGCAATCTGTACGCACAGATTTCAAAAAAGTTGAAAATACTCTTCTTGATATTTCGAAGTCTGTTAAGAATGATCTCAGAGAAGTTTTAATGGGGGAAAATATATCTTACGGCGAATTTGTTAAGAAAATAAATCAAGAAAAGTATGCCGAATATTCAATTGAAATTTTAGCTCCCAATGGAAAACTGATTGCATGGAATTCAATGATTGCAATTCCACAAGAAGAAATTTTCCCATTGGATTACCCGATAGGTGAAACATACTTTTTCAAATCGGATTTGATAACATATATAACAGTTACGGATACTATTATTTCCGAATCAGACATATTTTATTTGATTAGCAGTTTACCTTTCGAAAAACATTACTCTCTTCAAAACAAGTATTATCAAGATGTAAATTTCACTAAGAAGATTTCAATCAAATATTCTGTATTGGCAGAAATGTCATACAATTCGATTGCGTCTCCAGTAAAAGATGGACGAAAATATTCATTTGATTTATCAAACAATAAGAATAATAAAATCGGTCAAATAACTTTTACTAAACCACTTTTAAATTCTTCGATCAACAAAACCAATAACTTAATAGATTTTCTTCAATCTCTTCTGGTTTTTTTAGGCATTACTTTCTTGGGTTTGGGATTACGAAAAGAATTTAGCCAGTTAAAAAGCTCATTATATAAAATATTTTTGCTTTCACTTTATCTAGGTTCATTTCGATTTCTCATTTACAAAGTTGGATTTCCAGCAAACCTTTTCGAAAATTCTCTTTCAGATCCATCATTTTTTTCATCAGCATTTGCTGGAGGAATAGTAAGATCGCCAATAGAACTTTTTATCACGACAGTCTTTTTTGCAATTCTATGCATCACAATTTATAGATATTGGACAAACTTTATTTTTTCAACAAAGTCCGAAATATTTAAGTTAAAACTCAAATACTTTTTCATTTTTCTTTTCCCGCTGTCACTAATATTTTTTCTGGGATTTCGAGGATTAGGGGCATCTCTTCGAAGCGTAATATTCGATTCCACACTGCGATATTTTAAAGACCAAGAAATTTTCTCCAACGCTCCAACACTGTTAATGAATTTTAATGTCTTGCTGCTTGGATTTTCAGTGGTTCTAATTTTAGTGGTGGTAATTCTTTTTTTACTTTCAATGTTTGAAGCATTTCACAAAATTCTAATTAAAAAATCTTTCTTTGCTCTTCACTTAATTTTCATTGGATTGGGATTGCTATTCATTTCTTTGCAAAAAGAGCCGCTAATTACGCACTCGCTTCAAATAATTTTTACAACTTTAATTTTTGCTTTAGCTTTTCACATTTACTTTACTATAAAAAAGTCCAGGTACGTTTTTATCTATGCTGCTTTATGTGGTTCGGTAATTTCAATTTTGTTATTAAATCTGTTCAATCTCGAATTAGAAAAGGAATCGCTAAAGACAGTTGCTGCTGAAATTAATCGTCCAAACGATAACTTAATTCGTTTTATGATTAGCGAAGTACTTCTTAATAGCAAGAAGGATGAAAAAGTTTTATCTGCCTTTACCCGTCAATCTAAAAATTATAATGCTGATGCATTTATTCTTTGGAGTCAGAGCTCATTTCAACGGGAGGCACTAAATACCATAATATCATTTATAGATAAAAACGGAAATATTCTTGGGCAATTTTGGACTGGTAATGATAAAATCGAACAGGACATTAAAACAACTATCAGTTTAATAAAAAGTGATCCAGTTATTTATGAAACGAAAAATTCTAATAATTCTGAAAGAAAAATATTAAACGGTATTGCACCTATTACAACTCAAAATGAAAATATTGGATTTATTTCTGTTTCGGTTATCTGGGATCCGGGTTTACCGGATTTTTCAGGCAAACCAGAATTATTAAAATCCAGAGGTGGACAAATCAATTCGGTTTTAGATTTTTCTCAGCTTAAAATATTTGAGTTCAGTGATTCAAAGTTAGTTAAAGTTTATGGTGATATATATCCGTCAAGAGATCAAATTATTCCAATCATCAATTCCGATTTTTCTGGTAATGATGATACCTGGCTTACCTTGAATCTTAATGAGGAAAAATATTTAACATATGTACTTAAACATGAATCCGATGGTAATTCGAATATCACTGCTGTATCTCTGCTTGAAAAAAAATTTTCATGGAATATGTTCAACTTTTTTAAGCTGTTCATCATTCATATTATTTTTATTTTGATATTATTTGCTTTTCTATTTGTGAGGGAGATAAAAAATTTCAGATACACTTTTCGTTTTCAGCTAACAATTGCATTCCTTTTAATCTCATTAATTCCTGTAGTTATACTTGCTTTATACAATCGCCAGTATGTTGAAAAAAGAACAGATGATGCAATTTTTAATGAGCTTAATATGAGATCAAAATACATTGAGAATTATGTTAACTCAAAACTAAACCCAAATACTAAAGCTGGCTTATCTGAAGTCTTTGAATCTGCAGGAAGAGACTTAGGAGTTTCTTTCGCGGTTTATGATAATACTCTGCAGATATTCAATTCGAAAGATCAGTATTATAAAGCTGGAATTTTTGCTGAGCGAATTCCCCCGAAAATATATTATAATCTTAATTACCTAAGTTTCCGAGAGTTCAGCATAAAAGAAAAAATCGAACAGTATTCTTATAATTCATTCTATAAAAAGTTATCCATTAATAATAAGAACTATATTCTTTCAGTGAACGATTTATTTAATGAAGTAAAGTTAACTTTCTCTACAAGTGATCTTGATGTACTGTTGTTTGGAGTTTATTCATTCGCAGCATTTGTGATTATTTTAATAAGTACATTTTTAGCGGATAAAATTTCATCTCCCATTCGCAGATTAACTAAGGCGACATTATCGGTTGCACAAGGCGATTTGAATATTGTAATTCAGAATAAAGAAAAAGGAGAACTTAAAGATCTTCTTGATGGATTTAATTTGATGACGAATGAACTGAAAAAAAATCAGTCTGAGCTTGCCGAGCTTGAAAGGGAGGCGGCTTGGAAAGAAATGGCTAAACAAGTTGCTCATGAAATTAAAAATCCGCTAACTCCAATGAAACTCTCGATTCAGCAGCTGATTGCCTCCTTTAAAAATAAAAATAGCAGCTTCGAGGTAATATTCGAAAAACTCTCCTCGACTATATTAAATCAAATTGAAAGTTTAAGCTCAATTGCATCTGAGTTCTCGCGTTTTGCAAAAATGCCAAGTTTTAAAATGGAAGCAGTTGATCTTGCTAATGTTATTAGGGATACGGTTAATTTGTTTACAGACGAGGCAGTAAATATTCAACTTGATTTGCCTGAAAATTTGCCTAAAGTCAATGCAGATAATGCACAAGTTCGGAGACTGATAATTAATTTAATTCGTAATTCAATTCAGGCGGATGCCAATCAAATAAATCTTCGGGTAAACGTTGACAAAGATGATTGCATTTTATTCGTTCACGATAACGGAAAAGGTATTCCACTCGATCTTAGAGATAAGATATTTGAGCAAAATTTTACAACTAAAACTTCGGGAATGGGAATAGGATTAAAATTAGCAAGAAGATTCATGAATGGAATTGGCGGCAGCATTGTTCTTGTTGAGAATGATAAGACTGGAACAACTTTCAAAGTTATGTTTCCGATTTCACAGAAATAAATTAATAAAATGACTTCGCTTACTCCACATCAAGGTAAAGCTCTCGATTATAAAAAGCATATATCTTTAACTGCAAATGCAGGCTCAGGTAAAACGTTTGTCCTTTCGAAAAGATATTTAGAGATCGCTCTTAATGAAAATTTATCACTTAGGAATATAGCAGCCATTACTTTTACAGATAAAGCAGCGGGGGAGCTTTATCAAAAAATTGCAAAAGAAACTGATTCAAGAATTAAAGAAGCTGAAAACAAATCTCTTGTTGAAAAACTTGAATTAATTCGAAGGCAGCTTGTTTCCGCGAATATCTCAACAATTCACTCATTTTGTATTGATATTCTTCGCGAAAATCCGGTTGAAGCAGGAATAGATGCCAACTTTACCCCAATTGATGAAATATTTTCCGACGAATTGGTAGAATTATCAGTTGAAGAGATCATTAAAAAATCTTTAGAGGATCCAAACGCTAAAGATGAGTTAAAATATCTAATTCGTCTTTTTTCTTCAAAATATATTTTCAGTCGAGAATTAAACTCATCAATTAAGCACAGAAGAAATTTATTGAACCTTGCTTCAATTGTTTATAATAAATCATGTGAAGAAATTGCTAAAAAATTTTATGATACATTCCTCTCGTTCTCTGAAAAAATTCTTACTAAGGATTTAAAAGAAATTATCGAAGCTGTAAGAAAAATTAATTCGGTTGTTCTGAAATCTTCTCCTAAGAATGCAGCGGCTTTAGAAATAAAAAATATTTTAAGAAAACTTGAGAAGAAAAGTAAAATTGAGGATATACTAGAGTTACTTGGTGGTTTGAAAGATAATATTCTTACTCGAAGCGGTGGAACTGTTGCGATCAAGGGTTACTTAAACCGGGAAGATAGTATTAACCTCCAGGGAGAGATACGGTTAGTTGAAGATTTCCTGGGTAAGTTAGGATATTTTCAAATTCCTCCAAATCATAAGGATGTTGAAATTGAATTGGCAAAGTTTGGTAAAACATTCATCAATTTTTTTAATAAATCACTTGAGCTTTACAATGAAAAGAAAAAAGAAGGTGGATATCTTGATTATGAAGATATTTTGTTATTCGCACAAGAAATTCTTCAGAATGAAGATGTAAGAAAATCTCTATCTGAAAAATTTAAGTACATAATGATTGATGAGTACCAGGATACAAACGAACTTCAATATAATATCTTTTTACCCATACTTGATAACCTGAAAAAAGGAAATTTATTTATTGTCGGTGACGAAAAACAAAGTATCTACATGTTTCGCGATGCTGAACTCGAAATTTTTAACCGAACTAAGGATGATATAACTGAAAAAGATGGCAAAGATAGTTTGCTGTCACTACCTGATAGTTTCAGGATGGTACCGAATTTATGTTTGTTTATCAATGCGCTATTCAAAAATCTTTTTAACAATCCAAATCAGCTATTTAATGAAGTAGAACATACCGATGTTGTTTGTGCTCGGGACGATGATATGCCTGGTACAGTTGAAATTCTTCTTGCTGAAACTTCTGATGAGGAAGATGAAGAAATTGCTGAGGCAAATTTACTGTCCGAAAGGATCCTGAAGTTAGTTCATGATGATACATCAGAGGATAAAATCCAATGGGGTGATATTGCAATACTTTGCAGAAAAAGGAAATCATTTTTAGAGCTTGAAAAATCTTTCATTAGGAAAAATATACCATACTCGATTATCGGCGGAAAAGGTTTCTATCAGCGACAGTCAATTTATGATATTTATAATTACTTCTCCTTTTTACTTGATCAGAATGATGATACAGCTTTAATTGGAATACTTCGCTCACCGTTCTTCTCTATTTCAGATTCTGAAATATTTGAAATTTCTTTGCAGCAAAAATCTAACTTTTGGCTGAAGCTTAAATCTTATGCCTCTGAAAAAGTAAATTATTCAAAACTGGTGAATACTATCGAAGAAAATATTTCACTGGTAAGTAAAGTTGAGATTTCTTTTCTTTTGAGAAAAATAATTACTGAAACTGAATATCTTAGTGTAGTCAGTCATAAAGCAAATTCTGTTCAAGAGCAGGCAAATGTTAGTAAGCTTATAAACCTAACCATTAATTTTTTTACAGAGGGATTTAGAACATTATACGATTATGTAAATTATCTTAAAGATGCCATAGGTGAGGTTGAAGATGAATCACAGGCAGTAATTTCAGATGAGTTGAATTGTGTAAAAGTAATGACTATTCATCAAGCAAAAGGATTAGAGTTTCCGACAGTTTTTCTTCATAGATGCGGGGAATCAACAAGAAAAAATAGTGTCAAGTCGAAGTCAGTTCTTATCAATAAAACTTTTGGATTGTTGACTAAAGTTCCTCTTGATGAAAATTATTTTGGTGATCCTCATTCCGCTCCTATAATTAGACTGAGTGATTACATAAGTGAAAAGAAAAATATTGCGGAGATCAAAAGATTGTTTTATGTGGGGATCACTCGTGCGAAGAATCAGCTTTTCATTTCTGCAAGTCGTAAGTCAGCAATATCGTCCAAAGGAGATTCCTTTATAAAATTACTTCAAGAAGGTTTAAATATTGACTTCGAGTCGGAAGAATATCACCTCAACGGTAGGTTACAATTGTTAACCAAACAAGCGGGAAAATTTATTTCCAATGAAAAAGATTTACAAGTTGTCATACCTATAATTACGAAACTCGAACCGTTAACATTGCATCTTGAAGTATCCAAATTTTTTCCAGAACCAAAGTCAAAACTCTTAAGCAATATTACCGATTCACACTTTGGTGAGATGATTTCTGCGACAAAGATTAGCGTTTACAATCAATGTCCGCTTAAATATCGACTTATTTATGATTTTGGATTTTCAAATTTGATGAATCAAAATAAAGAATGGATTAAGAATCAATTCAAGCAGGAAAATAATTTAGAATTTGATTTTAATCCAGTTGAAGATCAGCAATTAACTATCAGTAATGATGAAGAAACAACCAAAAGCAAAAGAGACTTTTCGCAAATTAAAGGAACTGTCATCCATAAATTACTTAGCGATGAAACTAGTTCAGATCAACTTGAGGATAAAACAGTTGATATTCTAGACCAAATGGTTGATAAAAAAGAATGGGGTTCAAACCAAACTAGAGATTTAATAAACAAAATTATTCAAGACGTAAAAAATTATTATAATTCAAAAAATTACAAACTTATAAAAGGTTTCCCGGATTACAAGAATGAATATGAAATTTATCATCAGCATGATGATTATTTTCTTTATGGTATTATTGATAAACTAATAATTAATAAAAACAAAATCATTATAGCAGATTATAAAACCGATTCAGTTTTATTGAATGAACTTCACGAAAGAGCAAAACATTATTTTACTCAATTAAAATTTTATTCCTATATTGCCAGTAAGTTATTTAAAACTGTAACAAATTTTCAACTTCGAATAATTTTTATAAAGCATCCCGATGAATTTTTTATTTTAGATATTGAGGTAAACGATCTACTTCAAATTCAAAATGACATCCAGCACATGGTAAAAAATGTTAGGGAACAAACCACTGAAAAAAAATTGGATCATTGTAAATTTTGTATTTTTGCAACAAATAATACTTGCATTGTAACTTAATTTTAAAGACACCGTTAATTTCAAAAAAAAATATTCCTATATTTATAATGAAATTATTTTTAGAAAGACTCTAATGCAAAGGATAATAAACCAAATAAGGGATTTAGAGATCATCGAAAGTGAACTCAAGAGTACCACAGTTGGAGTTTTCGCTTTAAATATTGACGAAGAAAAAACAATTCAATACCCAACAACCTTTCTTTATCGGGATAAAAACATCTACATATTTTTCAAGACTGATGATGAATTATATCAATCAATCAAATACAATTCTAATGCGAGCTTTACAATTGTAAGGCAGGAAAAAACCAAACGAGGTAAAAAAACTGATTTTTCTCCGAGCTATCAGATGTTTTCGATTACCTTAAATGGTCTTGTTAGAAAGGTTGATGAAGAAAAAACCATGTCAGTTCTTAGGGAAGAATACTTAGCCAAGTATTCGAAAAAAACCGATTCCATAAAGCAGAATATTCCATCGTTATCAGCTGCAATAATTATGGACTCGGATGAAATTCACGCACAGGAGGAAGTCGGAGGGTGATTTGAAATATCCGGCTATTCTTATTCTATCCGGTTTTTTATTGTGGTCTTGTTCAGCAGATATTACCTACTATGAGATTCCCGTCGAGTTTAAAAATCCCCAAAAGAAAAAAGACTTTTTAAATACCTACTCTAAATTTTTGTCAGGTAAAAAAATTTTTCTTGATCCGGGCCATGGCGGTGAGGATCGAAGAAACACTGGTCCGCAAAAAATAACTGTGGAAGCTGATGCAAACTTAAATGTTGCCTTAGCTCTCAGGGATTTTCTTCAAGAAGCCGGTGCTGAAATTATTATGTCGCGTGATAAAGATATGACCGTGGATTTAAAAGAACGATCCTACATGGCAGATCGAAGCGGGGCGGAAATATTTATCAGCATTCATCACAATGCTCCTGGAAGTGATGGAGATAGAGGAATAAATTATACCTCAACTTATTACCATGCTACCGAAACCGATTACGAATATGAACCTTGCGAAAGGGATCTTGCAAAATATGTTCAGAGAGATTTAGCTTATGCAATGAGAAATTCAGGAGGTTTGGGTTCATTCGATGGTACTTATTCAGATTATTGGATTTATCCTGGCGCTGGGTTTTCTGTGCTTCGAGTCACTCAAATTCCAGCCATACTTGTTGAGTGCGGATTTTTCACAAATCCTCATGAAGAAAGACGATTAGCAATTGATGAGTTCAATAAAATTCAAGCTTGGGGAATTTTCAGAGGGATTGCCCGATACTGTTCATCGGGAATTCCTAAAATTGAATTTACATTAAGTGATAATAATTACGAGCAAAGTAATTTTGAACTTAAATATTCTATTAATGATTCAGCAGGAATAGATAATGAATCCATACAGGTTTATATTGATTCATCAAAAACAAAAATGTTCTCATTCAATAATTTAACTGGCGAACTTACTGTGTTTGCTTCAAATATGGCTATTGGAGAACATGTTGTACGAATCATTGCTGCTAATAAAAAAGGAAATCATGCATTTCCGTTTTATCAAAAAATAATGGTTACAGGTATATCCGAAAAGTGATTATTATCAAACCATACTGAAGGTAACTTATGCTGAATTATGTTTGGCTTGCTTTATTACTGCTTGGAATTGGAACTGCTGTTTATACTGATATCAGCGACAGGATTGAAAACAAATACCGCAACGACATTCCACTATCGGTTACCATTGATTTTAATCAGAGGTTTGAAAGTGATGCAGATAAAATTTATGATGGAAAAATTAAAATATCCTCAAAAAATTTTAATAATCACTTTTCCCAAAATATTTCTGATGATCTTTCACTCCCATCAAAGCTCACTTTTGTAAAAAAGGATGAAAATCTTAACGCCTATTTCAAAATTGATAAATCTGCTCCCAAAGTTTTAATTGATGCTGCCAGCATTACAGGTAAGGATGATGATCTAACTGCAAAAATTAAAATAAGAGAAGTGATAGACTCTTCAAGCGTTAGAGCTGAGATGGTTATTGAAGAAGTTTCTTTTCTTAAACTAAAGCAAGTTACGAACTCAGTATTGAGTTATGCCGGTACTGCGGTTGAGATTGCATTGGGTTTAATTGGGATCATGGCATTGTGGCTTGGAGTAATGAAAGTTGCAGAATCTGCCGGTTTGATTTCTATTCTGGCTAGAATTTTAATGCCAATTACCAAAAAATTATTTCCAGATGTTCCATCAGATCACCCTGCAGTTGGCTCGATGATTATGAATATTTCTGCTAACATGCTTGGACTAAGCAATGCTGCTACACCCTTCGGATTAAAAGCAATGGAAGAACTTGATAAGCTCAACACAAATAAAGGAACCGCTACTAATGCGATGTGTACCTTTCTAGCGATAAATACAGCAGGTATTACATTCATTCCTGCAAGCGCAATAGCAATTCGTGCTGCAGCAGGCAGTTCAGATCCCGCAATAATAATCGGGACATCCATTTTTGGTGCTTCTTGTGCTACTATTGCCGGTTTAACTGCAGTCAAGATTTTTGAGAAGTTTCCAATTAAAAAAGGTGAAACACTTCAATGGTTTAAAGAAAACAAAGGTATTTTTGGGTTCTTAGCTTCAATAATAGTTTTAATTTTATTGATATTAACAACAGGCTTAGGAACATTTCTCACAAGCGCTTTTAGTTTTGTATCACCCGAATTATTTAAAGGAATAATTCAGGTTGTTTCAATAATCGCAATCCCATTAATGATTGTTTCATTCATTGGTTATGGAGCTTTAAAGAAAGTTAGAGTTTATGAACAATTCATCGAAGGTGCTAAAGAAGGATTTAATATAGCAGTAAGGATAATTCCTTATTTGGTTGCTATGCTGTGTGCAATTGGTATCTTTCGAGCAGGCGGGGCAATGGAGGGTTGGCTGATCCCGGCATTAAGATACATTACCGATCCGATTGGAATGCCTGCTGAAGTTTTGCCTATGGCTTTAATGCGTCCACTTTCCGGAAGCGGTTCTTTAGGCATTATGGCTGAAACGATGTCTGTTTATGGTCCTGATTCACTCATAGGAATAATGGTCTCAACTTTTTTTGGAAGTACAGAGACAACTTTTTATGTTCTTGCAGTATATTTCGGTGCGGTAAATGTTAAAAATACAAGGCATGCATTACCTGCTGGGCTTATAGCTGATGTGGTGGGAATTTTAGCAGCAGTTTTTATTGTCAAAATGCTTTTTGGTTAAAAACAAATAATAAAATTTGAATCTCTACTAAGTAATTTTTAGTTTTATGACAAAGAGGAGAAACATATTATGAGAATTGGAATCCCCAAAGAAAATCTACTTGAAGAAAAAAGAGTTGGACTTGCACCGGCAGGTGTAGATTCACTGATTCGATTAGGACACACAGTATATGTTGAACGAGGTGCAGGAGATGGTAGTCACTTTACCGATGAAGACTACAGTAAGGTTGGTGCAAACATCGTATTTAGTGCTGAAGAAGTTTTTAAACGCTCAGAATTAATTGCAAAGGTTCAACCCCTAAACAAAGCCGAAGCTGAATTGCTTCAAGAGGAGCAGATACTTTTTACCTTTCTTCATCTTGCAGTTGCTCAAAAATCTGTTTTGGAAAGTTTACTTAAGAAAAATGTTACTGCAATTGGATATGAGCTTATTGAAGATTCGCGCGGACTTCCTGTGCTGCATGCAATGAGTGAAATTGCAGGACCTTTGTCAATTCAAATTGCAGAAAGATATCTTGAAAGCTCTGTTAAAGGCGGGAGGGGAATTTTAATGGGAGGAATTACTGGTGTTGCACCAGCGGCAGTGGTTATTTTGGGTGCTGGTGTGGTTGGTGCAACTGCTGCACGTGCTGCTTTGGGCAGAGGAGCTCAAGTTATTGTTATTGATAAAGATTTAAACAGATTAAGAAAACTTGAATCACACTTTTCGGGGAAACTTACAACTGTTATGGCAAATCCATATACTATCACACGCGGAGTAAAGTTTGCTGATGTTTTAATTGGTGCAGTGCTTATCAAAGGTGAGAAAACTCCTCATCTAGTAACAGAAGGTATGATTAAAGAAATGAAGAAGGGTGCTGTTGTGCTTGATGTTTCCATTGATCAGGGCGGATGTATTGAGACAAGCAGAATAACATCTCTGTCAGACCCGATTTTCATATATAAAGATGTAATACATTATTGTGTGCCAAATATGCCCGCATTGGTTTCACGTACAGCTTCTTATGGATTAAATAATGCCGCGATTGGTTACATACACAATATTGTTGAGCAAGGATTGGCAAATGCATTGCTCGACGATCCAGGATTATCCAAAGGTGTTTGTACATACCAAGCGGCATGCACAAATGAAGCGATAGCAAATATCTTTAATTTTGAGTATCGCAAGTTGAGAATTTTCTCAACGAATTAATTCTTTTATTAAAGTTCAAATTAAGGTGTCCAAATGATTTCGGTAATCGGTGATATTCATGGATGTCTTAATACACTTCAAAAGCTTGTTGGACAGATAAGAAAAAAATATCCTGCTGTCGAAATATATTCCACCGGAGATTTAGTTGACAGAGGCAATTTCAGTTACGAAGTGGTTGAATTTGTAAAATCCGAACACATTAAATTCACGCCCGGCAATCATGATTACATGATGTATTATTTTATCAAGCATCCCACTCATGAAATCGGCAGACCTTGGACGCACAATGGTTACGAGCCCACTCTACTTTCCTACAATAATCATTTTGATAAGCTAAATGATCATTTGGAGTTCATCATCAGTAATCCACTTTTTTATGATCTTGACGACTGTTTCATTTCGCATGCTGGTATTTCCAAACACATGAAGAATCAGCTATCAGAGAATTTTCAAGATAATCTTTCTGTACTTGAAGAAATTATCAAATCAAATTTAAATCAGGAAGAGGGAATTCTATGGACGCGAGATATATTGCTTAATATTGGCAAATTGCAGGTAGTCGGACATACTATTAAAAAAGATGTTACACACTCCGAAAAATCGAACTCAGTTTATATTGATACCGGTGCATTTCTAGGCAACAAGCTCAGCGCCATACTTATTGAAGCTGATAAGATAATTGAAGTGCTGCAGGAAAGCACTGATCAAAAAGATATTGAAAAAGTATAACCAATAATTCACAGAAATATTTTCCGTGTTCGTATATCTTAGCTTAAATTACCCATTCATTCAATTTATTGCCACCATGTTAATATAAATATCCGAAATTCAAGTATAATAATTGCTATTTTTGTTTAGAACATAATAAATCATTCACATCAATTTTGGGAGTTGCAATGCAAGAAATAACTCCGCGCTGGGAATGGCGTACTTTCACAAACGATTTGGGTAAAGCCGAAGCCAATATCCTGAAACATCCTGAAGGAAAAACTCGCCAGAGTGATGAGGTTTATATTCTTTCGGAAGTGAGTATGGATAACACAAAAGTCCGTGATAACTTAATGGATATAAAGACCCTCCAACAGGTCAATGAAGACAGGTTGGAGCAATGGCTTCCAATAATGAAAGGAACATTTCCGCTTCCTATTTCAGAGATTGAAAAAGTTTTCAAGTGCTTCAAAGTAGCACTTCCAAAGCTCGAACGATCGGAATATACCTTCCAACAATACCTTGATGATGTAATCAGCAAATCAATATTATTAAAAGCAGTTAATGTTCATAAAAAACGAACCGGTTTCACAATCAACAACTGTATAGTTGAAATTGCTGAGGTAACTGTAGATGGTAAAAAGATTAAAACCGCCGCTGTTGAAATGGAAGATCCGACATTAGTAATAAAAACCGTAAGAGAACTTGAGCTCGACAACTTCCCGAATATAAATTATTTACGCGGATTAAAAAACCTAATCGGAATGAAATAGGAGAATAATATGGCAAAAGAAATCGAACGTAAATTTTTAGTTAAAGGTGATTTTAAAAATCAAGCAAGCAAAGAAACACGAATAGTGCAGGGTTATCTTTCATCTATTCCTGAACGAACTGTTCGTGTTCGTATAAAAGGTGACAAAGGTTATATTACAATAAAGGGGATTGGTAACACTTCTGGTGCAAGCCGATATGAATGGGAAAAAGAGATTCCAACAAATGAAGTGGAAGAACTTTTAAAAATATGTGAACCCGGAGTGATTGATAAGACTCGTTATTTGGTTAAAGTCGGAAATCACACTTTTGAAGTTGATGAATTTTATGGCGAGAATAAAGAGCTGATTCTTGCTGAATTAGAGTTAACCTCTGAGACAGAAACATTTCCTAAACCAGAATGGTTAGGCGAAGAAGTTACTGGCGATCCAAAGTATTACAACTCCATGCTCATGAAAAATCCATTTACTAAATGGTAAACTTCAATTAATATTTTTCATAAAACTTATTTGATATGACAAAATTTGATCCGCTCGATATGAAAAACTATCGTATCGAGAAACTTCCTAAACGCGACAAATCAAAATTTGAAAAATGGCTGGCGGTGCTTGGACCGATTTTAGCAATTGCCTCCTTTATTTTATTTGCCTTTGTCATAAAGCTGCCGTTTCTTCAAGGTATCGAGCTAACTCAACTTTCAACAGACACTGCTAAGCAAGCTTTTGAAAAATCGGGGTCGGCTGCTTTCGTCAGAAGTAATGAATTTATGCTGGCAATTTTTATTGCCTCAATTATACTTTGGATGACGGAGGCAATTCCAAATTATTTAACATCTCTTATACTTATTATAAGTCTGGTGCTTACTGGAGTATTATCAGAAAAAACCGCATATGCTCAACTCGGGCATCCGGTAATGTGGTTGAATATAATGTCCTTCGTACTTGCCAGTATGTTGGTAGTAACGGGACTTGCAAAACGGTTTGCACTTTGGTTGATAGTTCGATTCGGAAAAAGTGCAAGTTCTATTTTTATAAGTTTCATAATAATCAATTTAGTTTTATCAGCTTTTATT
Organism: uncultured Ignavibacteriaceae bacterium; assembly: GCA_964613805.1. GTDB lineage: Bacteria > Bacteroidota > Ignavibacteria > Ignavibacteriales > Ignavibacteriaceae > XYD12-FULL-36-8. Next base: position 16,559 of record CAZTJF010000030.1, on the reverse strand, counting down.
TCTGCAACAACCGCAAAAGCGGCAATACTTCTTCCCATCTTCATGGTAATTGCAGCAATTTATGGAGCAACAAGCGGAGTCAAACGGAATAATTTTGGTCGCAGCATAGTTTTACAAAACTTGCTTAACATTAATCTTGGAGCGGGTACATTTGTCACAGGTTCCGGTGCAAACTTGCTCGCCGCTGCACTAATAGGAGGTGCAATTGGTGGAAAAATATTTTTTGCCGATTGGATGATGGCGATGTTTCCTGTAATGCTGTGTTTAATGTTTGTCGGATATATTTTAGCAATGAAAGTCTTTTTCCCGCTCTCGCCCGAAGAACGATTACCTCAAATCGAAGGCGGTATGGATCGGCTAAAGCAAGAATTTGAAAAACTTGGTAAGCTTAGTTTTTTAGAGATCAAATCAGCAATTATTTTTATTCTTATTCTTGGTTTTTGGGCGACAGACAGCATTCACGGAATAAGTGCGACTGCTGTTGCTTTTGTAGGAGCAATCGTTGCCTTATTACCTAAAATCGGAATTGTAAAATGGAATGATGTTGATATTCCATGGCATCTTATGTTATTCTCTGCCGGTGCTTATACTTTAGGTTCCGGATTGGATGTAACGGATTTACCCTCGTTAAGCGTTAATGCTTTTTTTGATCACCTCGGAATTGGAAACAGTACACATTTTTGGTTCTTATACTTACTCTTAACCGGGCTTATGCTGTTCAGTGCATTGATTTTTCAATCTAAAACCATGCGTGCAATGATTTTTATACCGATAGCAATTGGAGTTGCTAACAGGTTTGGTTTTAGTGTTGTAAGTCTGGCACTTCCTGTTGCATTTTTGATCGAACACGTTTATGTGCTTCCATTTAACAGTAAACCCGCTGCACTGCTCTACGAAACTGACCATTATAGTTTAACTGATTCATTCAAATATGGTTTTACCATGATGGTGATTGCATGGCTTTTCATTATCGCTGCAGGCGAAACTTGGTTCAGATATTTAGGAATAACTCCAAACGGTGTGTTTGGAATATTTTAATCTTGCTAGAAAATTTTATCGCAATAATTGAGGAACAAAACATATGTTCTTAAAATCAACAAAAAAGTTAGAAACACAAATTGATGAGTACCTTGACTTGGTCATCAAAGGTGGATTGATATTCAAACTCGGCATCAAGTGTTACTTTGAAGGACAGAATGATGATTTTGAAAATCATCTAAAAGATCTTAGAAAAATTGAGGAAAGAGCAGACGATTTACGAAGGAATATCGAGATTAAGCTTTATACACGAACGCTGATTCCTGAATCAAGAGGTGATGTTTTAGGTATGCTTGAAAGCTGCGATAAAGCTTTGAATATCACAGCAGAGACGCTGCTTGAATTTTCAGTTGAAATTCCTGAATTGCTTCCTGAACTTAAACAGGATTATCTCGATATTGCCGAAACTTCTATTTCATGTCTTGAAAACACGGTTAGCGGAATAAGGTCTTATTTTAAGAATATTGATGCAGTTCGTGATTACATAATCAAGGTTCAATTTTATAGAAAAGAGACTAATAAAATCGCAGAGAAAATTAAGCGTACTATTTTTCGCACAGATAAAGAGCTAAGCTATAAAATTCATACACGTTACTTTACATTTCATATTGAAAGAATTGCCGAACAATCAGAAGATGTTTGCGATAGATTATCAATCGCAACTATAAAAAGGTTTGAGTAAAGTTGGATATTTCGGTTTGGTTTTTCATTAGCAGTGGTTTATTTCTTGGCTGGTCATTAGGTGCTAACAACGCAGTTTCACTTTTTGGTACTGCTGTTACATCTAAAATGATCAAATTCAAAACTGCTGCGATAATCGGCGGAATTTTTGTTATACTTGGTGCCTTTATAAGTGGTGCGGGTACAACCAATACGCTTGCTAATTTAGGTGGAGTTAATGCCATAGCGGGCAGTTTTACTGTGGCGCTTGCTGTTGCAATTGCAATTACATGGATGACAAAAGCAAGTTTGCCAGTTTCAGCCTCTCAAGCTGTAGTTGGAGCAATAATAGGATGGAACATATTTACCGGTTCACCCACTGATTTCTATACTTTAACTAAAATTGTTACAAGCTGGATAGTTAGCCCGTTAATCTCTGCAATATTTGGATTCATTTTATTTAAGGTAATTAAGAATACTATTCTTAAGTGGAAAATTCATATGCTTGAAATAGATTCCTACAACCGAGTTGGATTAATTATTGTTGGAGCTATTGCATCTTATTCCATGGGAGCAAATAATATTGCCAATGTTATGGGAATGTTTGTTGAAGCCACTCCTTTCAAAGATTTGAATCTTCTTGATTTTTCTATCACAGGTATACAGCAATTATTTTTATTAGGTGGTTTAGCCATCGCAGTGGGAATATTTACGTATGGCTACAACGTTATGAAAACCGTTGGGACAGATCTTTACAAAATTTCACCAATTACAGGATTAACAATTGTACTTTCCGGTGCCATTGTGATGTGGCTTTTTACATCACAATCTCTTGAGAGATTTTTATTAGAAAATAATTTACCATCAATTCCATTAGTGCCTTTATCGGCAACACAATCCTTTATTGGAGCGGTTATTGGAGTGGGGCTTGCGAAAGACCCGCAATCAATAAATTTTAAAGTATTTGGTAAAATTGGAATTGGATGGATTGTTGCACCAATAACTTCGGGTATTTTAGCTTTTATTTTATTGTTCTTTGTTCAAAATGTTTTTGAGCAAAAAGTTATTAATCCAGTTCCTCACGAAATTTCTGCGTCGGTAGCTGTAAAGTTGAGCGAAGAAGGTATAGATACTACTGTATTTAGTGATATAATCGGTAAAAGATTTTATAGCACAAAAGCATTCAGAAATGAACTCCTCAGCCGAAGAGAATTTAACAATAGCGAACTATATCTGATTTTCAATTATTCAATCGTGGACAGCTTTAGGATTGATTCAACTCTCATTATTGAAAAGTTAGATACAGATAGATTTTCTGAGGAACAAATAGCTGAACTTAAAAATCTGCATGGAAAATCATTCAGTCATAAAATTGATTTTGAAAAAGCAGTATTTACTAATAGCAATTTATGGAACAAATCGGGAAATAAATTGGAAGATAGGGAATTGGATGAGAAAGTTTCATTGATTGAAGAAATATTCAGAGTAACATCACTAAAAAAAAACATTTAAATGAGCTCGCTATAACAAATTAAATTAACTACTTCGTTAACCACAAATTAATTAAAGGAAAAATTCATGAAGAACAATCGAATCAATTTTGCAGTGTTTCTAGTTACACTCCTCATAATGAGTGTTGACTTCATCTATGCACAGGATACGCGAGTTCCAGGCGGGGAACAAAAAGCACCATTAGGAGCTAATGTTCGTAACGGTAAACTTTTTTTCGGCTCTGAAGATGGAAATTTTGCCTGGTGGTTTGATTCTCGTCTGCAAATAGATGGAGCCATGTATTTCGAGAATAAAAATCAAATGAGCAATGGTACGGTACTAAGACGATTGACATTTGCTTTGAAAGCTGTTCTGTGGAAAGATTGGCAAGCTGAATTTGATGTTGATTTTGGTGAAGATGTTTCCGTTGATCCTCAAACATCGTTAAGGGATATGTGGGTTAAATATACTTTCCCAAGTTTTAATTTGGCACTGCAAGCCGGAAATTTCAAAGATCCATTTGGTATGGAAAATTTAAATAGCTCAAGATTATTAACCTTTTTAGAGCGTACTGCAATAACAAATGCCCTAAGACTGTCAAGACGAGTTGGTATTTCTGCGAGGTATTGGAACGACTACGGGCAAGTTACTGCCGCCGTCATGGGACATGAACCAGGAACAAGGAAAGATAAAGGACAACAAGATGAAGGTTGGTCATCTACTTTAAGACTTTCCGTGGCTCCAATAAATAATCATGGTGAAAATCTTCATTTCGGATTTGCTGGCTCCTACAAAATTCCCGATGTTGTTTCAGATTTACCAACTAATACTATTGAAATAAGTGCACGCACTGAGACTTATGTTTTTAATCCTAAGTTTTTACACTCCGATGATATCACTGACGTAAATTATTACAATCGTTACGGTGCTGAATTAATGTATGTCAATGGACCTTTTTATTTACAGTCAGAGTTTATGGGAGCAATGGTTAAAAGATGGGATATAAATAAAAAGTATAGCATGCTTAATAGAAACCCAAACATTCATTTGAAAGGCGGCTATGTAATGGCAACTTATATGCTTACTGGTGAAACAAGATACTATTATATTGATGAAGGTGAAGTAGGTCCTATCGAAGCACCAAAAAATTCATGGGGAGCAATTGAATTGGCTGCACGCTACAGCGTAACTAATCTAAATGACCTAAAGGCAGGAATTATTGGCGGTCAATCTAACCAGCTTATGCTTGGAGTAAATTACTATCCCAACACAAATATTAAACTGCAGTTTAATTACTCTTATGTTAATTTGGATCAATATGCTAATAGAAAAGGTAATCTTATAGGGGACGATGATCATTCGTTCATTCAAATGCGTATTCAAGCATCATTATAAAGGAAGGAAAATAAAATGAAAAAGTTACTTTTAGTTTTAATGTACCTCACACCTTTATTTTTTATTTCTTGTTCTAGAGATGAACCCTTTGTAGCTCCACCACCACCACCACCGGTTGTTACGCCAACTATTAATGAAATATACTCACAAGGTGATTCCTTAAATGCCGACTGGGTTGAAATTTACAATCCATCATCCTCACAAATGGATTTGAGCGGTTATAAAATTTATGATAATGGGGGACAAAGTGGGACAAAACCTAAAATGGTAATTGCCAGTGGAACGCTTTTGCCTGCAAAAGGTTTTTTAGTTATCGTTGTTGATGATACAACTGCAAGCGGTTTTGGCTTATCATCTTCAGGCGAGCAAATTTGGTTTGAAGATGCATCAGGTTCTGTAATCGATAATGTCACTTTCCCATCATTAGGAAAAGATACATCTTATGCAAGAAGCCCAAACGGTTCAAATACATGGATTAGGTTAACTCCGCCAACAAAAGGAACCTCAAATGGATTAGTTTCCTGTACTGATGAATGAAATTTATTCAAGAGGCGTTGCGGGTAATCTGGATTGGATCGAGATTTATAATCCAAACTCAGAAGCAGTGGATTTAACTGGGTACAAAATTTATGATGTTGGTGGAAATACTGGCGGCAGCAAACCTAAAAAATCATTTCCAATTGGCTCTACCATTCCTGCTGGTGGATTTTATGTTATTATTACCGATACAGCCGATTTTGATGGAGATCTAAGTGGTTTTGGTTTATCAAGTGGTGGTGAAGAAGTTTGGTTAGAAAACTCAAATGGGACAGTAATAGACAATGTTTCTTTTTTGGCTATGGCTACTAATCAAACATATGGAAGACTACCAGACGGCAGTGCAAGTTGGCAATTATTAAATACAATTACTAGGGGTGCGCCTAATCAACCATAAAAAATTAAGGAATGGAGAACCATTTTTTGGTTCTCCGCTTCTTTTCAATAAGAATGAATAAAAATCAATTGCATAAAATATTATATGCGGCTATTCTGCTTTTTATGGTTTTTGGTTTAAACTGCGACAGAAGTGATCCGTCATCATCGAATAACAATACAATTATTCCTACTCTTACTCCAATTACAGTTTACACTTTAAATATTACAGAACCATCAGGAATAGCTTATAATTCTAAAAATAATACTCTGCTGATTGTTTCAGATGGAAACCCGGATATTTATGAAACTAATTTCACGGGAAATATTTTAAGAACCATTCCTACATCCAGCTCTGATATGGAAGGGATAACTCTTTCTAAAAATTGTGACACCATTTATGTCGTAGAAGAGACGAATAAATTAGTAACGACTTATTCGGAATCAGGAACTCGACTTAATTCCTTCTCTTTTGATGTTGCAACCAATCCAAAACATGCTATGGAAGGAATATCAAGAAATCTTAGTAACGGACATTCATTCATTATAAATGAAAAACTTCCCTGCATGCTGTTGGAATTTAACAATTCAACTGAAATTTGGCGGAAGGAGATTAATTATTCAACTGATATTTCCGATATTTTTTATGACCAAACTGACAGCTCGCTCTGGATCGTCAGCGATGAATCTAAAAGAATATTAAAACTTACCTCAGCTGGGAATTTAATTTCAGAGTGGGGTATTACGGTTGTTCAAGGTGAAGGTATTACAATTGTTCAAGATAAAATATATATTGTAAGTGATCCTGAAAGCAAAATGTATGTCTTTCAAAAACCAATGTAAGTGTGGAAAATTTTGTTTAATTTTATCAACATAGTATCATTAAAATTATAAATTAATTTTATTTACAAAAATATTTAGGAGTTAACATGAAACAGAACTTTTTACTATTTGTTGTTGTACTTTTTTCCTTCATGTTAGAGCTTGCTTATGCCCAGCCTGTAATGAATGAAATTTATTCCAGAGGAACAACTACAGATCCTGATTGGATTGAAATTTATAATCCATCATCGAGTCAGATTGATATCAGCGGATATAAGGTTTACGATGTTGGGGCAGTACCTCCAGGTACAAAACCAAAAAAAATATTTCCAACAGGTACAATTCTTCCTCCCGACGGTTTTTTTGTAATAGTAACTGACAATACAGGTGATCCGAGTGATTTCGGTTTATCCAGCAGTGGTGAGACGGCCTGGTTTGAAAATGCACTTGGAATAGTAATAGACAGTGTTGCTTTTACTGCAATGGATGTTACTCAATCTTTTGGAAGATTGCCAAACGGCGGTGCTTGGCAACTGTTGAATACTATCACAAGAGGTTTCTCTAATGTTCCTGTTGGTGTTTTGGATGAAACAACTTTGATTAATGAATTTGCACTTTACCAAAATTTCCCGAATCCTTTTAATCCTGAAACCGAAATAGTTTACCAAATTCCTCAAAATAGTTTTGTAACATTAAAAGTGTTTGATGTTCTCGGGAGGGAAGTCTCTACTTTGGTAAGTGAAACTCAAAATACCGGCAATTATAAACTGAAGTTTAGCGGGAAAAATCTCAGTTCAGGAATTTACTTCTACCAGCTGAATGCCGGAGAATTTTCAAGTACTAAAAAGCTTAATCTGCTTCAATAGAATTAACATTGTGTTAATTGAATTGAACATTTAGAAATTGTATTATTGATAAGTAATTCACTAATTAAATAATAAATTAATTCTGAGGGTATTAGTATGAAAAAACTGGGTTTACTTTTCGTAATGCTGTTCACTGCATTTTTGGTTTTGGGTGATTTATTCGCTCAAACTATAACCGGTGTTGTTGTACCTCAATATATTCAAGGTGTAAATGGTACTAACAACAACCGTGTTCCTTATGTATTCAGAGCAAAAATTGATGGACTTCTGCCGAGTACAACCTACCGTTACATCAACCAGGTGGTTATTTCTGCCGATGGTCCGACAACTTCAGGTGCAGGTAATGTTATTTTTGTGAACTCCGATAACACATTTGTCCGTACATCAAGTCCTACTTTTGTATCTCCTGGTCCTTATGGTGAATTTACCACAGATGCTTTGGGTTCTTTCACGGGATGGTTTATTACCGAACCTACAGGTAATGTTACCAGATTCATCCCGGGTAATTATATTCGAATGAGAATAAGACTTAATGATGGTGCCGGTGGAACAACGGCAGTAACTTATTTAACAATTCCTGATTCTATTAGAGTAGTTAATTTTTACACAACAGCTACTGATACTGCAGGCACAGCTATTTATGGCAGTTCATCTGCATCGGCTAAAGATTTTGTATTTCTATATGACAATGTAAGCGGAACAGGCAGGCCAATATCAAGCACTTTGATAGAGAGTGATGGGATTGATTTGAGTGCTGTAACAAGTATTGCACAATTTTACAGGGACAGCGTGGATAATAAGAACGGATATTGGGGAACAATGATTCCTAATAATCTTCCCAATGGTGTACGCAGAATTGAACGAAGACTACTTTCTGATGGCAGCTTGCACCCTGTGGTTGCAACTGATGCAGATGGAATTTGGCCGAGCGGTGCAAATACTGTTAATCCAACAGGCGGCTTGACTCCAATTAGGATTCAAACTTTTGAAGCACCAATGCCTGTAGAATTAATCTCCTTCTCAGCAGCTATTGATCAAAATTCTGTTAGATTAACCTGGAAGACTGCAACCGAGTTGAATAATCTGGGTTTTGAGATTCAAAGAAAAGCTATGAGCGAAGACTGGGCCAAGATAGGGTTTGTAAATGGCAGAGGAACAACCACTTCATTAAACGAATATTCTTTTGTGGATAATAGTCTTTCCTTAGGGAAATATTTGTATCGCTTAAAACAAGTTGATGTGAATGGGAGTTTTACTTACAGCGGTATTGTCAATGTAGATCTTAATCAACCAAATCAATTTAAGTTAGAACAAAATTATCCCAATCCATTCAATCCAAGTACATCTATAAGCTATCAGATATCGGCTAATAGTCTGGTTACGTTAAAAATATACAATACACTTGGTAATGAGGTCGCATCATTAGTGAATGAATATCAACCGGCTGGAAGTTACAGCGTAAAATTTTTAACTGGCGATTTAAAGCTTAGCAGCGGAACCTATTTTTATGAGTTACGAGCAGGTGATTTTGTTAGTGTGAAGAAAATGTTGTTGGTCAAATAATTTGATAGAAAATATCTATTAAGCAAGAGGCTGTCAAACATGACAGCCTCTTTTTTATTGGCTAGGATGGAAAAGGAATTTTTAATTCCTGTCCAATTTGAATAAGATCGGGATTTTTCAGGATATCTTTATTAGCATTAAAGATATCCATATACTTATTTGCACCACCTAAATACTTCTTTGCGATGACGCTAAGGTTTTCGCCTTTGGAGACCTTGTGAACATGAAAATAACTGGTATTTGCAACTTTTATATCTGCGGCTATGTCCTTAGAACCTTCACCTCCAACTGCCTTAATCTTGTCCCACACAAGATTTTTTTCGTACTGTGTATTTACAGTACCGTTGAGTTTTAAAACTCCTGCTTCTTCTGTAACTGTAAAACCTTGCCCCAATTGGTTGGCAAGTTGTACAACAGAACTATATTTATCTGCTAACGCCATATTTGTTCCTTTCTGTTAATGATTGAAATATATTTAGTTTTTCTTTCCGAATAAGCCGCCAAGCAAATTCGTAAGAAGGTTTCCAGACTTTTGACCGGTCGACTGATTCAATAAAAAACCTGCAACATCATCTAAAATGCTGCCATCGCCGTTTTGATCCAGCAGTGCTGCTATTCCACTTGAACCTGCACCTTGAGTGTCTCTCTTGTTTGATAAGAATCCCAAAATAACAGGTGCAAGCATGGGGATTAACTTCATCGCTGTACCACTGTCGAGATTAAAATTTTTGGAAATTAAATTAGCTGCTTGAGTACCGGCATCACCAAGCAATCCGCCAAGTTTTGGATCAGTTTTGGGATCATTCATTTTATTCGAAAATAACTGATCAAGATTCTGAAGAACATCAGCACTTCCGTATTTATTTAAAATGTGATCAACGCGTTGTTCACCCCCGAAATTATCCTTTTGATTTTTTAAGCCGCCCAAAATCATTGGTGCAACTAATGGAATGATTTTTTGCAATGTTCCTTGATCAACATTTAATGACGATCCAAGTTTTTTTGTGACTTCAGGTCCCATTGAGGACATAAAATCTTCTATGAAATTTGACATTATTTTCTCCTTTAGATAATTGATGACATTTGTCAGATAAAAGATAATTAAAAAAAGAATTAATTACCTTATTCTATAAAACGATACGATGTTAAAGCGATTCGGTGTTCAAATGCGGCGTGCTAAAAATCACGTTTCAGTGCTTTTTGGGTAAGAAGAATAGAAATGAGGGAAATAGTTATCGAAACCACCACGATGATGAATGAAGTCATATAAATATTTTTTAATCGTTCTTGAAATCCGAAAATATCATTGTAATAGTTGTAAACTGGAATAAAAAGTAAAGCAATTAGTACTACTATCAAGATAATTGTAAATAAAAATGTTAGCGATGCACCTTGTGATGAAGCAATTCTAATCGGACTTTTTTCTTTAAGGTTGATGAATAACGATCCCATTCCAAAATTTAATGAGACAATTGCGAGAGTAATAAAACCGATGTTGATAGAAGAAACCATGAACAGTTCTCGTGGGAAATTTTGGTGTGAGAAATAGTTCAACCCCTGTCCTAATAAAAAAATAATCGAAAATAATATGATAAATTTTATTCCGACTATTTTTTTCATTGATATTGGTGAACTTTTCAATTTCCAGTAGACATCGCCTTCCAAACTAATGGCAGGAAATGCAAATCTTAACGAAAGCGATGATATTAAAAATAAGTTAAACGAAAAGATTACGACATAAATTATCGCTCGCAATCCAAAGTTATACGCATTAAGCAAACTACCATCAATTCCACCTAAGCTGACAACAAAAATTGCAATCAAAAAAATTATGACTGAGAGGTGAATCCATTGTCCTGGTTCTCTAAAAAATTGCAAAAATTCTTTTTTAAGCAGAACGTCTATTTGCGGTGTTAAAAAAGTTTTGTTGCTGAATGTTTGCTTCTTATATTTTCTTTCTCTTGGCTGAGTATTTTTAACCTTTAATTCAAATGATTCAAGCCAAGTTTTATAATAGAGTTTTTTTGCATTAAACAAAGCGGCAATCAAAAATATTAGCGAAGTTCCAAGTAGTAAACCAATGTAAGTCAGAGCATTCATTGGTTTACCAGCAGAGAACCAATAGAGGGAATCTGCAATCCAGAAATTGGGCAGAAATTTTAAAGCCGGACTATCTAACGATCCGAAGTAATCGTTTATATTCGGATAGAATACCATCACTTGTTCAACAATTGATATCGGATTACTTGATTTGAAGAATAATAACAAGCCAATTAAGTAAAGTATTATTAAACTTGCAACAACTTTTTTCAATCCGACTTTATACGATATGCGAATCATGAACATCAATAAGATAACTCCCAATGATGCGGCAATCAGCATAAATGGAAGCAGCATACAGAAAAAAAAGAAAACAACGAATAAAAAATTTATTTTAAAGTATGCTGAGTAACCAATCATCACAGCCGAAATCATTAACAGCATTGTTGTGGAGCTGTAAAAGAAATTATCTAGAAATTTTATCAGAAAGATTTTTATAAATGAGATTGGTTTTGCAATCAAATAATATACTTCTTTAGATTTGTATAGAGTTGAAAACGATACGATAATATTTCCAGCATTTACTGCCATGAAGAAAATAAACAGCACAATTGAAACGAAGCGATGTAAAAGAAAAGTTCCTATTTTAATTTCTTCCAAAAGATAAGTCAACGACGATGTGGTGAAAAAGTAAACACCTATTCCAAACAAAACATAGACAAGCATAGAGCCGAGATTTTTAAGAATATTGATTGGTTTAAGATCAGTGTTAATTTTCATAAAACTGATCAGCTTATATTTAATTATGTGGAATATTTGATCCATTATTTGGTAAGTTCAAGAAAAACTTCTTCAAAATTACTGTTAAGATTAGCTTTGATGCTTTCGATTGCTTCACGTTTATCCTCATAAATCATTGCTCCGGCTTTTATGATTCCGATTCGGGAACAAACTTCCTCTGCAAAAGATAAGCTGTGGGTTGAAACAAAAACCGAAGCACCTTCAATTACTTTTTGTTTTAGAATATTTTTGACCAGCACTGCACTTTGAGGATCAAGCCCAACCATTGGTTCATCGAGAATAAGTAATTTGGGGTTATGCAATAGTGCCGAAGCGATTGTTATTCTCTGCCGCATTCCTTGTGAATATTCTTCAGTTCGCTTGTCGAGCCAACTTTCTATTTTGAGGAGATCAACCAACTCATCAATCTTAAGTTGAATAGTTTTTTTATCGAGATTATAAAGTCCGCCGCTGAAATACAAAAACTCTCTGCCCGTAAGTTTATCATACAAATACGGCTGATCTGGGACATAACCGATTTGCAATTTCGCTTTCACAGGATTTTTAGAAATATCAACGCCATTAATCGAAATTGAACCTGATGTTGGTGCATAAATTCCAGCAATCATTTTGATGGTTGTGGTTTTTCCAGCACCGTTTTGTCCAAGAAATCCATACAGTTCACCTTGTTTTATGTGAACGTTTATTCCATTAACTGCGGTGAAGGAACCAAATTTTTTTACGATATTTTTTATCCGAAGCATGTTTTGATTTTAGCAAAGTAAGTGCCAGCAATTTAAGTCAATAGAACACTGATGACACAGATTTAGCAGATTTTCGCTGATTTAATGTGTTCAAATCATAATAATCTGCATTATCTGCGAGCTATTGATTCTTGGTCTGTAAAATTTTCTGGATATTAGTAAAAAGGATGAGGGAAATAAAAAAGGCGAGATGAAAACCTCGCCTTTTTATCGAATTGAACAAACAGATTAATCTTAATAATCCATTCCACCCATACCTCCTGGAGGCATTGGCGGCATAGCGGGTTCTTTTTCTTTTTTCTCGTAAATAACTGCTTCAGTCGTGATGAGCAGTGAAGCAACTGATGCTGCATTCTCAAGAGCAATGCGTGCAACTTTAGTTGGATCAATAACTCCAGCTTTAATTAAGTTTTCATAAACTTCGGTTGCAGCGTTAAATCCGAAATCATCTTTTCCTTCTTTAACTTTTTGCAAAACGACTGAACCATCTAAACCTGCATTGTTAACGATTTGCTTTAATGGTTCTTCAAGGGCTTTCTTAATTATTTTAATTCCGGTTGTTTGGTCTAGATTTTCACCGTCAACTTTATCAAGAGCTGAAATAGCTCTTACAAAAGTAACACCGCCGCCGGTAACGATACCTTCCTCAACTGCAGCGCGTGTTGCATGAAGAGCATCTTCTACTCTTGCTTTCTTTTCTTTCATTTCAACTTCAGTTGATGCCCCGATTTTTAATACCGCAACACCACCGGAAAGCTTTGCTAATCTTTCCTGAAGTTTTTCTTTATCATAATCAGAAGTAGTTTTATCAATCTGTGCTTTTATTTCATTGATACGTTTCTTAATCTCATCAGCTTTGCCGGCACCTTCAACTATAGTGCAATTATCTTTATCAATAACAACTTTCTTAGCAGTTCCGAGATAAGAGATAGTTGCATTCTCTAATTTGAATCCGCGTTCTTCAGAGATAACAGTACCATTTGTTAATGTCGCGACATCTTCAAGCATTGCTTTTCTTCTATCGCCAAAGCCAGGAGCTTTAACGGCAGCAACTTTCAAAGTTCCGCGAAGTTTATTTACCACAAGGGTAGCAAGAGCTTCACCTTCTAAGTCTTCAGCAATAATCAATAATGATCTGCCTTGCTGAGCAATCTTCTCAAGAATTGGAAGAAGATCTTTCATCGCAGAGATTTTTTTATCATGAATTAGAATGAATGGATCTTCAAGAACTGATTCCATTGACTCAGGATCAGTTACGAAATAAGGTGATAGATAACCACGATCAAATTGCATACCTTCAACAACATCTAAAGATGTTTCGGTTCCTTTTGCTTCTTCAACAGTGATAACTCCATCTTTTCCAACTTTTTCCATGGCATCTGCAATTAGGTTTCCTATTGAAGAGTCATTATTTGCAGAGATTGATCCAACTTGAGCAATTTCGTTTCTTCCTTCAACATCTTTGCTGACGGATTTCAAATATTCGATAACTTTAGTAACTGCTTTATCAATACCGCGTTTTAGATCCATTGGATTTGCACCGGCAGTTACGTTTTTCAAACCTTCTCTGTAAATAGCTTGAGCAAGAATAGTAGCAGTAGTTGTTCCGTCACCGGCAACATCGCTGGTCTTGGATGCAACTTCTCGAACCATCTGTGCGCCCATATTTTCGGTTGCATCTTCAAGTTCGATTTCTTTTGCAACGGTAACACCATCTTTAGTAATAGTTGGTGCACCGAATTTTTTCTCAAGAATAACATTACGTCCTTTAGGACCTAATGTAACTTTGACAGCATTAGCTAATTTATCCACGCCTTTTTTAATTTTATTGCGTGCTTCGCTGTCATATTCAATTAATTTTGCGCCCATGTATTTTCTCCTTTATTTTGTTTTCAATTTATTAACCAACGATTGCAAAAATGTCACTCTCGCGCATGATTAAATAATCATCGCCATCAACTGTGACTTCTGTTCCGCTGTATTTACCATAAAGAACTTTGTCGCCTTCTTTAACTTCCGGCTTAATTAGCTTTCCGTCTTCAGCAACTTTTCCCGGACCAACTGCTACGATTGTACCTTCAATTGGTTTTTCTTTCGCTGTATCGGGTAGTATGATTCCGCCTTTGGTTTTTTCTTCTGCTTCCATCGGTTTAATCACAACGCGATCTGCGAGGGGTTTTAATTTTAGTTTAGCCATGTGTTTTACCTCTATATTGTTGATTTTTGATTAGATTTTGAGTTTTTATTAGCACTCTATTTTGACGAGTGCTAATATAATGTTTCTGGATAGATTTGTCAAGATTGAACGCGATAGCAATAGAACGCTGATTCAACCAGAGGCTGACAGGAACGCAGATATAACTGATTTTCGCAGATCAAATCTGTGAAAATCTGCTTAATCTGTGCCATCTGTGTGCCATTGACTTGTTAGAAAATCTTTGAGGGGATTTAGTTAAGTTTCATGTAGGAAAACTTTTTGAATATCATGATTTCATTTTTAAAGAACGAACTGACATCACTTAAAAACCACACGAAGACCTTAGATCGAAAAGTTGTCGTTATCTTTTTGAGTGTTGCAGTACTGCAAACAATTTCGTGGTACGTTACTTCACGAAAATTCTTTCGGGCAAATTTTTTTGAACAGTACCAATTTCATCCTCAAGTATATTTGACTGAGTATTTGTACTGGTTCATTGGAGATTTCATAACCTTCTTCATTCTACCATTTCTAATCATTCGTTTTTTCTTTAAGGAGAAATTATCGAGCTATGGTTTACAGATCGGCGATTATAAAGTTGGTTTGAAGATCACCTTAATCTTCATTCTAATCATGCTTCCGCTTGTTTGGTTTGCTTCCGCGTCAAGCTCCTTTGCGGATGTTTACCCGCATCTGCCGTCTGCGAGAGAATCATGGACGATATTCCTGATTTACGAATTAGGTTTGCTGGTTTACATGCTTGCATGGGAGTTTGTCTGGCGCGGCTACATGTTGTTTGGACTTTACGAGAAATTTGGATTTTACTCCATCTTTATTCAGATGATTCCATTTGTTATTTTGCATAACGGAAAACCGATGCTTGAGACTTTTGGTTCAATCTTAGCAGGATTAGCACTTGGAATTTTGGCTTTGCGAACCAAATCAATATTTTATTGCGTGCTTGCTCACATGAGTGTTATGTTCAGTATAGATTTAATATCAACTTTAAGATTTCGTACTGATGATTTTGGAATAGGTTTTTCTTCGTTAATGAATATTATCAAAACATTATTTTTGTAAATCCATAACTATGTGAGAGGTTATAAATGAGACTTACATTAAACGTTGATCACATTGCAACACTTAGAAATGCTAGGGGAGAAGTTCAGCCTGATCCGGTTACTGCTGCATTGATTGCCGAGCAAGCTGGCGTGGATGGAATTGTCGTGCATTTGCGCGAAGATAGAAGACACATAAATGAAAGAGATGTTCGTCTTTTACGGGAATTGATTACCACTAAACTCGATTTGGAAATGGCAGCAACTGAAGAAATAATTAAAATTGCCTGCGATGTTGGTCCTGAATTAGCAACCATTGTTCCGGAAAAAAGACAAGAGCTTACAACCGAAGGCGGAATAAGCGTAATTGATAATGTTGCGCGACTAAAAGAAACAGTCAGCACCTTGCACAAATTTGAAATTGAAGTCTCTATGTTTATTGAACCCGACATAAACCAAATTGATGCATCCGCTGAAATAGATGCCGACTATGTTGAACTGCATACCGGAGTTTTTGCCAATGCTCTCACCGAAGAAGAACAGTTTGATGAACTAGATAGAATTAGAACTGCCGCCAAGCATGCTAAAAAGCTTGGTCTCGGAGTTAATGCTGGACACGGATTAAACTACTCCAACATAAAAATTTTCCGTGAGCTAACCGATATTGACGAGGTAAGTATTGGTCACGCAATACTTGCCCACGCAGTTTTTGTGGGACTTAAAGAAGCGGTAAGGGAGATGATTGGGTTGTTGCGGCGTGAAAAGTGAGACGCGAATGGTGAAACGTGAAATGTCAAACGTGAAATGATTAGCCCCGAGTTTTAACTCGGGGAAAAAAGATTAAGAAATTGAATTGGCTTTAGCCACATAAATATTTTGGGCTAAAGCCCATTTATTTTTTCCTCATCAAACCCCGCCATGAATGGCGGGGCTATTAAAAATTAAACATCAAATAAATTTCGAGGTTTTGGCA
>CAZTJF010000029.1:0-36283 GCA_964613805.1 uncultured Ignavibacteriaceae bacterium | reverse complement strand
AATGTTCTTTAAATCTAAATCCCATTTACACAAATTATTTTACAGACTCTTTTTTGCGATTGTCTTTAGAACAATTATAGTTGTCACACTGAGCCTGTCGAAGTGTGATTCCACCTAACATTGTCAGTCTTCAACAGGCTCAGACTGACATCATTCCTATTGCATTATATCCAAACTTATCTCTTATTCTTGTAACTGCTCTAAACATTTTTTTACGTTTTATCTCTGCATCTTCAAATAAATATTCCTGCTCTGAAGATTCTGAAAAGTTTGTTAATCCCACACCAACTAATCTAACTGCAACTCTTCTAGTGTGAGCTTTATCTAATAATTGCCATGCGGTGTCAAAAACTATTTTGTCATCATCTGTCGGCTTAATTGTTCTTGAACGAGTGAGAGTTTGAAAATCCGAATATCTCAGCTTAATTGATATTGTAGACGCTGCCCAATTTCGGTTTCTTACTTTCTGGCAGATTTTTTCAGTCAGCTCAAATAAAGTTTTCTTAAGGAATTCGTTGCTCGTAACATCTTCGTCAAATGTAGTTTCCTTCGAAATACTTTTGCGTTCCCTCTGAATAGTAAGATACTCTGTTCCTTCGCCATTTGCCTTACGCCATAGATCGATTCCGTATTTGCCGAAGGCAGCAGCAAAATATTCTTGAGGTAGAGTAGTTACATCCCCAATCTTATAGATTCCTTTGCTGTTCAAATCTTTTAATGTTACTGCTCCAACTCCAGGAATGGTTTCAACCGGCATTGGGCTTAAGAAATGTTTTTCCATCCCCGGCAAAACGTAAGTTATTCCTGTCGGCTTCATACAATCAGAGGCAATTTTTGCAATGGTTTTATTACTGCCAATTCCTATTGAACAAGGAAGGGATAACTTTCTCAAAATTTCTTTTTGAATGAATGAAGCAAAGGAAAACATTGAACCGTACATTTTTTGACAGCCAGTCATATCTAAATAAAACTCATCAATTGATGATTGCTCAACTAAGGGAGCATATTTCAATAGGGTATTTTCTACAGCATCTGAAAATCGGCTATACTCTCCGTGGCTTCCATGAATATAAATTCCATTCGGACATAAGCGGTAAGCCGTTCTTATTGGCATTGCTGAATGGAGTCCGTACTGCCGTGCTTCATAAGAACAAGCTGCGACTACTCCCCTTCCGTACTTCGGATCGCCGCCAACTACTACCGGTTTTCCTTTCAGCTTAGGATTAAGTATCCGCTCAACTGAAACAAAGAAAGCATCAAGATCGAGGTGAAAGATTAAGCGCATAATGCCCCATCCCTAACCCTTCCCCAAAGTGGAAGGGAATAATTTAGATTTTGGCTTTGTAAAACTGCTTTGCATTTAACCATTAAACAATTTATCAATTCAGCAATTGAATCTCTTGCAACCTTGGGTAAGCTTTAACAATTGTGCTTGGCATCTGAACTTTAGTTTTCTCTTCTAGCAAGTGGATTAGCTCAAAAGCATTTACAATGGCATCACCTTGAGGATGATTATTCATTATCACATAAATCTCTTTCACCTTTTCCTGAATTGATTTAATCTTCTGATCAATTTCAACCAATTCACCTGGAGAATAGAGATATTTATAACGTTCGCTCTGTTCCTCATAAGATTGTTTCTGACCATAATTATTAATTGATTGAATCCATGCTTTAACATTTCTCCCATGAAAACGAAGATATGCTTTATTGTTAGTTATAATTGGCTCAAATGGAATTGCTTGTCCTATTTGCGGCTGATCAATTGTGCAATAAGTCAAGTTTAACTTCTTAAACATTTCTAAAGCTTCTTTCTTTAACCATGACTTATGTCTAACCTCAACAAAGCAATTAAACATTTGGAAAATATCTCTAAGCTTTCTCACATAATCTACTGTTGTGTTATCAAACGAAAAAGAATATGGAAATTGTACCAGCAATCCACCAAACCGTTCAGCTTTTGTAAGCATATCAAGATTATTACTTACCGCTTTAATTTTTTGCTGGTCATAATCCTTTTTATGAGTAAAATCCTGGTGAAGTTTTATCGTAAATAAAAAATCTTCAGAATCAATTACCTTTTTAATCCATCCCTCAACTATTTTGGGACTGATGTAAGTATAATAAGTCGAATTTACCTCAACACAGTTAAAGTAATGCGAATAGAATTGCAGCCAATCAAAACCAGCTGATTGATTTTTAGGATAAAACGATGGAACCCAGTCTTTGTATGACCATCCCGCAGTTCCGATGTGGTATTTAGGTAACATAAATTGATTGTTAAATTGTTTTATTGCTTAATTGATATTTTTCATTAAATATACTAAGTTAACAATAGTGTTAATTATCTATATTTATTGAAATGCGAACATTTGACTTAAATAATACAGATAAAATCATTTTAAACATTGAAGAAATTTCTAAGCTGCTTTCTATCAATAAAGAATCGGCCAAGGTTACTGCAAACCGGTATGTTCAAGGCAAACAATTAATACGGCTGAAAAGAAACTTTTATATAACTCCAGGTAAATTTGAAAAACTAAAAGAAGAAGATTACTTCAAATTAGCTAATATGCTGCAAGTTCCTTCCTACATTTCATTAACGACAGCTTTAAGCTATTACAATGTTTCAACTCAACAAATGCAAGATATCATCGAATCAATTGCCTTAAAACGAACAACCATCTTTAAAGTAAAAATTCTTGAGTTTAAATTTTTTCTTATCAAAAAAGATTTATACACAGACTTCACTTTAGAAAAACAGTTTTTTATTGCCTCACCTGAGAAAGCTTTAGCCGATATTGTTTATTTGACTTCTTTAGGAAAATATGATTGCGATTTTGAGGCAATAAATTTCAGTAAGCTAAACAAGCAGAGAACAAATTCTATAATTGAACAGACGAACGATAAAACAAAATCATACTGGGAAAACCTATGCAAGCGTTACAAGATTTAGAAGTTTTTGAAATTGAAGTTCTTGAATTATTAAACAGCATAAAAGTACTTGATAAACTCTACTTTGGTGGTGGAACTATGCTTCGGCTTTGTCATAATCTAAATCGTTATTCTACCGATTTAGACTTTTGGCTAGATATGAATGAAGACTCCAAAACGATCTTCCTTACCATCAAAAAGACTCTTTCAGATAATTACAAGTTAGTTGATTCAGCCAATAAAAAATTCACTTTGCTATTTGAAATAAAATCGTCAACAGTCAACCGACACTTGAAAATTGAAATAAGAAAAGAACAAGCTGATTTTGAATGGGAACGAAAGATTGCTTTTTCAAAATATGCACATAAACAAGTTATGATTAAAGGTTTAACCTTGAAACAAATGATGAAAAATAAAATTGATGCTCTTCTTTCCAGAAAACTGATTCGTGACGCATTTGATATTGAATTTCTGTTAATGCGGGGTGTTGAACTTCCAAAGGATAAAAACAAACTTGAATCGGCTTTACAAATCATCAACAGCTTCAAAGAACAAGAATATAAAGTTACTCTCGGTTCAATCTTAGAAGAAAAAGACAGAAAATATTATTTAGCAAATAGATTTAAGTTTTTAAAGGAGGAGCTGAGAAAAAACTTGAACCTCATCGGCTAAAATCACCAAGCATTTCCCCTTCCTTCGAAATGGGCAAGGGGTTGGTTTTTTCACCCTGCCTTCTTTGTCATACTTCTATATACGCCAACCACAATTCCAACTAACTTAAACGAAACATATTTCTTGTCAATCACAATTGGTTTGTACTCGGGGTTTTCGGACACAAGCTCAATCTCATTTTTCCTTTTGTAGAATCGTTTTACTACTGCGGCATCATCCAAAACAGCAACAACAATTTGCCCGTTCTTAGCTTCAAGATTCGGATTAACAATTACTATATCGCCATTAAAAATATAAGCGTCTTTCAAACTATCACCTTTTACTCTGAGTAAAAAAGAATCCTTCGGCATTCTTGCAATTGTTGGAAGTTCAACTGTATCAATTGCATCGGGATAAATTGTAAGCGGATTACCGGCAGCAACTTCTCCAAGTACAGGACGAGGAACAAAAAACTTATCCTCCAATGTTAACTCAATTGCTCGCGACAGTTTGGGATTCTTCTTAATAAATCCTTTTTTCTCTAAAGCCTGTAAATGCTGCTGAACCGTTGAACGATTTCTATAACCAAATCTAACGGCTATTTCAGCTAATGTTGGTTGAATGCCCCGTGCTACTTTTTGATCAATTAAGTGATCGAGAATTTGTCTTTGAATTTTGGTTAATTCTTTAGCCATGATACACCTTCGGTTTGTGGGTTACAAATGAGGAGTAAGAGTATGAGAAAGAGTAAGATGAAAACAGCTCTTCTTTCTCTTTATCTTACTCTTATTCTTGAGTACCATACATTTGTATGGTAAAATAAAAAGTAAAATCGAATATGTCAATAGAAGAATTTAGTTCGGGGAAAATAATAGGAGGAATATTTAAGAATGTTTAGGTTCTTTAAAAACTTCAGCTAACAAATCAATAACCTGATCGCGGAAAATTGGCTTTGATATGAATCCGTTAAATCCGGCAAGAACAAACTTATGCTGATCGCCAGGTAAGACGTAAGCCGTGACTGCAAATACCGGAGTATTTTCATACTGCGGCATGGTGCGAATGATTCTAAGCACATCTAAACCATTGTATGAACCATGAAGGTTTATATCAATTACGATGAAATCATAATGAGTTGATTCCAGTAAAGGTAAACTTTCTTCGAAGCTAACTGCAAAATTAAGGTTCTTCAGTCCTTTCATTTGTACACTGAATAATATTTGAGAATCTATTTGATCCTCGAAGTAAAGACAGCTCAAATTAGATATATCTATCTTTTCATCAGTTTGTTTCGATTTAGAAACTGCTGCAACTTTTTCTTTGGGGACAGTGGTTTCAATTACTTCAATTTCCTCTTGTTCAACTTGTTCATCTGAACCTTCATGCAAATCCACATCATAAAATTCAATGTTATCTTCAACTATTTCATCGCTATCTTCTTCTTCATCTTCCTCTTTTGTCTTGGATTTCTTGTCAGCTTCTTTCTTACGAATTTTTTCTCTAAGAAATTCCATCCGTAGTTCATTCTGTAATTTTTTATTTAGATCTTCAGTTTGATCTAACTTAGATTTTGATTTTGTATCCGGCTCAATGTTTTGAGGTTTTTTAATATCCTCTTCATTTTGTTCCATAATCGATTTAATAGGAAAATTTTCTTCACCGCTCTCTTTTTCTTCATGAATAATAACTTGTTTTGGTTCATCTGTTTTAGGATTAGCATAGATAATTGGGAAAATAATACCATAATCATGCTTATCTTTTTCCTCACTGAGAACTACAAATTTGCCATTTAGTACTTTCGCAAGCTTTTGAATTAAACTTATGAATACTCTTGAAAAACCAAAATCATTCAACTGGGAATTTTCATTATCAGAAAAAATACTTTTGAGATAACGGACTAACTGTTTCGAGGAATGATTTTGCAAATCTTTGAATGTGACAATAAAATTTTCTTTGTCCTGCGGATAGGCAGAGAAATAAATTCGCTTTTGTCCAGATATTTTAGCAGCTAATTTGAATAAGAGAGAAAGAAAGTAAGTGAACCTTTTGTGATCAGTTTCAAATTTTAATGAAGAAGAAATTTTACCATAAGCAAATTCTACATCCATAAAACTTTTTAATTCATCCGTATCTTTCATCAAAGCATCAATAATATCAGTAATTTTAGTTTCAGCAATTAATAAATTTTGATTTTTTTCTGCCAATGATGCATACTCAATTGCCGCATTCATTGTTTGAAGAAGATTGGCTCTATTCTGCTTGATGATTAGAGATGCTTCTTTTTGTTCTGCCTTTGGTTTATCTGTATTCTCGGTTATTTCTTGAGCAAAACCGACCATTACATTTATCGAAGTAAGCAGCTCATGGAAAAGATCTGATAAAAATTTAATATCAATTTTTTCTTCACCCTTTCCTGTCACTAAAGAGTTATCAGATGTGTTTTTCAATCCTTCTAAATCAGTTGAAAACTCACTTTGTTTCATTCTCCCTAAAAGTGTAAAGGACTCAATTTCTTTATTAAAATCCAGAATTGGTGAGGCCATAATTTCAGCTTTAAGATTTCTGCCGTCTATTGATTTGAGATTTAAGTGTGTTGATGATGTTTCTTTTTTGTCTGAATGGAAAATCAATTGATTAACACGGCTTCTATCTTCATCCGAAGTTATGGAGGCAAAGGATGAGTTCATTAAATCATTTTTTGTATATCCGAGAATTTTAGTTACAGCTTGATTGACGACTTGAATGAACCCTGCAGAATCGGTAATAAATATTAAATCATCGGTATGCTCAAAAACAGATTTGTACGATAGATTTCTTCTTTCTGATTCTATTTTATCTGTAACATTTCTTACTAAAGTAAAATGCGCCTCACGATCCAGGAACTTTATACTGTATCCACTCATCTCGACTAATATTACTGTCCCATCTTTCTTTTTATGCTTGTACGGACCATGAAAATTTCCTTCTCTCACATTGGCTTTTGACGAATTTAGGAGAAGTTGAATATCTTCAGCAAAATAAAGATCAGTTAAATCCATTTGAAGGAATTCATCCCTGCGATAACCATAAAGATTTATGGCAGTTTCATTTACTTCAAGAAATTTCAGATTCTCTTTATCGCAGATGAGAACTGCATCGGGATTATTTCTTATTAAATTTTCAATCACATTAAAATGGTCTTGATGTTCACCAGCTAATTCTTCTTTAACTTGATTTTTCACAACCAATAGAATCGCTGTAACTATGTGTTTTTCCTCAAATATCTTGCCTAAAGTGATTTGTAAGAGCATTTTGCTATTGGGCATGAAATTCGAAGATTCAATTGTAATTTCCAGCAATTCAGAAGCTAAAAACTCTTCGAATTTCTTGTCGAAATTAGGTGAGAAAACCTTGTTTATCAATGAATTTTCAAGTTCTTGTTCCTTTCGAGAGGTAAGCTGCTGAAATGCTATGTTTGTCTGCTTTATAAAACCAGTACAAGATAGAATAGCTGCTGGGTTAGGAAATTGTGTTAATAATCTTCTCTCAAGTGAATAATTTTCTGCCGTTTTATTCGTTTTTGCCGATTTCAAATTACATGAAAGACAAATTATAGCAATAACTGTATCCTCGTCATCAATTAGCGGAATGTTAATTAAATTGAATTTTACATCTCTTTCTTTATCAATAAAATTTATTCCCTCAAGGAGTACAGCTTTTTTAGTTTCACATGCAATATCGTTAAAGGATTTAATAATTCTGCGCATTTCAATCGGGAAGAAAATTTCTTCATGATTTCCCTCCAGCTGAGCAAAACTGGTATCAAAATATTCGGTAAGTTCTTGATTTACTAACTCACAAAAGCCAAATCTATTTTTTATCCAGAAAAAATTTTCGAGGTCATCAATTTTCCTTCTTATACCTTCCTTTTCAAGAAAAGTGAAAGGATAGATCTTTCGCACTTGGGATATGATTTTAATTACTTCATCGGTTAATCCTTCGGAAACTAGTTCTTGAACATTATCGTAATCAAGTAAAGTATAAGTTGATTTTTGATTAAAGATGCCCGGTATATTCATTTTCAATCAATATTGAATTGCAGAGTAAGTCGGATTTTATAAATACTATATGCTTCTAAAAACTTAAGTCAATTCGCTTTGTTTCTTTAGAATAGATTCTTGGAAGAGTCACTTTAATTTTAGATGAACCATAATCTGATTGATAATCAAGATTTTTCCCATCCAAGGTGATTTGAAGATTGTTCAAATCGGGAAAATTCCTTTTGTAAATAGAAATCACCACATCATCAACTTGGTCTTCTCCATCATTCACTATCTCAACCAAATATTTATTTTCACTAACTCTTATAGAGGTTAATTTAAGTTTACTTTTTTGTATCCACCAATCATAAACGCGATTATGCGTAGTTATCCATACATCCTTTGATTTAATTACCTGTATCGGTTGAATTAATGCATCAATAAATTCCTTACGACATTGCATTTGCGTGTGAAAATTCAAACTATACAAACCACCTTCTTTATAAACTCTTTCGAAATCTAAAATGTATCTCTTCGACTGATCACCGACTTTATTCAATTTCATTCTCTCGAAGATATCATAATCATCAAAGCCCGTTTTAGGGATCACCAATATATTTGAATGACTTTTTAAATATTGAGGAACGGCACGATCTTCAATAAAATCGGAAGATAAGACATTCACACTCATCGTACTCATAGCATCTAATGTTTGATTATCGTAAAAAGTTTCCGGTGGGCGAAATGCGATTGGCATTATACCAGCGACTTTTTCTAAAGTTGTCAATCCATTTGTTAATCTCATTAACTGAGTATTGTAATCCTGCCATTTAAATAATGTGTGCTCATCACCATGAAGTCCGACATCACCAATCGTTTTTAATCTTTCCAAACTCGGATAATCAATTGACTCGGTGAGTATATAAAATTGTGCTGGCAGTTTTTCTTTTTCAAGTAAATCTAAGGCATTGTTGATATAATTAAATTTGAACTCAACATCACACGATAACACCGCTGCCGCTTGCTTTCCTTCGGGCCATGTTTCCAATTGTACAATAAAACTATCACTTAGCCAGTTTATTGTATTCCTTAAAAGTTGATCAGCAGTTTTCTGGTGATCTTTAGTTCCAACAACTGCAGAGAATTCAAATCCAAACCATACAAAATTACCTTTACCATAATTTCCATAAACCGCAGACGTTGTATAATCATTCTTATTTTTTCCCTCAAATGGAATTTCAGAATTTGCCCAATAACCAACAGGAAAAGTATTTTCTGAATTTATTTTAACCTCAACAGGTTTGTCAAAAGTAGTAATTTGCAGCCGGAATCCCGGATCAATTTGAGCAGATAAGGGTGTACCTCCAAACAAAGAATGAATTCGACTTCCTTCCTTTTGCGAAATTTCTGATACAAAACTCACACTGAATAATTGTTCTAAATCATCCCAACCTTTCCATTTACCGTCGGGTTTGTAAACGCCGGTACTCCATGTAGCTAAAACTGAATTCCCTTCATTCATAAAATCTTTTATTGAACGAATTTCCTTATCGCTCAGACATCTAGCTGCGGGCAGTATAAGCAAACTGAAATCATCGGATAATCCATCTTCAAGATCATCATCCTTAATTACTTCATATTTATATTTGTTCTGAATCAGAAACAATTCCCAGCGATAAAAATTATCAGTCAGCCATGAAGTATTTTCAGTTGGTAATGAAATGGTGGTCTCAGGAAAAAGCAGAGCAATTTTTTTCGCTTGAGCTGGTAGACTCATTGACGATATAGCAAGACAAATTAATATGAATTTAAGTTTAAATCTCATAGAATTAAGTATTCTGGAATTAAATATTTTTTGAGCTATCATAATCAACGTAATAAATTCGAGATTCATGGGGTTTTAAATCTTCAATTGTCAATCGAATTAAACTGCCACCGTTTAGCTTTTTGAACTTGGGAAGTTTTGTTCCGATAATCTCCGCCGAAAGTGATATGTTGTAAACTTTTTCAGATAAGTCAGTATCTATTTCAATTTTATCTGCAAATAAGTTACTGGAATTGGTAACTGTAAGTCTAACTCTTTTATTTCCAACTTTTTTAACACCAACTTCTATTTGTGATTTAGTGTTATACCATTTAGAAATTTCTGAAGCTGTAGTAATCCAATAGTTCTTTTTTCGCAAATCGTCAATTACGTTATTAATTACACCAATATTTTGTGGTTGAAGTTGATAAGTTGAATGAGATTTAAACATATATAATCCTCCCTCAAATGCAATCCGATCAATATCCTCTTGATATGTGTAAAACTGAAATATAGAATCATTTAATCCAAGGCTACCAATGATACTGTAATCATCTCTCGAAGATTTGAACATTCCAATAATTCTTTGGTCACTCCAATACAAAGTTTTAGGAAGTGAATTGCCATTTGCAGAATCCGAAATTATAAAACTGCACCCAGCTTGAGATAGCGCTTGGAGAGTATTTTTATCAAATAGACCAAAGGAAGGCGAAACACCATCCAATTTTTTACCGGTAATTCCTTCAAAACGTGAGTTTGTTTTGTTGATACTCTGGATTTGAGAATTATAATCGAATAAGCTAATTGCTGTGTCATACGCTGCCGAAGGAAATCCAAAAGCTATTGCTGGAACTATTTCTCCAAATTTCGTCATTGCTTTTAACTGCTCTTTGTTCTCGTCTCTTATTTCTTCTTGATCAACAACAAATGTAGGACTGATCAGCTTTTTCTGAGCAATATTTAGTAAAGGGCTAAGGGTTGAAAAACTACTTCCCAAATAAGGCAGGAAAAGTGCAGCTGCGTTAAAATCGTTTGGCCAATCTCTTACGTATGCAATTGGACTTCTGCATAACCAATCTAATGAATTTCTAAGCAGCCTTTCGAGATAGACATGCGCATCAGTAGAACCGATTATAGAATTAATTTCAAATCCCATCCAAATGAATCTGCCTTTGCCATAATCTCCGTAGACAATTCCTGCGCTTTTTTTAATTTCTTCTCGGACTAAACCCTGATCAAACTTATAGTCGTACCAATAACTGAGCTGAATTGACCTTGGATCTAAGACTTCCGCAGCTATTGGGCGATCCCAAGTGGCAATTTGTAAAACATATCCGGAGGGAATGTTCGATGTAAGTGGAAGTCCGCCTCTTAATGTGTGTACCCTTGTAATTTCATCGTTTTTAATCTCCTTAGCAAAACGAATTCCGAAAACTTCAGAGAAAAACTCCCATCCTCTCCATTTTCCATCATTTGAAAAAGAAGCCGTCCCGCTTGTAGCCAAAATATTGCCGCCATGTTCTAAATATTTTTTAATTCTGATAATTTCCTTATCACTTAACGACTTTGAACCGGGCAGGATTAACAAATTAAATTCCGAAAGCTCAGTTGTCTCTAAAAATTCATCCGATATTACTTCATAATCATAATTAAAATTTGTTAAGAATTTTTTCCATGTTTTTAAATTATCCTCTTGCCAAGTACTTCCCTCAGGCAAGAGATTTTTTGTATAAGTTGAATTGAGAATTGCTGCTTTTGGGTTCTGAGATTTAAAAACGGTTTCAAATGCATTAATGTTGGGCAACAATTCACCGGTCGCAAATTTCCCATATACTCCGCGAAGAATGAAATAAAAATTCCCTATGGCTAATAAAACTATTACTAAGCCAAAAAAGAAAGGTAAGCTCTGCTTAAGCGAACCTGATTTCTTTTCGGTTACCTCCACTGCAAATCTCCTGCTGAACGATCTCTGTCGGATGAATATCTCTCAGAACTATACTTCACATATTTTGAACTTACCACTCTCTCAGGAACTGGTTTTTCTTTTTTATCGTTGGTTTGTATTCGATTAAGATTTGCTTTTGCAACTGTTTGGCGAAGTTCTTCGAAGTTATCTTGTACTTGAACAGTAACAAGTTCGGCTTTAGTAGGTCCCACATTATTTATCATCGGTGCAGATTCCCTACGACTTCTAATTTTGTATAGAATATAAGCACCTATAGATAATATAAAAGTGCTGATAGTGGCTATCAAAATAATTGTTGATAAGATTGTTATTAGTTCCATGTTTCACCTTTTAGATACTTAAAAAATTTATGCGCCTGTTCTTTCCAATTTTCCCCATGTCATTTTAATTCCTAAAAATTCCTCAATAGTTGACATGGCTTTACAAATATCGATAACAAGAATAAAGAACATTCTGTAAATTATTGTGTATAGAAGTAATCTTGCTTCCTCCTTTTCAACAGCAATACAATAAAGAGCTGAAATAAAATCAAGCAGTGCTAAACCTATCCACCAAAAAATTATTAAAGAAGAAAAACCAAATACCAGAGCTGCAATAATGAAAAACAAATGAGCAGCAATATTCATCGGCGGCCAAATAAGAGCTTCATAAAACATTGACCAAAGAATTACTGTATTACGAAAATTTATTGTCGGATTAACAAGCAGCTTTTTGTGCTTTCTGATTGACTGAATGATTCCTCTTGTCCAGCGGTATCTTTGCTTTAAAAGCTGCTGAAAACTTGCAGGCGCTTCTGTAAAAGAGATTGCTCTTGGTTCGTAATATATTTTCCATCCCTTTGCAAGAATTTTCAAAGTTAAATCGGCATCTTCTGCAAAAGTATCGCTTGAGTAAAATCCCGCCTCAATTATTGCACTCTTTCTAAATAATCCTATCGGTCCTGGAATAATGTTAACGGCTCGAACATAACTTTGAGCACTTCTTGCCATATTCAATCCCTCAATGTACTCAAGTGCTTGAAGATCCGTGAGAAATCGTTTACGATTAAGAACTTTAACATTTCCGGCGACTGCGCCAATTTTATTATCCTTAAAATGACGAACTGCCCGCTTTAAAGAATCTTGGGATAACTGGGAATCGCCATCCATACACAAAACAAATTCAGCATTTGAATATTTTATTCCTGCATTTAAAGCAGTTGCTTTCCCGCCGTTTTCTTTATTTATCAAAGATATTTTTATTGGATTATATTTCCCTTGCTGATAGCCCACGAAGGTCTCAGCTATTTCTTTCGTGTTATCGGTTGAACCATCATTTACAATGATAATTTCGTAGCTTTTATAATTTGAGTTTAACAATGATTGAAGCGACTTGCTCAGTACTTTCGCCTCATTGTAAACAGGTACAATTATAGAAACAAATGGTGAAAAACTATTTTCTTCAAGAAAAGTATATTCATTAACATTTAAGTAAGCCAAGAATAAAATTATAAAATACCTTACAAGAAGAATCACCAAGAATAGAACCAAGCTTACAATAATCGAATATTCTACTAAAGACGTAACAGTTAAAATGGTTTTAGGAAGTGTATAAATGATTATTAAAAATAAAATGAGAGATAGTAATCCACTAATTAAAATTCTTTGTAGAGATAATCTTCCTGTATTCCTAACAGAACCATTTCTATATTCCTCATTTATCAAAAAAGGAATTCTAAGAATTTGGTTAAGATTTTTCATAAAGAAAATTATTTTTTTCAGTGATTAAAATTATTTTATCTCAATAAAAAAGTAAGTGAACTGACCTCACAACACACTTACTAGAACTAATTAACTTAAAATACCCAGAAAGCAAGCAAAGAAATTGAAGTCGAACGATAATTTACCTGTTCACGAACATTTTCACTAAATACAAATTGCCCTTGTAAAGTAAAAGACTCAAATATCTTCAGCGAAACCTTTGAGTTAAATTCTTTAATAAGAAAATCGTTATCTGCTACTAAACCAACTTTTCCACCGATTGTTATATCCATTACTTCATCCTGAATTAAATCATAATTTGCCCATAGACTGTGAGATTCAAATCTGTTTGGAGAATAATAAAGTGCTGTTTCAAAGTCGAAACGCAAATTATAGTACTCATAACCAGCAATAAAATCACTGCTGAATTTTCTTCCTAGCCGCAGGGCCAGCTGATTACTCTCATTATCATCCGATATTTTTTTATAAGAATATTGCCCAGATAAAAACATTTGAGTTGGAGTATAATATGAACCTTCAAACGAATAATCGGTCACCCTTAAATTAGTGTCAACAAGAAATGGAGAATATAAAACGTGTACCGCATCGCTTGAACGATATTGTGCAACTAGTGAATATCTATCTTTTTTTTCTGATTTTAGAGAAACCTCAGATATTCTTTGCGTTTGATCGTCTATGTATCTCGTTTGTCCAAAAGATAACATGGCTGTGAACAAATCAGTAGGAATCACAGCTAAATTTCCCATTATAGTATAAAAATTCCTTTTTGAAGAATCTGATGAAACATCTCCGCGATAAATTGAACCACCGACAGCAATGTACTTTGAAAATCCAAACTCTGCTCTTAATCCTTGAAAATTGTACCTGAAGTTCAGATTATCTTTGAAGTAATATGCTTCAGGAGTCAGCAAAGTATAAGATGGAAAGTTTGAAATAAATGAGGCGAAAGTGCCATCCAACTCTGCATCTTGCGGTAGCCAGCTTATTCTATTTTTCAAAAGCATTGATGATGGTGATTCAGCCAATAGCTCTGAATATATTTTCTTTGCATTAGCATAATCCCTCATATTAAAATATGAATCTCCCAAAAATAATTTAACCTCAGAATCCATATTGTTAATTGCATATAAAGATTTAAATTCCTTCAATGCATTTAATGAATCATTGCTCCAGAAATACCATTTCGCCCGCTGCTTAGCTAAGTCATAGTCGAATTTCTTATCAATGAGCGATGAATAAATCTTAATTGCATTTGAATAATCATTGGCACATATGTGAGCATTTGCTAATTCAAAATATATCTTTTCATCAGCCGGAACTTTGGATAAATACTCCTTGAATAATGCGATAGATTCTTGACATTTTTTTTCGTTGAGTAAATTTCTAGCATCTTGTAGAAGTTTAAATAATTGAGCTTCTTCAAATTGCTTTCTCTGAATAAATAAATTGTATTTCACTTCCTTTGCATCGGTGTTACCCGGATTAATATTTTCAATTTGATTAAGATAATTTTCTGAAACAACAAAATTTTGTAGTTGATAATTTAAAGTGGCTAAGCTAATGAGTGCCTGGATATTCTTAGGATCTTTCTCTAAGACTTTATTGAGTAAAGCGTTCGCTAAATCAGATTCTGTGTTTGTCCAAACTGCTATTTGACCACGTAAAAGTTGGTATTCTAATTTATGAGGATTTTTCGCCAGTAGAATATCTGCGTGTATTTTTGCTTTATCAAATTCTTTAAACCATGATAATTTTTTTGCAAGTTCAAATCTTACCGCTTCGTCTCCAGGATTAATATCCAAATAAGTCAAATAAACATATTCTGCGGAGTCAATATTATTCATCATGGAAAAATAATTGGCAAGTTCCAAAATATTTTTTCGATCACCTGGATTTAAAACGAATTTGGACTTAGTTGATTCAATTTTGTCCCTCAAATACTTGTCTAATTTCTCAGCGATTTCCTTTTCTAATGATACATACAGATACTCATCAACTTTATTTTTATTTAGCAAGTTTAACTGCTGTTTTGCCTCTTCTAAGCGATTTACTCTTAACAATTCATTGATTAATAAAACTCTAACTGAATCATTTTTAGTATTTTGTTTTAATAGTCTAAAATATTTGTCAATTGGATACTGACGTCCCTTTTGCTTTTGAAACGAACCAGTCAGTTTATTATAACGATATGAAGTATCATTGACCGTGTAAACCGCACCTTTTCCTTGGGCTAAGTATAACCCATCAATTGCTTCCTTGAAGAATGGACGAAACCGTAACGCTTCTGTAAATGCCGCGATTGAAATCTTGTTCTTGCCTAACCATAGTGTAAAATAACCATACCTCGACCATAACCTATGATCTTCCGGATATTTTTCTACAAACTTTTTTAAAATGATTTCGCCTTTAACTATGTGATTATTTTTAGCAAGAATTTCAGTGTAACGAATTACCTCATCAGCAGATGGTTCCTCCAATAAAAGATATTTATCATACCATTCTTCAGCTTCACTCCAATTACCTAAATTTTTGTAACATTTCCCGATTTCCAAATAATTAATCGGTTTATTGGGATAAATTGAAATTTCCCTTTTATGTCCTTCTATTTTATTATACAATTGAGTGTACCAGACGGCAGTAACCCTGGATAAGGCAATATTAATCTTTGAATCATTTCGATTCAATTTTGAAGCGGAACGCAAATCATAAACAGCATACTCATACTGTCCACGGGCTTCATAACAAATGCCTCTCAAATAATAACCCTCGGATGCTTGAGGATTTTCAGAAATATACTTGTTTAAAAGTTCAATGGCTTCACCGTAACGACCTTCATCCATTTGAAGTATGGCATTACGTTTAAATTTATCTGTGGGAGACTGAGCATGGAGGGAATGAACTGACTCTGAGAACAAAATAATTACACAAAAAATAATTATTTTTTTCATTACTGCATATTTATCATGGAAAGAGAAATTTATTTTTTCCTTTTAACTCATCAGCTCTTAATTCTTTCAATAAATCTTCTGATGTATTTACTGATTCATCAACTCTTAGGGCATAAACAGAGATACAAGATAATGCTTTTAACATTTCAGCATTGTCTTGTACAAGGAGATTGCTCTTTACTCTTGCTATCAAACTGGTTATATCTTTTTGATCTTCTTTTGCTGCCAGCACAATTACTTTGTTTGAAACAACGCACATTTTATCTTTTTTTTCAATGGATAACCTTACAGCGTTCCTCAACTGATTTATGGATAAGTAGTTGGTTTGTTCAGCAGCTTCATCCAATCTGAATGAAACAAGCGTAAATTCTTGACCGGTACTTTTATAAAATGCAATTTGATTATTAATAATTAATTTGAAATCTTCATAACCATATAAGTTGGAGACCAAATATTCTTCTTTAGGAGTTGTTATTTCAGATAGTGATTTGTATTTAGATTCAGCCATTGTTCTTTGTCCATTAGAATAATATCTTGAGGACGTAAAACTCTGTGAGGTAAAATTAAAGCCCTTTCCAGGTAGTATCGTGTAATTCGATTTAAATTTACCTTCCGAGTGACCAATATTTGGCGTAATTGCCATAATACCCGATGCAAGTTTGTTCTCGCCGTTATCTTTTTTCTGAAGATAAATAATCCCAGTTGAATGCACTGCAAGAGTATCCACTATCTTTTTTGCAGATGGAGTAATCGGATCACCAACAACAAATAAACTCGTAACTCCATAATCTTCAATTGCCTCAATCGTTTGTGTAAAGTTTTCTTCTAATAAATTCAAATCCTTGAACCCTAAAAATGGAGTGAGTTCATCAAAAACAATTTTAGCAGGTTGATATTGTTCAACAAGACCTAAAATATCGTTAATATATTCGGCTAAAACTTCATCTGGTTCTCGCTTCTCACTCAAGCTAATTGATGCATCTACTCTAACCACTACCACACTGTTCTGATCAATATACTTTTGCAAATCAAAATTTATTGAAGCAGCATGCATCATTAAATCTTTGGGACGACGAATTGTGAAATAAAGACAAATTTCTTTCTGTTCCATACATTCTTTTACAAACTCAATTGCGAGCGTAGTTCTGCCTGACTTGTGCGCACCGATAAGTAAATATGTACTACCCTGATATAAACCGCCCCAAGCTTTATCTATCAGAGATATTCCTGATGGTAGAATTTGAATTTTTTGTTTCATGTTTAAGTAAGATGATTTTACTTCACTATTATTTGCCAATATTATGCCTTATCAAATACTGCATTTATAATAACTTAGCTGAGCTAAAGAGAGACAGATTTTAGCGGCATGTTCTATAATGCAACATAAATTTTGACCATCTAAAATGGAGAATTTAAGATGATCGCCCTCTATTAAATAACCCAATTAATTTAAATAATTTTTGGAAAACGTATGCAGTTCAGTTAAAAGAGAAATACAATCTGAGGGATAGATTTGAGATTAAAAGAAAATTACTTGACTATCATTTGAAATTATTTCTCTTGTTGAACGACTTCTCTTTTACTTTTATTAGCCCAAAAATTTGTCCCAATAATAATATCCCATAATGGCGTACTAACACCAAATCCTTTTGTGGGATCCTGATAATGATGCCTCATATGATGATTTTTTATTGCCATCCAAAATTTAGAGTGCATGTTAAAATGATGAATTGCATAATGCGTTAAATCATAAATTAAATATCCAATCAGAAATCCAATGAAGAATGGTGAAACAAAAGAAACTCCCAAAATCAAGTGAAAAATCAAATAAAATAAAGCTGCTAAAGGTATGCTGACTGATGGAGGCATAACCAATCTTTTGGAATCATTCGGATAATCATGATGAACGCCATGAAAAATAAAATGTAATTTTCGTCCCAATTCAGATTTTGGTTGAAAATGAAATACGAAGCGGTGTAATGTGTATTCGGTTAAAGTCCACACAAAAAGTCCAATAATTATCAAAGAAATTATACTTAGAAATCGAAGTTCAAACGACCATATCGAACGATACAGAAAATAAAGAACCACGGGAACATAAATATAAAGCGGCACAGTATAATGAACTTTGGAGAATGCTTCAAAGAAATCACTTTTAAACATTCTCACGGTTTCATCTTTATTGGATACAAAATTTTTAGCCATTTAACTCACCATTTTTTTTGTTAAATCAATTTAAATTTCTAAAAATTGAAATTGAAACTTATTTTTTAATAACCCCGATACCAGGTCGGTCCATAAGAGTAACCTTTCCATCTAATACTTTGGTTCCATCAAATACATCATTTTTAATCAACAAAGCTCCATCAAGATCAGCCCAATCTACCATTGGTGAAAGATGAGAGGCAGCAGAAATTGCGCAAGAAGTTTCTGTCATACAGCCAATCATAACTTTCATTCCGAGGGCATGAGCCATTAAAATCATTTTCTGAGCTTCCCTCATGCCTGTGCATTTCATAAGTTTAATGTTAATTCCTGAAAAAACGCCATACGCTCTCATAACATCTTCTATCCGTTGAACTGATTCATCACCAATGGTAGGAAGCGGACTTCTTTCAGTCAACCAAGCCATATCATCAATCTGCTCTTTTGGCATGGGCTGTTCAACAAACAATACGTTTCTTTCTTTAAGCCAGTGAATCATCTCTAAAGCAAAATTTTTATCCTTCCAGCCCTGATTCACATCCACAGTAATGGGTTTCTCCGAAATAGAACGAATAGTTTCAATCATTTCTTTATCGGTTTCTCTTCCCAATTTTACTTTAAGAATTTTATACTCTTCAGCTTCCTTAACTTTTGTACGCACAACATCCGGAGTATCAATTCCGATTGTGAAAGAAGTGTAAGGAGTTTTTGTTTTATCAAAACCCCAGATATTATACCATGGTTGATTTAGTAATTTCCCCACAAGATCATGCAGCGCAATATCAACCGAGGCCTTAGCTGCAGTATTCCCTATAGCAATTTTATCAATATCTGATAAGATATTTTCCAAATCGAAAACATTATCGTACTTACTAAGATCAACCGCTGATAAAAATTTTGATACCGTTTCATGAGATTCCCCAAGATAAGGCGGTAATGATGCTTCACCATATCCAATTGTTCTGTCCAATTCCACTTCAGTTAAAACCACAGGTGTTGTTGTTCTTGAATTAGTTGCAATTGTAAAAACATGTTTTAGATCAAGTGTGTAAGGTTTAAATGACAATTTGAGTTTTCCGTTCATTTTAGTTCCATTCGTTTTTTGCAGCAATGAATTTGCAGAATAGGATGAAGTAATTGCAGACCCGACAATTAAGCCGGTTGTTTTAATGAAGTCTCTTCTTTTTTGTTTCATATTGAATATTACTTTTAATTTAGATCTTTAGTTAGTTTAACTCCATTTTTACCGAGCGAGGTCAAAATTCTTTTTGCTTTTATAAACGTTCTCAATCTTCCTTCCGCAAAATTACTCTTAGTTTTGTCAAAACTATTAATCCTTACTCTTCCTGAGGAATGAATGAATTCCAAGTTACCCAAATATATGGCGACATGAGTAATTTTTTCTTTGCCAGAATCATGATCTTTAGTTCCAAAAAATAATAAATCACCGGGTAAAAGATTATCAAAACCATTTTGAGTGTTAACAATTTCGCCGACCTGAACTTGCTGAGAGGCATCGCGAGGAAGTTCAATACCTTGGGACTTAAATACAATTTTGGTAAACCCGCTGCAATCAACTCCTTTGATTGAAGTCCCGCCCCATACATAAGGAAGTCCCATTAAACTGTGCGCAGATTTATTGATTGTATCAAAAGATGGTTTTCGTGAAGCTAACCAATTGTCATAATCTTGAATATTGGAAGTAACAATAAAAGCTTTCCGCCCATCCGGGAATACCACATTTGTAAAATCTCGTTCTTGAGAGATCTTTTTCAAAATATTCCCTTGCACTAAATCTGAAACGGGAATAGAATTTGTGTTCTTTTCTTCAAAAGCAAAAATAAAAGGAGCAGTAACTATCACCTTATTTGAATGATTCCAATCTTCATAGTTTTTTTTATCCATCAGACATACACCGTCATCATCAATCCATCCGATGTAATCATCCTCACATTGAACTAAATACCATTCGCTGCTGGATTTTAATATTTTTAATTTTGCTCCAAGTGTTACTTGAGTAGCAAGCTCGGAGGAATGTTCCGGCTTAGTTTTAACATTTACAACAGAAAGGTTGACTATTCCGAAAATCTTCTCACCTAAATTTTTCGACGGGAGCAGTTCTATTTCATCAATCACTTTTACTTTTCCAAAATTAATAAGTAATTCGTGTTTAGCTTCAGGTAAGTTTGTTTCGCCTGAAAGTAAAATCTCGTGATGAGCATTCAACTCATAATTTATATTAAACACCGCAGTTCTTTTATCAGGTGCATGTTTAATTTTAATTTGTTCAATGATTTTTGAGATATCTTCCTCATTCAACTGGGCCGAAACTTGGTTTATCATTGTTAAACAAAAAAATAATAAAAGTAATAATTTCATAAATAATTGTCTCATTCAACTCAAAGATAAATCGCTATACTAACTTTATAGAAATGAAATTAAAATTGATAATGGCTAATGATCTTCATCATCATGTTGCAACATTTAACAATAAATTTATATTTTAAATCAACGGTTTAATTTTCACAATAATACTAAATAAAAACTATGACTACAGCTGGTTACATTTTTATGTTTTTAGCATGGGGCATTATTATAGCCCTCATATTTTTTTGCTTCAGCAAAGTCTTTAAGACTGAAAGAAAAAGCAAGTGAGTTGAATAAACTATGCTCTAAAAATTCTAAAATAAGAACAAAATCTACATGCTAAAATTAAATGGCATCATCACGATTAACGTAACCCTTTTCATTCGGCTTGTAGGCATTATTAGTTTCGGTCACTGCTAATTTAATTTTTCCCATTTCAAGGTTTTTATACAACAAATCATTTTCGATCAAATAATAAAACTGATTTTTAAACTCTTCCAAAGAAATTCCACAAGTTGCTGCATACTTTGCAAGTTCATGTGGATCTTCAAAATCAGCTTGATTTAGCCGCAGCATATACCTTCGAGCGATATAAAATGATTCAGATGATGGATCAACCATCCGAACTCTGGTTTTTTTCGTTGCTGGATCAATTATTTCATTAAAAAATAAAGGGACGAAATATCCATTTTGAATTGAAACCATAGCAGCGTTTCCACCATTTAAAATGAACTGAGTAGCGGCAAAACCTAAATCCCGTGTGTACTCCATATCATAAGGAATTGGATCGGCACAACGAAGTTCATATCCAATATTTTTTGCAACTATAGTGGACTTTAATCCAAAACCCTGGAGCCGTTCTTGAACTTTGTATTTAAGAATTTCACCAAAATTAACTTCAGCCAATCTTATATTATCATGTGCATCTCTTTCAATATTAACAAGCATTTCAAGATCTTTAGGATCTAATTGTTCAACCAAACCTTCAGCTATAATCGCAACTCCGTCACTAATCCCATAACTGAGTCTTTTAATAATTGCACCAACAAGTATATCAACAACGTGATTTATACTTATAATCTTGGATGGAAATTCCTCCGGGATAAGTGTAAGTGTTGCTCCGGCAGCTTTACCAATACCTAAGGCAAGGTGTCCTGCCTTTCTACCCATCGTAACTACGAAATACCATCTAGATGTTGTCTGTGCGTCAACCATAAGATTTTTTACAACTTCAACACCAATGTGACGAGCAGTTTGAAATCCAAAAGTCGGAATTCCATGAGGCAAATCAAGGTCGTTATCTATCGTTTTGGGAACATGAACTACATGAATTCTACCGGACGCCATTTCTTCAACTTTTAATGCACTAAAAGCTGTATCATCACCGCCGATGGTAATTAATTTATCCACATTTAATCTTAAAAGAGATGTTACGGTGTTTTGGAGATGCTGCTTGTCTTTAGTAGGATTATTCCTCGCAATTCCAATGAAAGAACCGCCTCTAAAATGAATTCGACTTACATTTTGAATAGTTAACTCTTTGGTATGAGATATATCACCCTCCATTATCCATTTAAAGCCGTCTTTAATTCCTATTACTTCAACACCCTCTAATACTGCTCTGATTGTTGCAGCACCAATAACACTATTAACTCCAGGTGCGGGACCTCCACCAACTAAAATTGCTAATCTTTTAGGGGCAATGGACATACTATATTCTCCTAATTTCTTTATTCATAATTTTATTTTGAAAGTATAATCTTCACTGATTCTTTCAAATTTGACTGAATTAAATTAACTAAATATATACCAGAAGTAAATTGTGAAGAGTTCATATTTAAATCAACATAATTTACTCCAAGTGATTCGGGATGTTGTTCAATCTCCCAAATTTTCTCTCCAACAATATTGTAAATTATAATTTTGTATGGTTCTAAACTACTTAAAGTAAAACTTATTGTTGTCTGACCGTTAAATGGATTCGGATAATTCTTTAAGTTGAAGATTTTCTGTTCTGGTAGAAACTCATTTTCATGGGTTTCAATTGATGTAGCTGCATTTGGAGAGAGATTCCTGTTTAGAGAGATCATAACCGCATCTGCACTAACTACCATATCAGATTGCAAGCCACTATTTGTTAATCTGACAACTAATTGCCTCCCCTGCTTCAATGCATAATTACCAAGCTTAAACCATCTTTTATTACTTGAAACAGATTGATCCACATATTTTAAGAAAGAGATTCCGCTCGAATCATAAACGGTATATTGGGCAGAGTCAGTTCTATTTGAACCAACAACCATAAATGCGTAAACTTCATATATTCCATTTGCTGGAACGTCAACAAAATATTCTATTGATGCATATGCACCAGGATTTGCATAAATTGATGCACCATTATATCCAATTAACGTGCTGTTAGTCCAACTCCCTGAACGAACAGCATTTGAATTATCAGATATCAAAACAATCTTAAAGAATTCTCTCCACTCAGGAGTTGAAAACGGAGGATAATTTTTTGTTGTGAATACACTCGATTTTAAATTTGGGAAATAGGAGATCAAATCTCCATAATACCAAATAGAATTTCCTTTATATCCTTTACTTCGAGAGGTGTTTATAAACTGGATCACTTCCGAATTAGTTAAAGTTGAACTCCCTGGTTTTACGGCAAAGCATGGAAATATTTTATTTTTATTATTGATTAAAGTTGGAATGTAATCTAAAATGCTTCCAAAAAACGCTGCTGAAGTTACATATGATTGAACCTGAACATTATCCAAAAAATTATTATTTACCCATGCCGCCCAATCTTGAGCATAACTTTGATAAGAAGTGTAAGAATTTGAACTATACAAACTTGGCGCATTGGAAACATTCATGTTCGGGTTTACAGTTTTAATACTATCACGGATTCTTTTTACAAATTCGTTCAATTTATCCGCTCTCCATCGAAGCCAATTTGCATCTTGATAATTTAATGGCGGAGGATTTCCATTATTTTCACTTCGATATAAACTATCTGTGTAAGAATCATAGCCATATTCGAGACTGGAATATCGTATTCTATCTAATTCGATTCCATCAAGATCATATTTGCGAGTAACTTCAGTTGCTAATGCAATTAGAAAATCTTGAACATCTTTGTGAGTGTGAATCATCCAATAAAAATTGCTGCCGTCTATTTCTGTTCCATTAACCTTTTTCGCCACCCAATTAGGATGAGTTTGAAATATTGGACCTTTAACTCCTGGAGGTTGATTACCAGTCCATCCACCCACGAATCCGTATTCAAACCATGCCTCAACATGAAGCCCTAACCGATGACCCTCAGCGACGGCTTCTGCGAGAATATCGCGATCAGCATAATCCGGATCAATTTTAATTCCCGTCTCTTGATAAAATACTTCGCTCTGCCAAAGTGGATAACCACGGCTCCAGGCATTTACATATACAGTGTTAAAGTTATTATTTGCGAGACTATCCATTGTCTTTGCGAGCGATTCTTTGGAAGTTAGAGAATTACGAGCAATCCACGTTGCCCTCAATTCTTGAGGAATTATTTGTAAAGAATAGACGAAAAATATGATGAAAAAGTATTTCATTTTTCTTATGAGTATGGGCTAAAGAACTTTGAGTTTTGCAAACCTGAGCATAAGCTGTTTCAAATTATTTCCCTCAAAAATTACTGTGGCTTTAACCATGTCGCCATTTCCCGTAACTTGAGTTACTTTGCCAAGTCCAAATTTTTCATGCATCACCCTGCTGCCTGGTCTTAATCCTTTAAAGTCCTGATTAAAATCTTCATAATCTACTGTTTGGAAATATTCATAGTACATTTCTTTTTTGGATTTTCGATTTAAATTTTTTCGCCCAATTCCGCCATTCACTTCAGCTATAGTTTGAGGATCAACCTCATCAATAAAACGCGAACGGCTCTGATACGCAACCTCTCCAAATCTGTAACGTGAACGGGCATGTGAGAGGAATACTTTGTGTTTTGCGCGGGTAATTGCAACATAAAAAAGCCGTCTTTCTTCTTCCAGCCGTGTGTCAGTACTGAACTTATTGGAAAGAGGAAAAATATCTTCCTCACACCCGGAAATGAATACGATTGGAAATTCCAAACCTTTAGCACTGTGAACAGTCAATAAAGTAACGGCATTTTTATTTTCATCAAATTTATCCACATCGGAAGCAAGCGATACCTCTTCTAAATATTCTTCAAGCTTAGCTTGATTATTCTGATTTGAAAATTCACTCAGTGAGGATAGTAACTCGTTTATGTTATCCCATCGCGCAATAGATTCAGGAGTGTTTTCTTCCTTAAACATCCTAAGGATTCCTAATTCATCAACGAGCGCTCGGGAAAGTTCACCAACGGATAATTTATCCTTAAGCCCAATGTACTTATCTAATAGAACACGAAATTGTTTTACATTCTTTTGAATTCTTTCCTTAATATCTATTACTTCAAAGATGCGCGCCATGGTTTCAAATAAATTAAGCTCATGTTTTCGTGCGAAGGTAATCATTCTTTTTAAAGTTGTGCTGCCAATTCCTCTTTGCGGAAAGTTCATAATCCTCAATAAGCTCTCTTCATCATTTTGATTTGAAATGACTCTAAGGTAAGCAACCACATCTTTCACTTCTTTACGTTTATAAAATTCAATTCCGCCCAATATTATGTAAGGAATTCTTTCCTTTCGGAAAATATCTTCAATAGCTCGGGACTGAGCATTAGTTCTATACAAAACAGCAAATTCATTTAATGAAAGTT
Organism: uncultured Ignavibacteriaceae bacterium; assembly: GCA_964613805.1. Lineage (GTDB taxonomy): Bacteria > Bacteroidota > Ignavibacteria > Ignavibacteriales > Ignavibacteriaceae > XYD12-FULL-36-8. Next base: position 10,849 of record CAZTJF010000029.1, on the reverse strand, counting down.
TCTTCTTTGTAACTTCCTTTTTAATGTGTTTGGCTATCTGAAATGCCTCATCTTTTTCATCCGCACATCGAATTAGAGTTAAAAGTTCACCATCATTATTTTCAGTCCAAAGTGTTTTAATAATTTGTTCTTTATTATGTCTAATGACCGAATCAGCAGCTTGTAAAATGGTTTTAGTTGAACGGTAATTTTGCTCCAGCTTAAATATTTTGTGTTTGGGGAAATCAATTTCAAAATCAGTTATATTCTTAAAGTTTGCTCCGCGCCAGCTATAAATGCTTTGAGCATCATCACCGACTACACATAAATTTCCATTTCTCGAAACTAAGAGTTTAAGAAGCTCATATTGAGCTTTATTTGTGTCCTGGAATTCATCAACAAGGATATAATCAAATTTCTTTTTATACTTTTGATGTATTCTCTCATTCTTATTAAAAAGTTCGATTGGTTTAAGTAGAAGATCTTCAAAATCCATCGAATTATTTTCAAACAATCTGTTCTGATATTCATCGTAGATTTCGGCGACCTTTTCATCATTCATCGAAGAAATATGTTTTTTGCGAAACTCTTTCGGCATAATCATATGATTCTTACAATAACTTATTCGATGCCTTACACTGTTAGGTGAGATTGACTCGATATCAATATTCAAATTTGACATGATATTCTGCACCAACGAGTGTGTATCATCAGTATCGTAAATCGAAAAATTAGGACGATAACCTAAATGCTTTGATTCAACTCTAAGAATTTTTGCAAAGATTGAGTGGAAGGTTCCCATCCAAAGTGAAATGGATTTTGCACCAATCAGTTCCTTTATTCTTTCTTTCATTTCATTGGCTGCTTTATTAGTAAAAGTTAGAGCCAATATGTTTTCTGGTTGGTAACCTATGTCAATTAGATGTGCAATTTTATAAGTAAGAACTCTGGTTTTACCGGACCCAGCACCGGCAACAACCATTAAGGGACCCTCATTATATTCTACAGCTTTTCGTTGTTCCGAGTTCAATGCTTTAAGGTTCACAATTTTACCTTCAAAGTGGAGAAATAATATTTTTTTCGAGTGCAAATATATCTAATTACTGAGCGAATAAAAAGGTAAGTTATCGGTTAAAAAAGAGTTTTTCGTCGAAGAAATCATCACTAAACATATTTTGATTAGCCAGTACTATTTAGAGGTCATTTTGTTTATCAATCTTGTTTGTTTAATTGTACTGAATATAAATTTTTCGTTATTTATTCTTGCAGTCATTTCTTTTATTAATTAGATTCGAGTAGTAAATATTCATAAACAATTGAGGTATAAAATGATAAAAGAAAAAATAGCAGAAATTCTTAATAAACAAGTAAATGAAGAATTATATTCGTCTTATCTGTACTTGTCAATGTCCAATTTTTTTAGTTCACTTAACTTAAATGGATTTGCAAATTGGATGCGAATGCAATCACAAGAGGAATATGGTCACGGAATGAAAATCTACGACTACATTCTTCAAAGAGATGGGAAAGTTACACTCACAAAAATTGATGCTCCTAAAGCTGTTTGGAAATCTCCTTTAGATGTATTCCAGGAAACTTTGAAGCATGAACGACATATCTCATCATGTATAAATAATATTGTTAACCTTGCAATTCAAGAAAAAGACCATGCAACAATAAATTTCTTCCAGTGGTTTGTCAGCGAACAAGTCGAAGAAGAAGCTAATGCAGTGAATATTGTAGAAAAAATGAAAATGATTGGCGACAATAAGAGCGGATTATTTATGCTCGATCGTGAATTGGGACAAAGACAGTAATTTTTTTTAGATATGCCAGATTTGCCGAGCCATTCTGCTTAATGTAAATCTGGCATATCTACTTCCGAAGTTTGTTCGTTCTTTGTAACAGTTTAATGCTTAATTTCCGAGAGTGGATATTCTGTAATTCGCATTGAATGGACTTTATTAGCGACCGGTAATTTTATTTCCTTTTTTACTCTTTCTTCAAAATAATCTCTAAATCTTTCAATCATAAACTTAACTGGCCATGCAGCCGCATCGCCTAATGCACAAATTGTGTTTCCTTCAATATTATTTGCAACGGAAATAAGAAGATCGAGATCTTTTGTTGAACCTTCCCCTTTTAAAATTCGATTTAATATTTTAAGCATCCAACCGGTTCCCTCTCTGCAAGGAGTGCATTGCCCGCAACTTTCATGATAATAGAATTTCGCTATTCGTGCAAGCACTTTTACAAGATCAGTATCCTCATCCATAACCATAACTCCGCCCGTACCAATTGCCGATCCCGCAGCTTTAAGTGATTCGGCATCCATCTTAACGCCCTCAATCTGATCTCCTCTGAGTGGGGGCATGGAACTTCCGCCGGGAATCACACATAAAACTTTTTTATTTCGTGGAATGCCGCCAGCGTAATTAAAAATTAAATCTGTAAGAAGTGTTCCGGATGGCAATTCATAAACACCAGGTTTATTAACATGACCGCTTATGCCATATAAAATTGTTCCCGGATGTTTTGGTTCACCTATTTTAGCAAACCATTCCCAACCTTTTGAAATAATTGGAGGAACGTTAGCAATAGTTTCTACATTGTTTACTGTAGTAGGACAACCCCACAATCCATATTGTGCTGGAAATGGTGGTTTGACTCTTGGATATCCTCGTTTGCCTTCAATAGAATTCATTAAAGATGATTCCTCACCGCAGATGTAAGCACCAGCACCTTTATGGATATAAATATCACAATAAAATTCTGAACCAAACTTTTCTTTCATCTGCTTGCCCACAAATCCATTTTGATATGCATCCGATAAAGCTTTCTCCATCAGATCAATCCATTTATGGTATTCACCACGAATGTAAATGTAAGCAGTCTTTGCTCCAATTGCATAAGACGTAATAAGAATGCCTTCAATTAGCTGGTGAGGATTGAATTCAAATATTTGTCTGTCCTTAAATGAACCTGGTTCACTTTCATCACCATTCACACACAAATATTTTGGTTTGGGTGTTGACTTGGGCATAAAACTCCACTTTAATCCAGTCGAGAACGCAGCACCGCCTCTTCCTCGTAAACCCGATTTCTTTACTTGATCAATAATGTCATCAGGTGATTGGCTGAATGCCTTCGTAACAGCAGAGTAACCGCCATTCGTTAAATAAACATCAATTAAGTGTAGGTCTTTTATTTCGGGAAGGACAATTTTTTCCATAAAGCCCCCTAAATCCCCCATAGGGGGACTTTAGTTATATAAACCATATTACCTGTACTAACCATTAAAATAAAAAAGCGATTTAATAGCAACTGATTTAAACTCCCTCTCCTTTGGAGAGGCTTTTTAATATTTCCTCTACTTTCTCTGCAGATACATTTTCAAAGTAGTCTTCATTGATTGCAATCATTGGTGCTGTGCCGCAAGAACCCATACATTCAACTTCTTCGAGAGAAAATTTTTGATCGGGTGTAACTTGCATATTATCAATTCCAATATTTTTCTTAACATTCTCGTAAATGTCATAAGCGCCACGGAGCATACATGAAACGTTTGTGCAAACTTGAAGATGATACTTCCCCATTGGTTTTTTATGATACATCGTATAAAAAGTAACAACACCTAAAACATCTTCGGGATTCATATCTAAAACAGAAGCTACCTCTTTCATTACTTCATTTGATATCCAGCCATTTTGTTCCTGAGCAATCCAAAGTGCGGGCATCACTGCAGCTTGTTTTTCGGGATACCTTTTAATGGCATTATTAACTTTTTCTAAATTATCTGGGGTAAACTTAAATTCCATAGGTGTAGTATTTGTTCAAGTTTAAGTTCAAGTTTAAGTACATGATTAATTTAAAGTCATCTCTTTAATTAGACACCATAATTTGAATCAGATTCATACAATCTATCAGAACTACTCCTTATTAATCCAACTAACATCGAAACTATTCCAAATAAAATCTCTTTCCCTTTGATATTTACATCAACTGTTATTTTATTTCTCTTTAATAAAACATCCAAACACGCAGCACTTTAAACCGCTGAACCACGAGCAATATCATAATACCGGCATTTATCTTTATTCGTATATTTCCCAGTACCTTCAGCAATATTCAATGCTATTGAGGTTGATGCCCTATCCAATTGATCAAAAACATTACTCTTATCATTTTGTTTAGATAAAATTTCATGAGATAACTCAACAAATTCTAAAGAGCGATCATAAACCAATAATTTTTCATGGCTAAATCTTTTTTCCATCAATAATAACTTGTCAAAATCCAACACTTAATCTTGAACCTAAACATGAACTTGAACTCTGTCATTTATCAGCTTCACCCATCACCGGATCAATACTTCCAATGATTGCAACAACATCTGATACCATGTAACCTCTGACTAAATGAGGAATAGCTTGAATATTATTAAACGAGGGTGATCTGATTTTACATTTCCACGGGTGACCTTCGCCCTTGCTCACAAAATAAAATCCAAGTTCACCTTTGGGATTCTCAACAGCATGGTAAATTTCACCAACAGGAGGATTTATTCCAAAATTCACAATCATAAAATCGTGAATAAGCTCTTCCATTTTAGAATAAACTTCTAGCTTCTTCGGCAGTACTTTTTTGGGTTGATTTAATTGAATTTCACCTTGAGGAATCTTATCCAAAATTTGCTTAACAATTTTAGCACTCTCTCTCATTTCGTCAATTCTAAGAAAATAACGCGCTAAGCAGTCACCTTCAGTATAAGTTGGAACTTTAAAATCCATTTGATCATAAAACATGTAGGGTTGATAACGCCTTAGATCATAATCAATACCGCTGCCGCGCAAACTTGGACCGGTTAAACCTAAATCTAAAGCATCTCCACCGGATATAACTCCTACTCCCTCTAATCTATCAATAAAAATTCGGTTAGAATTTAACAGCTTCTCGCATTCTACAAGATTTTCTTCAAATTGTTTTATGAACCATTCAGCTTTTGCTTTTGCTTCGGGCTGCATATCGTTTGCAACACCGCCGATTCGAGTATAACTATTTGTAAATCGTGCACCGCAGATGATATCCCAAATATCAAGAATTTTTTCCCGTTCTCGTATAGTCCATAAAAATACTGTCAAAGCACCAACGTCCATTGCCAAGGAACCTACAGCAACAAGATGAGAAGCAATTCTTGATAGTTCTGAAACGAGCATTCGGATGTATTGTGCTCTTGGTGGTGCTTCAATCCCTGCTAATTTTTCAACAGCCAAAACCCAAGCAACATTATTACATAAAGGAGCTAAGTAATCTAATCGGTCAGTATGAGGAATGAATTCGTAGTAAGACATGTTCTCAGCCATTTTCTCATAACCGCGATGCAGATATCCGACTTCAGGAACACATGCAATAACCTTTTCGCCATCAAGCCGAAGCACAAGCCGTAAAACACCATGTGTGGCAGGATGCTGTGGACCCATATTCAGAATCATTTCATTCTCAAGTGCATCATCAATAGAAATCCCTGTATCTGACTTAAGCAGAGCTTCTATAATTTTGGGATGAACTTCGTCTCTATTTAATATTTCCATAAAATCTTATTTCTTCGGTAACGATAATGAACCTGGAATTCCGAGAACCGGGAAATCTTTTCTGAGCGGATGATGTTCAAATTCTTCTGGCATATAAATTCTTCTCAGATCCGGATGATTGTTAAAATGAATACCGTACATATCATACGCTTCGCGCTCATGCCAATTTGCGGCTCTCCATACAGGTGAAACAGAATCTATATTACAATCCGACTCATCAACATCTGCTTTAACCACCAATCTAAATTTATTCTTAAGTGAAAAAAGATGATAGACAACAGTAAATCTATCTTTTCGTCTTGACCAGTCAATGGCAGTTACATCTGCGCACTGAATGAATTTTAATTCGCTGTCATTCTTTAAAATTTTACAGACTTCTACAATATCTTTTTTTTGAACTTGAAGAGTTAGCTCATTTTTATATTCAGAAAATTCTAATAGAACATTAGGCAGTTCAGCTGTAAGACGATTTTGAATTATTTCTTTCACAAAATGAATTTTAGTTATTTTGAATTACGTTAAGTTCCGGCAGAGGTATGTTTGGAAACTCTCTTCCTTTTGTTCTTCCAATTTTTTCTTGTATTTGGATCAATGCATTAAGAAGATTATCAGGACGCGGAGGACATCCAGCTAAATAAATATCAACAGGTAGAAATTGATCAATCCCCTGCACAACTGAATATGACCTGTACATTCCGCCGGATGATGTACATGCACCCATAGCAATTACCCATTTTGGATCGGGCATCTGATCATAAATTTTTCTAACAACATGAGACATTTTGTAAGTTACAGTTCCAGCTACAATCATCAGATCACATTGCCTGGGAGTAAATCTCATCACCTCAGAACCAAAGCGTGCAATATCATACTTGGGACCACCAACAGCCATCATTTCGATGGCACAGCACGATATTCCCATAGGCATTGGCCATACAGAACTTTTTCGTGACCATGCAAGCAGTGCATCCAATTTGGTTGTAAAAAATCCATCCTGAGTTAATTTTGCTTCTAATCCCATCTAAATCCGCCTTTTTTGTAAACGTAGAGATAACCTATTTCAAATATCACTAGAAAAACTAACATTGATACGAAGACAGAAATTCCAAACTCATTAAATAATTTTTTAAATTGTACAGCCCATGGATAAACAAAAATTACTTCTATATCAAAAATTATGAACAGCATTGCAACAAGATAATATTTTATGGATACTCGTTCTTTAGTTGTGCCGACGGGTTTCATCCCACTTTCGTAGGTGGAAAGTTTTTCATTTGTTGGTCTTTGAGGTCCAAAGATTGTCGAAGAAAGAACTGTCGCAACTGCAAAAATCGTGGCAATTCCTAAAACAATTAAAACCGGTAAATAGTGTTCTAACATTTAACTGAAGGTTGTTTTTTGATGGCAAAACTTATCCAAAAAATGATTGATTGTCAATTTAAAATCCTTTCGTATTCCATATTTATTGCTGATTTTTGTTTGGACAATAAATATCATTGGGACGAAAAAAAAATTATTACCTTATACAAGTGAAAATTACTTACACACGAGATTTAATGATTGATTTGAAGTTCTATAACTGGACTATTCTCTTCTATTTTATGATCCTAACCTCTGTTGTAATACATTTTGGCTGCGAGCGGCTAACTGATGCTAATCAAAATGATGATGGCATTCCTCCAGCAGTTCCGACAGGCGTAAGGATTTATTATGCATCGGACGGAGAAATTTTGGTGGAGTGGAATTCCAACTTTGAAGCCGATTTGAAAGGTTATAATGTTTACCGCAAGACGAACAAAACTGACTACTTATTCTTATCTTTCACAAAAAATAGTTACTGGTTTGATGATTCATTAAGCTATGATGAAAAATACTTTTATAAAATTTCTGCTGTTGATATTTGGGAACAAGAAAGTGAACGATCAATAGAAGTCTCTGCAATTCCGATTAATCGCTACAATCCTAAAACACCAAGATACATTTCTATCAATGCGAGAAATTGGGAAGGAAAGATTTCTGTGTATTTAGATTGGGAACCCAGCACTGAGAGTGATGTGGTCGGTTATAATATTTACCGGAATTTAAATTCATCTTTCAATGCTGACAGCACTAATCAAATTGGATTCACAAATGTCATTCAATTCAACGATACTAATAACATCCAGTTATATAAGGATTACTATTATAAAATTCGTGCGGTAGATAGAGGTGGATTGATGAGTGAAACGAGCAGTCTGGTCAATGATCAAGTGTATGACATGGCAGATCAAATTTTTCCATCGAACGACTCGCTTGTAAATTATTTCAATAATTTTATGATTAAAGCTGTTAAAGTTCCTGCTATTTATCGAATATTAGTGCAAACAAATGAATTTTTTGGTGAGTTCTGGTCTACAAGTTTCTCATCATCAGCCATTAATGATACTGTTGAAGTGAAATTCAATCCTCCATACCTTTATCCATATGTTTACTACTATTGGAGAGTGATAACTTATTCAAATAATAATTCGGAACCGAACAGCATTTCCCCAGTTTATAAATTCAAGGTAAAGCCCTGAACCGCGTTTCAAAAATAATATTGAATAAGATTTTAATTACTAGTGAAGAAACTGTAGTCGCCAGATTCATAAAATTTGTTTTTTCTCTTTTCATTTCTTTGCGTCTTCGCGTCTTTGCGGTAAAGAAAAACTTAGCATACCAATCGAAGTTAGGTCATCAGCAACAAAGTCACAAAGACACTAAGTTTCACAAAGCATTTATTAGGTACTTTCATGAGCAAAGTCTTTTAAACCACACTGACAGGCTTACCAAATGTTTCCTAATATCACAAATAATTTTATTGTTTGTAATTGCAGTGACCAATTTTACATTTTCACAATCAACTGATAGTCTTGATTTGATTGGACCTGTAGACTTGCCAAGCTTCATATCCACACGATTTTATAAACAATTAAGTACGTACAATCTCAATACCAGATTTGATCTAACTAAAACCTGGAAGGATTTTGATATTAGAGTTCAAGAAAATTTTAATTCCACACTTGTACGATCTACCGAAAAAAGTATTCGTGATGAACAATCATTAGCCGTACAGAATAAATATCAGTTATGTAATGGCATATCCCTGGGCTTGGGATTTAACAGTAATATCTTTTCTGACAATAGGAGAATTGAAATTAACCAGGCATCTACAAATCAGTTATTTCTTTTTTCAAGAATTGAACCCGAGCTGAATTTTCACATTGCACCTTTTGCGGGTTACATAAACAACAGACAAGTTCTAAATGATGACAATGGATTAGTTTATGGCACAGAAGCATTGTTAAACAAACTTCTCTTATCTGATTTAATAATTTCATCAGATTTAAAATTTCGAAATGAGGATATTTCACCGAGAAAAAACACAATACGGCATTACAGCTTGCTGCTGAACAGCGAATTCACAGAGGAAGTTTCGAATTTTGTAAATGCAGTCTATTCACAAAACAGGAAAGATTTTTATTTCGAAGCAGATTCAATAACTTCACAAGAGTTTGATATTACCAACAATATCCAAAGCAGAATTGAAACCAGCTATTCAATTCAAGATCGCTTGAAGTATGATAATTTATTCAATCTTTTCTCAATGGATGTTTTAGGTGCAGTGAATTGGAGATATATTGAAAGAGATACACGATACAAATCGCTGCAGAATATTTCAACTTCAATTTTTGATTCGGAAATCAATGAGTTAAAATTAGACTTTGAAACATTGCTTGCCTACGATTCAAAAACATTTAACGGTTTGGTTCGCATAATTTACTCGGAACGAGATGAGAAAAATTTAGCCAAACGAATTCCATCTGTTTCAGAAGATATTTTTCAAAATCGTATGCGGCTTGAAGGAAGAAAAAACAATAATTCGATTCGCGCTTCATTATCATTCCTCGGAAATCTGGTTTTATCTCAATCAGATATGATTTCGTTCAGCTTATTTCATAATAAGTTGAGATATGACACCCCAAGCAGCGAAAATTTTGATGATCGTGATGAACTGCTTTCAATTGCCAGATTAAGATATACAAGGAGATTCACACCGTTCTTTGAAGGTTTTATTAACACCGAAGGAACTTACAATCAAACTGTTTACATCTTTTCACAAAAAAGTTCTAACAACAATATTAACAGGATTTTAAAGCTTGCCGCTGGCGGCACATATAAAGGAAGCAAGTTAAGTTCAATGAACAGTTTTGAAGTTTCAGCTAATTATACTGTGTATGATTTCCAAGACTTGAATCCAAATATCAAAAGCTACTCATTTAGACAATTCACAGCGCTGGATTCGACCAATTATTCATTCACAAAAAAATTTAAGTTTTCATTATTCGGATACCTTAAACTGTCTGAGCAAGGCGATTTGAAATGGAATGAATTCAGTTCGCGTCCCACACGTTACTTGCAAGAAATATTTTGTGAACCAAAAATATCTGTTAATTACAGTTTAATTTTGTATTCAGTTGGGGTTAGATTTTTTTCTTTATCAACATATGGTTACAAATTGAATAATAAGTTTTTAGATTCAGAATTCAGGAGCATTGGACCGATAGCTGAAATACTGATTTCGGGAAGTGAAAATTTATTCTTAAAAGTGTACGGCTGGTATGAGTTTATCACTTTAAGTAATAACTCAAAAAAAGAGCAAACCAACTTAAACGTTGAAATGACGTGGAGTTTTTAGCTTCAATAAAATTTATTATTTTCACTTCTAATAAATGGAAGTATATTGCAAGAAGAAACATACAGTATAGAGATAGAAAGTAATCCAAATAATCTTATAACTGTCGAAGAGTTTGTAAATTATTTTGCAAAGGATATCGGCATTGATGAAGAAAAGATGAACGGATTAATGTTATCTGTTACAGAAGCAACAACCAATGCAATAATTCACGCCAACAAATGCGACCCGAATAAGTTAGTGAAAATTGATGCCAGGATTGAAAATGGTAAGCTCATCATCACAGTAAAAGATGAAGGAGTTGGATTTGATCCCGCAAGAATCCCCGATCCTACCGAACCGGATAATTTATTGAAAGACTCCGGACGCGGTGTTTACCTAATGCGTTTCTACATGGATGATTTGAAGTATAATGTCACACCAACCGGTACAGAGACAATTTTGATCTTAAATCTTGATACTCCTTAGAACATTTTGCCAACTACAGATTACAACGTGTTAGTTTAGAAAGGCGATTAAGTTCATAAAGTTTTTAAAGCACAAAGTTCATCAAGTTTATAAAACT
>CAZTJF010000028.1:0-37295 GCA_964613805.1 uncultured Ignavibacteriaceae bacterium | reverse complement strand
GCACTTAGCTAATTGTTTACTTTAACCATTTACACAAAATTATTTACACTCCCATTAAAAGTTATGGCATTCTGAAACATGACATTGAAGCGCCATTTGTCATTTCGGACGTGCAATAATTTTGGAAAGAATATTAAGGAAGAAAGATGCTATGCATTATCTGTTGGGTGAAGATTATACTCTTTAATTTTTTTTAATAGGGTTGGTTTCGTTATATCCAAAATTTCACATGCTTTGTGTTTATTCCAGTTTACATGCTTCAGAACATATTCAATGTGTTTTTTTTCAGCTTCGGATAAAGTCACCATCTTGGTTTCAAATGATTCTTCACCTAAATGGCTATTTAATTGAACATGTTCTTTTTCTATAGTGTCCCCTTTAGCCATAACTACTGCACGTCTGAGAGTGTTTTCTAATTCCCTTACATTTCCTTTCCACTCATTTTCCTTAAGCAATTCCATAGTTTCATAAGGAATTTTAATTACGTGTTTATTTAACTCCCGATTAATTTTCCCAAGCAGATTAACTATTAATGCAGGAATGTCCTCTTTTCTTTTTCTTAAGGGTGGAACGTATAAGTGAATAACATTTAATCGGTGAAATAAGTCTTCTCTAAATTTCTTTTCAGCGACAAGTTTGTATAGATGACGATTAGTTGCAGCTATAATGCGTGCTCTAACAGGAATACTTTCTTCACCACCAACTCTTTCAAACTCCCTTTCCTGTAAAACCCTAAGAAATTTTACTTGCATGTCCAACGGCATCTCAGAAATTTCATCCAGGAATAATGTTCCCTCGCCAGCAAGTTCAAATTTACCTTTTGCCTGTCTAACCGCACCGGTAAAAGAACCTTTCTCATGTCCAAACAATTCACTCTCCAGCAGTGTAGAAGACAGAGCAGTGCAGTTAACTCCTATAAACGGGTGATGTTTTGTAATTCCGGAAAAATGAATGGTACGGGCAACAATTTCTTTCCCAGTTCCATTTTCTCCTTCAATTAAAATATTTGTTCTGTTTATTGAAACCGATCCTATTTGTTTAATGAGTTCTCTCATAATGGGTGTCTTACCAATCACAGCGTTCTCATGCGATGATTCACAACCTGTAAGTGTAATATCAACCTCCCTATTATCAGAAGTTGAATTTTTCGTCAAAGCATGGATAATCAGTTTTTTGAACTCATCTACTTGGATCGGTTTGGTAAATGAATCTAAAGCTCCAAGCTGCATTGCTTCAATCGTGTATTTGACATCGTCAAAAGCAGAGAGCAAAATTATGGGCACATTTCTGTTAATTGATTTGATTTTAGATATCACATCAAAGCCGTTCATGGTTGGCATTTTTAAATCGGTGATTACAATGTCGGGATGTTCCTTCTCATATAAACAGATTCCTTCTTCACCGCTGGAAGCAGTAATCACTTTAAAGTTGTCATCTTCAAGACAAAGCTTGATGGTTTCGCGAAAAGTCTCTTCGTCGTCAATTGCTAATACTTTAAAGATTGATTTTTTCATTTATTGGCAATTTAATTTGAAAGATAGTTTCTCCAGGTTTACTCAATACTAAATTAATTGATCCTCCGTGCTTTTCAATAATATTTTTTGCTATTGGCAATCCTAATCCTGTGCCTCCTTTTTTAGTTGTATAAAATGGATCAAACAGTTTAGAGCTGTTTTCAACCCCGCAGCCAGTGTCCTTAATAAAAAGTTCATAAATATCTTCGGATGATTTATGGTATGAATAAATTTCGATAGTTCCTTTACTGGTTATAGCTTCAATTGAATTTTCTATTAAATCAATTATTACACCTTCAATTTTATCAGCGTCTCCATTGATAATCTGACTATCAACATTATTAACAAAAATTATTTTTTTTGCTTTAAGATTTGGTCTAATCAGAAATTCAATTTTTTCAATTGTTTCTTTAATATCAAAACTAGTCTTTTTTATGGAAAATTCGCCTGAGAAGCTTAAAATTTCTTTTAGGAGATTATTTAAGCGGAGAATTTCCCCATTTATAAGATCAAAAGATTTTTTCTGCTTTTCATCCGCAGATAAATTTTGAATTAAAAAATCCAAATTCATTCTGATGGAAGCCAAAGGTGATCTGATTTCATGTGACAAATGAGCTGCCATTTTTCCTAGCATTATAAGCTTTTCATTAGCAATCAAATTCTGCTCGATTTTTTTACGCTCGGTAACATTTCTAAATATGATTGCAACGGCAAAAACTTTCCCGCTCTTATCTCGAATGGGATTTGTGTGGGATTCGCTGATTATAGTTTTACCTGCAAAATCATCTACATCTGAATATGTGCTTGACTTTCCCCAAGAAAAACAATCCAGGACTCTTTTTTCCCATTTTTCAAAAATGTGCGGAAAATTAGGGGCCCCTTCTCTCATCAATCTTTTTTGCGGTATTGTATTCCTATCCCGTCCAAATATCTCGAATGCTGCCGGATTTGCATAAAGATTTTTAAGTTCACTATCCCAGATTGTTATTGCTGCAGTGGAATACTCGAGTACCCCTTTAAATAATGCCTCTTTATTAAAAAGTTCATATTCAAGATTTTTTCTGCCGGAGATGTCTCGGAGAGAAAAAACAATTTTTTGTTCACCGTTTTGACCTTCCGTGAAAACAAAAAAATTAATTATGGCTGTACCAACGAATCCATTTTTTTTAAAAAATTTATATTCAGAATTAAAAGCATTTGATGATCCACAAAGAAGATCGGCAATATTTTTTGTTATTTCCTCTTTAAGTTCTGGGTCAAGGATTGATAAGATATTTTTTTGATGAAGTTCGTCTTTTGGATATTCCGATATTTCGCAAAGTCTCTTATTTGCCTTTAAAACTTTCAAGTCTTTGTTGAGTATGGCTAAACCAATTGAAGCAGAATCAAAGATGGATTTAAATTTTAACTCAAGCTGTCGGGAAGTTTCTTGCAAGTTTTTTTGTTCAGTGATGTCAAAAAAAGCGCCGAGAGCGCCATTGTATTTGCCATCATTTGAAAATAATGGATAGCTATTCAGCGAGGTTAGAACTTTTTTTCCATTTTTGTGGATATATTCAAACTCTAAACTCTCTCGAAATCCTTGTTTTCTTCGTTGAAGGTTATTTTTGGCAATCTCGATTGCTGAATCATCCATAAAACTAAACAGATGTCGCCCAATCATCTCGTCTGGAGTGTAGCCGAGCATTTCAGCCATGCGAGAGCTTACAAAAGAAGTGTTGGCATCAGCATCAATTATCCAAATGCCTTCACTTAAGTTCTCGATAAATTCGAGATATTTTTGATCTAATTCTATCGTATCTGCCCCGATCTATAGAAATAGTTAAAAGATAGTTGGACTATTTTTAATCAATCAATGAACAACCAAGATTAACTAATTGAATAATATACTATTAATACTCGGAAAAATCTGTTGCTCGGAAAACATCACTACAATTTTGTCATAATCTTGACTACAATATTGGAAATGTCATTGAAAGAGTCAATTTTATCTGGTTATTAAATGAATAAAAGACAACTCGTGGTAAAAAATTATTGTTTTCTTTTGGGAATTTATTGAGAAGAAGCGTCATTTCGGGTGAAAAATGAATTTTCAGATTTTGACAGAGACTTTTTAGAGACACAATGAAAAACTAAAAGGGTGTTTCGGTCATTTGAATTTTATTTTTCTTATCACCAATAAATCTTAAGTTTACGTTGTTTTTAATCATTGTATTGAAATAATTATCATAAAGCCACATTGAAAATTACAATTCTTTTTTTATTGGTATTTGCCTTTTTTAATTTACAAACCTTTTCGCAAGATTCGATTAATGATGATGTTAAGCGGACTTATTATCCAAACGGCGTAGTTAAAACTCAAGGAGATTATTGGAATGGACAACTTCACGGTGATTATCTTGAGTTCTATCCGAACGGAAAGATTTGGAAAAAATGGCGTTTCTATTTTGGTAATGAGGATGGCATTTCTACATGGTATTTTCAAGATGGACTTGTAAGTATCGAATGGAATTACCACAATGGTATCAAAGAGGGAATTTCCAAATGGTATTATGAAACAGGAGAGCTTTGGTCTGAACAGCTTTATGTTAACGGTAAACTTGATGGTATCACTAAAACATACTACAAAACCGGTGAACTTCAGGGCGAGTGGAATTATATTGATGGGATGCTGCAAGGCAGGTCAACGACATTTTATAAATCTGGTAAGCCGGAGGTATCGAGATATTTTGTTGACGGAATTTTACGAGGAAAAACTGTTGTCTATCATGAAAATAGTATGATAGCTCTCGAAGCAAATTTTGTTAATGATAAGATTGAAGGTGAAGTGCGTCTTTATGATGCTGCCGGAAATTTGCGAGTGAAAGATTCTTACAAGAATGGAGAAATAGTCAACCGATTAAAGTATGATTATAAAGGCAAATTTGAGGAGGAAGAAAAAACAATAAAAAATTATTTTGAGAATGGTACGCTGAAAGAAGAAATCTTCTTGCGGAATGGAAAAAAAGATAATGAGATGAAAACTTACTACGACAGCGGTTTCTTAAAGGAAGTTTGGAATTTTGTGAACGATACTCTTGATGGAAAATCTTATAAATACTTTGAAAACGGAATCTTACAATTTGAATTAGATTTTATTAAGGGTGTTCAAAAGGGGATAACTAAAGAGTATTTTGAGAATGGCGCATTGAAAGCCGAATATTTTTATGATAATAATGTAAAAAATGGAATTGTACTAGAATATTATCCAAGCGGAATTTTAGAGTCTGTTTCTAATTATAGAGATGATGTACTTAATGGAGAAAGGAAAACGTATCACGAAAATGGTGTACTCAAATCAGAAGAAAATTTGTTTGACGGAAAGTTATTAGGTACACGGAAAATGTATCACACAGATGGCTCTTTATTCCGTGATGAGTATTATCTAAATGATTTGTTGGAAGGATGGGTGAAAATATTTAGTCAACTTAATAAGCTGGTTAAAGAGGAATACTATTCATCGGGTGTTCTTCAAAGATCAAGAGATTATGACACAAATGGAAATTTAATATCCAGCAGGAGTTATTAAAATGAATAAATTTCAAAATCTTAAAGAGTATTCTTCAATTCGATACCGATTTCAATCGAGAGATAAATCTAAAATATTCAGAAGATTTCTCACGCCTGCATCGCTTTCATGCAGATCAGTTGAAATCGCAGGAAACCGTTTCATTATTTTGTTTATAAGGTTGATAATTATTTCTTGCTTCTCTTTACTCACATTTGCACAGGATGGAATTAAAAATTCCTACTATTCAGATGGAAAACTTAAGCAAACTGAAAGTTTTAGTAACAGCAAATTAAATGGTGAATCAAAATATTATTACGAAACCGGAATTCTGAAGGAAATAATAAATTATAGAGATGGAAAAAAAAATGGTTTGTCTTCATCATTTTATGAGAGCGGAATATTGAGGGAAATAGTAAACTATGCTGATAATAAATTTAACGGCGAGTTTAGAACTTTTCATGGTAATGGTGTTTTGCAGGAGGTCGGGGAATATAAAAATGGACTGATAGTTAATTCGTATAAAGCTTATCATGAATCAGGTGAACTTAAATCAGAATATTTTTTTATTAATGGTGAAAAAACCGGTGTTGCAAAGGATTATTATAAAAATGGCGTAGTTAAAGCCGAAGCAAATTATGAGCGTAACTTGCAAAACGGAATTACAAATTGGTATTTTGAAAGTGGAAGACTTAAAGGCACTTATGATTATGAAGGCGGAAATCTCCATGGTGAATCGAAGGAATTTTACGAGAATAATAACTTGATGTCTGTGAAGAATTATATTTACGGAAAGCAAGATGGCGTTAGCCGTGAACACTACGAAAACGGAAAACCTAAAATCGAGAGTAATTTCAAATTTGGTTTTAGAGAAGGCATAACAAAATCTTTTTATGAGAATGGAAACTTGTGGACGGAGCAGAATTACAAAAAAAATATCCTTAATGGTGAAACAAAAATTTACAAAAGCGATTCATCTCTCTGGTTTATTGAAACTTATGAAGGTGGGAAGTTGGTGCTAAGTAAGGAATTTTCTGAAGATGGTAAGCTGGTTGAGGAGAAAAATCTCAGGCAAAATGAAGAATAGTCTAATGCTTCGTGTATCTCTGTTTAATTACTTCGCGTTTCTTCGTGAAATAATCTCAATTCTTTCACGAAGTTACACGGCGAAATACAAGGTATTTTGAATATTAATTTTATGATATAAATTAAATCGAATTGGGTTAAAAATGAGCAAAGCAAAAACAACACTGCCCACTAAGTTTAAAATTGGATTAATTCAAATCGGTTTAGGAAAAAAAACTGATGAGAATATAAAAAAGGCAATCTTCTGGATTGAAAAAGCCGCAGAAAAAGGTGCGAATGTTATTTGTCTTCCTGAGCTA
The DNA here is from genome assembly GCA_964613805.1 of uncultured Ignavibacteriaceae bacterium. Lineage (GTDB taxonomy): Bacteria > Bacteroidota > Ignavibacteria > Ignavibacteriales > Ignavibacteriaceae > XYD12-FULL-36-8. The sequence continues at coordinate 30,849 of CAZTJF010000028.1, read as the reverse complement.
TTCCGTTCACAATATTTTTGTCAAAAAGAAGATATTGAAAACTTTAATCTTGCTGAGACAATTCCTGGTCCATCAACAATCGCAATCTCTAAAGTTTGTAAAAAGCTTGGAGTTGTAGTTGTCGTATCATTATTTGAAAAACGAGTACCGGGGATTTATCATAACACCGCTGCAATCATAAATGATAACGGAAATATCGAGGGAATTTATCGCAAGATGCATATTCCCGATGATCCATCATACTACGAAAAGTTTTACTTCACTCCCGGAGATTTAGGGTATAAGTCATTCAATACAAAATTTGGAAAGATTTCAACCTTAATTTGCTGGGATCAATGGTATCCTGAATCGGCGAGGTTGACTGCACTTCAAGGTCCTGCAGTAATTTTTTATCCAACTGCAATTGGCTGGCATCCGTATGAAAAAAAGGAACACGGTAAACAGCAGTTTGAAGCTTGGCAAACTGTTCAGCGAGGGCATGCAATTGCTAATGGAGTTTATTTGGCTGCTGTAAACAGAATTGGTTTAGAAAAAACGGATAACAACTCTCCCGGAATTGAATTTTGGGGTTCTTCTTTTATTGCAGACCCACAAGGAGTTATCATTGCGCAAGCATCAACAAACAAGGAAGAAATTTTGATTGCTGAAGTTGACTTAAACAGAATTGAGTACATCCGTCGCAACTGGCCATTTCTACGTGATAGACGAATTGATTCGTACGATGGAATAACAAAACGATTTTTAGATTAAAAACTTTAAGAAAGGAAGAAGTCAATAGAACGCTGATTACACTGATTAAGCAGATTTCCACTAATTTTAATCTCTGTCATCCGTGTGTAATTGATTTTGGTTTTATGGACAAATTACAACATCTACGGCTTCCTGCAGAATGGGAAAAACATGAAGCAACCTGGATTGGCTGGCCTCATAATAAAGAAGATTGGCCAGGCAAATTTACGCCTATCATTTGGGTTTACTGTGAAATAGTTAAAAAAATTTCCGAAGGTGAGAAAGTCAGAATTGTTGTTGAATCTGAGAATCACAAGAAAAAAGCAATCGGAGCTTTAAGGGATTCGAATGTTGATTTATCTCATGTTGAATTTTTTACTCTTAAAACTGATCGCGGTTGGACGAGAGATTCGGGTCCTGTTTTTGTAAAATCATATAAAAATGAAATTGTACTGATTCATTTTAATTTCAATGCATGGGCAAAGTATGATAATTACAAAAAAGATGCTCGACTTCCGGATTATGTTTCTAAGAAGATGAATCTGAAATTGATTAAACCCATTCATAAAAACATACACGTAGTTTTAGAAGGCGGTTCAATTGACTCAAATGGCAATGGTACATTATTAACTACTGAGGAATGCCTGCTCGATCCTCATGTACAAGTTCGAAATAGTGATTTTACAAAGGAAGATTATGAAAAAGTGTTCGATAAGTATTTAGGAATTGAACAAGTTATCTGGCTAAATAAAGGAATTGCTGGTGACGATACACATGGTCATGTTGACGATCTATGCAGGTTTGTAAGTAAGGATAAAGTAGTATTAGTACAGGAAAAAAATGCCAAAGATTCTAATTACAAAATATTGAATGAAAATAAAGAACGGCTTCAATCTGTTAGGTTAAATGATGGTTCTAGATTAGAGGTAGTTGATTTACCAATGCCATTAGCTATAGAATTTAAAGGTCAAAGACTACCTGCCAGTTATGCAAATTTTTATATCTCGAACTCTTACATTCTCGTTCCCACTTTTAATGATGTTAAAGATAAAGATGCGTTGGGAATTATTGGTGAGCTTTTTACTGATCGCAAAGTTGCTGGCATTCATGCTGTTGATTTAGTATGGGGGCTTGGAACGTTGCATTGTTTAACTCACGAACAGCCAGCCCAGGGTTAATCTTTCATTAATTTTTGTTTGTTTTTAGAAGAAACTCGAACAATAATTTACACTTCCGGCAATATTCTTTTTGTTTTTTCATCAAATCCTTTTAAGTTTTCACTACAATTTTTGTTGAATATTTCAGAGGAGACATATCTGTGATAATAGTCATTCCAAAAGAATCCCTTCCTGGCGAATTTCGTGTTGCTTGCATACCAGATGTTGCTTCAAAATTAATTAAAGCCGGTTATGAAGTGCAGATTGAAAAAGATGCCGGATTAAACGCCGGATTCACAAATGCACAATACGAAAAAGCCGGAGCTAAATTAATTGATAATACTGAACAGCTTTTTTCAAATGCTGATGTTGTCTTGAAAGTTCAAAAACCAACTGTTGATGAAATAAAAAAGTTGAAAAAAGGTTCACTTCTCATTTCATTCATTTATGCCTTGCATTATCCTCAAGTTGTAAAGCAATTAGCTGATCAAGGAATTGACTTGATTGCAATGGAAATGGTACCGCGTACTACTCTTGCGCAAAAAATGGATGCTTTAAGTTCACAAGCAAACCTTGCCGGATATAAAAGTGTGATACTAGCTGCTAATTATCTTGGTAAAATCTTTCCTTTAATGATGACTGCCGCCGGAACAATATCACCAGCAAGAGTAGTGATTATGGGAGCAGGCGTTGCTGGTTTACAAGCCCTTGGAACTGCAAAACGACTCGGCGCAGTCGTAGAGGTTTCTGATATTCGTCCTTCAGTAAAAGAGGAAGTTCAAAGTCTTGGTGGTAAATTTATAGAAGTTGAAACAACCGAGAATATGCAAGATGAAAGAGGTTATGCAAAGGAAGCTTCCGACGAATTTTTAAGAAAGCAGAAAGAGTTAATATTCAAACATGTTACTGAAGCTGATATTGTAATTACAACGGCTTTGGTTCCCGGTAAAAAATCTCCTGTTCTCGTCACTGAGGAAATGGTAAAAAATATGAAACCTGGCAGTGTTGTTCTAGATATGGCAGTTGAATTTGGCGGTAATTGTGAAATCAGTGAAAACGGAAAAATTGTTAAGAAACATGGTGTAACAATTATAGGCGAACCTAATCTGCCAAGTCTTGTTCCAACTCATGCAAGTGAAATGTATTCTAAAAATATTTTAAGCTTGATACAGCACATTGGCAAGAGTGGAAAGATAGAGCTAAAGTTAGAAGATGAAATTGTTAAAGGTTGTTTACTTGCTCGTAACAGTGAAGTAATCAACGACAGAATAAAAGAATTGTTAAAATAGAAAGGAAAATTTTATGGATGGTCTAATGCTTTTAATGCATATTTACATTTTCGTACTCGCAATCTTTGTCGGTTTTGAACTGATAACTAAGGTGCCCCCAACACTGCATACTCCTTTAATGTCTGGATCAAATGCAATATCTGGAATCACTATAGTTGGGGCAATCCTTAGTGCCGGATTGGAGCAATTCACGATAAGTACAATTCTAGGTATGGTTGCAGTAATCTTTGCGATGATAAATGTAATAGGAGGATTTCTTGTGACAGATCGAATGTTAAAAATGTTTAAGAAAAAGTGAGATGACAAATGAGAATAGCAATTGAAATAACTTATCTAGTTTCGTCAATCTTTTTTATTTATGGTATAAAGATGCTGTCTTCGCCTAAAACGGCGAGAAAGGGAAATCTATATTCAGCAATAGGTATGTTTTTAGCTATTGCTGCAACATTGTTCGATCAACAAGTTCTAACTTTTGAATGGATCATAATTGGCGCCTTAATTGGTTCTATAATTGGAGTGTTGTTGGCATACAAAACTCCAATGACAGGTATGCCGCAAATGGTTGGTGTATTAAATGGATTTGGCGGCGGGGCATCAACACTGGTTGCATTATCTGAATATTTTAAGATTAATCCTAATTACCCAGTCAATCAGAATTTGCCTTTTAATCTTCCTATTGATCAAGGTATAGCAATTGTATTGAGTTTATTGATCGGTGGTGTGACGTTTACAGGTTCAATGATAGCATTTGGAAAGCTTCAGGGAATTGTAACGGGAAAAGTAGTAAAATATCCATTACAGCATCCTCTTAATTTATGTCTTATCATTTTAGTTCTTGTTTTAGGAACTTTGGTGTTAATCAATCCCTCATCCATCCCATTAGTTCTTATCATAACATTAGTTTCACTTTTACTTGGAGTATTATTAGTGCTGCCAATTGGGGGTGCTGACATGCCGGTAGCAATTTCCCTGTTGAACTCGTACTCCGGTCTTGCAGGTGCTACAACTGGATTTGTACTTGGTAATAATGAGTTAATCATTGCAGGGGCACTCGTTGGTGCTTCTGGAATTATATTGACTAACATTATGTGTAAAGCAATGAACCGCTCCTTGATGAATGTTGTTCTTGGTGGATGGGCAAGTGCAGGTTCCGAAGGACCCGCTGCTGTTTCTGCTTCACCAAAAGGACAAGTTAAAAGTGTTGATGCCGAAGAACTTGCCATGCTGCTTGATTCTGTCGGCAGTGTTGTTATTGTACCTGGTTATGGAATGGCAGTTGCTCAAGCTCAACACGCTGTAAGAGATCTAATGCATGCACTTGAGAAAAAAGGAATAAAAGTACGGTTTGCAATTCATCCTGTTGCGGGAAGAATGCCCGGTCACATGAATGTATTATTAGCTGAAGCTCAGGTTGAGTATGATAAACTGCTTGCAATGGAAGACATTAACGACGACTTTCCAAATACTGATGTTGCAATTATTATCGGGGCAAATGATGTTGTGAATCCTGCTGCAAGACACGATAAGTCAAGCCCTATTTTTGGAATGCCAATCTTAAATGTTGATTATTCAAAAACTGTCATAATAAATAAGCGGTCATTAAACGTTGGTTATGCCGGTATTGATAATGAATTATTCTTTTATCCCAATGCACTGATGTATTTTGGAGATGCAAAGGATGCAATGGTTAAACTGACTAACGAGATCAAAAATCTATAAGGTTCTCTATAATTTCTTTTCAAAAATGGCGAACAAATGGTTCGCCATTTTAATTATTATCTGCTGTTATTGGTATATTTCATCACAAAAAATCAGTATTTAATGAAATATTCTATTCTTTCTTTCGCTTTTGTATTCATTCAAATTAGTTCCCAAGCTCAAGTTGATACCATCTATTTTAACTCGTACCTTGTATTAGTTAATGATAATTTAATGCGGGTTGAAAATGCAGAAGGCGAACAGGTATTTCAAAAAAAATTTCAGATGGCTTATGAATCGTTGGTAGATATTGATGATGATCAATTTGACGAATTGGTTGTGGTTGATTCAATTTTTGCTACTGATGAATTTAATTTTATAATTTATCTGTTTAGCGGTAAGAATAATTTCAAGCTGATTGATTCTATTTATTCGGGATCATTTTTTCCATTCATCACTTATTCGGAGGAAATAGGATCTCTAATTATCGAAACAGGAATTCCCGAATTTGAAATATTCAATGAAGCAAATGAATTAAATTCTCTACCAATAAATTTATGGAAGATAGAGAACGATCAGCTATTTTTAGTTAATGATGAAGTTTACGAGCCATTCATTTTTGAAAATACGAACTTGATTAAGTTAATTGAGTATTATACACATGATAAAAATATGGATTGCCAAACTTCACAACGATATAAAGAAATCATTGCTTCGGCATTTGCAAATTATGTAAGTGCGGGGGAACAATCTCTTGCTGCTCAATTGTTAAACGAGTATTATTTATGTGAAGATATTGAGAACTTTAAAAAAGATATAATGGATTTAATTTATCCAGAGGCAAAATAATGAAAATTGACTGGCAAACTCATCTTAATAAAACACTATATGTTACTATGCATGAGAATTTTGGATTAGCTGTTGATCCCAAAACTAATTCAGCCATCTTCGAAATTGTTTTCAAATCAGGCAAACTGATTGATGTTTATGATGATGCACTTCTTCTTGAAACTTCACGCGAAAATCAAACAGTAAAAATTTATATTCCATTTAATTCAATTAAGTGTATCGAAATTTACGATTTATAATTTGGTGGCAGCGTTGAAAAAACTTTTTTTAATAATCCTTTTTACATTCATTTCATTCACTTCTGGATTTTCACAGAAATTAAACATTAGAAGCTTGCGTGTTTATTCCGAGAGTGAAACTTCATTTCCTATATTAACTCCATTTGAAGAGGGGAATAATAAAATAACTATTGAGTTTGATATTGATGCCGATGTTCTGCCTAATCTCAACTTAGTGTTTAGATATTGTGATAAGAATTGGAAACCTTATGATAATATTTTTTTATTGAATAATGGAAAAAACATAGAATATGATCTTGATTTTGAGATTCTTCCTTTCACTTGCGAAGATGCTCGATACCATTACAAAGGAATATTTCCCAATGATAATAATTTTGTGGACTTTCCATTCTCAGGTAAGTGGATGTTTTTTGTAACCGATGTTCAGGACACAACAAAGGTTCATGCATCGGGCAAATTTTATGTTGTTTATAATGATGTTAAGATAAATGTAAATCTTAAAAAGGAAATGCTGGAAGAGAAATCTTACAATCCTATTGAGATAGGCAGGATAATGAATCTAACAACATCGTTTGATTTGCCAGATGAACTTTTCCCAAATTATGTTGACCAAGTTGAAATTATTCAAAACAAAAGAATTGATTCTCCCATAATCATAGATAGAACTTTTAATACCAATGCACGTCAATATTCATGGAATGCGGATAGAAAGTTCTCCTTTACAGCCAGAGATATATATCCAGGAAATGAATATCGTCAAACCGATATAAGGGATATAAACAAATTCAATTCAAAAGATGTAAATGCTCAATTTGCAGGATTTGAAATGTCAAGATTTTATAAATTCGGGCGACGTGATTTGAATGGAAGCTATCTGCTTACTAATTATAAAAATGATTATGCCACATATTTAAATGTGAATTTCAGAATACAGCCACCCGAAGAGTTTATTGGTGATATTTTTCTTGTTGGAGCATTCAATAATTGGCTGTCATCATCTCAGTACAAGTTAGAAAAGAAAGGAGATATTTATTCCAAAATAGTAAAGCTAAAGAGGGGGATTTATGATTATCAGTATGTTACTGGTTATTTGGAGAATGGTAACGTCAAGAATGAAAATTGGATTTATCTTGAGGGGAATTTCTGGGAAACTGTGAATGAGTATCATGTTTTTCTCTATTATAAAGATCCTAATTATGGCGGGTATGATCGTATTATCGGATTTAATAAAATAACAAGCAGATAAAAATGAAAAAATTAAAAATCGGCATTATCGGTACTGGACATCTCGGAAAACTTCACCTTAAAATGTTTAAACAAATATCAGAGTGCGAAGTGATTGGTATATATGACAGTAATTACGAAACTTCGCAAGCTGTTGCACAAGAGTTCATTACGAAATCGTTTAAAAGTTTAGATGATCTTTTAAATGAAATCGAAGCTGCATCAATTGCCGTAAGTACTACAGCACATCATGAAATTGCAAAAAAATGTTTGGAAAAAGGTGTTCATGTATTTGTGGAAAAACCAATCACCGCAAGCATATCCGAAGCTGAGGAGTTGGTTCAATTATCAAAGGATAAAAAACTTAATTTGCAGGTCGGACACATCGAAAGATTTAATCCCGCTTTAATTTCACTTGAAAAATTCATTATCGAACCATTGTTTATTCAAACAGATCGGCTTGCACAGTTTAATCCTCGAGGAACAGATGTTGCCGTTGTTTTGGATTTAATGATTCATGATATTGATATAATTCTTAGCTTAATAAAAAGTGATGTTAAGGAAATTGATGCGAATGGAGTAGCGGTTGTTTCGGATTATATAGATATTGCTAACGCGAGAATTATGTTTGAAAATGGTGCGGTGGCAAATGTGACAGCAAGCAGAATCTCTCAAAAGAAAATGAGAAAGATGCGTATTTTTCAAAAAGATGCATACATATCATTGGATTTTATAACCGGTGTTTCAGAAGTTTATCATCTACTTCCGATTGATCATAATGTTGATTCAGCAAGCATGAGTTTTGGCGAAATAGGTGTTGGTGAAAAACGTAAAAGATTAATTTATGAACAACCGGAAATTAAAGAAGTTAATGCCCTAAAGTATGAACTTGAACTTTTTGTCAAATCAATTTTGTACAAGACTCATCCAGTTGTATCCGGTATGGATGGTTTGAGAGCATTGAAAGTTGCGCAAATCATTATGAAGAAAATTGAAGAAAGCCAGAAGAGTATGGCTTAATTCTGATAATTCGGATCAAGAATTTTTGTGAGCATAATTCTTTGATCAAGTCCCTTTAGGGACAAAATATTGGTAACTAAAAAATAATAATAACTAACAAGTCCCTTTGGGACGAAATATTTCTAGTTGTGTGTACTTAATGAAGGAAAAATTAAATTGAAAAAAATAATCTATCTATTACTCATTCTAACAATACTATCCAATCTAAGCTGCAGTGTTTTCCAGACAATTTCAAACATTGGACGATTAAAATTTAAACTAAGCAATGTTTCGGATTTTAGCTTAAATGGTATTTTTATTTCAAATAAATCTAAGCTTTCTGATTTTAGTGCGATTGACTTATTAAAGCTGTCATCATCCTTTGCTCAGGGAAATTTTCCGATATCATTCACTCTGAATGTTCAAGCGCTCAACCCAAATGATGGAACTGGCGGTTATCCCAGTACTAACGCAACCTTGAAATCATTTCCGTGGAGACTAGTTCTCGATAATAAGGAAACCATATCCGGAAATATTGCTCAACCTGTAACAGTTCCAGGAACCGGTGAGCAAACAATCATCCCGTTGCAAATCAACCTGGATCTTTTCAATTTTTTTAAGGACAGAGGTTATGAAAGTTTGATCAATCTTGCGCTTAACCTTGGTGGCAATGGTGGTTCAACTTCACAAATCACACTATACGCAAAGCCGGTTGTTTCAACTGTGATTGGAAATTTGTCTTATCCCCAAGAAATAAAAATTGTAGATTTTGAATTCACAAAAGAATAAGTAAAAACTATAATGCCCAAGCAAGAAAAATATGCAGTTGGAGTTGACCTTGGAGGAACAAACATTAAAATTGGAATAGTTTCTCAGAAGGGAAAGCTCATAGAAAAAATATCATTAAGCTCCAAAGCTGAAGGTGGTCCTGATAAAGTAGTTAAACAAATTAAGATTGGTATCGAAGAAATCTTATCAAAAAATAAAAAGAAGATTCGCGGAATTGGAATTGGATCTCCCGGAGTCGTATCCGTAAAGAAAGGCACAGTAGAAAATCCGCCTAATTTTCCTGGCTGGACAAAAATAAATCTGGGAAGTATTATCAGCAAAGAATTTGATGTTGATTGCCATGTCGAGAATGATGCTAATGCCGCCGCTATCGGCGAAATGATCTTTGGCGCAGGGAAGCGTCATAATTCTTTTGTTATGATAACTCTTGGAACTGGAGTTGGAGGAGGAATTATCTTAAATCGTAAATTGTATAGAGGTGAAATTGGTGCTGCTGGTGAAGTCGGTCATATCACAATTAATTATCAAGGACCAAGATGCAACTGCGGCTCATTTGGATGTATTGAAGCTTATGCTGGAAATAATTATTTAACATCGCAAGTTAAAAAGGATTTAGCTGTTTCATCAAATTCTAAAATCATTAAAATGGTTAAGAATAATTTAAACCTTGTATCTCCAATAGTTATACAAAGAGCGGCTGAAGAAGGCGATGAGTTTGCAAAATCAGTGATTAATAATATGGGAGAACAAATTGGTTCAGCATTAGCATCTGTAAGTAATTTATTAGATGTAAGCACATTCATAATTGGCGGGGGAGTCTCCGGTTTTGGCAAACCACTTTTCACAGCAATAAATAAATCTCTTGTTGAAAGAGTAATCACATCTCTCAGAAATAGAGTAAAGGTTCTTCCTGCAAAATTGAAAAATGAAGCCGGTATAAAGGGTGCTTCGGCTTTGGTATTTTACAAATCATAAAAAATTTGTTGAATAATGATTCAAAAGCATTGACTTATATGAAACTTCTTAAATTGGTTTTGGTTTTATTCGGCTGGTCATTGCTTATCTATTCTCAAGATATTAGTATTACTCCACCTATTACACAAGACACGAGTTTTTCAAATCAATTAGATACTACTCTCACGTCGACTCAAAAGCCCAAAAAATCTTATGATGTAGATACTGTGATTTATACGAAGGCAAGCGACTCACTTATCTTCTTTGTAAAAAATAAAAAAATGAAAATTTATGGTGAGGGTTCGCTCAATTATAAAGATACAGATCTTAAAGCTGCCAATATCTTTGTTGATTTTGAAACCAGTAACATTGAGGCAGTTGGTGTTCCATCCGATACTCTTGCAGATAAATTTATAGGCACACCGGTTTTAAAAGATAAAGCTGAAGTGTACGAGGGATTTCGGATGAAGTATAATTTCAAAACCAAACGCGGTTTAATTGCCTCTGCTCAAACAGAAACTGAAGGAGCGTATTACACCGGAACTAAAATTAAAAAAGTAGATAGCGAAACATATTTTGTTGAAGATGGAATCTATACAACTTGTAACGAAACTGAACCACACTACTGTTTTTACTCGCATGAAATGAAAGTTGTAAATAAGGAACAAATTACTGCAAAATGGATATGGCTATATTTTGGAGGAGTTCCTTTTCCTGTTCCGCTGCCATTTGCTGTTTTTCCAATTGAATCTGGACGAAGATCCGGAATAATTGCACCCGCTTTTGGTGATGATGGAACTTACGGGCGTTACTTTTCTCGCTTCGGTTATTTTTGGGCAATCAGTGATTATATGGATTTAGCACTTCAAGGTGATTATTACACCCGCGGCAGTTATAGATTTGACAACAGATTTAGATATGCAAAGCGTTATGATTTTACCGGAAGCATTGAAGGGCAATATGAATTTTTAAGAAGGAATGATATTTCTGATCCTGATTTTGCAGAGCAAACAAACTGGAGATTGATTTGGAATCATAACCAAAATTTTAATCCTTCACTTCGATTTGATGCACGATTGGAGTTTTTATCAGGTAATATTTTACAAAGAAATCTTGTTAACCTGAATGATGTTCTCCGAAATGAAATTAGATCTAATGCGACCTTTTTTAAGAATTGGGATGAATCCGGAAACAGCATGTCGCTTAGTTACAGCAGAAGGCAGGTTTTAGAAACCGGTGAGATAAATGAAGTTTTGCCTAACTTAACTTTTAATGTTCCTCAAAAATATCCATTCAGGAGAAAAAATTCATTGGGTGAGCAAAAGTGGTATGAACTCATCGGCTATAATTACAGCGGGCAATTTCAGAATAACCGCAATAAAAAAGATGGTGAACTGAAAATCCGCGGAGGCATCCAGCACAATGTAAATTTAAGCGCTTCACCTAAGGTTGGATACGTAAGTATTACTCCAAACTTCCGCTATCAGGAAAGATGGTACAATAAAAGCATTGAGCAATTGTTTGTGACGTCGGAGTTTTCAGGAAAAGACTCACTGATTACGAGAGACTTGAAAGAATTAAACTTTGTGCGAACGTTTTCAATGGGTGTTGGTGCTTCAACAAGGTTTTATGGGATTATTCAACCAAATATTTTTGGAATAAATTCTATCAGACACACTGTTAATCCAAGCATTTCGTACAGTTATCAACCAGATTTTTCAAAATCTCATTGGGGATATTTTAGTTCTTATCGAGATTCAACTGGAAAAGAAATAAAATACAATAAGTTTCAGAATGAAATATTTGGAGGTGCTTCCTCAGGTGAGCAGCAGAATTTATCATTTTCGGTTTCGAATATTTTTGAAATGAAGACGACTGTTGATCCTACAGATACAACATCTAAAGAAAAGAAAATTCAGATTTTAAATTTGGATGCCGGTATAAGTTATAATTTAGCTGCTGACAGTGTGAAATTTTCCCGGCTTAATGTTGGCTATAGAACTCAAGTTGGTGATTTGCTTAATCTATCAGGCAACTCCTCCTTTTCATTGTATGAATCGAATTCATTCGGACAAGATATAAATCAATTTTTAATCAACAACCAAAAAGGTTTACTGCGGCTCACAAATTTTCAATTGTCTTTGTCAACTTCCATATCAGGTGAAAAACTTAAATCAACAAGTGATAAAAAAGAGGGGACTCCTTTGCCTGAAGGGGAATTTGAACTTGGAAGAGCTGATCGCAAAATCTATCAAGGTTTGTATGATGACAGAGATCCTGATTTCACAATTCCCTGGGATTTATCATTAAGCTATAATTATGTGTTGGATAAATCTGTACCAACAAACACGCGAAGTTTTTCAAACATGAGCGGCAGTTTAAATTTTAATCTTACTCCCAATTGGAAATTTTCAGTAACAGGCAGCTATGATTTTGATAGGAAGGAATTTTCAGCACCGCAGGTCAGAATATCTCGTGATCTCCATTGCTGGTTAATGAACTTCACCTGGAATCCGATAGGCACTTTTACCGGCTACAGATTTGAAATTAGAGTGAAGGCACCTCAATTGCAAGATCTTAAGGTTACTAAACAAGATCAATTTTATGATGGAAGATAACAGGTATTAATGAAGAAATATCTTATTGATGGAAATAATTTAATCGGCAAAATTCAGTCGCTCGCGAAACGCCAAAAAAAGGATAAACAGGCATCGAGAGAAAAACTAACCTTTTTGATTGACAGATATTTCTCACATAAAAAAGTCGAGGTGTTTTTACACTTTGATGGGTTCGCAAATCAGAAAATAAATTCTTCAAAAATAAAATTAGTTTATTCGAATAATTCGTCAGCAGATGATAAAATTAAAAAGCAGATTGAAACAGAAATAAACAAAAGGAATATTGTCGTTATCTCATCGGATAATAATATTAGGGAATTTGCAAAAGTATGCGGATGTGATGTCATTTCATGTGAAGATTTTGGAAAAGAAATAACTAATAATAGAAGCGATGATGATGAAGAATCAAGAATTAAGGCGATGAATAATGTGGATACCTTTAAGAAATTATTCGGAGCGTAGCTAATCATTTTGAGACGAACTATTACCCAATCATATTTTTTTAAAGTTTTATTTCATATAATGATTAAATTAGAAGAGGAATTATTCTGTTTTATCGTAAAAGGGAAGACTTATGTCACTTAAAATTAAACTATTCACAATATTCATTTTCAGTTACTCGATTTACACAACAGCACAAGTACCAGATTCAAAATACTTCAAAGAAAATTGGGAAGTTTATTTCAGTTTTAATATACAATCAAATGAGGACCTTGCAGCACTTACCAAAATCATTTCGATTGATAATGTAGAAGCCAATACAGTTTTTGCTTATGCTAATGAAAAAGAATTCAACGAATTTGTGAAACTAAATTACAGTTACAAAATTCTTCCGCACCCTGGAGATGTCGTCAGTCCAAAGATGGGAAGTACAATTGAAGAGATCGAAGCATGGGATGTCTATCCAACTTATGATGCTTACGTTGCCATGATGTATCAGTTTGCCGCAAACTATCCATCAATTTGCCAAATTGTTGATGCTGGAAATACAGTTCAGGGCAGAAAAATTTTATTTGCTAAGATTTCCGATAATGTCGGAATTAGAGAAGCAGAACCGCAGTTCATGTACTCATCATCAATGCACGGAGATGAAACCACAGGTTATGTATTAATGCTCAGATTGATTGACTCACTGCTTTCAACTTATGGTACTAATACCAGAGTGACAAATATTATTAACAATGTTGAGCTGTGGATTAATCCTTTAGCAAATCCTGATGGTACTTATTGGAGCGGAAACAATACAGTATTTGGTGCCCGAAGATATAATGCAAACTATGTGGATATTAATCGAAATTTTCCCGATCCTGCTGATGGACAACATCCTGATGGGGAGCAGTGGCAGCCCGAAACTATTGCAATGATGAATATAGCATCACAGAATAATTTTGTTCATTCTGCTAATTTTCATGGTGGTACTGAAGTGGTAAATTATCCTTGGGATACATGGTCACGATTGCATGCTGATGATAGCTGGTGGCAGTTTATTTCGCATCAATTTGCCGACACTGCACAAGCAAATAGTCCTTCGACTTACATGAATGGTTATAATGATGGTATAACTAATGGATATGCATGGTACCGAATTACCGGTGGGCGACAGGATTATATGAATTATTTCAGACGAGGACGCGAAGTCACTCTTGAAATTTCTGACACAAAGCTACTAAGCGCTTCATTACTTCCGGCGCATTGGTATTATCTCAGAAAATCTTTATTAAACTATATTGAAAATGTTTATTACGGAATTCGCGGAAAAATCACTGACCATTTTGGAAATCCAATTAAAGCACTTGTGAAGGTAAATAGCCATGATATTGATAATGCCGAAATTTTTTCCGACTCGCTGACAGGTGCATACTTTAGGATGATCAGTCCCGGCACTTATTCATTAACCTTTTCCGCTTCGGGATTTGGTTCAAAAACAATCAACAATGTTACTGCAAGTAATTTTACAGCTACTGTGCTTGATGTTGAATTAGTATCACTAACTACATATCAGCTTCAACTGACAGCTTTGATCGAAGGTTTTTATAATGGAACTGATATGATTCAGGACTCCGTTACTGTTGAAATTCGTAATTCAGCAGAACCTTTTAGTTTAGTAGAACAAAAGAAACTGCTGCTTAATTCTTCTGGATATGGAACTATAAACTTAACTTCCTTAACAGAGAGTGCTGCTTATTATATTGTAGTAAAACATCGCAGCTCAATTGAAACCTGGAGTTCGGCACCAGTCTCTTTTATTAATGGCAATATAACTTATGATTTCACTTCAGCGCAGCGAAAAGCATATGGCTATAACTCCGTGCTTAAGGGAAGCAGATGGTGCATCTTCAGCGGCGATGTTAATCAAGATGGAATAATTGACTTAGCCGATTTGGTTTTAGTTGATAATGATAAATTAACTTCAGCTTCCGGATATATTTCCACTGATTTAAATGGTAATAATGTAATTGACAATGATGATCTACTGATCTGTCACAGCAATGCAATTAACACAACAAAAGCAGTTACTCCAAATCAAACTCAATCAAAAGAGTTGAACGCTGTCAAAAATATTGACTCTGAGTAAAAAACTATGGACGATTTTTATAAATGAGAATAAATATTATCCTCATAGTCGTATTCTTTTCATTTACGATTATTGCATTAAATTCAGATGGCATAGAAAGAATTGGCGGCACACAGCTAAATGGCAATGGATGTGTCTGTCATACTACTATTGAAAGTTCTAATGTTCATGTTTGGATTGAAGGACCTGATACAATGATAACCGGACAATCTGCAATTTATAAAATGTACATGTTCGGCGGACCCGCAATCGCCGGAGGATACAATGTTGCTGTGCGTGTTGGTTTACTTAATCTTGTTGATACTTTTTCAGTATTGATTGACAATGAACTTACTCAAAATTTTCCGCTTCCTTTTTCCACGGTGAATGATACGATCTTCTGGGAATTTCTTTACACCGCTCCAGATTCAGTTGACATTGATACTCTGTATTCAGTTGGTTTGAGTACTAACTGGGATTCAATTCCTGATGATCGTGATCAATGGGCATACGGTCCAAAATTTACTGTTAGAATAATTGAGAATACAGTTCCAGTTGAACTTGCTTCATTTAATGCTGAGCTGATGAATTCAAAGGTTATGTTAAGTTGGTCAACTGCATCGGAAAAAAATAATAGAGGGTTTGTCGTGGAACGTAAAGTCCTCAGCTCTCAATCTTCAGTCGGTAAAATCGAATTTGAGAAAGTCGGGTTTGTTGAAGGAAAAGGGACGTCAACTGCGATCCAACATTATGCGTTTGCTGATAAAAATATTTTAAATGGAAAATGTCGCTATCGGCTTAAACAAATTGATTTTGATGGCAGTTCTTCTTACTCACATGAAATTGAAGTTGATGTTAATTTAGTTCCAAATGATTTTATACTCTTTCAAAATTATCCTAATCCTTTTAACCCAAGCACGAAGATACGTTGGCAGTCACCAGTCAGCAGTTGGCAAACGCTTAAAATTTACGATCAGCTCGGAAATCAAGTGGCAGTTCTAGTGGATGAATATAAATCAGCTGGTTATTATGAAATTGAATTTGATGCTGGGAACGATCTGGCTTCTGGGGTGTATTTTATTAACTTCAAAGCAGGCAGCTATTCAAACACAAAGAAAATGATACTGCTCAGGTAAGTTTTAATTTTATAAGGATTAAAAGCTCATTTGGAAATTTATAGTTACGTGATTTTGTAGGGAAAGCGAATTTTCAACTCCGGCAGAAATGTTCCATCCCAATTCTTCAGTTTGCTGTTTATTGTATTTAGACACTAATCTAACAGCATTTATTGCACTTGCAATTCTATTGATGATTAATGCACCGACAACAAATCTTAAATTATTAAAAGCCTGTTCACTTGAAACCCACATACTTCGGTATGATTTTCTATCTTCACTTGTCCATTTCCAATAATACTTATTTTCATTGAGGATATCTGCAAAATTTCTTTCAAGTGCTTTTTCATTATTGTACTGTTCGATGCTCAGATACTCACTTATGGTGGCGAAATAATCATCGTCCTTACCTTCAACATTCACACCTCCATTTGCTGCTGCAAATGATTTATATCTTTCTTTCTGCCAATTACCATAAGTATTTATTCCGATGTAAGTACCCCACAAAGCACCTTCAGCAATAGTAAAATACTTCCCGCTTTCGTAAGATTCAGCATAAAGCTCGCCCATTCCAGGGAGTAGAAGAGAATAAATAATAGCTAAACCGGTATTCTTCTTTTTAGGTTCAGCAAAATTCTGATTGGTTAATTCAATATTTGAATTATAGGTGAAATTTTTTATATCGTTCTTAAGCTGAAGCGAATTTTTATATTCTTCCTTTTGAGCAAAGAGAAGACAGCTAAAAAGAATGACTATTGGGAATATTTTTTTCATAAGCTGTTGAAACATAAACCTTAACTGGCAATTAAGTCAACTGCTTTTTTTGTATCCATAATTTGAGCAGTGCACAAACTGTTGCTTATTCCATCAATTTTAACAGATGCAAACCTATTCGTCAGCCCCTCGTCAAACGGATGAGATACTCTTATGTAATTTGATGAGAATCCCTTCATCATGCCACTGTGATTTTCATGTTCAAAAAGCACATTGAGTTCTTTTCCCATCATTTGACTTTGGAACTCATTTCTTTTCTTATCGCTTAGTATTCTTAAAATATTATTTCTTTCTCGCCGCTCGGCCACATCAACTCTAGAGTTAAATTCCATTGCTTTTGTATTTGGGCGTTCTGAATAAGTGAATACATGAAGGTAAGAAATAGGCAGATCACGAAGAAAATTATGCGTAATTAAAAAGTCATCATTTGTTTCACCTGGAAAACCGACAATAACATCAACTCCAATACCGGCATCAGGAATTCGCTTTTTAATTTTATGAATCAATTTTTGATAATCTCCGGCATTATATCGTCTTTGCATAGCTCCTAAAATTTTTGAGCTGCTGCTTTGCATTGGAATATGAAAATGCTTACAAAGTTTGTTACTTATCGCAGTCAATTCAATTATCTCATCAGAAAGTAAGTTTGGTTCTATAGAACTTATCCTAATTCTGAAATCACCATCTATTTTAATCAGTTGAAAAAGAAGCTCAAAGAGATTTGTATGAAAAGATTTTCCATAATCTCCAACGTTCACACCTGTTAAGATGATTTCTTTATAGCCATCTTCCAATAATTTTCTAAAATCCAAAATTACTTCATCGGGATTCATGCTTCTGCTTTTGCCTCGTGCAAGAGGTATTGTGCAGAACGTGCATTTATAATCGCATCCATCTTGAATTTTTAAGTAGGCACGAGTTCTGCTGTCAGCATCGGATGAATGCGCGTGACCAAATTCATTTCCCTCATCAATCGGTGCTACAAAAATACATGCGAGATTTTTTTTGTTGAAACTCTCGATAAAGGAGAATACATCAAATTTTTCGTTAGCTCCAAGCACTGCATCCACACCTTTGATTGATGAAATTTCCTCTGGGCGAAGCTGCGCATAGCATCCGGTTACAATTATGTATGCCTCGGGATTTTGTCTTAGAAATCTTCTAACAATTTGTCTGCATTCACGTTCGGCGTTTTCCGTCACTGTACAAGTATTTATTACATAAACATCAGAATGTTCTTTTGCATCAACTAAATTAAAGCCGTGAGAAAGGAATTGTGATCCTATTGCAGATGTTTCCGAAAAGTTAAGCTTGCAGCCAAGTGTATGTAAGGCAATTTTCATTTATAACCTTATCTTGTTTTGCCTTGATCAGTAAACAATATTTTAAATATCGAACATCGAATAAGGAATAAAGAATTATGAAGTAAGTTAAATTTGTGTTGAATCATTTATTTGTTCTTTTTTGCAGTTTCAATACTTTTTACAAAGATAGATATAAGCTCGTTGCATTCTTCCATTGTTTTCTCAACATATCTAATTTATTTGTCAATTGGACTTTCAAGACAATTTTTAGAGCAATATGTGTTTCTCTCAATTCCTTTAATAATACTTTCAATTTGTGAATAAAATCATTTTTTGATTCAGCACTTTGCGCTTCGCCATAAAGAAGAGCAGGTGAAGTTCCAGATCTTACCAATTGTCCTGCAATATAATTCCCAGCTCTTGTATTATAAAGGTTCTCTGTAATTTTTATTATAAGAATTGCAAATTCGATGAGGCGATCTTCAAGGTCAAACTTCTTATTTGTTTTATCATTCATTATTCAATATTCCTTGTTCATTATTCAAAAGGGTAGATTTTTCATTGCACTGTTTAAAGTGTTTGAGTAAAGGGAAAGAGCGGAAGAGTTGCTTCCGCTCAATGAAAAATGAATTATTGTTTGAGTTCAGTTGGAGGCAGTGGATTTTCAACCGGAACATCAAAAATTGGAAATTCAGATGCATCAATTGCAGTCGTATCTGCAGCTTGAATTTCGGAAACTGAAACACGATCCATCTTATGTTTGTCAAGATATGCTCTAATTTCTTCTTCTGGTTTTTCCTTTAGTACTGCTAATGCGCTCAGAACAATTTTTTTATTTTCCTTATCGAACTCAATAATTTTTAATGGAATTATATCGTCAATCGGAAAATGGTTGGCAAGATTTTTTATTTTTATTGGTGCAAGAAGTGTAGCCGGAACAAAACCATCAACATGATCAGGAAGTTCGGCTATCAATCCTTTTTCAATTATTCTCACAACTTTTCCATTGGTGATTGCACCAACTGCATAAGTTCTCTCAAATATATCCCAAGGATTATCCTGAACCTGCTTATGTCCCAAAGAAATTTTACGCTGTTCAACATCCACGCCTAAGACAATCACATCGAGTCGTTCACCTTTCTTAACAACTTCACCGGGATGACGGATTTTTTTCGTCCATGATAAATCTGAAATATGAACAAGTCCATCAACTCCAGGTTCAAGTTCAACGAAAACACCAAAATTGGTTAAGTTACGTGCAATACCTGAGTGATTTGAACCAACAGGATATTTTTGCATCAAAGTTTGCCATGGATCTGGTTCTAATTGCTTTATTCCCAATGATATTTTCTTTTCTTCTTTATCGAGACTAAGAACAATTGCATCCACAATTTGACCCATTGCAACGACTTGGGACGGATGCTTAACATGCTGAGTCCAGCTCATTTCAGAATTGTGAATTAATCCTTCGATGCCTTTTTCAATTTCAATAAATGCTCCATACTCCGTTAAAGAAACGACGCGACCGGAAACCTTGTCTCCAATATGCAATTTTTCTTCGATGTTTTCCCAAGGATGAGGAAGCAGTTTTTTCAAGCTAAGTGAAATTCTTTTCTTTTCTTCATCATAATCAGTAACCACAACTTTAATGGTTTGATCGAGCTTAACAACTTCACTGGGATGATTGATTCTTCCCCAGCTCAAATCTGTAATATGAATTAAACCATCAACTCCGCCAAGGTCAACAAACACACCAAAGTCGGTTATGGCTTTTGCAACACCTTCAAGGATTTGACCTTTTTCAAGACTATTAAGTATGGCATTTCTTTGATCGGAAATTTCTTCTTCAACAAGAACTTTGTGTGATACGACTACATTTTCGGTAGGAATATTTACCTTAACAACTTTGAAATCCATTGTTTGACCAACGAATATATCAAAGTCTCTTATCGGTCTGATATCAATCTGCGAACCGGGAAGGAACGCTTCCATTCCCATCAAATCCACAACCATACCGCCTTTAATTCTTCGTATGATTTTACCTTGAATGATTTCGCCCGAATCGTGGGCTTTAATGACTCTATCCCAAATCTTTAAGAAGTCCGCACGCTGTTTACTTAATACAAGATTACCTTCTTGATCTTCAACACTTTCGAGAACAACTTCTACATCACTGCCAATTTTCAAATCATCAGGATTAGCAAATTCAATTTTAGGAACAGCTCCTTCTGATTTAAAACCGACATCAAGAATTACTAAATCACCTTGAATTCTTACAATTTTACCCTTAATAATTTCGCCTTCCTTAACATCACGGAAGGACTCTGAATACAATTTTGCCAGTGCAAGAAATTCTTCCTGGCTGTAGTTACTATTAAATGTTCTTTTCGCTTTCTCAAAATCATCAACATTCGGAACATGTTTCTTCGTTTCTTTAATATCTATTGACATTAATCCTCCAACTTAGTTCATCTGCTAAATTTACTTCAAGCCATCCAAAAGTAATTCAGCAGAAAAATTATTTTAACATAATTATTTACTGATGGCTTTAAACTTTTATTGATATTTACTTAACAAACTTTTTTTTAACATGCTGTAAAATTATTTCAACCTGCTCTTCAATTGTAGTATTTGATGTATCCACTTCAAGTGCATCAACCGCTTTGGATAAAGGTGATATCGGGCGTGTTGAATCCATTTTATCCCGTTGAGTCAAATTAGATCTTATCTCATCAACTGAAATTTCTTTCCCTTGCTCAGCATATTCCTTTGCGCGTCTAACAGATCGTTCATCAATGGTGGCTGTCAAATATATCTTAACATCCGCATCCGGAAAAACCACCGTGCCAATGTCTCTTCCTTCCATCACAATGCCTGGATTTTCAGAAGCCATTTTTCTCTGCTTATTCACCAAAGCATGCCTCACACCGGCAATTTTACTTATCTCGCTTACATGAGAATTAACTTCAGGAGAGCGAATTTCATTTGTAAGATCAACTCCATCAACTTGAATTTTAGTTTGTCCATTAACAAACTTTAAGTTCATCGTGCAAGATTCGGCTAATTTTATCACCTCTTCATGATCAGTCAAAATTTTATTCTGCATTGCCAAAAAAGTGATGGCACGGTACATTGCACCTGTATCTATATACAAGAATTTTAGTCGTTGCGCCACTAATTTTGCAGATGTACTTTTACCGGAACCTGCAGTGCCGTCAATTGCAACGATAAATCTTCTAAACATAGGCGACAAAAATAGTTAAATGGACTTAGATTCCCAAAATAAACGAAGATTTTTTGTGGATGCTGTTGCTGATTTTAGCTGAATTTAAGTAAGAAACGATGATTTTGCTTTAATCGATCTCCTGTCCGCCAAGTTCATTTATAATTGCATCAGCAAGTGGAGATTTTGTTTTACTTTCCTTTTTCAACGGCTTTTTAAATGGTACTTCTGTGGATGATGTTTGCGCTTCCAATTCGGGGGATTCTGATCTATCAGAAAATTGGAGATTCAGCTTTCTGCCGAAAACATCCATCACTTTTTTATTTATGTAATCTTGATTCCGCTTTAGAATGAATTTCCCATTCTCATCTGCGCCCGAGACACTTAATTTGTTGCCTTCAAGGTTCACAGGTTTCAAATTTCTGATCATGGGACCGAAGATAAGTGATCTTTCTTGACTGATAGAACTAACAAAGCTTTCCCATTTTTTAACAATTCCATCAAAGTCTGAAATTTCATTCAGCATTATGTTTTCAATATTTTCTTCGATTCTCTTTGGCGGGTTTGAAAAATTATTTTGAGATGAAGCAGTTGACTTTGTCTCTGAAAATGATTTGCTAGGTTGACTGGGAGAATATTTTGAAGTTGATTGCTCGGATAAAAAAAGCGGTGAGTTACCTTGCCCGGGACCAATCTTGTTAATTATTTCGCTGATGGTTGATGTTCTTTCCAATCCAACAAGATGACTCAGTGCAATTTCAATTTTCAATTTATGATTTTGACTGAACCGTAATTCCTGCTGAACCTTAGTTAAGAAATTCAAAAGACGCAAAATGTCATTAGCAGTAAACTTTTCTTCATATTCTGCATAGCGAAGCTTATTGACTTCGGCAGTTTCAATCAGATCGGTTTTCTTATTAAGTATTACGGTTAGAATATTTCTGAAGTGCTCGAGCAGCCCTTCCATAAAATCAATAAAGTTCCAGCCGTTTTCATAAATCTCATTTGTAATCTCAAAAACAGTTTTGAAGTTTATTTCCAAAACAGCATCTGAAATCTTAAAGTAAATATCATCATCAATAAGATTGAGCATTTTAGCAACAGTGACAGGATCAATCTTTTTATCACAGAATGCAACCACCTGGTCAAAGTAACTTTCAGCATCACGCAGAGAACCATCTGCTTTTTTTGCAATGATGCTTAAGGTTTTATCATCAATTTTAATTTTTTCTTCGCTTGCAATGTTTTTCAAAGCATTTTTTATTGTATCGAGATGAATTCTTCTGAAATCAAATCGCTGGCAGCGGGATATGATGGTTAAAGGAACTTTATGAACATCTGTAGTTGCAAAAATAAAAATTGTGTGGGCGGGAGGTTCTTCTAAAGTTTTAAGGAATGCGTTAAATGATTCCTTCGTAAGCATGTGAACTTCATCAATGATATAAACTTTGTAT
Source organism: uncultured Ignavibacteriaceae bacterium (assembly GCA_964613805.1). Classification (GTDB taxonomy): domain Bacteria; phylum Bacteroidota; class Ignavibacteria; order Ignavibacteriales; family Ignavibacteriaceae; genus XYD12-FULL-36-8. The sequence continues at coordinate 7,880 of CAZTJF010000028.1, read as the reverse complement.
TTTCCTTTTGTTGGTGCGTACTTCACAGACTCGCGCAATGTTCTAATTTCATCTATGCCGCGGTTTGATGCGCCGTCAATTTCAATAATATCCAATGATTGATTTGATTCAATATCTTTACATAGCTCACATTTATTGCATGGTTCGATGTCTTTGGGATTCAAACAGTTCAATACCTTGGCAAAAATTCTTGCAGTGCTTGTTTTACCAACTCCCCGTGGACCTGTGAACAAATACGCATGAGCAATTCTATTACTTCGAATAGAATTTTGAAGTGTGGTTGTAATGTGTTCTTGACCAATTAATTCGTTGAACTGTTTGGGCCGCCATTTACGTGCTGTGACTACGAAATCCATTTTTACTTTCTCACTAATTAAAATATTTCCTCAGATAAAAATCTACAAATCTTCTCAAGATAAATTTTATCTTCTTCATTGAATGAATTATACTCTGTGCTGTCAAGGTCAAGCACACCGAGCAGTTTATTCTCTTTAATTAAAGGAATAACTATTTCAGATTTTGAATCAACATTGCAGAAAATATGTCCGGGAAATTGATGCACATCCGGAACGATAATTGTCTTTCTTAACTTTGCTGCTTGACCGCACACACCTTTCCCAATTTCAATGTTTGTGCATGCAACTTTACCCTGAAATGGTCCGAGATAAAGTTTTTTGCCATCATATAAATAGAATCCAACCCAACTTATTTTATCAAATGTCTGTTTAAATGCCGCAGTGACATTTGCAAGATTTGAAATAAGATTATCTTCTTTCAGAACGAGTGAACTTAACTGTTGAATAAGAATCTTGTATTTCTCATCTGTAGTCGAATTACTATCAGAAATAATTAATTCAGTCAATGCGAATCACTTCTTTTTCTTTTTGGATTTTTCTTTTTTTGCTGAGACTACTAATTCGGGAATTACATATTTAACTGCCGATGCAACAGAATCAACAGGAATGATTTGTAATCCATCTTTAACTTTTTCTTGAATATCGGTTAAGTCAATCTCATTGTCTTTAGGAATCAAAACGGTTTTTATTTCATTCCTTTTAGCAGCCAATAATTTTTCATTAAGCCCACCGATTGGCAAAATTTTCCCTCGCAGAGTAATTTCGCCAGTCATAGCAACATCATTCAGAGCGGGTTTACCGCTGACGGCTGAGAGTAACGCCATTGCCATGGTTAATCCTGCGGAAGGACCATCCTTAGGAATTGCACCTTCGGGTAAATGAATGTGAACTTCTTTACCCTTATAAAAATCTGGATTCAAACCGAATTTTTTTGCTTCTGCTCTTAGGTAGCTTAATGCGGCTTGCGCTGATTCTTTCATCACATTTCCAAGCTGTCCAGTCAAGGTCAATCTTTCTGAGCCGTTCATTATAGTAACATCAACGTTTAGCAGTTCACCGCCAACGCTTGTCCAAGCTAACCCGGTAACACTTCCAACTTTTTTTTCTTTAACATGTCTTAAGTGTCTGTATCGAGGAATCTTAAGATAATTTTCAACTTTGTTCTCATCAACTAAAAATTTATCACTCGCCTTAGCTTTACCATTTGAAGATTCTTTCACAACAATATCGCGTGTGAGTTTTCGGAATACAGAAGCCAGTTCTCTTTCAAGATTACGAACACCTGCTTCACGTGTGTAATCGGTAATAATTTTTTTAATTGCTTCATCTGTAATGGTTACATTTTTCTTTGTTAAACCGTGAGCATCAATTTGTTTCGGAATAATATGACGTTTAGCGATTTCCATTTTGTCATACTCAAGATAACCTGGAAGTTCTATAATCTCCATCCTATCCTGAAGAGGAAGCGGAATATTGTAGCGAACATTTGCAGTTGTAATGAACATTACCTGTGACAAGTCATAATCAACCTCGAGATAATGATCACTAAAAGTATGATTTTGCTCAGGATCTAAAACTTCAAGCATTGCCGAAGAAGGATCACCTCTAAAATCCATACTCATCTTATCTATTTCATCGAGAAGCATAACGGGATTTACCGTTCCCGCTTTTTTCATTGATTGAATAATTTTCCCTGGCATTGATCCAATGTAAGTCCTTCGATGACCGCGAATTTCTGCTTCATCTCTAATTCCGCCTAAACTTATTCGTACAAACTTACGCCCCAATGCTCTTGCAATTGATTTACCGAGTGATGTTTTGCCAACACCAGGAGGTCCAACAAAACATAATATTTGTCCCCGCATTGTCTTTACAAGATTGAGAACAGCAATGTGTTCAACAATTCTTTCTTTAGGTTTTTCAAGACCAAAATGATCTTCATCTAAAATTTTCTGAACATGCTTGATATCAAGATTATCTTTTGTTCTATTCGACCATGGAACATCAATTAACCACTCGAGATAATTTCTTATCACGGTTGATTCGGGAGACATTGACGGTGTTTTTTTTAGCTTGTTGAACTCTTCAGTTGCTTTCGTCTCTGCCTCTTTGGGCATTTTTGCTTTTTTAATTCCGTCTCGAATCTTCGCAAATTCAGGAGTTGTATCTTCATCATCACCGAGTTCATCCTGCAGAATTTTTATTTGCTCCTGAATTATAAACTTGCGCTGTGTCTTTGCGATATTCTCCTGAACTTTATGATCAATCTCTTTTTCAATCCGCAGTATATCAATTTCAGAGTTTAAAATTTTTATCACTTCATAAAATTGCTCTTTAATATCCGTTTTTTGGAGTATCGTTTGCTTAACATCAATCTGCTGGTTGATATTTGCGGCAACATAAAACAATTTACGATCCGGTTCCTCTATATTATCAAAAGCGGTTGCAGCTTCATTGGGAATGTTGCGGTTAATCTTCACGTAATCCTTAAAAAGTTGAGACATTTGTCGAACAAGTGCATTCATTTCGTGATCATTTTCATAAGACGGCACAATGACATTTATTCTTCCCTCAAAAAATTGAGGTTCATCGGTAAACTCAACTATTCTTCCTTGAAGTAATCCATCAACAAGAATTTTAATCAATCCATTAGGCAGTTTTAATATCTGAATTATTTTTGCGATTGTTCCATCTCTATAAATATCTTCCTTTTGAGGATCCTCTATATTCGATTTTTTCTGAGCTGCAAGAAAAATATATTTTGTGGTTTCGGATGCGTAATTAGCTGCCCGGATTGATTGTTCTCTTCCTACAAGCACCGGGAAAATCATGTAAGGAAAAATTACAATATCTCTTAAAGGAAGTACTGGTAATATTGGCGGGATGCTATCTAGAATATTATTTTGAACTGATTTTTTATCATCAATCCTTTCAATTAGAGTCAAAATCATTCTCCATTATGTTTTCAAATTTTATTTCTCACTGAAAATATATCAAAATTAGAAGGGCGTAACAAGGAAGGAAAAACTATGCTTAATCATTATAGTTTGTAACTTTGTAACGTGGTTTTATTCCATTATCAAATTTAGCTGAATCATATGATTGATGACATTATTAGCGTTTCTAAAGAAGCTGGCGAACTCATTCGCTCAAAATTCAACACCAACTTTAGTTTGGAATTTAAAACCAATGAAAGTGATTTAGTTACAGAAGTTGATAAAGCATCGGAAAAAATTATTATTGACTTCATTAAGAAGAAATATCCTTCGCATGGAATAATAACTGAAGAAGGAGAAGGGTTAAAAAGTAGTTCTGAATACAACTGGGTGGTTGATCCACTGGATGGAACTGTGAACTTTGCACATGGCTTACCGCTATTTGCCGTTTCTATCGGTGTTCAAAAAAATGGCGAAATCATCGCTGGAGTTGTTTATGATATAATGCAAAATGTTATTTATTCGGCTGAGTTAAATAATGGTGCTTACGAAAATGAGAGAAAAATTAAAGTGAATGAGAATGCAAATCTTAGACGTGCACTTTTAGTAACAGGATTTCCATACGATGTCAGAGAGAATCCCGAAAATGCTTTAGGAAAATTTGTCGCCTTTACGAAAGCAGCACGTGGAATTAGGCGTTTGGGTTCTGCGGCGATTGATTTTTGCTATGTTGCAAAGGGAGTGTTCGACGGCTTTTGGGAAGTTCATCTTAAACCTTGGGATATGTGCGCTGGCAAATTAATTGTTGAAGAAGCTGGAGGTTTAGTTACCGACTTCGAAGGAAATAAAATTGATATTTTTTCAAAGAGAGTTTTAGCAAGCAATAGTAATGTACATAATGCGATGATTGAGGTGTTGAAACAGAATCAATAGTAAACTGTACTTAAACCTAACTATAGACCGTATTTAGTACCGCCTCAGGGTATTTCGCTGCAACATTAAGCAAAATTTTTGCGGGCCCATCCGGTTTTCTCCGACCTTGTTCCCAATTTTGAAGTGTGGATGGACTTATACCTAATAAATTCGCAAACTTGCTTTGGGACAATCCAAGGCGTTCTCGAATTTGTTTTGGATCCGGATTTTTAAAATCAAACTCTCTGCTTGGTTTGCTTTTACCATGAAGTATTTTACCACCCTGCTTAATGCTTGACTTTAATTCTTCAAATAATTTATCTCTCATTGTAGCTCCTTCTCGACTAATGTTTTTAAAATTTTAAGCTGTGCGGTAGTGAGATTGTCTTGCACATTTTTAGGATATATTAACAACATCAGCAAAGTTTCCTTTTTAGTTAGCCAATAATAAATTGTCCGTACACCACCGCTTTTTCCTCTTCCAGAAATTCCCCATCTAATTTTTCTCAATCCACCGCTTCAGGGAATAATTTTTCCTTTCTCAGGGTTGGAGACTATTTCGTTTTGAAGATTACGATACTCTTCTTCGGTTAAAAGAGAGATTACCTTTTTTGTAAATATTGGGGTTTCGATAATCTTCATGGGTAAATATACGTCATTGGCGGATAGAAGTCAACTAGTTGGATTTCATATCAACCCTAAACTTTTCAATACTATAATCCCAATTGCAAAAGTAAATACCGAACCGATTGTTGAAATCAGAACGATATTCCCCGCAAGTTTTGAATTTGCTCCCATTGCTTCAGCCATTATGAAACTTACAATTGCTGTTGGACAAGCAAAAATCACGAACATAATTCCCAAGTCATCATTTCTGAATCCGAATAAGTAAGCGCCGTAAGTTAAAACCAAAGGAAGCAAAATTATCTTAATTGCTGAGGCGGTGAATGCAAGTCCAGATGCTTTTTTTATTTCTTCTAAGTTTAGTGATCCGCCTATTCCAATTAAAGCAAGCGGCAGTGCAAGGTCTGCAAGAAAGTTTCCGGTTGATAAAATCATTTCTGGCAATTGAATTTTGAAGTATGAAAAAGGCAAAGCAGCGATCACTGCAAGTATCAGCGGATTGAGGATAATCTCGATGAGTGATGACTTTAAATTAATTTTTCTTTCTTTTCTAAGGGGAATAGTCAGCGCAATTACCGCAAGAACATTATAAAGCGGCAGAATAAATGCTAAAATGATTGAAGCTTTTCCAAGTGCAGAATTTCCTAAAAGATTGGAAATGATTGCTAGTCCAACAATTGCATAGTTGCTTCTGTAAGCTCCTTGAATGAAAACTGAGAGGTTTTTGCCATCCTTAATGAAAGGTAGACTTGCAAACCAAATTATAAGATATGTGATGATTGTCCCTGTATAGATATAACCGATTTGTCCGAATTCTAATGCTTGCGTTAAATCGAGATCAAATATTTTGAGGAAGATGAAAACGGGCAGTGAGATATTAAAAACAAACTTTGATGTAACTTCAACAAAGTTTTCATTAATTATTTTAAACCGCTTTGAGAGATAGCCAATTGCAACAATCAAAAAAACCGGTGCAACGATGTTTGCAGTGAAGATTATGTTATTGAGCAATTTTTTTTCTCAGAGGAAATAATGTTGGTGTAAAATTACTAAAATTTGAACTGATGAATTGATGAATTGATGAGACTTTAAAGCGAATTAATATAAATGGAATGTAAATATAACGGTGTTGTGCTTAACCCGCAGCCAAAAACAGGGAAGTTGAGTAAAACACAAACGCCAATGATTAAACAAACTGCACTTAACTTGCATAAGCAAGTGCGGTTTGTAAGTTAATTAATTAGAATGAACACTTAGAACAAAATGCCAAACAAAACTTACACGCCAAAAATTACAAATCCGCCGAACTAAAATGGCGGTCGGCGTTGAGGCGCTTGTTAGGCTTTATTTTAATAAAATTAGTTTTTTTGTTTGAATATATTTTTCCGTTATTAAATTGTAGAAATAAATACCACTTGATAAGTTGCTTGCATTAAACTGAACTGAATAAAATCCAGCTTGTTTATTTTCATTAACTAGATTTATAACTTCATTTCCGAGTAAGTCAAAAACAAGAATTTTGACAAATTGATTTTCAGGAATTGAATAAGAAATTGTTGTATTCGGATTAAATGGATTTGGAAAATTTTGTTGAAGTTCATAACCCGTTACAAGGTTTTCTTCGCCAACAGAAGATAATATTCCATCACCTTCAACAAATATTAGCAATGTATCATTTTCTATTGAATTTGATCCTAAAACTAAAGTGTCTGTAAAATATTCTTTTATACTTCTAGCTTTACAGATTATACAAAGGTCGACTAAGCCAAAAACAAACCTAGCTGTATCATTTGGTTGTAAAATAAGATTTAGTGGAGTTGGGTCAATAACATTAGAGACCGAGTAATATCCAAAAGTTGTGTCTTTTGTAGATATATCAAGCCAGTAACCATAATAAGGCGTGACTGAATATAAAGTATCCAAAGTTAGATTTGAGTTACCAGAATTGTAAACAATTAAAGTATCGTTACCAAATATCTTTAAACTATCTTTGTTGGTCGATATTTGTTGAGAAAATAACATAACTGGCAGCAGAAATAAAAAGATAAGGATATAGATTTTCATTTTGTTCCCTTTCTTATTTTTAGAAAGTTCTTTTCATATTTTTCTAGAAGCCTAACGGCGTTGTGCATAAGCCGCAGCCTAGAACAAGACTGCCGAATAGAAGCACAAACATTAATGATTTAAATAATTTTATTTAGTAGAACAAAACCGAATAAGTTAGCCGAAACGGAACGACTACAATTAAAATTATCCAAATGCCGAATGCGAAAACGCTGTCGGCTTGATGCACTTGTTAGGCAGTTATTTACTTAATTATTTTTTTAATTCTCCCAATGATATTCTTTTACTTCAAAAACCTTTTTACGTGATATCCTATATTTCTTAATTGATTCTATTGCAAAACTAAGAGCGTAATCACGAGCATTTATATCTGAAGGGATAGTGTTTTTAAAAATTAAATATCCTTTCATTCCTAAAAATTCATCACTTAAGTTTTTTAATTTCCATATAAAATAAATGCCATTAACTTTTTCTTCAATTTCAATTGTTCCAATAAATTCATCCGGATTTATTTTGTAAGTTGAAATTCCTCTTACTATTGCCCTATCCATAATTTAAGCTATACTTTTTGTAGAATTCATATTCATTTTACATTATCACTGTATCCATTGAATTAATTTCCGTTAATCATTATTAAAAATCACCTCTTATTAATCCTAAAACCAAAGTAATAATAAGTAAGACTGGAACTGCTATTAATATCGTTGTTTGAATAGTATCAGTTACATTTAAATTGTTATAGTTCTGAATTTTATTCCAATCCTTCCATATAAAATAACCGAAGAAGAATAAACCAAGAATTAAAAGCCAAGCGTAACTAATGTCGTTACTGTTAAAGAAAGAAACAAAATTTTTGGAAAGTTTTCCCCTTTGAGAATAAAAATAAAGAATTACAAACGATGCAAGTATTAAAAGTATAAATTGAACTATTTTTATAAAATTTTTCACTTCAAGGTTATATTTTTGGTTACTAACTTAACTGCCTAAC
>CAZTJF010000027.1:28082-49837 GCA_964613805.1 uncultured Ignavibacteriaceae bacterium | reverse complement strand
TGTCAGTCCAATCTATTTTAGTCACAGTTCCCCTTGCAGTGAAAAGAATTATTTTATTACCGTTTTCATAAAGCCGGTTTATCTTTTTTATATTTTCTAAAAGGGGAGCTGCTTTATGATAATCATTTCCCGGGGTTAATGATGCAATCACACCGTCTATGTCAAAACAATATGTTTTTGGTTCGTTATTCAATTTACCGGTTATCTCTAATAATTTTTGCTCTGCTCGTGCAAATTCCACTTCGTTGTCAATATCGTATTCGGCATCCATAACATAACCAAGAATTTTATCGCCTGATAAAGAATTCTTCTCAATAATTGTACTTGTTCTTATTACATCAACTGATGCGTTTTGAAAGTAAGTAATAGGTAATTCCTGTCTCGGCTGGTTATAATGCTCATGAATTCCTGTATTTGTCATCAGGGGCTTGAGCTCATTATTACTATTCAAAAGCCACATTTTGTAAGGAGTGTAAGTGTCATTTTTAACAACAGATCTTACGCTGTCTGCATCGGGGTTAGAAATTAGAAGCCTGATCATTACATCAATATCTTCAATTTTTCTTACAGGATGAGTCGGGCGAAGCTGAACACATATATCAGGTACATAGTCTTCGTTATCTTTAAACCATTTTAATGCATGAATAAAATAATCTCTGTCATTAGATTTATCACCGGAAATTTCCTTAGGTCTCAAGAAGGGAGTTTCGGCTCCGAACGATCTGGCTAACTCTGCATATTGTTCACTGTCTGTACTTACAATCACCCTGTTTATCAGCTCGGATTTTATTGCATGCTCAATCGAATGTGCAAGCAATGGTTTGCCCGCAATTGAGCGAATATTTTTGTGAGGTATTGATTTAGAGCCGGAACGTGCCGGAATAATGGCGAGTATGTTCATCATTTAATTAAAGTAGTTTTCTAAATCATATTTTTTAATGGCTGTACTTTTCATTTTCTTGTTCATGCTGCCCAATAAAAAATAAATTGACTGCTTGCTTCTGACTCCAATCTTAATCAAGCTTAAAATGCCCTTAAAAATCTCAGAGGTTTTATCCTGAAAAAAATCGTAAACCATTCTTGACAAAATTTTACTTGCCTTCACTTGTTTTACAGTTTGTTTGGATAAATTATATCGAAGAGCATAATACTCAATAACATTGCCAATTGCTTTTGAAAATTCATATCTCTTTTCTCGATCTTGAATTCTGCTGGCTGTGTTGGGTGATACTCTGTAAACCGCTGTGCTGTCAGGAATGTACTTTACCTTGGATGTTGCCAGAAAGTATAACCAGATTGGTAAATCTCCAGCCGCCTTATTATGCCTTATATTTTCATCAATATCTTTTACATATTTATCGTATTGATCTCTTCGAAAGCATGCAGTTAAAGTACGGATATACTTTCTTTTGTTTATGTAATACTCAAGCTCAATATCTTTTTCTTGAGTGTAGCCAAAATTATTTTTCAGATAATCCTTTTCTATTCTGTTATCCGCTTGATATAAAACATCATAGTCTGTGCAAACCATTGCATATTCAGGATTTGCCTCTAAAAAATCTACTTGTTTTTGGAGTTTGTATTTGTCAATCCAATAGTCATCTCCTTCAAAGTAAGCGATATATTTTGAGTGCGGGGCAGAAATTAGATCTAACCAGTTTTGTGCAGCACCGATATTTTTTTCTTGTAAAATAAGCCGTATGAAATCAGGATGCTGTTTTTTATATTCTAAGATTATTTCTCTCGTACCATCTGTCGAATTATCATCTGCAATAATGAGTTCCCAATCAAAATTTACTTTTTGCTTTAAAACACCATCAATTGCGCTTTTTATGTAATTTGCGTGATTATAAGTTATTAAGCATACAGACAGCAAAGGTTCATTCACGGTTTTTGCCTTTTTCACACATCAAAAAAATACTTGCGCATAAATCCGGATACTGATGACCTAATTGGTAACACCCTTCTAAATATTCCTTCGAGATAATGTCTGTAAATAATAACTTATCCCATTGAAAATTTGCTAATGCCTTGAAAAATATTCCGGTGCGATATACAACATTTAAACCAGCAGCTTTGACATCACGCTCTAATGTATCGAGTGAATAGGTTATGCTATGACCATGCTCCTTTTCAGCAGGCGTGATTGCTGAATTGTGACTTATCAAACCCATTTTCACTGCTATCTGTCTTGAAGGTGCATTAGCGTTCGGACAAACAAGGAATAACCTGCCTTTATCTGAAAGCCATTCGTCATTAACGCGTTTCAAAACTAATATTGGATCTTCTAAATGTTCAAGTACGTGGGTTAAAATAATGTTATCATATTTTTCCGATAATGAAACTGCTTCGAAGGTTGCGTTGATAAAATGAATTTTACTTCCAAATTTTTCTTGTGCAATTTTAATTGCTGCATCCGATGCTTCGACGCATGTAATATCGTCAAAATATGGAATTAACCTTTGTGTAAAGTCACCTTTAAAACTGCCCAATTCTAAAAGGTTACCTTTAACAAAAAAAGGAATGAACGATTTAATCATAAAAGGATGCATTACATTAAAATCAAAGTTATACGCATATTTATGATCTAAAGTATCTTTTATCTCTTTATTGAAATCTCGTTTAGTATTCATTTGTATTAATAATTTGTTTTCAAATATTATTCGTTTATGTAATTAGGAAGTTCTGACTATAAAACGCATCGTTAAGATATCCTGTTTGACTTCAATTTCATCAAATCCCAACCTCTGATATAGCTTAATTGCAGTAACATTATTTTTCTTCACTTCAAGTCTTATTTCATTAAAGTTGTACTTTGCCGCATAATCCTTGCACATTTTCATTAATTTAATGGCGATGCCTTTTCCTTGATAATTTCTAGAGACACTGACATTGGTAATAAAACCTTTTTGATTTTTGTAATCATTGAAATAACCAGCTATTAACCCTATCAACTTATTTTTTTCGCAGGCTTCAAAGGTTATTGTGCTTTCAAATATTTTTTTAGAGTAATCCTTAAGATCAACTGTCTTCTCTAAACTTGGAATAAAATTATCTTTGCATTCAAATAGATGATCGAAAATTTCTTTTTCAGTTACTGTTTTAATTTTATAATCAATGTCAAAATAGCTCATTGTAAGTTGAATTTTTAAATAATTCTAATCATCTAATACAGCCAGGCCAAACCCGTAACGCCCAAACTGATTACCATTGTATAACAAGTATATTTTATCATCGCATTTAAAGACATGAGGATAGCATAACATTTCTGAATCCCATCCATCCATTGAGATATCAATTCCTACTTCTTCATCTTTTCTTGTCCAATTCATTAAATCATTTGAAAAAGCATAACCAATTCTATAAGATTTCTCTTTGTTATTTCTAAATCCAATTGCATCCCGGTAACAAAAAAACATATGATACTTGTTGTTAAATTCAATAACAGTTGGAAGTGCTTGACATTCATCTGCATTTAACTTGTCATTAATTAATTGCTTACCTTGCTTTTGCCAATGAAGTCCATCTGTTGAGGTTGCTTGCCCAATTTTATAAACACGCTGAGGTTCATTTTCTGATTCATTATAAATCCAACGCAGACCATAAATGTACCACATGTAATAAATACCGTCGTATTTAGCGACAAATGGATCGCCAACTAAAAAAGGTTCATTCACAGAGGAAGTTAATAAGGGTCCATCACCAATCCGCTTAAATGTTAATCCATTATCATAGCTTAAAGCTAATCCGATAGAAGTTTCAACAGAAACAGATACGCGTCTGCTCCATCCGCCAATATATCCTAGGATCCTATCGTTATCTCTTAGCACATTGAACGGAAAAATTCCATGTTCATCATAACATCCTAAATTTCCTAATTCAATCACAGTTTTATTTGCAACTTTCAATATCTTTTCAAATTTTTTATTAATATCTATAAAAGAAATGTGACTTAAAAACTTACCTGTTTTATCTTTTTGTCTCGTAGAAAAATATATTCTAACGAAATCATCGAATAAGAGCGCTTGTGGTGATTGAGCAAACTCAACACATTCATTAGCTAAATTAAATTTTGTGGGATCAAAAATTTTACCGAGTTTTTTCCACTTCATAGCTATATATCGTTAGTCATAATATCCTTCTAATTCGGCTAGACCAAAGCCATATCTTCCAACCTGATTACCGAGATAAAACATGTACACTTTCTCATCAAGCTCAAATACATGTGGATATGCAATCATCTCCGAATCCCAACCCTCATCTGAAACATCTATCCCGGCTTTGGAATCGTCCCTAATCCAACTTTTCAAATCCTCAGAATAAGCATAACCAATTCTATATCCTTTTTCTTTTCCTCTGAATTTTATGCTGTATCTGTAGCAGAAAAACATGTGATACTTGCCTCTGAAATAAAAAACATCCGGGCTTGCTTGTGCTTCATTTGTCTCTAATTTAGTTTCGATAAGATCCTTTCCGTACTTTGTCCAATTAATCCCATCTTTAGAAATAGCCATCCTAATCTTATAAACGGGTTCAGGTTTGATACCATCCAATACCCATTTTTTCCCTGCAATGTAATACAGATAAAATATATCATTAAATTTTCTGATCTTTGGACCGCTTAGAATAAATGGTTCATCTAGACTATAGGATAGAATCGGACCATCTCCCAGTTTATCAAAAGTTTTACCATTGTCTCGACTAACACCCAAACCAATTGCAACATTGAAAGGAACTGATTCACATCTCGTCCATCCACCATAATAAGCAAATATCTCATCTTTAATTCTTATAACCGAGGTTGGATATGTTCCAAATTCATCAAACGTTCCTTTTTTACCTAATTCCATAATCGGTTTACTGGCTAAGTTCACAATTTCAAATAAGTTTGATCTATTTAAATCAACAAAAGCGGAGTAACTAACATATTGTCCATTCTCAGTCGGCGATGGTCTGCAAGAAAAGTACACCCGAATAAATTTATCAAAAATTAATACAGAAGGAGCTTGAGCAAATTCTTTGAGCCAATCTCTGTCGGTTACTTCTTGGGGATTAAAGATCAGTCCAAGTTTTTTCCAGTGAAACATAAATTGTCAATTCAACTAATTATCATCAAATTAACTCAAACGCATTCAAGTATTTTGCTATTTTTTCTTTCTCATTGAACATCATTACATCAATTATTGATAGCCATGGGACAAATTCATTGTCAAATTGATTGTAGGTGATTTCTGAAGATTTTAAAAAATTAAGTTCAATACCTTCAGTACTGAATTTGTTTTTGTCATAAAGATTTAAACCGCCAATTGGATTTATATACGTGCTTGCTTGCCTTGACTTGCAGATTTCTATGATTTTTTTTTCAGCTTTAAGATCATGACTAATTGGAATTGATGACGAAACAATAATGGATGATTGGATTTCTAAAAATTCTTTTACTGTGGTAAGGGAGTTATAAATAAACTTAAAAAGATTTGCTTCCTCGTACATTATACAGCTTTTTATAAGTGGAAATACATTATCAAATTCCGGTGCTTTACGGTAAGATTCAGTAATACGATTTAATAATTTAATTCTTTCAGCAGCCCAGTTTTCTGCCAAATATCTATCTATCACATTCAGATAATCTGAATCCTTTTTGATTGGAATTGTGATGTAATCATCTTTCCCATTAACCAATATTCTATTCCTATTGATCCATCCCTTTTTGGTAAACTCAATATTATCATAAACCACAAACTCGTCAGCAATATTCATTAGTTGGAAATATCCAATATAAGGGAAAAAATACGGCTGCATTATTACAATTTTCAAATCATCATTTCATTCGAATAGTTTCGCATATCAACTTAACTATATCATGCTTTAAATCTGGGAATAAAGGAAGGCACAGCACTTCCTCAGCAATTTTTTCGGCAACCGGCATTTTCCCTGCCTGGGAAGATTCTAATCCACGGTAAGTGGGAAATTGACTTATCAATGGATAAAAGTAACGGCGCCCATGAATATTTTTTTCAGCTAATACATTAAAAATATCATCTCTGGTTTTACCATATTTTTTAGGGTCAACTAAAATTGGGAAGTACGAATAGCAATGCTTTACATCCGGAACATCTTTTAAGAAATGTAATCCATCAATTCCCGTCAAATTTTCTCTATACAACTCGGCAACTGCTTTTCTTTTTTGAATTGAAGTATCAATGTATCTTAATTGTAACAACCCCAATGAAGCTTGAAATTCATTCATTTTTGCATTGATTCCTGGAGCAATGACCTTTCCATCTGCGTATCCAAAGTTTTTAAGATTATCTATTCGCCTTTTTGTGGCTTCATCATGGCAAACAATTGCACCACCTTCAAAAGTTGTATAAACTTTGGTTGCATGAAAACTCATAACTGATAGATCACCAAAATTCAGCACAGGAATACCTTTAAGTGTAACACCAAATGTATGACAAGCATCGTAAATTACTTTCAAACCATAGATATCTGCAATTTCTTTAATCTTTTTAACATTACATGGATTTCCATAAACATGAACAGGTAATATTGCAGTTGTTTTGGGAGTTATCGCCGCTTCAATTTTTTCTGGATCTATATTGAAAGTTTTTGTTTCAATATCAACAAAGACTGGTTTGATATTATTCCACCATAAAGCATGTGTAGTTGCCACAAAACTAAATGGCGTTGTAATTACTTCACCTGTTATTCGTAATTCCTGAAGTGCAGTTATTAAAGCTAATGTACCGTTACTAAAAAGTGAGATGTATTTAACTCCTAAATACTCGCAAAGCTTTTTTTCAAGCTCCTGATGAAATCTGCCGTCATTTGTAAGCCATTTGCTTTTCCAAATTTCTTCTAAATAAGGTGTGAATTCCTCAAGGGGCGGTAGAGCAGATTGAGTAACGAAAATCTTTTCTTTCATATATATTTTCTCAAAAAACTTATTCTGCTGAAAATAATATCTTTAATCTCCACATACTCATAAACTTTTGTGCTTTCACCAATTAAGATAATGAGTGTTAATCCTGTGATCAGCAAAATTGGTAAAAGTATAAAATGAGTTACCGGCACAGTTAAACTTAACAGAAACAAAATTGCGGCAATCACAAACGAAATTAAAAATGATTTTGTGACATCCTTAATTTGGTCAAAAGTCGGGTAGCTTATGAGCATGCCGGCATACTGGCTGTTTAAAAAATACCCAACAATTGAATTAATTATCATTGCAATAATCATTTCTTCGATACCCAAAAAAATTCCAATTAGTATAACAGGCACAGCTAATAATTTTTTTATAACTTCTAATTTAAGAAAAAGGTCTGACCTGCCCTTAACATTCAATACATTAAGATTCAATGCGTGAAGAGGGAAGAACAATCCCACAAAACAAAGTAGCTGCAAATAATCAACTGCCCCGATCCACTTTATCCCTAATAAAACTAAAATTAGAGGTTTGGCTATAGCCGCCATTCCAAGCATCAGTATTGCTGAAATGAACATGGTAAGTCTTAATACTTTTTTATAACCGTCTTTTAATCTTTGTTCATTATCCTGCATTGCCGCTAATATTGGGTAGCTGACTCTGCTGATTGTAGAATTCAAATTCTGTGAAAATAAGGATTGAAATTGCTCTGCACGGGTATATAATCCTAAATCTGCAGGAGTGAAATATTTTGCGATAACAAAGTAATAAATATTTTTATACGCTTTATCAATTAGCGAGGATGCGAGTAATCTTGATCCGAAGCTGAACATCTCTTTGAAAGATATTTTATCAAATTCGTAAGTTGGTCTCCATTTATTGAAAACCCAAAGAAGAATTGTTTGAAAAGCATTGTTTAATAAACTTCGCCAGACTAAGCTCCACACCCCAAAATTTAAATACGCCATTATTATTCCAATGATTCCTGAAGCAATGTTAGAAACGATGGAAATTTTAGTCTGCAGCTTAAAATTAATTTCTTTGGTTAATTTATTTCTTTGAACTGTAGTCAAAGCATTTATTATCAGTGTTAGACCAAGAACTTTTATTAAATCGGAAAGAATTGTCTGCTCAAAAAACGCACTGAACAATGGGGCGCATAGGAAAAGTAGAAAGTACAAAATTATTCCCGCTGCCAGATTAAAATAAAAAACCGTGGAATAATCGGATTGTTTAATATCCTGTTTTCTGATCAGCGCTTGTCCAAAACCGGAATCCACAAAAGTCTGCAGTATTACTATAAAAACAGTTATGATTCCGACAATGCCATAATCACTGGGAGTTAATAACCTGGCTAGAACAATTCCAATTACAAACTGAGCGGCTTGATTGCCTAAATTATCAATAAAGCTCCAAGCAAAACCTGTAATTGCCTGATCTTTTGTGGTCATAATTTAATGAATGAAGGCAAGATTTGTCGTGAACTATAAAAAAATAAAAATGAGTTGAATAACAAGGTTTATAATTCTATTTTCTTTAAAAAATAATTATTCAAAGAGTGTGTAAATCATTGGTGATGAAACAGAAATTACGTGGATGAATTATATAATCAATTCTTCCTGCTTACCCGCAATTAATTTAATATCAGTAATATTATACTCTCGGATGAAGATTTTATTTCTTTGGCTGATTATTAAATTAAAAGATTGATAATTAAAAGGTCTGTCTATGTCTCATCCCCAAATAGAAATTAAGAGAGATTATCGTAGATTTTTATTTACTGTCTTTTATCGACTAACTTCCAACCTTGTTATCCTGCATCCGGGAACCTGCATCTGGTATCTTTCACTACTTTTTCTGTTCCCAGAGTAATGTCAACACACTTTGATAATTTTTCATCACAATATTTTGTTCGAAAAGATATTTATCCTTTTCGCATTTATAATCCTCTGAAAACCAAGTATACGCAGGGATTAAATCAGCTTCGGTCTGTACTTCGTTACCCTTGAAATAATCAAAGGCGGATGATTCTTCACGCAATTGGTAACCATTGGGTATCCACTTGTATGGAAAGTATTCATTTATACTGCTCCATTTCACTTTACCGGCTTCACTCATTATTAGGGCAACCGGATACTTACCAATGGTACTGTACCTTAACGAAGAAGCAGTGAGTGAAACACCAAAATATTCAGCAATCTCTTTCATTAATTCCATACTCACCTTGCGTTCCTTTATAAACTTTCCAAACCAGGGCTTGTGCATCAGCAACTCCGCAGCGAACTCGTTTGCTTCATTTTCATAAATTTTTGGCGATTTAAATGAGTACATATCTAAGGTTGTGCATTTATATACCCTGGCACATTTCCCCTCTCCCTTTGGGAGAGGCCGGGTGAGGGCATCTTTTTCATTATAGTAATGACCAAGTTCATGTGCTATCGTAAATCGCTTTTGTCTTTGCTCCTGTGCCTTACAGTTTATCTTAATCAACCCATAACCATCTTCATAAATAATTTTACCCAAACACTCGTTCATATCTATCTCTTCTACTATCAGATTTTCGGCATTTGCAATTTCCTCAAGATTTAGCTTGGTAGGGGAGCGCACATCATACTTAATAATTATTTCTTTAGCTTTTTCGCCCGGGTTCATGATTTTTTCATTTTACAAAAATCTGCGAATATCTGTTTAAATCTGTGCGATTAGTGTTCCATTGACTGCTGATTAGAACTAGGCATTTCCCTTTGTTTGTTTTTTTCGGTGAGGTTCTTTAAGATTTGTATTTTCTTTTCATCATCAGTATCCTTTTCAAAATCATCGTCTCCGTCATCACCCTTACGAAATGCAAACGAATAATTTTGCTCAGCATGTTCATTTTCATGCTCCGTTTCTTCAATCTTTGAATCATTCAATGCCTTCAGATATTCCTCTTTAAATTTCCTGCCTTGTGCAAGTTTTAGCTCGGCTAGTTTTGATCGTAGGAATTCTTTTAGCTCCTCGGCAGCTTCATCAATATCTATTTGTTTTTCATGTAAGTATTCATCAATTGCATGTTCATCATTTAAATCGGAATAAAGATAAAAATCTCGTAGGACTTCCCAGTCCTCCTTTTGCTTCATACTTTCTCCCTCTCCTAATTTTAATTTATTTTTTACCTGTGATAGTGTAGCGTATTTTCTTTTTGGCGGCTTCAACTTCTGATTTCTTTATACCCAGGTATTCTGCTATATCCTGGGTTGTCATGCCTTCTTTCCAACACAAAAGAACAAGGGCAGCATCTTCATCTTTTTCTAATATGATTTGATAGCATTTTTCTAATTTCTGCCTGATTTCAAACTCTTTTTGAATAAAATCATTTTCTGTTTTATATTTTTGTTCATAAAGATTTTTAAAATCACCTCCCTCTTCTGAATCAATAAATTTTTCCATTGGTATAACCGATCTTCGCGTGCCTAATTCGTCATCTATTATGCTTCTAATCGTCCAATAAATAAAATGATCAATATTCTTGTAATTCTGAGGATTATATTTCCTTTTTCCTTCAAGTACTCTTGTTATCACTTCTTTGATGATATCTTCCGGTGTCCAATGTCGTTCAAATATTTTATTTCCATAAATATCCAACCACCTTGATGCGACATTAATCCAATTTCTTCTTCGAACTTTATCCCATGTACACACATCCTGAAAGACTTTTATAATGTCATGTTCCGAACTTTCCAATAAATACCCTCACAATTCTCAAATTCATCATTTAAAAATTATTTAACTAAACATTTTTATTTCATTATTTAACTGGCTGCCAGATGGCTCCTATACATGTTATTACTCTCTTCTAAAGAGATTTTACGAAAAAAAGTTTCTAATTATTTAATTTGTGGAAATTTTAATTGATCAGGGTCCTTGTCAGCCCCTGTCTGAATCTGCGTGCCATTGTGTTTATTAATAATTCGCAAAAAATGTCTTTTTGAGAGTATTAATGATTAAGGAAAAATTAATATGCTTGAAATAATTTTACAAATTGAAATTCAGTCTCGGTATAATTTCGATATAATTTCGATTCTATTTCGATTTATTATTATCATCTTAACACGGCTAATCTTAAAACGTTATCCGTCAATTAATTCGAACGAGTTTCCAAATTGTTTTGCACCGGAGGAATCATTTGCCCGCCCCCCGCCTGAACAGCTCGCTTGTCATATCGACCGAAGGGAGATATCCTAAAGGAGTGAGATTCCTCATCCCTCTTGCGCTTACATTCGATCTGGGATTCGGAATGACACATTAACAATCATAATTCATAAATTCTTCCGCCTCTGGCGGATCATCAATCACAAATAAAATAGGATAATAAAATGGCTAGATTAAAAAAAACCGTCCTTGGCAGAGTCTCGGGAGCTGTTGGGGACATAGTGTTTCGTGAAAAAAATGGTAAAAACTTTGTCGGTCTAAGAGCTTCTTCTTTCATGCCTGGGCTTGATATTGGTTCTATTGAAAGACGGAATAAATTTTCTCTTTCAACGCAATTAGCAAGCACCATCAATTCCAACCCGAAATTAAAATCAATTTGGCTTAAGTCAATTTCTCCCAAAAGAAATGCTTATGTTCAATTGATAAGGGTAAATTATCCAAATTTAACAGTTGGAAACGTAAGTGATTTTGTTAAGATAGTGCCAGAGCTTGGCTTTATTATTAAAACAAGAGAAGTTATTCTGCACGATGATTTAATTTCGGTTATTACTGATCCAATAGGGGATAATGCTGGAATAGATCCTTCTGTTGAACTGAATGTTCAATTAGCTGCGATTATTTTTTTAAGCAATCCGATTGATGAATCAGTAAAGCTATATAATTTCATATCGCTGCTTTCCGATGTTCAGTTACTAAAGCTAGATGAAGGATATACGTTTGAGATTAATTTATCGAATCAGCATACATTCTTAGCAAGCAAGTACCAGAATCGAAGAGGATTCTTTTCACTTCTTACTCTGAGTTCTGAGGATAAGGTAATTAATTACTCCTCCACATTTGTTAGCTAAGTTGCATTTGCAGCTTTCTTAACCCCTCTCTAAATATATAAAAGGGAGGGGTTTCTTACCAGTGCCAAATTCTAGTTTTCCGTATCCCAAATTATTGACCACATCCAATTACCATACTCCAGAATGCTAATACATCTAATGACTCTCTCCAAACTTTACTTGTCTCGGCGTAGTTCCGAAAGCTTACGGCACGGAGACGGTCTATCAACAGAATTAAGATTCAAATTCACACGCTTGTTTCCAACCATTTTCTAGCCCTAATTCCTTAATATTTTTGTTTAAAAAGTTATAGTCTATCATATTTTCGGAATTTTCTATTATACTTTTTATATCACTCAAATGTTTTTGGCTGTTTCCTTCTTTATAAAATTCTAATTTTTTTATTATAACGTATTCGACTGGAGCGAAAAAAATATCACTCCCAGCAAAACTAATTTTTGTTTTATTTTTTAAAGCCCACTTTTGTAATTTTTCATGACCAATTAAATAAACATCGGCTTTACCCCGTCAAATAAAATTTGAGCCTTTTGTGCAAAAACATTTTTCCATAATATGTTTTGAGGTATTTCTCTCTGTGCAAAGCATCTTCTTTACTTAGGCTAGCCTCAAAATAGATAAGGATAAAAGGTCGTCGATTCTTTGTAGAATCAACTAATCCTTTGTTGTGTTGCTCAAATCTTAGTTTTATATTTTTTGAATATCCGGTATAAAATTTCCCGTCAACTAAACTTTTTAGTACATACGTGTAATAGAATTCTTCCATAATAATATAAAACTATTTGACTGGGTGAATTATTGGTGGATTAAATTAAAGTGTCCCCTTGATGTTCGTTTAATTTCTGTTTTTACAACCTCCTTTGGCGGGCAATAGAATAAATTGGAAGGGAAAGCAAGGATAAATTTTGTTACATCCTTTTCGTTGAGAGAAATTATTAAGTCAATATCGTGTGTTAATCTGGGTTCACCATATACAATTGCGGCTACCGATCCCGAGATAAAATATTCTATATTAAGTGCTGCTAAAATATCAGTATAAATCCTAAACAGATTAAGTTCTTGCATATAAGAAAATTTCTCTAACTTTTTCCTTTATCGCTTGGTCGGTTAGATCGGGATAAAATTTACGAATGGCAGCAGACTTAAGTTCTTTAGCATTGTGATAAAGTCTTAACGCTTGAATCAGCTTTTGTTCCGGAGTTAGTATTTTTTTTTTCTCTTTCATCATTACGTCAATATATCTGTACTAACAATTTAATTCATTTTTTTTCAAAAGTCATAAATATCGTTATTTAGTTCAACTTCTTTTGCTTAATACCCATGATTCAACATCTAATTTAACAATCGAATGTAATCTATCCAGTATCTGGCATCCGGTATCAAATATCTGGCTTCCCACACAATGCTATAGTATTTTGAATCCATCATCTCCTTAACTGCTCGACAAACTCAATTGATGCTCTCGCATCCGCTATCGTAAATCCATTACCCTCAAGTGTTCTTCGGTAAACTTCAGTATGCAATTCGGTAAAACCATCTGTAAATTCAATTTCTTCCCCATCAATTTTAATTGAACGGTATGTTGCCCTTCCATTCTTTTTCAACTCTGCTGGTAAATCACCTTTATCAATTGAAAGATACCATTCAACATTTGCATGTTCTAATTCCAACTCACCTTTCATCTTATCCGTTTTATGAAGCACAGTTTTTTGATTTACCGGTTTACCAAACAGCCAAATTAGCAGATCAAAAAAATGAACACCAATATTGGTTGCAACACCGCCGGATTTATGTATATCACCTTTCCATGAATAATCATACCACTTGCCGCGTGAAGTGATATATGTTAAATCAACTTTATATTTCTTTTTTCTTTTTTCTTTCTCAATTTTATCTTTTAATTCAATTAACGAAGGATGCACACGTAGCTGAAGCACGGTATAAATTTTTTTGTTATACTCTAACTCTAATTTTTCAAGTAAATCAAGGTTCCAGGGATTTAGCACCAAAGGTTTTTCACAGATTGCATGTGCATCATTTCGTAATGATAGTCTTATATGAGCATCGTGAAGATTATTAGGTGAACAGATTGATAAATAATCAATCCCTTCACCGGATCTCCTCAGTTTATCAAGATGCCTGTCAAATCGTTCTATCTCGGTGAAGAAAGCGGTATCAGGAAAGTATTGATCAAGTATACCGACAGAGTCATGCGGATCTGCCGCCGCTATAAGAATATTTCCAGTGTCTTTTATTGCTTTAAGATGCCGCGGAGCTATATATCCGGCAACACCTGTAATTCCAAATTTTTTCAAATGAATTCCGTCTTAAAATTGTATGTGATAGAATATTCAAAAGATGAAAAAAAATTTGATGATTAATAGTCATTTCGATTCCGACGAAGTCGGAAGAGAAATCTTATTACATTCGATTAGATGGCTCACCGAATATACTGTAATGTCATTTCGATTCCCTATTTCGTCAATTACAAGACCGTTTTGATTGGGTGAGAAATCTTCATTAATGATTCATTAATCAGCAATCCAGCATCCTGTATCTGGCATCCAGTAATTGGTATCCCGTACGAAGTATCCCTATTCAAGTATCCACGATCCAGCACTATTATTTGTTGTACTCGTTACTTATCGCATAGTCTTCTTACATCAATAATCCCATATTCATGTACCAATAAATTTCTTAAACCGACCATTCGACTTATCTTTTGACCTAACTCATTCTCTAAATATTTATTGTTGATTAGAAGTGAGATGCATTCTGAGTAGTTTTTGGGGATTCCCAAATTTTTATCAGAAACAATACTACAAGCAATATCAATTATGATTTGAATGGATTCAAAAAGTCCGTACCTCAGTCCCCACTCGTCAACTTTATCTGTGATAATATCTTCAACGGTGTATTCTTCTTTAATCTTGTGTAAGGTTCTAAGATTTTCTTCAAGTCTTTTTAATTTTTCATTTACCATTTTTCCATCACAGCAAATTTTTTCTCAGCAATCCTCTCATAAAATTTTCTATTAAAAAGTTCGCTAACTGGTTTGAAATCAAAGTATTGTAACATTATGGATTTTTTAAATTGCTTGTATTTGGATTGGTCTTTCAAGTTTATAAGGATTCCTTCGTTTAGAATAGAATAAGACAAAGTTGGATTCAGTTTATCCAAATTATTTAATGAAACTAAATCAACATTACAATTCACCATCTTTTCAATTTCTAGGATCAATGCTCCAATCTCAAGTATTTCCGGTTCATGTTCAAAATAAACTGCAATATCCAAATCACTTTCAAACCGGCTGGAATTTTTAGCTTTTGAACCGAAGAGAAAAGCGAATAACACGTTTTCATTTTTTTGCAGTGCTTTTTCTGCTGCTGTTTTAATTTTTATGTTCATTCTAATCAAATACTCGAAATCATTTAATAATTAACTAAGTTCAGCACTAATTTACAATTTCTGATGAATAAAATTTAATTCTAATCATAAAAAATCTTCATTCATAATTCATAAATCAACAATCCGGCATCCTGCATCTGGCATCCGGAATCCGATTCACCTCCCGTTACGTATCTCCCACTCTTGTCTTTTTTGCCATAGGCGCCAATAAAAACCCAAGTATTCCATACTGAATGATACCATAGTTCTGATACTCGCACCAATAAGCAAAATAATTTATTAAGAAAAAGAATATAACTAACGGTATAAGAGCATTGTTGTAGTAATTTTTTTCTCTAATATTTTTTAATGCGGACTTAAATATGCCTGCATGAAACAGAATGAAAAGAATTAGTCCGATTATTCCTAACTCAAAATAAATACTCAACAAACCGGTACGCCGATTATAATATGATCCCGGGTCATGATTATCATAAAAAGTTGACTGTGCATACTTATTTCTCATCCATGTATCTTTTAATGCGATTCCTGAATAAAAAGGTAACTTTTCTCTTCCATAATTAAGTTTAACCGAATCGCCCAAACCAACATTAAACTGAAGAAATGCTGCTCTGCTTATGAATGTTCCGGGTCCGCTTCCAATTAAAAAAGTTAATGGTTCTTCAGAAGGCAATTTTACAGCAGCTTTAATCAATTGATGTCTGGGTGAATTAACAAATGCTGCGTTAACTTTTTGCAAATTATATTCGTTTGAATACATAGTAAGCACAGATATTGGCAGAGGTCCACTTGTGGTGGTAAAAATAAATAATATAACCGATAGTACTCCAAATGAGATTGCTTTCAGTTTTCTGCTTATCAATGGAGTGATTATAAAATACACTAACATGATTAGTAAAATTAAAATAAAAAAGTACTTTGCATCTATAAGGAATAAAAGCGGAAGCCCGGTGACTGCGATTATTATTTCCCGAAAATAAGTTTTAAATGGTCTTTCAGTCAGACTCTCAAGTTTTATAACATTAATTATTAGTGCAATCGAAATATAAGCAGCGGCAATATGTGCATTAGGCGTTCCGCCATTCCAATTATCGGGATGAATATCAGGATATAATATGGCCTGCAATACAATTATTCCCGATGTGATAAGAACTAAATTATTAAAGAATTTTAATAACTCAGCTTTATTGTCCACAGATTGATTGTAAAAAAGTCCAAAGAATAAAAAGGGAACAAAAAAAGTGAAAATGAAAAAAGGGAAGGATAGCAGGTTTAGTTCAATAAATTGGTTTATGATGTATGATAGAAAACCAAATCCAAATAAAATATAAATGGGCTTTAATGGTGAGTTAAATTGTACAAATAATTTTTTATTAAATAAAAGTATCGTAAGAAAAATGAAAGCGAGATGGAGCTGATAGTCTATCGTAAAAGGGATAAATAAAGTAAGTTTTAGATAGTTTAAGGTTTGGTTATTAAGGAAGAAGTAAATTGCTAAAATTAGGATGGAGATAATTATTCCATACTTAATGAAATAAAAAACTGCCGCAAAATTATGTGTGTTTTTGAATAATGGGCCTGTAAAAAGAATTAGGAATATCCCGATATATGTAACGACAGAAAATTTTGATTCCTTCATAAAAATGTTGGCCATAATAGATTTCATTTCGCTGTATGTGGGCTTAAATCATTAAATAAAATTGTTCGAAATCTAATTTAAAGTACTATAAAAATCATGTTTTAGTATATCGGATTTGACTATTCAAGGCATCTGAAAAATACCATCTGTCATTTCAATCCCGATTTCAATCGGGAGAGAAATCTTAAATTCAGAACAGATTACTCTTTAAGGGAGTCCTTTGGACAGTCTGGCAATCCGAAGGAATGGAAACTGTGTGAAAACTGTGATTGTCACTTCGATCCCAATGGGAGAGAAGTCTTTTGTTTTGAGAAGATTTGTCAGTCGCTTGGCCCCATCGAAATGACGCTTTCTTATTATCACACACATCAATGCATTTGGCAGAAATGATTTTTCATGACTATTCAGTGTTCTCTATTTATTTTTTAGAGGCAGATTCTTTTGATTGCTTTTTCCTTTTGCTGAGTTTTTTCTCACCATCAGGACTGTAGTAATAGTAATATTTATAATAGCCGCCGTAACCAGGCTTTACACTGAAATTATTTAATACCGTACCGAGAAAGAAAGAATCATCATTTTTTATTAACTGAAGCCCACGTTCTAGCAAATCACCCTCTGTTTTATTGGCTGAAACAACAAGAATGCTCCCATCAACCTTTCGGGCTAAAATCTCTGCATCGGTAACTGCCACAATCGGAGGGGAGTCAACTATAATATAATCAAATTCAGCGCGCACTTTTATTAAAAATTGATCCATTTCTTCCGACTCCAAAATCTCGGATGGATTAGCCGCAATCGTGCCTGAGGTTATTAGAAATAAATTTCTTGTTTGGGTCGGAGTTAATATTTTGTCATAAGAAAATTCTCCAAATAAATAATTGGCTAAACCGGGTTCTTTGTCTCTCCCAAAAACCTGGTGCAATCTTGGTTTTCGCAAATCGGCATCAATCAGCAGTGTCTTTTTGTTGCTATGAGCGAAGCTGCCGGCGAGATTTAAAGCTATTGTTGTTTTTCCTTCCTGCGGTGCTGGCGAAGAAACTAATATTGTTTTTAAGTTTTCTTTATGCATTTTTGAAAATTGAACCCTCGTTCTTAAAGCACGGATTGATTCACTTGCGACTGCTGTCGGGAAGCGTTCAATTATAAAATCTGCTCCATTTCCACTTTTACCATTCAGCTCTCCAACCTTTGGTATCCAGGCTAACACATAGGCATTCTTTTTTTCTATGTCTTCAGGTGTTTTAAGTGTGTTGTCAAAATAATTTCTGATAAAAACAAAACCAAAAGATAAAACCAGGCTTGCTAAAAATCCCACAATCATTATTAAATTTCTATTCGGCTTTGCTGGTCCAGAGGGAATTCTTGCATTATCAATTATAAGGACATTCCCTGCTTGCGATTGTTCATTTATAAGAGCTTCCTGGTATTTTTCTTCGATTAAAGTAAATAATTTCTCTGAAGACGCCCTTGTTCTCTGAAACCTAGCATAATCAATTGTAGTTTTTGGTAATTTATTAAATTGCACTTCATATCGAGCTACGATTGCAGTTAATCCATTTACCGTACTCTGCAAAGATTGATTTTTAACCTCTGCCTCTATAATATTTTGAGATATCTTTCTTACATCATCCGGACTGCTGGCAAAAATACCAAGCTTTAATACTTTAATCTTTTCTTCTAATTTATCCTTCAGTTCTTTAATTTTAGCATCATACTCCTTGACTTTTGCTGTAATATCAATGCCTGATTCAAATTTTGCCAGTGCAAGATCTTTGTTTAATTGAAGTGAAGAAATTTGGTCCTGCAATGCTTTGATGTAAGTTTCTGATGTAGCACTTTCAAGATAATCTGCAAGTTTTGGATCCTGTTTTGAAAGTTCGTCTTTATACTTATTTAAGATTGCAGTTGAAGCTGTTAGCTCGATTTTTGCTCCTTCCAATCTGGATTCAAAAGATGATAAAGTTGCAATGAGCGACTGTGCCTGTTCGTCGAGTGCAACTATGCCGCCCTTTTCCTGGAAAGATCTCAGTGTGTCTTCGGCTTCAATAAGTTGATTTTTCTTTTCAGAGCGCTGCTGATCAAGAAAATTTCTAACATATGTTAGCTGGTCACGATTGATATTAAGGTTGTAAGTTCTATAAATATTCGCATACAGTCCTGCAAATAGAGCTGCTTCTACTGGTGAAGATGACTCGGCTGAAATTACGATTATATCAAGCCCTTTTTTTTGCTCCATCTCAACAGCACCTCCAAGTAATCCTGCAACTTGAGGTATACTTGGTACCAGATAACTTCCGGTGTTAGGATCCGTTTTAAACACCCGTGGATAGTCTGATTTATTTGCAATTTGATCGAGAGAATCAATAAGTACTTCTGCAATTTTCTCACGAAGATTGTGACTTTTCAAAATTTCAATCTCATTTGCAATAAATCTATCCCCGCCCATATTATTCATTTCATCCATTAGAGGACTTGCAAGTATATTTCCGCCTGTTTTTGATATTTTCACAGAGGTACTTGACACGTAAATGTCAGGCAGCCGTAAAGCGTAAAAAATTGCACTGATGCTTATTAACACTATTATCAGTATGAAGGAAATCAGGTTAACGCGAATTAACCGTAAATAATCCTTAAAAGTGCTGCTTTCAATTTGTTGTTGATTAAAGTCGTTGTGGATGTTTTTCATTATAATTTATTTACTTTAAAACGTTTAAGACCAAAATAGAAATGGATGCAAGTGCAGATATTATAGACATTGTGAATCCAACATTTTCTCTAAATGTATAGCGGGGTTCACCGCGTATTATTAACATATCCCCGGCGTACATTCTCGTAAATTTAATCGGGGTTTCGATAACATCATTCCAGAGTAAATCATTAAAATTATATCTATACAATGTTAATGATGAATCTGGATTGGCTCTAATGATTCTCACATCATCGAGAACCGCATCATCCGTTGGTCCCCCCGCAAGTGAGATCAGTTCGTTGATCGAACTGCGTGCAGGAATAACATAGTACCCAGGAAATTTAACATAGCCCCATACTTGTACTTTGATATTTATTCCAGCCGGATCTGAGAAATCAAAAAAACCAGTCAATTGCCGCTGATCTAATTTGAGTGAGCCGATTTGTATATCTTCTTGTGCAAGCAGGGGAGATATAAAAACGACAAATACGATCATGAATTTTAACATGAAAATTTTCATTGTTCTTTAATTTTTAGATTTATTAAATAATAAACTTTTAAGTTTATTTAATTAAATATAAGTAATGAATTTGCTCCATAGTAGTCATTAGTTTGTACTAAAATTTTGTTCAGAGGAGTTATTCGAACATTTTGATTTTTAGCTTTATTTTTCTACCGAATAACAGCATAATAACTCGAACAAAACTTATTTTTCAATTATTAACTCAAAAAACATTCCAAATTAATATATCGTTCAGAAAGCACATTAAGATGCTATTTCTTCGTTTTTAGCTTGAAATCAGAATTAACTCAAGTTGGTCTAAACACAGCTTCGCATGGTGAGTCCCATCGAATGCTAAACGATACTCTAATAACGAAAATTATGCAAAATATTAAATTAATCTACATCCTGAAAAGAATGTAGAATAAGCTTTGTTTTTATCATTTCGACCAACCTGCCTGCCGGTAAGGTAGAAGAGAGAAATCTTTTACATAGTAAATTGATAAATTTCCCTCTATAGAAGTGCTTTGGACAGTTTTGTATTGCCATCTGTGGCATCGGCACCTGTTGCATCGCCATCCTTCGAAATGATCTACCAATATATGCTCCGCTCAATATCCATAACAAAACAATAATCGAATTATAAGGAGGGGGAGATAACACCAAATTTATGTTAATAGATATCATTCTATGCGTTTAAAACCCTCATCTGAATATTTAATTTTTACTAAAATAATTCAAACCAATTATATAATCCCTAATTGAAAACAAATACTATGCCTCAAAAAAGGACATAAAAAAGCTCAAAAATCGCTTCAAAATAACGAATACTGTTTCAGAATGGTAAAATGACTAATAGATAAATTGTAGCAGTTTTTCTATAGGATGGGTCTCATTTATTAAATGAAAAATACAATACTTGTTCGAAATTTATTATTTAAAACATCGGAAAAAACAGCTGTCATTTCGATCCCGTTTTCAATCGGGAGAGAAATCTTAAATTCAGAACATAGTTCTCAGTCACTTTACTCCTTAGAAATGACTTTTCTTAATTATTCAGAGGTCTCTGCTTAATTATTGAATTTAATTTACTAAACAAATTAATAAATTTTTTGTCTATTCTGCAATTGCAGAATGTTAAATTTTCTTTTCATCATGGAATAACGCTGCTAACAAATGCAGAGGCATTGTCATCACAAATAATTAAATCGTTGATATCAACAAAACCATCTCCGGTTAAATCGCTGGATAAATATCCTGATGAAAAATTATATGCATCATTATTAATTAGGTTCAAATCATCGTCATCAATAACTCCGTCTTGGTTTGCATCACCGCTAAAGATGCACCACTTTGTTCCTATTTGCTTCAAATTATTCCCAAATGCCTGGCTCGCATTTGAAGTGAAATCATAATCAAGTGAACCATACGAAAATGATTTTGCTGATGTACTCCATGTTTCAATCGAATTACGATGTTTGATAACGACATAAAACTGAACATTGTCAGTCACTTTAGTGAAAGATACTGTTGCTGTGCCGAATGTGTTAAGTAAT
>CAZTJF010000027.1:0-27982 GCA_964613805.1 uncultured Ignavibacteriaceae bacterium | reverse complement strand
ATTGTCAGTCACTTTAGTGAAAGATACTGTTGCTGTGCCGAATGTGTTAAGTAATGCTTTTTTAGATTCTAATATTTCATAAGGTGATGCTGCATTTCTAAGTTCAACTGTAATTGTATCTGGAATCATCAATGTACCATTAAATAATCCTTCAATCAATACAGTGATAATTAAGGTACGCGGTAGGTAGGATTGTCCGCCATCTATAAATCCTCGAGTTGCAGTTGAATTGAAAGTAGTCCATGCGAAGTCACTATATTTATTACCGGGACCAGTCAGACCTAATGAACTGCCAGTAGGTGTAGTGCCCGTTTCAGAAATTCCAATATCAGTCGAAGTCACTCCATTAGCTATTCCCCCAACTCCTGTAAATGCACCCTCATAGCTTAAAAATTGAATTAAATTAGTATTGTAACCTAGAGCAATACCGTCTGGTGACCCATTTTGGATACCATCGGTCGGATATGCATATGAATAGTAGGTAAATCCATTCGCAGTGTCAACACTGCCTTTGGTAAACGTGCTCAAGGACTTCGTGTCATAAACGGTGCCGCCATTACCGTTGTAAAGTACCACTGAAAACTTAGATAATTCAACGGAAGTTGTATATGCATTTGGAATAACAACTTCTACAAATTCATTTGCGTCAGTACCAGCATTATCATAGTGGAATTCATTTATCCATGCATTTGGTAAAGATGCAGAGATTAAAGTTGTTGCGTTAGTTTGAGGAACTGTTCCATCTGTTTTATAATTTCTTGCACCGCCGCTTCCATTATAGGAATAAATTCTAAAATAATATGTTGTGTTTGGGTTAAGTCCCGAAAAATTTATCGTGTTAGCCGCAGCATAAGAGATATTAAGTCGTGCATACCCATCTGATAGATTCGTATCGTCACCATATACATTACCATCGCTTGGCTGTGTAAATGTACCGCTTGTATTAGCAATTATTAAATATCCTTCGGGCAGTTGAGTTCCTGAAGCGTCTGTCCATGTAAGTTCAATAGATGAGTGTGTAACCGCTCCGGTAGTAAAATTAGTTGCTTGATTTGCTGGTTCAGCCGCTAATGTTGCATTCAACGCTGTAGATGTACGCGGAAAACTTCCATCAATTTTGTAGTTCGTAAATGAGCCCAAACCATTATATGAAAATATTGTAAAATAATAATTTCCATTTGGTACATTAGAAAAATTATAAGTATCTGCCGCTGAGTATTGAATGTTAACTACTGCGGCACCATCGGACAGATCATTATCATCAGAGTAAACTTCACCATCTATTGGAAGAAAATAATTGTCTTTGTTATAAGCTATTAGTAAATAACCTGAAGGTGTTTGAGTTCCTGGAACAGCGTCATTCCAATTCAAAGTGATATTAGAAGTTCCAATGCTTGTGCTAAGTGATGAAACATAGTTTTGTGGTTCGGCTGCATATAATGGAGAAAGTTTGCTAAGGTCATTAAAATTTATATAATTAACATATTCAGGATGGTCAACCAATGGATTTCTATTTTGCTGAACTGACTGCACATAATTGTTTCTGTCAACTTCCCACTTATCCGGAGGATCTTGTTTATGCCAAGCAATTAAAGTTGCCAAGTCTTGTGGTGCTTCACTTAAGCTTGGTAGTTTTATATTATTCAACCAGTTGAAAGTCCAATCGTAACCATCAATTCCGTCATATCTTAATGCCATGTAAAGTAAAGCACGTGCGGCATCACCTTTGTGTTTATTTCTTGGTTCATATACATACTTCCCATTTACATTAGTTCCATATTTGCCTTCATAGAATGTGCTTGACACATTTATAACATTTCCAAGTGGATGATTGCTTCGAACTCCATTCGCGCTATTTTGATGTGTGGGAAAAAGATGATGTTGGTCCGTGTATTCAGGTCTTGATGTGCTATTGCTGGGCTGCCAACTAGCGCAGTATGTGTGTTCTCTACTCATTACACCCCATGTAAAAGATGGAACATATATATACGGATAATTTGAATACACACAAAATACCGTTCTTTTACCGTCTCCATTATCAATTGAAGTAAAATTATTTATGTTATTAATGAATTTTGTATAGCTTACCTGTGTATAGGGATTCCTAATTCTACCTTTAAGACTGTCGATGAAAGTGGAGGATGATGTTAAAAGAGCATCATAATAATTGCCCGGTTGAGCAATAACAGAATTGAATAAGATTAAGATGAGCCAGAGGGAAAATCGAATCTTTATCCTTAAATCATGGTGTTGTTTTCCAAAAATAAAAAGTTTCCCAATCATTTATACCAAATACTAAAAACTTGCTAATAATTATGTCCAAAAATAAGTACTTAATGATTCACAAAGAAATTTTAAAACGCATTTCTATACTATTCAAACGAAAATGAAATCTCATTTCGGCACATTTATTTCTGGGGTCTTTTCTACTTGTTCATTTGTTATTTGATCTATTACAGCAGTTACAGGTTTTATTACACTAACAAAATTCAAAGCATTATTATGACAGAGTATTAAATCATTTGAGTTGACAAGATTATCTCCAGTTAAATCAGTGACTTTATATCCAGATAAAGAATTAAACACATCATTATCAACTTTGGTAAGGTCAACCAAATCGACAGCTCCATCTTGGTTGACATCCCCAGAAAATATGCACCATTTACTTCCTTTCAGTTTTAAATTGTTTCCAAATGCTTTCGACGAATTATCTGTAAAATTATAAGTAGATGTTGTACCTTTACTCAGGCTTTCACCTCCAGATTTACTCCAAGTTTCTAAATGATTTCGATGTTTAATTACAATGTAATATGAACCGCTTGGGGCAGTTAAAAACTTAATAGAACCATCACCAAGACTATCTAAATTAACCGTTGCAGAATCAATGACTGCATATGGTGACGATGTATTTCTTAATAGGACAGTAATTGTATCCTTTACCATTTTGTTAGTTGTGTTATTGTAAAATCCTTCAAGTAAAGCAGTGAGATTAAGCGAAATGACATTAAGTGGTTCGGTTCCTTTTTCGAAATTATCAACGTAAATGACATATTGCGCAGAACCTGAATTTGGATCATCGCAGCTAAATTGAATGCTATCAAAATACGTATTAGGTCCATCAATTTGACCATTTCCTCCAACCCATACATCCCATTGAGCAGGATCATTAATTTTCCATTCATAAATATGCCATGTACCATCTGCGACTACTGTTTGCCAAGTGCTTGTTTCAGTTATATTTCCTGCATTATCATCTACCGCTAATCTAACTTTTAATCCTGATGGTACCGAAACACTCCTCAGATAAATTCTTAAATAACCAGTCGTTCCCAATTTCATGGTATCGTTTGATGGATAATTATAGTAAACCCTTACAAACCAATTGCTTGTTTGAGTTGAGTCTTGTAGTGTTAGTTTTCCAGAATAGGTTCCACCTTTTTTGCTCTCATAGGATTGACTGAAAGTTGACGCTTTACTTATTCCATAAGTTGAACCAGAAGTTGTTGGATTCCACCAAGGAGAAGTTACATATTCAAATCCGTGAATAGTCATTGAATCTTGCCCACTTATCAGAGACAAATATCTATCCCACTTCCAATAAACACCGGGGTCAGTATGTGTCTGTGTATTACTGCAAGTAGGATCTATAGATGGAAGATTTGCTGCCATCCAACTTTTCCAATTAGGATTTTGCCATTCACCATGTGCAACAATGCGAAAACGATTTATTGGAATATTAAATTTCATGGCGAAGTGCTTGAATAAAGCAGCCGAAGATTGGTACATAGCTTCTGTAAAATATGCCGGATTTGCAACAAAGCCCTCATGTTCCACACCCAGCATATACGCATTCCAGCATCGAGCATGCCATGCTCTATCTCTTTCCCTTACTAACTGAACAATATACCCATCGGAACTTCTAATAATATAATGTGAACTTGCTTGAGCGGATGGATTTTTTAACCATGAAAGTGCGCCGGCAAAATTTCCTTCTGTGCTGTGTACTACTGAAAAAAGTTGACTGATACTATTAGAAGTATAGTTGGGAGACGGATCCCACACAGCAGGTCCGTAATCCTCTGATTCAATATTTCTAAGCTTATTCTTAGGATTTACTTCTTCACTAAAAACCGTCATATCAATTTCTAAATGAGGACTGATTTCAATCCCATTTATAAATGTTCCTTCAGAAAGTACTTTAAATACATCGAATGAATAAAATGGCTTCACTTCTTCTTGCGGAATTCCGGAATATTTTTCTAATACGGGCTTCCATTCATTAAAATTATTTCTATTTATTTTCAACTCGTCGGCGTGATTAGATAGTAATGCTGCAGCACCTTTTATATTCAAATTGAAGTTTTGAATAAGCAATTCTGGATTGGCATTTATTAGATCTGCGGCATCAATGAGAGAATAACCAAACCAATCATCGTTTCTTAATCCCATTAATCCGTATGAATGGGGAACACCCGAACAAGACGCATGACTTGAGTCAGGAATAACATGATAAATGCGAGTTTCTGCAAATGCAACTGCTTTAAGCAAATCGGATGGAACGTTGTATTGAACTGAATACTCTTGGAAAGAATTTATCATCTCCTCCGGAGTTTGACTCCTTAGAGGAAGTGTGATTATGAAAATAATTAGGATGCTCTGGAACAGATTTTTTATCATATTTTATTAATTGTCTAATTTGCTATGATCGAATCAGTTTTAATTATGGGACTATCTTTACAATGTTTTTAAATACATTATTATCACAAATAACTACATCATTCAAATCAACAAAATTATCCCCGTTCAAATCTGTTCTGAGATAACCCTCTGAATAATTGTATGTGCTATTATTAATCAAATTTAAGTCAGAAATATCAATTACACCATCCTGATTTACATCCCCGCTAAATATGCACCAGTATGTTCCTATCTTTTTCACGTTATTACCATAAGCCATAGCAGAATCGTTTGTGAAATCGTAATTATTAAAACTTCCTTTAACAACTAATTCACCGCCCGATTTGCTCCAAGTTTCTATACTGTTTCGATGGTGTATGACTAAATAATATGTTCCGTTAATTACACTCTTAAAATCAAAATTTACTGAGAAGGTTATAGAATCTAATAAACCAAAAGCAGAATCTACGATTGAGTAAGGATGAATATTATGTATTAAATATGCAAAGATAGTATCTCTTGAATTTAGTTTGTTAAGATTTTGATTGTACAAAGCTTCGGGAATAATTTTTACGTTAAATGTAGTTAAAGAAACATCAGGAGATAAACGTCTGTTCAGGGAAATAAAGACAGCATCCGCACTTAATAATTTACCTGAAGCCAAGTTATTGTTCGTCAATTGTGCAATAAGTTTTCTTCCCGATGTAAAATGAAAATCACCAAGTTTAACAAAGCGGGTATTATTAACATTTGTCTGATCTATATAATAATTTTGAGTTCCACCTTGCTGATAGATTTTATATTCGGCATTTGTCGTTCTGTTTGAACTTACAACATTAAACACATAAACTTCATAAATAGCATCAACGGGAATGTCAAAGTAATAATCAATAGATGCCGGAACTGAGCTTGTTGTGTATATTGAATTTCCGTTGTATCCTTGCATTGAACTTATAAGCCAATTGCCAGTGCGAACAGCGTCGTTCAGATTAGATATTTCAGTGATGCCATTATATTCACGCCAATCAGGCGTTGAATTGGGAAGATAGTTTTTATTTGTGTACACATTGCTTTCGATAAAACTGAATTTCGGAATCAGATCAAGGTAATACCAGATCGCATTTCCTTTGAAACCATTTTGAATTGTGATTTGAAAAAACTTTAATAATGAATCATTGCTAATTTCATTTCCACCAGGTTTTATGGCAAATGATGGAAACACTTTATGTTTATTTATTACGTTTGTAGTTACATAGTTTAGATAACTTTGAAAACTTGTTGGCGTTGATACATACATTTGCAATTGAACATTATCAACTTTATTGTTGTCAAGCCACCATATCCAGTCCTGGCAATAACTATTATATGCTTGATAGGTGGTTGCACTATAATGACCAGGCGCATTAGAGATGTTTAAATTGGAGTTTATACTTTTTAGACTATCATAAAATCTCGCGACAAAATCATTTAGTTTATTAGCACGCCATCTTATCCAAGCTGAATTAGATGTATTTGTGGGAGGAGCGCTTCCATTATGTTCTAACTTATAAAGATTTACTGTATAGCTATCGTAACCATAGTCCAAATTTGAATAACGAATTCGATCCAATTGAATACCATCAACATCATAATTTCGAGCAATTTCTGCTGCCATAGCAATTAAAAAATCTTGAATATCAGGATGCGTATGAATCATCCAATAAAAATTACTAGCATCTATCTCAGTTCCATCTTTCTTTTTTGCTACCCAATCTGGGTGCGCGTTAAAAATAGGACCTTTTTGATTCCAACGACCAACGAATCCGTACTCAAACCATGCTTCCACTTGTAAACCATTGCTATGGCCTTCCGCAATTGCTTCAGCTAAAATATCTCTACCATTATAATCGGGGTCAATATAAAATCCTGTATGTGAATAAAATACATTGCTTAGCCAGAGAGGAAATCCCTGTGTCCAAACATCAATATAGGCAACATTAAAATTATTTGAGGCAAGACTATCCATAGCTTGTGCTAAAGCTTCTTTCGAAGTGAATGCGGGTCGTGGCAGCCAGGTTCCTCTTAATTCTTGAGGGAATGTATCGCATGTTATCAATGCAAACAACGATATGATAACCGATAAGAATTTCATAAACTCAAAATCTTGATGATTGCTATTTTTGTTTTTACTATCTGAAAGAAAATACTTTTATGGAGTTATTTTTCCAACTGACATAAATACATTATCATCACATAAGATAAGATCATTAAGATCAACGAAGTTATCTCCATTCAAATCAGCAGAAAGATATCCAGAAGAATAATTGATGGCAATATTATGAATCAACAAAAGGTCAGCAGAATTAATGAATCCATCCTGATTTACATCACCGCTATAAATGCACCATTTAGTACCAACTTTTTTAAGATTATTTCCAAAAGCTTTTGTTGCATCAGTTGTGAAATCATAGTTCAGTGCATGAGCACTAAACGTTTGAGGTGTTTTACTCCAGGTTTCTAAACCACTTCGATGCTTAATAACTAAATAATAAGATGTGCTTTCAGTGATTATTGTAAAATTACCTTTACCCGAACCTGCTGTATCAAGGATAATCTTCTTCTCTTCAATTAAATTAAATGGCGATGAAATGTTTCGAAATTGAATGGTGATAGAATCAGTCATCATCACATTCCCGTCAGATAGTCCTTCGATTAATGCTTTGACATTTAGTGAGAATATCGGCTGAATAAGATTAACAGCTAGTATGTTACTTACATTACTCTCATTAAAGTTTCTGTCGAGCGTGGTAACCATATAGTAATAAGTCTGTGAGGTATTTGGCGGAGCAGGGATAATACTCTCTCGAATACCCTCAATATTCATAATATTGGTAGAATTATTCAAATCACTCTGTAGAATATTCGGAGAGGTGAAACGATATACAACATACCGTTTAGCAGAATCGCCATCACTTGCAGTTTGAGGCAAATCCCAAATCAGTTTTATCCTGTTAGCACTTAAAGTTTCATATCTTAAAAATTGTGGCGGATTGGGTGGTAATGTATCCTTCCAATTCATAATTGGGAGAAGAGCTTTGTATTTATATAGATCATTTTTCAATGAATCGGTTACACCTTTATAATTTGCAGTATAACTTTTTGTTCTAAAAAATACTCCGCCTTGTACTATAGGGTTCGATCTATCGAATCGTATTTGATTGGGAATTTCTTCGGCTGCCCAGTTTCCGTCGCTAGGATTGACTCTATACAAAGCATGACCGGGATAATAATGAAGTCCATATTTTGCTGCAGAGTCAGCCCACCATGGCTGTAGTTTCGCATAATCTTGACTTCCACCAAACTTCCAATAAAGCTGCGGTGTAAGATAATCTATTGATTTGTCTTTTAACCATGCCATAGCATCACAATAAATCGTTGAGTAAGCATCAAGCCCAACAATTCCCGATGGGACTCCATTTTTCCAAATGCCAAATGGACTGATGCCGAATTTGACCCAGGGTTTTATTGATTTAATAGTATCATTGACCTGCTTAATTAAAGTGTTAACATTATCCCGGCGCCAGTTACCAAGATTTGTAAACCCCCTTGGATAGTTTGCATATGTTGCCGAATCTTGATTTGTGAAACTATGCTCCGGATACGGATAAAAATAATCGTCAAAATGAACTCCATCGATATCATATCTATTCGTAACATCATAAACTACTGAAGTAACATAATCTCGGACTGATGGAAGTCCAGGATCAAGGAATTTATATCCATCTGGGCAAGTAATTACCCAATCAGGATGTGTTTTAGTGACATGACTATTAGCTGTTGTATAAGTATTTGTCTGCCGGTACGCACGATAAGGATTGAACCAACCATGTAATTCCATTCCTCTCTTATGTGCTTCTTCGATGGCAAATTGGAGTGGGTCATACAGCGGAGAAGGCGGCGTTCCTTGAGAATTAGTTAACCAATAAGACCATGGATCAATAGCAGAGTTATAAAATGCATCACACTCAGCCCTTATCTGGAAAATTACAGTATTAACATTGTAAAGCTTTAACGAATCGAGGAGCTTAGTCAGTTCAAGCTTTTGGTTGGCAACTGTAAGTGTTCGCGAACTTGGCCAATCTAAGTTAACAACAGTAGCAAGCCATGCTGCACGAAATTCGCGTTTTGGAGAATTACCATGTGAAAATACGTTAAAGCATGTCACAAGTAATAAAAATATTATACAGATTTTCTTGCAGAAATTATTAATGTTAACCATAAAAATTTGATGTTGTAAATAGAAAATAAACTGAATAACAATAGACTGACTTAATGCTATTAAAATCCCGGCATTTTACATGCCATCATAATTTATTATTTATTAAAATTCAATAATTGAATTTTAGTCTTTTGTGTAAAAATTATATAAGATTGTTCAACTTATGCAACTTATTGATTGATTTTTAATAAACTGTTGAGGCAATCTAACTGCTTAAAGTTAAAAAGTCAGGCGAATTGACATTATCGAAAGATAAGATATTTTTTAAAAATCTTCATTAATCTGTCATTGAGTCTACATTCCAATGCTTTAGTCTTGAAGTTTAACTAAAAATATTTCTACTCTGGTATTATTTTCGCTACAAAATTAGTGACGTTTTTTGTACATATACCTAAATCATCTATATCCACAACCATGTCTCCATTTAAGTCCGTAACTACATAACCTGTTTGCATATTCTGATTGGCTATGGTTAATTCATTAATATCTTCAAATTCGACATGCCCATCCTGGTTAATATCACCGCTGTAGAGACACCATTTATTTCCTACCTTTACCATATTTGATCCGTAAGCTTTGGAAGAATCTTCTGTGAAATCATACGTAAGATAAGAACCTGAAATAAACGAAATACCACCCTCCTGACTCCATGTCTCAATGCTATTCCGATGCTTAATCACTAAATAATAAGTTCCACTTGGAGCATTTAAAAATTTAAATTTAGCTACAAATGAAAGCGAATCTATTTGGGCAATTGACGAATCAAGAATTTCATATGGAAACGCACTATTTCTTAAATATGCTTTGAGTGTATCAGATAAATTTAATCTATCATTCTCTCCATTATATAGCCCTTCAGGTATTACCTTAATTCCACCTAAATTCAA
This sequence comes from uncultured Ignavibacteriaceae bacterium, assembly GCA_964613805.1. Lineage (GTDB taxonomy): Bacteria > Bacteroidota > Ignavibacteria > Ignavibacteriales > Ignavibacteriaceae > XYD12-FULL-36-8. The sequence continues at coordinate 18,160 of CAZTJF010000027.1, read as the reverse complement.
GATTTTAGTGTCTGCAAAATTCGATCCGGCATAATTCTTATCAATCGCTTGAACACTCCAATAGTATGTTCCGGTTGATAAACCTTTAATGGTCCAACTTGTATCGTGGTTGGTATTGCCAAAACTTATTATTCTTCTGAATCCCGTTTCTCTATTAGACATTGATGACAAAGTATTATATCCAATTGGAGATGTGCCTATTACTAAATTGTACTGAAGTCCTTTAGATTTCGTTTCAGAATCGGCGCTTCTGTTCCATGAGAAGGTTACGTCATAACCGATAATCTTAGTTGAAAGATTCGTTGGAGGGTTAGGTTTATTGTTAGGAATAACTGAGTTGTTACGAAAAATTTTTGCAATTCTATTGCTGCCCGAATACCCTGCTAAAAGAATGTCTAAGTCTCCGTCGTTATCATAATCTGCCCATGTTAATGAATTACTGTAGATACCTGGCAGAACAATTGATCCTTGTTCTGTAAACGTATCATTTCCCACATTTTGATAAATCTTAGAAATGATTTTGGGTCCCGTTTTCCCTGAGATTAGAATATCAAGATCACCATCATTATCATAATCAGCCCACACCGCAGAACCTTCATATATTGCTGGAAGTGAGACTGAAGAAAGCTCCTGGAAAAAATTATTCCCGTCATTTCGAAATATCTTTGAGATTACAGTTGTGCTTACTCCCGCTAATAGAATATCTAAGTCACCGTCATTGTCATAATCTCCCCAAGAAACTGAACCAAGAAATATCCATGGCAGTATAATATCTGTTTGTTCGATAAACGTGCCGCTTCCACTATTACGATATATTTTTGTCATACCTTGCCCATTCCATCTTCTCCCTGAGAGAATCAGATCCAAATTACCATCATTATCGTAATCTCCCCATGCTGCTGAACTTGATGATACTCCTGTAATCTGAATTGCAGTTTGTTCACTGAATACATTATTTCTATCATTACGAAATAGTTTTGATATAGTACTGGTTCCAGTATTCCCTGTCAAAAATATGTCTAAATCTCCATCATTATCGTAATCAACCCAGGTGACGGAGCCATCACTGACTCCAGGAAGTAATACTGATGATAGTTCGGTAAAGGTGTTATTCCCATTATTTCTGTAAATTAATGTAACTCGGTTATCTGAACTTGTATTTCCTGTTAAGAGTATATCAATATATCCATCGTTATCATAATCTCCCCAAGCTGCCGAGCTCGCATAAACACCAGTTAGCACAATCGAGGTTTGTTCAGTAAAAATATTATTACCATCGTTACGATATATTTTAGATATGCCCTGGTTAGTTAGTTGTGAACCGGTTAGTAGGATATCCAAATCATCATCATTATCATAATCTCCCCATGATACAGAACCCTGCATAATACCCGTTAATTGAATGGATGGCAACTCTGCAAAATGTAAATAGTTTGTAAAATTTTGTGCCTGTGCAAAACCTGATCCCGAAAAGTTGTTATCAATGGCTTGCACACTCCAATAATATTTTCCCTTGGGTAAATTTTTGATAGTCCAGCTAGTATCATGGCTTGCGTTTCCCACGTTAACCACTTTTCTAAAGCCAGTTTGTAGAGCTGACATGGGTGATAGGATGTTTACATTGCTTGGACTTGTACCTATTATTAAGTTATATGTCAATCCCTCTGCTGGTGTTTCAAAATCTTCACTTCTGTTCCAAAAAAATGTTACATCGGTTCCGTTTATATTAGAAACAAGATTAGTCGGGGTGTTAGGTGGCAGATTTTGTGTTGAACAATCATTTCTGTAAATATTGCACAATATGTTTTCGCCGAAATTTCCACATAGCACTAAATCCAAATCACCATCATTATCGAAATCTCCCACTTCTACGGATGAGAAATAAGCGCCTTGAATTGAAATTGAATCCAGCTCGGAGAAATTACCTGGACCATCGTTTAAATATAGTTTTGAATTAAGGTAAGGAGAATCAGTGGAAGTACCTACTAAGAAGATATCCAACATACCATTGTTATCAAAATCTCCCCAAAATGATGATCCGTATTGGACACCAGCTAAATTCAGCGAAGTTTGTTCTGTAAAAGTATTGTCGGCATTATTTCGATATAGTTTTGTAATGGATTCGCTTCCTGTGGTACCCGATATTAAAATATCTAAATTACCATCGCTATCATAATCTCCCCAAGAGGCAGAGCCATCTGATACTCCTGTTATCGAAATAGTAGTTTGTTCTGTAAAGGTATTATCGCTGTTATTACGATAGATTTTGGAGAGACGGGTAGTTCCAGTATATCCGGTTAGGAGTAAATCCTGAATTCCATCATTATTATAGTCTCCCCATGCAACAGAACTGTTTTTTAGTCCGATTAGTTGAATTGATGATGGCTCTGAAAAAGTATTGTCTCCATTGTTACGGTAAATTTTTGATATTGGACCATTTGAAGATTGACCAGTAAGAATGAAATCTAATTTACCATCGTTATTATAATCACACCATGCTGCAGACCCCTGATAGATACCAGGTAAATTTGTTGAGGTTTGTTCAGTAAACGAATTGTTCCCATTGTTTCGATATATTTTAGAAACCGCATTGTTGCTATAAATTGAAGTATTCCCGGTTAATAGTATATCAAGATATCCATCATTGTCATAATCTCCCCACGCAACTGAACTTAAATATGCTCCAATTAGTGATATTGAAGTTTGTTCAATAAAGTTCCCATTTCCATCATTGCGAAAGAGTTTAGAAATTATGTTATAATCATTTGTTAGTCCGGTTAATAATAAGTCCAAGTCACTATCGTTATCATAATCCCCCCATGCAGTTGAACCAAACCAAACACCTGGTAAGGAAGCAGTCGGTTGTTCGGTAAATTGCTGCGGAAAAGTTGCCAGCATAAACGCACAAAAACATAAAAGTGTAAGTTGATATTTTATCATACTTAAAAAATAAAAATTTGGATGGTTGAAAAAATTATTTTATGTTCAACACGCCCACACTAGAAGTGAAAATAATTTAATTACAGTGAGTAAAAATTATTCACAGAGTTGAACACGATTAAAACACTAACTGATCAGTAATTATAAACTACAACTATAAATCAGCTATTTAATTAAAAAAAATATAAATAATTTGCAAAGGGAGGATAATTTATTTTGCTAAATCTCCTTTAAACTACTGCTTAAAGTGTTGTAATACCCTCCATTTACAAATTAAAAATAACAAAATCCCTAATAAAAAACTAAAATATCAGCTCGGGTTTTATTCAGAACATTTTATACTCAAATATTATCAAAGTATTTCAGAGTTTCAAATTCAAGAAGTTACTTATTCCAAAAATCACATTGTATTCCTCGATTGCTATTATAAATAAGCCTATTTTAATTATGTATTTGTAAATTAACAAAGGGAGCCAAAGCTCCCTTTAATAAATGAGAATTTGATATATCGGTTATTTCAGATTGTTATCTGATGACTGGATTGGTGTCCTTACTTTTCTGGTGGCTAAAGCTCCAGGTGGAACAATCTTGGTCACAAAGGCAGCATTATTATTGTCCACTATGATCATATCTGTTAAATCGCTGTTGTCATCTCCATTAACGTCTGAAGGAACATAGCCAGTTACGAAATTTGCATTGTCGTTGTCTACTATGACCAAATCTGTTAAATCAACATTTCCGTCTTGGTTCACATCTCCACTGAAAATACAGTACTTTCCAAGCTTCAATTTAAGATTATCTCCATATGCTTGTGTAGCTGCTGTAGTGAAGTCATAATTCAATGTTCCACCAGAAAATGATTGAGCAGTTTTACTCCACGTCTCAATTGAATTGCGGTGCTTAACTACCACATAATAATTTGTTGCATCAACTGCAGTAAAGAAATTAGCCGTTGCATTACCGCTTGAGTTGAGCACGACTTTAGCTTGGTCAACTAAGGCATAAGGTGAAGAAGCGTTGTGCAGCTCAGCGGTCACTGTATCTTGGACCATATTGCTGCCATCATAAAATCCTTCTATCAAAGCAGTGATTCCCAATGAACAATACAGTAATGCCTCTGGTCTTTCATCAGCTCCCATGTAGGGGAATATTGCACTTCTAGCATCTCCATCAATATCAGTTGTCACTCCGGCAAGAGGTGTTCCTCTTAGGTTGTAATCTCCGATAGATGAACCGCTCAAGTGAGCATCTGTTGCTGAAACAAAAGTGACTGCAACATTTTTCGAATTCAAATCTTTACCAACATCAGTTTTCCAGATTGCGAAAGTTGCCTTGTCTGCTCCAAAGTATCCAAATACACTCCCTGTGTTCCAATAATCATTGTAATCCAGTTGAGAAAATGTGGTTGTATTCACTGAATGAATCAGGTAATTCTTTGGAGTAGTTCCGCTCATTGTGTTAGCGAAAATATTATCTCTTACATCTATATTAGAAGTTCCTGTTGTGAGAATATGGAGACAAGCCGATGCATAGTTCGCCGCGACACCAGTATATGCTCCTGTTAAATTTACTGTATTGTGATATACTTTATAGTTAGAACCGCCAACTATTCTTATACCCATTAATACTACAGTTGTACTGCCGTAAACCTTTATGTCATAAATCATATTATTATCAATCTGATTATTTGAACAGCCTGTGGACGATGAGAAAATTATTCCGACTGTTGTAAATGCAGATGTACTGGTGGGTTGACTAAAAGAGTGTATATCGTTCTTGCTAACCTTTGCATTAGTGATATCAGAGCCGAAGTAGAGACCATGTCTGATTCCATCATAAATAATGTTGTAAACGTGGTTACCAGTGATCTGAGGTGCCACAGCAGCCTGTAAATTTAAGCCATAACCAGTTACGTAATCAGTTGCAACGTTTGAACCAATGGTATTATCAGAAAGAATAAAATTGTTCATTGGATTTGCTGAAGTTCCGCGAGCATATACTCCATAGTAACCCTTTGAAACATTATTATAACTTATTGTAATATTATTATTATCTGCACCACTGCCAGAGCTAGTTAGAGATGTTCCTCCGATATAAATTCCATAACCGGCATTACTAGCTGTGCTGGTGCCTGCCTTAATATTAGAGTTTCGAATGGTTATATCAGTAACACCAGCACCAATACCTAAGCTTATAAGCTGTATCACTGCACTGTTGTTAGATGTACTGCTGTTCTCAAATGCAAGGTAGTTGCCGCTGCCATTAAATCTTCCATCCACAGTAACTTTATCCGCACCATTAAAGCGAATTAAACCGCCGGCGTAAGAACCAGATAGTGTTCTCAATACAGCAGCATCTGGTTGTATAGTCAATGTATAATTTACTTTACTTGGTTCGTTCCATTGATTGAGAGCATAAGTACCTGGTTCAGTAATATTGCTGATTATTTGTGCCGTAGTATTACCGCTCAGAAAGTTTTCATTTATGCTTACAAATAATCCCTTTTCGCCAGTCAATGTTAGATAATCACCGCCGGTTCCCACTGTAACAGTTCCGTTAATCAATCTCTGTATTTTGTATATGTTGATCGAACCGGTGATTGGGAAAGCTGCCGAAGTTAAATTAACTGAAGAAGGAGTGGCCGAAAACGTACCTTGGCGAATCCCAACGTTTGGTGTGCTTGCAAGATCTTCAGCAACAACAAAGTACTGAATCGTGTCGCCACTTTGTGCTGAGCCGCCATAAAGCAACGAATAATTAATTGTGAAATCAAATGGTGATGCGCCACTTGTAGTTTCAGTATATTTCCATCCATTAGTTGAGGATGTATTATCTACATAAGTATTGGCATCCGAGTATTTTTTGTAATAGATCCTTGGCAGAGCTGTTACATCTACTCCACTGAAGCAATCTTCGATCGTAACTCCTAATAGGTATCTGTTTGAAGTGGAAATAGTGTCAACAAACAAAGTATAGCTGATACTGGGCGGTGTAATATCTAACGGTGTACCTGAAAATTCGTCTGCGCCAATATCGGGTTTTGTGGCATGTCTTGAATCGCTATCAAAATCCGAATTAATTGCGAGTGGCGTTGAGATTGGCTGCCCACTACCTTCAACTTGAGTACTAACTGAACTTACATGAAGGTCATATGGCGCTGTAGTGGAATTTACAAATGGAACATTCTCTGTAACCGAACATCCCTCTCTTGGTGAAACTCGTTCTTTAAATGCAACTAAAGTTTGATCTTCATTTGTTCCATCATAATATATGATTCGACCGGCACCAACTCCCGAATAAAATAAATTATTATTAGACGTTGTTGAGTAATTATTTAAGTTAGTTGCAGCGCTGCGTCTGAATGCTGCCGTTCTTCCAATACCATTTGGTGTGGAATTATTAACCACAATATTGTTACGCATGTCAAGTGCTCCAGATGTTGCTGTTGCATTATAAGTGTGGTAAATACCTGACGTTCCAAATTTTGCACTGCCGGATGTAGCGTTTAAATAAATAGTATTATAGTACAATCCGATATTGGTGTTTGCAGTTGTATTGGTGATATTTATTCCTCTAACACCATTACGAGAAGATGAATTCGCTGCCTTTATGTCGGAAATAAAATTATTATAGATATAAGTGTTAATTGGTCCTGAAATTATTGTGACTCCGGCTGAAAAAGCTGAAGAATCGGATGAAGTCGTCCTTAAATCGTAAATTTTATTATTATATATGTGCTGATAAGTTCCCTCATCTGAATAAATCCCATGAATAGAATATCCACACTGATTATTATATATCTCATTATCATAAATTTGCACATTCGTCCCCCCAGAGTTGTTTATTCCATAAACAGTAGTAGAACTGCTAGTACCTGGTCTTGAATTGTTTCTTACGATATTACCATATATGTTAACATTATAGCCACCTGCTAAATTATAAATTGCCCACATGGCGTTTCCATTTGCACTTGGTTGTGTGCAATTTTCAATTGTGTTGTTGTAAATATTCACAGTATTGTCAACTCCGCTACTTCCCATAGTATTACTTAATGCATACATAATTGAAGATGTACCCCCGGAGGTTAAAGTTATGGTATTCTCATATATATCAACATTTGCGTTAGTTGAAAATGGAAGGGAAATTCCATAGAGACTTGTAGTGTGGGTCAAACTCCCACCGTTTATAGAATTATTTGCAACTTTAAAATTGTTCTGTCGTTCGGCGCTTATACCATACGCAGCTAATGCACCTCCTCCATAATTATTGATGATATTCCCTCCATCCACTCCAATTTCATTATTCTGGTCATAGAATGAAGGACTAGTATGCGCACTAATTCTGAAACCATAAAGTACATTTGAGATTGTATTACTAAAGAACTTACAATTACTCATTACATCAAGAATTGTTGAACCGAGAGTATCATGTAATGCAACTGTAGTATTAGTATCTGCAGTATGATTATTTGCGTAGATGCCAGTTACTGCACTGTCAACAGTGAGTGAAATAGAACTATTTTTAATTGTAACAAACCTACAGCCATTTGCCTGTCCTGTTTTTGATGCTTTTACTAAGGCATATCCCCATTCCATTTTGTTTTGTCGGTTAGTGTTCAGAGAATTTTCCTCGATATCAATACCATCGAAGGTAATATAATCACCACCAGCAATTACGATTATACCATCTCTATTAAATGAAATTCCACCCAGGGCTGCAGTTATTTTTGGATTGGGACTTCCTCCAAATTTTTGAAAAACTATTTGGCTGTCTGGATAACCAGTTGCTGTTAGCAATCCAGCAGTTAGTTTGGAAAATGTTTCGGTATGTCCAGCAGCTACGTTAAATGTAACATTCCCGCCAACACCGACTTGATTGAGTGAATCAATCGCTTTTTCGATCGTTGGGAAATCTGCTGGAATTCCATAAGTCCCAGCCAATTGTGCATAAACAGAAAAGTTCAGCATAATAAAAAGGAGAGAAAGAATTGGTAAAAGATTCTTTTTCATAGCACAACTCCTAAAAAGTTTATAAAATAAATTGATTAAGAACCACTTGAGAAAAAATGATCAGTAAACTACATGAACAAGAACTAAGGATAAGGTTTGTGAAATTTTTGGGAGTAAATAACAAGACGCAGATTCCCACTGCCAATGATGGATAGTACAACGTAGAAATTTTACTCAAAGTGCCGCCTCCAATAGAATAGAAATTCTGTGATTTTACCCGCACAATATAAACTCTGAATGCCGAAGTTAATTTCAGAATTCAAAATGCCCCCGCGTGAGAAATAAAATTTTTCAATCGCATATTATAGTATGAAAATATTTCCACTAAATCAATAGCTTGCTGCTTGCTTTTCCCGTTACTGTTCTATCTTGGGAATTAAAATTAGTTAATCACCTTACGCACAACCTTATATTCAATAGCTCCGATCTTTAGGGAGTGTTGCACAACTCGAATTTGTCACCCCGAACTTGTTTCAGGGTCTCATTACAAATAATATTTAGATGCTGAAATTAATTCAGCATGACAGTAGGGATTTACATAACAGACCCTTAAAGTCATATCTAATAAAGTAAGTATGTTTCCGCATAAGGTGATTTAGTAAAATAGGGGAGACAAAGCTCCCCAAAGTTTACTTGAGTAAAATCATTTTCTTCGAGTCAAAGAACTTTTCAGTTTCTAATCGGTAAATATAAATTCCACTCGGAAGAATATTACCTTTGTCATCCATACCATTCCAATTCACTTCGTAATAACCTGCTTTGGCTAAGTCGTTTACAACAACTCCAATTTGTTCGCCAAGGATGTTGTAAACAGATAATTTAACTTTACCATCAAGCGGAATTGAATATTTTATTTTTGTCACCGGGTTAAATGGATTAGGATAATTTTGCTCAAGCGAAAATTTAATGGGCAGTCCAACATTCACCTCAATTTCACGCGAGTAAGTAATTGTTCCGTTAAAATCAATTTGCCCTAATCGGTAATGGTATGTCCCGTAAGAAACACTTTTATCAATAAACACATAATCATTTGGCAGTGTTGAAGTACCTTTCCCATTTAAAAAACCAATGTTCTGCCATGCAGCAAAGACCTCTCCATCGGGGAGAGTAGGGGTGAGGTACTTTCTTTCAATTCTGAATCCCGTATTGTTCACTTCAGTTGCTGTATTCCAATTTAAGATTACATTGTTTTCATTTACAGTTGCTGTGAAGGAAGTCATTTCAACTGGGACAGTTCCTTGCAAGCCACCTGAGAATGCAAATACTCGTCCATCTCTTGTACCGACAGCAAATTCTAAGCTGCCATTTCTATCAAGATCGTCCATTTGCCAGACACATTCAGGAGACCAAGTATTGGAACCGGGACCAAACACGTATGAGAATATTTCTTGTCCATTTATTCCATTAAATACTTTCATAATATTACTTAATGAACCAACACCCATTTCAGGAATAAAATCTCCTGTTAAATCACCCAAAACTCCGGCACCTAAATTATTTCCGCCCGTATAACCAGTCCATAAAATACTTCCTGTCTTACCGCTTAACATAAACACATTCGGAGTTAATGCACTTACAAGTATGTCCGGCATACCATCGCCGTCAACATCGGGAGATAAGAATAAATCCTCAATAATATAGTTACCAATTGTGGTCTGCCAAATTACTTTTCCGCTGTCACCAGTAAGAGCATAAACTTTACCATCGAAACCGCCGGCAACAACATCTGATTTAGAATCGCCGTTTAAGTCTGGAATTTCAATCAATCCCCAAGGTGAAGCGGTTGCATTGTAAGTCCAAATGATGCTGCCAAGTTTGTTGAAACCAATAACCTGCCCTGGACTTAATCCCGCAACTCTTGAACCAACTGCTCCTCCGTCATCAGTTGATGTAATAGCGTATTTGAGTTTCCATTCGGAAGCTTGATTAATCTGCCAAAGGATATTTCCATTTGTACCATCTAAAAGATACACGGAAAATCTTCCCTGTCCAGTAGATTCATTGCCGCTCACTGATGCAAGAACATCTTTCTTTCCATCACCATTAAAATCGCGTTTAACATCAACTGCCCACACGTCGCCATTGTTGTAATTAATTGGATCACCATACTCCCAAATCAATTCACCCGTCACTCCATTAATGGCAATTACAGATTCACCGCCGCCAGCAGTTCCGATTACAACATCATTTATACCATCGCCAGTAATATCGTCAATTATTTGAAGCCCTTGATTGTAATCAACATTTCCTGTGTTATTATTGTTAGGTGCTGTGTTTAAAGTCCAGAGTATATCCGCAGTTCCTGAACTATTACCGTTATAGGCAACCGTGAAGTAATTATCAGTAGTTACTATGATATCGTCGATGCCATCCGCATTGATATCGTTAATTCTCTTAACATATCTTGCGGTGTAATCGTCGGAACTTGTGTTAGGATTATCAGGTGTAGTTCCTGCCCAAATTATTCCTCCAAGTGTTGAATCATACGATGAAGCAAAACCCTTCAATACAATTTTCTTTAGACTACCATTTGCAGCATTTGAGTAAACTTTAATTGTATCCGAATAATTCTGCCATTCGGTTGGTTTGTACCAAACCCTAACTGTTGAAGTGCCTGTGTATGGTATTTGAATTGGGGGATTATAATTTCTTAAATAAAAATTATTTGAACCGATGATTAAAGAATCAATTTGCAATGTTTGCGTACCTTGATTTAATATATCCAAGTAGATAGCAGAAGTGCTGGATTTTCTTTTACCTCCAAAATTCAATTCCTCTGATGAAAACTGGATGAATGTTGTGCCATAAACTCCTCTCCCGGTAAGTTGAACGGTTTTAACTGCCGCAACTGGATCATTGGAATAAATCTTGAACTCTCCTGTTTGATTTCCAAATGCAATTGGATCAAATGTAACTTGATACGCCTGAAACTGTCCTGGAGAAATGAAGTGTGGAGTGTTTGTTGGTGAATAAGTAAACAACGAATTATTAATTCTAACTGAGTCAACTCTAAGATCAGCATTTCCGGAATTGTAAACATTTAGATTTAAATTTTGCGGTGAACCAATTGTAACATCACCAAATGCCAGTGAACTTTGAACTGTTACAATTGGTGTCCCAGCACCTTTTAAATCATATTTGTAAAGAGTTCTATAAATACTTGTGGTTCCGCCTGCTCTATCAGCTATTAGCCAAAGAAATTCTCCATCCCAATGTAATCCTCTTGGACTGCAATCACCATCAGGATCGGGAACTGGAAATGAAAAAATTGTATCGCCGACAGCTTTACGGTATGCATAAATTCTTTCCGCATCCTGAAAATTATCATTAACATAAAAAACCGTATCACCTTTTACAGTAATTCCCTGAGGTTGTCTTCCATACAAAGGTACCGTATCAACAATTGATTGCGAACCTAAATCCATTTTGTAAGCATAAGCATTTGGATAAGAGGCAAAGTCGGGATAATAAACCGTAAACCAGAGAAAATTCTCAACAATTTCAATGTCTCCAATTCCTCCAGTTGCACCACCAATCAAGTTTGGAAGAGTAATGCTGTCTATTTTTACTCCGGCGCTGCTTACTCTATAAATTCTTGCTCCAGCTGCCCGATACTCTTCTGCCCATAGAAAATCACCTCCATCCCACGCAAGTCCGTGATTAAATTTAAATGGTGAAGTAACGCTATCGAGAATTGTTCCTGTTTTCGATACTCGATACATCATACTAAAAGGGTAACCTGATCCATCATAATCAGTAGCAATCCATAAATCACCATCCTTGGAGGTAATTCCCCAGAAGAAATTATATGGGTTGTATCTTGGGAATGGATAAACATTAATGAGACTTTGAGCGAGGAGAGAAGAACTGATAAAAAAGTAAAACAGTAAAAATAATTTTTTCATTATAAGTTCCTTTCTTTTTTTATTGGAGGGTTATTTTAAAAATGGACTACAAATCAGTTTACAATAACATATAAATTTTCAGGAAGAATTGCAAAGGAATCGTTGTGTTATATACAGTTTAGATTAATGTTACTCAATGAAATGAATTGTTACAAAGTCAAAATGAATTAACGTTTTAAATAATTGGGAAATTATTCATTTAAAATGAAAAGGGCTGTTGTTTTAAAACAGCCCTGAGTTAAAAACTTTTTTAGAATGATTACTTTGTTAAAGCAAAAACTGTAAAATGAATTGCTTAGAATGCAATCGATTCAACACCTTACTGACATCTTCATATAAATAAAGTATTTAATCGTATTAGTTAATTTTGATCATTCATGAATACTTTATTTTTTACCTTCATTTTCTTGGTCGCTAAAGCTCCTGGCGGAACTACCTTGGTTACAAAAAGAGAATTATTATTGTCAACAACTATCATATCAGATAAATCAATGGTTAGGTCTCCATTTGCATCTGATGGTACGTATCCGGTTACGAAATCTTTATTATCATTATCAACGATAATCATATCGGTCAAATCAACTACACCATCCTGATTAACATCCCCGCTATAAAAACACCACTTTGTGCCTTTCAATTTCTGGTTGCTGCCCCATACACTAGCTTGCGAAAGTGTATAATTAATGCCTGGATACATCATGCCTCTTGTAACTGTTCCGCTGCCTCCACCCCAAGTCTCAATAGTATTCCTATGGTGCATTGATAAATAATATGTCCCGCTCGGAGCTTTATAGAAATTGAAGTATCCGGTAAACGTTAGCGAATCAATTACAGCTTTTGCTGAGTCAATTTTAACATAAGGTGGAGTGATACTTCTTAAATATGCTTTTACTGTGTCTTTCATATTAAGTCTATTTAAGGCACTATTATAAAATCCTTCCGGAATGAGCGTGATTTCTAAAGTAATCGGGAGAACAATATTTCCCCACCATGTACCCCAATCGTTAAACCCTGTCGATCTCGACCATTCATGTGTAATCCAAAATGTACTATCACTTGGGTCTGCTGTCACAGAAGCATAATCACCCCATCGATTATTTGGTGTAGCATCAAGGTTTGCATAAGTAGTACTTGCTTTAAGTAATTGAGGCGTGTCCCAAGTAGAAGCAGATGATTTTCTGGTTGTAAACTTAATCTCAGGATACTTTAAAGATGATGATTCTGTATAAACCATACACACATCGCCCCGACGATTCGCACCAATTGAAGGTTGATATGTCCAAACACCGGTGCCACCATCGATAAAACCTGATTCAGCCAAAGTAGGATTAGCATCAACAAAATCATTTGTATTTACCTTATAATAATATACCTTCGATCTGCCTGAACTGCCACCTGCCGTATGACAAAACCACAGAGCACCATTATACCAAAAGGAATTACCTTGTGTTCTACTACTAAGTGTCGGAACAACATCTGTAGTTCCTAATTGAGGAGCGTTCGTAATGAACCCTCCATGATTTGGAACTTGCATTTTATACGAAGTAAGCACAGGTGTTGTTATCGGATTTGTTAAAGCCCATATTCTAATTGAATCAGAGGCGCCCAGACAAATTTCTCCGAAATATGCTTTATTTGTTGGTCCAGTACTGCTCATAACCGTTCCTGGTTGTAAGGTAAAACCATTATAGTATGTGTAACCGGTATATACCCGTCTTACGTAATTTAATGTTCCAGCAACTGCTGAATCCTTCCTTGCAATGATAATCTGGCAGTTCTTAGGCGATCCGGAAAGGGGGAGTGGATACATGTTAAATGTTGTGTAAATAGCTTGCCCATCAAATCCAAAACCCGGATAATCAGCTCCATAATTAGTTGCCCCAATAGTCTCTGTAATATTAAATCTATAAAACCACCACTCTGTTGTGGTACTTGTGGATGGAGTATTATCCTTGGAAACCGCCAAATTCAGAAATGCTTGTGTTGTGCTATTTTCCTGAACCATAACATAAAACCTACTACTAACATGATCATAAAGAGCACGTGGATCCGACAGGTTAGCCCCAGTTGAAGAGGGGAAGAAATTTCCGGCTCCACCCATATCATCAATCCAGGTTTGAGTACCTGTTTTAGTCCAATAAGCAATTCTTAAATTTACAACTTGAATTATCCCATTAGGTCCAGCGGCACCATGCGGATCCGGAGGACGGATAGTTCCTACTTGATACATTCCTGCCCAAGATTGATTGATCAGCGATGCCTCAACACCTTCAATATTATTAAATTGAATCTTAGTAGATTCATCGGGAGGTACTTTTGATAGAGGTATTGAAAACTCATATGAACTAACGGGTGCATTTATGGCAGTAACTGCGTCAGGCGGTCGAATCATTTCTTGAGCGAAATCATTCCCCACAATCAATAATAAAAATGAAATTGTTAACAATGTAAAAAAATTTTTCATCTTCTTGCTCCTACTTAGATTTGTTAAAAGTATTTGAACAAAGATGTCATTAAATTTTTTAATATGCAACAATCATTTTGTTCATGTGAGCCAGATGACATTTATTATATCTCATATTTCCCAGAATGAGAAATAAGTATATCCTTTTATTGATTGCAATAGTTGTTCCAATGGCGATAAAAAGATCCGATTGAGCGTGATGGCTATCAGTTCTAAAAAATAATTAAAAAACTGTTCTTGCTTACTAAAAAAGATAGAACCATCGTAGAAATCCACTTTCTTTAGCTATAAGCTTTCTGATGTTGAGATAAAAAGCAAAAACTAACTTGCACTATTGCGGTAATTTTATTCTTTTTGAAACATCAAATTTCAGCAAATAAAAAAATTAAAGCAGCGACTCTCATATTATTTTTAATGCTACCGATCTCCTGGATTTATTCTCAAGGTGAGTGGATCAGAATGGATTCTCCAACTGATAAAAGAATTTGGAGAATTCAATGTCTCGATAGCCTTAACTGCTGGGCAGCAGGCGACTCTGGATTAATTGTAAACACCTCAAATGGTGGTGTGGATTGGCAACTCCAAAACTCGACTATTTACAATAATATTTTAGACATATTTTTCTTGAATGAAAATCTTGGCTGGGCGGTTGCTATTAAATTTGATGAACCATCAGGCGCTTATGTACTTAATACGAGTGATGGCGGTACAACATGGCACGCAAAATTATTTGATACATCAGATACATATTTTTTTACGGTTTATTTCCTTGATTCTTTGGATGGTTTTCTTGCTGGAGCGCCATCTTATGTTTTTTACAGAACTAACGATGGAGGCATTACATGGAACACAGTGCAATTCGATAGCAGTACTTTTGGAAGTCTCCCAATAGTAGATCTGGAATTTTATTCCAATCAGTATGGTTTTGCTTGTGGTGGACAGAGAGATGTAGTAGGAATCATCTGGAAAACGACTGATTCTGGATTTTCATGGGTATCAACTGAGTTAGGTCCCGATCCACTTGTTGAACTTCACTTTGTTGATTCACTAAATATTTTTGGTGTAGGTGGGGATTATGAATTTGGAGCAAGTATAGTTCGTTCGACTGATGGCGGTAGCAGCTGGAATTTTATTGATCCAGGAACCTTCGGAGTTGCCACAGGTTTATCTTTTCGGACGAAGAATGAAGCTTGGGCGTGCATAACTGGGGAAGGCAAATTTTTAGTTTCAACCGACTCTGGATTAAATTGGGAGATAAGACTTGTTCCTGAACAAGATGGAATCAATGATATTACATTTACAGATTCACTTCATGGTTTTGCTGTAGGTGACGGAGGAGTTATTTTAAAGTATAAACCTCAAATTCCTTCATTAATTTCGGATGAGAAAAATCTTTTATTCACTAGCATTTTATATCAGAACTATCCGAATCCATTTAACCCAATTACAAAAATTAATTGGCAGTCGTCAGTCAGCAGTCAACAAGTCATTAAAGTCTTTGATATCGTTGGAAATGAGGTTATGACATTGTTAGATGAATACCGACCAGCCGGATTTTATGAACTTGAATTTTCAACATACGATCATTTAACAAGTGGAATTTATTTTTATCAATTAAAAATTGGAGAGTCAATTCAAACAAAAAAGATGATCCTCCTTCGTTAGTACTTTCCTGATTCATATAACAAAAAGGGAGCCGAAGCTCCCTTGAATAAAAGTTAAGAAATAAATTTATTTAGGTTCGGTGCGGGATTGCCGTTTCGGTACTTCCAATTTCTTAGAAGTTTTAGCTCCCGGTGGAACTAGCTTTACCACAAATGCAGCATTGTTATTATCTACAATTATCATATCTGATAAATCGCTGTTATTATCGCCGTTAACGTCTGACGATACATAGCCGGTTACGAAGTTTGCGTTATCATTATCTACCAAGATTAAATCGCTCAAATCAACTATGCCATCCTGGTTCACATCACCACTATAAATGCACCACTTCGTTCCTTTTTGTATTAGATTATTTCCGTATGCATTGCTTTGTAATGTCGTGAAATCATAGTTCAAAGTACCTGATATGAATGATTGTGATGATGAGCTCCATGTTTCGAGACTGTTTCGGTGTTTTATCACTAAGTAATACGGTGTACCTTCAGCAACGGCTATGAATGTTCCAGTTCCGGCTCCTAATGTGTTAAGTGCAATCTTTTTAAAATCTAGTATGGAGTAAGGGCTTACAGAGTTTCTTAACTCGACGGTCACAGTATCAGCTATCTGTGCTGAACCATTAAAAAATCCTTCAATCAAAGCGGTTAAGTTAAGAGTTACAGGTAATTTGATTGTCATTTTTATTGGAACGGTTAATGTTGGTGCTGCTGGATCATTACTTGTCACTATCATGTCCATCGAGTAATCTCCCAATGGATAGTCATCAGATTGAAAAGTCAATACTACTGCTGCAGAATTATTATTATAAATCATTCCAGATAAATTTGGATTACTTAACCAGTCAGGTTCAGCAGCAAATTGTAAAGCCAGATTATTTTTTACGTAATTTGCATTGTTTGTTACCTGTAATCCAATTGTGCCGGTCGCATTTTCAATACCGACTGTTGCGGAATTTAAGGTTGCATTCATGTTATTATAGTAAATTAAAATCTTGCCGTTAGAATTTAATACTACTTGAAATGTAAGCGAACCTGTTCCGGAAAATTTTTGCCAATTTGTGAATTGCACAATAAATTTATTTCCATCTTGTTTGTAGTGAACAGTTCCTTGAGTTCTTCCATCAAGGTCATCCCAGAAAGGTGCAATAAAGTCATTTGGTATCGCAGAGTATGGTATCTGCTCATTTGTATAAATATTTGTTGTTACCGATCCAAAGTGTAATATCCCATTTGTGCTAATATAAACTTGGTTTTTATTACTACCGTAAAATTTAAAATTGAATCCAAGCGGGAAAGGGCCTGCGTAGCCATCGTCCAATGCACTTGCGCTTCCAGTTGCTGTCCATGAGCTCACCAAAGTTCCTGTCGTGGAAATGTCATTCCAAATATAAACTGGACCATTTGGTTCATCGCTGTCAATCCATTTGTAACCGAATGCATCAGGTCCACCTTGTCCTTCAATACTTTGCCCAAAAACAATTTTGGGGTTATCTTTATCATATATTTGCTCTTCGCTTACATTTAGAGGCATAGGTATGATCTGATAACTTACTTTTTTATTCGGGAATGTATTGTTGGTAAGCTCAACAGAGTAATTTAAGGTTGAAGGATTAACTGAAACATTTTTTATAAATACGGTATCAACAACAATTGAATTTGGAGCTAAATATTTGTATATACTATCTGGAGTAACATCAATTTCTGGTGAAGCAAGTGTAGTTCCCGGAGGGGAATTTGAAACTAATGACCAGTTATTCCATGTATCTTTCGATCTTACTGCAAAGTAATATGTTGAATTAAAATTAAGGTTGCTAACTTGCAAGTTCTGTGGAGTTCCTGTACTTCCAGGTGTTCCAGGATATGATACTGGTGCAGCAGCATTGAATGTGATTGTATCAACTATTGGTGAATTTGAGTAACGTATATCATAGGTCTTCACGCCGCCATAAGATGTATCGAGAGGAGCAGTCCATGTTAATGTTAATGAATTTGATGTCGGTTGGGAAACCGCTAAGTCAATAATTTGAGTGGGAGCAACGGTATCAGGCATTCCGATGGAAGGATCCCATCCATCAAGAACAAGCAAACCAGTGTTGTCAGGATCTAACCAATCCTTCAATCTTGTAGCGGGAGTTGTACCATAATTCCATGACATAGAGACTTTGCCATACAAATCTGATT
>CAZTJF010000026.1:0-50204 GCA_964613805.1 uncultured Ignavibacteriaceae bacterium | reverse complement strand
TTTATTTAATGTTATATGTTGTCATACCTTATGGTGTGACTTTTCCAACAAATGCGGCATTGTTGTTATCAACAATTATCATGTCTGATAAATCACTGCTGTTATCGCCATTAACATCTGATGGCACATAACCGGTTACGAAGTTAGCATTATCATTATCAACTTCAATCAGATCTGATAAATCAACGTTTCCGTCTTGATTAACATCACCGCTGAAAATACACCATTTGATGCCTTTCTGCATCATATTGCTTCCGTATGCTTGACTCTGTGCACTTGTGAAATCGTAGCTCATTACTCCAGCGCTAAACTGCGGAGTGCTTCCACTCCACGTTTCTAGTGCATTGCGATGTTTTATTACTATGTAGTAATTTGTTCCCTCGGCTGCCGAATAAAAGTTACCAGTTCCAACACCAGATGTGTTTAATACAGCTTTGGCTTGGTCAACTAAACCATAAGGTGATGATGTGTTATGTAATTCTACCGTAACAGTATCCGAAATCATAGAGCTTCCATCATAAAATCCTTCGATCAAAGCAGTCAAATTTAAGGTTTTGACTACAAGCGGGGCATTTTCATCACTAATAGTCCAATCAGAAAATGATTTAGTATTAAAAGTAATTGAACGAGGATCGGAACCCGAGACATCACCAGGCAAGCCAACACCACTCCACGAACTACCGTTAAAACGAAAAGCGATTGCTTTATTGACTAGAGAAAAAGTTTTTCCATTATCATCTGAAGATACCCACGAAAAAATTAGATCACGACCATTTAGTGGCGGGTTATCTGACGTGATTGTCCATTTACGGGCAATGCTTTGATTACTGTTTGCTGTTACAATTCCATTTGGACCGCTTATTCTTGTTACACTTACATTTCCAACGTTGTCAGTCCCGGCATTAAGTGTTACTCCGATACCTCCGAATGTTGATGAACCAGTTCCAACATTTCGCGTTGTGAATAGATTGCCAATAACATAACGACCGGCTGTTTCTCCAGTCATGGATGCTGATGAAGCAAGTGTAAGAGTATTAGTATTAGTAGTTATTGATGATGCACTTGAGCCAAAACTTAGTGCGCCATTAACTGTTACATTTGCTCCAAGAGTAATTCCCTGAGATGATGTAACAGACAAGTTATTTAAGACCAAATTAGATGAGGGCATTTCAAATCCCGTTGTTACATTTTCAATTGTTCCTGTGTAACTGAGATTGACAGTACTTCCGAATGCTGGGGCACTAGATAACGACCCACGTGCACGAGATATATTTGCACCATCTCCCATTGTTAGAACCTTATCGTCAGCAGAACCATTATTATCAAACTGTCCGAGAGTTAATGTCAATGTTCCAGAAATAGTTCTGTTATCGTGAAGCGTAACTCCTCCAGAATTGTAAATTTGAACATTTGGTGGTCCATTTAATGCGGGCCATTCCGCATCTCTTGTAATTTGGGCTGTCGCCTGACCCGATGCCCCATAACGTAACCGTGCCGATGCGTCATATGTTAATGTAGATCCGTTTAAATTCAATGTTGTAAATGTACCCGATAATTGTAGTGCTTCTTCAATTGTGACGTTTGAGTTTAATGCTTTTGAACCAGCACCAGAAAGAATGAGAGTTTTATAACTTGTAATTGCTGCAGGTAAATTTGTTGCCGAACCACTTGAATAACGGAATGAGCTGCCACTGTTTTGAATTATGCCGCCTTGAGGAATGGTAGTAGATGTTGCAGCAACTTCATACTCACCACCATTATTCACTACTACAGAGACCGGGATGGTATCGTTGGTATACCAAAATGCAGTTGTTGACAATCTATTAATAAATGCACCACCATTCTTGATTGTAATTGTACCAGCATTGAAAGTATTTGATGCAGTACTTCTTCCCGTAGGAAATTCTATAACACCCCCAGTTTCTATATCAATATCCGTAAAATTCATTCTATTAGTACTTGACGATGCCAAATAAGCAGTTCCGATAACTGTGAGTTTCCCTATTTTAGATGTTGTAACACCTGTGACAAAATTTCCTCGTCTTATATGAGAACCGCTTCCGCGCATGTCGAAAATTCCGTTTGCAGCAACTGTAATGGTTGGTGTAGTGGCATTACCGCTGGTATTCCGTCCATCAATATCATCAGTAGTTGCTAGTTCGAATGTTCCATTTAATATTTCCAGACTTGTTCCTATACCTAATTTCAAATTATTCGAACCAGCACTTGTGGTAAATTTGCCAGCAGATTTGTCTATGACCAATTCGTCAAATCTCAATGGATATGGATCTGTACTATTTATATTCAAATTGGTAATTGTTTGTGTTGCGGCATCACCTTTAAAAACGAATTTTGCTCCTGGAGTCCATAAAGATGAACCGCTATAGTAAAAAGGATTTCCCGATGTATCAGCACGGTTAAAATTTCCATAGCAGTTTAGATTTGCATTCAAACCGAGACGGGAAGATGTATCCGCAAAAGAAATGTTTTTACATGATGATTCAATATCAACACTTACAATGTGCCCTGAAGCAATAATTACATCATTAGTAGAGTTAGGAATATTTCCTCCAACCCAAGTTGAAGGAGAACTCCAATCTCCCGATTGAGAAGATGTAATTTGTGCATTAAGTACAGTACCAAATAACACAATTACTATGAGTAATAATATTTTTTTCATACGCACCTCCAGAAATTATTAGTTATAGACAATTATTATAATTAAGGGTGGAAGTTTCCACCCCCAATTGCTTTCTTTATTTTGTCAATAAAAGTTTTTTAACTTGAGTAAAAGTTTGCATCGTATTGTCCTGGTTATTTGCAATCATTCGATAAATATAAGCACCCGAAGATAAGTTTAAAGTACCTGCATTTATTTCTGTTGAGTAATATCCGGCTGATTGATCACCGCTTACTAATGTAATTATCTTCTCTCCGGTGATTCCGTAAAGTTCAAGAGTTACTTTAGAGTCAAATGGTAATTGGTAATCTATTTTTGTACTTGGGTTAAATGGATTTGGGTAATTTTGACTAATAGCATATTCCTTCGGTAGTTGAATCTCCGCTTCAACTATGCTGCTGTATTTATAGCTTCCATCAGCGTCAATCATTTTAAGTCTGTATTGATAATTTGCTGATGAGAGGTTTCTATCTGTATAGCTGTATTCTTTAGGAGAATTGCTATTGCCAGCGGCGATTACTTCTCCGACCTTTTTCCACGCACTGCTTTCCGATTTTCTCTGAACTTCAAACATACTGCTGTTTATTTCTGAAGTAGTTGTCCATATTAACAATACAGTGTTTTTTGTTACAGAGACAGCGAAGGTTGAAAGCTCAATTGGTAATGCCCCGTTATCCGAACCTGTAAAATCAGAAAAGCTGGATACAGTACCAGTCATTTCATTAAGTGTAATATCTGTAGAAGGAAGCATGGGATTTGACCATCCACCATCGTATTTCCAAAGAGCAATATTGCTCTCTGTGGCACCAACAACATCCGCATCTACGTAGTTTAATTTTACTTCACATGAAAAAGATGATATTCCGCTCTGATTAACTGTCCAGAAACGTGTAAGATAGTCAACAGGAGTCCCGAGAAAATTTGGATGAGATGCATTTGTAAGTTTAACGCCGGCATAAGCACCGGAGCCGAATGTACCATTTGTGAAGTCAAGTGTTACAGGTGAATATTCAACAGTACCGGTATTATCACCTACTGGAAACATAAATGAACCAATACTATTAAATTCTTTTCTTAACTCACCGCTACCATCTGCTATTACCATGTTAGATGATGAAGGTGTACCACCAATCGCAGCAGAACCTGCCAACGTTAAATTGTAGGAGCCGAGCGTCAATAATCCATTTGTTAATAATAAAGTCCCGTTGACAGTTGCATCAGCACCAAGCGTCATTCCTTGCGATCCCGAGACTTCTAAATTATTTAGAACTGTTGAAGAAGCAGGCATTTCTTGTCCGGAGTATACATTCGCAACACTGCTTGTATATCTTAAATTAACAGTGCTTCCAAAAACGGGGGTATTGCTGATTGTACCAGTTGCTCTTGAAATTGTAATTCCATTCGCTAAAACGAAAGACACATCGGGATCGCTTATATCTAACGATCCACTTGTTAATCTTAATGTGCCATTAAGGTTTAAAGTCTGAGTTGAAGCAGCTTCAAATTTAAATTTAGCACTATTATTTATTTCAAGACTATCAGCAATTGTTCTATTTGCTCTCAGGGCCCATGTTTTTGTTCCTGTTCCGTCCCCTTCAAAACTTATTTCCAAACGATAATAATCCATATCAACTATTGTTTGGCTCCCATCTAAGACTGAACGAGAATATCTAAATGTCCCATTGTTTGTAAGTACTGGCGGGAGGGGAGTAGTTGAGCTTCTTGTATTAAAAGTGCCACC
This sequence comes from uncultured Ignavibacteriaceae bacterium, assembly GCA_964613805.1. GTDB lineage: Bacteria > Bacteroidota > Ignavibacteria > Ignavibacteriales > Ignavibacteriaceae > XYD12-FULL-36-8. The sequence goes on along the minus strand of CAZTJF010000026.1, from coordinate 45,783 downwards.
TGTATTTACATTCACTGTCGTGGAAGTTGTTGAATTAACATACCATACATCAGTAGTTGTTGTGTTTTCTAAAATGCCGCCACTTTTTACAGTTATTGTCCCTGGATTTATTTTGCCTGTTGTTGACCAACCTAATAGAATTCGTAGCAATCCTCCGCTCTCAATATCTATCCCACTAAAATTTAAATAATTTGTGCTTGTCGTTGTCACTTCAGCAATTCCATATATGGTCATAGTACCAATTTTTTTTGTTTCCTCACCAGTATTATTTGCTCTTCTTATGTGTGAAGCACCTGCTGCTATTGTGAAAATGCCATTTGTTTGAACCATTATATTGGGTGATGTTGCACTAGTTCCATCCAATAATCGTCCTTGTATGTCATCTGTCGAAGCAAGTTCAAAGGTTCCGCTAATTACATCGAGTGAAGATCCAATATTAAGCTTAACATCTGTTCCTGTGGTTGTAACTTTACCAGCGGATTTATCCACTTGCAGTTCCATAAAGCATGTTTGGGCAGCAGTGGTACTAGTATTAAGTCCGAAAATAGTTTGAGTTGCTGAAGAACCAGTAAATTTGACTTTTGCTCCTGCCATCCAAGCAGAAAAAGCAACATGGGTTGTAGAAAAATTAGTAAAATTACCATAGATACTTAAAACACTACTTGATGTTGACATGTTCAGTTTTGATGTTGCTGCTCCAAATGATAAATTATTACAAACAGCACTTGCATCATCCACATTAACTATATGTCCCGCACCAATTACCACATCATCAGTTGAACCAGGTGTACCCGCTGGGAACCAAGTCATGGTGCTCCAATCTCCACTTGCTGTGGATGTGTATGTTGTTGAATTCAGCGTGAAACTGAATAGCAAAACGAGAGAAAGAACTGTAAAGGTTTTCATAGCGCCTCCTATTGATTTATGAATGTTGATTAATTATTTCCTTATTACCTGATTAAGATCATTTTCTTTACCGAGTTAAAGTTTCCTGCTTCAAGTCGATAAAAATATATTCCTGAAGAAATTGTGTTTTGTCCTAATTGTTCAGTACTGAATTTGACTGTGTATTGGCCAGCATTTTGAAAATCATTAACTAATGCTTCTACTTCTTTTCCAAGCACATTATAGATTTTGAGTGTTACAAAACTATTTTCTGTTAATTGATACTGGATGACCGTTGAAGGGTTGAACGGGTTGGGATAGTTTTGTTTCAGCAAGAAATAATTTGGTTGAACTGACTCATTATCTATTGATGTTGGATAATCTTTATCGTTCAAAGCCCAAAGTGCAAAACTGTTTACACCCGCTAAACTAACATTATTGTTGACAATGTCAACAGTTCCTCCTTTTTTGACCCATGTTGAGCCGTTATCATTTGACTCAAAAAGAGCCAGGTTTGCCTCCTGAATTGTATCAAGTTCGGTTTCTTGATAGTGTATTTTAATTGTTGCATTTAAACCAGAATTATTTGCCGGGTTAATGTCATAATCTCTTTTGATGCCAAAGTTTGCTGCGGCATCTCCAGTACTTCTCAATACAGATGTAAAACCCGGAGCGACTCCGCTTGCATTTATTTCTATTCCAATTCCACCGAATGTTTCGTTTACTGATTGTGCCACAGTTCTTTCAGCCAAAACTTTCCCGAGAACAAGAAAACCTTGTGATTCATCCAATTGAGCATTGGGAATTAGAATTAATGTATTATCTGCAGTATATAATGAACTGCCAGTTAGTAATAGAGTACCGTTAAGCGAAATATTTCTGCTAAGTGTAACTCCCTCTGTTCCGCTTATTGTTAAATCATTTAATGCTGTGTTCGAGAGAGGAATTTCATTGTCGGTTGTTACTTGACTTACCGTGCTGATGTAGTTTACGTTAACAGTATTTACGAAGACGGGTGGAGCTGATAGAGTACCAGTAGCGCGTCGAATTGTAGTGCTATCAGCTATTGATAGGATTTTATCGTTATTAGTTCCATCATTGTCAAATTCACCAGTAGAAAGCGTAAGTGTTCGTTTAACAGTGGCATTCACATCAAGAGTAACCACTTGTCCCGTTGAGAAAATTGATAAGTCATTTAAAATATTTGTTGTTGGAAATTCTGGACCTGTTGTTACCGAGACAACCGTACTTGTATATCTTAAGTTAATATTTCCTAAAAATGTTGGGGCATTAGTTAATTGTCCAGTTGCGCGGGAAATGACTGTCTCGTCAGCTAATTGAAGAATTGCATTCGGATCAGAATTCTTAAACACTCCGCTTGTAAGCCGCAATGTTCCGTTCACTGTTAATGTTTGTGGAGAGGCAGCAATAATTTGAAAGTTGGCGCTGTTGTTAATTTCGAGACTATCGGCAACAACTCTGTTTCCTAATAACGTCCATGTTTTTGTTCCAGTACCATCACCAACAAAACTTATCTCTAAGCGGTGATAATCTCTATCTAAAATAGTTTGGCTGCCATCTGCAGCAGAACGTGAGTAACGGAAAGTGCCTTCGTTGGTAAATACTGGAGGGAGATTTGTTGTTGAACTTTTGGTGTTATAAGTGCCTCCAAAATTCACATTTACTGTAGTAGTTGTTGTTGTATTAGCATACCAGACATTTGTTGTAGTTAGATTTTCTAGTATACCGCCATTTTTGACTGTAATAGTTCCAGGATTAAATCGTGCGGAACTCCATCCCAAAAGTATTCTTAATAACCCACCACTTTCGATGTTAATACCTGTGAAATTTAATAGATTAGAACTAGTTGTACTTAGCTCCACAGTTCCATACACAGTCATAACACCAATTTTTTTTGTCTCTTCACCGGTATTGCTTGCTCGTCTAATATGCGAAAGTCCGCCTGTCATTTTAAATGTTCCCTCTTCATGCACAGTAATTGTGGCAGATGAAGCAGTACCATTAAACAATCTTGATTCTATATCATCTAAGCTGTCGAGTAAAAATATTCCCCGGACTATTTCAAGACTAACACCAATTCCAAATCTTTCATTTGATCTATCGGTCTTTACCATTCCACCGGTTTTATCGACAATTATTTCGTTGAATGATGTTGATCCAGTTACTGTGCTCCATCCACTCAATGTCTGCACTGCATCTCCTTTAAATATTATTTTTGCACCATCTGGCCAAGCGGTAAAAGATTTGTATGAATGTGACGGAAATAAAGTGTAATCTCCAAAAACAGATAAAACACTTGATGCTGATCCCATAGCTAAAAATCCAAGTGTATCTTGAAAAGAAATATTGTTGCATGCAGCATTTGCATTATCAATCGTGATTGTATGTCCTGAGGCAATTACAATATTACTAATAGAATCCGGCACAACTCCGAAAGCCCAAGTAGAAGGAGAACTCCAATCCCCACTCGCAATTGATGTAATTTGTGCATAATTGTTTTTCAAGAGAATAAAAAACAATAGATTGATAACGAAAACAATAAAATATTTTCTCATAACTTCCTCTTAAAATTTTATTTTAGAATTTTCAAATACAAATCATAATTAAAAAACAACTCTTAGTTCAACCATAATTCTTGAATATGCAACTCTATCTTCACTTGAAGCAATTGTTCCACTGTTATTTAAATCTTTATCCTCGCCATTGGGGAAACTTCTTGAAAATCTAAAACTGAGTTGTGACTGATTAAACAATTTATAATACAGACGAAGTGAAATCTCATCATTTTTCGTATTGTAGTTGTCATTATCAACATACTCATTCATTTTCAAATATTGAAGTTGAATACGTAAGTTCGGTAAACTTTGAGGGATAACATAAATTCTTCCGTATAAAATTCTGGAACCCTCCAAACCTCTGTCGCGCCAAGGCAAATCACCACCTATTTCACCATTTACATAACCATTTCTGTCGCCCCAAAAGAAACTTGGGTATGGAGGACTAAATTGTTCTATTTTACCTGTTGAAGCATCATCACCTTGATACGCGGCATAACGTGCTTCAACCTTGATTGAACGAAAGGGACCCCAAGCCCATCGGTAGCCGACACCTCCCATATAGCCGATGCCTCGTTTTTCTGGAAGTCCAGGCGCAGTATTGAATGATTGAGCTGCAAACTCAGCAAAATAGTCAAGCCGTTTATTCAAAAAATCTCCTGTGGCTCCAAATCCAAAGATTTGATTGTCGTTAAATGAACCTCTTAACCGTTGAAGCATATAGTAACCCATTAGATTCTGATTCATTACTGTAGTTGCCAGCCGTGCAGTATAAATTTGATCGCTGCCTGGTTCAGGGTACAATCCAGTTTCACTTAGATTCTGACCTGTTATAGCACCGAATAATGTTAACGTTAATGGATTGTATGCCACATCGAGTCTTGCACCATCAAACTTATCAACGAAATAATATGACTCGCCGAAGGACAAACCGCTTCCAACCCCAAATGGTTGACGACCGGCTCGTATCCGAACCACATCAAAAATCAGGAAATTTGATTCTGATATTTCAGAATAGATTTGACTAATTGTGTAACGCATGGGACCTGTACCAACAATATTACGAATGCGTGCGGTATTACTTGGATTTTCAATCATGGTTAATAGCTCGGTAGTAAAAGAAATATTTCTTGCGGCTTTAATATTCGCTTTTAATCTACCGAGGTAACGCATATAAGTTTCATCGCCTCTATCATCACGAGCATCATAAAATTTATCGTTGTACCATCGAACTCTGAAATCGCCCTCAACATTAAATTGCCCTTTAACAGGAATAGAAAGAAGAATAATTGAAAAAAGAATTACGAATGAGATTAAGTTTTTCATTTTTTTACCTTTCCTATTCCTGAGTTACAACAATGCCGGTTAATTGTGCTGTACCAAGACGAGGACCATTGAAATATCTCAGTACCGCTCCGGTCATTGAAAGATTAAATACTTGATCATAATCTCCTGTCGAATTAGCCATCCAAAAAGTTTGTCCATCGTATGCGAATCCAGTTGCAAAGCGATTGCCTGTCGTTCCGCCAGGTGGAGTAGGAGTAGCAAACGCACTAGTCCAAGTATTTGTTGAAAAATTATATACAAATGCACTATCAATGGAAGTGTCGTTACAATAAAGATTATTATTTGCAAAACAAATACCTCTCGGTTCAGCACCTGGCGAGCTTATTGAATCAAGTACAGCACCATCAGACGGATTAACCTTGTAAATTTTCCCATTTCCGCTTACAGCTATCCACATAAATCCTTGATGCCAAACGATGCCTCTCATTGTTCCACCAACTATACTTGATAGTGGAACGGTTGAAAGAGTTGTAAGCGAAGATCCAGATACATCAATTTTGAATAAACTGCGAGTAGTAAGAGAAGCTATAAGCCAAATATTTGTTCCATCAAAGGCAACACCCTGAGCACCATCAGAAGTTACATCGGAGGTTTGCCATTCTTTAACGACAGCTGTATCGGTCAATCTTATTTTATAAAGATAGCGCTGTCCAGCAGCTTGATCTGCAAGCCACAAATAAGAAGTTGTGGTAGTCTGGGTAACTTCAAAAGCAGAATCCAATTGAGCAAATTGACCATTTGGATTAGTAATTTTCACATTTCTTTTACCGAGAGGAGCGTCTGGGGCTATTGATATGTTTACTCTTAATTGTGTTTGCAGCACAAAAGTCACTGAGTTTACTTGAATGCCAGTTCCAAAATTAGCCACTGTTCCTAATCCTGCTTTAAATCCACCACCAAAAACATCTACCTCAAGAGTTGCTCCTTGAGCGCCACTTGTTGGAAGTAAAGCTACAATTGATGGTGGAATTCCCTTCCTCACATCAATGTCAGTCCAAACAATCGGTCCGGGATTTGAATAAGGCAATTGAAAACTTTCTTCCAATATTCCATTGTAGGAAGTTTTATAAAGTATATCGGAAACATCGCTGCTATTGAGTATCCAAAATTTTGTTCCATCAAATGTTAACCCGGCAGGGAATCTGGTAAATAGTCCTCTTGGGGGAATCGGAGTTGAAAACACAGTGTCAAAATACGGTCTATCCATTCGATAGCGATAAACATAATCCTTATCTGTATCTGTAAAATATAGCCCTGCTTCCAAGCTGCTACCATAAACATTTGAATAACCATTGATGTATGTTAAACCGCGAGGTTCAGGAGTAGGAATATCAATTGTAGTTAAAATATTTCCACCAAGTGGATTTACTTCATACAGTCTGGCAGGAGTACTATAAGTAGTTGAGCCGCTATTAATTGTCCATAACCTTCCACCAACCCAAGCTAAATCACGTATTGTTCCTTGTCCGCTTGGCGGTGCAGAAAAAGAGTTTAGAACCACTAAACTGTCAGTCGAAGCATCAATTTGAAATATTTTGTCTGCATTTCCTGCAGATGATATCCATAAGTAAGTTCCATCAAAAGTAATTCCCTGTAAACTGGAATCGTTGGTTACCGGGAGCAGATTCCAACGTTTTAATTCATTCAACTGATAATCAAGCATCAATAGTGAGACCGAAGAACGGTCAAGTAGATAGAAATAACTTCCTTTACGAATTATTTCTGTATCTAAATTTCCATCTGGTTCAAAAATGTCACACGACTGAAGAAAAAACAGCGCGGGAATAATCGGAAACAAGAAATATAAAATCCGTTTTGTAATATTTGTTTTCATAGCACCTCTGAATGATGAAGTATAATTAAAAAGAAAATCCATTGATCACAACACAACGGATTAATGTAATAGCAACATTTTGTTTAACAGTGACATGTTATCACTTGTTAATCTATAAAAATATGTACCAGAAGGAATTTCTTTTGCATCAAATGAAAATTCATAAAATCCTTTATTCAATTCGCCCTCAACTAAAGTAAATAGATGTCTCCCAAGCACATCATAAATTTTTAATGTAACAAAGGAGTTCGTTGGAATCTCAAATTCAATTCTGGTTGTTGAATTAAAAGGGTTTGGATAATTCTGATGCAATGTGTAACCATCGGGAAGTACTTTTTTATCTCCCACAGAAACTAATCCTTGATAATGCAGCAGCAAATACGAATTAATCACCTGGTCAAGTATTTTAGCAAATGCTCTTGCCTTTTGATCCGTATCTCTAATTCCATCTCGATATAATTCCAGTTGAACTGCATCAATAGTCCCTCCCAACACCGAGCCGTGCCGATAAGTACTATAACCACCGTCAAAATAAGGATCGGAACCAGGGCTTGGGTAAAGACTACTTGGAACAGATGAATATCCTTTCCCAGCAAATAAATTTCCAAGACTTGTAGCACCACGTATTATAGCGGAGAAACTTAAAGTATGATTTAAAGCAAGATTTTTAACACTGCTTTTATTTATATATAGAATTGAGTTTAGTTCGTTATCGGTTTTAGATAGATCGGTGGACGAGAGCAGGTAACCAATTTCGATTCTTTGTATTGCATGACCATGTCCATGAATATCAAGAAAAATTCCTCTCCCATAAGTGTTTGTGATTTTCTGTTTGGCATAGTCAATAAAATAATGATAATCTCGCCATGCTTGTAATGCTTGTGAATTTCCTTGTGCAGCTTCCAACGAATCTCGATTTGCATCCATTTTAATTCGTGCAAGTCTATTTATTATTAAATGAGGATGCTTTCCAGTTCTAGTCTGGATTTCATTATAAAAATATCGAGAAAGTTCTTGGGTATTAAAATCATTAGTTGTGGTTCCATAGGTTCGGTCGGGTATTTCTGTTGGTTTCAAATCACCGCCATGTGGTGCAGCAATAATAATGGGATAATTTCCGGAAATGTATTCGGTATAATTGTTAAACCCAAAATAAGTTTGCCCAACAATGAAACTGGTGTCTATTTGTGCTTGTATATTGAATCCAAGCACACACAATGAAAATAAAACATATTTCATCGTGTGTTTAACATTTAAACTTGACGTTATTTTATTAACTCTAAATATTGTCCCAAATGAATCAACGCGATTACCAATATTTCTTGAATTGAAAAGAATCATTTTTTATAAAATTCAAACAAATTGGGATTATATTCATAATTCTTTAAAGCAGAAGATGAAAGGGGCGCGTAAGAGTTAATTAACCCTCCAATTGACCTAATCTCATCATCATCAATAATGGCACGAGATACTACCCGCGCTCTTATTTCGGTCTCGGAAAAACGATTGCGGTTTTCTTCTAATACAATCGAGTTAACCATCATTTCATTCGGATTCAGGATAACTATTTCTTGATCTGTCAAATTTTTGCACGTGGCATAAAATATTTCGGAAGAAAACCCATAATGAGTACAACATAGTGCAACTATTAATCTTTCAGTCTTGTCATCTAATTTTTCGATGGACTCACCAAGATATAATTCAATCATTCCCTTTACAGTCTCACTCTTGGGTGAATCCTGTATCTCACTTTCCAAACTGGGAAATGCTTGGGGAATAATTTTATCTGCACTTAGTCCGCTTTCAATTAATTTATTTCTATGTGTTTCGGAATTTATTGTTGTTTCAGTTCCTAAAATCATTACCTGGCTATTTACATTCTTGTTCATTTCAGATAATATCATTTCAACTCCAAATTCAACGATTCCCAATACTGGAGTTTTGGAAAAATGAGCAAATTGTGTAAATGGATAAACAACTGAGAGGGTGTTACATGCTATAAGAATTATATCAGGAGAAAAATTTTCCTCCATGCTCAGTAATGCCTTATTAAAAACTTCAGCTTTACTTTCAGTTGAGGGCATGGAATTATAACCAGCGCCCTTTTCGGGAAGTGCGTTAAAAAAAATTAGATTAACCTCTTCAAAGGTTCTCGATTCTTTTAATTTTTCCTCAATGCCAGCGCAAACTGATAATCCGCCCAAACCAGAATCGGTGATTACAAGTGTAATCTTTTTTTTGTTGAGGATTTCTTTCAAATCGAAGTTTCCCATACATGAATAGCCATGCTCCATAGAAAAGGAACTTTCAAGGAATGTAAAGAAAGATATTAAAGGTAAAAGAAATATTATTTTCACTTAATTGATAATAGTTTGTTAAATCACTTGATTGTATTTTCATAAATAATACCAAATTTTTTAGTTAAAAACCGCATTTATATTGAAGATTATAACCTAAACGTAATCTTTTTCGAGAGTAATCAGCCCGCCGAATTGAGCTAAAACATCTCACTACTTTAGTCTATTATATCCCTTGGCGAAATATCTTATATTTACATTTGGCATAAACATTGACAAAATTCAAATTAAATTTTTTATATAGTACCTCGAAAAGATTTTGTCAAACCCCCGAATTAATAAATTGTGTATCTGAGATAAATGGTTAGTTATAATTTTATTAAAAAACCGTTCCTAATCTTTATTGCATTTGCAATAGTTATTGCAATTGTAACTTTTATATTATCTGAACTTTTAGATTCTTGGAAACATGATATTATTGAAGGAAAAAAGATTCTCACGGAAGTTGTCGTCGAAAAATTAGATGGGTCTGCGCAAAACTTTATTGACAGTTTATATAAAGTCGAATTTTTCAATTCAGATTCACTTACAAAAAAAGACATAGACTTTTTTGATAGCAGGTTGAAGCAAATCACCCAGAGTGAATTAATTCATATTACTGGCACCGAAGGGGGGTTCTTTTTTTCTAAAATAGATGAATTTTATGGATATGCTTTTCCAACTTCTCCACCTCCTAAACCAGCATTTGGGCCTCCACCGAGGTCTTATAATATAATCAAAGCTCAAGTAATTGCTTCCATTGAAAAAGATTCTTTAATTGTAAATTTACATTCTTTTGATCCAGCCGTTTTTCCGTTAGCTTCCAAGCCAATAAAAACACATTCCAAATTTGTCGGAGCTGTCTGGGCTAGAATTCATGTTGAAAGAGATCTTCCTTCTTTAAAGCTTAATCATATATTACAAATAGCAGGTGTTTTTTCTTTCTTAGGGTTCATCTTCGCGTTGATCGCTTCAATCAGATTAAGGAAAAGTATGGAGGATATCAAATTGGGGTTGCAAACTCTTGAAGGAGATACTTCATTCCGCTTCCCCAAAATGCCAGGGATGTTTAATTTTATTGGAACTTCAATTAATAAACTCGTAGCCCAGATGACGGAAATCTATAATCAAAAACAATTTCTTGAAAGGGAACTATACCAGCAAGATAAACTTGCTACACTTGGAAAATTAATTGCTGGAGTTGCTCATGAAGTGAAAACACCGCTCGCAATAATTAAAACAAGAATTCAAATATGGCAAAACGAGTTGACTAAAAATGGGGAAAACTCTAAAAATACAATAATTTCTCGCGATGCAATGCAGCTTGTTGTTAATGAAATAGACAGATTAACCAAACTTGTAAAGAGATTACTTGTTTTTTCTAAACCGGTTTCGGATAAATTTCAATATGTTAATATTTCAAAATTATTAACCCAAATTATTTCATTGTTCCAAATCGATAACAGCGAAAATATTAAAATCATTACTTCATTTGATGAAGATATCCCCTTAATTAAATGTGATCAGAATGCTATCGAACAAGTTTTAATTAACATTATTACTAATTCTATAGAGTCATTTAATGGAAAAGGGACTATCAAAATCACGACTTCATATAGTAAGGACTTTAATAATCTAACAATCAAAATAATAGATGATGGTCCGGGAATTCGTTCAGATATTCAAGATAAAATATTCGACCCATTCTTTACTACAAAACAAAATGGGGTAGGATTAGGACTGTCAATTGCTTATGAGGTAATCAAAGCTCACAAAGGAAAAATTTATTTCACTGATGTGAAACCTAACGGTACTTCTTGTACAATCGAAATGAATCTTTTAAATAAAAATGAAAAAAAATAAGAACATACTTGTTGTTGATGATGAATCATCTATGCGAAAGAATATACTTGATATTCTTACCTCAGAAGGATTTAAAGTTTATGAAGCTGAAAATGGAATTGTCGGAATAGAGATGGTTAAAAAGTACGATTTTGATTTGGTGCTTCTTGATTTCAATATGCCAGGAATGGATGGATTCGAAGCACTTTCAGAAATTAAGAAAATAAACCAAGACTTGCCTGTAGTTATCTTAACGGCTTATGGTACTAATGAGCGTGTAATAGAAGCAATGAAAAATGGCGCGTACGATTATATGGAAAAGCCATTTGAATTATCTGAATTTTTGTTAATCGTTGAGAGAGCCCTTAACTATTTAGAATTGCTCAGCGAATTAAAAAAACTTCGTACGAGTTTCTCAGAAAAAACTACTGTTTTTGATGAAGGGCAAATAATAGGTAAAAGCTCTGGAATAAAAGAAATATTAAAGTTGCTTGGTATGGTTGCCCCTACTGACACAACTGTGCTGATCCAAGGAGAATCCGGTACGGGGAAAGAATTAATTGCCGATGCTATACAACGACATTCTCAGCGAGTAGGAAAACCATATATTAAAATTAACTGCGGCGCTTTCTCTGAATCATTGCTTGAGAGTGAAATTTTTGGGCATGAAAAAGGTTCCTTTACAGGAGCTATCTCTCAAAAGCTGGGTGTATTCGAACTTGCAAACGAAGGTACCGTTTTTTTAGATGAGATTAATAACATGCCTCAATCCTTACAAATAAGGTTGCTTAGAATCTTACAGCACCAGACATTCTTTAGGGTTGGGGGTGAAATTCCAGTTCCAGCTAATATCAGAATTATTGCGGCTTCGAACAAAAATATTGAAAAAGAAGTTGAGGAGGGAAGATTAAGGAAGGATCTTTATTACAGGTTAAATGTGATTAGAATGAATATTCCACCTCTTCGTGAAAGAACTGAGGATATCCCCTTATTAGTTGAACACTTTTTGAAAAAATATGGTGCTAACAATAATTTAGTAATTAATCCTGAAAACATGCTAACACTGAAATCTTATTCATGGCCAGGAAACATTAGAGAATTAGAAAATAATATTCAGAGAGCCATAGTATTTGCGCGAGATAATATTATTAATATTGAAACCGAGGTCAAGGAAGAAAAGGCAGGAACATCCATGGATTCTTTTAATAAAATCATGAAGGAAGGGTCATCACTCAAATCTGTTATTGGAGTGATTGAGAAAAATTTTATTCTTCAAGCCTTGAAAATTTCAAAATGGAACAGAACAGAAGCAGCCAAGCTGCTGAAAATTCATCGCCGACTTCTTTACAGTAAAATGAAAGAATACAAATTAGATTCATCGAGCAGCAATAAAAGCGATAATAAAGAATAAGGCATTTTTATTTAACTCATAATTTGTTTAACTATAATAAATTTGCCGCTGCTAAAATTTTTTTAATTTCCTTCTTATCATCTTCATTCAGAGGGGAAAGTGGTGATCGAGGATTGCCACCAAAATATCCCATCATATCCATCGCAGCTTTCATACCAACTATTCCATATTTCATTGTAATAACCTTGTTTATTGGTATAAGTTTGTTTTGTAAATCTAAGGCATCATTTAATTTTCCAAATTCAACCAACCGCTGGATTTTGACACATTCGTTTGGTGCAATATTAGCTAATGCTATAATTCCTCCAACCGCACCAGTGGTCAGACCGGAGAATAATAATGACGCAGTTCCGACAAAAACATTAAATCCCGGCGTTGTGTTTTTGATGAATTCGATCGTCTGTCTAATATTTTCCGTGCTGTTTTTAATTCCCACAATATTTGGATGCTCAGATAGTTTAGCTACAACATCTATGCTGACGTCAATCCCAGTGAACTTTGGAACGTTATAAATTAAGATCGGAATTTTAGAAGCATCTGCAATTGCTTCAAAATATTTTATTAAAACTATTGATTTTATCTCGGTTTTATAATAGGAAGGAGTCAGAATAATTGCGTAATCAGCACCAATCTCCGCTGATTTATTTGTGAGCGAAATTGTTTCTCTGATCGAATCAGAACCGGTTCCAGCAATTGTCAGTTTATTTTCATCAGTTACCTTTTTTACAGACTCAATTAATTTTAATTTTTCATCATGTGTTAAAAATACACTCTCTCCATTTGATCCTAACACCACATATCCGCTGATCTCAGAGTTATTCCATCTTTCAATGTTGGATATTAATTTATCAAATGCGATTTCATCATTAACAAACGGAGTAGCAATTGGTGGCATTATACCGTAGAGTTTTTTCATTTGGTGCCGTGATTATTAGTAATGTGGTCCGGAATTAATTTTTAAATTATAAAATAATAAATTACAAAGCGACCCTGTTAATAATACTGGGGTCGAGGGAAAACTACAAATATGATTTGTAATTTATAACCCACTCCATTTAGTTGTATCAATTAATAAATTAGATTTAACATTAAGTGTAATTAAAATATTTCTCCAATCTCCTTCCACTTTATGAATTTTTCCTTTCAATAAAACAACGATTTTGGGGAATAACTGCTATTGCTATACGCATTGTTTGATAAGATTGTGCAAATATCAAGAAATCAGGCTGGAGATGTTGAATTCCAGCCATTTTTTTCATCAATAATGATAGATCATTTGTTTTGAAAAAGTGGTAGACGGCGTATAGTTTGGGGTACAAAATCATGTTTTAAGCAGGGATTACTTTTTCCCTGAAATCTATAATTGCATCAAGCAGTTCATCCGGGCCGTGTCTTACAACATCGCATGCTGGTAAGCCAAACTGTTTTTTAATTCTCTCCCTTTCTTTTTCAGTTTCTAGTTCCGAAACATTCTTACTGTTGAGGGCAAAAGCAATTACTTTACTTGGAAACATTACAAAAGCCATTTCTTCAAAAAGTTTTATTACTGTTTCCATTGGCGGGATTTTTATCCCGGGCATATTATGAACATATTCTCTTCCTACTTCATAGCACATTATCATTCCATGCGGCATTGTTCCATGCAATAAACCAAGAGTGACAGATGAATAACGGGGGTGAACAATGCTTCCCTGACCTTCAATGAGTAAGATATCGTGATGCTGATTTTGAAGAATGAGTTTTTCTGCCGCACCATTTATGTAATCTCCAACAACAGCATCAATTGGAATCCCGTCTCCCTCAATTAGAATTCCCGTTTGCCCGGTAGCCACGAATTTAGCATCGTATCCTCTTTTTTGTAAAGCACGAGCAAGTTCAAGCGATGTAACCATTTTCCCAAGACTACAGTCATTCCCAACGGTTAGAATTCTCAAGCAATTAGGATTTATTCCTTTACGATGTGCAACATCCCGCTCGTTATTTTTTCGAATATCCTTAAGTAAAACACCCGCACATTTTGCGGCAGACACTAAATCGGGATCATCACTTATAAACTCATGTCCGCATGATACAACGTTCATTTTTTTAGATATTGCTTCAAGCATTATTTGTTTGAATGATTGAGGTAATTTCCCACCAGGCAATGCTACGGACATGATAAGAGTGCTTGCATCCTTTATATCGTTTAAAGAACCGATGACAGGAACATCACCAACGCCTAAAAGATCTAAACTAGTTTTTCCAACGTTAAACCGATCAAACAATGCAACAACTTCTCCAGAGCAATAGTAAATAAGATTTCTTGCAGTTTTAGCCGTTTGTGGATTAGAGTATCCTTCTGTAAGTGCAATGATTTTACGGGACATAATCTAAACTTCTTTTTTATTATGAAAAATAAACTAAGGTAATGAATCCACAAAGTGGAAGTTCAGTTTTTTATTTCAAGTTCCTCAATTCAAAACTATTTAACTCAATATTCGAAATATCCCAAGACATATCAACATTTTTTATTTGGGCATCACAATAGTGAAAGTTTGTTATATTTTCAGCAATAATAAATTGGAGAAATCATTCTATGGAGATTTTTGTTTTACTTCTTATCGGTTTAGCTGCCGGTGTAATAAGTGGGTTTCTTGGAATCGGAGGAGGAATTATTATAATTCCCGCTCTGGTTTATGTTTTAGGATATTCACAGCAAAATGCACAAGGAACATCACTTGGCTTACTGCTGCCGCCAATTGGTATTCTCGCTGTCTTAAATTATCATAATGCCGGCTTTGTAAATATTAAAGCCGCTGCAATCATGTGCATTACTTTCATAATTGGAAGTTATGTTTCATCAAAGATTGCCGTTGAACTTCCAGAAATCATGTTGAAAAAAATTTTCGGTGGCTTTCTTCTTTTTTATTCAATCAAACTGTTTTTAGAAAAATGATTTGAAAGCAGGATAGCGCTAAAACTTTAATACAACTATATGAAGATGAAAATTCTAACGATTATTTCAAGTTTAGTTTTAGAGGGATAAGCTGAAGAATTCGAACCATCTGCGTCCAAGCAATATTCGTTTTAGGAGTGTTCGAGTTTACCACTCCAACTAAATAGTTTAATATTTGCTTAAAATAATTGGGTCTAATCACTCTTTGCGTTTCTATGGTTCTACCCAGTCTTCGTGCAAAATCCTCGTTTTCTTTATGCAGTTGAAAACAAAAAACAGTTACTAACAGCGACCATCCAAATAGAACGAAAATTACAAGTGATAATATTAAAATCATTTTAAATCTTTTTAGAAACTAAACAGTAAATAATGTTTATTGGTTCCGAAATTATTGTTTGTTAATTACCGCACGATTGAACCAAATAACTATTCGGAAAGCAGAGGAATTCTGGTGGTCTTATAGGTGTATTTTTTTTAGAAAATAAATTAAAAACATAAAGAAAAACCCCACTGAAGAAAGCATGACATCCATAAGATCGAAATTAAACGTTTCATTCACTCCCAACAGGAATGAAAGGAGCTTTACCAATAAAATCACTGCAAATACCAGTGTGAATCCATATAATCCTTCCTTTAAAGGAAGAATAAAATACTTTTTTAGTATGATATATAGCTGCGGTTTACTTTCAACTATATTTTCATTATTGTGTTTTTGAATTGAATTCATAAATTCTTTCATTGGCTAAATATATTTCCCACTCTTTTAATTATTAGTTTATTAATAACGAATTTATTTCCCTTTTTTGTAGACGATAGTTGCTAATGCTATAAAACCCACGGAGGATATCATAAAATCAGTCCCATCAATTTGCGCAGAGCCAAGTGAAAGGAGATTGAATAACAACGAATAAGTTATTGCAAGCGTTATTAAAAAAATACAATACCCCGCCATGCCAGCGAAAAAGATTTTAATTAATAGTTGTTTGCGGTTGGTTTTTTTCTTTGAAATTGATATTGTTCTGTCCAGTGTATTGATTATTGTTGCCATAATTTCTCATATTCTCCTAAACTATTGTATTATTTTAGATTATTAGGACAAGTGATATGCCATAAACAAATGCTTAGTTGACTTAAAAAATCAAAGTTTAACTTTAAACTGATGCCACGAAATAATACAGACTTATTATGTTTATATCACTTTAAGATATAATCAAAAGCCAAATAATTGTAAATTTTAATCACCATTTAACAAATCTATTTTATGAATAATACTATGAAAAAACGAGTTTTCGGGAAGACTGGTTTTAAAGTTTCTGTTTTAGGTTTTGGCGCTGGACATATTGGCGGAAATAATCTAACCGAAGCGGAAGTATCATCCCTTCTGAATTCGGTTTTAGATCTCGGAATAAATTTATTTGATACTGCGCGAGCTTATGGTTTATCAGAAGAAAGAATTGGGAAACATTTATCCTATCGAAGAAAAGAAATTATAATTTCCACTAAGGTCGGGTATGGTATTAATGGAGTAGCTGATTGGTCATATAATTCAGTCATAATGGGAATTGACGAAGCATTGATAAAATTAAAAACGAATTATATTGACATCGTACATCTTCATTCATGTTCTCTCGAAATTTTACAGAGGGGCGAGGTTATTGAAGCACTGAAAAAAGCATTGGAAAATGGAAAAATAAGAGTTGCCGCATATTCCGGTGAGAATGAAGCATTGGAATTTGCAGCACACACAGGAGAATTTGGAAGCTTACAATTTTCACTAAACCTCTTCGATCAAAAAAGTATTGATAAAATTCTGCCGTTAACTATGGAACGTAATATTGGAGTAATCGCAAAACGCCCAATTGCAAATGTTCCATGGCAATTCATTACGCAACCATACGGCGGCTATTGTGAGGAGTATTGGATTAGAATGAAGAAAATGAATTTACGGCTTGATATTGATTGGCTTGAAACTGCAATTAGATTTGCTGCATTTACCGAAGGAGTTGGTTCAATAATTATTGGTTCTTCTTCGCTTGATCATGTTAAGCAAAATTTAAAGTTCATAGAAAAAGGAAAACTGCCTGAAACATTATATTCTTATATCAGAAAATCGTTTAAAGAGAATGACAATAACTGGATTGGGCAGATTTAGATGCTTATCACTTTTGTAAAATAAGTTTTTTAGAAAGAGTTTTATCAGAAGTTTTTAAGGTGTAGATATATATTCCGCTGGATAAACGACTTCCGTTAAATGATAACGTAATCTCATGTTCACCTTGCGGCTTATATCCCTTCTCTATTTCTTGAACCAGCTCACCTAAGCTATTATACAGCTCAACTGAAATATAATCATCTTTTGGCAGAGCATATCTAATTGTAGTTACAGGATTAAATGGATTGGGAAAATTTTGATACAATTCAACTTGGCTGGGAATCGCAGCGGCGAATTGCAATGTATCTTCGGTAATGTCCTTAATAAAATCTTTGAAAAGATTTATCAACTCGGGAGAATTGATTTCATTAAATCCATAACCATCATTGTTCATAACATCATTGTGAACATAATGCCAGACTATTGCAGATTTCGATTTGTATTTTTTCACTTCAGAAAGCCAATCTTCATAAACAGTAAGTTTATTGTGCTTTACACCAAATTCACCAAGAATCATCGGTTTATTTAATGCCTCGCTAATTTCGGAATGATCTTTTATCCACGTGATGCCTGCTTTAGCATTCATGTTCCATGCTTCGGGATACGAATGAATGGAGGTATAATCAATTAAGGGCAAAGCAGAGTTAACAGCAAAGCTTGTTCCTTTCGACCCATTGAATAAAAAATTAGCACTGTTATAAAAGAAATCAATGTTGGAGTACATCATTGCATCTACATCAAAGCCAATCTCTCCCGTAGTTAGTAAATGATTAGTATCAATACTCTTAAAATACTCCGCTGTTTTCTCGTACCAATTTTTAATATGACTATATGAATATCCAGAGTTTTCTGCTTCGTTCATCAATTCAAATGAAAATATTGTGGGATCATCTTTATATAAAATTCCATTAAACGTATTAACACGACTTAGAATACTATTAATATGAAATTTATACCAGCTAATAATTGAGTCGTCTGTAAAAAAGTGATTTTGAGAAAATGATTTGGAAGATTGTGCGGCAAGATATTGATTAGCCCAGCGAATATATTGCTCAATACCTCCATAATCGGGTGAATTGTTTGCCAAGCTGAGTATGAGTAACAAATCATATTCTTTAGCTTTTGCTATGACATAATCAAGTCCGATTAGTCCTTGTTCTCTTGGTTCGTACGGCTTTGAAAATATTACTCCAGGATAGGCGCTATCTGAATTATTAAATGCCCAAGTTCGAATTACTTTAAATCCTGAATTTTTAGCAAATGAAAACACATCATCCACAACGTATTTTTTTCGTGAGTCAGAAGCTTCCGTTTGCAAATAATAAGCGTTGAATCCGAAAAATCTAAGCTCTTTGCCTTTTAACATGAACTTAGAATCGCGGGCAGTTATGAATTGATTTTGCGGAATAATGGTTATTGCTGACATCAGGGTTATTAAAAAACTGTAAAGAAGTATCTTCACACGATTAAAATTAGTTTGACGAAAATAATTTTCAGACGCTGTAAATATATAACAGAATAATTATTGATTTGAATCCTATTGCTTAAAGTAAGCCAAGTATTCTTTACGCTTAAATATTCAAATGCCTCATCTACAGCTCGATCTGTTCCTGTAATTACAATTGTGTCATGTAAGTTTAGAATTTCTGCCCCAGAAGGATTGGTGATGGTTTTATCATTACGAAAAATAGCAATGATAGTCGCATCTGTCTTTGCTCTAAGATTAATTTCACTTAATGATTTTCCAACAAACTGATTATCATCATCAATAAAGATAAAAAACTAAACTCTAATTACTACTCTTCCCGCAATTCTACCTTGCAATATCAAATCAATTTTATCGCTTAGTTCTTCAAGGGAACACTCAGTGTAAATTTCATCGAGGCAATCGGGTTTCCAATTGTTTGCAAGTTTATTCCAAATCGTTAATCTCAAATCCATTGGCGTTTCAGCTGAATTTATTCCGAGCAGATTAACTCCACGTAATATGAAAGGAAATACTGTCGTATTTAATTCCGGAGAGTATGTATTTCCGCAAGAAGCAACTGAATAGTGATAATCCATTTGCTTAATGACTGTTGCGAGAATATTTCCGCCAACTGTGTCAATCGCAGCTTTCCATCTCCTATTTAATAATGCTTTGCCGGAGTTATCATCAACTTCCTCTCGTCCAATGACTTTCTTTGCTCCAATTCTTTTAAGGAAATCAACCTTATCTTTCTTTCCTGTTGATGCAACAACTTCGTAACCTTGTTTTGCAAGAATGGCAACAGCAAGAGAACCAACCCCGCCGCTTGCACCAGTAACTAAAACTTCACCACTGATTTTTTCTGCAGAACATTGCTCAAGTTTATACAATGATATTCCAGCAGTGAACCCTGCCGTTCCGTAAATCATGCTTTCTTTTAGTGATAATCCTCTTGGTAATTTTACTATCCAATCAGAAGGGACTCTGACGTATTCAGCAAATCCTCCGGAAGTACTCATACCAAGATCATAACCGGTTACAAGTACTTCATCACCCGCCTTGAATTTTTTTGATGTGGATTCTGCAACTATTCCCGCAGCATCAATGCCAGGAGTGTGAGGATATTTTCTTGTTACTCCTTTATTTCCAATTGCTGATAGTGCATCCTTGTAGTTGAGTGAGGAATATTTCACGTTGATTAAAACATCACCTATGGGCAGGTCATCAATATTTCGTTCTGTAATTTGTCTGATGAATTTTCCATTCTCTTCAGTGATTAAAAGTGCTTTGAAATTTTTACTCATACATCGTTTTTTCCTAAATCTTTAAAATGAAAAAGGAGTCGATTTCTCGACTCCTTAAATTTAAGAAAAGTTTGTGATGAATTTTACTTAACCACCATCATCTTCCTCGTTTCAACATAGTTTTTCCCGCCACTTGAGGATGGCACAGCATTAAGCTGATAAAAATACACTCCACTGCTCAGCTTTAATTCATTCGTGTTAAACTCAGTGTTGTAAGTTCCCGCTTCTCGAAATTCATTGTTTGTTAAAACTGCGACTTCATTTCCGAGAAGATCATAAATCCTTAATGAAACTATACTTGCTTTCGGAACTTGATAACGAATTGTTGTTGATGGATTAAATGGATTCGGATAATTCTGTTCGAGTTTAAATTCTGTTGGGAGAAAATTATCAACTAAAATTATATCCGTTAAAGCCGGATCGCGCTTTTGAGAAGCATCGAAATAAACCGAATCGTATTTCGAGCCATTAGTGGTTTGTTTTATTACAAAGCTGTGGAATAATCTATCGCCGCTGCCGCCGATTTGACTTATTGGGATTTCGATAAACTTCCATCCCGTCCAATCCAGAGTTGCTATTGGCACAATTGAATTGGTTGAAGTATTGTAATAAAACCAAAATTCAAGTTGATTTAAGCTTCTATCACCATAAACCCAAACTCCAAAACGGTGAACGGGATCGCTGCCAATGCTTGGTTTATCTGAGTTGAATTCTCTGCAAACACCTCCGCTTGCATTGGTGAATAAATATGTAAGCTTGCCAGAGTAATTTCCGCTTATTTTTTCTTCAGATGAAATAGTGAAAGTGGTTTTATTAGGATCAACTCCCACAGTGCTGCCGCTGTAAGATGGAGTTTTCCAGCCGGCAATAGCTTCAAATCCATCAACAAGAGTGCCTTGAACAAAATTGTTGGTTTCTGTTCTGAAGTCAATAGAATAATTCTGACCAAGTGCTGAACCAACAACATTTTTAATGTCTTCTTTAACTGTAATTTTATAAAGCTTATCGTAAATCAAATTATTCAAAGGTGAAAATGTAATTTTACCCCTTCCTTCAGTTTCTGAATATGCAAGATTTTTTATAGATAAATTGTTGCTTGCAGAATCTTGTAAGAGAACGTTTCCTACAATTGAACTTTGTAACAGCGGCGTATCAAACTTTACGATGATCTTTGGACTAGCACTAATGTTGTTTTGATTATTCACGGGATAAGATTCAACAACGCTTAACGAACTTGTTGTTTTAGTTACAAATGAAAATGAATGGCTGCCAAGAATTGGACGATAGTTAAAATTCATTGCACTCGTATCAAGTGTAACTGTGTATTGTGTACCGAGAGCAAGCAGCGTTGATGGAGTAAATACCAATGTCTTTCCCAAATCCTCCCAACCGAACGTTCCAGGTACTGATGGTTGAATACTAAATGCATTTTGAGTTTGGGATTTTCTCATTCTTTGATCAAACCTGATTTTAATTTTGGTGTTTGACCAAACGCTGTCAGTCCCGGTTGGAAAGTTTGAAATAACATTTGGGGAAAGAGTGTCTTGGGTAATTAATTGTATGTAAAAATTCCAATCCCAGTATTGCCCAGGATCGGTGTGCGAGTTACAATTAGGATCAACGCTTGGAAAATTTTGCTGCATCCATGTAACCCAAGCAGAATTGCTTTTTTCTCCATGCCCAATAATATAGTTTCTAGTCATTGGAATGTTGTATTGCAAACAAAGATGCCTAAACAATGCTGCTGAATTTAAATACATAGTATCTGTATACCATGCCGGATTGTCGACAAATCCTTCATGCTCAGTTCCGAACATCCATCTGTTCCAGCAGACAGCATGCCATGCGGCATTTGCCTCGCGCACAAGCTGAACAATATATCCATCCGAACTTCTAATTATGTAGTGTGTTGCCGCAGATGAAGCTGGATTCTTTAGCCACGAAACCGAAGCGGCAAATCCCCCTTGTGTAGTGTGAACAACAGAAAATTTTTGATAGAAGGGTGGATTAGAGTAGAAGTTTGGACTTGGATCCCAAACTGCAGGAGGATAATCGTCTGATTCAATGTTTTTTAATTTGTTTGAAGGATTCACGTTTCCACTAAACTGCCTCATATCAATTTCGGGATGAACATCAATTGTAATTTGATTTAATTCGATTCCCTCCGATAAAACTTTGAAGACATCAAAAGAATAAAATTCTTTCACATCATCTTGAGGAATTCCAGAGTATTTTTCAATTACACTTTTCCAAGAATTCCAATCACTTCTGTTTATGTTTTGCTCATCAGCGATTTTAGATAAAAGCGCTGCGGCTCCTTGAATGTTTAATTGATAATCATGGATAAGCATTTCTTTGGGATATCCAATTAAGTTTGCTGCTTCAATAAGCGAATGACCAAACCAATCGTCGTTTCGTAATCCCATAATTCCATAAACATGCGGGGCGTCGGTACAAGACGAATAATTTTCATGAGGAAGTATGTGACTAAATCTCGTTTCAGTGTAAGCTATTGCTTTTAGCAAATCTACTGGAACATTGTAAACTAATCCATTTGACTGAAATGCATTTTCTAATTCATCAGAGGTTTGAGCAATTGAAACTGTAGAGAGTATCAAAAAAACAGATATTGTAAGTACATTCTTCATCATTCTAACTCCAAATTGAGGTTATATAAATTAAATTTTCCCTCATTAAAATAAAATAATGTTACCCGATTAACAATGTAGAAGATAAATTTGAAATCAGTAATACAATTACTCTTTTTTTTACACTCACATAATAGCATATATGGTATAATTACTCGAATGACGGTGATAATTATTGACATTAGCGGCAATCTCTTTTTTTGAGAATGCCGGATTGCAGCCCATCATTTTTTTATCCCTATTAACTTAATCCTTCTTATTTTTAAGAAGCGGATTTTTTTATTTAATAAAGCGGAGAAAAAATGAAAAATACTACTCTTATCTCGCTGTCAATCATATTCACACTATTCAATTTTCAAAACTTTTCTCAAGAAGTTAAAAACAAGGGAAACTTCAAGATTTATAAAAATGAATTTTTAGAGGAAATTAAAAAAGCATCAAAAGATTTTTTTGATGAAAAGACCGAAACTAAAAAAGTTTTTAAGGTTGATTTTACCGGTCTTGATCTTCCCAAATCAAAAGATGAGTTCACTCACTTCTGGCACAACGAACCTTTGTCGCAAGGGAATACAGGCACGTGCTGGACATTTTCAACAACATCATTCTTTGAATCTGAAGTTTATCGAATTAATAAAAGGAAAGTTAAGTTGTCTGAAAACTTTACGGTTTATTGGGAGTATGTGGAAAAGGCAAGAAGATTTGTAAAAGAGCGGGGTAACTCCAACTTTGCAGAAGGTTCTGAAGCAAACGCTGTTAGAAGAATGTGGAGGATGTATGGAATCGTTCCAGAGGAAGCTTATGCGAGTAAAATGCCCGGTCAAAAATATCACGATCACAGCAAACTGATTGACGAAATGAATGTTTTCCTTAAGTCAGTTAAGGAACGAAATGCATGGAATGAAGATGAAGTACTGGCAACGATAAAATCAATTTTGAATTATTACATTGGTGTACCGCCAACCAAATTTACTTATGAAGGTAAAGAATATACTTCGAAAGAATTTCTTACAAAGGTCGTAAATTTAAATCTCGATGATTACGTAGATGTAATTTCACTAATGCAGGAACCTTATTATAAAAAGATCATTTATGATGTTCCCGATAATTGGTGGCACGACGATAATTATTACAATGTTCCGCTTGATGAATACATGAGCATAATTAAGAATGCAATCCGAAAAGGATATACTTTATCAATCGGCGGAGATGTTTCTGAGCCAGGAATAGACTTAAATTACAAAGTTGCCATGATACCCTCATTCGATATTCCCTCTGAGTATATTGATGAGCATGCCCGCCAGTTTCGCTTTAGCAATGGTACAACAGGCGATGATCACGGAATTCATTTGGTCGGCTGCATGAATAAAAATGGCAAAGATTGGTATTTGATTAAAGATTCTGGCTCGGGTTCATTTAATATTGGGGATAAGGGATATTACTTTTACAGTGAGGATTATGTTAAGCTAAAGATTATTGATTTCATGGTTCATAAAGACGCGGTGGGTGATTTGTTAAGGAAGTTTGGAGAGTGAAATAAAGATTATGATTAAGCTTAAGAGATGAAATGCCATTACCACAGCCAACATTAGATCGTCTTAAAACTCAACACGAAGTTATCGAAGTTTTAATTTCTGGAAAGAGTGAGGGAGAATTGCGTTCTCGTCCAATTCCAGATAAATGGTCTGTGTATGAGAATATTACGCATCTTGCATGCTACCTGCCCAAAGTAATTGTAAGAACAAATAAAATTCTTTCGGATGAAAATCCATCGTTTCAAAGCTACATTCCCGAAGAAGATCATGAATTCACAAAATACCTTTCATTGTCAATTGATGAATTGCTTACTCAACTGAAATCGAACAGATTAGAATTATTTCAGCTTATGTCCAATTTAACCGATGAGCAGTTGAAGCGAACAGGCACTCACACTAAATTTGGTAAAATGAATTTGATTGAATGGACGGAATTTTTCTTGCTTCACGAGGCGCATCATATTTACACAATCTTTAAACTCATACAGAGTCAAAAGCCGAAATAGAATTTTGACAACCTTAGCAAATCCATTCTTCAATAGACTTTGATTTTTCAACAGATTATTTCGCTCATCCTTTCTTTTCCTTTCAAATTCTAACCTTTTTTAGCTAAGTTTTCTTTCAAATTAAGAAACAATTCGAATTAAATAGAGTACAATTGACTTGTTAGGCAAAAATCTGACAGAACTTTCTGACGAAGCGTTGATAGCGGAATTTCAGCAGAACAACACGGTACAAGCTTTTGAAATTCTTGTGCAGAGATATAAAAATCCGCTTACAAACTTTGTCTATCGCTTTTTAGGTGATTACGAAGCTTGCAGCGATGTTGTTCAGGAAACTATGATAAAGTTTTACAGGAACAAAGATTCGTATAAATCAATTGCCAAATTTTCAACGTGGATTTATACAATTGCCGGAAACCTTGCAAGAACGGAATATCAAAGAAGAAGACGAAGACAAATTTTTTCTATCAATTCTTACGGTGAGGAAAACGAGAATTATGAGATTCCCGATGAAAGCTATAGACCTGATGTAATTACCGACAGCGGAATAAAGGACAAGATAATTCAAGATGCATTGCTAAAAGTTTCAAAAGCTTATCGTGAAGCAGTAATTTTAAGAGATATTCAAGAACTTGCGTATGAAGAAATTGCAGAGATAATGAGTATAACTGTCGGAACTGTAAAATCCCGAATCAATCGCGGGAGAGCGCAGCTTCAAAAGCTATTAAAAGATATTTACAAGGAGTAAAATTCAATTATGAAGAGTTTAGACGACGAAAACAAATTTGAAAAAGTTACGGGATTGTTAAAAAATCTCAAGAAGATTAATGCCCCATCCAACTTCGAAACGGAGTTATATAGAAAAATAAATCAAGCTGATCAGAAAAGCGAGAAAGAATCTTGGTTCGATAAAATATTTTCACCCAAGGTTATTCCGTCTGCAGCATTAGCTATTACAACGGTAATAATTTTGTTTTTACTTAAAGGGAATGTGAACAATGGAGAAGATCCTTTCCAATTAATTCCCAAATTACGTGAAGAGCAAATCATTGATAAAAAAGAAAATCTAAGAGTTGAAATTAAAGACGAAACCCGGAGTCAAAAAGATTTAAAGAGCGGTGATTCAAATGTTACCTTCGCTTCATCTTATGATGCTGCTTCATTGGATCGAATTTCCGTTACCACAACAAATTATCTTCCTAATCAAGCTGTAATTATGAGCGGGGGGCTTAATTTTAAAGTTATTAGAATTGATTCCGAAGAGCGCAAACAGATTGAAATGCTTCGCCAAAAAATGAATAATGGGTCAGAATATCAGCAAAACAATTAATAAATGCACTTTTTCATCGTATCCTTTCATTGGAAATAATAACTCTAATTTCTATATTTCGCACGCAATTTTAACAAACAATATCTTACAGATTGGATTTAATAATGAAGAAAGGTATTCACCCAGAATATAGACCGGTTGTATTTCAAGATGCTTCGGCGAACTTTGCTATTTTGACTCGTTCAACTATAAAATCAAGCGAAAAAATAACATGGGAAGACGGCAACACTTATCCTTTAGTAAAATTGGAAATCTCAAGCGCTTCTCATCCATTCTTTACAGGAAAACAAAAATTACTTGATACTGCAGGAAGAGTGGAAAAATTCAAAAAGAAATACGGCAAGAAAGAATCTTAATCAAAAATTTCTTTTAAAACTTAGAATTTTTAGCCGCCCCGTGCGGCTTTTTTATTTGGTGACTTTTGGTTTAATGAAAAAGCAGTCCCTCTCGAGACTGCTTTGGTAATCGCTTAGTTAGGAAGTTGTTTTCCTTTTGAAGAGTCTGTAAACAGCAAGCAGAATTATTGCTCCAATTGTTGCACCGATGAATCCAGCCGTTTGACCCGACTCATAAAATCCCAAAAACTGTCCCAAATATGTAAACACAATCGAACCAGCAATACCAATTAGAATTGTGATAATAATTCCACCGGGATCTTTTCCAGGCATAATAAATTTAGCCAGCGCACCGGCAACAAGTCCTATGAAAATTGTCCAAAGAATTGACATGTTTTACCTCTTTTTGTTAATGACTAATATGTTATGATGTTTTACTTTTTGCAGTAAATTTATTTATCAAAATTTTTGCTGCCCAAACAAACAATACCAAAACAACAATGCCCGCAATAAGTGGAATGAAAATCGCCATTGCGGATAAGGTTAAGGAACTTCCCGACTCAACAGAAGATACTGCAGGATTGCCCAAACCTCCTGTGGTTATTGAAGACGTAACCCTTGTAAATCCGGTCAATGCTTGAATTGTTCCGGCGATACCGCCGCCGGCAATTATAGCAAGAGTCCATTTTAGCAACGGAGACATTCCTGTGACAACCGAAGCCATTAAAATTATTCCGGCAATAACTGCAAATGGAGAAGCAATTGTATCTAAAATATTGTCAACCCACGGAATGTAATAACCGGCTATCTCAAAAATTGTTGCGATGCCGAAAGTGATTACTGCTGGATATGTTCCAATCCAGCTAAATGAATCGGCCAAAGTTAAATTTCCGGTCAGTGAGGCAATGCTTATAACAAGGAATGGTATAAATATTCTAAAGCCACTTGCTGCACTTAGACCAATTCCCATTAAAACTGTTAATATAATTTCGAGGTTCATTTTAATTTTAAGTAATTTGTAGTTAACACCACGTATAACCTAAACAAAAAGTCGAACATCTCAAAAATTAATGAGTTGTGATAAAACTTGCGAAAGTTCATCCGAGATTTTGTCTCATTTAGAAATGGAACTGTTTGTAATTCTATTGGGTTTGATATTGTGAAATGATGCGAAAAGGTTTAAGAATTATTGACAATGTATAGATTAAATGTATATGCCTCCGGTTATTGAATGATGATACGTACATGCTGCCCGAATCCCGATCAGGAAACTGGTCGGGGTTTTTTATTTTAAAATTCATCAAAGAAAATCTGATTGTTAAAATATTTCCCCCTATTTTAAAGGAACAAAATCAATAAGGAAAAGTATCATAACCGTTAATAAAATTAATTAGGAGTAAAGAAAGCCATGGCACACATAGCAAAAGTTCTGTGTCTCGTTTTGTTCATTCTCACAATCCAATCATTCAGCCAAAATCCTGATCAAAAATGCATAGCAGTAACTGTTTACAACGCTAATTTAGGAGTTGTAAAAGATATGCGGGAAATGGATATCAAATCCGGAACATCAAAAATTTTCCTCACCGATGTCGCTCAATTCATTGATCCAACAAGTGTTCATATAAAACTAAATGGTGATGTTATAGAGCAAAATTATCAGTACGATCTTGTTTCGCTTGATAAAATTTTGCAAAAATACATTGATAAGGAAATTCAGCTGATTGGTGAAAATAATGAATTCATCGAAGGAAAGCTCCTCTCAAGCTTTGCGGGACAAATAGTGATTGCTAAAAAAGATGGCGGGCTTATGATGATTCCCAACACCGCAAAGTATAGGTTTTCAGTTGGTTCTCTGCCCGAAGGATTGATAACAAAGCCAACCTTGGTATGGATGGTAAACTCAAAATCTTCAGGAAAGCAGAATGTTGAAATTTCTTACCAGACATCAGGAATGAATTGGCATGCTGAGTATGTTGCTGTGCTAAATCAAAACGACACAAAGCTTGACCTTAACTCTTGGGTTAGTGTTGAAAATAATTCGGGGGCCACATATAAAAATGCAGTTCTTAAATTAGTTGCTGGAGATGTCAATCTTATTACTCCACAAAGAGGCCAGGTTTATGGACAAACTGAAGAAGTGATGTTCAATAAGAGCGTTGCTCCCCAGCAATTTCAAGAGAAAGAATTTTTCGAATACCACATTTACAACTTGCAGAGACCAACAACGCTTGCCCAAAATGAAACAAAACAGATTTCACTTTTCGAAGCTGCTAATGTAAAAGCAACCAAAAAGTTTTATTATAGAAGCGGGGTATCTTACTCCTACTATTATGGTAATTCATCAAGCACAGGAAAGGTTGCAGTTATTGTTGAATTTGAAAACAAAGATGAATACAATCTTGGCGTTCCTATGCCCAAAGGAAAAGTCCGCGTTTATAAATCCGATGGTGAGACAATTGAGTTTATTGGCGAGGACATGGTTGATCATACTCCTAATAAAGAAAAAGTTAAGCTTAGAATCGGCGACGCCTTTGATGTAGTAGCTGAAGAAGTTCAAACAGAAAATAAAAAGATTACCGATAGAGTTTATGAACAAGCATACGAAATCAAATTAAAGAACAGAAAGAAAGAAGACATTGTAGTTGAAGTTGAGCGCGGACTTGGTTTATACTGGGAAATTTTAAGTTCATCTCTTAATTACGAGAAAAAAGATTCGCAAAATATAATCTTCAAGGTTCCGGTTAAGGCAGACAGCGAAACTGTGCTGAAGTTTAGAGTGAGATATACTTACTAAGAGGTGTGTTGTCACAACTACTCAGATTAAGATAAAAATTATCCCACAATAGCAGTTTTCATTTTATTAGAAATGGGTTGAGAAATTTCTCAACCCGTTTTATTTAATTCAAGTGCTGTAATACATGCTCTTATCAATGTACGGCAGAAATGTGACTATTAACACGATAATTGCAATTATGTACAGAACCATCAGTACCAATGAAATGATTATGAAAATCTTCTGAATGAAAAAGAAGCGGCTTTGCCTTTCGAGCGCACGGTCAAGCATGTTGTTATCACCTGAGAGCATGTATGATGAAAATGAATCTGACGATTCTCTCAATCGTAAACCGGAGATGATTAGCGGAATTCCGAGAATTGCGCCGATGATGGTGATTGAATAAAGCGCACCGACAATGATGAAAAATATTCCTACAAATCTCATATCAGACGATAATTTGCTGATTGTGGTTCGCAGCATTGGTATTGAGGTTAGCAGGTCTGTCATAAATATTCTCCCTTATAATTAATTGTGTAAGCGTTTAATATTCCTGTACAGAGATTATGCCTTAAAATAAAATATTTATCGGGCTAATAAAAGATCTTCTCTGACTATTTTAATAATTTCGTTTCTCTTCTAATCGCTTAAAGTTATCAAAGTAACTTCCGGATTTGAGTTATATCTCAATGGAAGAAGAGACATTCCCAATCCGCGCGTTACAATCATTAGCATATCCCCAAAATAAAAATCGCCGCGGACATATTTTGTTTCAACTAATGTTGCGGACAAATTATAAAACGGAAAGAAAAAGGTTACTTGCCCGCCATGTGTGTGTCCAGCTAAAAGCAAATCATAATTATGCTTTATAGCACTTTCAATAAATTTGTTCCTCGGCTGATGCGTAAGAAATATTTTGAATTCATAATTTTTATCAAGCTTCACCAAGCTGTCTAATGTTTCGCTCGAGATTTTTTCGACATACGTATTGGTTACAAACGTTACATTTATCTCGGACTTATTCACGTTAAAAATTCTTTTTTCATTATCAACCATGTAAACATCATTTTTTTGAAGCGCCTCGGTAATTTCTTTCACGCTACGTCCATTGTCTGTCCAATATGCCCAATTGTCATGATCCCCAATGCAGGAATAAACTCCGTACTTTGCTCTCAACTGCCCCACATACTTGGCCGATGTGTTTATGTAATTCGAAGTGCTTGTTATCATATCACCGGCTATCAGCACTAAGTCGGGATTAGTGGCATTAACTTTTGAAATAAACCTATCGAGTCGTGTGTCGTTAGTATATCTATCAGCTTGAATATCCGATATGAATGCAATCTTAAATCTCCTTAGATCTGCTGGCAAGTTTTTTTTCTTGAACTCAACTATCCGCAGAGAAACAGTATTATAATCATAAATCGCTCTGATAGGAACATAAAAAATAAACAGTGCCGCTAACACTAAAATTATCTTGGCTTGAATATTTAAAAGTGTAGACTTATACTTTCTGTAAAGCGGCAGAAAAATCAGCTTCAGTAAATCTAAAAGTAAGAATAGAAGTCCACACTGAACAAAAACTAACATGCTTAGCCAAAAAGGAAAAAGAATTAGGTAATCGAAGAAAATATTTTCGGGCGGAACCGGTCTATCTCCATTAACGAGTAAGGAGTAGAGATAAGCAATAATCACAATGAACATGTACAAGTTTATGTAAATGATTACACCAACAATGATTTTCTTAAACTTTGAAAGCGGAAATTGAGGAAAAAGAATTTTAACAGCATTACGGACTTTTTTAATGAAGTAATATTCTATAATGAAGAGAAGAACAACTGCAACAATAATCCAGATTATAAATGACATTTTGTGTATGAAGTATTTGTAAAAAACAGTTGTTTAAATTTATTTCATTTAATTTTCAAAACCACAAGCTTGGGTTATAATATCTCTGTGCCGCCATGTGTCTTTAGTGAAAAAATAATAACCGCAGAGCCAGAGTAAAACACAATTTAATCACAACATTTTGATCTTCTCAATAATTCCCTTCATTTTAGTGTGGTGGCTTCCTTTCCAGAAAATTTTATCACACTGGTTACAATAACAAAATTCATTCTGCCATTCGCTCACTTATTTAGGAAGACGATTAATTGCTTTTTCTTTTGATATGATTTTGAGCATTGAATTACAAACCAGACACCGCGAGAATTCGTTTATCATATTTGTAAGATTGAATCTTCGAAGCACTTCTTCTAATTGTTCAATGGCTTTCGTTTTTCTAATCCAATAGCCGCGAGTAACTTCGGAGCGTTTCAAAATTTCCCTGTCTTTAGTAAGAATAGCTCGCTTTTCTTCAAGAGATATTTTTATAATCTCCTCATCAATGTAACTGTTGTTATAAAGTAAATCAAAGCTAAGCATACGCATATATTTTGCAAGTGTTCCAAGATGAACACCAAGCACAAATTTTGGCTTGCGCAAGGGCTTTGGACGAAGTTTTTGAAGATTGGAAACATCGAATGATTCAAATTCCGGATAGACCGCTATATCATCGCCATCGTTCACTAAATATTTTAAGTTGACGGATTTGCCATTTACAAGAATCAGATCAACTTCGGTGTGAGGAACTCCGAATGATTCTATTAAATCCTTAACTGAAGTCCGATCAATGAATGTATGTAAGAATCTTTTCTTCTTTCTATGAGTGGGAAGAAAATCATTTAGTTCTTCGTAAAATCGCAGAGTAACATTCTTAAGCATGGTAAAATTTAATGCTTATTACTATATCTCTCGCAGTAAAATCAAGATGACCAAAACTAAATAATGGCTGCCAAAATCTCCCCCAAATTATGACTTGTTCACCGATTATTTATGAAGTTCGGTCAATCCAATAAGCCCATGCTATCAGAATCCATTGAGATAACCCTACATATGCAATTGGTTCTTCGGAAGGCGGGGGTGGGCCAACTAAATTCATGATATAAACCACAGCAAGAAATATGACTAAGCTCCAGAATAGAATTTGCTTTGGTCTGGATTGTGGTTTTCTAATCCTATAATAAATTAAGACTCCAACACCAAAAATTAAACTTTCAATAAGGACTGTTCCTACAAAGGAATTCCATAATCCGAAGCCAACTTTATAATCACTCCAAGGGAATAATTGAAGATCGGGGCGATGAGTTAATAAATCGAAAAGCCAATGACTGACAACTAAACAGCCTAGAAGGAGCGAACCGCGGGGATTTTTCTTGATTAAGTAATAAATTATCCCAAACAGAAAGCCCCAGACAATGACTCCAAACATACTGTGAGAAATCGGATAAGAAACAAAATTAAGGGGAGTAACAGCCGTATTGCCGGCTTCTATTTTAACGCTTTCGAGTCCGAGTAAAAGCAAAATTGGCCAGAGCAAATCAATAAATTGGGAGGCAAGGAATAGTGTACCAAGCGAGATTTTTTTATCTACGCTTTTAGCTGCAAATCCAGCACCAAAATGACCTATAAACATAATTAATAATTTATTTTCTGTAAAAAAAGGTGCTGTCTCAACAGGAATTTTTTTGTCTCATTGAGCCATCGAAGTGCGATTATAATTCAAACTGTCAGTCTTCGGCAAGCCTGTCTGCCGACAGGCAAGCTCTGACTGACAATTTTAAGGTTAAGAGACAGCCCACTCTCAAAATATTCTATAATGCCATATTTCTAGTTTTCATTCGTACAAAGGATTGATTCAAGTTTGTCAGCGCATTAAAGCTTGCTGCCATCTTAAAGTGCTCATCAGCTTTTTGCTTATCCCCTATTCCTTGATAAGCTAATCCTAAACGATAATGTGTGTAAGGATTCTGCTGATTTGCCATATTGAATTCGCTTTCGGCTTTCTTATAATCTTTCTCTTGTAAAGCAATTAATCCCTGCAGCTCATGCGATGACCATATTTGGAAAGAATTGTTCGATTTGCTTACTCTTTCGCTGAACTCACTCGCTTTTTCTTTCGCACCTTTAAGATCGCTCTTTAGCAATAAAACACGAGCGGTATTATAAAGATGAAAACGTTTTGTACCTTCTTTGATTTCATTAGAAAGATTTGATGCTAATGTTACTTCGAGGGTTTGTTCATACTTTTTCATTGCCTCATCATATTTTCCGGCTTCAATTAGTATCATCCCCATAGTATTAAGATCGCCAGCCATCGCACCGTCATCATTTATTTTTGCTCCAAGCTCATATTGCTTCTGCATTTCTTCTATAGCTTTATCTAGATTACCTTCATCAGCATAAGAAACCGACATTCCGAAAAGTGCAGCACGCTTTTCACCATCATTTCTTGCTTTGGCGTAGAGTGTTTGGAGTTCTTTTCTTGCATCTTCATGCTTATCAAGAAAATTGTAATTATTAGAAATTCCAAGGTATGAGGCAACAAAGTTAGGATCGACAGACAATGCTTTGCGGTACTGTTCAATTGATTCCTCATACCTTCCCTGCTTCATTAACAACTCAGCATAAGAATCGTAAGGATTCGGATCATCAGGAATCAATTTTATGTACTGCTTAAATGCGTTTTCTGCTTCGGTATAGTTACCCAAACTTTTATTTGAGTAGCCAAGCATATTATAAGGTGATGAATAATTCGGGGCAAGTTCGGCAGACATTTTTAAGTGCTCAATTGCCTTTACATAATCTTGCTGACCGAAATAGAATTGCCCCAGTAAACTATGCGCTCTTTCGTCTTGGGGATAAAGCTGCACAAGTTTTGTAAGATATTCTTCCTGCTTTTTTTGCTCAGCGTTTGCCCCTGCTTGAAATGCCATTATAATTAATTTTTCCCCCTCTGAAACCTTATCTGCTAAAGCTACTGCTTTATCAAGATCCTCAAAAAATCCTTTTGTTGTTGTATTGGCATTAGCGTGGTAATAATAAGCCAAAGCAAAATTGTTGTCTTTAACTAATGCGCTTTCAAAATGCTGAAGAGATTCTTGAAATTTTAATTTTTCAAAGACGTCTCTGCCTTTTAAGAAATCCTGTTTCGCATCTTCCGAAACTGAAGTGATCGGAATTTTCCCATCTTCTTCTTTTTTAGCACATCCTGTTATCAGGACCAGCGCCATCAAAAAAGATGTACAATAAATGAACCCAGATAGAATGAATTTTTTCATCCTTTTTCTCCTTTTGTTTATGATAAATTATTACTTAATGATTTGTGTTTACAGTACACTTTTATATCATGCACTGTAATTTTCACTTTGGTGATGGGTTTAACTTATGGACTAATCAGTCCAAATACAATGCGTAAATGTTCAAACATGGATTTTAAATGATGAGAAGTGCTCTGCATCACATGAAAGGCAATAAACGGGTTCAAACAGTCGGAGATTTTGGTCACTTCACAATAACGGATAGCAGTAAAGTGAATTTAATTATGAACATTTCTATTTTGAATTCAGCAACAAAATATTTCTCTTCCTTTAGTCATTTCACAACTCACCTACTGGCTTTTTCGGTGACCAACTCTGAATTTTTAATGCAGTCGCCTATTGATATTCCGCCGCGATAGTTTCCACTCAAAATAATTCCGGGAAATTTTTTCTCGAATTGATCAAAATAATTCTCATGTTCCACATAACCGATGTTGTATTGCGGAATTGCTTTCGGCCAGAATTTATAAGATGAAAAAACGGGTTCACCAGAAATTTTCATCAATGTTTCGAATTCACCTCGCACTTTCATAAACAAAATTTCTTTATCCAAACTAAAAATTTCGGGGTCTCTTGCACCGCCAGCAAAAAGTGTAAATGAAGCTGTGTCATGGGATGATCTATTTGGGAAAATCACAGAGTTCCAAATTGCTCCGAGAAATGATTTTTTTTCTTTAGAGGGAATTAAAAAACCAAAACCATCAAGCGGGCGCTGAATATCTTGTTTCTTATAAACCAGATATAGCACAAGCACTGGCGGATAATAAATGTCTAACAAATGATTCTTCACACCCTCATCAAAATTGCCAAAGAGATCTGCAGCATTAAAAGCAGGAAGAGTTGAAATGATAACATCGGCAGAGATGCTAATGTTCTCGCCTTTATGAATGCAGTTTAATGTATAGCCCTCATCATGTTTATCAATTTTAGTTACTTCTGTACTGAGCATTAAATGGTCGCCGATATACTTTGCAAAAGTTTTAGGTAGGACTATCATTCCATCTTTGAATGAAAACATCTTTCCACTTTGCTTGGATTTTTCCGGATGCTGTTTTTTTTCTTTAATACTTTTGATTGTACCGACAATCAGTCCGCCATATTTTTCTTCAAGAGCATAAAGTTTTGGAAAGGCGGATTTAACACTAAGACTTTCAGGATTTCCGGCATAAATTTCTGCGGCGATTGGATTAATTATATAATCCAAAAATTCTCTGCCGAGCCGCCGCGTTGCAAACTCAGCAAGACTTTGGTAATATCCTTCTTTAGACTTTCTGACAAATGGTTCTACAAACAATCTTAGCTTAGCTTTTGTTGAGAATAATTTTGTTTTTAAGAAGGCGGATGGAATCATCGGCAGAGCATGAAGTGTATTACTGCGTAAAATGTATCGTTTATTCGCTTCTTTATGTGCATACACCAATTGATTTTGAAGATTGAGTTCTTCAACAAATTTTGCAATGAGTGGAGTTGTCTCTAATGCGCTGCTTGGTCCACAATCAAATAGAAAGCCGTTTTCATAAGATGTTTCGATTGAGCCGCCGACTTCACTTTTCTTTTCCAATATTGTAACATCGCACCCTTTTTGCTTAAGCAAATAAGCGGTCGCTAAACCTGAAATACCAGCACCAATTACAACAATTTTTTTACTCATAAAACTTTAAATTGTTATGAATTCAATATATTAAATTCAAAATCTAAACTTTGGATATTGATGTTTGAAGTTTGGAAATTATTTGGAATTTATGTTTTGTTACTTGGAATTTCAATTGAGTCCTCTTCTCTTCAACAACGCATCAACCTTTGGTTCTCTGCCGCGGAATCGTTTATACAGAACCATCGGATCTTCACTTCCGCCTTTTTCCAAAATATTTTTTCTAAATGAAGTGGCGGTAGCTTGATCAAATAAACCGTTTTCCTCAAATGCTTCAAATGCATCTGCATCAAGAACTGCAGCCCAAATATAGCTGTAATACCCAGCAGAATATCCTCCGGAAAAAATATGCTGGAAGTTCGTGCTTTGATACCGTGATTCAATTTCAGGAATCAAGCCGATTTTACCTAATGATTCTTTTTCAAAATTTGCAACATCTTTTTCTTCAGCGTTGGTTAGAGTGTGCCAATCCATATCAAGATAAGAAGCCGCAAGATATTCAACTGTTTCAAAACCTTGATTGAAGAGTTGGGAGTTTTCAATCTTCTTGATGAAATCATCCGGCATCGGTTCATTTGTTTGATAATGCCTTGCATACATTCTTAAAACCTCGGGAGCCAAAGCCCAGTTCTCCATAATTTGCGAACACAGCTCAACAAAATCTCTCGGGACAGATGTTCCCGAAACACTTGGATAAATAGATTTTGATAAAATTCCATGCAGTGCATGACCGAACTCGTGGAACAGTGTGTTCACTTCATCAAGACTTAGCAGAGACGGTTTATCTACTGTCGGTTTTGAAAAATTGCCAACATTACTTATAACTGGTGTGATAAAATTATTTTCAATGTTAGACTGCTTTCGAAAAGAATTCATCCAGGCGCCGCTCCTCTTGCTATCGCGTGGGAAATAATCTGTGAATAAAATAGCGACATGCTTTCCATCGGATTCTTTAACTTCTACCACCTTAACATCAGGATGATAAGTTGGAATATCATTTCTTTCAACAAATTGAATTCCATATAGTTTAGATGCAACATCTAAAACTCCATGAAGAACATTTTCAAGTTTGAAATACGGACGAAGCATTTCCTCATCGAGATCATATTTTTCTTTTTTAACTTTTTCAGCATAGTACCACCAGTCCCAAGCTTCGAGCTTAAATTTACTTCCTTCACCATCAATTATTTTTTGCATATCATTTATTTCCATTTTAGCTCGATTCAAAGCAGGGTTCCATAAATCATCTAAAAATTTATAAACAGACTCTGCATTTTTTGCCATATTTTTTTCAAGAACGAAATCAGCATGTGTTTGATAACCAAGCAATTTAGCTCGCTCGACTCTTAGCATTGCTATGCGGGAAAGAATTTTCTTGTTGTCAAATTCATTACCATTATTGCCGCGATTGAGATACGCTTTAAATAATTTTTCTCTTAGATTTCTTTTTTCAGAATACTGAAGGAATGGCAGAAAACTTGGTTTCTGAAGTGTAAAAACCCATTTACCTTCATGTCCTTTTGCCTTTCCTAACTCAAAAGCAGATTGGATCACACTCTCAGGAAGACCTGCGAGATCATCTTTGTTTTCGATAATCAATCCAACAGCATTTGTTTCCTTAAGTACATTCTCACCAAATTTTAAGGATAAAAGGGAGAGTTCCTCATTTAATTTTCTGAATTTTTCTTTTTGTTCATCGTTCAGATTAGCACCACCGCGAATGAATCCGTCGTAATAATCTTTTAAAACTTTATTTTGTTCGGTTGTTAAATTTAATTTGTCTTTTTCGTTATAGAGCATTTTAACTTTTGCAAAAAGCTTTTCATTCAGATTTATATCATCATTGTGCTTTGATAACATTGGTGCAACCACTTTAGCTAAATTCTGCATCTCATCATTTGTATTCGCAGAGTTGAGGTTATAAAATACGCCGCTTACCTTAGTCAAAAGCTTACCGCTTTTTTCCATTGCCTCGATTGTATTTTTGAAAGTCGGTTTTGCATTATTGTTGATAATCGCATCAACTTCGGCTTTTTGAAGTTTTATACCTTCTTCAAAAGCAGGCAGATAGTGATCTATCTTAATATCATCAAATGGCGGAGTCTGAAAAGGCGTGCTCCATTCCTTGAAAAAAGGGTTATCCATGTATTTATCCTGTGAGTTTGTGAAAACAGACCAAATTGTAAAAAAAGTAAATGCTAAGACCAAGTTTCTCATCATAGTTTTTCCCTAAGTTATTAGATAATGTTCGGTGATTTTAAGTGTAAACTTATCAATTTCATCTTTAAGAATTAACCCTATAAAATTAAGGACTATAAAACGCTGATTGCACAGATCTTTTAGGATTTATTAAGATCATAATAAATCATGACCATCATAATGATCAGCGTTCTATTATCAGAGTTATCGAAAGTAAATTTCTCTTTTTATCTTTGAAGAACGAAAATACATTAATAAGAATATCATCATGAAAAAAAACCTCTCAAAAGAATGGTTAACTCTGTTTGAAAAATCAAATCAGCAAAAGTCGCCTTCTTATCAAGAAACAATTTCATACTTCCAAAAGTTTGTTGATAAAACTCCGTATGCGAAAATGATTACCATTGGCATCTCGCCGCAAGGTAGAGAATTAAAATGCCTGGTTGTAGCTAGTAATGAAGAATTCTCTCCTGAGAAGGCAAAGAAAAGCGGCAAGGCAATTATCCTCATTCAGAATGGGATACATTCGGGAGAAATTGAGGGAAAAGATGCATGCATGCTTATGCTTCGTGAGATGCTGGTAACAAAGGAAAAATTTAATCTTTTGAAAAATGTGATTCTGCTTATAATTCCAGTTTTTAATGTTGATGGACACGAGAGATTAAGTCCTTTCAACCGCCCTAATCAAGTTGGACCCCTAATGATGGGCTGGCGGACAACTGCTCACAATCTAAATTTGAACCGCGATTACATGAAAGCAGATTCACCAGAGATGAAAGCGTGGCTTAAACTTTTCAACGATTGGCTGCCCGATTTTATGATTGATAATCACACAACCAACGGAGCAGATTATCAGTATCATGTTACTTATGGATTGGAAAGAAAAGAAAACATTTCTCCCAATCTCGGTAAATGGATAAATGAGAAATATCTTCCTTACCTTTCAAAAAATGTTGAACGGGATGGCTTCCTTTCAACCCGCTATATTGAATTTAAGGGTGAAACATTGTCAGACGGTTTAATTGATTACCCAATGCTGCCGCGATTTTCCACCGGTTACTGCGCTGTTCAAAACAGAATTTGTCTTCTCGTTGAAACTCACAGTTTAAAACCATTTAGCAATCGTGTGTTCTCGACAAAATCAATGATGACACATACTATTGATTTTATTAATCGTAACCGACTTGAGCTAATTGCACTCAACAAAAAAGCAGATAACCACACAGTTAATTATTACTATAACAAGGGTAAAGTGCTTCCAGTAGATTTTGAAGATACGGGTGAGTTTGAAAATTTTACTTTCAAAGGATTAGAATCATTTGAGGTTGAAAGTGAAATCACAGGAGATAAAGTCCTGCAGTATACGAATAAGCCAATCACGATTGATGTCCCCCTGTACAATAAAACAAGAGTAAAAATTGCAGTAAATGTCCCCCGGGCTTATTTAATTCCAAAAGAATTTTCTCACTTTGTCGAGATTCTTTCCTTGCATGGAGTAAAGCATAGTATTCTAAAATCTCCAGAGCAAGTATTTGTGGAGAAATACAAATTCGTTAATGAAGTATTTGCCAGCTATCCTTATGAAGGTCGTCAGCAAGTTACTTTCAATACAATTATTTTTGATGAAATGGTAAAGATACCGGAAGGGACGTTCATTATCCCAACTAATCAGCGAACATTGAGGGTAATTGTAAACTTGCTTGAACCAATGTCACCTGATTCATTCGCGCGGTGGGGCTTTCTCAATGCATTTTTTGAAAGAAAGGAATATGCTGAAGCATTCATAATGGAACCAGTTGCTTCGCAAATGTTAAAAGACAATTCAAAACTAAAAGCTGAATTCCAAGATAAGCTTGCTTTGGATGAAAACTTTAGAAACAGTACGGCTGATCGCTTAGATTTTTTCTATCGTAATTCGCCTTATTTTGATAAAGGTGAGAAGGTTTATCCTATAATGCGGGTTATTGATAAGTCCGTCTAATTATTCCATGTACTCTACATCACATCACTTGATTTTCTATTTGACATAGATAGCGGAAATATTCTATCTTTTAATTGTTGAGATAATTCTTTCTTAACAGAAAGTGCAAATTCACAAATCAACGCACAACAAACGATTATATCACTTAATAAGGAGCAGCCCCATGTTTTCTAAAAATTCTTTTTACACATTCTTGTTTATGCTCGTCATGGCATCTGCAACATCTCTAATTGCACAAGATCAAAACGAAATGATGCAAAAGTGGATGGACTATATGACACCCGGCTCAATGCACGAAATGATGGCAAAGTCTGTCGGTGAGTGGAATTATGTATCCAAGTGGTGGAACGATCCATCATCTGAGCCGATGGTTTCTGAAGGAAGAGCAGTTTATGAAATGATTCTTGGCGGCAGATACCTAAAATCTATAAACTACAGTGACGTCATGGGAATGCCTATGGAAGGATGGAATCTTCTTGCATATGATAAAGCCGTAAATGAATTTTTTAGCTTTTGGATTGACAATTTGGGGACAGGAATGACAATGGCACGCGGCAAATATGATGAAAAGACGAGGATTTGCGACATGAGGGGGACTATGGTTGACCCAATGTCAGGAAAAGAAATTAAATATCGTCAAACTATGAAGTTCATTGACGACAACAACCAGTTATTCGAGATGTACATGCCTTATGAAGGAAAAGAGTTTAAAACAATGGAAATTATGTCAACCAGAAAATAAAAATTTATTTGATGTTCAATTGACATACTGCACAAGTAGTGTGTCTTATTTATTAGAAAGGTAAAAAATGAAAATTGGAATTCTTGGAACAGGCATTGTAGGAAAAACGCTCGCTGCTAAATTAAATGAAATGGGACATGACGTGATGATTGGAACCCGTAATGTTTCCGAAACTTTATCAAAGGTAAATAAAGATATGATGGGTAGCCCACCTTTCAAAGAGTGGTATTCTCAAAATCCTAAAGTAAAGTTCGGTACTTTTGCAGAAGCTGCTCAGTTTGGTGAAATGATTATGCTTGCCACTCATGGAGTTGCCACAATCGCGGCAATTCATGTGGCAGGAAAAAATAATTTCAAGGGGAAAGTAGTTGTTGATACAACTAATCCTTTAGATTTTTCTCAAGGAATGCCTCCAAAATTTGCGGTAACTTTAGGAAATTCATTAGGCGAGCAAATCCAAAAACACATTCCGGAAGCAAAAGTTGTAAAAGCATTCAACACAGTTAATGCGTTCGTAATGGTTAGTCCGAAAAGAGAAGAAGGCGATCCCGATTTATTTATTGCCGGTAATGATGAAGAAGCCAAGAACAAGTTTAAATCCTTGGCTGAAAAAATGGGATGGAAGCGTGTGCTTGATATTGGGGACATATCTAATTCATATTGGCTTGAAGCAATGACGATATTTTGGGTTTATTTTGGTGACAAATACAATAATTGGACTCATGCATTTAAACTTCTTTTGAAGTAAAAACTCTCTTACTGTTTCTCCGTATTTTCTTCGTGACTCTTCGTGTTAGAAAAAAATTCTTTCACGAAGATACACGGAGATATTCCCTAAATTTTTATTCTTATATTTAGCCGTAAAAAATAATTGGGAATTTTATGTCAGAAGAGAAGCTTCTCCAATCACCAAACGAACTAGAAAAGTTAGTTGAATACCAAACGGGTTCCGTTGTAAGCAAAACGATTATAAAACAGCCAACTGGAACTGTTACACTTTTTGCTTTTGATAAAGGCGAGGGCTTAAGCGAACACACAGCGCCGTTTGACGCACTGGTTTATCTAATTGATGGAGAAGCAGAGGTGGCTATCTCCGGAAAAGTCAATAATGTTAAGAGGGGTGAAATGATTATAATGCCCGCAAATCAACCACATGCCTTAAAAGCAACAAGCAGATTTAAGATGATGCTTGTCATGATAAAAAGTTGATCTCAAAGCAATTTAACAAACATGTCCAGAATTTTTATCGTAATACTTTTATTAATTTTTAACTGCTCGCTGTTTCCACAAGATAGTTTAATCTTTGTTATTCGGGTTGATGATATACAATCCAGAAACACCACAATTGTTCCTCGAAGTATCAAACATTTTCAGCAGGCAGTTGAACAAAGAGTAGCAAAGGTTACGTGGGCAGTTATCCCTCATCGGCTGCTCGAAACTCAGAATCAAGATGGTGTTCTTGCAAAAGAATTGCGCGAATCTATACTTAATGGACATGAAATCGCTATGCACGGTTACAATCACATTTGTACTTCTTGTGGTCAATCGAGCCATGAAATGTTTTGCACATCCAATAATTTGTATTTTTCTTATCCTCAGCAGATGCAGATGATAAACAGTGGTTTGCAAATCTTATTTGATTCGATAAATGTTATTCCAAAGACTTTTGTTCCACCTGGTCATCAAGCCGACACCATTACTTATCAGGTTCTTATTGATAAAAGTTTTGATTGGTTGTCTTCCACGGGCGGCACAAAGAAATTTATTTATAAAACTCTTTACAACCTTCAACAGAATAATGAATACACGTGGCAATTGACGAGCCCTCAATATAATTCGAAACTGAATTCGGCTTTACAAGATATTCGAAACACAGGAAGTGCAAACGGTTATTACTGTATTTTGCTTCATGATTATTTTATAAGGCAAGGATATGAAAACGGAATTGTAATTAACTGGATAGGACAGCTTCTCGATTCGCTAAATCACATTTATGGAAATAGGATCAAATATTTAACCCTTGGAGAAGCGGCAAATATTTTTCGACAGCAATCAGCTACTTTAATCGCCAATGATGATATAATGCTTAGCAGTTTTATATTATACCAAAACTATCCGAATCCATTTAACCCAAGCACAAAAATCAGTTGGCAGTCCTCAGTCAACAGTTGGCAAACGCTAAAAGTCTACGATATGCTCGGAAATGAAACAGCAGTTTTGGTTGATGAATATAAAACCGCCGGTACATATGAGGTTGAATTCAAACCCTCATCTGGAAACGGGCATCTGGTATCCGGAATTGGATCCGCCTCTGGCGTATACTTTTACCAATTACGTTCTGGTGGAATTACTCAAACAAAGAAGATGATCCTACTTCATTAACAATAATCAAACTGTTAGTCGTGGTGTTCGGCTGGCGGAATATTCTCCGCACCTTCAATTTTTCCTATTAACGTTTCAGGATGATGAATCAGCATCGGCAGGCAATGCGAACAAATAAATGTTGGCTTACCCGAATAACTAAGCGTTACAAGTGGGATTTCATTTTCTGAACGATTGCAATTCAGACAATGCTTAATATTATTTTCAGTCATTTCTTTCCTTGATTAGTTAAAATTTGTTCGTTATTTCTTCTTAAGCGGGTTAAGGTTTTTTAACGCTTATGTTTTTAAATACATTATTATCACAAATCACAAAATCGTTCAGATCAACAAAATTATCTCCGGTTAAATCTGTGCTGCGATATCCTGTTGAATAAATGAATCCATCGCTATTTATTAATGACAAATCAGTTGAGTTGACATATCCATCTTGATTAACATCACCGCTGAAAATACACCACTTGCTGCCTTTTAAGACTAAGTTTGAGCCATAAGCTTTAGAGGAAGCAGTTGTAAAATCATAGGTTATTGAGGAACCTTGTGAAAGAGATTCACCACCAGCTTTACTCCATGTTTCCAAACCGTTTCTATGTGTTACAACAATATAATAGGTTCCGTTTGTCGTTTTAGAAAATATTCCCGCTCCATTACCACTGCTATTAAGAAGAATTTTTACCGAGTCAACCTTAGCATAAGGAGACGCTGCCTGCCTCAAATACACTTTGACTGTATCTGATATCGTTGTAGAACCATTGTACAACCCCTCAACTAATGTGGTGAGATTTAAAGTTATAGTGGTGTCTTTGGGTTCAAAAAGAAATGTTGCATACACAGGTAAGTGATCGGAAGCATAATGCAGAGCATCAGCTATTGTTTGACCAACGGCTGTATTAGTCGGCCTGTTTATTGAATCATTATAATGATTTCCATCGTTTCCATACGGAACATAAGTCCCAGGAACATAAGTAATTTGTCCGCTATTTATAACTTCTTGAGACATAAGTATCATGTCAAATCTATCATCCAAACCACCCGTAGCA
The DNA here is from genome assembly GCA_964613805.1 of uncultured Ignavibacteriaceae bacterium. Lineage (GTDB taxonomy): Bacteria > Bacteroidota > Ignavibacteria > Ignavibacteriales > Ignavibacteriaceae > XYD12-FULL-36-8. The sequence goes on along the minus strand of CAZTJF010000026.1, from coordinate 1,380 downwards.
CCATCACCAAAACTTCTTGTGCGTGTAGACTGGGTATGATATTGTTTATAGGTGGAATCATTCCATGTACCTGTCAGAGTAAAAGGATCTTTGAAATATCCGCTATTTGATTGATTTAGCAATTTTTGGTAAGCCGGTTCAGTTGATTTATAAATATTAAAATCACCAAGTACAATAAAATTAGCTTTTGAATGAAGTAAGTTAGTTACTTTTCTCAAACTATCAACTTCTCTTGCTCTTTGCGATTCAGCGGCGATATCTGAATTGGCTTTGAGATGAACGGCGTAAATTATGAGTGTATCTCCAGTGACTATACTTTTAACCTTAAACTCATTAATATCTCTAAGTTCTGTTTTAATTGCAGTATTACTTATAAAACTCACTTTCGAGGATTTAAAATAAAGTGCATTATTAATACCAGGAGAAGGATTAAATATGAAAGTTCCAGCAGAATATGTTTCACCAAAGCTGTTAAGGATTCGTGTGCGAAAATTATTTACTTGGGTTTGTGTGGTAATCTCTTCGACAACCAAAATATCTGGATTAACCGAAGAAAGTACTGTTCTGAAATAAGGATTGCGTGTGGTTGTATCTAAACCATTATAATTTAAAAGATTATATGTCATAATTTTTATCTGCTGCTGCGCAGATATGCTGCACAGAGAAATAAAAATTAAATACATGATTAAGAATACTTTTTTCACAAAAATAAAATACTAAAAAGTTCTTAGTGATGAAATTGAAAAATGAGAATAATAAGGTTTAATTATTTATTCAGTCTCAATATGAACGAGAATGAAAGAAACTATTTTTAATTTTTATCATCTTACTAATAAAGATTTAGAAAGGTTATTTATGAGCTACTATTTTAGTAAAACAATTAATAGAAACTTTGATGAAGTTGTCCTAAAGTTAACCGATGAACTCAAGAGAGAAGGTTTTGGTATACTCACCGAGATTGATGTAAGGGAAACACTTAAAATGAAGCTTGATGTTGATTTCAAGAAATACAAAATCCTAGGTGCATGCAATCCCCCTTTCGCATACAAAGCATTAAAAACGGAGGATAAAATCGGCACCATGCTTCCTTGCAATGTTATTGTGATTGAACAAGCACCAGGAGAAGTCGAGGTTGCCGCAATTGATCCGATCGCATCAATGCAGGCAGTTGGCAATTCAAATCTTGGAAAGATTGCGAGTGAAGTACAAAGTAAGCTGAAAAAGGTTGTAGAAAGTTTGTAGTTTGTATTGAGAACGTCTAGAAAGTAACATTTAAAGATAAATAGCACGCTGATGACACAGATTTAAACTGATTTACACAGATTTTTGGGAGTGTAAATAATTTTGTGTAAATGGTTAAAGTAAACAATTAGCTAAGTG
>CAZTJF010000025.1:0-53694 GCA_964613805.1 uncultured Ignavibacteriaceae bacterium | reverse complement strand
CTCAAAATCCAGTCTGGCTCACACCAGGTGCCGGTTCGAGTCCGGCCTCCGGTACATAAGGGGGATTCAGTTTAGAATCCCTTTTCATTTTTAAAAGAACTTTGAGCACCTAAAATTAAATGATTAAGTTTAAGGGGAGTTAATATGAAAACTATTCTCAGTTACCTTGAAATGACACAATTTAAAATTAATCTGACTTTTTCATTATTTATAGTTGTGATTTTTTCCATTGGCTGCTCAGAAAAAACAGATAAACAAGAAGCGCAGAAAAATTCACTAATAAAAGAGAATGCGAAGGTTAATGAAGCAATCATGGATAAAGATTGGGAAGAGTTATATGAAATTAAGAAAAAATACTGGGTGGCTAAAAATTCATATATTTCAAGAAAGGACGATTTCCTGAAGAACCACGAAGAAGCAATGTGGGTACACTGGCCAGTTATTCAGATGGTATCCTACCAGATAGACACATTGAGGTACGACCAAAATTCAATCTGTATAAAAGCAACGACAAAAAACTATTTTGAAGCGTACCATCTTTTTATGTTTTGGCATCGTAATAAAGATACGATGTTGCATAATTTTGAATACTTTAATAAAAAATGGTATTTAACTGATTTTGGCAGAAGCAACTTACCTGAAGAAAGTATTGATTACGATACTCTAACTACTGAGGAGATAGATTCTTTAGCTAAAATCGATCTAGCACCTTATATTAAATCAAAATAAAAATTCGCTAAATATTATTTGAACATTTTCTCTTGCAGATATCTAGCAGTTTTATTCTCTCCCTTCTTTACCACCTACAATTAAATGCTTAAGTTTGTTATGAATTTTTGTAAAACTTAATCATTATGTACAATGAGCGAAAACACTACTGCAAGCAAATCAAAGAATTTCATTTATGAAATCATTGATGAAGACCTAAAAACTAACAAGATGGGAGGGAAAGTTCACACACGTTTTCCTCCTGAACCCAATGGTTATCTGCATATTGGTCATGCTAAATCCATCTGCCTCAATTATGGCATTGCAAGAGACTACAATGGTAAGTTCAATCTGCGATTTGATGATACAAATCCTGAAAAGGAAGAAACAGAATATGTCGAATCAATTGTTGAGGATGTAAAATGGCTTGGTGCTGATTTCAGAGGAGAAGTCCTCTTTGCCTCAGATTATTTTGATCAAATGTATCTTTGGGCAATTGAACTGATTAAAAAAGGTAAAGCGTTTGTCTGTGATTTAGCTGCTGATGAAATCCGAGCTACACGTGGAACTTTAACTGAACCTGGGAAAGAAAGTCCATTTCGCAATCGTTCAGTTGAAGAGAACTTAAACCTTTTTGAACGGATGAAAAACGGAGATTTTCCTGATGGAGCAAAGACACTTCGGGCTAAAATTGATATGGCTTCACCAAATTTTAATTTACGTGATCCTATAATGTATCGCATTGTTCATGCAGAGCATCATCGAACAGGAAACAAATGGTGCATTTATCCGACTTATGACTGGGCACACGGAAATGAAGATTCTATCGAAGGAATTACCCACTCCATTTGCACACTTGAGTTTGAGAATCATCGTCCGCTCTATGACTGGTTTTTAGACGAGCTTGGTGTTCATCATCCTCAACAGATTGAATTTGCACGTCTCAACCTCAATTACACAGTGATGAGTAAGAGAAAACTACTTCAGCTTGTTCAGGAAAAATATGTGGATGGCTGGAATGATCCGCGAATGCCTACAATTTCGGGATTTCGTAGACGCGGGTACACGCCTGAAGCAATTAGAAATTTTGCTGAAATTGTTGGAGTTGCGAAGCGCGATGCTTTGACCGATATATCTCTACTTGAGTTTGCAATTCGTGATGACCTTAATAAAAATGTGCAACGTGTTATGGCTGTGTTAAAACCTTTGAAAGTAGTTCTCACAAATTATCCCGAGGATAAAGTTGAAGAACTTGAAGCTGTAAATAATCCTGAAAATCCTGATGCAGGAAAAAGATTAGTTCCATTCTCACGTGAAATTTACATTGAGCAAAATGATTTTATGGAAAATCCAGCCAAAGGATTTCACCGCATAATTCCCGGCGGAGAAGTTCGTTTGCGTTATGCTTACATTATAAAATGTGAAGAAGTTATAAAAAATGATAGAGGAGAAGTTATTCAACTAAATTGCACTTTCGATCCTGAAACAAAAAGTGGAACAGGAACAAGTAAGAAAAAAGTGAAAGGAACAATTCATTGGGTTTCTGCAAAGCATGCGATTGATGCTGAAGTAAGATTGTACGATAGATTATTTACCGTAGAAAATCCTGGTGTCCAAGAAAATTGGCTGGATTTCATTAATCCAAACTCACTTGAAGTTATTCAAAATGCTAAGCTTGAACCATTCTTGAAAAATGCTAAGAAAGGGGAGAGGTTTCAATTTGAACGTAATGGATATTTTTGTGTGGATTCAAAAAATTCCTTAAACGAAAAATTAGTTTTCAATAGAACAGTTACACTGAAGGATAGTTGGACCAAAAATAAATAGAACGCTGATGATACAGATTAAACGGATTTTCTCAGATTAGTTTTTACTTGATTTTGTTTGTTGCAATCGCCATTCTTTTTATAACCTCATCCTTTCCAAGAATATAAAGCAGGTCAAACATTCCTGGGCCTGTGCTTTGACCAGATACTGCTAACCTAAGAGGGTGAATAAGTTTTCCTTTTCCAATTCCAAGTTCTTCAGCAACTTTAGTTAAGGTATGTTCATAGTCAGCTTTGGTTGGATTAGCTAATTTTAAAAACTCCTCACTCAATTTTCTAAGTTGTTCTGGAGTTTCTTTTATCCAATTCTTTTCAACTGCTTTTTGTTCATACTCTTTTGGCGGTTCATAAAAGTATTTACAATTATCTATAAACTCATGGATGAATGAAACTCTTTCCTTCATGGCTTCTATAATTAATAATAAAAATTCATCCGAATAATTCTGACTTCTATATTCTGTCTTCTGTATCCTGTCTTTCAGCATCCCAAGAATTTCTTTATTCGATTTTTTGCGCAGATGTTCAGCATTCAGTGAATTGAGTTTGACAATATCGAAAACTGCACCGGCTTTATTAACTCGCTCTAGTGAAAATTCCTCAACTAATTCATGGAGATAATAAAATTCACGGTCATCGCCTGCATTCCAACCAAGCAAAGCAACAAAATTGATTAGAGATTCTTTCAAATATCCTTTATCGCGATAATCTTCAACCGCAACATCACCTTGTCGTTTACTAAGTTTGGAGCGATCGGGATTTAATAAAAGAGGAAGATGTGCAAAAATTGATCTTTCCCATTCAAAAGCATCATAAAGCAAAACATGCTTTGGTGTTGAGGATAGCCATTCTTCACCACGGATAACATGCGTTATTTTCATTAAATGATCATCTACAACGTTTGCAAGATGATATGTAGGGTATCCATCGCTTTTTATTAGGACTTGGTCATCAACATTATTGCTGTCAAATTCAACTCTCTCACGGATAACATCATCAAAAACAATTTTTTGATTTGGTTCTACATTTAGCCGAACAACGTGGGGAATTCCTTTGCTAAAATTGTTTTCAATTTCTGATTTTGTGAGAGTCAAGCAATGCTTGTCGTACTTTGTCTGAGGCAGTTTCTGTTTTTCTTGCTCTTGCTTTAAAGCTGTTAACCGTTCCGGATTGCAAAAGCAAAAGTATGCTTTTCCTTTTGAAATTAATTTATCAGCATGCTTCTTGTAAATTTCTAATCTTTGAGATTGCATGTAAGGACCATGATCTCCACCAACATTAGGACCTTCATCGTAATCTAAGCCAGCCCATTTTAATGCTTTTATAAGATTTTCGACTGCTCCTTCAACATAGCGGTTACGGTCTGTATCTTCAATTCGTAAAATGAACTTTCCATTGTTATGCTTTGCAAACAAATAATTATATAGTGCGGTTCGCAAACCCCCGACATGCAAATAACCAGTTGGACTTGGCGCGAAGCGTACTCTCGGTGTTTCGTTAATCATTTTTTAGTCTAAATTTAATTATCAGCAGCTCAAATATAAAAATAATTTGAGTGCCTTCAGTTAGAAATGCTTGAAATAGAAAAGAAGTGGTAACCCTTGCGAATTATACTACAGTAATTGTGCTTTCTGTGTAGTGTCTTACTTTCTGAACAAATTCTTGGCTGTCAATTGGTTTGGGAATATAATCTGTGGTTCCAGCATCCATGCATCTTTCTCGGTCGCCCTTCATTGCAAATGCGGTTAATGCAATTATGGGTGTTTCTTTGTACTCTGGGAGCATTCGAATTTTTTCGGTGGCTTCAAAACCATTCATGACAGGCATTTGCATGTCCATCAATATCAAATCAAATTTTTGTTTTTTCACTTGTTCAAGAGCTTCTGCACCATTTTCTACAACTACAATATGCTCAAATCCATTTTTCTTGAGTAGTCTTGTAACAATAATTTGTGAGTGCTTATAATCTTCGGCAAGCAGAATTTTTACAACATCTTTATCAGTTTCTTTTATCAATTCTTCAGGCGGAGTGGGTTCATCAAATTTATTTATCATTGCTGTAACGGTATCGGCAAGATCTTCGATGTTCGAACTTCTTTTCTCTAACAGATGCTCAAACATACCATCAATATTTTTCAAGTCGTCTCTATAGTTTTCCTTACCGGTATAAATGATGATCGGGAGCTTTGCAAATTTAGGATTCTCTTTAATTTCTTTGATAAGTTCAAAACCTGAAACTTCCGGCATATCAAGATCCACAATTGCAAGATCAAGCTCTTTATCTTCAATCAAGTTAATGACCTTTGCAGAAAAAGCTTCGGCTATTGGATTAAAACCGGCTTGCTGAACTGCTTCTTTGATTAAATTCAATGTTGGAACATCATCATCAACAATAAGAATGTTTGAATCTCTTTTTAATTTGTAACTTTGAAGCACTTCTACCAGGAAATTATATTTAATTGGCTTAACAAAATATTCAACTGCACCCATTAAAAATGCTTTCTGTTCTTCCGCTTCAATAGAACAAACAATTACCGGGGTTCGCTTAGAATTAGGATGAGATCGAATTTTTTTCATTAAGTCAAAGCCATTTGAATCCGGCAGCACGATATCAAGTAAAATTGCTAAGAAAGTTTCTTTCTCAATTGATTTAAGTGTTTGTTCTGCAGAGTTAACAATTACAGGCTCATAACCCCATTTATTTAAATAATTGCTAAGAAGTTTAGATGTGGCATAATCATCTTCAATAACTAATATGCGATTTTTCTTTTCCACTTTTGGCAGCTCGCTTAATTGTGATTCAATTTTTGAAAGTTTTTCTGCTTTAAGTCTCAGATTAAATATTGCTCCTTTTCCGGGTGAGCTATTAACTTCAATATCTCCATTGAGCAGCTCAATGTATTTTTTTGTAAGAGTTAAACCTAATCCAGAAATTGTACCGAATTTTAATTTCCCCAAATCAAATATGGCAAAAGGATTAAAAAATTCTTTTAGCACCGATGATGGAATTCCTTCACTCGAATCGCTTATTTTAATATTTACAGAATTAACGTTAGGATATGAAGTTGTAATCGTAATTTTTCCTCGTTCTGTTAGCCGGATTGAGCAGCTAAGCAGGTTTACTAAAATATATTTCAACTTCTGTGTATCGAGCATGAGTGATTCTGGAATGTCACCTTCAAAATTGTTTATAAAATCAATTTGCCTATCTGGAAATTTATCTTGAAAAGTTTTAACGATTTCATTTAAGAAGTGCCGCAGATTTATCTTTACTGTTGATTCTTTAACTGTTCCGTTTTCGAATTTGGCAAGATCCACTAAATCATTTAATAACGAAAGATGATTGTATGCATTTTCTTTTAATGTAGTAACATATTCGGCTTGCGATGGCGAAAGATTATCTTCATTCAGTAGGGAAGCAAAACCCATTATGCTGTTTGTGGGTGTGCGCAATTCATGAGATATATCCGAAATTATTTTAACAACTGATGAAGCATGATTATCCTCTCGAGCATACCAAATTTTTAAGAGATTTTCCAATAATCCAGTAAACGCTTCAATACTTTCTTTTTCTGCTAAAGTAAACGGTGTTTTTTTTGCAGCTTTCAATAAAGCAGTCTCATTGTCAGATACTTCTAAAAGTATACAACCTTCATACATCACATGGTCTGTGATTTCAAGTTTACAGCCAGCGTGACTGTTAAATTTAGATTTTGATTGTTCTGATTTAAGAGAACTGCAGTGAGGACATTCGAAAATTGAGTTTAGCTCATAAGTTTTTTTTGTGGAACCGGATTTACCAATTACTTTAAGAGATTTATCTCCTCCAACTTTAAATAAGACACATGCTTCAATATCATTTTCGGAAAGTACAAAGCTGCAAAGATTATTTACGAAATCGGCTGACCCCTTAGAAGCAAGTTTTAGAAGGTTATCACATTGTTTTAGAAATTCAATTTTGGAACTTTGCATTTATTTGATTTTGTTCAATTGTATAAAATTACTCGATAATGCTATTTAAGTTGATGGCTAAAAATAATTTATTATAACCGATAAAAAAAATTTTTATTTTCTTTTTCAAATTAGTAATGACATGAACATAAAATAATTCGATAACTTCCTTTATTTCCTATTTAAGACTTTGAGAAATAGTTATCATACAAAAAATATGAGAAGAAATTTTAGTAACTCTTACTGTTGTTACTCATGAAAGTGAATTGAAAACTAAAAGCTGCAAATTTTTATCACTTATTCTAACAAAATTCGAGCCGTTATTAAATGAAATGGAAGTTAAACAAAATGAAAAAATACTTTGTTTTTCTAACAGGAATAGTACTTTCAGCCGATAATGAGCTATTAGCAATTTATTTGAATGCCTCTGAAAACATGGGAAGTAGTTTTTACACATTTTGTCATTAATTTTTTACCTATGAATTCTCAGCTTGACGTTTTGAGAACAAGCACAAAAATATGGAATAGCTGGTATTGACTTTAGAGTTTATCCACGTTACTTACTTTCTCCTTTATAAATTTTCTGTATTTGATTCCTTTTAAAATAGAAATTCGTGTTGTGCTTGAATGGAAATCGAACCAAATGTAACACCAACATTGTATCGAGTTGATTGTCGGAAAATCAATAATTGTTAGTTCTTTTGCTTAGTCAGAAAAAACCCTAAATTCCTTTCGAAAAAAAATCTTCTTGTAATATTGCAATGTGATGCTATAAATTACTTGAAGAGACATCAAAAATTAATCGTTATTAAATCATTGATAAAAGAAAAGTACAATCCTTCAGCAGCACTGAGTGTTCTAATTGTTGAAGATGAGAATATTATAGCTCGTGATTTATCGCGAATCATGAAAAAGTTTGGCTATAATGTTGCGGATGTTGTTTCTTCAGGTGAGGAAGTAATAACGCGTGCCGTTGAATCAGAACCCAGCATAATTTTAATGGATATAAAATTAAGCGGGAAAATGACCGGTATCGAAGCCGCTGAAGAGCTGAGAAAGATTATGGATGTTCCCATTATTTATATCACTGCTTATGCAGATGCGGAAAGCATTCATAAAGCAAAATTAACAGAACCTTTTGCATATATCATTAAACCGTTTGATGAAAAAGCGCTGCATACTTCAATTGAAATTGCTGTTTATAAACATCAAATTGCAGCAAAGCTGAGGGAGAGAACCATTGAGCTTGAAGATGAAAAAAAGAAATCGGATTCCTTGATTCACAATATCCTTCCCAAACAGATTGTGAAGGAATTAAGGGAAATTGGAATAATCAAACCACGAGAATATAAATTAGTCTCATTGCTATTTACTGATTTTCAGGATTTTTCTACGCTTTCTTCTAAAATGGGACCAAATCAGTTAGTTACAGAATTAAATGAGATATTTAAGCAATTTGATGAAATAGTTGATAAATGCTGCCTTGAAAAATTAAAAACTATTGGTGATTGTTATATGGCAGGTGGAGGTTTTCCTGAAGAGTGCGATGATCATGCTCTTAAAGTTGTGAAAGCTGCATTGGAAATGCAAAAATTTATTTTGGAAAGAAACAAACATACACGGTTTAAATGGTTAATGCGTGCAGGAATTCACTCTGGAAATGTTGTCGCTGGAGTAATTGGCAAAAATAAAATGACTTATGATGTTTGGGGTACAACAGTAAATATTGCTAATAGAATGGAAGGAAATGGTAGACCGGGAAAGGTTAATATTTCCTCAACAACCTATAATTTGATTAAAGATAATTATGAATGTCAATTTTATGATTCAGTAAAAATAAGCGATAAGAAAAAAGTGGATATGTATTTTGTTGTTTCTGAAAAGAAATGATAGCCATTAAAAAATTATATCAACTTGAATATTAATCCTATTATCCAAATTATTTTTTATTTCTGAAAAACCTGAGCCAAGACTTTTTTCTAATGGTTTGTATGTTTCCGAATATTTAGCAGTTAAAGACATATTGCGTATCGGTTTGTACTTAATTAATAAATACCACCTGATGCCTTTTCCATATAAAGCAACGTTCGACAAAATTCCTGTTAAATCATTTTCATATCCATAAATTGCTGAGTTAAACGAATCTGTTTGAAATAGAATAATTCTGCCGTCAAAACTTATAGATTGAATAGGGGAGAATCTTACGTCTTGGAAAACCATCATCCCAATCTCGTTAACGTACATTTTTGGAATATTGTAGTTGTTAAATTCGATTCGAGTTCTCAATCTCAATTGCTTTGAAGTTTCGAAAATGACTTCACCTCGCAATGCTTGTCTAATTTGCGGAACGATTGATTCCAGGTTGTCAATCTCCTTGGTGATTTCCTTTTTCTCATACTTAAATCTAAGATTCGTTTCAACTTTAGCTATAGGTTTAGACCTAAGATCAAACAGAAATTCGTTTCCGCTTGTCGGAACAGGATTTTCAAATGTGGCATAAGGGAATTTGAATTGATCAAAATAAAAATTCATTTCACCAAGCAGATTTCTCCATTGTATGCCTGTGTAAATACCAAATTCATTTTGTGTATTACCGGACTTCTCACCAAAAGCATAAGAATGAATGTTTCGATAATTACGAGGGTAACTGCGAACTGATGTTATGAAAGCGAAGTTTTTATCAAAAGATAAACTTGCACCCATGAGCGATGCAACCGATCTTTCATCAAAAGCTGATTCACCAAATAAATTTATTTTGCCGAAGTACAAATCATAATAAACAGAATAATAGTTGAATTTGTCACCGCTGAGATCAAATGGTGATTCTGCTAAAAACGAATTACTGAACTTAGATGAATAATACAACACGCCAACGTTTATGTTCTCAGACTCATTCCGATAATCAATTCTTCCTCCATACATTATTTCTCTTGCAGATTTACGTTTTCTAATTTCTGTTTCAGTTCGATGAAAGCCGTCAATTGGCATTGATAGAATTGAGCGTGATATACTATCAATGTTTGCATCAAAGAAATTATTTGAGTAAAAACTTGAAACCATAAAAAAATTGTTTAATCTAATAGAAGAGGCAGCGCCTCTGAAAAAATTATTTTCATTTGTGCTTTTGTAAGGATTGACAGGTTTTCCTTTTCGTTTAAGTGGATAGATTGCATCAGCACCTTTAGAAAATGCAAATGGACTCCAAAGTGCTAACCCCTGTCCAAATTCTAGGGTATAATCACCAAGAACAAATGTTTTTATGAAATCGTAATTCTTAAGCGCAGCATGAAAAGAAGTGAACTCATTTAGTGATTTTTCACCAGCATCTTTTTCTGCAACCAATCCAGCTTCAATTAAATTATTATACTTTATTAAAACTCTATTATAAATTTTAGGACGTGAACCTTCATATTTATTTTCTGAAAATCCTCTTCGTTCTTGCAGATCATCCATTACTCTGCTGCGAAAGTTCAACTTAGTGTTATCTAGGATATTTGCAAATGTGTTTTCCGAAGTTAATTCTTGCGATAAATCTTCATTATAATTTCCTACGACAGCCATCAAAAAAGGTTTTATTTTCTCGATCAAATCTTTTGGAAATCCCTCGATTAAGTTTATTTCGCTTAATGAAAAAAAAGAGCCAAACTTTTTCCTGTGTTCAATAATTAGAGAAGCATAAAATGCTGTTAATCCAGGTATTCTTTGAAATTCAGATAGGTCGGCGGAATTAATATCAATCGGATTGAGAGATAGTTCTTCAAGGATTGTATAAATATCTTCGTTGTCGCCTTCTGTTATTGGTTCTTGTAGCATTTCATTAATAAATTCTTCAGCTTGTACTTGCGTTGAATCAATCTGTGAGAGGATTTTTGGATTGAATAGAATTGTAAGTAATGCAAGTAAATACAAACTGAATTGGGAGTTAATAATGGAAAAAGAATGTTTCATAACGGTTTCAATTATGAATTATTAGCTGCTTACTTTTCTAAATATTTTCTAATCTTTTCATTTCTGTTGCCTTCAGAACCGAAACTAATGATTAGACCAGCTTGATGAGTTAATCCCAAATCTGTATGATTAAAAAAAGCGTAATCGAGATTAAAGTATGAATAGTTTATTCCTATACCTGCCGAATATTGAGAAGGTTCATTTGAAAATCCTGATCGCAGTGAAATGTATTCCATTAAATTATATTCTATTCCACCGCGCAGCGAATAATTGTATCGAATATCTTTTTCCAATCCAAAATTAAAAGTGAGTTCTTCCAAAATATCGTAACTAAAACCTGTGTCGAAAACCATGGGAACATTATCTTTATCAGTTCCAAAGCTTGCACGATTCAGATTATGAACTGAAAAACCTAATCTTACATCATCTTTTAAATAATACAATCCTCCAACATCAATGTAAAAAATATTATCGCTGCCATAATTCTGAATGGAGACTATGTGAAAATTTATTGCTGCACCGGCAAAAAATTTATTCATGTAATTGTATGAAAAGCCGGCGGTAATTCTATTCTCTCGATAAAGCTCAAATCCATAAGTCATTGCTCCAATTCCAATCGAACCAAATTCAAGCGGTTCATGATAGGCGATATAAGCATTTGCAAGTTCTGAAAAACCAAAGGGGGAAGGAGAGTAATATATTCCAAGTTCTCTCCAATACATTTGAGATAAACCTGCAGGATTATTAAAAAGTGAAAATACATCGTTGCTTAATGCAACATCGGAGTTTGACATAGAGATTTGTTTTGCTCCAGGACTAAATTGAGCTATTAACTCTGTCTTGAAGGAAACAATTGCAAAAATTATGAGTAAAAACCACATAAAATTAATACCGATAAGTTTGTTGTGTGATAATATCGAATTTCATATTTTTAATCAACTATTCATTTAACAAAAAGGGTGAATGATGAAATCACTTATTTTCTTCATTTTCTTATTGACATCGGCGGCTTATTCACAGGAACTGAACTGTAAAGTTATTGTCAATTATGAAAGCATCCCTGTTGTTAACCGAGAATTGCTTTCCGACTTTGCTCAAACGATAGAAAATTATTTAAATAAAACCCGCTTTACAGACAAATGGGATGGAGATAAAATTGATTGTACATTCAACATTTTTTTTGTGGGCGCATCAAGTGATATAAATTATTCTGCCCAAGCAGTAATAACCAGCCAGAGACTTATTTATAAGAGTCCAAAGAACTCTCTCATGTTAAGCATCAATGATGGGCAGTGGTCATTCGTGTATGAGAAAAATCAAACTCTTTACGCCACTCAATCAATCTTTGAACCACTTACAAGTTTTTTGGATTATTATGCTTACATAATTATTGGTTTTGATATGGATTCCTATGATGAATTAGCAGGCACTCCATTTTTCACCAAAGCATTTGATATAGTTAACCTCGGTGCAAGCAGTGGTTTTAGAACGGGGTGGGAAAAATCAAGCAGTTCATACAGCCGGCGAGGTTTGGTCGAGGATTTGTTAAATGAGAAATATCGTCCTTTCAGAGAAGCTTATTTTAATTATCATTATAATGGACTCGATATATTCTCAGAAAAAAAGTCCATTGGCATGAAAAATATTATTAAGCTTATTGATGTGCTGGAAGTTCTAAGAAGTAAAGTGGATATAAACAGCGTGCTTATAAAAACTTTTTTTGACGCAAAAAGTGGCGAAATAATTGAGTGTTTAAAGACTTATCCTGATAAATCGATCTTCAAAAAACTTAAAAAAATTGATCCTTCCCGCGGATTGAAATATGATGAGGCAGCACAAGAGTGATTTAACTATATAGGTATTTCGTAGATTCTGTACTTTTTATATCTACTTGCATTCATAACATCAAGCCCACGATTCATCATATCATTATCTTCTAAAACCCAGCTTGCTTCTCCCAAAAAGAGCTTGAGTTTTGCTGCTCGAGTAACTATTTCATAATAAAAAACAGAATCCAACCCACGCTTCTGATATTCAGGAATTATTCCCAATGTAATTATTCTCGCCCATGGGATTTTTTTCTTTTGAGTTAATAGTTTAAAGATACCAATCGGAAATAGACGACCATTCATTTTCTTAAAGATGAAATTATAATCTGGTAAAACTAATGCAAATCCAACGAGCTTATTATCTATCTCGCCAAAAAGCACTAAAGAAGGTTCAACGATGGCTTTGAGATCTTTAGCCATTGCATCAATCTCATCCTCTGTCATTGGTACGAATCCCCAATTTGGTGCCCATGCTTTATTGTAAACATACTTAACTTTTTCTAATTCAGCGTCAAAATTTTTCATATTTAGCTGTGAAATTTTTAAACCATATCTCTGTCGTGCAATTTCAGAAACTCGTTTTAATTTTTCTGATGAAAGAACTTTGTCGGTTTCAAGTTTCCATGCATTTAAATCTTTCGCTTTAGTGAAGCCATAATTTTCGCACAGCTTGATGTAATAATCAGGATTGTACGTCATTAAAATTCTTGGTGAATCATTAAATCCTTCAACAAGAAGACCATATTCATCATTGCTTGAGGGATTAGCAGGACCACGCATAGCATTTAGTCCTTTTTGCTGCAGCCATTGCTTTGCTGAATCAAACAGCATATTAGCTGTCTGTTGATCATCAATACATTCAAAAAAACCGAAAAATCCCACTTTATCATTATGGTTTTGATTGTGAAGATCATTTTTAATTGCAGCAATTCTACCGACTAATTCATCATTATCTTTGGCGAGCAACAATTGCATTTCAGCATGTTTGAAGAATGGATTTTTTGCGGTGTTAAAAAGTTTTTTTCGATCCATAATCAAAGGTGGAACCCAGTACGAATCATTCGAATAAATTTTCCAGGGAAATTTAATGAAGTTGATTAAATCTCTTTGCGAAGTGACTTTATGTATTTGAATGCCCATTCGTGTTTTTCAATTCAATCCAAAATTCAAAAAGATACCCAACCTGCTAAATCAGTCCTAATTTTTTCCCAATGTCACCAAATATCTCGACAATGCTGTTAAGGTGAGTGTCTTCATGTGCAGCCATATAACTTGTTCTCATCATCTGACGACCGGGAGGAACACCAGGTGAAATAAAAACATTTACGAATAAGCCGGCATCGTAAAGCATCCGCCACATTTTGAATGCGAGTCCATCGTCACCAACAATAACAGGAACGATTGCTGTTCGTCCTTCTGTAACATTAAAGCCCATTTCTTTAAATGCTTTCCTGACCTTCGCAGCATTATTGATAAGTTTGGTAACTAACTCAGGTTGAGCTTCAAGAATATCTAGTGCGGCTATTGCGGCGGCTACTGCTGCGGGAGTTGGTGAAGCGCTAAAGATCAGAGCGGGAGCCCAGTGTTTGATATAATTTATCACTCTTTCTTCACCGGCAACAAATCCGCCAAGAGAGGCAAAAGTTTTACTGAATGTTCCCATGGTAAGGTCAATTTCATTTTCAAGATTAAATTCACTTGCAGTTCCTCTTCCACCTTTACCAATGACTCCAACTGAGTGAGCATCATCAATTAGAATTCTTGCTTTATATTCTTTTGCAATTTTATTTAATCGAGGTAATTCAACAATTTCACCGCCGGTACTAAAAACGCCATCACTAACAATTAATTTGCCTGAATCTTTTGGTAATTTTTGAATAACACGTTCAAGATCATCCATGTCGTTGTGCTTATATCTTACAAAATCAGCCATTGCACCTTTAGCCATTAAATTGCCAGCAACAATACAAGCATGATTATCTTTGTCAGACACCACATAATCTCCTCGCTGCACAAGTGTTGGAATGATTCCTTGAGCAGTTTGATAACCTGTACTGAATAACAGAACAGCTTCTTTATTAAAAAACTTTGCAAGCCGATACTCTAATTCGATATGTAAATCCAAAGTCCCGGTTAAATATCGAGAACCGGAGCAGCCGGTACCGTATTTTTCTACGGCTTTAATTGCTGCTTCCTTCACTTTAGGGTGTGCAGTCAAGCCCAAATAATTATTTGAGCCTGCCATGATTATTTTTCTGCCTTCGATTTGAACTACGGGTCCTTCATTTTCTTCAATAGCACGGAAATATGGGTAAAGTCCGGTTTTCTTAATTTCATCGGCTCTGGTAAAGTCGTAACACTTGGTGAATAAATCCAAAAACGCCTCCAAGTTAAATTTTAATTAATAGGATATGACACAATTTGATGTGATTATTTCTTAATTTTCGATGTGAAATCTATACATAATCATTTTAAAAACAAATAAAACGAGATTTTGAAGTGTCGAATATTGCTGTTGTAACAGGGGCTAATGGATTTGTTGGAAGTCATCTTGTAGATTATCTTCTTGAAAAAAAACATGAAGTGAGATGTCTTGTCAGAAAAAGCAGCAATTTAAAATGGCTTAAGGATAAAAATGTTAAAATATATGATTGCGGTTTGTTTGATGTAAATGGAATGAAGGAAGTATTTAAGGATGCAAATTACATTTACCATGTTGCCGGAATAGTAAAATCAAAAACACCTGAAGGTTATTTTATAGGGAATGTTGATGCAACGAAAGCAATATTAGAAGCTGCCAGCATGAATTCCTCAAGTTTGAAAAGAGTTGTGATTGTCGGGAGTTTAACAGCTGTTGGACCAGCTCTTGATGGAAAAGCTGTAAATGAAAATACAATTTGCAACCCAATTACAACTTATGGAAAAAGTAAACTTACTCAAGAACATCTAACTATTTCGTACAAGGATAAATTGCCCGTTACAATTTGTCGTGCCCCTGCTGTTTATGGTGAAAGAGATACTGAGATTTTTATCTTTTTCCAAACTTTTAATAGAGGATTAATGACCACAATTGGATTTGATAAAAAAATACTAAGCTTAATTCATGTAAGAGATTTAGTTGAAGGGTTTTATCTTGCCTCAGTTAATGAAAAAGCGATTGGACAAACCTATTTTATCAGTTCAGAAAAATACTATACATGGGATGAAGTGGGAAATGTGACGTCAGAGGTCATGAAGAAAAAACCATTGAAGGTTGCAGTTCCTCATACAATCGTATACTCGGTTGCAGTGATTGCTCAATTTCTTTCTTTGTTCAGTAAAAAGCCAGCGACTCTCAATTTAGAAAAAGCAAGAGATATAACTCAAAATGCTTGGATTTGTGATACGAGCAAGGCGATGAGAGATTTAGATTATCGTCAAAATATTTCTTTAGAAGAGGGAATTAAGCGAACTGTTGAGTGGTACAAACAAATGAAGTGGCTTTAAAAATTGTTATTAGGTAATCACAAACTAACAATCCTCATTCCTCAATCATAAATCGTCAATTCAAAATCATCAATTATTCAGTGCACCTTCTTGAATCCACGTCTTAATTCCTCTTCTCTGTTCAAATGTTAATTGAGGATAATTATTTGGCGGCATCCATTTGGCACCAGGTATTTTATCAATTGACCACACAAGTTTACTGGTGGTCGTATCACCTTTAACGACTATGCTTGGATCAGTGACATTCGACCAAGTAGTCAAACTTACTCCTCCGGCACGACTTTCATCGTTGTGACATCCTGAGTTGTTACATTTGACATTAAAAATTTTATAAAGATTTTTTGAATAACTAACATTGGTCAACGGAATAGGTTCCTTATCAACGTCATCAATAGTCAGCGTGTCATCACAAGAAACGAATATTATCGAAGAGGGAATTAAAATGAAGATTATGATTAAAAAATAATATTTTACTCGATGCATCTTTAGCGAAATTTAAGGGACAGAAACATTCAGATAATAAGCTGCTTCCTTTATTTGTAAAGCTGAGGAGGATCTCCGCCTAAGTGGATGAGCCTTCGGCTCAGACCTCCTAATTTTCTTAAACCAGTGGAGCTAAGGAGGATCGAACTCCTGACCTCTTGAATGCCATTCAAGCGCTCTCCCAGCTGAGCTATAGCCCCGATAATTTTTCTTTGAAACTTCTGTGCAAAGTTAATTAAGAATAGAAAGTTTGTCAAAGCGGAAGCAAGTCCACTTTGAATAAGATGGACTGCGCTGCCGATTTATCCTAAAAAAATTATTGTTTAGGTGTCAGTCATTTCGAATTCATTGCACGGCGGTCACGAACCACTTCGTGACCATGTGTAAGATATGTCATGCCGTGTGAGGTGCGATGCTATATCTTTTTTGCACCATCAAGTGTTGTCATAAAATGGTTTATGACAGTCTAGGAAATCTGCATCTGTCATTTCGAATTCGTTTTTGCCTCATCATTGTTAAGTAAAATGGAAGAGAAATCTTTTTCTTAATCTTTGTCTCATTCATAATCTTGATCTTTATCTATGTACATCTCGCTTGAACCACAAAACCCTATTCAGCAATTGGTGTTGATTTGCTTACGCTATTGAACATATTGTTCTCACTAATAGTCAAGTCATACAGGTCAACAAAGCTATCACCGGTGATATCAGTTGAAAGATATCCTAATGAATAATTTTGTACATCATTATAAATCGAGGTTAGGTCACTTGAATTAACCACACCGTCCTGATTAACATCACCGCTGTAAATGCACCACTTTGTTCCTTTCTTAATCATTTTGAATCCATACGCCTTCGCAGAATCTGTCGTGAAATTATAGTTTAATACTGCTCCGTTGAAAGCATTCCCGCTTGAACTCCAAGTCTCCAATGAATTGCGATGCTTTAGAATTAAGTAATATGGTGCGCCATCAATCAATGAAGTGAAATTAGCAATTCCAGTTCCCAATGAGCTGAGAATCATTTTCTTCTGTTCAACCAGAGAGAAAGGGGAAGAGGCATTTCTTAGTTCTACGGATATTGTATCTGAAATCATCACATCCGAAGTATGATCATAAAATCCTTCAATCAGCGCAGTAAGACTTAAAGTGAATTGAGTAAATGTCGTTGCATTTGCTGTTAAACCTGTCGAGTAAGCATAACCATCATAAGAAAATGCTTTGTAGTAATAAGGTGTTGCAGCCGTTAGTCCAGAATGTATTATAGGTGAAGAAAAACCATTATAAAGTAATGTACCGCCTGCAAAGCTACTTCCAACTGACGGAGGAGTGCCAGATGGATTTGTAAAGTTTCCAGTATTATTCCAAACTATAACAACATTGTGACTGCTTGCATTTGGTGTGAAATTTAAATCAACCCTTGTCAAGCTTTTCGTACCAGCAGCGAATGAAATTGGATTATCGGGCTTTTGATAATAACTCACATCATCTATAAAGCTCGTCCAATCTGGAGAATTATTTGGTGCATAAAACATAATTGCATCAAGAGTGACTGTTGGTCCATTAATAACTCCGTTGCCGCCTGCAAAGCTTGTCCATCCTGAACTTTGAAAATTCCACTCGTAGTAATTCCAATTGCCATCATTGATAATGTTAATTTTGGGCGACAGCTCAGTTCCCCCAGCAGCATCATCAATTGTGAGTGCGACTTGAGCAGAAGTTGAAGCGGTTGAGGTTTTCATCCAGAAACCAATTAAGCCATTAGAATTTAAAATAACATTATTAGCCGGTGTACCGCTGCCGGAAAGAAGACGCACTGTCCAATTGTTTGAAGAAGCGGCGTCATCTTTTAATATAACTTGTAATGAAGTCCACCCATTATTTGCTTGATATTTTGTTTGAGCCGCAGTCGATGAAGTTGAAATCCCACCGGTTGAACCACTGTATGTTGGCGGGTTAACAAAATGATCAACACCATTTTCAAAATCATCCAGGTTAACAAAAAGGGGACTTGGCACAGAAGCAAATTTAGTTTTTAATGCTCCCCAAAGTTTATTGTAACCGACATCATAACCTAAAGCCCAAATGCCTGCACCAACTACATTTCTTACTTTAATTGAATCATATTTCTTTGCCAAGCTAAGAGAATCATCGTACCAAGCTTGTCGCCAATTGCCGCTGCTTTGATAACGATACCACGGAACATTATACTGCGAATCAAAAAATTTGTTGGAAGCGCTCATTGTATCTATTATTGGTTGAACAACCGCAAATGTTCGCGCTGTGCCCGTACCGGTCGCACTTGACATTCGTGCATCACTTGTCACTGGCCAATCGTAGCCATAATAAGGAAATCCAGAAACTAACCTTTGAGTTGTCGCGCCAACCGAAATATAGTAGTCAATACTTCGAGTAACATGTCTAATTGCTGTGCCGGAAGTAAGTGGTGCGACCGGACCTGCAGTCGAACTACCGCTCCACCAGTAACCATAAAGCATAATAAAATAATAATCAACGACTGAATTATTTGTTGAGAAGAATGTTGAAGGAAAAACGCTGCTCCAATCAACTGCAGGCAAACAAATTGCAAGTTCTTTGTTGATGGCTTTGAGTGCAGTTCCTAATTCATTTATAAAAGTTCTAAAATTTACGGCTTGAGCACCCGACACGCCTTCAAAATCAATATTTACACCATCTGCATTGCGAACTGCTAATTGAGCTATGATATTATTTACAAGGTTAGTCCTATAAGCTGTATTTGCTAAAACTCTATCGTGGTTACTAAACATGGTTATGGTAAGATGGACTTTTTTCCCGGCATTCTTGGCATAAGTAACTGATTGACTCGATGACCAGCTGTGAGTGTTTGATATTCCACCGGTTGTGGAAACAGAATTATCAACTTCTGCACTGAAATACGCAAAGTGAGTAAGTAAACTGAAATAATAATTTGTAGCTGTAGCATCGCTTATCCAGTAAGGATGAAATCCATAAACTACATGCGATAAGCTTTTGACACTTTCAAGTTCAGTTATCCGTTCAACGAATTTTACTTCTTCTTTGCCAACCAATTCAGGATGTTCAGCATAAAATTCGGATTGAATCTGGTGAATTGATTTGTGTTCTTGAGCAGATGCTGCAAAAGAAATGACAATAGTTAATAAAAAGGTAAAAAGCAGTTTAATCATATTTTAAAATTATTTTGTTAAGTCATAATCTTTATCTTCATCATACCTCTCCACCGATTGCGGAATCTTAATCCAAGATTTCAAAAGATTCCTCCCTCCCGATTTCACTGCACTAACTAAACGTTATCGGGAGATTCGGAATGGCACTGATTTCGTACCGTCATGTCGAATCGGGGTGAGACATCTTTTGTCTCGAATAACTTTATCCAAAATAAATAAGGTGATAAGGATTTATCAATTTTATTTATTTGTTGTTACTAAGGTATTGGTTTTGGTTATAAAATTTTTGTATTTAACCTTAGTAACAAGAGGAAAACATAATAGTCGACCTTATAAGCTTATTGTAAACTAAGTACTTTATTGCTTTAGAGATTCCTCCTTCGGTTTACAACACTCATTCACATGAAACCGATGTTCGGAATGACAATACGCTAGTCATGTTGAATCCCGATTCGCAATCTAATCTGCAAAGTATCGGGAGAGACATCTTTCCTCTCTGCCCGTAGCGGAATCTTTATTATAATTATTATACTTTTAAGAACATATAAAAAAGGCGGACATTACGCCCGCCTTTAAGTAACAACATTTAGACCAAAACTATTTAATCAATTGCATCTTTTTAGTTTGAACGAAATCTTTTGCAATCATTCTGTAAATGTAAGTACCGCTTGCAAGATCAGAAGCATCAAACTGCACATTGTAGCTTCCGGTTGATTGTGTTTCATTTACTAACGATCTAACCAATTCTCCATTAACCGAGTAAATATCCAATCTTACATCCGTGTCAAATGGGATTGAGTAATTTATCACTGTAGTTGGATTAAACGGGTTCGGATAGTTCTGCGATAATGAAAATTCAGTTGGTAATGAAATCTCTGCCTCTGCAGTATTGCTGAATTGATAGCTTCCATCAGCATCAATCATCTTTAAGCGGTATTGATATTTACCAGAAGCTAAATTCTTATCACTAAAGCTGTAATCCTTTGGAGAATTGCTGTTACCGGCAGCAATAACTTCTCCTATTTTTGTCCAATCGGTTCTCTCTGATTTCCTTTGAACTTGGAATGATGCGCTGTTTACTTCGGTAGTCGTTTTCCATGCTAATTGAACGAAATTATTTTTTACAGAAGCACTAAATGATGATAATTCAACCGGTAAAGCAGTTGCTCCTTCATCAGCGCCCATGTAAGGACCAGCTGGAGGGCTGAGTCTAGTATCTCCATCAATATCAGTTCCAATACCGGTACCCGTGGTACCCAGTAAATTTGGATCACCAACTGAAGAGCCTGCTAGATGCAAATCTGGGGGCGAGAAAAATGTGACCGCAACCGAAACTGAGTTGTCATCATAAGCCGTATTATTAATCCAATTTGTTAATGTTTGCTGATCTGTAACATTATCCATTCCTGTATATCCGTTTGCATTGGATGGGTTATAATAGATATCATTGTAATCTGAAGTAAATGATCCGGTTGTACCACCTCGGCGTATTCCATACGTTTTCATTGAGGTTTCATCAGAGTAAATAATATTATTCTTCGAAATCATTACAGCTGCAGTACCAGGCGATGCTTCGGAAGTGTTAGCAAAAACAATTCCAGCTATGAATGATGTTCCAAATGTTGTCATGTTTACCATCTCAGGTAAATATATTGTGTTATGATAGGCATTTGTCGTACTTGAACCAGCATGTCTAATACCATAAAGTTTACAATTGCTATTTGTAGCGACAGTTTTAAAGCCAGTTATAAAATTGTTATAAATATTTACAATCTTTGGAGAAGCAAATTGATTATCTATAGCAATGTAACCATTACTTGCACCCGCCGTGTTATTGAGGGTTTTGAGTTCAGTGAAATTATTATCGTAAATATTAAAAGTTCCAGCATTACTTGTACCCGTGCTCAACCAAATACCCGCACCAGCTCCGCTTCCTAATTGCATATCTGCACTAATTGAGTTTCCAAAGATGTTAGCATCATTCACATAATTGCACATTATTCCACGAGTACCACGATGTGAAATTATATTATTTGAAATTGTTGCACCTGTCATACCAACAGTTGGTGTTCCAGAGTTACTTAAAAATACTCCCAATCCTCCATTACCAGCGACACTTGAAAGAGTATTATTTTGAATAGTATAATTATCCGGAATATAGTTTACAGAGGATGCATTATAATCTGTGAATTGAATTGGAGAAGTCGAACTAGCTGAGGTACTCCTATTATTAATTATACAATTTTTTATTGTTATGTTATCATTATCTCCAAAAATTCGAAAAACTGAACGTTGAAAAGCCGTTACAGGGCCCTGAATAGTTAAATCTTTTGTCGAACCACCTACTGAGTTCGAACCATCAATAGTTACATAATGAGTAGACACCAGATTTGAATTCAAATTATTTGGGCTGCCAATTACCCACATACCATCAATAGATTTTGCAAATTCACTAGTAAAGTTAATTGTAGCCGTTATTCCAGTATATGGTTTAAAAGTAATTGTATTAGTAGAGGATGTACCAGTGCACCCAAGAGATACGGCGGTATCCGTGTACGTAGTGTTATCTGTAAAATAGAAAGTACATGGTCCTCCCACTCCATTTGCATTTAAATCTGTAACTGCAGCAGCTAAACTCGCATAATTCCCAGCTTCACCAAGAATTGTATTTGTTCCAATGGAATAAATTCCACTTAGTCCAACACTCCAACTGAAAGCTGTTATTAGAACCACGAAAAACAAAGTAAGTAACTTTTTCATAAGACCCTCGAATAAGTTGTTAAAGATATGTTAATTAAAGATCTGAAATTTTTACCCCCGCATAAAAGAAAACAGTCAATAAATTCAACCTGGATAAAAATCAAAAATTGAACCGTTGGAAAGTAAAAAATAAAAGCTAAACTGTCAACAATAATAGCAGCGCCAACTCAGAATAAATAAGCCACAAATGGGAGTTTGCTTTAATATGAGACAGAAAGCGGCTGTTAATTCAGTCACGAAGTGGCTTCAAGCTGTGCTTGACAAGTTAGTCCCAGCAATTGTTATTTCGATCGCGATTTCAATCGGGAGAGAAATCTTATTTTTTTTGCATAAGATTCCTCCGTTGGATTTACTCAATTAAAACGGAGGAAGTCCATCGTTCGGAATGACGCAACATCTTAGCAAGGTGAAAACTTAAAAAAGGGCAGCCTGGTTGGACTGCCCTTTAATGTAGATAGAAAGGACTAAATTACTTCGTCAGCATCAACTTCTTTACTTGCGTAAATGATTGATTATTTCCACCACTCGCTACCATTCTGTAAATGTAAATGCCCGAAGCTAAGTTGAGTGTACTTGCATTAATATCTGCAGTGTAATATCCCGCTGATAAATCAGTGTTAATCAACGTAGCAATCTTCTCACCGGTTATACCATATAGTTCAAGAGTTACTCTTGAGTCGAATGGAAGCTGATAATCTATCCTTGTGGTAGGATTGAATGGATTCGGATAGTTCTGGCTGATTGCATATTCACTTGGCAATCCAACTTCTGCTTCAACTGCATCACTATAACGATAGCTGCCATTAGCATCAATCATTTTCAAGCGATAACTGAATTTACCACTCTGCAGTTTGTTATCTGTGAAGGAATAGCTAACAGGTGAGTTGCTGTTACCAGCCGCTTGAACCATTCCAACATTCAGCCATTCATTAGTATTTTCCTTCATTCTTTCTATCCCAAACAATGATGAATTAACTTCAGTCTTCGTCTCCCAGCTTAAAATAACTTGTCTATCTTTTGCTTTAGCAGTAAATGTATTAAGCTCAACTGGCAGAGGAACAGACGCTTCGTCAGCACCCATGTAAGGACCGGCAGGCGGACCAAGACGAGAATCTCCATCAATATCGTCTGCTAATAGAGGCGTACCCAAAAGATTAACATCACCAATTGAGCCACCAGCTAAGTGTAAATCAGGAGCTCCAACAAAAGTAACTGCTACAGATTTTGAATTTGCATCTTGAAGCGTTGCACCCTGCCAAGCTGCAAGGTCTAATCTGTTTGAACCGAGATAACCAAGATTTGCACCAGCAGTAACATAATTGTTATAATCTATAAAAGAATAAACAGTATTAGCAGCACCGCTGTAAATTGCATATCGCTGTGTGCCATATGTTTGACTGTTTATGAATAAATTATTCCTAATATCTATTGAACTTGCAGTTGATATACCTGAAGTAATATTAATTACTGAAGGTAAACCGGTAAGTACAGATTGACTAGTAGTTAAAGAAACTGAATTATGGTAAATGTTATAACCGCCACCGGTTACAAGAATAATTCCATAACCATTGTCTCCAACACCAGCTGCTGAGTAACCTTCACTTGCGACATCACTAATAAAGTTATTTTCAACATTAACGTTGGCAGCAGTAGAACTTGAATTTAGCTGAATGCCATTTGAACCCCACCCGACTGGATCTGTGTTTTTAATATCATAAATATTATTCTTTTTAATCATGATGCCATTTGCAATTCCAGCGACTCGAATTCCTGACGCAGTGGCACTGCTGGCAGAAACGATACCGCTAACTAGATTTTTAGATATTTCGGCACTTTCTTGTTGAAATACAGCAATACCATTAAAACCAATTTTGTCGCCTGCTACAGTTGAGCCAATTGTGTTCTGGCTGATCAACAGTCCGGTTTCATTGCTACTTGGACCAACAGCAGCGATACCATATGCTGCTTTTTTAATTTCATTATTTTCATATGTATTATTATTGTTTTGAGTTTCGGCAATTCCGCCTAATGCAGAACCGCTGCTTACAATACATCCAAGGGTTGTAGTGGGAGCATTTCCTTGGATGATGCAATTCTTAACAATATTATTTGTTGCTCCATCAGAAGCAGATTTGCTTGCCAACCAAACTACTGCAGATGATGTACTGGTATTGGTGTTTTCTATTGTTAAGCTTTTATCATTACCACCACTATTTGATCCATCAATAATGATATAGTCAGCACCATTAAGTTTGAAAATAGCAACTGACGAAGAACCCGTAACGGTAGAGGTTACAGATGTATTTGGTTTGATGGTTACACTGTTCAATGATGTGGGTTGATAAGGACTTGTAATGTCTATTGTAATTGGGAAAGTTTCACCACCAGAATAACTAGCATCTGTAAGTAAGAAATTTACCCAACCGCTAACACCGAGTGAATTCAAATCAGCAACTGCTGCGGTTATTGTAGCATAAACAGCTTCAACACCTTCAGGGAAGTTTAATTCTGGATGATCAGATTTATATACAGCAAACGGTCCACTGTATACCTGTCCATTCTCCATTGGAACCCAAGTTACTTCTTCAACCTCGACAAACTGTTTAGTGGTTTGTCTTAAAATTGATTCCTCAAGTTTGTTATTTTGGTTTAGATTTATGTTGTTTCCCTTCGATTCAACTTGAGAAATTTCCACTTCAACTTCTTTCATAACTCTACTGACAGTCTTATCGAAATAAATGTTCTTTCCTGTTACACTATTGAAAAGAACACTCCCAACTGTATAATTACCGCTCAATGGACCTTTAATTGTTCGTGAACCGGCTACTGAAGAAGGTGAGGGCGTATAGTCTGATCCATCAACAGTAATTAAAGTACATTCAGCATCAATAACATTGCCGAGAGTGGCTCCTGCTTTAACATCAAAAGTGAGCCAGAAATAGTTTTTACCAGCAGCTAATGTTTGAGGACTGCCATTATCTGTTATATCAAAATCAGCAACAGTTGGAGAGGAATAAGATAAACCAAATTGAGTAGTAGCAGCAAACACAGGTGAAGTACCCGTATAGAAAATTTTTGCATTCTCTATGTCTGAAACATTGGTAGTCCCGTTTGCATTAATTCTAAATTTTGTAATATCTATAGGACTGATTGAACCGCTAGTAACTACTTCAATACCGATCACTTCTTGGTTAGTTGTACCAATAACTGTGAAAGTTGTGTTATTTTGAGTAACAGCACTTGAAGAATAAACCATTGGTACTACATCTTCAATAAAAATGTCATCCAAATGAAAATCATAGTCTGGTGTATCATCAATTGGACCATCGGTAGCCCAAAATGCTACTATAACATCTGAACCAGCATATGAGCCGAGATTAATTTGTTGGTCAACAAAAACATTGGTGATTGCTCCTGTATTCGAAGCATCATGGGTAAAAACATCGAAGAAGGATTCACCGCAGTTAGTTGACAGTTTTATAACGACTCGATCGTCTGTAGTTTGCATTCCTTGTGCATGAGCAGTATATACATTATAACCTGTTATGGCAATTTTATATTTAAGAACAGTATTAGTTGTTGCTGTAAACTTTGGTCCAACTATCCAATCCTGTTTGGATGTAGACCATAAATTTATTTTAGCGGAAGTATTTGCAGGTAACCAACCGGATGCATTCGACCATGCAGAGGAAGTTCCGGAAGGTAATGATACACCTGCTGCTTCATACCAATTAGGAAATACCGTTGTGAGGTTAGCACCTGTGAAACCAGTAAAGTCAACCGCTTGCGGCAGAGACACCGGAGCGACGACAGTCCGATTAGCTGAAGGCATCGCATCATTTGCCGGCGTGCCATCACCAACAACTGCTGTTGAAGCGTTAAAAGTATAAGTGCCTGCGGCAGACATATCGTATGACGCGCTGACAACGACATCTTGCGTTGAACCTGAAGCAAGAGTTCCAGAATTAAGGATTACATCTGTAAATGTTGTTGGATTTGGACCACCAACCGATGCACTTAAAGTACAAGGATCCGTGGAAAAATCAATGAGTGCTGTACCAAAATTTTTTATTCTTACTGTAACAGTTTCACTTGCACCATAACATCCTGTTGCACCTGGTAATACAAGTGCGGTTGCACCCATATCTAAAGTAGCTGTTGGGGCAAAAGTAATCTGAATATTTGGACGATTTGCGGTTACAGTTCCCGATCCTGATGGTGGCGAAGTGTCCGCACGCCAGTATTGATGACCACTTGTAGCGGAAGAATATCTTACACCAGTACCTCCACTTCCACCAGTACCAAAACCTCCATAATTAGCTTCAACTAAGACCAGTAAATTATCTGCTCCGCCGTAGCTAAAGGTTGTGGTCAAACTGAATTCGTTCCAAGCGCTTGCAGTTATTGATGTATTATTTGCATCATAGACAAGCGTTGCACCGCTAATCATACTTGCCCATGTTACTGAACTTAACGTTGAAGAAGATGTTTCTTTGAGATAAATTTTTATGGGAATAGTCGTAGACCTTGCTACGGTTGCATACCATGCAACTTTATTTATTGTGCCTCCCATGGTGGCTTCTGCAGCGGTGTACAAAGAAGCGCTTCTCTCATATCCATAATAATTTCCTAGTGGATAGATTTGAACGCTTGTGCCAGAACCAATTGTGATAGTTTGTGCAAATGTCAAACCACCAGCAAGAAGTAGAAAAAGTATAAATAGCTTTTTCATAAAGTACTCCTGTATGTAGTTAATGATAGTTAATTAATTAAATGACCAAGAAATTTTTATGAGTGAATTGCCGGAGAAAATAGCATAATTCTGTCCGAACATAATGTGTCGTTTTATGGAGGGAGAATAGAATTTGTTCGAGTTAAATTTAATAGTAGAACTTTTGTTCAACGGCAGTCCACTTTTCTGATTTATGAAATTTATTTCCCTAAAACTGAATTGAGAACTGAAAGCCGTTTTTTGAAACCCTCACGAGAACTTTCAATTCTTATTATGAAGCTAAGAAACGAAAAATTAAAAAGCAAGCGACGAAGGGAAGATTTTATAAGTTTTTATTTTCTAAATCACATTATGTGGAATGTTATGAGACAAATTTGGTTTAGTTTGGGATTTTTCTCCACCTCATGCTGGCAGGAGTGGTAAGTGAGGTAATTAATTCATGTCGAATCCCTAATGGGAATGCACCTGCAAGTCGAATCGGGTAGGGACATTTTAATCTTTATCTATTTCAGATTCCTCATCTTCCGATTTTTAATCGGAAACTTACTTAGATCAGAAGACTCGGAATAATGAGTATGCCTTGGGTTCACTAATCACCTTCTTCCGATAGTAAAAAATTTCACAAGGAAAAATCCAGCAAGAAAACCTCCGATGTGAGCACCGTAAGCAACTCCGCCGCCAGCTGAACTTCCAAGCAAACCAATTCCATTTATTAACTGGAATGCAAACCAAATTCCGATGGTAACTATCGCGGGAACTTCCATCAACTGATAAAACATAATCACTCTCACTCGTCTTTTGGGAAAGAGCAAAAGATAACCACCAAGAACTCCGGAGATTGCTCCTGAAGCTCCCAAAGATGGTATTAATAAATTGCTTCCAAATAAATCGCTGGTAAAAACATGAGTCAGCGAAGCAATTACTCCGCACAAAAGATAGAAAATTAAGTATCGTAAATGACCAATTCTATTTTCAATATTATCGCCGAAGATAAACAAGTAAAGCATGTTACCAAAGAGATGAGCAAATCCGCCATGCATAAACATTGACGTGAGCAGCGTAATGTAAACTGAAATTGGTGTGGGCTGCAAACCTGTAATGTTAAATTGATCTCCGGTTGAAGGATCCTCATACAACTGATCTTCGGTTACAATATCTTTTCCACTAATAATTTCTGCTGGTACAGTGGAGAATGAATAAGTAAATATTTCATTCGACCCCATTCCTTGAAAAAAAACGAACACGAAAATATTTGCAGCAATAAGCAAGTAATTGATCAAAGGTTTTATTCTTCGATCGCTGTTATCGTCACCTACAGGCATTAACATTTGAAACTCCGTTAAAATTTTGGCTAAACATATAAATAATTTTATAAAATTTACAATGTGCGAGACTTCTGAAATATTGCATTTGATGAGATTGTCATTCCCACGAAAGTGGGAATCCATGAAAAATTCAACAATTTCCCACATGCCTACTGCAGGCAGGTTTTCACGTGAATGACTAAATTCTATCTCAAAAATCTCTAAGTCAAAGTTGATTCTTGCAGATTATTTTATTGAAACAAACGCCTTACTTGAATCTGATTTAATAAAAGTGCAACCGTTACAACCACCAAACACCCAATCACATTAAACCAAAGGAATGGAATAGATGTGAAGAAGAAACAATAAAGAACGACAATCTCAGCAATAATTGCTGCGATAAAAGTCGGAGTACCTTTAACTTTTTTTAGATAGAATGCTACAAGAAAAATTCCGAGTATAGTTCCATAAAAAAGAGATCCAAGAATATTTACAGCTTCAATAAGAGAACCTAGCTTATTTGCAAAAAGAGCAAAACCAATTGCATAAAGTCCCCACAAAACTGTTGAAATTTTTGAAATGAAAACGTAATGATGATCTGTTGCATTTTTATTTATAACTCTCTTGTAAATGTCTATGACAGTTGTTGAAGCAAGCGCATTCAGTTCAGCAGATGTTGAGGACATTGATGCTGAAAAAATTGCTGCGAGCACAAGACCTATTAACCCAATCGGTAAGAAGTTAATTACGAAGCTTAAGAAAATATAATTAGTGTCATTTGTATCGGCTTTCTGATTTTCTTTTTTCATCAATGATAGATATTCACCTTTTAAATTCGTCATCGAGCGTTGAACATTTTCAATTTTATCTAGTGCTAATTTTTCTTGTTCCTCATCATTTTTATTGATGGCTTCAACCAGTGAATTCAGCTCTTTACTTTTCTCTGAACTAAGTTCTTTGTATTCTTCATTCATAGTATGATATTGATCAACATACTTACTGTTCTCAACAAGTTTTATTCCTTCTGGATTAAAGAAAAGGGGAGGGGCAACGAATTGATAAAATACAAAAACCATTACACCAGTAAATAATATAAAAAACTGCATCGGTATTTTTACGATACCATTTACAAGTAAACCCATTCTGCTTTGTGTGATTGAACTGCCTCCAAGATAACGCTGCACCTGTGATTGATCGGTTCCAAAATATGACAGCATCAAAAAAGTACCTCCAATAAGTCCCGACCAAAAAGTATAACGATCACTGAAATTGAATGAGAAATCAATCGTGTTAAGCTTACCCATTTTGCCCGCAATCACTGCGGCATCAATAATGGAAACATTATCTGGCAATGAGTATATGATTGTTATAAAGGCGGCAATCATCCCAATAAATATTATTGCCATCTGCTGCATATGAGTTTTGTTAACTGCAATAGTTCCACCTACAGTTGTGTAAATTATTACCATCACTCCAACGATCACCACTGTAATATTAATGTCCAAACCCAGTATAACGGAAATAATTAAAGCTGGAGCAAAAATTGTAAATCCTGCCGCCAATCCTCTTTGAATCAGAAATAAACTGCTGCCGAGAATTCTATTCTTTAAATCGAAACGGTGTTCAAGATATTCGTAGGCAGTGTATACGTTTAGTTTGTGATATAATGGAACGGCAGTAATTGATAGGATTACCATTGCAATCGGTAACCCGATGTAGAACTGAATGAAACGCATTCCATCTAAATATGCTTGTCCAGGAGTTGAGAGAAATGTTATTGCACTTGCCTGTGTAGCCATAATTGATAGTGCAACGGTGTACCACGGCGTTGTTTTGCCCGATCGGATGTAGTCATTTAGATCTTTTGTTTTTCTAGTTTTCCAGACGCCATATATCACAACGAAGGAAAGAAAAGAGCACATGATTATCCAATCAATGGTACTCATCAAAATACCTTAGTAATGATGTAAAAGAGAATCAACTCGATGACGAGTGCGGCAATTACGATTGAATACCAACTTATCCAATTTTTGAAAATTGGCGGAAGATCTTCTTGAACGTCATTAGGAATCTTATTCTCTGCTATCATTTTTTTCGATTTGCTGAAATTAAATTCACAAATAATTTATAAGCACCCGGAACTCCTTCAGGTAATTGCCTAAAGAATGCATAACCTGTGTAAATGAAAATACCTTTCCCATATTTTGTGAAAAGCAAACCGCCGTCTTTTCGTGCTTCACTCTTATCATTACACCCGATTACTGTTTCATATTTTGCATCCCATTTATCTGCAAAGTACAAACCCCGTTCTTGAATCCATCCTTCAAAATCTGATGGAAGAATTTTATTTGGAAAATTGAGTAACTGGTTATTTGGATTTAAAAAATTAACAAATGAATTTTCTTCAGTTACTCGATCTCGTGAAATCGTAAATGGATAGGGACCGATCTGATCTACAACTAATTCTCTGCTGTTATTGTATTGAACTATTAAAGTTCCGCCAGTTTCTACATACTTCATCAGGTTAACATTAAATTGGCGAAGTTTTTCTCTCGTGTTATACGCACGTATTCCCGTTATTATCGCATCAAATTTATTAAGTAATGATAATTCTAAATCTTCATCTGACAGCATAGTTACTTCATATCCAATTTGTTTTAGGTATTCTGGGATATCATCTCCCGCACCCATTACATAGCCGATGGAATTAATTTTCTTTTCCAAGTTCATCCCAACTAATTTTATTTCAGCTTTTGGAAAATAAGTCTGCGGAAGAATGTGTTTGTAATTTAATTGAATTGTTTCTCTGTCAGAGAAACCTAAATTGGTATTGATTTCAAACGATAAAACAGCCGAAGCGTTTTCTTTTGGTGGAAAAATATTAAATGATAATTCCTTCTCATCATTTTTATTTTTAAGATTGAAAGGAATGCTGCTTGGTTCAATCTTCCAATCACCTGGTATAATTAGTTTAATATTTCCTTGAAGATTATTTGCGTGACCAACTATTGTAAACTTTAATTCCTTGCTTGATTGATTAGGAAAAGTAACAGTCTTATTCTTCAACCTGACTGACACTGGTGGTGATACAAGAAATGTGCTGTACTTTTCGCCATCAACTGGATCAGTCCATCTGTAATGAATTGGAGACTCAAATGATATATCTGTGTTATCCATCATTAAAGTAAACTGACATTTAAGTTCATTCCGGAAATCGGCTACTCCTGTTAGAGCGATATCATTTATTTCGTATAACCCTTCTCGGTGAGGCAATTCTAGCCAATATGGATTTGAAATTTTCCAATTCGGCGGCACAACTGCCTTAAGATTTTGAATGGCTAACTTTCCGCTAATTAGCTCTTTGTGCATGGTTACTGTGCTGTCAACAAAATTTAGTTTTATACTTTTTAAGTTAATTGGATATGAAGAACGGTTAACAATACTTGCATTAAGATTAACTTCATCTCCAATAGTTGCTGATTTATCTGTGGAAATACATTCGAGCCAAATTCCTGCACAAGATCGAATTACATTTTTAAGTTCATTCAGTTTAACTTCCTTCCAGTAACTCGAAGGGAGCAAGGATAATTCTTTATACGCTTTTACCAATATCGGTAAACTTTTAGAGGGATTTTCTTGATCGAAATCTCTCTCTGCTTCAAATAAAAATTCTTTAACTCTTTGAGAACCAGGAACGCGGTTCCATGTTAAATCAATATCATCAGTAATATCGTTATTTACTTTAGAACCAAGCACATAATTGAAATAATTTAAGGTTTCACCTCGCCTTCCCGATGAACCAAAACCTTGACTTTTATGAAGTGTGCGTGCCAGTGCAGATATTTCAGAATAGGATTTTCCCAGCAGCTTATTGAAACTTCCTAAATCAATGGAAATGTATTTGGACAAATCTTCTTTTCGGTTTTCCAAAGTTGGAGTCCACGCATTCCAATAGAGTCTTTCCGGCTGCCAAACATCAACAAATCGAAGCTGCTCCGGAAAGTTATTGGGATCACCAGCCATTTTAAATGCTTCTTCGGCAAGAATTGCGGACGCTGTATGATGACCATGACCGCCATTTCCGTCAGAAGGAAACCTTGTAATTATTATATCAGGTTTAAATTTTCTAATTACCCAAACAACATCGAATAATAATTTCTGTTTATCCCAAATTGTAAAAGTTTCTTCAGGAGATTTTGAATAACCGAAATCAATGGCTCTCGTAAAAAATTGTTCAGCGCCATCAATCTTCCTTGCTTCGAGCAATTCATTTGTTCTAAGTAAACCGAGCAAATCACCTTGTTCACTTCCAATTAGGTTTTGCCCACCATCACCGCGAGTTAGTGACAGATATCCCGTTCTGAATAATTTGCCCGATGAGAAGTATGAAAGCACTGCTGTGTTCTCATCATCTGGATGTGCTGCGACGTAAAGTACACTTCCAAGTACATTCAGCTTTTTAAGTGCGAGCTTAATTTCCGAAGAGTTCATCACCTCTGCTGGTTGTGCGTAACCAATATGAAGATAAACCAGAGTTAGAATAAAAATTGAGTGTTTTATTCGTTTAATAAATTTATCAGCAAAAAGATTTTTCATTTATTGTTGAACGATAGTGAATTGAATGAAATTTGAGGACGAGTATACCATTTTCAATCTAAAATTCAAAAGATAAAATAAAAGAGATTTCTGAGTAATTAATCCAAACATTGTGTTGTCGAGTAACTCAAGCAGTTAGGGTTTGTTGCGTAAGACAGATAAAGTCATTACTAGTTCTCCCAATGGTTTTTGGGGAATGAAACAATCTCAGATTTGTAGAAAAAGCTTATTTTGGATTGCTTCGTTCCATTTCACTTCGCTCGCAATTATAGTACCCAGATATGGGATAGACTCATAAGTTCATTAAATACATTGAAATAATTATATTTACATCAACATTTAACTAATAAAATTGCCGCACAGTAAATGATAAAGCTAAATTCCATCATCATTGGTGATAATCATCCATTTGTACTTATTGCCGGTCCATGTGTTGTTGAAAATGAAAAAATGATTTTCCAAACAGCCGAACAAACAATAGAAATTTGTGATAAGTTAAAAATTTCTTTGATATTCAAATCAAGCTATAAGAAAGCCAACAGAACAAGCGGAAAATCCTTCAGCGGGATCGGCAATGAAGAGGCATTAAAAATTTTATTCAAAGTGAAAAAGAAATTCGGAATTCCCGTTCTTACAGATATACATACGGCTGAGGAAGCAAAACTTGCCGCAAAGTATGTTGATGTAATTCAAATACCGGCGTTTCTTTGTCGACAAACAGATTTACTTATTGCTGCCGGCAGAACAGAAAAAGTTGTTAACATTAAAAAGGGGCAATTCCTTTCTCCTGAGGATATGAAGTTCGCAGCAGATAAAGTTAAATCAACCGGAAATAAAAAAATAATGCTCGCAGAAAGGGGAACTACTTTTGGTTATCATAATCTTGTTGTGGACATGCGTTCTCTCGTAATTATGAAAGAATTAGGTTATCCGGTTGTAATGGATGCAACTCATTCAGTTCAATTGCCAAGTGCAAGCAAAAAGAGTGGCGGGCAGCCCAAATTTATTTTACCACTTGCTAAAGCCGCAACAGCAGTTGGAATTGATGCATTGTTCCTAGAAGTTCATCCAAATCCAAAACGAGCTTTAAGTGATGCCGAGAGTCAGCTTCCATTAAATAGGTTGAAAGAAGTTCTGATTCAAGTTCAGCAGATTGATCGCATTGTAAAAGGATACTGATAATTTTTCAGATTTCATTAAACAAAAATGAACTAGTTTTCAATAAGGATCTAAAATTGATATCAAACGAAATAATACAAAAAGGAAAAGAAGTAATTCGCATTGAAGCCGAAGCAGTTGCGAATTTATCCAAAAGTATTAACAACCAATTTGTTAAAGCAATTAATATCATTGCTGAATCGAAGGGCAGAGTTGTTTTAACCGGAATGGGAAAATCCGGATTAATTGCGCGCAAAATAGTTGCAACTTTAAATTCAACAGGAACGCCCGCAATTTATCTTCATCCTACAGATGCGTTGCACGGTGATTTAGGCATGGTACGAAAAGAAGATGTTGTTATTCTGATATCAAAAAGCGGGAACACTGAAGAAGTTGCAAACTTGCTCCCAATGCTAATAAGATTAGGTGTTAAGATGATTGCTATGTGCGGAAACAAAAATTCACGTCTCGCACAGGATTGTGATGTCTTTCTAAACATAAGTGTTAAAGAGGAAGCTTGTCCGCATGACTTGGCACCAACTGCATCAACAACTGCTACATTAGCAATGGGCGATGCACTTTCTGTTGCTCTCCTTCAGAAAAGAAATTTCAGCATCGAGGATTTTGCTTTTCTTCATCCGGGCGGAAGTCTTGGAAAGAGATTATCACTTAAAATAAGTGAGATAATGATTAAAGGGAAACGTATTCCGATTGTTAATGAAAACACATCATTGAAAGATGTCATAATCGAAATTACAACTAAGAGATTGGGTACAACCTGCGTTACAAATAATCGTGGACAGCTTTGCGGAATTATTACAGATGGAGATTTAAGACGTCTAATGGAAAAAACATTAGACCTGAGAAATCTTAAAGCAAAAGATGTTATGACAAAGAAGCCAAAAGTTCTTAAGGAAAATTATCTCGCTTCCTTCGCATTACAGCAAATGGAGATGTATAAAATAACCTCTCTCGTAATAATTGATGATAAGAATAAACCGATCGGAATTGTCCATCTTCATGATTTGATAAATCTTGGATTACAACAAAGATGAGATTTTTTATTGGATTATTTATTCTTACTCTGCTTATCGGCTGCGATGATGAAAAAGTTAAACCAACCATTAATACCTCGTTAAATGTAGCTGAACTTCCTGCCCAGGAAAGCTGGAATGCTAAAGTTTTTTTCACTGATTCAGGAAAAACACAAGCTGTTTTACATGCCGGTCATTTGAGAATGTTTGCTGGAGCAAGAGAGACTTTGTTGGACAGCAATGTTAAAGTGGAGTTTTTTAACGACTTTGAGAAAGTCACAACAGTTCTTACCTCAAAGCGTGGGAGAGTTGATGATGCTACACAAAACCTTTATGCAATTGACAGTGTTGTCGCAGTGAATGACAGCGGCGTTACATTAACCAGTCAAGAGTTAATGTGGAGGAATGAAGACAAAAAAATAGTCTCAAATAAATTTGTAACTATTTTAACAGCAATTGAGAAGATTCAAGGTTATGGATTTGAATCCAACCAAAGTTTGAATGATTATGTTATTTATAACGTTACTTATGTTTCGAGAAGAGATACGTTGTGATTTATTAAGATTGCAGAATTGAAAGATTACAAGATTATAAAACTGTGCGAACTTCGAATTTTAATAATTATGATTTTATAAAGGAAAAAACTCTTTCGAGACAGTATGATTAAATATTTAGTCATATCATTTGTGATAACTATAAACTTAATCCCTCAAAGCGGGGAATATATTACCGTCACAGGTGATAGTCTCGTTGGTAAAGTTTTAAATGGCGAAGCAATTCGTGAAGTTTATGGAAATGTTGTATTAACCCAAGGCAACATCACAATAACTTGTAATAAAGCAATTCAATTTATCTTGAAAAATGATGCTGAACTTTTAGGCAATGTCGTTGTTGTGCAGGAGAATTTAACAATTACAACTGAGCGGGGATTTTACTTCGGCAATCTTAAGAAGGCAGAAACCAAATCCAAAGTTAAGCTCGATGATAAGAAAGTTATTCTCACTGCAGATATAGGAGATTACTATTTTAATGAAGACCGCGCATACTTTCAAAATGATGTAAAACTTTATGATACTGCAACGACTCTCACTTCTAATGCCCTGAACTACTATAAAAATCAAAATCGCTCTGTTGCCACTGGTAATGTTAAGATCATTGATGCTGAAAATATTATAACTGCCGATACCATCGAACATTTTCGAGATTTGAAAATCACTTTTGGTTCAAGTAATGTCAAAATCACAAACAATATAAATAGAATAGTTATTTATGGTGATCACCTTGAAGATTATGCTCAGAGAAATTATACAGTGGTTAATAAGAATCCCATTTTCATTCAACTTGATACAAGCTACACAAAACAAAGAGATACTTTAAATTTTGAAAAAGCAGTTGACACCTCTTCAATTATGATTGATACTTTAGTGATAAAAGCATTGGTCATGGAATCTTACCGTGACACAGCAAATATTTTTATTGCGAGAGATTCAGTTGAAATTGTGCGCGGTGCTTTTGCATCTAAAAATGATTACACGATTTATTATAAGGATGAAGATAAAATCATCACAAAGAAAATGGATGGGAAAGCGTCACAACCAAAACTCTGGTACGAAAATTCTCAAATCATTGGTGATTCAATTATTATTTTCTTGAGGGAAAGTAAAATTCGATTAGTGGAAATAAACAAAAACTCTTTTATTCATTCATTTAATGATTTATATCAAAACAGATTCGACCAGGTTTCAGGTGAAAAAATTTCAATAGATTTTATTGATGGTGTAATTAATAGGACAGAAATTTACGGTTCTGTTTTTGCAATTTATTATCTTTATGAAGAAGATTCACCAAATGGATTAACAAAATCATCATCGCAATCTGCAGAAATACGATTCATGGATAATTTAATAAGCGAAGTAAGATTATTCGGTTCGCCAACAAGCGACTATTATCCCGAAAATATGGTTGATGGAAACGAGCGAACATATCAGCTGCCGCAGTTTAATTTATTTTCAGATAGACCAATAAAATCGGCTTTGATCGAATCTATCACTAACAAGCAAAAAGAAAATATTAAGCATGACAACAACTAAACTTAGAAGCGAAGACTTAATCAAAATTTATAAAAAGCGTGCTGTCGTAAACAAAGCATCGGTCGAGGTCTTTAAAGGAGAGATTGTTGGTTTACTTGGTCCAAATGGAGCGGGTAAAACAACTACATTTTATATGATAGTTGGTATGATAAGACCAAACAAAGGAAATGTTTTTCTTGATGATAAAGATATTACCAATGTTCCAATGTATAAACGAGCAAGAATGGGAATCGGATATCTTCCTCAGGAAGCATCTATTTTCAGGCGTCTCTCAGTTGAAGATAATCTTTTAGCTGTTTTGGAAATGGTTGATTTGTCGAAAAAAGAGAGATTGGAAAAATGCAATCAGCTTTTAGAGGATTTAGGTATTACGCAAATCCGTAAAAGCATGGGTTATCAGCTAAGCGGCGGCGAAAGGAGAAGAACTGAAATTGCCCGTTCACTTGCAACAGATCCAAATTTTATTCTGCTTGATGAACCATTTGCCGGAGTTGATCCGATAGCGGTTGAAGACATTATGAAAATTGTTGCAAACCTTAAGAATAGGGGAATTGGAGTTTTAATTACCGATCATAATGTGCATGAAACATTAAGCATTGTTGATAAAGGATATATTTTAATAAACGGAGTAATCTTCAAATCTGGTGATGCAAAAACACTTGCAGAAGATGCTGAAGTACGTAAGCTTTACCTTGGTGAGAAGTTTAAGCTGGATAGGTATTGAATATGAACTTAGTTTATTTCATTTTCCAAAACTTAGCATACTAAAACTGCTACTTATTTGTAATGACCAGAGTCCAATTAATATGTGTGACATTTTTATTTGGGGCAATTCAAACAATATATCCTCAAATTGGAAAAGATAAATCCTTTCTTCTATCAAGATTTAGAATAAGTGGTGGATTCGTTAGTGTATTATCTGAAGAAGTTACCTTCGAGATTAACCATCCATTTTTAAATATTAGCTATAGATCTAGTGACTTCGATAAATTCTCCTCGTCTTTTAAATTAAAAGGAGCATTTGAGTTTGGCTTGAATGCATTGCTCATTGCTGATAAAACTCCTAATACAAGAAATGCGTTCTCAGTGTATCCATTACCTTATTTCAAAGTTGGTCCCGAATTACGATTGCACAAAAACTTATTTTTGGCACTTAGTGGAGGACTTGCGTTTATTTACTTTCCTAGTTCATTTGGGGTAATTCCGTTTACAGGCGTAAATGGATTTTATTTAATTAGACTTGGAGAAAAAACTTGTCTTGAATTCGAAAGCGGTTTTCACGCACCGCTCACATCTTTGAATAAACTATCATTTCTAACTTATTTCACGGTCGGTTTATCTTTCGATTAAATCCACAAAAAGTTTTTTTATTTATACAACATCACCACTTACTCGTACTCAATCCTCCAGAAACAATAAAAGTCATCATTTCTTTTGCGCCTACGTTTAGTTTCTTCACATTTTCTCTAGGAACCAAAATTAAATTTCCAGCAAAGTTATATGCTTGTGGAATGTAAACTGCAACTTTGTCCCTTTCGCCGAGGAAATCGGTGTTCTCTTCAGTTAAAAAGCCGAGCAATTCCACTCCATCGTCACTTGATAATTTTACAGACACCGGCTGATTAAACTTTTTGCGTTCACCAAATAATGCTTCGGTTAAATCTTTAATGGACATGTAAATAAATTTTATAAGCGGTAAGCGGTTCAACAGATTATTCAATAGTGTTACAAGTCCCTTTGTAAAAAAATTAGATGTTATTGCTCCAACAATTGTAATGCTTATCAGAATAATCAAAAATCCAATTCCCGGATATTTGAAATTAAAGAAACCATCTATCCACATGAATGTGATATAAATTAAATATATTGTCACAGCAATTGGGACAATGACGATCAGTCCTTCAAAAAAATATTTACTTAGTTTTTTCATTTTTATAGCTCCTATAATTTTTTCAATGTTGTATTAATTCTAATTTCTGTTCTCTTTATTTGAACTAGAACAGCGCCAATTGCTGCAATAAACATACCTATTCCTTCTTGAAGAGTGATTTTTTCATCAAGAAAAACCCATGCTAAAATTGCAATCTGAATCAACATTGTTCCGTTTATAATACTTGACTCCATCGCTGTCAAAGATCTTAAAGTTAAATTCCAAATAGTAAAAGCTAAAGCCGTATTTACAACAGCGAGCCAAATAATAAACAGCCAATTTTTTGTACTGATAATTGGAAGCCCATTTAGTAATAATCCGACGACCAATAACACCATTGCTCCAATTCCCATGCTGACAAAGGTTACAACAAAGGGACTAATATCTTTTTTTCTGTTTACACTTCTGCCGATTATTGCAGATATTGAATTTGCCAAAACACCAATGAACATAATCAACAATCCGAGTAATTTATTTTCCCAAAGTGAAACCGGTAAAAAGTATGTCAGTATTCCTATTAAAAACAAAATTGTACCAATCCATTGCAATAATGTTGGCTTCTCATTTAAAAGAAATAATCCCAAGATGGCTACGATTATTGGAGTGAAGTTTAAAATTAAGCTAACAGTAACTGAAGGAAGCAGAGACAAACCCAAAAATTGTGTGCCTTGAGTAAGAGTGTAGAAAACGAGTCCCAATAAAATCAATTTTTTCCATTGAGTAGAATTAAGATGTTTTATCTCTTCAAGGTATTTTTGTCTAAAAAAGACAAAAGGTATGAAACATAATAAAGCTAATGAGTATCTTAATCCGGCAAAAGTTATCGGGGGAATTTCAATCAATCCCAATTTTATTATTATGAAAGATGTTGACCATAAAGATGTTACAAACAATGCTTGACTGATTGAAATGATATGAGAAGGTCTATTTTTCATAGTTTTTAGCTTTGTGAGGATCAATAAAATTATTTCTAATAATCATAACACTTTTATGTTCTTGAGTTCAATCAATTATTCAGCTAATTTTGAATTACAAAAATTACTTCCTTCAAAATTATGAAATCTTTAACATCTCTTATTGCTGGTATAATATTTTTATCCAGTCTATTTTCGCAAACAATTCCGCCCAAACGAGAATTCCGTTCGGTTTGGATTGCGACTGTTACAAATATTGATTGGCCCTCAAGCAAAACGTTAACTCCTTCTGCTCAACGCTCGGAGTACATAACTATTCTCAACAAACATAAGTTAAATGGTTTAAATGCAGTAGTAACTCAAATACGTCCTTCGTGCGATGCATTTTATCAAAGCTCAATTGAGCCATGGTCTGAATGGTTAACAGGAACTCAAGGTGCTGCGCCAAATCCTTTTTACGATCCACTTATTTTTATGATTGATGAAACTCACAAACGTGGAATGGAATTCCACGCTTGGTTCAATCCTTATAGAGCTGTGGTTAACAAAAACACCAGCAGCGTTTCATCATCTCATGTCTCGATACTTCATCCGGATTGGATAAGAGAATACGGCACTTTAAAATTACTAGATCCCGGTTTACCACAAGTAAGAAATTATGTCACGAGTGTTATCATGGATGTTGTTCGCAGATATGATATTGACGGAGTTCACTTTGATGATTATTTCTATCCTTATCCTCAAACAGGAATAGTATTTCAAGATTCAGCAACATTTGCAAATTATCCAAATGGTTTTACCAATAAAGATGATTGGAGAAGAAATAATGTTAATCTTCTTATCCAAATGTTAAGTGACAGCATTAAGGCAGTTAAACCGTATGTAAAGTTTGGTATTAGTCCTTTTGCTATTTGGAAGAATCAATCTTCGGATCCGCTCGGATCTGCAACAGCTGGATTTGAATCCTATAGTGGCATTTATGCGGATTCAAGAAAATGGATGCAGGAGGGCTGGCTTGATTACATTAATCCGCAAATATATTGGAATATCGGTTATTCTATTGCTGCTTATGATGTTCTTGTTTCATGGTGGTCAAACAATCTTTTTGGTAAACATTTTTACACTGGAAATGCAGCATATAAAATTGGAAGCAGCAGTCCAAGTGGCTGGCTTAATCCAAGTGAAATGCCAAATCAAATTAGGTTAAATCGCTCAACTGAAGCTGTTAAAGGGATGAACTTTTTCAGCTCAAAATCAATAACTAATAATCTGTTAGGAATTCAAGACTCACTCAGGACCAATTTGTTTAAGTATCCAGCATTAGTACCGGTAATGAAATGGCTTGATTCAATTCCACCTTCACCGGTGACGAATTTATCAGCAGTAAAAAATTCAAATGGAGTTTTGGTTACATGGAATAAACCAACTGTAAACCCAGCAAAATATTTTATTATTTATCGGTTTGAAGATTCAACTCAAATAGACATAAATGATCCGAGAAACATTCTTGCAATTACATATAATGATACAACAAGTTATCTTGATACAAAAACGATTGCAGCAAACATTCAGTCTGTTACTTATGTAGTAACATCACTTGATAGGATACACAACGAGACTCCCCAAGAATCCTCAAATACTTATAAGCTAAATCTTTTAGTTTCAGCTGATGAGCAAGAGAGTGACAAGCCGTCGAAGTTTGCATTAATGCAGAACTATCCAAATCCATTTAATCCTACCACGAGAATACAGTATCAAGTATTCAGTTCCACCAATGTTTCACTTAAAGTTTATGATTTACTTGGCAATGAAGTTGCCACGATTATAAATGAATGGAAAGATGCAGGAAATTATGAAGTTGAGTTCGATGGCATAAAACTTTCAAGCGGAATTTATTATTATAAGTTGAGAGCAGGTGCTTTTGTACAAACGAAAAAAATGCAAGTCGTTAAATGAAATTTTGATAAATAGATATTATCTTAAAAATTATTAGTTTTACTTAGATTTAATTAAAAATTTGGATTGATGTTTCCTTCCAATCAAAAATCAATTACTGTTTTAATCATTAACTTTTTTGTACTACAACTCAGTGTTCATCTATAACGCTCTCGTAGAAAAGCTAATCACATTAGAAAATAATATTTTCCTTTTACAGGCTCATTGCCCCGAGATTGCAAGATCAATTCAACCGGGACAATTTCTTAATGTAAGAGTTTCGGAAAATGTTTTCCCATTGCTTCGCAGACCTTTCAGCGTTTGTGACATAGAAGGTGATTCGCTTTTCCTGATGTTCAATATTTTAGGTGAAGGGACAAAGCTGCTTGCTAAAAAGCATATTGGGGATACGATTGATATTCTTGGTCCTCTTGGGAATGGATTTCACCCGGAAGGTAATTTTGAAACGGCAGTTATTGTTGCAGGAGGTTTAGGTGCTGCACCCTTTCCTTATTTAATAAAAAAAATTGGCGAATCGAAAACAATAAAATGCTTTGTAGGCGGAAAAACGAGTCATGATGTTATCCAATATGGTATGAAGAATGTGTTGATTTCAACTGATGACGGGTCGCTTGGTTTCAAAGGAAATGTTGTTGAATTACTTCATAATAATTTAAGTCCTTCTGAATATTCGAAAGTTAAAATATTCTCTTGCGGACCTAATGTTATGCTTCGAGCTTTAAAAGAATTTGCAATTAAAAATAATATTGAATGCGAAGCATCAACGGAA
Organism: uncultured Ignavibacteriaceae bacterium; assembly: GCA_964613805.1. GTDB lineage: Bacteria > Bacteroidota > Ignavibacteria > Ignavibacteriales > Ignavibacteriaceae > XYD12-FULL-36-8. Next base: position 11,037 of record CAZTJF010000025.1, on the reverse strand, counting down.
TGTGCTATGGCATGTGGTTTTGGAATTTGTATGGGCTGTCCAATTGAAGCGACCGACCAAAACAATAAATATCTTTTAGTTTGTAAAGACGGACCCGTGTTCAACGTCCGGGATGTTGTAATATGAGCAAAGTTGATTTATCTGTACAAGTCGGTTCACTTAAATTTCGTAATCCAATTCTCCTTGCAAGCGGAACTGTAGGATATGGAAATGAAATTTCAGAATTTATTGATTTGAGTAAAATTGGCGGTATCGTCACAAAGTCGCTAAGCTTAAAACCGAGAAAAGGAAATCCGCCGCAAAGAATAGTTGAGACACCGGCTGGAATGTTGAATGCAATCGGTTTACAGAATGTTGGTGTGGAAGAATTTCTTAATGAAAAAATTCCTTTCTTAAAAAAATATAATGTCCCTTTGATTTGTAATATTGCCGCAAGCACTATTGAAGAATATGTTGAATGTACAAGATTATTAACATCTGAAGATTCGATTACAGCGTTTGAGATTAATGTCTCTTGTCCCAATGTTAAAGAAGGCGGACTGCAATTTGGAAATGATCCCATTGCGGTTGGAAAGATTACTAAAAGAGTAAAAGCAGTTACTAATAAACCAATAATTGTTAAATTATCTCCCAATGTTTCTTACATTTCTGAGTTTGCAAAAGTTGTAAAAGAAGAAGGAGGAGATGCAGTCTCAGCAATTAACACTTTAGTAGGAACTGCTTTTAATATAAACACCCGAAAACCAAAAATTAAGAATGTGTTTGGAGGATTATCTGGTCCCGCAATCAAACCAATTGCTCTGGCTAAAGTACTGGAGATAAAAAGAAATGTTGACATACCAATTATCGGAGTCGGTGGAATAATGAATTGGAAAGATGTTATCGAGTTTATGATTGTTGGAGCATCTGCAATTCAAATTGGAACTTTGAATTTTATTGATCCAACTGCTCCAATAAAAATGATTTCTGAACTTGAAAATTATTGTATAGAAAATAATATAAGTAAGATATCAGAATTAACAGGTTCATTTGTCCTATAAAACTAAAATGGATATAGAAAAATCTCTTAATAAATTATATTCACTTCATAAGTTTGGTGTTAAGCTCGGATTAGAAAACATTAGAACGTTTTTAACTCTGCTCGGCAAACCGCAAAATAAAATTAAAACTATTCATATTGCAGGTTCAAATGGAAAGGGAAGTACCGCGGCTTTTATTGCAAGCATTTTACAGGAAATGAAATTTAAAGTGGGCTTATATACATCGCCTCATTTTGTAAGATTTAACGAGAGAATAAAAATCAATGGTAAAGAAATACCTGATGAGAGAATTGCAAAGTTTATAGATATTTATGGAAGAAATATTGATTTGTTCAAGCTAACTTTTTTTGAGGCGACTACTGCATTGGCTTTTCAGTATTTTTATGAGGAAAAGGTTGATTACGCAATTATCGAAACCGGTTTAGGCGGAAGATTAGATGCAACTAATCTCATCAATCCCATTGCAGCAATTATAACATCTATAAGTTTAGAACACACTGAAATCCTTGGAGATACGATTAAGAAGGTTGCCGGAGAAAAAGCCGGTATCATTAAGGAAAATTCAAAAGTCTTTATAGGTAAATTGAATGAAAAAGCAGAGGAAGTGATCGAGCAAAAATGCGATGAGATGAAAAGTGAGTTATTCAAGTTGGAAGATTACATAGTTGAAAAAAATGATACCGTAAAACTTTATACTGAAGAATTGGAATTAGATGAGTGGACAATGCCGTTGAAAGGTAAATATCAGAAATATAATGCTGCTCTTGCTGCATTAGTTGTGTCTAAAACGTTAGACTATAACAATTTTAGGGTTATACAGCACAGCATAAAAAATGTTGTCAAAAACATAGGATTTCAAGGTCGTTATGAGTTCCTTAATATCAAACCAGATATTATTTTAGATTCTGCGCATAATTCTGAAGGTATATCCAATTTCTTAGCCGAGTTTAATCGAAGTAAAACAAAATATTCACATTCCACTTTGTTATTTGGAGTGATGAAAGATAAATCAATACAAGAAATGCTGCTTTCATTAAAAGCATCTTTTGATGATATTTTGGTTACTACAATAGATTATGAACGAGCAGCTAAAATTTCCGACTTGGAAGAAATTGCAAAGGAAATAAATTTGAAGGTTGGTAAAATTGACAGACCTGGTGAGTTTGTTACCAACTTTAAGGAGGAGGATTCGTCAAAATGTCTGGTAGTTTTAGGAAGTATGTATCTTTTAGGGGTGGTTAAATCGGAGTTAGAAAAATTAAAGGTCTCTTGACATTATTTTAAAATTGACTTATGTTTCAAGTGTTCCTCTTATACCTTTCATGTATAAATCATTAAATAGAATAAAAAATTAGATTTACCTCAAAAAAAATTAACAATTCCTGGATATACTTGTGATTAAGTATAACAAGCTTATTATCATTTTCAATTAACAACAAATAATTAGGACCGCACCATGCCAATGGACATTTCTGAACTTAAGTCAAAAAAAATCGTTGAACTGAATACAATAGCTAAAGATTTAAATATCTCTGGCTACAGCGATTTACGAAAACAGGAACTCATCTTCAAAATTCTTGAAGCTCAAACAGCCAAGGATGGATTGACTTTTTCGAAAGGTGTGCTTGAAGTCTTGCCTGATGGATATGGCTTCCTTCGATCATCGGATTACAACTATCTGCCTTCTCCTGATGATATTTATGTTTCACCATCTCAGATAAAAAAGTTTAGCTTAAGGACTGGTGATTACGTAAGCGGTCAAGTTCGTCCTCCTAAAGAAGGGGAAAGATTCTTCGCATTGCTTCGAGTTGAAGCGGTTAACAACTTAGATCCCGAAGCAATTCGTGAAAGAACTTTATTTGATAACCTTACTCCGGTTTATCCTACCAAAAAATTAGCTCTTGAATCAGCACCTGGTGAATATTCGATGCGTATTATGGATTTATTGTCTCCAATTGGAAAAGGGCAGAGGGGATTGATAGTATCACCTCCTAAAAGTGGAAAAACAATTTTACTTCAGAAGATTGCAAATTCAATTACAAGAAATCATCCCGAAATTAAAATGATTATTTTGCTGATTGATGAACGTCCCGAAGAAGTGACAGATATGGAACGATCGGTTAAAGCAGAAGTCATCAGTTCTACTTTTGATGAGCCGGCAGACAGACACGTTCAGGTTGCAGATATGGTTATTGAAAAAGCCAAAAGAATGGTTGAAGCAAAAGAAGATGTCGTAATTCTTTTGGATAGTATTACCAGATTAGCTCGCGCTCATAACATCGTCGTTCCGCATAGCGGTAGAATTCTGTCTGGTGGTGTTGATTCAAATGCACTTCACAAACCGAAAAGATTTTTTGGGGCTGCCAGAAATACAGAAGACGGCGGAAGCTTAACAATCATTGCAACTGCTTTGATTGATACAGGCAGTAGAATGGATGATGTTATATTTGAAGAATTCAAAGGAACAGGAAATATGGAACTGCTGCTTAATCGTGATCTTAGTGACAGAAGAATTTTCCCTGCAATTGACGTTAATAGAACCGGTACGAGAAGAGAAGAATTGTTATTGAAGGAAGACGATCTTGCAAAGATTTGGATTCTTAGAAAAATATTAAGTGACTTCACTCCTGTGGAAGCAATGGAATTCCTCCTTGATAAAATGAGAGGAACGAAAACCAATAAGGACTTCCTTACTAATATGAATAGTTAAAGATGCTATCGCATAGTAAAACAAGTTCTCTCCTAATAATTATAATACTTTCATTCTGCAATTTTATTTCAGCTCAAACGGATACGATTAAATACAAGTGGCCCTACTCTCCGATGACAACTGCGAGAACAATTGGCGGTACATTTGCCGAGTATAGAAGCACAAGTGCGGCTGGACATTATCACAACGGGACTGACATGTCTGGTGCAGCAGGAACTCCTATTTTAGCAGTTCTTCCCGGTACGGTTGCAGTTGCGTATGATGATGGTGGAACAGGATATGATTCTTATGTTCGCGTAACTTCGCAAATCAACGGGTTATCGAAAAATATTACCTATTACCACACTAGACCAATTGTATCTATTGGGCAGCAAGTAGTTGAAGGACAGCAGATTTCTACTGTCGCAATTGATCACGTTCACCTCATTGATTATCGCTTGGGCGGATCTTTAAGTACTTCACATCTCAATGCTCTAAGACCTGGAGGCGGTTTGACCATTTATGAGGATTTTTGGAAACCAAACATACGGTATGTTAAATTTTTCTTAGATAACTCAACCACTCAGTTATCACCATCGGCACTTGGAAGTAAAGTTGATATTGTTGTTCATGTTGAGGAAGTTAACAGTGTTGGCGGTTCTGCAGGCTCAAATAATGGAACTTATAAATTGAGTTATAAAATTCTTTCTGCAGATTTACATCAAGTTATCTATGCTCCGCCAGATAATGGATTAAGATACACGTATTACAATAAACCCGGTGACGATTATGTAAATGTAAATTATTATCAGCCCGAATCGAACACAAGTAAGCATGTTTATAATGTCACAAATGGAATGGGTTCATCAAATGTTGCATCCACCCAAGTTGTGACCAATAATTATTGGAATGTGAATGACTTTGCATTCGGCAATTATGTCGTAATGATTTATACGGAAGACACTCGTGGAAATGTTGATACAGTTTATGTTCCAGTTACAACAACAGACATTGATTTAATTCCCCCGGCTGCACCAGTTCTAAAATCTGTTAAGAAAGATTCGACTAATTATTTTACCATATCCTGGATACCTCCAACGGATGCTGATCTTAAAGGATATCGTCTTTATTACAGTATTGATGGGATAAATTATTTACTAAGAGATAACGAAAACATTTTAACATCCTCAATGAGTTCTAAAACCTATTTTTATAATCAAGCTAATCCTTTGTTTCTAAAGCTTAATGCTGTGGATAGTGCTGCAATCACAAATATAAGTTCTCAATCTGATGTTTATGGAATCAGAATGCTTAATGACAACAAGAAAATTTTGATAGTTGATGGGTTTGATAGATTTGGCGGTTCGGGCAGCTGGGCGAATCCTTATCACGATTTTGTTGTATCTCATGCAAAAGCATTTAGTTTAAGTTTTGAAAGCTGCTCAAATGATCAGATAATAAACGAAAATGTTAATTTGAATGATTACGAATTAGTTATTTGGATTCTCGGAGATGAATCCACTTCAGATCAAACTTTTTCTAACATTGAAAGAACAAAAGTTTCTGCCTTCTTGGAAAATGGAGGGAAGTTATTCGTATCGGGTTCTGAAATTGCTTGGGATCTTGAAGGTGCTTCTTCAGCTACACCTCAACAAACACAATTTCTCAGAACTTATCTTAAAGCTAAGTTTGTTGCCGACGATGCAAACATCTATGGCATTACTGGTATAGATTCAACAGCATTTGCTGGATTAGGTTTTGGTTTTGGAATTGTGAGTAATGGTTCGCCATATCTTGAAGATTATCCTGATATCATAGACACAATTGGCGGTAGTATTCCAATTCTTAGGTATAACGTTGTTTCCACTGCTGGAATAGCTTATAGTGGAAGTTTTAATAATTCACCAAATGAAGGGCAATTAGTTTACCTTGCTTTTTCGTTTGAGACAATCAATCTTGCAGCTGAAAGAAGCAATGTTATGACAGCTGCATTAAAATATTTCGGATTAATTCCACCTTCAGGAATTGAAGATGATAATTTTGTGCCCGAAATATTTTCACTCAGCCAAAACTTTCCAAATCCATTCAATCCTACAACAAAGATTAAATACGAGATTGCTAGCAAAGAAAAAGTTGAACTGAAGGTATTTGATATACTTGGAAATGAAATAATTGAATTGGTGAATGACTTCAAGAATCCTGGCAAATATGAAGTTGCCTTCAGCGGAAATAATTTATCCAGCGGAATATATTTCTACAAATTAGTGACGGAGTCATTTTCACAAGTTAAGAAAATGATTCTTCTAAAGTGATAATTGAATACTCAAACCGGTGTAACTAATTTGAGGAAAACACTTTTATTATTTGTTTTACTTTTTTCGACTTCCATTTTTTGTCAAAAGTTTAGTCAAAACATCTTCACCACTGCTTATATTTTTCCTTCGACAGATTCAATTTCAAACTATTATTACCTGTACAAAATTCCTGTTAGCAACCTAATTTTTATCAAAAAAGCAGACTCTTATTCTGCCGGAATACAAATTACTTTGGAGGTTAGTGATTCAAATTCAAACTTCATCCAAAGACATATTAGAGAGAGAAATATTACTTATAGTGATTTCGAATCAACAGTAAATCCATCTCTTTATGTTGAAGGAATGATTGATTTCAAACTTGAAACCAAAAGTATAAAATTGAACATGAGAGTTTATGATTATAATTCTCAAAAGGAATTCTTCACGAAGGATGACTCACTAATATTCAAAAAAAGTGATACCTCAAATTTTCTTTCGCCCATTTTATTAAATAATACACCCGTCATGTGCAGAGACGACACTTCAAGAGCTGCAACCAATTTTGGTAATTATATTCCTTTTGATAATAATTCATATGACATTTTAATTCCCTCAACTGATACTACTCTTACAAAAGCATTTGTGAAGATTATCAGTAGGAAAGATACCATATTTAATGGCTCAATTGATAAAACCGAAGTTGCAAGAATTTCATTTGAAGATTGTAATAACAAAGTTGTAATTAAAAATAATCCAGAAGTAAACTATACCAGCAACTTCTATCTAATTGGTCTTACTTCAAGAATGAAAGAGGGACTTGTTGAACTTCTTATTTCGGATACTGAGACTTTTCAAAGCAAAAAATCATTTAAGCTTATAGCAAAGTGGCTCCATAAGCCACAATCCTTGATAGATTCTGAAAATGCAATTAGACTGCTAAAATTTATAATTAGCAATGATTCTATAACTCGAATATTAAAAAGTGGAAATAATTATGATAGCTTGCTAAATGTATTTTGGAAAAAATCTGATCCTACTCCATCAACGGAGCACAATGAATTAATGTTCGAATATTATGAAAGAATTGATTATTGTAATATAAATTTCCCAACAATTTCCGGCTTAAAAGGAATAGAAACCGATCGGGCTAAAATCTATATCCTTTTCGGAAAACCGAACTCAGTCGAACGAAGTTCTAGTCGGGATGGAAAAATTCAAGAAACATGGATTTATATAAAACAGCAGAAGAAATTTATTTTTTCAGATGAAAGGGGAATAGGTGAATTTAACTTGAAGAGTGCTCAATGAACACTTTTGTATGTACATGTGGTGACATAAACGGTATAGGTCCAGAATTAGTCATAAAAACATTAAATCGGATTGCAAAAAAATCCAAACATAAATTTGTTTTCATTTGTCCTGCGAATGTTTTTTTAAGTGAAATAAAAAAAATCAATCCACAGTTCGACTTCGAAAGTATTAATTCATTAGATTATTCATCAGATGATTCTGTTTCGATAATTGACTTTGGAGAATTTAAACGAGAATTCGGAAGACCAACAAAATATTCAGGGCAAGCTGCTTTTAAAGCGCTACAAATCGCTTATACTATTACTTCTAAGTCATTAAACTCTTGTATAATAACTGCACCTATCTCAAAAACAGCTTTGTCACTTGCTGAAATTAATTATCCTGGTCATACAGAGATGTTAGCCGCATGGAGTAAAGTTAAAAATTTTGCTATGATGTTTTTATCAAAAAAACTAAAAGCTGCTTTACTTACAATTCACTGTCCAATAAATCGAGTATCAAAACTAATAACTGAAGATTTACTCGAAAGTAAATTTAGTTTGATTTTTAAAACACTACAGAATGATTTTAAGATCAAGGTTCCTAAAATTGCTGTCCTTGGATTGAATCCTCATTCTGGAGAAGGTGGATTAATCGGAAATGAGGAGCAAAAGGTAATCATTCCGTTCATGAAACAATATTCAAATCGGAAATATTTTACTGGTCCATTTTCACCAGATGCATTTTTCGGCATGAAAATGTATTTGAATTATGACATGGTTGTCGGAATGTACCATGATCAAATCTTAAATTCTTTTAAACTTTTGAATTTTAATAAAGGAGTTAATTTTACAGCTGGACTGCCAATTATTAGAACTTCACCAGATCACGGAACTGCATTTGATATAGCAGGCAAGGGCCTGGCAGACGAATCCAGTATGGTAGAAGCATATAAATATGCTAAAAGAATTTTAATGAACAGAAAAATTGATGAATAAAATTGGTCAAAGTTTGCCTTACGATAATGTCGCAAACATATATCCACATATCATGCGTAAAGTTCGTTATGATTATTGGGCGGATTATATCTATTCAATTACGAGTCACTTTATTGGAGCAAAACCAAGAATCTTGGAATTAGCTTCAGGTAATTGTCAATTAGCTAATTTTCTTTCTGATTATTATCTCAATTACATTGCTACAGACATTTCATTGGCTATGTTAAGGAGCGATAATAAATCCAATTTAAATAAAGTTTGCTGTGACATGAAAATGATTCCTTTCAAATGCAAATTTGATCTGATTGTTTCAGCGTTCGACAGTGTTAACTATTTGGTGACTAAAAAAGATCTAAGCAGTTTATTTAAGGAAATTGTAATTCTTTTAAGTCAAAAGGGATTATTTACATTTGATGTTAGTCTTGAAAAAAATAGTTATAGACACATAAAAGATGCTATAAGAAAAGGAACCTATAAAGGTGTAAAATATCAACAAGAAACTGATTTCGATCCTAAAACAAAAATACATCGTAACTTGTTTTTTATTACATATCCGGATGGGAATACTTTTAAGGAGGCGCACATTCAAAAAATATATTCGTTCGATACTTATTTTGAACTTATGAATTCGGCTGGTCTAATTGTCAGAGAATGTTTTGAAGCTTTCACTTACAAAGATGGCAATGAAAGTTCAGCACGTGTTCAATTTATAGCAATGAAGAAATAATTATGCTTTCATTAAATAATGTTGATTTTAGCTATCCAGGTCAACCAGTCTTCAATGATTTGAACCTAACGGTTGAAAAAGGTGAATTTATTTTTTTAATAGGAAAAAGCGGATCAGGTAAAAGCACATTATTGCAGCTGATATATTTTAACTTACTGCCTTTTTCGGGTGAAGTTCAGTTTGAAAATTTTAATTCTAAGACAATTAAATCGAGTGAACTGCCATTTTTGAGAAGAAAACTCGGAATTATCTTTCAAGATTTTAAATTGTTGAATGACAGAAACATTTATGATAATCTTTCCTTTGTTCTTCAAGCAACCAATACTTCGCGTAATGAAATAAAGAGAAAAATTGCATCGGCATTAACCGATGTCGGTTTGCTGCATAGGAGATTCAGCTTTCCAAGAGAATTATCAGGAGGAGAAAAACAAAGAATTGCAATTGCCCGAAGTATAATTAATGAACCAACTTTAATTCTTGCGGATGAACCTACCGGAAATTTAGACCCCACAACTTCAAGTGAAATTGTTGATCTGCTTTTCAAAATTAACTCAAGAGGGACTGCAGTAATTTTTGCGACTCATAATTATGAGATTGTAAAAAAATATCAGCAGAAAATAATTAAGCTGGAAAATGGCAGAGCTATTAAAGCAGTTTTGAAAAAGAAAGAGTAGATTTACTTGAGCTGTGATTCAATCAAAGTGAGAATGTGTGTGGTAACGTCGTCAATGGCTCCTAATCCATCTACCGTAATCAAAACTCCTCTTCGTTCGTAATAATCTAAAACAGGCTGCGTTGTATTTTTAAATACTTCTAATCTATTTCTTATGACATCTTCTTTATCATCATCACGCTGATAGAAACTATCAGTTGTATTGCAAACCGGGCATTTATCTTTGTTCTCTAACTCTGCTGCTGTGAAGATGCTCTGACATATCTTGCAAGCTCTTCGATTTGTTAACCTTCGAATAATTTCATCACTGTCAGCAGTTAGATTGACATAAAAAATATTATCAAGTTTTAACTCAGCCAATAGTTTTTCAAGTTCTTTAGCTTGTGGTAAGGTGCGTGGAAATCCATCCAGAATAAATCCAGTCTTACAGCGTGTCTGCTGCAGCGTATCATCAATTATTCCGATCATGATTTCATCCGGAACTAATTCGCCTCGACTCATTATTTCATAAGCTTTAATTCCAAGCGGAGTTTTTTCTTTAAAAGCTTCACGCAGGATATCACCTGTTGAAATGTGCGGGATGTTCAATCTTAACGATAATATTTTGGCTTGAGTACCTTTGCCAACACCTGGAGCACCAAACAAGATAAGTCGCATAATTATTCCGATAATTTGGTTACTCAAAAATATTGTTATTAAGTATCTTTATCAAGAAAGGAAGGGATTATCGTTTCGGGTTTGATTCAATTTTTCTTTTCTGCCTAAAAAAATGTTGCATGAGAGACTGGCATTCTTCCGATAGCAATCCCGAATAAACCTTGACTTTATGATTCATCTTATTTTCTTGCGCAATATTGTAAATGGAACCACATGCTCCGAACTTTGGATCAAAAATTCCAAAATATATACCTTTGATCCGCGAAAGCATGATTGCTCCGACACACATTATGCATGGTTCGACAGTCACATATAAATCGCAGTTGCAGAGTCTCCAATTTTCAAGATGATTTGAGGCAGAAGTGATAGCCAGAATTTCTGCATGAGCTGTTGAATCATTTAACTTTTCAACTCGATTAAAACCTCTGCCAATGATTTTATTTTCGTGAACTATCACTGCTCCAATCGGAACTTCGTTTTGCTCGATTGCCTTTTCTGCTTCTCTCAAAGCAGCAGACATAAAACGATATTTTGACTCGTCAAAAATCATATTTCTTAAAAATAAAAAAAATCAAAAGCCAGTTGACCTTTGATTTTACAAACTAATACAATTGGTACGCCCAGAAGGATTCGAACCCTCAACCCTCAGATCCGAAGTCTGATGCTCTA
>CAZTJF010000024.1:0-54001 GCA_964613805.1 uncultured Ignavibacteriaceae bacterium | reverse complement strand
ACTTAGCTAATTGTTTACTTTAACCATTTACACAAAATTATTTACACTCCCGCAAAATCACCTTTCTCCTTTGGAGAAGGGCTGGGGATGAGACTTTTTATCCCGGAGGCCATTTCATTTGTCTGCCGCCTAACAAATGCATATGTAAATGATAAACATCTTGCCCCCCATTTGGACCACAATTAAAAACTAATCTAAAACCTTCCTCAGATATTCCTAAATCCTTTGCAATTTTATTAGCTGCGTCAAACATTTCTCCAATCAGTGAGGCGTGCTCTTTACCTTTCAAATCACTTACTTTTGGAATCTCAATTTTAGGGATTATAAGAACATGAACCGGTGCTTGCGGTCTAATATCTCTGAAAGCGAGGACAGAATCACTTTCATACACTATATCGGCAGGAATTTCTTTATTAATTATTTTTGAAAAGATTGTTTTTCCCATATTAATCTTGCTTTTCAATTTCATATTTCTTCATTTTGTTGTAAAGATGACTGCGTTGAATATCAAGTATTTCGGCAGTCTTACTAATGTTCCAATCATTGGCTTTTAGCTGCTTGAGTATGAATGCTTTCTCAGCTTTCTCCTTAAATTCTTGAAATGAATTGCTTTGATCAATCAAATCAGTAAAGTTAGCTTTGCCAATAACAAACAAAGATTCGACATCCCTTTTTGTAATTAATCTTTTATCCGTAATAATGATAATACGTTCAACGGCATTACGGAGTTCTCTGACGTTGCCTGTCCACGGCATACTTTGTAAATACCTAAGTGCTTCTTCGTCAAAACTTGTGGGTAATTTTTTATGCTTGGAAGTGATCTCGTTGGAAAAGTGGCCAACTAGAATTGGAATATCTTCTGCTCTTTCACGAAGTGGTGGTATATTCAGAGGAATAACATTTAATCTATGAAATAAATCTTCCCTGAACTTTTCTTTACTGATTTCTTCAACTAAGATTTTATTTGTTGCGGAGATAATCCTCACATCAACTTCTATTTTTTTTGTGCCGCCCACTCTCTCAAGTTTTCCATCCTCGATTACTCGCAAGACTTTAGCCTGAGCTTGAGGACTCATATCTCCGATTTCATCAAGAAAAATTGTACCTCTGTTAGCAAGTTCAAACTTTCCAATACGCTGCTGCATTGCTCCTGTAAATGAACCTTTCTCATGTCCAAATAGTTCTGATTCAATTAGTTCATTTGGGATAGCTGCACAATTAACCTCGATGAATGGTTTATCTTTTCTTGAGCTTTTATTATGGATAGCTCTTGCCACAAGCTCTTTACCTGTTCCATTTTCACCTGTTATTAAAACTCTGGTATCAAGAGGCGCAACTTTTTCGATAAGTTGAAGAATATCATGAACCGCCTTACTCTTACCTAAAATTTTTCCTTCACCAAAAATTGTCCGCTTCATCTCTTCATTGTCGAGCAATAGCTTATTCTGGTCGACTGCATTTCTTACGCTTATAAGCAGTTTATCGCGGTCAATTGGTTTTTCAATAAAATCGAAAGCTCCGAGCTTTGTTGCTTTGATTGCATTCTCAACACTGCCGTGCGCAGTAATTATGATCACTGAAATGTTTAGATACTTTTCTCTGACTCTTTTGAGAACCTCAAAACCATTCATTTCCGGCATTTGAATATCCAGCAAAAGGGCGGAGTAATTTTGAGAATCAATTTTGTTTAATCCTTCTGAAGGCAGCAAAGAATAATCAGTTTGATATCCTTCATAATCAAGGATCATTTTTACGCTTTCGCAAATTTCTTTTTCGTCGTCTACTATTAATATTGAATTCATATGTTGTAAATGAAATTAGATATTGTCCTAAGTATCATAATTTGAGACGGCAAAATACTTTTGTTTTGTTTCAATAATTTGCCGAAAATATTTCCCAAATTATTTGTAATGAGATCTCTCTCATCAATTGATGATTGAACTTTAAAAGACTCCTCAAAAACCTCTACAAAATAACCAATTGGATTTCCTAAATCAAAGATGTTAGAAGAGAATGAAATGAAGGCGCTGCCAAAAAAATGTGCAAGTTTATCTTTATCTCCATAACTATCATTTGAGCTGTCAAAAAAAATATAACGAGGTAAATTTTGGTTTTTTAAATTAAAGATTGAATCAGATGCTGATATTAAAGGATAATTAAGAATAATTTTAATTAAGGGTATTTGAATGGGAACTTCTTTGTACGGAACAGTTGCAAATGTTAGAGCCAACAACGATTCAGAATAATCATTGTTGGAATGATCAATCGCCTGCAGATAAATAGCATCAACAGCAGTTAATTCATTAGCAATATTTTTCAGCTCAATAAATTCATCGGATGCAATATAGCCTGAAATAAAATTTACTGATTTTGAAAGTTTACTTTGTTGAGGGAAGAAATAAGAAGTGCCAATAAGAAAAAGGAAAATGAACCTCAAATTATTTCTTTGATTGAGATTTTAGTTCTTCAGATAATTTTTTAAGTGCGGTTAAATATTCGTTCTTAATTCGAATAACCATGTCTCTGGACATTTCTTCACTATAAATATGGGATGCTTGGTTTCTATCGTAGAGCATATCCAAAAAAGATTCTTCATCTTTGATTAAACCAAACTTAAAAGCTTCCTTTAATGCTTCTTTGGGAGACTTAGTGATAATACCTTCATTTACTAAAAACAGTTTGATTGTTTTCCACGCAAGTTCGAATGTAAATTCAAAACGCTGGATCACTCCGTCATTATCAAGTTGATCTTTAGCTTGCTTCGCTCCTTCTTCAAGCTGTTTTAATGCTTTTTGAAATTTCAACATTGAATACTTCAATTCATCTTTCATAAATTATCTTACCAGTTTCTAAAATAATTTTTTTGAAATCAACATCAACATCTTTAAGAAAAACTAGGTCAATACTACGAAGACCGATAATTTCTTCAATTCTATCCTTTAATCTTCGTTTAATTCTGAAGCTTATATTTTTCGAATCAATTGCTAAATCATAATCTGATGAATCGGTAAATTTATCTTTAGCCCGTGATCCAAATAGTATTATTCTTCTTGGATCAACATCTTCGATGATTAGCTCACTTATTTTTTTCAATTCTTTATTCATAATGATTGAAATATTAACTCATCGAAATATAGTATAAATATCAAAAATTGGGAAGTTGTCATTAGATGTCGATTAATGAACTGCATACTAAATTGATCAAATGGAATTTATATTCATGTCTGAATCACTCCTGGATTAAATTTGGGCATATCAGGATTATTATTCGCTACCTCAATGCACATAGAAATCCATTCTCTTGTTTTTGCAGGATCAATTATCTCATCAATCCATAATCTTGCGGAAGCATAAACTGGATTACTTTTTTCATCATAAGATTTCAGAATATCATTAAGCAACTTTTTCTTTTCTTCTTCACTGAATTTATGTCCACTTTTTTCCACCTGCTTAAGTTTAATATCAAGCAAAACACTGCTTGCCTGATTTCCGCCCATTACAGAAATTTTTGCGTTTGGATAAGCAAAGATAAATCGTGGATCGTATGCTTTGCCGCACATTGCATAGTTACCGGCACCAAAGCTGTTCCCAATAATAATTGTAAACTTTGGTACAACTGAATTTGCAACTGCATTCACCATCTTTGCACCATCTTTAATTATTCCGCCGTGCTCTGCTTTACTGCCGACCATAAATCCCGTTACATCCTGAAGAAACAATAATGGGATTTTTTTCTGATTACAGTTCATTATAAATCGTGTTGCTTTGTCTGCAGAGTCAGAATAAATCACTCCGCCAATCTGCATTTCACCTTGTTCGGTTTTTACAACGCTTCTTTGATTTGCAACAATACCAACTGCCCAGCCGTCAATTCTTGCATAGGCAGTAGTTATAGTTTTTCCATATCCGGCTTTGTATTCATCAATTTCTGAATTATCCACAATTCTTGCAATCAATTCATACATATCATACTGCTTGATTGGATCTTCGGGAAGGATGCCATAAATTTCTTTTTGGGAATACAATGGCGGCTTGCTTTGTTCGCGATTAAATCCAGCTGTCTTTCTTTCGCCAAATTTTGAAGCTAAACTTCTAATTTGATCAAGGCATTCTTCATCATTTTTCATGATGTAATCGGTAACACCCGAAATGTTTGATTGTACCTTTGCGCCGCCAAGACTTTCATTATCTGTTACTTCTCCTATCGCTGCTTTTACTAAATGCGCGCCTGCGAGAAAGACTGAACCTTCGCCCTCAACAATTAATGCTTCGTCGGACATTATCGGAAGGTAAGCACCTCCTGCCACACATGGACCCATAATCGCAGCTATCTGTGGAATTCCCATTGAAGACATAATTGCATTGTTTCTGAAAATTCTTCCGAAGTGTTCTTTGTCGGGAAAAATTTCATCTTGAAGCGGAAGGAAAACTCCCGCGCTATCAACCAAATAAATTATCGGAAGATGATTTTCTATTGCAATTTCTTGAGCACGCAGATTTTTCTTTGCAGTGATTGGAAACCAAGCACCGGCTTTTACGGTAGCATCATTCGCCACAATCACATGATTCTTCCCATTTATTTTTCCAATTCCAAAAATTGTTCCGGAAGATGGTGCTCCGCCATATTCTTCATACATCCCATGAGCCGTGAATAATCCAAGCTCAAAGAAACTTTTTTCATTATCCACAAGTCTTTTTATACGTTCACGAGCTGTTAGCTTTCCTTTAGCTTTGTGTTTCTCAATAGCTTTCTGCCCGCCTCCCAGCTTTATTTTATTTTTAAGTCCATCAAGTTTTCTCAGCAGTTCTTTCTGATAATCTTCTCGCTTTAGAAAGGATTCATTTTCTTTAATTGGATTACCGATTTTCTTCATTACAAATAAATATTTTATTGATAATTCTGTTTTTATAAAATGTTTTACCCTCTCCTTTGGAGAGGGTCGGGGTGAGGCATTTTACTTCAAATAATCTCTTGCAATTACAATTCTTTGAATTTCAGAAGTACCTTCACCAATCGTAAGAAGCTTAACATCACGATAAAATTTTTCCACAGGATATTCTTTTATGTAGCCATAACCACCAAAAATTTGGACTGCTTCACTTGCACATTTTTCTGCTATTTCACTTGCAAACAGTTTAGCCATTGCAGCTTCTCTCGTAATTGGTTTATTCTGATCTTTCAATGCTGCGGCTTTATATGTCAGCAATCTCGCAGCTTCAATATTGGTAGCCATTTGAGATAATTTGAATTGTGTAGCTTGAAATTCACTTAAACTCCTACCGAATTGTTTTCTTTCCTTTGAGTATTTAATGCAAGCATCAAGACAACCTTGAGCCAATCCTACACTTAAAGCCGCAATTGAAATTCTTCCCCCCTCCAAAATTTTCATTGCTTGAATAAATCCGTCTCCTTCTTTACCCAAAAGATTTTCGGCTGGCACTTCACAATTATCAAACGCAAGCTGAGTCGTATCGCTTGCTCTCATTCCGAGTTTGTTTTCTTTTTTCCCAACGATAAATCCTTTCATTCCTTTTTCCAAAATGAAAGCTGAAATTCCTTTTTTGCTCGCGTTGATATCCGTGATAGCCATAACCACAGCAGTTTCACCAACAGTGCCATGAGTAATAAATGTTTTACTTCCGTTTAAAATATATTTATTACCGATCTTCTGTGCGGTAGTTTTTAATCCAGCTGCATCACTGCCGGAAGAACTTTCTGTTAATCCCCAAGCACCGACTTTTTTGCCCGATGTAAGGTCGGGAAGATATCTTTTCTTTTGTTCTGTATTTGCGAACTGGTAGATATGATTTGTACAAAGTCCATTATGTGCTGCAACCGAAAGGGAAATGGATGGATCAACTTTTGCCAATTCCTCGACGATTGAAGCGTACTCAATGTAGCCCAAACCAGCACCGCCAAATTCTTCTGAAACCAAAATTCCGAGAAATCCTAATTCGCCAAGCTGATGCATAATGTGCATCGGAAATTGCTGTGACTCGTCAAACTGCATTATGTACGGTTTAATGTTTTTTTCAGCGAATTCTTTTATTGTGTTTTTGATTATAGTTTGATTTTCTGTGAATTCCATTGTGAATGAGGTTGAGGATGCTTCCATTAATCTTTCCTAATGTGTATAAATTTTTTAGTGAATAAGTTTCTTAAATTTTTCTAAAATATTTTCCGCAATATGGTATGGTGATAAATTGCCCAATACAACCTTTTCTAATGATGAATCCAGTGTTTCTTCAATTGATGAATTCCATAATTTTTTCTTCAATTTATCTTCGACAATATCTTTAATTCTAACTTTTGCTTGTTTCTGTCTTTTAAAATAAAATAAATCTGAATCAACCATAAAATCATGGTGGCGATTTACTTCTTCAAGAATATCTTTTATGCCTTTTCCTTCAGATGCGACTGTTTTAATAATATTAGGCAGCCATGATGTTTCGTTATGCTCTCTCATCATCAGAATGGTTTTAAGCGCCGTAAATGCTTGCTGCGCTCCGGGGCGATCGCTTTTATTGAGAACAAAAAAGTCGGCTATTTCCATCAATCCGGCTTTCATTGCTTGAACCGAATCACCGGATTCAGGAACTAAAACAACAATTGTTGTATCGGCATTTTGGGCAATATCAAGCTCAGATTGACCAACCCCAACAGTTTCCATAATTATAAAATCAAAACCCGATGCATCTAAAATGTCTGCAGCATCAACAGCTTTTTTACTTAACCCGCCCAAACTTCCGCGAGTTGCCATGCTTCTAATAAAAACACCTTCATCGTTTCCTATTTCAGTCATACGAACTCTATCGCCGAGTAAAGCACCACCGGTAAATGGACTTGTTGGGTCAACAGCAATAATACCTACCTTATATTTTTTTGATCGTAGTAATTTTGTTAATTGATTTGTGATTGTACTTTTACCCGCACCAGGAGGACCAGTAATACCGATCCGATAAGCTTTGCCAATTTTATTAGATATCTTCTTTAAGATTTCAGATGCTTCGTTTTCATCATTTTCGGTTAGTGAAATACACCTTGAAATTGATCTTCTGTCATTTGTAAGTAATCCATTAATTAATTTTTCGCTAACCATTCTGCTCAAATTAAATTAAGAGATTTTCAGTTCTGATTTGAAAAAATCAACTGTTTTCTTTAATCCATCAGCTAACACGGTAGAAGGACGCCAATTGAACTTTTTGAAAATTTTATCTGATGAAATGACACTTCGCAATTGTTCTCCGGGAGCAGCAGCTCCGTGTTTTTCTTGCTGCCCTTTGCCAATTATATTGTTCAAAGTTTTGTAAAGAACATTAACATTGGTTTCAATTCCGGTTCCGATATTATAAATGTCGCATGAATCATCTTTTATAGTCAATACGTTTGCTTTTACGACATCACCGACAAATACATAATCTCGTGTTTGTTCACCGGTTCCGTTAATTGTCGGCTGTTCACCTTTAAGAAGTTTGGTTGAGAAGATTGCAACAACACCAGCTTCACCCATAGAGTTTTGGCGTGGTCCATAAATGTTTGCATAACGGAGAATAGTATATTTTAGTTTATGTTGAGCATAGTAGAAGAACAAATATTTTTCGACGGTTAGCTTTGAAATTCCATAAGGCGATAATGGCTGTGTGGGATGATTTTCATCAGCAGGGAAATATTCTTGCTCACCATAAACTGCACCGCCGGTTGAAGCAAACATAAACTTTTTAACACCAGTTTTAATGCAATTTTGAAGCAGATTTATTGTGCCAAGAATATTTGTAGTAGCATCAAAGGAAGGATCTGCTACAGATTTGCGAACATCCATTTGAGCAGCATGATGGTTTACAATATCGAATTTTTCTTTCTCAAAAAGTTCCGACAGTGATTTATCAATAATATCTTTTTTAATAAATACTGCTTTAGGATTTATATTCTTCTCAAATCCGGTTTGTAAGTTATCTAGAATGAAAACTTGGTGTCCTTCATTTATGTATGCATCAGTAATATGCGAAGCGATGAAACCAGCGCCTCCAGTAACTAATATTTTCATTCCGATTAATCCTTATACAAATTATGTTTGTAAATATATGCCATCACTTTTTGAGGAACAAGAAAGTTGATATTCATATTGTTTCTTACTCGTTCTCTTATATCCGTCCCATAAATTTCAATGAGAGGTGTATCAACGAATATTACTTTATCAAAATATTTTTTTCGCTGAAATATTTCTTGTTTAACATTTCTTCTCATCACAATAAGATTAACAAGCTCCAAAATTTTAACCGGCTCTTTCCAGGTATCAAAAGTTATCAGATTATCATAGCCAATTATCAGCTCAATATTTTCGTAAACAGGTTTGAGCGATTGAATTGTATCAATGGAGTAAGAGATATCCTTTTTCTTGATTTCAACATCAGAATAATCAAAATATGGAATATCATTTATTGCCAATTTCAGCATATTGATTCTATGCCGTGGTGAAGAAGAAATTCTATCAGTTTTGTGAGGTGAAATAAAACTGGGAATAAAAATAATTTTATCAAGATTTCTCATCTCACAAACGGCTTGTGCTGTAATTAAATGCCCAAGATGTATTGGATCAAACGTGCCGCCGTAAATTCCGATTGATTTCATTTTAGATTTTACCAAGTAAAATTGCTATTGTTTTTCGAAGTTTATCAACTTCTGCTTCATAATAATTTTTGGATGGTCCTATTGAATTTTTATGCTGCATTTTCCTGAAAGCTAATCCAATTGCAGTTGAAATATATAATTTGCGAATGCCTTCATCAACCCATCCAAATTTATTTCTTCTTGATGAATTTAGAATATGCAAATGCTCAGAAGGTATTAAGCCATTCTGAGATTCTTCATATAATTCTAAGAAAATAATTTTTTTCTCGTTGCTAACCGAAATGCTAAAAACTAAAATAAATATCATTATCGTAACAATCATAAAAACCAATCCAACCCATGCAGTTGATTCAAAACTAACAAACGAATTCCAAGCTGAATGAATCATCATTGCAATAAACAATCCAGCTAAGCCGAATATAATCTTCCATGACATGTTTTTGAATTTAGCATAACCTAAAAATGCTCCTAAAATTCCGGTTGCAACACAATGCATCACAGCTGAAAAAAAAGTTCGAATTACCACAATAAATATCCATGTGCCGAATGCGCCGCTATTAGCCAAAAAGTAAAAAAAGTTTTCTGTCATCCCAAATCCTAGACCGATAGCACCACCGTAGACGATTCCGTCTGTGATGTTATCGAACTTTTTATTTTGAATCATAATTAGCAGGAATAATCCTTTTGTAATTTCTTCAACAACTGGTGCGGTTAGAATTGTACCTAAATAATCTATCATCTCTTCATCAATAATCAAAGTAGAAATGAGTAAATGAATTAGACTGCTGAATATCAATGTTAGAATAATTGCAGAGAATGCACCCCAAAAATAATTAAGCAGAATTAAACCCGCCGGTTCGCGGTCGTATCTATCAAACTTCCAAATTAGGAATAGGTAAGCAAGCATTGGAATTACAGCTGCAAGAATCGAAAAAAGTATTATCATTCCTGATTAGCTTAATTTTCAAAGAAAAAATCATATAGTGAATATAGGTAAATCTCTAAATAATTTTATCAAAATATAATCTTTGAAAAGACTAAATCCCTCCGATTTGAAAAGATTTTTCATCAATATTTGCTACTTCAGAATGTTGATTCTCAGACTCAGAAACTCTATATTTCCGCACGTTTTTTGGAATTTTTGATGGTAATCAAGATAAATAACCTCAAAGAGGGAACTCATCTTTATAATGTGGATGAGTCACTTGAAAGTTTAGGGTTAGAAGAACCGTTCATCAACAAGGTAAGCATTAACGTAAGTCTTCAAAAACTGCATAATCAAATAGTTTTAGAGACAGAATTGCTGTTAAATGCACACTTTGAATGTGATAGATGTACTTCTGATTTCAATACTACACTAGAAACTAAATATCGGACAGTTTATCTGTTCGGAAATAACCCTGATGAGGGCGACGAACCACTGAATGTAACTTATTTACCGGTAGATGCATCAGAAATAGTTTTAGATGATGATATCCATGATTATGCATTACTTGCTGTACCTATGAAAAAATTATGTAAGGATGAATGCAAGGGTTTATGTCCAGAATGCGGAAAAAATTTAAATGAAGGCAGTTGTGATTGTAAAAAGCATATTGTTGATGCAAGATGGCTGCCGTTACAAGATTTAAAAAATAAAATTGACACTAATTAAATAATAGGAATAAAATGCCAAATCCAAAACGACGAATGTCAAAGAGCAGAACAGCTAAACGGAGAACTCACTATAAAGCACACGCTCCATCAATGGGTGTGTGTGGAAACTGTGGCGAAGTAAAAATGACTCATCGTGCTTGTCCTTCCTGCGGTTATTATAACGAAAAATCTATGTTCATACCCAAAAGCTAAATTACCTCTCACTTTTAATGGATAATTCTGAGCGTTGTAAAATTATTGTTGATGCAATGGGCGGTGATTATGCTCCGCAAAACGCCGTTGTAGGTGCGATTGAAGCTTCAATGCAGAATCCGGGTTTCGATCTTTTTTTAGTTGGAAAAGAAAAAGAAATATTAAAAGTGATAGCCGATAAGAATCTTAACTTCGATAGTTCCATGATTATAAATGCAGAAGAAATTATTGAAATGAGTGACTCCCCAACGGATGCAATCAAGAAAAAACCAAATTCATCCATTGTTATAGGAGCTAGATTTGTTAAAGAGAAAAAAGCCCATGCTTTTGTTAGTGCAGGAAATACCGGAGCAATGATGGCAGCTTCCACGTTGATTATGGGAAGAATTCCAAATGTTGGCAGACCGACAATCGGAGCAGAATTTCCAAGTACGAATGGAACTTGTTTTGTTTTTGATGTTGGTGCTGGAAAAGATGCTAAACCTAATCATCTTTTTGAATACGCGGTGATGGGAACTATTTACGCTAAAGAATTAGGTGGCGTATCAAATCCTAAAGTCGGAATTCTGAGTATGGGAGAAGAAGAGAGCAAAGGCAATGAGGTAACTACTGCGGCATTCAAATTATTGAAGGAATCTCACTTAAATTTTATTGGAAATGTTGAAGGAAGAGATATTTTAACAGGCAAAGTTGATGTCGTGGTTTGCGATGGTTTTATCGGAAATATTTTATTAAAATTTGGTGAGTCAGTGCCAAAACTATTAAAGCACTTACTTAAAAAAACAGCCAATAAAAATTTAATTGATAAAATTAAAATCGGATTATTTAAAGAAACCTTAAAAAAAGCTCTTAAAGATTTGGATTATCAAGAACATGGCGGTGTTCCTTTATTAGGGGTTAACGGAATTAGTATAATCGGTCATGGCTCGAGTTCCCCCAAGGCAATAAAAAATATGGTATTCCGTGCCTACGATATGTATAAAAAGAATCTTAATGTAAAGATTGAGAATTCATTAAAAGAATACGCAAGTTTAACAGTTTAAGAATAAATTAAATGACAAAAAATAAGAAATATCACGCTGTCATCAATGGTTTAGGAATGTATTTTCCTGATAAAGTACTTGATAATGCCTACTTTGAAAAAATTATTGACACAAGTGATGAATGGATTAGAACCAGAACAGGAATTACTGAAAGACGAATGATTGAAAATGGTGCAACAAGTGATCTCGCTACCAAAGCAGCAGAGGACTTGCTGAGAACTAAAAATTTATCACCAGAAGAAATTGATGTAATAATTGTGGCAACTGTTACTCCCGATATGTTTTTCCCTGCCACAGCATGTTTAGTCCAGGATAATATTGGAGCTAAAAATGCATGGGGATTTGACTATTCCGCAGCGTGTTCAGGATTTCTTTTTGCATATCATACGGGTTGTGCGTTGATAGAAAGTGGTCGTGCAAAAAAAATTATGGTAATTGGTGCTGATAAAATGACTTCAATTACTGATTATTCAAACAGGAATAATTGTATTCTGTTTGGTGATGGTGCGGCCGCTGTTCTATTGGAACCCACTGAAGATTTGAATTATGGACTTCAAGATTCCATCTTACGAGTTGATGGTTCGGGCAGAGAAGCTTTGTATATGAAAGGCGGGGGAAGTTTGAATCCTCCAACGCATGAGACTGTTGATAAAAACATGCATGTAATTTATCAGGATGGAAAAGCCGTTTTCAAAGTGGCGGTTAAAGGTATGGCAGATGTTTCATACGAGATTATGCAAAAGAATAATCTCAAATCAGAGGACATTGCATATCTGGTTCCGCATCAAGCTAATTTGAGAATAATTGATGCTACTGCTGAGAGAATGGGAATCTCAAAAGATAAGGTGATGATAAATATTCAAAAGTATGGGAATACCACTGCTGCTACAATTCCATCTTGTCTGGTAGAATATTATCGTGCAGGAAAAATGAGAAAGGGCGATAAAATTATTTTGGCGGCATTTGGTGCAGGTTATACATGGGGTGCTTCTTATTTGGTTTGGGCAATGGATTAATTCTATAAAATTTTATAAAATCTTCAAATAATTAATCGTGACTAAAATAGCATTTTTATTTCCCGGACAAGGTTCACAGTATGTTGGTATGGCTAAGGACTTGTATGAGAATTCCGTCGAAGCTAAAGAAATGATAAAAACAGCAGATGATGCTCTGGGAATTAATCTTTCGTACATTTTATTCAATGGTCCAGAGGATCAGCTAAAGCAAACTGAATTTACACAACCTGCAATATTTCTGCATTCAGTAATTTTAGCATCACTTATTAGAACATTAACACCAGCCGCAGCTGCTGGTCATTCCTTAGGAGAATATTCTGCTTTGGTTAGTGCGGGTGCAATTCAATTTTATGATGCAATTAAATTAGTAAGAGCAAGAGGAAAAGCGATGCAGCATGCTGGAGTTGTCAATCCTGGAACACTTGCAGCAATAATCGGCTTACCAAAAGAACTTGTGATCGAATCTTGTTTAAAAGCATCCTCTGAAGGAATTGTTCAACCGGCAAATTTTAATTCTGCAGATCAAATTGTAATTTCAGGTTCCATAAGCGGTGTTAGAAAAGCAATGGAACTTTGTAAATCAAAAGGCGCAAAGTTAGTTAAGGAACTTGTTGTCAGCGGAGCTTTTCATTCACCTTTGATGCAGTCTGCAAAAGATCAGTTGAAGGAAGAATTAGATAAAACTCCCATTTACCTTGCTCGTTTTCCGGTTTATGCGAATGTTACGGCAAAACCAGTGACTAATAAGAATGAAATAAAGGATTTATTGCACGAGCAAGTTACAGCACCCGTTAGATGGGAGGAGACAATCTCAAATATGATTTCTGACGGAGTTCAAGAATTTTTTGAAGTTGGTCCGGGAAAAGTTCTGCAAGGATTAGTTAAGAGAATTAATCCAAATATAAAGTGTTCATGTATTGATAAATTTTCGGATGTGGAGAAGTATCTTTAGTGGCGGATGAATTTAGAATTATTAAGGGAATCAAAATTGATCCATTGATTTTCACTTTTAAGTTTTCCTGCCGCTGTGTTGGCGGGGAATGCTGCAACTATGGTGTGTATGCTGATTATAATGAATATGAGAAAATTTTATCTATCAAAGAAGAGATTATTGGAATGATGGATGAAAGCCAAAGTAAAAATGTGGATGAATGGTTTGAATCGCCTGAAAAAGATGATGACTTTAAAAGCGGTATTGCTGTTGGAACAAATATTATTAATGATAAATGCACATTCCTCGATAAACATGGGCTTTGTACACTTCAAAAATTAAGTTTATCACAAGGAATGCATAAATGGGCTAACAAACCGATTTTTTGTGTTCTTTTTCCTCTCACGGTATATCAAGGCGCTTTAACCATTGATGATGAGCATATTGAAAGATTAAACACCTGTAACAAGTATGCACATGAAAATTCGACTATATTTGACTCATGTAAAGAAGAGCTAAGGCATTTTTTAGGTGATGATGGTTTTGCAGAACTTGAACAATACCATGAAGAATATTTGAATAGTTTAGAATCTAAGGAATTGGTGTAGAATCCATACATTTTGAACTATTTAATTTTTTTGATTATAGCTGAATTATAGTGGAAAAATAAACTAAGCAGTTGTATATTATTCATTGAAAATTTGAAAAGTAAATGGCTAAAACAAAAAGAGCAATAGTAACAGGGGGAACAAGAGGAATTGGGCGGGCAATCGTCAGGGAATTAGCAGCTCGAAGCTGTTGCGGTGTTTTGTTCTCGGATGTTGCATTTATCTATAATAGCTGCGACGAATGTGCCGATGAAATCCAAAATGAAGTTGGAAGTCTGGATACTAAAATTTATGCATTTAAAGCTGATGCATCTTCATTTGAAGATGCTCAATCAACAATTGATGAAGCAATAAAGGACTTAGGCGGCATAGATATTTTGGTGAACAACGCCGGTATCACTCGCGATAATCTGCTTCTTCGAATGACTGAAAAAGAATTTGATGATGTTATTAACATTAACTTGAAAAGTGTGTTTAATTATACTAAGGCAGTGCTTAAACCAATGATTCAACAAAAATATGGAAGGATTATTAATATTGCCTCTGTTGTTGGACTTATTGGAAATGCCGGGCAGGCAAATTATTCGGCATCCAAAGCCGGAGTAATTGGATTCACTAAATCAACAGCACGTGAGGTTGCATCAAGAGGTATAACAGTAAATGCGGTTGCACCTGGATTTATTGAAACTGATATGACTTCTAAACTGAATGAAAAACAGAGAGAAGCATTGCTTAATAACATTCCGATGAAGCGGCTTGGAACTCCAGAAGATATTGCTAAAGTTGTTGGATTTTTATCCAGCGATGAAGCTGCTTATATTACAGGACAAGTAATTGCTGTTGACGGCGGAATGACAATGTAAATTTGAATTACTAATAACTTATTATTCACAAACACAAAAGGAGCCAAAATGGACGTTGAAGCAAAAGTAAAAGAAATAATTATGGATAAGTTAGGAGTTGAGGAATCTCAGATCACTCCTGAAGCATCTTTTACAAATGACCTTGGTGCAGATTCTTTGGATATAGTTGAACTTGTAATGGGTTTTGAAAGCACATTCAATGTTTCAATACCAGATGAAGATGCAGAAAAAATCACAACAGTTGGTGATGCAACTAAATATCTTAAAGAAAAATTAGGATAATTAATCCTTCTCAACTTTAAGGTATCTTCAATATCAATGAAGAAATAAAGTTCACAAAATGGATCGAAAAGTTGCAGCAGGGTTAATTTAACATCACATGGAAAGAAGAAGAGTAGTTGTAACCGGCTTAGGAGTAGTTACTTCCATTGGTATTGGCGTAAACGAATTCTGGTCAGGGTTATCGCAAGGCAGGAATGGTGTGGGATTAATCACCCGGTTCGATACAACTAACTTCGATACAAAATTTGCCGCTGAAGTAAAAGATTTTAATCCCGATGATTATGCTGATCGCAAAGCTGCAAAGAGGATGGATCTCTTTACTCTTTATGCAATGGCTGCTGCTGAAATGGCGATCAAAGACTCGCAAGTGAATCTTGATAAAATAGATAAAGAAAGATTCGGTGTTATATTTGGCAGCGGAATTGGCGGTATGACTACTCTCGAACAGCAGCATTGGATTTACTTTGAATCAAAAACCCCTCGAAAGCTTAGTCCCTTCTTTGTTACAATGATGATTTCGGATATAGCCGCAGGACAAATTTCAATTCGTTATGGTTTGAAAGGTCCAAATTATGCAACAACATCTGCGTGTGCCACATCTTCGCATGCAATTGCAGACGCACATATGCTGATCCAGAGAGGGAGTGCGGATATAATGGTCTGCGGTGGTTCAGAAGCGACAATTACCGAAATGGCAATTGGAGGTTTCAATGCAATGCGTGCTTTATCAACATGGAACGACAGATATCTTGAAGCATGCCGCCCATTTGATAAAGACAGAAGCGGTTTTGTAATGGGTGAAGGATCAGGCATTATCATCCTCGAAGAATATCAGCATTCAATAAATCGTGGAGCAAAAATCTATGCAGAACTTGCGGGAATTGGTTTGACGGCAGATGCTCATCATATTACGGCACCGGCTCCAAATGGTGAAGGAGCATATAGATCAATGAGAGAAGCAATGCGGGATGGCGTAGTTTCTCCCGAAGAAATTGATCACATAAATGCTCACGGTACTTCTACACCATACAACGACGTAAATGAAACGATTGCTATCAAATCTGCTTTTGGAGCACATGCTTACAAACTTGTAATTAACTCTACTAAATCTATGACAGGTCACTTACTCGGTGCTGCCGGCGGAGTTGAAGCCGTTGCTACAATTTTAAGTATAGTTAATAATAAAGTACCTCCCACAATAAATCTTACCAATCCAGACCCCGAATGCGATCTTAATTATAGTGCTAATAAGCTTACCAATAAAGAAATTAATTGTGCTCTCAGCAATACTTTTGGATTTGGAGGACACAATGCTTCTCTCCTCTTCAAAAAAATTGAGGTTTGAGTGACAAAACTTCTAAGCTGGATTCTTGAAAAGCTCAAGCAGCGTGAAGTAAAGAAAAAATCCGAACTGATTTCTCAAGTCTTTAGCTTAAAAAAGCTGGCAGAACTTGAAAAAATTATTGGATGCTCAATCAACAATAAATCTTATTACATCCAGGCATTAACCCATCGTTCATTTCTTGAGCAAAATGATTTTTATGATGTATCCAATGAGCGGCTTGAATTTCTCGGTGACTCGGTTCTAAGCTTAGCCGTTGCAGAATATCTTTTTGAGGAATTTCCAATTAGGGATGAGGGATTTCTTACTAAAGTTAGGGCAAAGCTTGTTAACAAAATGACTCTTGCTGACGCAGCTGAAAAAATAAAGTTGGTTAGATTCATTCTCATCAGCAACAACGTTAAAAATACTTTTATGCCCGGTTCAAAAACTATTTTATCAGATGCTTTTGAAGCACTGATTGGCGCCGTCTATCTTGATAATGGACTTGATGCATCTAAAGAATTCATCAATAGAGTTTTGATCGAACCAAATGTTAAAGAAGGACTCTATTTGATTGATGAGAACTTTAAAAGTCAACTACTTGAGTATGCACAAGCAAACCGACTTGAAAATCCATCCTATATAGTTGTAAGTGAGGAAGGTCCTCAACATAATCGAACATTCACAATTAAAGTTATGATAGGTGATGTTGAGTTCGGATTCGGTAAAGGTAAGAATAAAAAAAGTGCCGAACAGAATGCTGCTCATTCGGCTCTGATTAAAATATCGTCTGCTAATAATTAATAATCAACCAAATTTTTCATTCATTTTGTAAGACTAAATGAACAAGACATTGCATAAAATTTATATTTGGTCTTTCATAATTGTTGGTTTAACTGTGACAATTTTTCTTGCCATCGATGGTTTTTCATATTACAAAACTTCCACCGAAAGTAGATTCTTCCACCATAATCATGGCTTGCTCAAACCCAGCGGTACAATTGGACATGGATTGGGAATAATTGGTTCTTCAATGATGATTCTTGGCGTTGCTACTTATATGTTAAGAAAGAGAAAACCAAGGTTATTGGGCTTTGGTTATTTAAAGCATTGGCTTGAGTTTCATATTTTCTTATGTTCAGTGGGTCCCATTCTTATCCTTTATCATACTGCATTTAAGTTTGGAGGAATCGTATCGGTAAGCTTTTGGAGTATGGTGGCGGTGGTTTTGAGCGGAGTAATCGGTCGTTTCATTTATGTTCAGATCCCTAGATCTATTCAAGGAAATGAATTAGAGATTGAAGACATAAATACAATGAGCGCAAATCTAACAGCAAAATTGAAATTAGAATTTGGAATTAATGGTATTATTTCAGAAAGATTGGAAAGCATATCTTTCTTTCACCAATATATAAAGGCATCCCTTGGGAAAAGTATAGTTTTGATATTCAAGGATTACTTTCAATCATTATCACTTTTGAAGATAATAAACAAGGAAATTGATAACATGAACCTTACAAAAAGAAAAGCTCGTCAAGTAAAGAGTTTAATTAAATCAAAAATAATTCTAAGCAGAAGAATAGGAATGCTTAGAACAATGCAAAAGCTTTTTAAATATTGGCATATCGCACATTTACCATTCGCCATCGTGATGTTTCTGATAATGTTCATTCATGTTATTGTTACAATTGTGTTTGGTTATAAATGGATCTTTTAGGAGAAATAATGAAATTAAAACCAATCTATTTTTATTCCGGTCTTGTCATTATTATTGTAGTGATATTATTGATAACAATAACGGACAACAAAAAAACTCCGACAAATGTCAGTGATGAAATCATGAATAAACAAATGCCTAATGATGAAGTTCATAAAGGATTAGAGAATCCAGCATCAATTCCGCCCAATAAGCAAAATGTAACTTCGTCAGTATTCGAACAGCTTGAATTACTGGGAAAAGAAACAGAAAAAAATCCAACTGATACTTTGAAGCTAAGAGAATATGCGGATTTTCTTGCAGCTGCTCACAGATCCGATGAAGCAATTGGTTACTATGAAAAAATTCTAAAAATTGATCCAAAGAAAAAAGAAATTCTATTTTCTCTGTCATTCATCTATAATAACAAGCGCGATTTTGAAAATGCTGAACAATGCACAAATAGAATCCTTAAAATTGATCCAAAGGACAGTCAAGCTCTGTACAACTTGGGAGCTATAAATGCTTCAAGAGGAAATAAAAATAGGGCAAGAGAAATTTGGGGGCGAATATTACAAGAATTTCCAGGTACGTCATCCGCAGATCTTGCAAAAGCTGGGTTAGAAAAATTGTAATCTTAAAAAAATAGTAATTCGAATTTTGTGCGAAATTGATAGTGTTGAAGTTGATAGAGTTATGTAATAATGACAGGTTACTATTACTTTTTTACGTCCATTCTCATTATTAAATAATAAAAGAAGTAAAAGTATAAAGTCCTAATTGCATGAAAATTGTGATAGAAACCCACTATTCATATTTGTTTTTAACCAAGTAATTCTTTTTAAAATGGAAGTATTTCTTGAAAATATTATTAGCTATGTGATTGTGGTAAGCATAGTCGGTTTTATCTTTTATTTGTATCTCAAACGAAACCGTGAGAAAACCGAAGCGAATATTCAAAAAATCGCAAAAGCTAAAGAATTTGGATTGCACGAGCCTGTGTCTCTGCATCCGGTTGTTGATACGGAAACATGCATTGGCAGCGGTGCTTGTATTGAAGCGTGTCCCGAAAAAGATATACTCGGAATAGTAAATGGAAAAGCTACAATAATTAATGCTTCTCGTTGTGTTGGTCATGGGGCTTGTTTTCACGCTTGTCCTGTTCAAGCAATCACTTTATATATTGGCACCGAAAAGCGTGGGGTAGATCTTCCCCACGTTAGCCCTGAATTTGAATCAAACATTCGTGGATTGTTTATTGCCGGAGAGTTAGGTGGGATGGGATTGATAAAAAATGCTGTCGAGCAGGGTAAACAAGCCATCTTATATTTATCGAAACAGCTAAAAAATATTCCTGATACCAAATTGGATGTCATAATTGTTGGTGCTGGTCCTGCCGGTATTTCGGCAACACTAATGGCAACAAAATTAAATCTAAAGGTTAAGACAATTGAACAGGATTCTTTAGGAGGGACTGTTTTTAATTTTCCCCGTTCGAAAATCGTAATGACTTCGCATATGGATCTTGCTCTGCACGGGAAAATCAAGTTAACTGAAACTACTAAATCAGAATTGCTCGACTTGTGGCATAGTGTACTAAGTAAAAATAAAATTACTGTCAATGAACAGGAGAAGGTCACAACAATAGAAAAGAATGATGGGATTTTTACTTTAACGACTAACAAAGGAACTTATAATTCGAAAACTATTCTTCTTGCTATCGGAAGAAGAGGATCTCCGAGAAAATTAGGAGTTAAAGGCGAAGATAAAGAAAAAGTAGCTTATCGTTTGCTTGAACCTGAACTTATTCATAATCAAAAGATTTTAGTTGTTGGAGGAGGAGATTCGGCAATTGAAGCGGCGCTTCTTTTGGCAGATGAAAGCAATGATGTTAATTTGTCCTATCGTGGAGATAGTTTTTCACGTTTGAAACCCAAAAACCTCGAAAGAATAAATGTACTAACAAGTGAGAAGAAGATCAATGTTTTACTTAGATCAACGGTTCGTGAAATAAAAGATAATTCTGTCGTTATCGATCTGCCTTTTGAGGAAAAGGAAATCGAAATTCCAAATGATTTGGTGTACATTTTTGCTGGTGGTGAGTTACCAACAGTTTTTCTAGAAAAGATCGGTGTGAAAATAACTAAGAAATTTGGGGAAGCGATTTTAAAGCACTGATCAATGATGAAATTATTTTTCAAATCAATAAAATATTTTTCGGCAATAAAACTATCTCTTCAGAATTATCAATGCTCATATACAAATGGTATCTATAATTTTTTAATCAAAGGTTTTGTAATAATAATATTTATCAATTTGAACGTACCAGCACAAATATCACCTGGTGATCTGACAAAAGCTCATGCAAACTTAGAGGGGATGAGCAATTGTACAAAATGTCATGTGTTGGGAGAACAGGTCAGTAATGCCAAATGTTTGGACTGCCATTCTGAAATAAACAATATGATAAATCAAGGCAAAGGATATCACTCCTTTAATGGAGTGAAAAATAAAAATTGCTATGATTGTCACAGTGAGCATCATGGCAGGAATTTTATGATAATAAATTTCACACCAAGTACTTTTGATCATAAAAAAACAGGATATGAGTTAACGGGATATCACACTAAAGTGAAATGCGATGATTGTCATCAGCTCAAGTATATTAAAACTTATATTTCAAAAAAGAAAAAAGGATCATATTTAGGTTTAGATACTGAATGCCGATCATGTCATGAAGATATTCATCAGTCCACACTCGGAACTGATTGCTACTCATGTCATACCACAGAAAAATTTAAATCTGCAGAAAAATTCGATCACAACAATGCACGTTTCAAACTTTCAGGATCTCATCAAAAAGTTGAGTGTGTAAAATGTCATCCGAGTGAGCAGAAAAACAACAAAAAATACCAGAAGTTTAAAAATATTGCTTTTTCAACTTGCCAATCTTGTCATAACGATGTTCACAAAGGAAAATTCGGGAGCGATTGTCAATCATGTCACAACACTTCTTCATTTCATAACATTGCCCAGGGAACATTTGATCATAGCAAAACAAATTTTCCTTTAATCGGTAAACACAGAAATATTAAATGCACGGATTGTCATAAAACCAATTTATCCGCTAAAATAAAGCATGAAAAATGTTTAGACTGTCATACTGATTATCATAAAGGTGATTTTGTTGTTTCTGCTTTGAACAGAGATTGTTCAGAATGTCATTCGGAGAATGGATTCAAGCCATCTTCATTCACAATAGAAAAACATAATCTCTTAAAATTTAATCTGATTGGTGCTCACCTTGCTGTTCCGTGTCAGAGTTGTCATTATAAAGAAGAATCATGGCGTTTCAGAAATATCGGAAATGAATGTGTTGAATGTCACAAAAATATTCACGGAAATGAGTTAACTCAAAAATATTTACCTGAAAATAAGTGCAATTTTTGTCACGTAACTGAGAATTGGAAAACTATTAATTTTAATCATTCAACGACTGATTTTGTGCTTCAGGGTAAGCATCAGGAAGTCAGTTGTGGAAAGTGCCATACTCTCATGACGGATGATGGAAAGGTTTTTAAATTTGCTTCTACAAAATCGAATTGCGAATCCTGTCATAAAGATATACATTTTGGCCAATTTATTGCTGAAGGAAATTCCGATTGTATTAGGTGTCATTCATTTAATAATTGGAAGCCAGAAAAATTTGATCACGAGAAAACAAAATTTTCTTTGTTAGGAGCTCATTCAAAATTAGCTTGCAGCCAATGTCATAAATCAGTTATCGTTCAGGGAAATGCTTTCATAAAATATAAATTAGAAGATTTTAGATGCGTATTCTGTCATTCATAATTCTCGCTGCCATAATTTCTACTCTGGAAATTTTTGGTCAATCACCGCACGGTGATTTAAAGGGATTGGACTGCGCAAATTGCCACGAATCAACTAATTGGAAAATCGCCTCATCAAAAAATAAGTTTGATCATGTGAAGACTGGGTTTGTGTTAACAGGTCAGCATAGAGTTGTTAATTGTTCGTCTTGCCATATAGAATTAAAATTTTCTAACGTAAAGTCAGATTGTAATTCCTGCCATAAAGATGTCCATCAGAATACTACAAACTCTGATTGTTCAAACTGCCATAAACCTGATTCATGGCTGATTGCAAATAGGAATGAACTTCATCAAAAAAGTCGTTTCCCACTTATCGGTTCGCATTTAAAAGCTGACTGCATCCAATGTCATTCGGGTTATTCAAATTTAAACTTTGCAACACTAGGAATTAACTGTATTGATTGTCATCAATCAGATTATCAAGCAACGCAAAACCCCAATCATACACAGGCAGGTTTTTCGACTAATTGCCTGGATTGCCATAGTATGCTTCAAGATAAGTGGTCGGCTGAAATTTTTGCTCATAATTTTTTCCCTCTGATAGGCGGACACAAAATTCAAAATTGTTTCTCCTGTCATCAAACAGGAGGAGACTTTAAGGGATTATCTACCGACTGCTATTCATGTCATCAAAATAGTTATGCGGCTGCCATAAATCCACCTCATGCATCCAATAATTTTCCAACTAATTGTAAGCAGTGCCATACCATTCAAGGTTGGAAGCCGGCAAGTTTTGATCACAATTCAACACAATTTCCATTAACCGGAGCACACATAAACACCAACTGTGCAAATTGTCATCAAAACGGGTATGTTTCAACTTCGACTTCATGTGTAAGCTGCCATCAAACGAACTTTAATTCAACGACTAATCCGAATCACTTAGCATTATCAATTCCGACCGATTGTCAAAGCTGCCATACTACTAATCCTGGATGGAAACCATCAACGTTTTCAATTCATAACAATTTTTATCAGTTAATTGGTGCACATGCACAAATCGCAAATAATTGCTCAAGCTGCCACAATGGTAATTATAATAATACTCCTAATACTTGTTATGGCTGTCATGCGACTGATTACAACACTGTCACTAACCCGCCGCATGCATCTGCTGGTTTTAATACCGATTGCCAATCCTGTCATTCACAAAATGCATGGAAACCGGCAACATGGGATCATGATGGACAGTTCTTTCCGATTTACAGCGGGAAGCATAAAGGTAAGTGGAATACATGTTCTGAGTGTCATACTGTACAAACCAACTTTAGCGTATTTTCTTGTATAGATTGTCATGAGCATAGAAAAACCGAAATGGATTCAGAACACCAAGGTATAAGCGGATATATTTATGCAAGCAACGAATGCTATTCATGTCATCCACGTGGTACAAAAGATGGAGCTTTCAATCATGCCATATCTGCATTCCCTCTGACAGGAGCGCATCAAACAGTTGATTGCAGCCAATGTCATCAGAACGGATATGCTAACACAACAACAATCTGTTATGATTGTCATCAATCACAATTTAACAACTCAACAAATCCTAATCACCAAGCCTTAGTAATTTCAACTGAATGTACATCATGTCATACAACAAACTCTGGCTGGAAACCTGCGTTGTTTCCTCAACATGATAATTATTTTGCTTTAACAGGTGCACATGCGGCGATCTCAACTAATTGTGCTCAGTGTCATAATGGAAATTATACGACCATTTCGAATACTTGTATATCTTGCCACCAGACTGATTACAATTCTGCTCAGAACCATTTAGCCCAAGGTTACCCAACGGATTGTGAGATGTGTCATAATTCAGTTGCATGGAATCAAACAACATTTAATCATAACAATACTAATTTTCAGCTTACAGGCGCACATATAAGTGTGGAATGTTCACATTGCCACAGCAATGGTTTTACAAATACATCGACCGAATGTTCAAGTTGTCATAATTCTAATTTTAATAGCACAACTAATCCCAATCATGTAACTCTAAATCTTTCTAATCAATGTCAATCATGCCATACAACTAATCCGGGTTGGAAGCCAGCAACATTTTCAATACATAATAATTTCTTCCAGCTTATCGGAGCACATGCTGCAATTCAAAACAATTGCTCAAACTGCCATAATGGTAATTATAATAACACTCCAAATACTTGTTATGGCTGTCATACAAATGATTATAATTCAACAACAGATCCACCACATCTGACGAGTCAATTTCCAACTGATTGTTTACCATGTCATAGTCAGAATGCTTGGACCCCAGCTACATTTAATCACGACGGTCCTTATTTCCCAATTTATTCGGGTAAGCATAAAAACAAATGGACAAAATGTTCGGACTGTCATACAAACCCTGCAAATTATACAATATTCTCTTGTATAGATTGCCATGAGCATAGAAAATCTAAAATGGATGAAGAACATCAAGGGGTGAGCGGTTATGTTTATGCAAGTGCGGCATGTTACGACTGTCATCCTCGCGGAAATAGTTTGAGACCTTTAGAACGAACCATTCAAAAAGTCAATTAATAGTATGATACGCATGGGTAAATTTAATATTTGGTGTATAATATTTTTTCTTACATTCATTATTCATGGGCAAGCTCAACAAAGAATAGAGAAATTTGGTAAGGTGACTTATAAATCATCACAAAACATTTACGTAAAGTTTGAAAACACTGATGGAATAGTTCAAGGTGACACACTTTTTACAAAGTCGAAAGCTAAGCTGCATCCCGTCATGCAAGTTAATTTCATTTCAACAACCTCGTGCGCGGGAACACCTATTAGTGGTGACAATATCAAAGTCGGTGATGAGTTATTTGCATTAGTCATTGTAAAGCAAGAAGAAAAAAACATTTATTCTGACACAACTTCGATTACCATTTTACCTTTACCAACAGAAACAATTCCCGTAGTGGTTAACAAATCAAATTTGAAGAATTCTAAAAAAAATATTTCTGATGGTAGAATAACCATCCAATCTTATTCAAGCTTTAATCCGGGCAAAATGAATCCTGATGATCAAAGATGGCGTTACACTTTTTCTTACGATGCAGAAAATATGGGGGAAACAGGTTTATCTATCTCAAGCTATTTAAGTTATGCTTATACTGTGGGGCAATGGCGGACAATTAAACAAAATCCATGGGATAATCTTAAAGTATACGATCTTTCTTTGGGATACGATTTTGATGAAGAAACTAACATCAGGTTAGGCAGATATATTAATCCTAAAATTTCAAATATCAGTTCGGTTGACGGATTACAATTTCAAAAGAAGTTTTCTAACTATTTTGGAGGATTGCTCATAGGTTCACGACCTGATTTCGCAACTCTTAGCTTTAATTCAAAACTTTTTGAGTACGGTGGATACATTGGCAGAACCGATACAATCGAAAGCGGAATTATGGAGAACACAATCGCTTTCTTTCAACAGACAAACAATTTCAAGACCGATAGAAGATTCATGTATTTCCAGCATAACAATTCAGTTCTTAAAGATTTTAATTTTTATTTATCATCCGAGTTGGATTTGTTTGCTTTAGAAAAAGGAGTTGGAAAAACAAAACCGTCGCTTACAAGTTTATTCTTATCTGCACGGTATTCACCTGCAAGAATAATTTCATTTTCTTTTTCTTATGATGCACGTAAAAATGTTATTTATTACGAGACTTTCCGAAGTTTTGTTGACAGTTTAATTGAGAATGAAACAAGACAGGGTATAAGATTCGGAACTAACATTCGTCCGCTTAATAATGTTTTTATTGGATTAAACGCCGGGTATAGATTTCTTAAGAAAGATTTAAAACCATCTAAGAATTTCAGCGGATATGTAACTTATTCTCAGGTACCAGTTTTGGATATATCTGCTACAGTCTCTTTTTCAAATCTGATAAGCAGCTATGTTGATGGAGCTATTTACGGAATTAGACTCTCAAAGTATTTATCATTCATTGATTATTCAATATCCGCTTCCTACACAAAAGTTGAATATAATTATTTAACATCTATTTCTAAGCTAAATCAAAATAATCTTTCCATTGACATTTCTGGAAAAATCATTCAGCAGCTTTACCTTTCATGCAGCTATGAGGGTGTATTCGAAGAACAACTGAATTACAGCAGGGTATTGGTTGATTTGAGTTTAAGATTTTAACCAAATACAAAAGTGCCGAACAGAATGCGGCACATTCAGCTTTGATAAAAATAGCTTCTCAGAGGAATTAAGCAATAAAAAAGGGAGCCGAAGCTCCCTAAATCTTATCTTAACAAAATAGTTTTTATTAATTATTCTTCTTTTCTTACAAAACCATAACGTGAAAAGTGGTATAACCAGGCATTAGTAACTTTAAGACTTCCTCTATTACAATTCATCGAAACACCTTTGCTGCCAATAGGATAAATATTTCCATCATCACCGAAATACACGAAATTGACTTTACAATTTGAACTATATCCCATTTCTCCAAGTGGTAAGCCTTGAAATTGTACGCACAACGAGACTGATTTATTAAACTGCATATGCGGTGAAAACAATACAGATGCATTTGTGAAATCAGCTGTCATTGTGATGGCTTGTGTGCCTTCAAAAGAACCTTGAGGGAAAAAAAGTGCTGCATCAACCTTCATTATTCTACCTGCTGCATCAACATATTCATCAGATAATTTAACGTATCCACCGACTGCACCATTAATCAATTGAGTTACAGAAATAGTCGGTACAAGACTCTTTCCAAAAGTTGAAGTATTATTAGAAGTAGTTTTTACATAATCATCGGTCACAGGATTAGTAATACTATTTTCTTGATTTGAACATCCAACAAAAAGAACCATTAGAACTGCTGCGATTGATATTAACTTTTTCATTTTATTTATCGTTTATTTTAGTTTATTATTGATTTATTTAATTAACAAAACCATAACGTGAAAAGTGCGGTATCTTGCCATCTATCAATTCCAAAGTGCCGGTTGATTTATCAACTTTCAATTGACCAACTTGGATATATTCATAAACTCCATTTGTATTCATATATACGAATTTTACTTTAGCTGGATCAATTCCACTCAGATTTAATCCTTCGTATTTAACATATAGATAACCAGACTTAAGAAATGTCTGACTTGGTCCGAATGTACAAAGAGTTGATACATCATCTGCCGTCATGGTTACATATGAATCTTTGCTGACCGAACCGCTATAGAATTTTAATTTCACAATAGTTCTTACGAACTGACCATTTATTCCACCTGTACGAGATTTATCAATGATAAACTCAGAATCAGTACTTTTCCTTATCCAACCTGAAGTTGAAAACTGAGCTTCTAAACTTTGTCCAGTCTTCATCGGAAGTGCAATCCAGTTTGGTTCGTTTGTGCTAACATTATTAACTGGTGCAAGAACACTCGATTGTTCGCTGCATCCAACTACAAATAATGATAACAGCGCAAACAGATATATAGAACGTCTCATTGTATTTCTCCCATTACTTGTTTTTTCTTTTTTATTTAATTCTTGAAACATCATGTCTTTTTTCCTTTTTGTATTTCTGTTTCATTTTATTCTCTGTTCTCAATAGCCAACAGTTATACCACAGTCCGCACAGGTAATTTCTACTTACATATATTTTGCAAGCATCAACATCAGTAGAAAGGAAATTGAAGTTTTGTAATGTTTACTGAGGATAATTGAGATGTTGTTTTAGAAAGACACAGTTTTTCTTAAACGCTTAATAGGAGCTGAAATTGAGGTTTAGGAAGGATTACAGAAAAAACTGGCGTTCAAAATTAGCTGAAATCAAAAGGTGAACTAAAGTAATTGCAGACTAATGACAGAGAATGTTTTATTTTGAAAAAAGTTTCTCTTTGAAAATAAATTGATTTTGAGGTTTAAGGATTGATGTGGCTAAAGCCAAATTTTCTTTTTCTCATGCTGTCAGTTGACTGAAGTCAACCTGCAATAGAAAAAAATATTGAGTTTTGTATACAATAAATCCATGGCAGTCAGCTTTAGCTGACTGAATAAGGAATAATCAAAAATGAAAAGGCTTTTCCAATGGAATCCTTCGGATAGCCACATTTAGAATTCCCACATTTATGATGAATTTAGGTAGCTGAATATTCAAGAAATTTTATGGATGCCGCTATTGAAATTCTTCTCCCACACCATTTTGATTCTCGCCTTCCTCGCGTTCTCTTTTAGGTTTATAGTTGTTAAAATTAATTCTGACTGTAAACATTACTATTGGAGATTCTCTCTTGAAATAAGAATAGCTGTAAAAATCGGGACCTTGAGAAGTAGATTCGTACTTAGCTGAGCGAAACAGGTCGCGCACTTGTAAGATTAAGGAGAGCTTTTTATCAAATAAATCCTGTTTGACAGATACATCCGTAGTAAACGATTCCTCCGATCTGCCTTGTGAAGATACTCTCGGACCGCTGTAGTTTAGATTTAATTGCATCTGAGTCGAAGTCCCAAGCCGAAACACATTATTAATTCTTGTGTTCCAATTAAAACTTTCCCTTGAAAAATCTTCATTGTAAAGTAATCCTTCAATCTTGTAATTATAAAGATTAGCCATAAGATTGACATTCCAAAATTCAAATGGATCAAATATCATCATAAACTCGCTGCCGAGAGAGTAATCTGCTCCGACATTCTCAACTGAATTTAGAGAAATATTTTCTTGATACACAGAACGGATTTGTTCCACTTTGTTATGTGTAACCCGATAATAAAGATCAGCAGAAAAAGAAATATCTTCTATAAATGTTTGGATCCCCGTATCATACGAATCTATGAATTCCGGTTTAAGCGAGGGATTTCCTTGCCTTACATTGTTAGCATCCATCCATGTAAGAAATGGTTCCAATGACCAGCCGTGCGGGCGTTGTATTCTTCTTGTATAGCTTGCCATCACTTGTGTTCCTTCATTCAATTTATACGAGGAATGAAATGAGGGGAACAAATCCCAACGGTTTATGCTGAATTCCTGATTACTGAACGTAACAGTACGGAAAGTATATTCGGTTCTTAAACCGCCCTGCAATCCTATTCCAAATAAATTATCGGAATAGATTGAATAAAATGCATGGTCACTATTTTTATAATCAATTGAATTGCTGTAGAGCGACTGAAAATCATAAACTTGTGAATGAGGATTGTACTCATATAATTCATTTCTGTCATGAGTAATTTCGGCTTGCCCCTGATATCCTGCTTCGAACTTACTTTTTTCACTCAAGGGAAGAGTGTATTCTAACTTTCCTTCAAATTCTTTTGAAGGACCTGATTCTGTGGTTTTCTTACCACCTGTCTGTAATCCATTGGTAAACTGTTCGGTAAGATTTGATTCATCTCCATCATCATAACCTAAATCTATCTCACTCATAATTTCATGTCCTCGCGCATTAAACTTGTGGAGATAGGTAAAGCTCAAAGAATTATGATTGCCGGATCTTTCAGCTAGGTTGTTACTTTCGTATAGTAATGGTTGAGGATTAGTCTGAGACCATTGAGTATAGTCAAGGAATGAATTTCTGGGTCCCTCTCTTTTTCCGAAACGTCCTGCGATGTTTAGAAAATCGTACTCACCCATTTTGAATTCAATACCTCCGCGAATACCGAATGAAATTCTTCCCCATTCCATATCGCCGTTAGAATTTAGATAGGATGTCGAGTTGTTTGTAATAAAACGTTTTGCTTCACTGCTAGTGCCGGGAGAGAACCTTCGATTATAATCCAAACCAAAATTTAAATTATAATCTATCGTCTTGTATTCGAAAAGAAAATCGCCGCCGTATTTATTCCTTAAACCGGCGTTGGCATTAGCAATTCCGCTTAATCCTAAATTTTGATTTTTCTTTATTAATATATTTATTATTCCCGCTGCACCTTCAGGATCATATTTAGCTGACGGATTTGTTATAATTTCAATTTTATCTATTGAGCTTGCAGGTATCTGCTGAAGCGCATCCTGAGCACCAACAACTGAAGGCCTGCCGTCAATCAGCACGGTAAAATTTGAGTTGCCTCTTAAGCTTATATTACCTTCAATATCTGTTGTGATAGAAGGAACATTTTGCAAAACGTCAGCTGCATTTCCGGAGATAACCGTCTGCATTTTATTTACATCAATAACTTTCTTATCTATTTGATAATTTATAGGTGAGCGATCACCTTGAACAACAACATCGCCAAGCTTATATATCGAAGGTTGAAGGAAAATGTTTCCCAAATCATGGGTTAGTTTTTCGGGACTGATAAGGATTTCAAATCGCTGATTATCAAAACCAATAAACCTTAAATCCAAATAATACCTACCGGGAGGAATATTATTGATTGTAAATCTGCCGGAAGAATCTGAAACAGTTCCTGTAACCATAGAACTATCTTTTGGAGTGAACAAAACTGTATTTGCATATTCAATAGGTGCTTTTGATGCATAGTCGAATACTCTTCCTGAGATAATTCCACCTTCACTCCGAAACTGTCTTTGCTGAGTAAAAACCTGGGATGTCAAAACAATAAAAAATAAATAATAAAATATGCTTTTCATGGTATGAATAATCGTTTGAGAATGAATAATGGTTGTAAAAATACCGTACAAACTTGATTAAAAGAAGGGTAATTGAATTTCCAATTAATATTCATCAATTCTCACGTGCATACCAAACCTTTTTTAGAGAATAATTGTTTAATTTTCATAAGTAAATTTTAGATTTTTTACTCAAGTATTTACCTTTACTTAAAAACAAAAACTGAGAAAAATATGAACTCAATGGAACATCCTGACAAATTTGTTAACCGTCATTTAGGACCCCGCCAAGAAGATATTTTGGAAATGCTGAAAGCGATAGGTGTTGATAGTGTTGAAAAACTTATTCAAGAAACTATCCCACAAAGTATCCGGCTTACTGAAAAATTAAAAATTGATCCACCAATAAGTGAATATAAATTCATAGAACATCTTAAAGAGTTAGCCAGCAAAAACAAAGTTTATAAATCTTATATTGGTTTAGGTTATCATCCAACTCACACTCCTGCAGTGATTCAAAGAAACATTTTGGAAAACCCCGGATGGTACACGCAATATACACCTTATCAGGCAGAGATTGCTCAAGGACGATTAGAAGCACTGATGAACTTTCAAACTGCCATAATTGATTTAACCGAACTTCCGATTGCAAATGCCTCTTTGCTGGACGAAGGAACTGCTGCTGCCGAAGCAATGAGTATGCTTCGTGCAGCTGCAAAAAATAAATTTGCAAATGTCTTTTTTGTTTCGGAAGAATGTTTCCCTCAGACTATTGAGGTATTGAAAACAAGATCTAAACCGCAAGGAATTGAACTGCTGATTGGTGATCATAGAGCCGTTGAACTTAATGAAAAGATTTTTGGGGTACTTGTTCAATATCCTGCATGTGATGGAGAGATTTATGACTACAAAAAATTATTTAATGAAGCAGATAAACTTGGGATTGCAAAAGTTGTTGCTGTGGATTTACTAAGCTTAACTTTACTTACTCCGCCTGGCGAATTCGGAGCCGATGTTGTTGTTGGAAGCACTCAAAGATTTGGAATTCCAATGGGATTCGGAGGTCCTCATGCAGCATACTTTGCAACCAGAGAAGAATATAAACGAATTATTCCCGGACGAATTATTGGAGCGTCAATTGATTCGCACGGAAACCTGGCTTACAGAATGGCACTTCAAACCCGTGAGCAGCATATTCGCAGAGAGAAAGCTACAAGTAATATTTGTACAGCGCAAGTTTTACTAGCCGTAATGGCTGGAATGTATGCGGTTTATCATGGTCCAAAAGGGTTACGAGCAATTGCTGAGAGAATTCATTTCTTCACAAAAATGCTTGATGAAATTCTAAGATTTCTTGGCTATAATCAAGTGAACAAAAATTATTTCGATACACTCAAAATCATCTTTAAAAACAAAGCGAAGGAAGAAATTAATGTTATCGGAAATACAGCATTAAGTAAAAAAATAAATTTACGATTTATTGATGATAATGCAATTGGTATTTCAATAAATGAAATTAC
Source organism: uncultured Ignavibacteriaceae bacterium (assembly GCA_964613805.1). Taxonomy (GTDB): domain Bacteria; phylum Bacteroidota; class Ignavibacteria; order Ignavibacteriales; family Ignavibacteriaceae; genus XYD12-FULL-36-8. The sequence continues at coordinate 21,799 of CAZTJF010000024.1, read as the reverse complement.
TGACTTTGACGAATTGATTGAACTCATCTCTGTTTTTGAAAAGGCAAGCGGTAAGAAGATTGATAAGTCTAAATTAAATCAATTAGATCAAAATCTAAGAACAAACTTCGAAGACAGCTTTGTCAGAACAAGTGAATACTTGAAGCACCCTGTTTTCAATTCTTATCACTCTGAAACTGAAATGATGAGATACATTAAAAGTTTGGAGAACAAGGATCTTTCATTAGTTCATTCAATGATATCACTTGGTTCTTGTACAATGAAACTCAACTCGGCAACCGAAATGTTTGGAATAACTTGGCCTGAGTTTGCAAATATTCATCCCTTTGCTCCGCTTGATCAAGCTGAGGGTTATTTAGAATTGTTCAAAGGATTAGAAAAAGATTTGTGTGAGATAACAGGTTTTGAAGCCGTCTCTTTACAGCCAAATTCGGGTGCTCAAGGAGAATATTCCGGATTGATGGTTATTCGAGCTTATCACGAAAGTAAAGGTCAAGGACATCGAAATGTAGTTTTAATTCCTTCATCTGCACATGGTACTAATCCGGCAAGCGCAGTTATGGCAGGGATGAAAGTAGTTGTAGTGAGTTCAACTAACTCAGGTAATGTAGATGTTAATGATTTGAAAAATAAGATTGAACAGCATAAAAATAATCTTGCTGGATTGATGATTACTTATCCATCCACACACGGAGTGTTTGAAGAATCAATTAAAGAGATTTGTAAGCTAATTCATGATAGCGGTGGACTTGTTTACATGGATGGTGCGAACATGAATGCCCAAGTTGGTCTAACAAGTCCGGCAGCAATTGGTGCTGATGTTTGTCATTTAAATCTTCACAAAACTTTTTGTATTCCTCACGGCGGCGGTGGACCAGGTGTTGGACCAATTGCAGTGACAAAAGAGCTTGCTCAGTTTTTACCTAATCACTCTCTAGTAAATTTAAAACATCAAAAAGGAATTACGGCAGTTTCATCCGCTCCTTGGGGCAGTGCAAACATTTTAATTATTTCTTATGCATACATCAAAATGATGGGCGAGGAAGGTTTAACAAGAGCATCAGAGATTGCAATCCTTAATGCCAATTATATCAAAGCGAGATTGGAGAAAATATTTCCCGTTTTGTATTCCGGCGAGAAGGGAAGAGTCGCACACGAATTGATTTTTGATACTCGTGTTTTTAAAGAATCTGCCAACATTGAAGTTGAAGATATTGCGAAACGTCTTATGGATTATGGCTATCATGCTCCAACTGTTTCATTTCCAGTTCCCGGCACTTTAATGGTTGAGCCGACTGAGAGCGAATCTAAATTTGAGATTGATCGTTTTTGTGATACACTTTTACTGATTGCGGAGGAAATTAAGGAAATCCAATTGGGGATTGCTGATCAAAAAAATAATGTGTTAAAAAATTCACCTCACACAATTATGGAAATTTCTTCAAATGATTGGAATCATCCCTATTCAAGAGAAAAAGCTGCTTTCCCGGCAGCCTGGTTAAAGCAAAAAAAATTCTGGCCAAGCATAGGAAGAGTTAACAACGCTTATGGTGACAGGAATTTAGTATGCAGCTGCAATCCAATTACGGATTATGCGGAAGAAGTTGTAAAATGAACCATTCCAGCGAAGAAGATTCTATTATTCTTTTAGCGGTTGAACACAAATAATTTTCTTAGTCTTCCTTTGAGTCTTTGCGGCTTAGCGGCAAAGACAATTTTATTTTTATCAAAGAATTCAGATAATGAACCACAAAGTCACTAAGGTACAAAGTTTCACGAAGTACATCAGAAAGAACATCATTTAGTATTATCACAATAAATTAACTTGATCAAAAAAATATTTTTTATATCGTTTCTATTCTTCGTTTCATCTAACCCGAGTTTCACTCAGATTGATTCACTTTCAAAAACGGTTGGAAATAGTTTTGTCGTTGATTCAATTATTGTTATCGGTAATGACATTACTGAAGAGGAAATAATATTGCGGGAATTGACTTTTAATCATACAGACACTATAAATCAAAAAGTGCTTGATTACAATAAAGAAAGAATTTACAGCTTAGGATTGTTTACGAAAGTTGATTTGTTTCTTTACTCACTTGAGAATAAAAATATCTTGGTTATAGATGTTGAAGAAGGATGGTATATATATCCAATCCCGGTTGCAAGTTTACGGGAAAACGATTGGAAAAAATTATCTTACGGAGTTTATGTTGTTGTCAAAAACTTTCGAGGACGGAATGAAACTTTAATTGGCAGAGTAGAATTGGGATATGATCCAGCTTTTCAATTATCCTACTATAAACCTAATATTGTTCCCGGCAGCGATTATTTCTGGGGTGCTAATTTTACTTACAAAAAAAATACAAATAAAAGCATATCAGCCGCAAATCTTTTCGGCTATGATTTCAGTCAAAAGTTTATTATTGGCAGGATAGAGTTTGGTAAGAGATTCGGTGTATATCAAAAATTAAATTTAAGTGTTAGCTACAATTATGTTGAGTCTCCTAAGTTTTACAAACTTGTCAACGCTTCAAATGAAAGGGTAGATCGGTATCCTTCGATTGGAATCGGTTATTCTTATGACACACGAGACCTTGCACAGTTTCCGAAGCAAGGAATTCTCGGTACTGCGTATTTTGAATCAAAAGGACTCGGATTCAATGATATCAACTATCAAGTTTATGGATTTGACTTCCGCGAGTACAGAAATGTTTTTGATGATCTAACTGCAAAATGGAGATTCACTGCGAGATTCACATCCGGGAAATCAATTCCTTATTATGATTATTCCTTGATTGGATATAATGAAAAGATCAGAGGAAATTATAATGTAGCATTAGAAGGGAATAACTATTACATCGGTTCGCTAGAATTATTTTACCCGATTATTAAGGATTTTAATATTTCATTTGATTTTGTTCCCATCATTCCTAAAGAACTTCTTACTTATAGAGTTGCTCTTTATCTTGAATTATTTGGCGATACAGGGGCGACAAAGTATTTTGGAAAACCGATTACGTTTAGTGACTTCCGGAGCGGTTATGGAATTGGATTAAATTTGTTAGTATTGCCGTATAATCTATTACGATTTGAACTGGCTTTCGACGAATACAAAAATACAGAATTCATTCTTGGCTTAGGTTTATCGTTTTAATTTTTTCATTTTCTCTCAGCAAAATTTGGAAAATTTAATTTTATCGAATATCGAACTCTACTATTCAAACTTATGTGATTTGAAATCACAGACTATCACAATTGCTGGCGATGAATGCAATCATATCCTTAATGTGATGAGACATAAAATTAATGATGAGATTTACATTACTAACGGCAAGGGTCAACTATTCAAAAGCCGAATTATAGAGTTCAATAAAGAAAATGTGGAAGCGAGAATTCTTAATGAGTTTAAGTTCGAGGAAAGATTTCCTAACATATCATTTTGTATTCCGATTCTTCGCAGTAATGATCGCTTCGAGTTTGCACTTGAAAAATGCACGGAACTTGGAGTTACAAAATTTATCTTTTATCATGCCCAAAGATCAATCCCCAAGAAAACTAATCCGCCGAGAGTTGAAAAAATTCTAATGGCAGCAATGAAGCAGTCATTGCTAAGCTGGCTTCCACAATGGAAATACATAAATTCCCTAAAAGAACTTGAATTAATAAAAGCTGAGAAAATTATTTTTGAACAAAAATCAGAAGTATATTTTAACCGAGAATTATTAAACTCTGATAAAAATTATCTATTCATTTTTGGCCCCGAAGGTGATTTTACGAATAATGAACTGAATGATTTTAAATCATCGGTAAAATATAAAATTGCCGAGAATAGACTGCGTACAGAAACTGCAATAATTAAAGCAGCATCACTTATTTAATCTAAAATGAGATTAATATTCTTTTCAAATTATCAAAAAATTATCATTTATTTCATCTTGTCAATTACCTCTGTTGTTTTAATTTCATGTGCAAGCACAGTCCGTTACACTTCAAAAGAAAATTCTAGTTCAAAATCTATCGAGAGCAATAAATATTCTAATCTTAACGAGCTTTACACAACATACGCGTCGTTAGAGACAAACATAGAAATTGCCTCATACTATGCCGATGAATTTAATGGAAAGCGGACAGCAAATGGCGAAACATATGATATGTATGATTACACCGCAGCGCATATTACTTATCCATTCAATACAATTGTGAGGGTTACAAATTTAGTGAATGATAAATCCGTAATTGTTAGAATTAACGATAGGAAACCTGACACAAACGGCAGAGCAATTGATCTTTCATTAAAAGCTGCACATGAGCTGCGAATGATATCAAGCGGAATTACCAAAGTTAAAATTGAAGTTTTGGAATGGGGGAGTAAATAATCTTGTTACACTTTAGGTGACACCCGAGTTAAAAAGTGATAAATCTTTCGTTTAAAATAAACAACCCTGTGTTGGGGAAACACAGGGTGCGACTCTTTTTTTATCAAAGGGCAGGGGAGAACCCTTTGAAAGAGTCAAGAATAATTTCTGTGTAAAGATATATTGACTTAACAAATAAGTCAATACTTATTATCAGTATTATTTCTACCATATGATTTAAATCACGTCTACAAAAAAACCCCCAGAAAATCTGAGGGTTTTAGATTAATTATTTCCTTATGATTAGTTAAAGTTATATCTTAAACTAAACTGAAGCTGCCAAACGTCATCTAGAGAATTATTTGGGGTTAAGGGATCCGTGATTAACTGATTGCCAGTATTTTGAAAACGATATTGGGCCCTTCCTTGTGCATCCGCTGGACCACCTTGAGCAGTTGATGGTACTACAAGTGGTCGTACATTGCTATTTGTGCCATATGTATATCTTTGTCCCACACCCCAATCCTTATTTAGTAAGTTGCCAAAATTCATGACATCAATTCTGAATTGCAAAGAATTTCTTTTGCCTAAGAAATTGGCAAAAACTTCCTGAGCAATACTTAAATCCGCTCTAAATACCATAGGAAGCTGTGCTGCACCGCGTTCCGCATATTTCCCTCGATTTCTTCTTAAGTATTCATCATTCTCAATGTATTGATTCCATGCAATTGCTTGGTCCTGTGCAGTAAAAGTTCTTCCGGAAGAGGTATATTGTTGAAAATTCATTTCGGAAATATCTTTTGGAATGTAAAGTAAATCGTTAACGCCGCCATCTCCATTTAAATCGCCATTATATATATAACTATAATTACTAAATCCCAATATACTGTTTGCACTTCCTCCCCAATATAATGATATTGTAGTAGCACCAAAATTAAAATACTCTGCACGATAAGATGCAGCGAAAAATATTTTATGACCAGGAGTTCCGCCAAACTGTGCGGATGAATAAGAAATAGGAGCATTATTTGGATCACTGGAAATTTGATTACCTGACCATGAGCCAAATGCAATTGAACCAGGATCTACAGTATTTTTAGATATACCATAGCCATATCCTATTTTTCCAGACCATCCACTCTCAAATGTCTTTTCTACCGTGGCGGCAAGATTCCAAGAATAACCAATATCCTGGTTTTTTAATACAGTTGCGTTGGACACATTATTATTAATAGTATTATCCGTCCACCTCAATCGCTTATCTATTCCACTAAATGCTGTTTGTGCAGCAGGTAAATTTGCATTGATGTAGTAAATACCATTCACATCTCGGTTGTAGAGAAATTCTAATGTGCCTATTAATCCCATTGGCAGAACTTGATCAACCGCAACGTTTGATCTCCACAATTGGGGGAATTTAAAATTTGGATCTGTTAGAGCCAGTTCATAGCTTGATGCAGGGGCACCTGTGATATTGGTTGGTTTGTAATGATTAGGATCAGGATGAAATGGTCGGGTAGTTGTATTATCTATGTTCCCTGAAAATCCTGTCAATACTCCAGTATTTCCTATTTGATTAGAAATCCAAACATAAGCCGGTTTTCCAGTAAAGACTCCACTTCCGCCGCGAACTTGTGTACTTCTATCACCCCAAACATCCCAGTTGAAGCCGACTCTTGGTGAAAATAGTGGATTCGCATCAGGAAGTTTATCTGTTTGGTATTGTACAGAATTTCCAGCTTCATCTCTAAAGTATAGTGAATCAGCATTTGCATTCTTGTAACCGGTTTTCTCGAAAAATGGAATGTCAACGCGAACACCAACCGTAAGTTTCAATTTTCTATTCACCTGCCATTCATCTTGAGCATACAGACCTCCGTAAATCACTTTTAGTGGTTGAACTGGTTTTATTTGTCCAGGAATATTTGACCAGCGAACTTGGAATCGGTTCAAAGTGATTGGTGAGGTTGTTCTATTTGGATTTTGAAGGTAATCATTAGCATCAGTATAAAAATCTGCCAGCGAGTTATAGACATAAATACTTTGTGATCCTGGGAAAAATACATTTTCTGATTCATATCGTTCTCCGCTTATGCCAAAAGTGAGATAATGGTCATTTAAGTACCATGTTAAATTATTCTGTACCTGAAAAGTTTTGTATCTAAGCTCATTATTTGGTGTAAATGGTTCGAACCCAAAGGTAGTATAATTAGAACCACCTTCGAGAATTTCAACTAAAGGAAATAATTTACCTTTTGAGTCACGACTTTCATCGTTATAAGTGTAACCTAAAATTAGGTTGTTGGCTAAATTATCGCTTAATCTAGAGTTCCACTCGCCAACAATTGACCGAATATTTTCGAGAATAATATAATTAGAATTTTGGAAATTAAGTGAAAGATTAGAACTTCTTCTATTGCCGCGTCCTAATGACGTTGAGTTCGAAAGAAGCACATCAGTTTGCGAATCGAGATGTACATATCGTAAACTTAATTTGTTATTCTCATTCAAATTGTAATCAAGTCGCAATAGAGCACGAGTTGCAGGAGTTTCATGATCATAACCTTGATATGGTCCTGTTTCATATCCAAAATTAGTTTTTAAGTAACTACTAAGCGCATCTAAATCAGATGCTAGAACTCTTGTTATACTTCCTCCTTGAGTTTGAACTGCAGTTCTTGCAGTATAAGTTGTGCCTGGTCTGATATCTTCATCCTTTTCAAAACTGCCGAAGAAAAATAATTTATTAGGAATTATTGGACCGCCTAATCGGACACCAATTAAGTTATATTTAAATGTTCCTGGATTGTATTTCAAATCTCCTGCCTCTTGTCCTACTAAACCCTGATGCTTATAGTTATAATAAACCGATCCAGAAAAATCATTCCCGCCGCTTCTGGTTACTGTATTCACACCTGCACCAACGAAGTTTCCCTGGCGGACATCGTAAGGAGCTATGTTTATTTGAACCTGTTCAATTGCATCAAGTGAAATTGGAGAAACACCAGTTCTATCTCCTGGTTGCCCTGCTAATCCAAATGAATTGTTGAAATAAGAACCATCCACAGTGATATTATTTAATCGGTTATCCTGACCAGCAAATGAACCGCTACCTGATGAAAATGGGCTCAATCGAGTTAAGTCCTGCAATCTTCTTGAAATTGTAGGAAGAACTTGAATAGTGGATAAATCAATAGATGTTGAAGCACCGGTTCTTTCAGAACTAAAAATCGCATTTTTTTGTCCTACAACTGTTACCTCTTCAGTTTGGATACCGGCAGTTTTTAAGGTGAAGTCTACATCAGTGGCAACACCAAGATTGAGGAAGATGTTTCCTTTAGATTGTTTTTCGAATCCGACGTATGAAACAGTAACGGTGTAAGGACCACCAACTCTCATACCCGGAATAGAAAATCTGCCAGTGGCTCTTGATGATGTGCCGTAAGTTGTACCGGAGGGTTCATGCACTGCAATAATATTTGCAGAGGGGAGGGGATTGTTTTGATCATCAACGATGGTTCCATTTATTGCAGAAGTTGTCACACCTTGCGAATAAGTGAAATTAGTGATGAATAAACTAAACACCGCAGCGAACACAAACGAGAAAAGAGTCGTAGTTTTTCTCATAAAAACACCTCTATAATTTTTTGTGAATAATTGTGTGGATTAATTAAATAAATATGGATTGTCATTTTTTATTTGCCAAAGATTGTAAGTTCAAGCTTGAGTTTCAATACTTCTACCTAAGTTAGAATCAGATTTAACAATTTCTTAACTTATACTTTTATTGAAGCAAAATGATCTTAAAGAATTGATATGAAAAATTTAATCACCCTCAATTTTCCATATTTTATATTTTGCATAAGAAACTTAATAAAAGAATACTCTCGTGTCAAAATATATTTTTGAAAAGTTTGAAAATGAGTTAAAATCGTTTGATAATTTTTGAGAACCGATGGGATGTTGAAGCAAAACGTGGCTCTTCTATTAGCTCAATTGAATACGTTCAGCCAAGGACAGAACTTAAATGATTTGAGAAATAAAATTTTTTCATCGGGTTATTTTAGGCGGTAAAGGCGGTCTCTCTTTATACCAAATCGACAACTGTATAGCAGCCGTTGATTGAACAAAGGGAAAGAAATACGGTTGTAAAATATTTATTTAGGAACATATTGCTCCCAGTATTTTAAATTTTTAACTGATAAAAATTATTTTTATTCTACTGTATCAAATAGTTCATTCAGCCAGTTTGATTTTATTATTTCAAACTTAGATTTTTGTTTTTTTGTAAGAATAGCTTGTACCTTCTCATTAATCGCTTTTACAGATTTTTTCTCGTCTAATGCAGATTCCGAAGTATTTTCAATTAATATCTTGTGCACTTGTGCAGCTTGTTCTTTTGTTAATAATAATTTCAGATTCAATTTATTTGTAACATCATCAATTTTTACTGACAGAGAATCTGTATCTTCTTCATTCTGAGCTTTTGCGTTTTGTATTGCACTCATGCAAATAAAAAAAAGTGCTAAAGCAAAAAAGCATGCAAAGTTGAGTTTCATTAAATACCTCCTTATTTAACTATGGATAAACTAATACAACTTGTCTCAAAATTCAATGTAATGATTTGCTTGTTTTACTCTGCTAAATTCAACTGTTTTCATCTTAGCCATGTGATCTACTTAACATCGTCCAGAATATTTCTATGAGAATTCACTCCTTGATACTATATTTGATTTAACAATAATATTAGGAGGTTCTATGAAATTTTCAAAAATGTTTCTTTTTCTTTCACTGGCACTTTTGTTTTCAGCTCGAATACTTCCTGCTGATAAATTTGTTTCCCCTGATAAGGGAATCAGGGCTGAGATTATTCAAGAATTGAATGATGCTGAGGAAAAAATAAGTTCTTTAGCTAATGATTTTCCGCAAGCAAAATACACATGGAGACCTGAGGAAGGAGTTCGGTCAGTAAGTGAGGTGATTCTTCATGTTGCGGCTGCTAATTATTTTATCCTTTCGTTTGCGGGAATTAAACCACCTGAACAAATGAAAATGGATAGTGATTTTGATAAGAAAACAACGAATAAAGAAGAGATACTCGATTTTGTAAAGAAAGCTTATGCTTTTACACGTGATAAAATCATGTTAATGAAAGATAAGGATTTAGAGAAGATGGTAGATTTCTTTGGTACAAAAATGACGACTCGCCACCTACTCATTAAGACAGCAGGCCATAATCACGAACATCTTGGACAATTAATTGCTTATGCAAGGATGAATGGTATTACACCTTCATGGTCAAAAACAGGCAACTAAATTTTCCTTCTCAAAATAATTTTTGCTCATCATCTCAGCATAGACTGCGGTGATGAGCTCACATTTTTCTTTCACTCAACTTTTCTTTATTAAGCGTTTCAAAAGAAATTTCGGTATTTTAACACATAAAATTTACGGAATTATTTTGAATCTGATAGAATCAGCGGCTGAAAGAACAATAAAAAACTACTTTGATGACCTAACTTCTCAAGGTTTTAAACTCTCCGAAATCCAAAGACAAAATTACCACTATGAATTTTCTGTGCTTAGAGGTAAGGACAGAATAAAACTCCAGGTCTATTTTGGTAAAAAAGGAGCAAAGACAGTTCTTCAGGGCGATAACACTTCTTCACTTTACAAAGAGCTTTATCAAAAATTCAATACTGACATATTCGCATTTACATCACAAAATTCGGGGATGGAAACTGAAAAGTTGATCGAACCGTCTTGTTACATTGGAACTGATGAATCAGGAAAGGGAGATTATTTCGGTCCTCTTGTCATTGCGGGCGTTGTAGCCGATGAATCAAATATTAAAATACTAAAATTATTGGGTGTTAAAGACAGCAAGGAATTATCCGACAGTTTAATTAAAAAAATTTCCCACGAAATAAAAATAATTGAAAATATTAAATTCAACATTATTTCAATTTATCCTAAAAAATATAATGAGCTGTACACAAGAATTGGAAATTTAAATGGAATTTTAGGTTGGGCACACGCTAAAGTTATCGAAAATCTTTTGGAAAAACATGAAGTTAAAGAAGCAATAAGCGATAAGTTCGGTAATGAGAAATACATTTATGCATCTCTTCAGGAGAAGGGGCAAAATATTACTTTACATCAAGTTACTAAAGCCGAGCGATACATAGCAGTTGCCGCAGCTTCTATACTTGCAAGAAACAGATTTAATTCATGGTTTATGCATGAGAAACAAAAACTCGGATTGGAATTACCAAAAGGTGCATCTGAAAATTGTGAGTTAGCCGCAATCGAAATTATGAAAAGAATAGGTGATCATTCGCTTAAAGATTTTGTGAAACTTCACTTTAAAAACACTCAAAGATTAAATAAGAATCAAAATTAATTGTCGGAATGTGAATGGCTTTATCGAAAAAAATAAATAGAATTGGAATAATAACCGGCGGAGGAGATTGTCCTGGCTTAAATGCAGTTATTCGCGGTGTTACAAAACCCGCTCAAGATTACGGGCTAAATGTCTTTGGAATATTAGATGGATTTGAGGGACTCGTTGAAGGAAAAGCAAAGGAGCTTAACAATCAAGATGTATCGGGAATTTTAGCAATAGGTGGTACAATTCTCGGTTCATCAAACAAAGGAGATCCTTTTCATTGGCCGGTCGAAAAGGATGGTAAGATAGAGATTATTGATAAATCCCAAGATGCCATGAAAAATTATCTTGCTTGGGGGCTTGATGCTGTAATTGCTATTGGTGGTGATGGTACAATGCATATCTGTAATAAACTTAGTAAAATGGGAATGAATGTTATCGGTGTTCCTAAAACAATTGATAATGATCTTGATGCTACTGATATTACGTTTGGGCATTACTCAGCGGTTTATGTTGTTTCAATGGCACTTGATAGATTGCACACAACTGCATCTTCACATCATAGAGTTATGGTTGTGGAAGTAATGGGAAGATATGCTGGCTGGATTGCTCTTCATGGTGGATTATCTGGCGGTGCAGATATTATTGTAATTCCTGAAATTCCATTTTCATGGGACAGTATTTATAAGAAAATCCATGAACGACAATTGATGGGAAAGAGATTCAGCTTGGTTTGTGTTGCTGAAGGTGCGAAACCAGTCAACGGTGAAATGGTTATTAAAGGAACTGATAAAAAGAGAACCGACCCACTTCAGCTTGGAGGAATTGGAGAGTTGGTTGCAAGAAATATTGAAAAGAATACAGGACGTGAAACCCGCGTGACAGTATTAGGACATTTGCAACGAGGCGGAAGTCCAACACCTTATGATAGAATTCTTGCAACAAAGTTTGGAGCATTTGCCATTGAACTCGCTGCTGAGAAAAAATTTGGTCGGATGGTTGCATTAAAAGGCAACGAAGTAAAGAATGTAAAGATTGAGGAAGCAATTGGCAAGCAAAAGCTTGTTCAGTCGAATAATCAAGCCGTCCAAACTGCTAAGGCAATAGGAATTTCTTTCGGAGAATAAATTTTACTAACTGTATAATTATTTAATTGAAATTCAGAATTGTCATTTCGATTACGATTTCAATCGTTCTGGGAGTGAACAAATCGGAAGAGAAATCTTTTCCTTATTTTAGCATATAGAAATTTATTCATCTTACCTCAAAACATAAGGGAGAAAAAATGCAAAAGCTGCTTTTACTTGGTGCTGAGGCAATTGCTCAAGGTGCAATTGATGGGGGAATGTCAGGTGTTTATGCCTATCCTGGAACACCATCCACAGAAATAACCGAATACATTCAGAATAATAAAGCTGCATTAGATAGAAAAATCCATAGTCAGTGGTCTGCAAATGAAAAAACTGCAATGGAAGCCGCACTTGGAATGAGCTATGCAGGTAAACGTGCAATGGTATGTATGAAGCATGTTGGGTTAAATGTTGCTGCTGATGCTTTCATCAACTCGGCAATTACCGGAGTTAATGGCGGATTGATAATAGCTGTTGCAGATGATCCATCAATGCATTCATCCCAGAATGAACAGGACTCACGTTTCTTCGGCAAGTTTGCAATGATACCAATTCTTGAGCCGTCAAATCAGCAAGAAGCTTATGACATGGCTTACGAAGGTTTTGAGATTTCTGAACAATTTAAAATTCCTGTGCTGATAAGATTTACTACTCGACTTTCTCATTCACGTGCAGGAGTACAAACAAAAGAAATTAAAGAACAAAATCCGCTTACTTATCCTGAAGATCCGATTCAATTTGTACTTCTCCCTTCAAATGCAAGGAAGCGTTACAAAGGTTTACTCGAGGTTCAAGATTCAATTGAGGATGATTCGGAGAAATCTAAATATAATATTTACTATGAGGGCAGTGATAAATCATTCGGAATAATTGCATGCGGCATTGCTATTAATTATTTAATGGAAAATTATTCTGGCAGAGATTGTCCGTATCCTATTCTAAAACTTGGGCAATATCCGCTTCCTTATTCAAAGGTAGAAAGGATTGTTAAGGAATGCCAAAAAGTTTTAGTGCTTGAAGATGGTTATCCTTTTGTTGAAGAACAGCTAAAAAGCTTCTTAGATAGGGCGGGGAAGATTAAGGGAAGATTAGATGGAACTATTTCACGAGATGGTGAACTGAATCCCGATATTGTCGGCAAAGCTTTAGGTAAACCTGTTAAAACAGGAATGCCTATTCCCAAAATTGTTGCTAATCGTCCGCCGGAACTATGTTCGGGATGCAGTCACCGTGATATTTATAACGCACTTAATGCAACAATGAAACAGTTCGGCAGGCAAAAAGTTTTTTCTGATATAGGATGCTATACACTTGGAGCACTTCCACCCTGGAATTCAATCAACTCTTGTGTGGATATGGGAGCATCCATCACGATGGCAAAGGGTGCAGCTGATGCGGGAGTTCATCCTTCGGTTGCGGTCATTGGCGATTCAACATTTACGCACAGCGGAATGACTGCTTTGCTTGATTGTGTTTATGAAAATACTCCGGTCACAGTTATCATTTCCGATAATGCAACTACAGCTATGACTGGCGGGCAAGAGTCTCACGCAACTGGAAGGTTAGAAGAAATTTGCATCGGTCTTGGTGTTAAACCCGAGCATGTAAGAACACTTACTCCTTTACCAAAATACCACGATGAAATGGTGAAAGTTTTACATGAGGAATTAACTTATGAGGGAGTGTCTGTTATAATTCCAAGAAGAGAGTGCATTCAAACGGTTACGAGGAGTAAGAAGGAGAGTAAGACGAAAATTGAGGAGATTGCAAAATGAAATCAGACATAATCTTAGCCGGTGTCGGGGGACAAGGCATCCTCTCCATTGCTGCCGTTGTTGGAATGGCGGCACTCGAAAATCATCTTCACTTAAAGCAAGCTGAAGTTCACGGGATGAGTCAGCGCGGCGGTGCTGTGCAGTCTCACTTAAGAATTTCCGAGAAAGAAATTGCAAGCGATCTCATTCCTGAAGGCAAGGCAGATATAATTATTTCCGTTGAGCCAATGGAATCACTACGTTACTTGCCTTGGCTAAAAGAGGATGGCTGGGTTGTGACAAATACTACTCCATTTGTAAACATTCCCGATTATCCAGATATGAAAGAACTCCTTGCGGAAATTGAGAAGCTTCCTCATCAAATCTCAATAAATGCTGATGAAATAGCGAGACAAGTAAAATCTGTGCGCTCATCAAATATGGTTGTACTTGGAGCAGCTTCCCCTTTCATTGATGTTCCATACGTTTCTCTTGAAAATGGAATAAGAAAAATTTTTGAGAGGAAAGGAGAGAAGGTCGTTCACCTAAACTTGGATGCATTGAAAGCCGGACGAGAATTCTCAGAAACAAAAAGGAAACACACTTAACCGCAAAGACGCAGAGTCGCAAAGAAAAACTTAGCGCCTTAGCGTCTCTGCGGTAAAAATCTTTCTAACTCGTTCCCGCATCATGAATTACATTGAATAAGAATTATAACATCCCAAATGTTTGGTGGCGATTTTGAATATTAAATTCTAAGAAAGTAAGTGGCTTTCTGTCTTTTCCACTTCAACTATTTTTGTAATTATATAACAAAATTCTCACAATCCAAGAAACCGGAATCAAGTTAATCTTTGCTTGGAAAATGAAACACTCAATTTTTGATTCGATATTATTTCAAATATCAAAAATAATTCTCGTCACATATTTTTCATTTACATTTTTAATATTCATTTGATGATATGTGACTGCTTTTATTTCAGTTTTCAAATTAATTTTTTCCCGATCGAAATTGTTTCCGGTAATCATAGCATTTAAAACCCATTGATTATTCTCTTTATAAACTTCACTTGATCGGATTGAATCCATCAACCAATTATTATTTTGAAAAAGATAATTTAGCTCACTCAAGAAAGAGACAAGTAAAACTTCCAGAGTGTCCTCCATGAGATGTAATGACTTCTCACGGTTTACAATTAAACTCTTATCATCCGTAATTGATTCACGCCAAGCATTAGCAGACGCGGTAAACAATTCAGCTAATGAATCTGCTTCCACATCAACTGCGATATCTGCAGTGTGATCTATAAATTTATAATTCCAACTCATATAATTTTAACTAAACATTAAAAACTCGACTGTATTTTGCTAAACAATTCTTAAATTTCCAACACATAAAGAATGTTTATTTAAATGCAGAATTTAGCTGATCATAGAAAAGGAATAATGGCGGTTATCGTCGCAGCACTGTTGTGGAGTACCGGTGGAATATTCATAAAACTTATTTCGTTAAATGCATTTCAGCTTTCTGGACTTAGATCAGTATTTGCTGCATTAGTTTTTACAATACTTTTCAAGAAAAAACTGCTTGAGGTAAATGGATTCACTTTTGTAAATGCAGCATTTTATGCGGGTATTTTAATTTTATTTGTGATAGCCACGAAGATGACTACCGCAGCAAACGCTATCTTTCTGCAATATACTGCACCAATTTATGTCCTATTTCTTGAACCTTTAATAAACAAAACTAAGTATCAGCTAATAAATGTTGTTACAATTATATTCTGTTTTATCGGAATGGTTTTATTTTTTGTCGGAGAACTCTCCCCTGGATATTTGGAAGGTAGTATCATTGCCTTATTATCTGGAATTGCTTTTGCAGCTTTTTTAATTGGCATGCGAAAGAATCGTCCCGAGTATCAATTCAGTTCTATATTTTATGGTAATGTAATGATTGCTTTGATTTGTCTTCCATCACTTTTTTCTGTAAAACAATTTACGCTTCCGGATTTTGGAATGATAGCTTTCCTTGGAATTTTTCAAATTGGAGTTGCTTATGCTTTCTTCAGCTTTGGACTCAAACGGGTATTGGCAATTGAAGCATCACTTATTTCTATGATTGAACCGGTGTTAAATCCGGTTTGGGTTTTTATTGGTTATGGAGAAGTACCAGCTTTTATTGCAATTATTGGGGGAATTATTATTATCAGTGCAATTTCGGTTAGAGCATTTATTTTAGAATCACCAAATATTCAAAAAAGATTAAGGATGTGAGAATTAATCAGATATGCCGAATTTTACTATGCGTTTGGCTTTATCAAATTGATATCTATTCTCATTTAAGGCGATAACCTTTCTATCTTCCATTTTCCAGCATCTAACGTATAGCATATCCTATCATGCAGTCGTCTTTCTCTTCCCTGCCAAAATTCAATATTGTGCGGTATAACTCTATAACCTCCCCAAAGTGGCGGCAGAGGAATTTCCTTTCCATCAAACTTTTGTTTCATAACTTCATACTGCTTTTCAAGAACTTCACGGTTCGCAATCACACTACTCTGTTTTGAAGCCCATGCTCCTAATTGACTCTCATGCGGTCTCGAACTGAAGTACTTCTCGGATTCTTCTCTCGACACTTTTTCAACTTTTCCTGTTATTCTGATTTGCCTTTCCAAATCAAGCCAAAGAAAAAGTAAGCTTGCAATGGGGTTTTCATTTAAATCCTTTGCCTTTGAACTTTCATAATTTGTATAAAACACAAATCCCTTATCATCAAATGCTTTCAACAAGACAGTTCGTACTGAAGGAACTCCCTTTTTACTTGATGTTGCTAATATCATCGCATTTGGTTCGATTAGATTCGATTCAAGTGCTTCATCCATCCAAATAGAAAATTGCGATATTGGATCAGCTAATACTGAATTCTCATTCAATTCTTTTAATATTTGTGATCGCCTTGCTTTTAGTGAATTGTTGTTGTTCATCATACACTCAATCTATAATAATTATTTCTCTTTCAGCTTATAAAACTTTCTTGAATAAAAAATTGTTAACTTACAAAGGTAAGATTAAGCTATTGTTACCTAAATATTTTCTTTTATAAATTTACAAATAATAACATAAAAACATCCACAAGAAAAAATAATGAAGAAGAATGAGTTAACACAGCGACAAAAGGAAGAGTTAGAAAAATTCGGTGCGAATACATGGTTTGTCGAATCCCTTTTTAAGCAATATCAAGAAAATCCTTCTGCTGTTCCTGAGCAGTGGGAAAATTTTTTTAGTAATGTTACTGAAGGAACTAAGGATAACGGAAGTAAAAATCAAAAAGCAAAAAGTGTCATACCATTTACCAATTTTGAAATGCCAAAACCTGATCCGGATGATGATACTCAAATTATTGCCGGAAGTTTTGCTCGCATTCTTGATAACATGAATAACAGTCTCACAATTCCTGTTGCCACTTCGCAACGAACAATCCCTGTAAAATTATTAGAGGAAAACAGAATTCTAATTAATCGTCATTTGAAAAAGGTAAATCAAGGAAAAATCTCATTCACGCATTTAATCAGCTGGGCTATATTAAAGGCGATTGCATCAATACCGGTTATGAATACTTCTTTCAGCATTGTTGATGGTAAGCCGGTAGTAATCAAAAGAAATAAAGTCAATCTTGGAATCGCAATAGATATTGAGAAAAAAGACGGTTCTCATTCTTTAATCGTTCCTAATATTAAAAATGCCGACAAGATGGGCTTCAAACAGTTTTTGATAACCTATGAGGATTTAGTAGCGAGATCACGAAAAGGATTAATTGACCCCTCTGAATTTCTGGGAACAACAATTTCATTAACAAATCCCGGAACTATTGGAACAGTAACTTCGGTGCCAAGATTAATGATAGGGCAGGGTGCAATAATCGCAACGGGAGCTATTCAATATCCGGCTGAATATCAAGCGATGTCTCCAGCAACGATTTCCACTCTTGGAATAAGTAAAGTGATGAACATTACCAGCACATATGATCATAGAATAATTCAGGGTGCTGAATCCGGTTTATTCCTAAAAGAGATTAATGATTTTCTTTTGGGTGAAAAAGATTTTTATGAAGAAATATTTAAAGATTTAAAAATCCCACTGCAACCGCTTCGCTGGATGACTGATTATCAACCCGGATCATTTACCAAATCCTCTAACACTGAAGAGATTGAAAAGCAAGCGCGCGTTCTGCAATTAATAAATATGTTTCGAGTTCGCGGACACCTCGTTGCTGACCTCGATCCGTTAGGTGCGCAAAACACTTATTTCCCTGATCTTGATCCTGCTGCTTATAAATTAACATTTTGGGATTTTGATCGTGAGTTTATAACAGGCAGTTTAATGCCGGGGATTAAAACAGCTACACTTAGAGAAATTTTGGATATACTTCAAAAAACTTACTGCGAAAAAATTGGTATTGAGTATATGCATATTCAAAATTCGGAAGAGAAAACCTGGCTGCAAAATAAAATGGAACCTGTGAGAAATAGACCGGAGTTTAACAAAGAAACAAAAATTAGAATTCTTGAAAAGTTAGTCCAAGCAGAATTATTTGAGCATTTTCTTCACAATCGGTTTATAGGGCATAAAAGATTTTCCATTGAAGGTTCCGAGACTTTAATCCCAGTTCTTGATTTAATTTTAAATGAAATTGGTAAGACTGAGATTGAAGAGGTTGTTATCGGAATGTCACATCGGGGAAGATTAAATGTTCTCACAAATATTATTGGCAAATCACATGAATCCATTCTATCTGAATTCGAGGATATTGTTGATCCAAATTCTATTGAAGGTTCAGGAGATGTTAAGTATCATTTGGGTGCAGTGGGAAAATATAAAACCAAATCCGGAACTGAAATCACTGTAACACTTGCTTCCAATCCAAGTCATCTTGAATGGGTAAATCCTGTCGTCGAAGGTATTGTTCGCGCAAAACAAACAAGAAGAGGTGACAGCAAAGACCATAAAAAAGTTATGCCGCTTTTAATTCACGGGGATGCTGCGTTTGCGGGACAAGGCATTGTAGCAGAAACTTTAAATCTCTCTCAGCTAAGTGGTTATAGAACTGGTGGAACTGTTCATGTAATCGTTAATAATCAAATTGGATTCACCACCACTCCCGAGGATGCACGCTCTTCTGTTTATGCAACTGACGTTGCCAAGATGATCCAAGCACCAATATTTCATGTAAATGGCGACGATCCTGAAGCGTCAATTTGGGCAGCAAATCTTGCATTTGAGTTCAGTCAGAAATTTATGAAGGACGTTGTGATAGATTTATTTGGCTACAGAAGACACGGGCACAATGAAGGGGACGAACCCGGGTTTACTCAGCCGCTGCTTTACGAAAAGATAAAAACTCATCCTTCTGTTAAAACTATTTATGGAAATTATTTATTGAAGACTGGTATAATCAGTGAACCTGAACTTTCAAAGATTGAACGTAAGATTAACAATCAATTGAGCGATGCTTTTGATCGAATAAAGAAAAAAAGCAATCTGATGAAGAATGATATCAATCTAATTGACTCAAAGGAAAAAAACTCATCTCCTAAAAAACTTGAAACCACAAGCATTTCGGAAAACACACTAAAATCAATTGTTGATTCAATTACAACTCTGCCCGGCAATTTTACTATTCATCCTAAACTCAAAAAATTTATGGAGAAACGAAAGGGTTTGATTGATGGAACTATTGAAGCAGATTGGGCTTTTGCTGAAGCACTCGCTTTTGGAAGTTTGCTGCTCGAGGGAACGCCTGTTAGATTAAGTGGTCAGGATAGTGTTCGCGGTACTTTTAGTCAAAGACATTTAGCATTAACAGATATAAGAACCGGTGAAGATTATTTTTTCTTAAATCACATTTCACCTAAACAGGCAAAGTTAGAAGCTTTGGATAGTTTACTGTCCGAAGCCGCTGTTCTCGGTTTTGAATATGGTTACAGCGTTGCAGATCCAAATGCACTTGTTTTATGGGAAGCACAATTCGGAGATTTTTCAAATGGAGCTCAAATTATAATTGATAATTTTATTGTTGCCTCGTATGAAAAATGGAAAGTACCCAATCGTCTGGTTATGCTTCTGCCTCATGGTTTTGAAGGACAGGGTCCTGAACATTCAAGTGCAAGGTTAGAAAGATTTCTAATTTTGTGTGCTGAAGATAATATGTATGTTTGCAATGTTACTACACCAGCGCAGTACTTTCATATCTTGCGAGGACAAATTAGGCATTCTCCACAAAAACCTTTGATAATAATGACTCCAAAGAGTTTGCTCCGATTGCCTGAGGTAAAATCTCCAAGACAGGATTTTGTGAGCGAACAGTTTCATGAAATACTTGATGATAATTTAGTTACAGATAAGAGTTTAATAGAACGAATAATATTAACAAGCGGGAAAGTTTATTATGAGCTTGTGAAGTTTAGAAAAGAGAATAACATAAAAAATACAGCAATCATGAGAGTTGAGCAGTATTACCCTTTCAAGCACGATCTTCTTGATAAAATTTTAAGCGGTTACAAGAATTCAAATAAAATTATTTGGGTTCAAGAGGAACCAAAAAATATGGGTGCGTGGAATTTTATCTCTCAGAGAATATTTGATGTTATTTCTACGCATAAAAAACTTTACTATGCGGGAAGACCTGAGAGCGCGAGTCCTGCTGTTGGTTCAGCAAAAATTTCAGCACAGCAGCAGAAAGATTTGGTACAGGCAGCATTTAAAATTTAAATTATTATAAACGAAATTATGGCTCACATTTTTCTTCTTACAAAATAAATGTTCCTCTTGTCATTGAAGCAATAAAGTGAGAAGGTTGTTTTTAGTGTGGCATATTTTTTTTACTAAGGTTCAATAAAAAAATTCTATTCACATAACTAAAAGTGATAAGAAACAACCTCAGTAATAATTGCAAAGACAATCGAATCGGACCTTCTCACTTTATTCTCAATTAGAGGAAAAAGAAAAGTCTTAAATATCCTTGATTTAAAGAAGTTCAAATATTTATTGATAATATAATTTCTTAAGAGTATTTTTAAGTTGAAAAAAAAGTGAGTGTAACTCAGTTACCAGAGTGTTAGTATATGCGGCAGTAATTCAGTGGTAGAATGTCAGCTTCCCAAGCTGGACGTCGCGGGTTCAAGTCCCGTCTGCCGCTCAAACAATTTTTGGATAATTAGAATATTTATCCAATATTTGAAACCTAAATTTTGAACCTGGGGGCTTAGCTCAGTTTCAGCCAGGGGCTGATCCGCCTTTGGCGGAGGTTTAGAGAATTCGCAATCAGTTTTAGTAAAATATTTATTCATTGCCTTTGGGGGCTTAGCTCAGTTGGTTTAGAGCATCTGCCTTACAAGCAGAGGGTAAAGTTCAATTTCAACTCCAATTCTCAACATTTCTGATATAGTGACCACAAATTTGATACAAGATTTTTCACTTTTTGCGAGAGAAAGTGAGAGTTTTATCTATGTATCTTATCAAAAGAAACTCGGTCTATTATATCAGATATTTTGATGAATCTGAAAATAGGCAAAAGCAATTCTCGACTAACTGTAAAACCAAAACAGAGGCACATCAATTTCTTACTAACTTTCAAGCGGAACTAAAGAGTAAGAAAAAACTGCAATACATCTCACTCACCGATTTTAAGAATGAGTATCTCAATCACATCAAACGTCAATTCTCTGCAAAGTATCACTCAATAGTTGACTACACTTTCCAGAGTCTTATAAAAGAAATCGGAAATATTCCATTGGTAAAGATTGACCAATTAACATTGGAAAAATTTTTATTTGATGTTTACGACCGAGCTAAGTTTAACGCTTCTTTGTATTACAGAAATTTGCGAGCTTCATTCAACTATGCAATTTCCAGAAACTATCTTGAATCTAATCCACTTGAAAAGTTCAAACTGCCAAAGTTACCAGAGAAGATAAATCTCTACATATCCGAGACCGAGTTCAGCTTAATCATTGGTAAGACCGAGAACCAGACCATAGAGGATTTATTCATCTTTGCCTATAATACAGGAATGAGACTTGCAGAGATAACAAATCTAAAGTGGAGTTCAATATCCTTGAACGACGGTATAATCAAGATTGAGAACACTGATACATTTACCACAAAGAGCAA
>CAZTJF010000023.1:0-55249 GCA_964613805.1 uncultured Ignavibacteriaceae bacterium | reverse complement strand
GCGGCATTTGAACTTTGGAAACAATGTTTCCCATACGGTGATTAAAGCTAAAAGGTGAGCCGCCAACGCTGACTTGTGCAATTAAATTTGTTTGAATAAAACTCACAACCAGCAAAATAACAGCACAAAGAATTTTTTTACGAGAAAGAGCAACCCCTGTTTTCATTATAAAGTCCTTTTTAAAAAGTGATTGAAATGTGTTACAAACTTAGATAAATGATGGTTGTAAATAAACAGTTGGATAAATTTTGCTTGCTCTTTTTTGTACTTTATCTCAAAATGGTAAAAAAATGTATTGGTACAAATTTAATCGAAGAGATGCCTCTGTAAGGTTGAGAATGATTAACAAAAAAGGGAGCCAAAGCTCCCTTTATGAAAAGAATTTTTGAATCTCAATTATTTTTGATCTGTGTCGGATTCTTGATTTTGCAATCTTATTTTTTTAGTAGCTAAAGCTCCAGGCGGAACTATCTTTCCTATAAATGCAGCATTGTTATTATCAACAATTATCATATCTGATAAATCGCTGATATTATCGCCATTAACATCTGATGCAACATAGCCGGTTACAAAGTTTGCATTATCATTATCTATCAGGATTAAATCACTTAAATCAACTATTCCATCCTGGTTCACATCACCACTGAAAATACACCATTTTGTGCCTTTTAGTGCGAGATTATTTCCGTATGCTTTGCTTTGTAAATCACTGAAGTTGTAACTCATTGTTCCACCGCTGAATAACTGCGTGGTTGAACTCCAGGTTTCTATACTATTTCGGTGTTTTATTACTAAGTAATAAGGTGTTCCTTCTGCAACTGCTGTAAATGTTCCGGTTCCTTCTCCTAACGTGTTAACTACAATTTTCTTGGAATCTACCAAGGTGTAAGGGTTTACTGAGTTTCTTATCTCAGCAGTCACGGTGTCAGATATCATCGTTGAACCATTATAAAAACCCTCTATCAAAGCTGTTAAATTAAGTGTGGAACTTGTTTGAAGAGTGCCGTTAGTATTTAAATATAATAATGCAGCATCTAAAAATCTCGGAATTGGAGAGCCGACAGGGCTGTCAATCGCTCTTCTTAAAGACCTAATATCAACTCCAAATGTTGCTACATTAAAAGTTGTTCCAATTTTGCCAATTGCATTGAATGTGTTATCGCTTCTATACTTATATAGTTCATGGGTTGTTGGTGGATCAAATCTTGAAAGCACATCAGGCCATGTACCTACAGTGCTGTCTTTCAATTCGGCATTTAAGTAAACACCAACCAATCCTTGATTCCCGCCCGATGTTGGTCTATCATTTACATAATTTGCTCCAAGATATTGATTCATAAAATTGAGATCAAGATATGTTGAACCGGATCTTCCAAACTGATAACCTATATCTTCGGAGAAGACAGCTAATTTAGATTTTTGTCCAGTCGGCGGATTATTCAAAAAAGCTTTGATTGAATCTTTTTGAACTACCGACATAACTGATGTACCTTCGCCAAGCCAAAGAACTGTATTATAGCCACGAAATGTTATAACGTTTGTAGAACTCTGACCACCTTTATTAAATAAATCAAAGGTTAGGTTTTGATTCGAGAGATAATTAATTACCGAATCTCTGCTTGCTCTGCCATTTGCACTTGTTGAATCATAGGCGACAAGTATGTCACCTTTTGCTTGACGTTTGACAGTTAGTCCATAAGTTTGAGAAGACTTTAGTGAATCCAATCCATTATAAGCCCAAACTGCCCATTGCCCAGCAATTGAATCACCGGGAGCTAACCCAATTCCACCAAGTATTACGTCTAGGCCTGAGTTAATGAAATTAAGAGTAGTATCATAACCCGAATTATTTGAAGTGAATGTTAATACTGGATTTGTAATTACATTTGTTCCAAATTTCCATTTATAGGTAACTCCATCTCCCGATTTCCTCCAATTTATATTGATAGCTCCATTATTAAATACCGAAGTTACAATTCTTGAATTGTCAGTGGGGTTTAATAAACTAAAAGGAATTAGCGGAGGAATTCCTCGTTTAAGTGTTATTGTTCTCGGACCATTTGTGGATTTCAGTGAATCGAAAAGGGGAGCATTATTTCTATATGCCCAAACATCCCATTGACCTACAAGAGAATCACCTGGAGCCACGCCCAGGGAAGCTAATAAAGCATCCAATTGTCCGCTTGTTATTGTAAGAGAATTTGTTGGAGAGAATAGTGTAATCTTACGTGGTGAAGTTGTTGGGTTTCCAAATATCCAATTGTATGATGCGGTTGAAGCCGAAGTATCCCAAGTAAAAACATAGGGAGACGAAGTATTTGGAAAGGAAGTAAGGGTTACATTTGCTGCCGGCGAAAGAAGATTAAATGAATTCAATGGATAATCAGCAAGTGTAACTTTAGTTATCCATGCTTGGTATTTTCCGCTAAAATCATCT
This sequence comes from uncultured Ignavibacteriaceae bacterium, assembly GCA_964613805.1. Taxonomy (GTDB): domain Bacteria; phylum Bacteroidota; class Ignavibacteria; order Ignavibacteriales; family Ignavibacteriaceae; genus XYD12-FULL-36-8. The sequence goes on along the minus strand of CAZTJF010000023.1, from coordinate 52,812 downwards.
GCCCAATATGGCCACAAATTATTTCCTTGGGATGTTAAACCTATATAATCACCTTGATAGCCTGAAGCCAATCCAGTAATAGGTTTTGGCTTGAAGCGGTGATCACTAACTAATATATCAGTAAAAGTGAAACCACCATCAATTGAACGGGAAATGTAAACTTCCGCTGAATCATTTGCAGTATTTCTACTATCATAATAAACAATATTCACACCGCCAAAATTATCAACATGCAAACAAGGCATGTATTGATCTTTTCCATTATTAAGAGCATCTTGATTAACTCGCACACCAGCTGACCATGTAGTTCCGCCATCTGTTGATCTGTGGAGGATGATGTCAGGATCACTGCCAGCAGGCGCCAAATTTTTTTCTGCTGTCGCAATATAAATCCAGCCATTACGAGGACCGCCAGATCGATCAACTCCCATCCAAGGAAAATCGTTAACCCTAATACTGGCTTTACTTGTCAAAGTACCCCTAATTCCATTACAATCATATATGTTATTATTATAAGTCCATGTAACACCACCATCAGTCGATTTAGCAAAACCTATAAAATCCCCAGTATATGGGGTTCCGGCAAGTGGATTCTGCCAGGTAATATATGCATCACCGTTGGGTGCGATTGCACCGTTTACACCCTGAGCATAGTGACCTGAGGCAACTGAATGAACATTAATAGGAGCAGAATAACTAACACCTTGATTCGTAGAATATGCAACAACAGCAGGAGGATTTGTAGCCGTAAATAACGACCATGTAACATATACTCTGCCGAAGTAAGGGCTGGCAGGAACATCATTTACGAAAGTGTGATTCTTATCCTGGCTGCCGGATGTGATTGTATAGGTATTTGCCCACGTAGTACCATTATTAGTTGAGTATGATGCATACATTCCTGAAACCGAATAACCAAGATATGACTGATACAATCTACCCGTATGATCTATTGCTGGAGCAGGATCGCCACCATGATTCGATATAGGTGCTGCTAAAGTCGTATCACTTCCGAACCAGGTTGTTCCACCGTCAGTAGTTACATAAACACCTTCACTAATAAAAAAAGGACTTGCTTGCACAGTATTTGCCGAAGCAAACATCACCAATGGATTAGTTGGATGGCGTGTTATAGGGACCTCACTTTGAGTATTAGCACTGGGGTGAACTCTGAAGTTTGGTGCTACCAACACTTTACCAACCTTAGTTTCATAGACTGAAGTAGTTTTATTCGGATTGATGAACTTTAAGCTGACTTCATCGTATTCAGTTTTTTCACCAGATGGTATTATCTGGGTCATACGGGGATCTTGATTCCATTTTCGTGGGTCGAGAGTTTGATCTTCTAATTGAGCAAAAACAGAATGATTCATGGTAAAAAGAAAAGTCAACAAGAAAAGAGAACGGAACAAATTTTTCATTTGGGCTCCTGATAAGAAAGTATTTAATTTATTTGATTTAAAGAATTGATCAATCAGTTATTTAGATTAAACATTTGAATTTCTAATCAAACGTGGGTGCTAAAATAGAGTGAATATTTTTATGATTCAAATGAAAATAACATTTTATTAAAAATATTTAAAATATTTATGAGGAATGGTATGATATTGAATCATACTGTTCTCAAATTGATAATTCACCCTTCTCAATGAGGTTCAATTTTATTTATTTCATTTTCTGTTTATTTTACAACACATCTTAAATTAAAATATAATAATGGTAACATGTAATAAAATATCGCCATGTACATCTATGCTTGTAGCCATTATTATTATTTTCATTTCCTTTGGGTATTTATTTTTATTTTATCCTGCGAAAGTTCTAATCAAACAATTTGTTCAGTACTCAATTGAAAATAGAGAAATCGATTTGGATGAGATGAGCATTCTAGTTTTTAATCTCAATGATCTGAATAATAAAAAATACGATTTCGTTTGGGTAAAGACGAATAAGGAATTCCGATTCAAGAGAAAAATGTACGATGTGGAAAAAAAAGAAGTAAAGGGCGACAGCATCTATTTTACTTGCTATTACGATCATAAAGAAAATATGCTCGAGGAAATTTTTGCTTTATTTTTTAAAAATAATAAAAATGATAAGACGCATAATTATTCTAATCGCTTAACTTTTGTGGGATTATATTCCGAAGATTTGAGGAATATCAAACCACTTATAAATAACTTTGTTACAATTCTTCATCCTTACGTAACACAAGATGGAGCAATGAATCATTTTAAAGATGTTCTCACTCCTCCCCCACGATTAATCTCCTAACTCGAACTTATTAAATACTCGTTTGAGAGAAAGAGTTCTTTATTTACTCATTCGCTAATCATTTTGAAATAATATTAAGGATATTTATATGATTCTATTTAAGAGAATTATGCTGCTATCTTTTCTAGTCGCATCTTTTTGTATAACAATAAATGCTCAGAAGAAAGATTCAGTTTTATATTTAATTCCCGTCGACCAATTAGATTCCATAAAATATCAAACCGATGAGGTTGTAGTAACAGGAACAAGAACTAATCAAAAAATAATTGATATACCATATTCAGTTGTGAGAATAAGTCCGGCGCAGTTCAAATACGATAGAAAAGTATCAATTAGTGATGTGCTAAATACTGTGCCAGGAGTTTTTATGCAATCGAGGTATGGTAATCATGATGTACGTATCTCCATTAGAGGTTTTGGCAGCCGTTCAAATACAGGTATACGCGGAGTGCGAATTCTGCTTGATGGAATTCCGGAATCCGAACCTGATGGACAAACGCGAATTGAGGCAATTGATTTCAATTCAATAGGAAGTATTGAAATTGTTAAAGGAAATTCGTCTTCATTGTACACTAATGCTCCCGGTGGAGTTGTTAATTTTATAAATGATATAAACTTCGCAAATTCATTCTTTAATCAGTTTAACGAATTCGGTTTTTTCAATCTTAGAAGAAATGGATTTAAAGCCGGAGTTCGTACGGAGAATTATGGATTACTCACAACGTATACTTACCATAATTACAAAGGTTTTCGTGAACACAGCGAAGACTATTGGCATATCTTAAACACGGTTTTGGAGACAACTCCTGGTGATAATACTAATCTTCAATTTCTTGGTTATTTTGCAACGGGATTAATTCGGCTTCCTGGTTCCTTAACTAAAGAAGAGTTCGAAAAAGATGCTTTTCAACCTGCACAAAGAGAAGTTGATTGGGACTTTCGAAGAGTTTCCAAAAAGGGAAGAATAGCAATTAGATTTGATTCACAGTTCGGAGAAAAACTTGAACATAATATTGAAGCAACCGCATATGGAACAATAAAATATTTTGAAAGAGCTGCAAGAAATTCCTTTAGAATTTTTGATCGTTACGGTTTGGGTGCTTCACTGAAATACGTTAATAAAAGTGTTGTGTTTGAACAAGAGAATCAATTTACAATCGGTGGAGATTTATTCTATCAGACCGGTCCTATTTCTGATTACAACAGTATAAATGGAAAAAAGGGTGATTTACTTTCAACTCAAATTGATGAAACAATTGGAAATACAGGAATTTACTTTCTTAACAACCTAGAACTCTATGACAAAAAATTGTATTTCCTGATTAGTGGAAGATATGATAATGTTTATTTCGATCAAGTAAATAGACTGCTCGAAGCTCAAAATGACAATAAGCGGTTTGAGGAATTCACGCCAAAATTCGCCTTAAATTATAAAATTACACAGGTAATTGCTGTTTATACTTCCTTTGGCTTCAGCTTTGATTCACCCGCCGGAAATGAACTTGACAATTATCCGACCAGCTCACGTCCAGGTGCATTAATTAATCCGGATCTCAAACCACAAAAATCCACTAACTTTGAATTGGGGATAAAAGGAAATTTTCATTCCGATAGTAACGAATTATTTAGGAATACTTTTTTTGAACTGACTCTTTTTAATAGTGTAATCAAAGATGAGATAGTTCCTTTTGAAGTTTATGGAGATGTCTTTTTCAGAAACTCTGCTAAAACGGACAGGAAAGGATTGGAACTAGGAATAACAAGTGAAATTTACAAAGGATTAAAAGCTGTTATTTCTTACACCTTATCAGATTTCAAGTATCAGAATTATACAACTCTTACTATCACAACTAATGCTGATACTATTTCAAAGGATTTTAGCAGCAAGATTGTTCCCAGTGTTCCTAAAAATAATTTTTTAGTTTCGCTTGAGTACAATTATCCTTTAAATGAAAATCTAAATATCTTTCTAAAGGGAACTTACAACTCTGTTAGCGGTATGTATGTTGATGATGCTAACTCTGATCAAACTAAAGGATATCAACTTCTTAATTCAAATGTGGGAGTAGAATCATATTGGGGAAAATTTAATGTGCTTCTTTCGGGTGGAGTAAATAATATTTTAAATAAAAAATATGTGGGATTTATAAATATTAATTCAACTAATGGAAGATTTTATGAAGCCGGAGAGCCACAATCATTTTTTGCTTCATTAAAATTTGGTTACCAATTTTAAAGCAGTTTGAGAGTTATTATGTTAAAATCTTTGTTCGTGATTCTACTTTTTCTATTGTCACATAATTCTGTCTCCTTTTCACAGGGAGGCGGGGTCATTATTGGAAATAATTATAGAATTTTTCCTAGTAATGTTTCACAGTCTGAGGTTTTTATTACTAGACATCCTAACGATCCACAGATTCTCTTTGCTTCGGCAAATACATTGAAGTTTCAACCCAGCTTTTTTATCAGTGAGGGAGTTTACGTCACAAAAAATGGGGGAAATAGCTGGTTTGGAAGTGATACATGTAAAGGTGCAAACATTTTTTTTCATGGAGGGGATCCTGCAATAGGTATTGATAAGAATGGAACGTTTATGATCGCACGCAAAGGTTCTACTTCTTTCCCGGGTGTTTTTTCTCATCGTTCAACTGACTATGGTAATTCATGGTCATCACAAAAAGCAATATCAAATGACGAATTGGAAAGAGCATCTATGGTAAATGATAATAATCCAAATAGTAATTTTTATGGGAGAACTTATATCTGCTGGGCAAAACTTGTTCCTCCTTACAACATAGGGTTTTCATATTCAAATGATGGTGCGCAAAGCTGGCTGACTCCTTTCCCAATTAATAATCCAACAATTCGGGGGGCAGGGGGTGAGGTTGCAGTCGGTCCTAATGGAGAGGTTTACGTGTGCTGGGCAGGTCTGACAAGTACTTCACCATTTACAGAAATTCAAGTTGGTTTTGCCTCATCAACAAATGGCGGAATAAATTGGAGCGTGACTGAAAATGCATTTACTATGAATGGGATTGTAGGTCCATTAACGACAAAACAAAACATCCGTGTAAATGGTCTTCCAAGAATGGCAATTGATGTTTCAAACAGCATCTACAAAGGAACAATTTATATAGTCACTTCACAAAAAAACTTGTCGCCTGCAGGCAGCGATCCCGATATAATTTTAAGGAAATCAACTGATCAAGGTCAGTCATGGTCACAGGGGATAAGAGTAAATCAAGATCAACTAAATAACGGTAAAATTCAATTTTTTCCCGCTATTCATGTTGATGATTATGGCGGAGTGAATATTATTTTTTACGATGATAGGAATACAACGAGTGATTCTTCGGGTGTTCTGCTTGCTCGTTCAACTGACGGAGGAATTTCCTGGAATGAATTTGAAATCAGCGATCATAAGTTTAAACCTACTGCAATTGGTGGATTGGGGCAGGGTTATATGGGTGATAATATCGATATGACCTCGATTGGGAACAAACTTCATCCAGTTTGGATGGATAATTCTACTGGTATTTATCAAATTTGGTCTACACAAATTGAATTTCCGTTAGTTGGAATCGAAAATGAAAATGAGAATTTTATTACTCCATCGTTTGAACTTAAGCAAAACTATCCCAACCCATTCAATCCAATTACCACAATTAGCTGGCAATCACCAATCAGCGCTTGGCATATTTTGAAAGTATATGATATTCTGGGAAATGAGGTTTCCACACTCGTTAATGAATGGAGAGAAGCCGACAGCCATTCCGTTCAGTTCTATGCGGAGGGATTATCGTCAGGAATTTATTACTACAAATTGGTTGCGGATAAATTTTCTGAAAGTAAAGTTATGATCTTTTTGAAGTGAATTTATCTAAGCAGCAGCATTTTTTTTGTTTGAATTGACTTCCCAATTTTTAATTGATAAAAATAAATTCCACTAGGTAATTGATCTTTTGCTGAAAATTCAATCTCATGAAATCCTGCCGGCTTATATTCATCTAATAATGTTATAACCTCATTTCCTAGTACATCAAAGACTTTAATGACTTGTTGACTGCTGACTGATGACTGCCAACTGATTATTGTGCTCGGGTTAAATGGATTCGGATAATTCTGATAAAGTATGATTTCATGAGCGTGCGATAGATCACCTTCATTTTTGATTGATGATGGCGGTGATGGAATATATTTGAAAACAAATCCATTTTCTCCAACAGCAAAACCATTTAATGAATCGGTAAAAGCAACATCATAAACAAAAAGACTATCAGGTGAGGGAATCAGTGTCCAGATCTCACCAGCATCAGTGCTAATGATAAAATTATTTGAATTTCCTATTGTACCCCAAAATTCTTGTGATGTTCTTTTAGCCAAACCGGTAACGCTTCCATAATTATTAATCTCAGAGTAATCCCAAAAATTCTGTATGATATTAAATTTCAAAATGCCTATTGGATAGATGCCCTCAAGATCGGCGGAAAGTGAGAGGATATTTATTGAATCTAAAAAGATAAAATTGTCGAATATATCGGGCGCAACAAGATAACCCTTCCAACTCTCTCCGCCATTATTGGAACTCCAAACAACACCTGCAAAATCCACTGCACCGCCAACTGCGAATCCATATTGTGAAGTTGAAAATTTTATTTGATGAATAGGGAAGTATGCTTGGGCTGAAGTATCAAAATTTGCAGGCAGCCAATTTACTCCTCCGTCTTTAGTATATGCCAATTCAAATGGATCTCCGCCGACCCATCCATTTAATGAATCAAGAAAATATATGGTTCGCAGAATTACATCTGAATTTCTATACCGCTGTGCTTCCCAATTTACTCCACCGTCAGAAGTAAACAAAATATGGCTTTGTAAATTAATTCCATCTAAAAACCAGGTCACTGCCCAGCCAATATAATTGTCAATAAAAAAAATATCCTGAATTCCATTTTCAAGTCCGTTATTTTGAATGTGCCATGATGTTCCTCGATCGCTCGAAAAAACAATAGTACCGCTATCACCGGCAGCCCACAAGTGAAGTGAATCAAGATAAACAACTTTATACAAACTAACACTTACAGGGGTTTTAATCTTCTCCCAGGAAGTTTGAGGTTGTATTTGGATATTAAGCAAGAATAAAATTGCTATTAAGCAGAAACCAATGTTACTCAATTAAAACAGCTCGTTTTATTTGATATGAAAATTAGTAGTTCGTTCAGCCAAATACAATGAAGCAGACATAAACATTTTCGTTAATAAAAAAGGGAGCCAAAGCTCCCTTTATGAAAAGAATTTTTGAATCTCAATTATTTTTGATCTGTGTCGGATTCTTGATTTTGCAATCTTATTTTTTTAGTAGCTAAAGCTCCAGGCGGAACTATCTTTCCTATAAATGCAGCATTGTTATTATCAACAATTATCATATCTGATAAATCGCTGATATTATCGCCATTAACATCTGATGCAACATAGCCGGTTACAAAGTTTGCATTATCATTATCTATCAGGATTAAATCACTTAAATCAACTATTCCATCCTGGTTCACATCACCACTGAAAATACACCATTTTGTGCCTTTTAGTGCGAGATTATTTCCGTATGCTTTGCTTTGTAAATCACTGAAGTTGTAACTCATTGTTCCACCGCTGAATAACTGCGTGGTTGAACTCCAGGTTTCTATACTATTTCGGTGTTTTATTACTAAGTAATAAGGTGTTCCTTCTGCAACTGCTGTAAATGTTCCGGTTCCTTCTCCTAACGTGTTAACTACAATTTTCTTGGAATCTACCAAGGTGTAAGGGTTTACTGAGTTTCTTATCTCAGCAGTCACGGTGTCAGATATCATCGTTGAACCATTATAAAAACCCTCTATCAAAGCTGTTAAATTAAGTGTGGAACTTGTTTGAAGAGTGCCGTTAGTATTTAAATATAATAATGCAGCATCTAAAAATCTCGGAATTGGAGAGCCGACAGGGCTGTCAATCGCTCTTCTTAAAGACCTAATATCAACTCCAAATGTTGCTACATTAAAAGTTGTTCCAATTTTGCCAATTGCATTGAATGTGTTATCGCTTCTATACTTATATAGTTCATGGGTTGTTGGTGGATCAAATCTTGAAAGCACATCAGGCCATGTACCTACAGTGCTGTCTTTCAATTCGGCATTTAAGTAAACACCAACCAATCCTTGATTCCCGCCCGATGTTGGTCTATCATTTACATAATTTGCTCCAAGATATTGATTCATAAAATTGAGATCAAGATATGTTGAACCGGATCTTCCAAACTGATAACCTATATCTTCGGAGAAGACAGCTAATTTAGATTTTTGTCCAGTCGGCGGATTATTCAAAAAAGCTTTGATTGAATCTTTTTGAACTACCGACATAACTGATGTACCTTCGCCAAGCCAAAGAACTGTATTATAGCCACGAAATGTTATAACGTTTGTAGAACTCTGACCACCTTTATTAAATAAATCAAAGGTTAGGTTTTGATTCGAGAGATAATTAATTACCGAATCTCTGCTTGCTCTGCCATTTGCACTTGTTGAATCATAGGCGACAAGTATGTCACCTTTTGCTTGACGTTTGACAGTTAGTCCATAAGTTTGAGAAGACTTTAGTGAATCCAATCCATTATAAGCCCAAACTGCCCATTGCCCAGCAATTGAATCACCGGGAGCTAACCCAATTCCACCAAGTATTACGTCTAGGCCTGAGTTAATGAAATTAAGAGTAGTATCATAACCCGAATTATTTGAAGTGAATGTTAATACTGGATTTGTAATTACATTTGTTCCAAATTTCCATTTATAGGTAACTCCATCTCCCGATTTCCTCCAATTTATATTGATAGCTCCATTATTAAATACCGAAGTTACAATTCTTGAATTGTCAGTGGGGTTTAATAAACTAAAAGGAATTAGCGGAGGAATTCCTCGTTTAAGTGTTATTGTTCTCGGACCATTTGTGGATTTCAGTGAATCGAAAAGGGGAGCATTATTTCTATATGCCCAAACATCCCATTGACCTACAAGAGAATCACCGGGTAATAAACCCATCCCGGCGAGCAAATTATCTAATACACCAAGATTTAAATTTATTGAATTAGTACTGGAGTTTAATATGAGCATTCTTGGATTTCCCCCAGTTCCGAAAATCCATTTATATGTTGCACTTGATGAAGCAGTATCCCAGCTGAATGTAACATTATTAGAAGAAGCTGGAAAAGAATTTACAGTAACTCCAGTGATAGGAGTATTTAGGTTAAAAGGATTCAAGGGAGTCAACAAAGCAGCCAAATAAGTGTATGCAGCGTAAACGTCAATCAAACCTTTTCCATAATTATTATCTTCTCCAACAGCTCCCAAATCTTTAGCAGTATTGTATAAAGCTAATTTTATTTGTTTACCCGTAAGGTTAGGATATGCTTGTTTTAATAAACCAATAGCACCAACAATGTGCGGTGCCGCCATTGAGGTGCCGCTGTATGTTGTATCGTAACTATTATCACTTGAACTGACACAAGAACGAATGTTAACACCTGGTGCCGAAACCTCCGGCTTTATCAATAGAGAGCCAGTTCCGCCGCAAGTCGAAGGTCCGCGGCTAGAGAAACTGGCAATTGGATCATTATTTCCGGAAAGATAACTACGTCCTGTAATTGCACCTACACAAAATACATTTGTTTCATCAGTATTTATATTTTTTGGTTTTGTAATTGTAGATGGTGAAGAACCGCTGTTACCGGCTGAAAATACCACTGCAATCCCAACTGCTTCCATTGCATCTAAAGTAGTTTTATAGATGCCAGTACATTCGTTAGTTACATCAGGGTCATACCAACTATTGTTAATTCCATCAGGCATATCGCTAGTAGTAGCTGGGTTTCCATCAGGATTCATAGCCCATTGAAATGCGGCAATAGAATTGCTTGTGTGCGGGCTTGTACAAATTGTTTTTGCGGCTATCCATTGTGCATCAATAGCCAACCCAACTGTGTCTCCGCCAGATGTTCTTCCAACCATTGTACCCATAGTATGCGTCCCATGACCGTCACAGTCTGAGGGAGTAGTGCTTCCGCCTCCGGGATCAAACCATGCTTGGCTCATTGGAGCAAAATTTCCGCGAAATCTGGCATTTAGAGCAATATGTGTATGTCTTACACCAGTATCAACACCCATTAGAATTCTTCCTTGTCCAGTAATTCCTAATTGCCACAGCTTATCCGCACCAACAATTTTTAATCCCGGTTCTGAAGCTAAAATTTCTTCTTTGGTAATCGCACCAATTTTTGTTGGTTTGTCATAGTCTAACATCGCATCTATATCCATTTCACCAACATCAGGTCTTAACATAATTTCGCTGATCACATTAGGTTTAGCTTCAACTAAAATGAAATTTGCAATCCAAAATGATTTATATGAAAAGACACTTCGATCTGCAAATTTTTCTTCAAGGTAATTAATTAATGCACCCTGTGTGGATGCAGCTTTTTCTTGTAAAGCAGTAATTACTTTATATGATCGGGTTTGCGGAGAAGCTTTTTCAACATAAAGCTGAGCATCCATTTGTTCAAGATTTACTTGATCTTTTAAGAAAATCAGAACTTTTATATAGTCCTTTCCATTACTGTCGTTAAGCATCCTTTGCAGACGTGTCGATATTTCTGCTTGACTGAAAACACTTGACTGATAAAACAGTGCAACTGCGAATAATAAGAATAGTTTTCTCACTTTATCCTCCTTTTATTACTGATATTTGCATGGCTAATTAGATGTGAAGTATATTTTCGTGATTAATATATGTTGAAGAAGCAAATTTGGTTTTGTAATTTATTCAATGGAGCTATCCCCATCATACAAAAATTTTACTTGCAAGTGAAATTATAAAATATCTCACACTACATCAAATTATTTTTAATTTCCAGTAAAAATAATTTTTACCCCGAAGCCAACATGAGTTCATTGAATATGAGTACATCAAATTATCCTCAAAGAAAAGTAAAATGTGTTAGATTGCATCGGAAAGTGTAAGCAAAAAAAAGGGGAGTCGCTGCTCCCCTAAATAAGTGATATTATGTTATATCAGTTAGTCATGATCATTGTCGGATTCTAGATTTTGTACTCCGTTTTCTTTGCCAGCTAAAGCTCCAGGCGGAACTACCCTTCCTACAAATAAGGCATTATTATTGTCAACAATTATCAAATCTGATAAATCGGTAAGTAAATCACCATTAACATCCGATGGTACATAACCGGTTACAAAGTTTGCATTATCATTATCTATTATTATCATATCGGTTAAATCAGCACTACCGTCCTGGTCAACATCACCGCTGAAGATACACCATTTACTTCCATTCAGTTTCATGTTATCCCCATATGCTTGTGTTGCTGCTGTGGTAAAATCATAAGTTAAAGAACCACCAGTGAATAGATGCGCTGATTTGCTCCAAGTTTCTATACTATTGCGATGCTTAACTACTAAGTAATATGGTATTCCACTTGTGATTGAAGCAAGTGACCCACTTCCTGAACCTGATGAATTTAGTGCTATTTTCTTTTGTTCTGCTAAATTATAAGGTGGACCAGCATATCGGACCTGGACTGTTACCGTATCTGGTACCATCGTTGAGCCATTATAGAAACCTTCTATCATAGCAACAAGATTTAAAAATTTAAGGGTTGGGGAACCGCATTGTGTTCCATCACCGGTTACTGTTCCGGTGATAATGTCGGCACAAATATCTGCACCAAGTCCCACATCAATTGAAGAGCCGCCGCTAAAAGTGATGTTGCTTTGTGCATTTATGAATTGTGCTAAAAAGCCAATAAACAAAAAATATTTTAGAATTTTCATTTCTCTACCCTTTCATTATTGAGAGAAGTTAATTTGATTTCTTCATTGTTGTAATTTGCTTTAAGATTTTTTATTTGATCTTTCAGTTCTGCTTTTAAGGTCTTGAATTCGTCAACCTGTTCTTCTAAAACTTTTAATCTGGATTCTAGATGCTGGATAGTAGATGATTGAGTCTTGATAGTGGATTCTTGTTCTTTCACTGCTTCAACTAACAATGCGGTTATTGGTGCGTATTGCATGGAGTAGTATTCACCGCTGTCATCCACAACCTCTGGGATAACATCATTCACTTCTTGAGCTATAAATCCTATTTGCAGTCCTTCTAGATGTTTTTTCCCATCTTTCCATTCAAAATTTACTCCCCTTAAATTTTTTACTTTTTCTAATGCATTTGATATTGTAGAAACATTTTTCTTTAATCTTTGATCACTCAAACTATTCCACGCAGTAGTCCCTCCTGCATCACCATTTACATAGAATTCATAATTTTGATTACCATGAGTACCATTTCCATTTATTACAACTCTATCTGTGTTAAAATTTCCCCAAATAAGTGGAGTATCTGAATTTGAATTTTCTATATATAGCCTATTATCATTTGTTTCATTATAACCTGATTGATAACCAATAAAAACATTTCCAGATTTATTATGAGGTACGCCGCCATGTCCGGCTTCGTAACCAATGATAGTGTTAAATGAACCTGTTTGATTATTTAAATTTGCGTTATATCCTATGCCTATATTTCCTGATCCAGTAGTATTATTGTAAAGAGCTAAACTTCCAAGAGCTGTATTTCCATTACCTGCTGTATTTTGTTCAAGTGATAAATATCCTGTTGCCGTATTATCCATTCCTACGGTATTCGAATAGAGCGCGTTTGCACCCATTGCTGTATTATAACTGCTTAAATTGTTAGAGAACAAAGCTTTTGTCCCTACGGCAGTATTATATTCACCGGAAATATTTTGTCTTAATGCTTGAGATCCGGTTGCCGTATTATTACTTCCAGTCGTGTTTTCGAACAAAGAATGAGATCCATTAGCAGTATTATGACCACCTAAAGTATTTTTGAAGAGTGCAGTATAACCTTGTGCTGTATTACTATTACCACTTGTATTAGCGCTTAACGATCCATACCCAAATGCAGAATTGTTGTATCCAGTTGTATTAAAAGCAAGTGAATAAGAACCCATGGCTGTGTTTGATGCTCCGGTTGTGTTGAAAGATAAAGAAAAATAACCCAAAGCTGTATTCTGATCGCCTGTGGTGAGACTGAAAAGAGAAGAATACCCGATTCCTGTATTTGCGTTTGCGGTTGTTAACGTAAAATTCCCGGCCTTAATACCTATAAAAGTGTTGTATGAAGTAGCAGGGTGATAATTATGTATAAACCTATCTGTGCCTTTATTTAGCACCCCAATTGTTGAGTCTGTTGTATTTTCAAGCCGGAGTGTTCTTAATATATTCACTTCGCCTGTTGATTGGCTCAAGGTTAAGTAAGCACTTGTTCCATCTTTAATTTTGAACACTCCGCTGGTGCCAAGTGTGTTTGTAATGTCCTGCGAAAAGGCCTGCATAGAAAGAATGCAAAGCAACGGCAGGACAAGTCTGGTTTTCATATTACTCCTTTATGTTTGTAAAAAAAATGAACGACAATAATTATTTGATTAAAACTTAAACTGCAATAACTGTTATTGTAAACGTATTTTATAATGAATTAATTATTTCTTTTCTAACTGTTCTATTCTTTTTATTAGTGCTTCAATAATTTTTTGCTGATCCTGAACCGCCTTAACTAACGGAACAACAAATTCACTGTAACGAAGACTGTAAATTCCGTTTTCGTCTTTTGGTTTTTGTACTCCGCTAAAATTGTAGTTGACCTCATTCGCTGCTTTTTCAACTTCCTGTGCAATAAAACCGGTCATGCGTATCTTTTCGATATCATATTTTGAAGCCCATTCCTCCTGGTTCTCTTTTCCTTTGTACATCATTTCATTCTGCTTATGGATATTCAGGTTATAGGTAACAGGTCTTAATTTATTTATGAACGCAAGCCCGGGAACATTTTCGGAGACATTATCCTTAATTCTTTCATCGCTGTAAATGCTCCAGTTAACTTGTCCTCCAATCCATGAAACGCTTGAGTTTCCAATTTCCACTCTATTGCTTGTACTTGAAGCTCCTCCTACATTGTATCCTATGCCTGTATAATTTGTTGTTGAGACAGTAGGATAAGCATTATAGCCAAGAGCAGTATTTATGTTTTCTGTTGTGTTAAGATAGAGAGAATTAGTCCCATAGGCAGTATTGTTAGATCCAGTTGTATTATAGAACAGTGCATATGAACCATTAGCGGAATTGTAGTATCCCGTGGTATTGTTAAAAAGTGCTCTATTTCCATTAGCTGAATTTCCCCATCCAGTGGTGCTGTTTATAAGGGCCTGATACCCATTGGCTGTATTGTCGAAGCCTGTGGTGTTGAAACCAAGGGTTCCAAATCCGTAGGCGGTATTGTTGTTTCCTGTGGTATTGGAAAAAAGTGATTGCATTCCATTAGCCGTATTCAAATTTCCTGTGGTGTTGTTATAAAGTGCATTTAATCCAGTAGCAGTATTGTTGTATCCTGTGCTATTGGAATAAAGCGCTGCAAACCCGCTGGCAGTATTGTTGTATCCCGTGGTGTTGTTCAGAAGTGCCCCATATCCATTTGCGGTATTATTGTTCCCTGTTGTATTTGAAAAGAGAGCCAAGTGTCCATTTGCAGTATTGTATTCGCCAGTGGTGTTGATGTAAAGCGCCCTACTTCCGATGGCGGTATTGAAACTTCCTGTAGTATTAGAAAAAAGCACTTCAAATCCACTAGCTGTATTGTTGCTCCCTGTTGAGTTGGAACCAAGAGCCTGATGACCATTGGCTGTATTGTTCTCCCCAGTGGTATTATAATAAAGCGCGTTGAATCCGTTGGCAGTATTGTAGCTACCGGTTGTATTAGAATGAAGTGCCCCATTTCCGGTAACTGTGTTATTTGATCCAGTGCTGTTGATTGATAAAGTACCCAACCCCAAGGCGGTATTATTAGTGCCTGTCATAGTAAAATTACCTGAGCTAATACCTATAAATGTATTTCCCGTCCCATAGTTGTGTATGAATCCATCGGGTCCTTTAAATATCACACCTAAGCCTGTAGCGGTTGTATTTTCAAGTTCGAGTGATCTTAATATATTCACTTTACCTGTTGATTGGTTCAAAATAAAGAAATCATTTACTCCATCTTTGATTTTGAAGACTCCGCCGAGACCAAGTGTATTAGTGATGTTCTGTGATAAAACTGTGGTTGCGAACATTAGAAAAAGTGCAACTATTCTGTTCATACAAAAGAATTTTATTTTCATTTGTTCTCCTTTTTAATTAATAAATATTATTTTTTAGTAACAAGCGCTGTTTGTTTTATAGAAGTCAGTACATTTACCATTTGCTCCAAAGCTGCCAGCTTTTCACTCATAGATTGTAGTGCTGCTACTTCTTTTTTTAACTCATCATTTGCTGATTTTAATTTTGCTATTTCAAAATCTTTCTCCTCTTTCTCCCGCTGGTGTCCTTCGGACAATTCCTGTATCGCCTTCACCATAGGTGCAAACAAATCGTTATATCTCAACTCATAGTATCCTTTTTCATCAATAGTTAACATACCTGAGGTGTTTACACCATTTTCCCGCAGCACTTCTTCAATCTCCTGAGCTATGAAACCGTACTCAGTTCTCCGCTTTTCATCGTTTTTACGTATGTAGGAAACGGGATTGAGCTTTGATATAAAGCCCAGTCCAAGATTTGATGGCAGGATATCCTCTTTCCAGCGTCTGTCGCTTGTTATCGTCCACGCTATATGAACGCCCGCATACGTTATAAACGAGTTACCAATAACAACCTGGTTGTTACCATCGGGAAAAGGAATAACACTATTATAACCGACGGCGATATTGTTTGAACCATAACGATTATTATAGCCAGCTTCATATCCTATTGCAGTATTATTATTGCCGGTTGTGTTGGCGAAGAGTGATCTTTCTCCAAAAGCGGAATTACGGTTCCCAAAGTCAAGTCCAATCTGACCCGTGTTGGAATAAAGCGAGAGATATCCGAAAGCGGAATTGTTTGAACCTGTGATGTTGGAAGTAAGTGATTGATACCCAAGTGATGAATTATAGCTGCCTGTAGTATTGGAGGAAAGTGAATTATAACCAAAAGCAGAATTATTTAGACCAGCGGTATTCAAGGAAAGTGATGAAGCCCCAAACGCGGAACTGCCGTTTCCTGTTGTGTTAAATCGGAGTGCTTCAGCCCCAAACGCGGAATTACTTAAACCAGTTGTGTTGGAGGAAAGCGAATATGTTCCAAAAGCGGAATTAAGGTAGCCAGTTGTGTTGGATGAAAGCGAAAAATATCCAACCGCGGAATTGTTGTGGCCTGTTGAATTGGAGTAAAGCGAAACATATCCCAAAGCTGTGTTAGAACCACCCGTGGTGAGACTGAAAAGAGAAGAATGCCCAATTCCCGTATTATAGTTTGAAGTTGTCAACGTAAAATTCCCTGCCTTAATACCCATAAAAGTGTTATTTGAAGTAGCAGGGTAATAATCATGTATAAACCTATCTGTTCCTTTATATATTACCCCAAGTGTTGGGCTTGATGTATTTTCAAGCCGCAAAGTTTTAAGAATATTCATTTGCCCGGTTGATTGCTCAAGAGTTATATAATTATTTGATGCATCCTTCACAATAAACTTACCGCTGGGTGCAAGTGTGTTTGTAATGTCCTGCGATAAAACTGTAGTTGCAAACATTAAAAAAAGTGCTACTATTCTGTTTAGATAAAAGAATTTTATTTTCATTTGTTCTCCTTTTCTAGTTAATAAAAATTAGTTTTTGGTAACAAGTGCTGCTCGTTTTTCGGATGTCAGCTCATTTACCATTTGCTCTAAAGCTGCCAGCTTTTCACTCATTGATTTTAATGATTCTACTTCTGCAGAAAGCTTTTCGTTATTATTTTTTAACTCTTCATTTTCCTTTTTCAAATCTTGTATTGCTTTCACCATTATCGGTAAAAGATTCCCGGGTGTAGCTTCCCATTTTTCGGGATTATCTTTTAACACAAGGTTTAACCATTGTGCGTTTCCAGTAGTTTGTGCCTCATCAAGTTCTTGAGCAATGAATCCGGCTGTAAGCGCTTCATTCATTTTACTGCCATCTGATGCGTTATCATCGTACCATTCCCGTTTATCCCAATTGAAAAGGCGAGGCTTTATTTTCATTAGGAAATCAATTCCTAAATTTAAATCTTTAACATTTTTCTTATCCCTTGCATCTGAGAGTGAGGTTATAGTTGTCGTATTGCAGCGCAGAGAAGTGATAGCACCATTGCCCAGCGTTATTTGATTTGTCGCTGTGGCTGATGTTGGTTCAGCGTTATAGCCAATGCACGTTAAATTACTGCCTGAGGTTATGGTGCTGCCTGCATTAAGACCTAATGCTGAATTATAAAACCCGATTGTGTTTGAAGCAAGAGAAAGTGTACCATTTGCGGTGTTAGAATATCCGGTGGTGTTGGTAGATAAAGAAAGATAACCCACAGCCGTGTTAGAATATCCAGTGATGTTGGAAGATAAAGAAAGATGACTCACAGCCGTGTTAGAATATCCGGTGGTGTTGAAATAAAGTGCTCCAAGTCCATTTGCAGTGTTATAATTTCCAGTTGTGTTCGAGTAAAGTGCTTCAGTTCCAATTGCTGTGTTGAAAGTGCCGGTTGTGTTCAATCTAAGTGCATTGTATCCATTTGCAGTGTTGGAATTGCCGGTAGTGTTGGAATATAAAGAACCATATCCTATAGCTGTGTTATTATCACCTGTAGTAAGACTGAAAAGAGAAGTAGAACCGATCCCCGTATTTGCGTTTGCAGTTGTCAATGTAAAATTACCGGTATTAATACCGACAAAAGTGTTAGTTGAAACACCATCGTAATAATTGTGTATAAACCTATCTGCTCCTTTATATATCACCCCAATTGTTGAGCTTGTTGTATTTTCAAGCCGCAAAGTTTTATGTATATTCATTTGACCGGTCGATTGATCAAGAGTCAAGTAATTGTTTGACGTATCCTTCACGATAAATTTACCTCCAGGTGCAAGTGTGTTAGTAATATCCTGCGCAAATGCACTAACTGAAATTAAGCAGACAAATACAATAATTATTTTTTTCATTTTACTTTTCCTTTTTGCTTATTAGACTAAATGAAGCTTGTTTATTATAAGTTAGCTTATTTACTGTCCGCTCCAATGTTATCAGCTTCTCACTCATCGATTTAAATGATTCAACTTCTGCCGAAAGCTTCTTGTTATTATTTTTTAGCATATTATTTTCAGACTTCAATTCCTCACACTTCAGATTCAGATCTTGTATTGCTTTCACCATTATCGGTAACAGATTGCCTGGAGTCGCTTCCCATTTTTCGGGATTGTCTTTTAGCACAAGGTTAAGCCATTCTGCATTTCCTGTTGTCTGTGCTTCATCAAGTTCCTGAGCTATAAAGCCTGCGGTGGGCTCTTCCTTCATTTTACTGCCGTCAGAGGTATTGCTTTCATACCATTCACGTTTATCCCAATTAAATTGTCTTGGTTTTATTGTCATTAAGAATTCAATTCCTAAATTCAAATCGTTGATATTTTTCTTATCCCTTGCATCCGATAAGCTGGTAATTGTTGTAGTATTACAGCGAAGTTCAGAAATAGAACCATCGCCAAGCGTTATTTGATTATTCGCACTTGCTGATGTTGGTTGTGAATTGAAACCGAGACATGTTAAATTATAACCTGTAGTTATTGTTGAACCGGCGCTTCGTCCCAAAGCAGTGTTATTTCCTCCGGTTGTGTTAGACAAAAGTGACACATAGCCAATTGCGGTGTTAGAAATTCCGGTGGTGTTTGAAGTAAGTGATGCATAGCCATTTGCGGTGTTACGACTTCCGGTAGTGTTGGAATTAAGTGCTGAATTTCCATTTGCGGTGTTATTACTTCCGATTGTGTTTGAAAAAAGTGCATTGGTTCCATTTGCGGTGTTAGTACTTCCTGTTGTGTTTGAATAAAGTGCATTTGTTCCATTTGCGGTGTTATAAATTCCGGTTGTGTTTGAAATAAGTGCATCACTTCCATTTGCGGTGTTATAAACTCCGGTTGTGTTTGAATAAAGTGACCTATAGCCATATGCAGTGTTATAACTTCCTGTTGTGTTAGAATTAAGTGAAGCATAACCAACTCCCGTATTATAACTGCCTTGATATACATTGCTGCCGCCGCCCATGCTGAAATTCCCGGAATTTATTCCCAGAAATGTGTTGAACCCATCAGTACCCGAACCGTAATATGTATGCAAAAACCTTTGCGTGCCTTTGAAAATTGAACCTAGTTGATTGTTTGCAAGGTTTATAGGCAATGTTATTGTTCCATTGGATTGATCCAGTATGAAAAAATCCGTAGCAGCATCTTTAACTTTAAATAATCCTCCTACACCAAGTGTATTGGTTATGTCTTGCGAAAAAACTGTGTTTGCGAATATTAGAAAAAGTACCGCCAGTTTGTTTAGATATAATAATTTTGATTTCATTTTGTTTTCCTTCTTTGGAAATAGTTAAATATTAGTTTTTGGTTACAAGACTTGTTTGTTTATCAGAAGTCAGCTCATTTACTAACTGTTCCAAAGCTATAAGCTTATCACTCATTGATTTTAATGATTCTACTTCTGCCGAAAGTTTTTCGTTATTATTTTTTAATTGTTCATTTTCTAATTTCAAATCTTGTATTGCTTTCACCATTATCGGAAGAAGATTCCCAGGTGTAGCTTCCCATTTTTCGGGATTATTTTTCAGCACAAGGTTAAGCCATTCTGCGTTTCCTGTTGTTTGTGCTTCATCAAGTTCTTGAGCTATAAAACCTGCTGTGGGCGCTTCATTCATTTTACTGCCATCTGATGCGTTATCATCGTACCATTCCCGTTTATCCCAATTGAAAAGGCGGGGCTTTATTTTCATTAGGAAATCAATTCCTAAGTTTAATTCCTTAATATTTTTCTTATCCCTTGCATCTGATAAGCTAGTAATTGTTTGAGTATTACAGCGAAGCACACTAACTAGGTTATTACCAAGCGTAATTTGATTTGTTGCTGTTGCAGAAGTAGGTTCGGCATCATAACCGATACAAGTTAAATTACTTCCTGTGGTTATACCACTTCCGGTGCTATTACCCAAAGCTGTGTTATTATCGCCTGTAGTGTTAGAATAGAGCGACAAATACCCAGTAGCTGTATTTTGGTCCCCTGAAGTATTATTTCGGAGAGTTTGATATCCAATAGCTGTATTCGCGTTTCCGATGTTATCTGCAGGAGTTGTTGAACCACGAAGTGCCTCATAACCAACAGCTACATTAAAATTATCAAAAGCAGCTAAGGTATTGTTAGTATATAACATTGCATTGTACCCAATAGCGGTTGCATTATTTCCAGCAGTATTATTATTTAGTGCACCGAGACCTATAGCGGTGTTGTTAATTCCTATTGTATTCGAATAAAGAGATGCCCTTCCGAATGCTGAATTACCATTGCCCGTTGTGTTGAAGAGAAGAGAGTTAAGCCCGAACGCTGAATTATCGATGCCTGTTGTATTGTAGTAGAGAGATTGAAATCCAAAAGCTGAATTATTGTTGCCTGTTGTGTTTGAATTAAGTGAACGACTTCCAAAAGCTGAATTATAGCCCCCTGCAGAATTATTTCGGAGAGTTTGATATCCAATAGCTGTATTCGCGTTTCCGATGTTATTTGCAGGAGTTGTTGAACCACGAAGTGCCTCATAACCAACAGCTACATTAAAATTATCAAAAGCAGCTAAGGTATTGTTAGTATATAACATTGCATTGTACCCAATAGCGGTTGCATTATTTCCAGCAGTATTATTATTTAGTGCACCGAGACCTATAGCGGTGTTGTTAATTCCTATTGTATTCGAATAAAGAGATGCCCTTCCGAATGCTGAATTACCATTGCCCGTTGTGTTGAAGAGAAGAGAGTTAAGCCCGAACGCTGAATTATCGATGCCTGTTGTATTGTAGTAGAGAGATTGAAATCCAAAAGCTGAATTCATATAACCCGTGGAGTTGGAGAAAAGAGATCGGTAACCTACTCCTGTGTTAGCGCTGCCTTCATAAGAATTTATTCCTCCCATAGTGAAATTACCGGCGTTTATTCCAAGAAATGTGTTATTACCATTTGTACTGGTACCATTATAAGTGTGTAGAAACCTATCAGTGCCTTTAAAGATTGAACCCCGCTGAACTCCACCAAGTTGTAAAGGCAATGTTATTGTTCCGTTGGATTGATTAAGTATGAAAAAATCTGTTGTGGCATCTTTCACAATAAATTTACCGCCCGGTGCAAGTGTGTTAGTGATGTTCTGCGAAAAAACTGTAGTCGCAATAATTAGTAAAAGCATTGCTAGTTTGCCTAGGTAATTTAATTTTGTCTTCACTTTTATTTTCCTTTTTTGGAAATAGTTAAATATTAGAATTTGGTAACAAGTGCCGCATGTTTTTCCGAAGTCAGTTCATTTACCATTTGTTCTAACGCTGCCAGCTTTTCACTCATTGATTTTAATGATCCTACTTCTGTAGAAAGTTTTTCGTTATTATTTTTTAACTCTTCATTTTCTAATTTTAATTTTGCTATTTCGTTTTCATTTTCTACTTTCAACTTTGCTAATTCATTATCTTTCTCTGTTTTTAAGTCTTGAATCGCTTTCACAACTATCGGCAAAAGATTTCCCGGTGTTGCTTCCCATTTTTCTGGATTATCTTTTAACACAAGATTCAACCATTCTGCGTTTTCTTTTGTTTGAACTTCATCTAGTTCCTGTGCAATAAATCCTGCTGTGGGTTCTTCTTTCATTTTGCTTCCGTCTGATGTGTTATCATCGTACCATTCTCGCTTATCCCAGTTGTAAATACGTGGTTTCAATTTCATTAAGAAATCAATTCCTAAGTTTAACTCCTTAATATTTTTCTTATCCCTTGCATCTGATAAACTGGTGATTGTTGTAACATTGCAGCGAAGCGAAGTGATACCAGCATTGCCCAGCGTTATTTGATTTACTGCGTTATTAGAGGTTGGTTGTGCATTAAAACCAATGCACGTTAAGTTACCGCCGGAGGTTATAGAGTTTCCTGCAGTATATCCTAAAGCTGTGTTAGAAAATCCGGTTGTGTTTAATCGAAGCGCATCTTTCCCATTTGCCGTGTTATTATATCCGGTTGTGTTGGAATAAAGTGCATCATATCCGCTTGCGGTGTTGGAAATTCCGGTTGTGTTGGAATAAAGTGCTGAAGTTCCAGTTGCAGTGTTATCATTCCCGCTTGTGTTTGATCTAAGCGCATAATTCCCATTTGCGGTATTATCGTTGCCGATTGTATTTAAATATAAAGTCTGAAATCCAAATGCAGAGTTATTATTGCCTGTAGTGTTTTTATTTAAAGATGAATCACCAATTGCCAAGTTTTTATAGCCGGTGGTGTTGGAATATAAAGATTGATAACCAACAGCCGTATTAGAAAAACCAGTGGTGTTGGCATATAAAGATCGATATCCCAAAGCTGTGTTATTATATCCGGTAGTGTTGGAAAATAAAGATTGACATCCCAAAGCTATGTTATTATCTCCAGTAGTGTTGGAAGATAAAGAAGCCACCCCCAACGCCATGTTTAAACTGCCGGTAGTGTTGGAATGTAAAGAACTATGTCCCAAAGCTATGTTATTATCCCCGGTTGTGTTGGAATTTAAAGAACTATAACCCACTGCCGTGTTAAATGAACCAGTGGTGTTTAGTCGTAGCGAGAAATATCCTACAGCTGTGTTATCGTCGCCAGTGGTGAGACTGAAAAGAGAAGATTCCCCGATTCCTGTATTATTCATTGCAGTTGACAATGTAAAATTACCTGAGTATTCACCCATAAAAGTATTATTCGTTCCATTGTTGTGTATAAATCTATTAATTCCTTTAAATATTACACCGGTAGTTGAGCTTGTTGTATTTTCAAGCCGGAGAGTTTTCAAAATATTCACCTGTCCTGTTGACTGTGTTAAGGTTAAATAATCATTTGAAGCATCTTTCACAATAAATTTGCCGCCCGCCGGAAGTGTGTTTGTAATATTCTGCGCGAAACACTGACTGCGAAAACTAAGTAAAAAAACACAATGGCATTTTTCATTTGAGAATCCTTTCTATTTTTATGTTATAATTAATTATCTAGCAAACTAGGGTAAGAATGAGAATATTATTACGCATTCAACCCATTATTTTGTCAGTGAATAAATTTTAGAAAACTAGTCCTGACAGCAATAGTACTGTTACTTCTTCGTACCTGAGTTAAAGGCAATATTTAAGAGAGGGGATTTGTTTCTGGGATGTAATATTCCATTAATAATGGCAATAACCAAAAAATATAAATGATATTTCGAGATTTGTGATGTAGATCACACCCTTTGTTCTGAAATGAGATATGTGAAAAGCAGACTATAAATCTTTAAAGATTGTTCTATGTCAAGTTTAGTTGCTTACAAATATCTCACATTAAAATGGGGAATTTAATACTTGATCCTGTTAGCAAAACTCAATGTACAATTGTTTATGTGTTGATTGAGAATGAGGTCAAGAATATTATGATTTATCTTTTTTAACAAAGTAAAATTTTTACACATGTTTATAAAAAATATAGTTAGTTAATAAAGTTGCCTCAATTAATTAAAGAAGGGAGTTAAAACTCCCTTCGGTAAAGGTAGTTAATTTATTATTTAGGTTCGGTATAGGTTTGCTGCTTTGGTACTCTCATTTCTTTGCCAGCTAAAGCTCCCGGTGGAACTACTTTTCCTACAAATGCAGCATTATTATTATCAACAATTATCAAATCTGATAAATCGGTAAGTAAATCACCATTTACATCAGATGATATATAACCGGTTACAAAATTTGCATTATCATTATCAACTATTATCATATCTGTTAAATCAACACTACCATCCTGATCAACATCCCCACTGTAAATGCACCATTTACCACTTTTCAATTTCATATTATTCCCGTATGCTTGTGTTGCTGCCGTAGTAAAATCATAATTCAACAGATTAGAAGTAAACGATTTCCCTGATGCAATCCACGTTTCTATAGAGTTACGATGCAGTACCACTAAATAATATAGCGTTCCGTTTGTGACTGTGGTTAAAGATGCAGTTCCTGCTCCAGACGAATTTAACACAATTTTCTTTTGCTCAGCTAAATTATAAGGTGAAACAGTATTACGAAATTGCACTGTCACTGTATCCGGTACCATCGTTGCACCATTGTAGAAACCTTCAATCAGCGCAATGAGATTTAAAGTTTTGAGAAGGGGAGAACTGCATTGCGTTCCATCGCCGGTTACAGTTCCCGTGATGATGCCGGCACAAATATCTGCACCAAGACCAACATCTATCGAAGCACCTGAACCAATGACAATGCTGCTTTGTGCATTTATGAATTGTGCTAAAAAGCCAATAAACAAAAAATACTTTAGAGTCTTCATTTCTCTATCCTTTCATTATTGATAAAACTGAAGTTAATTTCTCCGTTATTATTTGCTTTTAGTATTTCAATCTGTTCTTTTAATTCTGTTTTTAAGTCCTCGATTTCAGCGAGCTGTTCTTTTATTTCTGCCAATTCATTTAATTGATTCTTGAGTTGTTCATTTTCAGTCTTCAACTCTTGTATTGCTTTTACAATTATAGGTAACAAGTTACCTGGTGTTGCTTCCCATTTTTCCGGATTATCTTTTAATACTAGGTTCAGCCATTCTACATTTTCACTTGTTTGTGCTTCATCAAGTTCTTGAGCTATAAATCCTGCAGTAGGTTCTTCCTTCATTTTACTACCATCTGCTATGTTACCATTATACCAATCTCTCATATCCCAGTTGAACTGGCGGGGTTTTATCTTCATTAAGAAATCTATTCCTAAATCCAAATCCTTAATGTTCTTCTTATCTCTTGCATCTGAAAGACTTGTAATTGTTGTAGCATTACAGCGAAGAGTGGTAATCGCTCCATTACCCAAGGTAATTTCATTTGAGGTAAGACTATCGGAAGGTTGAGCATTAAAACCGATAATTATATTATTACTGCCATTTGTAAGATTTCTTCCTGCCTCATATCCGATTACTGTATTTTGGTTTCCAGTCCAACTTTGCCTTAACGAGCCATGTCCCAAAGCAGTATTCTCAAAACCATTTACATTATCGACCATTGACTGATAACCAATAGCTGTGTTACGATTACCTGACGAGTTATTTAGTAAGGCAATTTGACCTACTGCTGTGTTTTCATAACCATCAATATTACTCGTTAAGGAATATGAACCGAAACAAGTATTTAAATCCCCGGTTGTATTGTTTCTTAATGCAGAATAACCTACAGCAGTATTATTCTCCCCATCAGTATTGGCATTTAATGACCAGCTGCCGACTGCAGTATTACTATTCGAAAGATTTTGGTTTAATGAATAGAAGCCGACAGCCGTGTTATCGTTTCCCACAATATTACCGGACAAACTGCTTTGACCTACGGCGGTATTAAATACTCCACCTTGATTTGCAGAGAGTGAATTTGAACCGATAGCGGTATTATTAATTCCTGTAGTGTTGCTGTTTAATGAATAAAAACCAACCGCTGTATTGTCACCTCCTTCAGTATTTGCGTTCATTGAACTGTGCCCGATTGCAGTATTATTGTTACCGGTTGAATTAAGATCCAATGATATACAACCTAAAGCAGTATTATTATTGCCGGTAGTATTGTCACTTAATGCAAAAGTTCCGACAGCAGTATTGCCGCTTCCATCATTATTAAACATTGTACCATAGCCGACAGCAGTGTTTTGAACTCCTACATCATTCGAGTATAAAGAAAGACTTCCAACTGCAGTGTTAGAATGACCTGTGCTATTTATATGCAGCGAGTTATAACCAATTGCAGTATTATCCATTCCTGTTGAAATGGAACTTAATGAATGACGACCGATACCTGTATTGTTGCGAGCTTGATTATCAACTCCTGATAGAGTAAAATTTCCTGCGTCTAATCCGAGGAATGTATTATTCCCTTCATACCCGCCGGCAGGTCCATAATTATGCAGAAAGCTGTGAGTACCTTTAAAGATAAATCCGAGTTTTGAACCTTGGAGATCTGCGAGCGTTAGTCGTCCATCATTTTGGTGCAAAGAAAAAAAAGTGGTTGTGTTGTCTGCAATGGAAAAAACTCCATTAGTACCAAGTGTATTTGTAATGTCTTGCGAATACCCATAGAAGGAAAGCAAACACAGATACAAAAAGATAAATCTAGTTTTCATGTTCACTCCTTATTTTTATTAAAAGATTGTTTAATTAGCATTTATTTCTTCTCTAATTCTTCTATTCGTTTAGTTAAACCTTCAATAATCTTTTGTTGCTCTTGAACTGCTTTCACCAATGGAACTACAAACTCGGCATAACGCAAACCGTAGAAATCATATTCATTCTTCGGTGCATCTATCCCGCTGAAGTCGAATCCTATTTCTTTCGCAATTTTTTCTACCTCCTGTGCTATAAATCCCGTATATACTATTTGTGATTTTTCATTTCGTGCTTTTATGTCCTCTGGTAAAGATTCAATTTTAATATTTCCGTTTTCATCTCTTCTTCGGTCTTCTCCCAAATCTGCTGCGAGCTTGTTAACATCCAGCTTATAGGTGATTGGGCGAAGCTTCAAAATAAAGTCCAGCCCACTCACATTTTCTTGAACTGAAGTTTTATAACGTGCATCGGAAAGGTTCGTCCATCCGGCATAACCGCCAATACTTGAAACCCCAGTGTTCCCAATGCGAACTTGATTTGAAGCTGTAGGACGTGAAATATATCCTAATCCCATGACATTGCTATAATCTGAGGCATCGGGATAAGCAAAATTGCCAAGGAAAGTGCCTCCCGAAAATGTATATATATCACCTGCACTACATCCAACGGCAGTATTGTTGCTTTGAGTGGTATTTGGATAAAGAGCATTAAAACCAATGGCGGTATTGGTGTATCCAGAGGTGTTGGAGTAAAGCGCATCACGACCACTGGCAGTGTTATCGTATCCATAAGTGTTTGAATAGAGTGCACGAAATCCGTTTGCAGTATTATAATTTCCCGCAATGTTTAACATAAGTGCATTAGAACCAGTTGCGGTATTTTCATGTCCAATTGTGTTGCTATAGAGTGCACGAAGCCCATTGGCAGTATTATCGTACCCAGTGGTATTAGAATAAAGTGCAATCGTTCCTATAGCGGTATTGGAGTAACCTGTAGTGTTCAGATAAAGAGCATCATATCCGTTAGATGTATTGTAGTTTCCTGTGGTGTTGGAGTTTAATGATCCAATTCCAAAAGCAGTATTAGAATACCCCGTCATAGTAAAATTTCCAGAATTTCTACCAATGAAAATATTGTCTGTACCGTAATTGTGTATGAATCTATCTGAACCTTTAAATATAACTCCCGTATTTGAGTTAGCTGTATTTTCAAGCCGTAAAGTTTTAAGAATATTCATTTGACCAGTGGATTGATCGAGGGTTAAATAATTGTTAGAGGCATCTTTAATGATAAACAAACCACCCGTGCCGAGTGTGTTTGTTATGTTTTGAGGAAATCCACAAAACACAAAAGCCATAATAGATAATGAAGTAATTAAAGTTTTCATATTTACTCCTTTGATTTAATAGTTATTTAAAACTAAGGTTGGACTATTATCTCTTCTTTAATTCGTTTATTTCATTCTTAAGTTCTTCAATCTTTTTTTGCAGTTCTTGAACTGCTTTAACTAAAGGCATAACAAACTCACTGTAACGAAGACTGTAAATTCCAGTTTCATCTTTGGATTTTTCAACGCCGCTGAAATTATAGTTTAAATCTTGTGCTGCTTTTTCTACTTCTTGAGCAATGAAACCTGTCATGCGTATTTTTTCAATGTCATATTTTGAATCCCACTCCCGTTGATTCTCTTTTCCTTTGTACATCATTTCATTTTGTTTGTGGATGTTTATGTTGTAAGTAACTGGTCTTAATTTGGATATAAAGGCAAGCCCGGGTACATTCTCAGAGATATTTTCTTTTATTCTTTCATCACTGTAGATGCTCCAACCAACATTCCCGCCAATCCATGTTACACTGGTATTACCAATTTCCACGCGATTGCTTATGCTAGATAATGTTCCAACATTATATCCTATACCTATATAATTGTTTAGTGTTCCAGATATCGGATAGGCATTTAATCCTATTGCAATGTTATACTGTCCAGTAGTGTTAGAATAAAGTGCATCCCATCCACATGCTGTGTTTGAATGTCCTGTTGTATTGGAAAATAGTGCGTCGTAACCAAGTGCCGTATTTGAATATCCATCAGTGTTTGAATAGAGCGACTGATATCCGTTTGCAGTATTATAACCGCCTGTGTTGTTGGAATAAAGTGATTTTACGCCGCATGAGGTATTATAAATTCCTGTAGTGTTAAAAGCGAGGGAATTCATTCCATCTGCGGTATTCTCATACCCGGTAGTGTTGTTCAGTAGTGCCCCAGATCCAGTTGCGGTATTGATGTATCCAGTAGTGTTTGAAAATAGTGCACTGCTTCCATTAGAAGTATTAAGTGAACCGGTCGTGTTAAAACCGAGTGCACCGTCTCCTGTTGCAGTATTCGAATTACCTGTAGTGTTGAAATAAAGTGCTGCAGTTCCAATTGCTGTATTTCGGATTCCTGTAGTGTTGGAATAGAGCGATTGACTTCCGTTTGCCGTATTATAGTTCCCAGCGGAGTTTGAATAAAGTGCATCCTCTCCAGTAGCAGTATTGTAGTTTCCGATGGTGTTATTGTAAAGTGATCCAATTCCAGTAGCTGTATTGTTATAACCAGTTGTGCTAAAATAGAGTGCGCCTAGTCCAACTGCAGTATTATTGTACCCCATGGAATTTGAATACAATGCATTTAAACCGTTGGCAGTATTTGAATAGCCTGATGTATTATTAAAGAGTGCATTAGAACCAGTTGCTGTATTGTAGTTACCTGAAGTATTCGAAAATAAAGTATTAAATCCCAATGCAGTATTGCCGTAACTTGTTAAAGTAAAATTACCTGAATTAATTCCCACAAAAATATTATTTGACCCATAGTTATGAACGAATCTATCAGTTCCTTTGAATATTACTCCCGAAGTCGGACTTGTAGTATTTTCAAGCCGTATATTCCTCAGCACATTTATTTGGCCATTTGATTGATCGAGAGTTAAATAATTGTTAGCTGCATCTTTCACAATAAATTTACCGCCGGGTGCAAGTGTGTTAGTAATATTCTGTGCAAAACAGCTTGCACCGAATAGAAAGCAAAGAAACAAAATGGAGTTTTTCATTTTGGCATCCGTTATAATTGTTTGTAAAAAGTGTATTTAGAAGTATTAGCAAAAAAGCATATTGCAATTTTGAAGCGATAAAACTTTTGGGAGTGATGAATAATGTCAGTATTCGGGAACTCTATGTTGCGCTGCATTGATGTTCCATTCGATTAATTATTTCAGAAATATTTATTGAAAGAATTGAATCGCCAGAAGATATATCTATGCTTTGCTAATTTTAAGTGGGAATCATTTTGGCGATTACAAACATTCTGTTCCTAGTTAGTTAAAGAATAATTTTGTTAACGCCTTAGGGGGATAATTGTAGTTCTATATTTTGGAGTAGTGCATTGTGCAACTGTCCTCTCAAGGTGAAGGGATTTTTTCCCTCGATGGAATTTAGAAATATTTTGATGAAAAAAGCAAGAATTACGTAAATTTTTTTTTAGTTCTCATGTCTCGGAAGGATGCACTGAATATGTAATTAGATATACAAGTCTGGCTTTGGAGGACTACATATCTGAAAATAACCAACAAATCTCTATTCGTCTTTGGTTGCTTCTACAACTTCAGGTTTTGTAAAATTAATTGTCATTGGGGTTATGGCAGAAATATTATTGAATACGTTATTATCGCAAATAACCAAATCAATCAAATCAACAAAATTATCACCTGTAAGATCAGTTGCTAGATAGCTGGTCGGATAATTAAATGCATTATCTCTGATTGATAACATATCTGCGGAGTTTACAATACCATCCTGATCTACATCACCGCTGTAAATGCACCATTTAGGTCCTTTAAGTTTCATGTTATTCCCGTATGCTTTATTCTGTGCAGTAGTAAAATCGTAGCTCAAAATTCCATTTACAAAAGATTGCGGCTCTGCACTCCATGTCTCAATGGAGTTACGATGTTTTAATACGACATAATATGAAGCAGCTTCCAGTATCGAAGAAAACAATCCTGTACCTTGTCCGGAAGAATTTAGAACAATGCTTCTCCTATCAACTAAACTGTAAGGAGCGGATGAGCTGCGCAATTCAACGGTTACTGTATCTGGAAGCATAGTTGTCTCATCATATAATCCCTCAATCATCGCAGTTATTTGTATTGATGCAGACATGTAAACTTTTATAGAAACATTATCAACATACCAGCCATCGTTTTGTACATAGCCATCGGAGCGGAAATAAAATCTTAAATTTAACGGCTGATTTGCATAGTTTGATATATCAATAACTTCGTGAACCCAAGTTAATTGAGCGCCGTCATATAACGGCTCGCTTGGCTGAAATGTACCGGTTCCTAAATTTGTATATTGCCCGGTAAGAGCAATCCAAGTAGTTCCATTGTTAGTTGATATCTGAACCTGTCCATAATCCCAATTGTTTTCAATATCCCATTGAGTATCAAATTCAAGGATCGCACCAAGCATATTGCCGAAGGAAATCTGATTATTATATTTGAGAATAGCTGTTGCATTTGAAGAATAATTTCCGCCAGGTGAATCGGTAAATGAAGAAGGTGCAGATACATATTTGGCTGTGGTGATATTCCATACGCCGGGGGAAGTCCAACTATTTATATTGTTTGCTTCATCGTATAATGCAGTGAGAGTCTCCGCAACATAGAATTGATAAAACGTTGGCGGTGGTGTACTTCCAGGCGGATTAAATCCGCTGCCTCCAGCCGGTAATGTTTTTATTATGTTTGAATTAGCATCTTGTGCGGCGATATAATATTGCACAGTTGTACCCAAGGATAATTGAGGTATTAAAAAATTATATGATCCGCTTTCTGCAGGTGTCCCTGTTATTATATTAAACTGACTAAATGAGCCGCCATACTGTTTAATCCTATAGTATAAAATGGGTGATAGACTCCCTGAACCAATTTCTAAACCAGAAGAGATAGATGCAATCGCAGAAATAACCTGAGGTGTTGTAATTGATGCAATTGGTGTGTGTGCAATTTCAAGATTGAGATTCAATGCAAATGAGGCAAGCGTTCCTAAAGCGAGTTTAGTATTTTTTGTGAAATATGGCTGGTTGAAATATTGTAATAAATCGTTTACAGTATGATAGTATTGATGAGAATCATTATCGTCTTCAATT
Organism: uncultured Ignavibacteriaceae bacterium; assembly: GCA_964613805.1. Classification (GTDB taxonomy): domain Bacteria; phylum Bacteroidota; class Ignavibacteria; order Ignavibacteriales; family Ignavibacteriaceae; genus XYD12-FULL-36-8. Next base: position 21,028 of record CAZTJF010000023.1, on the reverse strand, counting down.
AAAAGAATAGCGCCATATCCTTTATTCCAGAAAGACGCATGATCGCTGTACGTGCTTCCCGGGTTGTACGAAACTATACTCAAGTTTATGTCGTACTGGGAATTCACCTCAATCATTTTTCGGTAAAGCTGAATTGATGATCCTACATCGCGATTATGAACATTACAAACTCCATCATTGTTGGAATCATAAGCAATCATATCAAGATTAATCACGCCAAGAATTGAATCGCCGGCATTTGCAGCTTGAGTGGCATAGTATGCACTTCCTACCAATCCTTGTTCTTCCTCATCCCAAAGAGCATAAATTATTGTAAACGGAAAACTATACTGTGAAAATATTCTTGCGGCTTCTATTACTGCCGCAGTACCGCTCGCATTATCATCGGCACCGGGAGCAATTGTACCTGAAGGCATATCGTCAAAATGTGCACAGATCATGTATTTCTTGTTGGGAAATTCTGTGCCAACTTGTGTTGCGATTACATTCTTTCCCGTAGAACTGAATGATTGAATGGTTGTATTTATTCCGTAGGACTGTAATTTCTGTTTGATGTAAGTCTCAGCAAGTGCGTTACCAGGTTGAAGTTTATTACGTGATAAAATTGATTGGGATGTTCCGTTAATTACAGTTGGAATAGCTCCCGATAGTTCTTTAACGAAGTGAATCAGCGAATCCTGTTTAACAGAATTTATTATTTGTTGAACAACTGGTGATTGAGGATAGAGAAAGGATCGATAAACCAGAAATGAAAACACCAAGAGTAGTGAAAATTTTTTCATAATATCGCTTGTGTATTAAGTTAAAAAGGGCTTACTTCTCGTTAGTTACTTTTTCAAGTATAGGTTTGGCAATATTTTCTGTTAACGGAGTGATTAAAATTACATTGTTAAATACATTATTATCACAAATAGCTAAATCATTTAAGTCAACAAAATTATCTCCGTTTAAATCCGCCGAGCGATAACCACTCGAATGATTATAGGCATCATTATATATTAATGTTATATCAGTCAAATCAACATTCCCATCTTGATTAACATCACCGCTGTAAATACACCATTTAGTTTCAATCTTTTTTAAATTACTTCCATACGCTTGTGAAGAATCTTTCGTAAAATCATAATTCAGCAAAATTCCTTTTATAAAAAAAGTACTGTTGTATTTGCTCCAAGTTTCCAAACTATTACGGTGACGCAGAACTAAATAATAATTTCCGGTTTGTGCATGAGTAAAATTAAAATTACAGGAGAAGGAAATCGAGTCAAGTATAGCTGAAGCAGAATCAACAATTGAATAGGGAAGGAATGGGTTTCTTAAATATGCTTTTACTGTATCCAATTTGTTCAATCTATTTGTTATTGGATCATATAATCCTTCGACAATTAGTTTGACACTTCCAGCATAGAAATATTTGACCGAATTAGATATTACAGCATTAAAAGCAGAATCATTTGCAGTCGTTTCAATCGGAAAAGCTAAGTAAATTATTTTACCAACATTGGTTGATGAACCAAAATTGCCAGTATAAGCAATACCGGCTCCTTTATTATTTCCATATTTCATGCATAGCACGCTGCCGCCGAAAATATTTATTTCGTCAGGATAATCTTCGTAGTAAGTTTGACCAAAATTAAAATTTAAGCCGCTGAAAACTGTTTGATTAACACCAACAGCATAGTTCGAAGCGGCATTATCAGCAATGTAAACTGCTTTGAGGTATTGATTGTAAAATGCTTTATCAGAACTGCTGCCTTTCTCATACAAGTCCCAACCAATCTCACTTCCCGAAACAAAAAACTTTCCACCGTTCTCTAAAAAATTCTTAACCTGATTTTGCTCGGACGTGCTAAATGTTTCATCAACTGTAGATTCATCACCAGATATCCAAATTACCATTTCATAAGCATTAAGGTTAATCAAATTATTCTTTACGAGATTGCTTTGCACAGATTCAAAATCCAATGAGAATGGTTGAATTGCTTTTCCATACCTCATAACAAAATCATGTTGATTGCCTTGCCAGCTTCCGTTTTTTCGGCTAAAGCCATCTACAATCAAAACTTTTTTTGTTGATAAATATTCCCCTACGCCAAGGACATTTGACCATGGACTTTCTGAAAATGCTGGAGTATTATTCAAAACACTTGCAACTCGATAATACGAAGCGTTACTGTTTCTATTAACTACTACAGAAGTGGTTTGAAGAGAATTTTCATTTAAAACTATAACCCACGTTCCACCATCAGTTGAAGAGTACAATCTAAAACCTTTAACATTTGTTGTATCGCAAGTCCAGTTTAATCGTGTTTTTCCATTTGATTCAACAATTGCACTAATTAATTCGGGCTGCTGCTTGGAGTAATCGTTAGTCATGTTGTTATAATAACGTGGGGAATATGCAGCCAAATCCGAAAGTGTGAATGTCCAATAAGATACATCCCAATTTCTGCCAGCTGATTCAACAACTCTGAATGCACCGTTTGAAGTTCTTTCAATAAACAATCGAACATGCCCGACTTTATGAATAGCATCAGCGGGTTTTAAACTATCCCAACTTGTATATTGAGTTGTAATTGCGGGCATATTAGCAGTAGAAACATGAGTTGATAACTGCCAGCATCTGCTAACGAAACCGGAACAATCAACACCGACCGCATAAGAGGAAGAATTATCTGTATCAATATCACCGGCATATTTGCCGCTGCTAAGGCCAGTGCTAAATGTTGATAATGAATTGAATCCTCCCCATTTATATGGTATTCGAGCATTGTAACCATTTATTAACCAGTTTGGAGTTTTAATTGTATCCCCATCCGATGCAACAATACCATTAGGAGCAAGGTTTGAAGAGTTACATGAATATTTATACATTACATACTTTTCACCTAATCGTATTGCTTCAACTCGACTTGCAAGCGCTTCTTTCATTTCACCAATTTCAGTTGGAAGTTCGTAAGTTGTAACAAAATCGTTGAAATGAATTGTATAATTATATTCTTGTGGATAGATAATTTTTTCTTTAATTCGATTTGTTAAACCGCTCCATTTAATAATGGTTACTTTTTCTTTCTCACACAGTAAATGATAAAGATTTCCTGCTTCATCAATATGAAATTCGCGTACCGTATAAACATATTTTATAAGCGGTACACTAAGAATAGATAGCACTTCACCCTGCATAGAAATTGCATAAACTTCTCTTTGAACTTGAAGCGGAATATTCGAGATAAAAGTTTCAATTAAAATGAAGATGTTAGCTTCATTGTCTATTCCGATAAATTCAGCGTAACCAAGATTACTTGGAAAATAAAACTTCATGTGTTTCACAAAATTTTCTGGCAATGCTTGAGAATTCACAAAATCAAAATCTATTCTCAATTCATTTCTATTCAGTACTGATACGGTAATTCTTTCACCATTTTTGTTTGAAAGGACACCGTCTTCATCAATAAATAAACTGTGGTTGTCAGCTAAAAAAGATTTTTTAAATGTTACTTTATTGTTTGAAAATGTGTCTGATTTTTTTTCGATGAAATTTGCATGTTCACTTTCAAAGTCAGCTATAAAATCTTTCGAATAAACACTTGGGCGAGTTTTTCTTGAAAATGTAATGTTTTCAAAAGAATAGTAGGATTCATCATCAAATGAATTCAGATAAATTTTATCACCATCAACATCAAAGGATGCAATACCATAAATACCGGAATTGTTAATGCGAATTTTAATTGGAATGTCTTCATAATTTTTCTCAAATATTTTTTGATACTGTACCTGAGAGAAATTCATCGTGCAGTAAAGGAAAAAAACTATAGCTATAATTTTTCTTTTCATATCTAACAGCAATTTAAGCAAATAAGTATAAACTTATGGAGTATTTTTCATTACATAGTCATAACAATTAGCATTAGAAATTTGCAAATCAAGAAAATTAATGATCAAATCGCCATTAACGTCTGTTGCTTTGTAACCAGTTGTTAAGTTGAAAATATCATCATCAATCAGTACCAAATCATTCAAATCTACTATTCCATCCTGATTAACATCACCGCTGTAAATACACCAACTGTTCCCAATTTGCTTTAAATTATTTCCAAATGATTGACTTGAACTTAGAGTAAAATCATAAGAAGATATTGTACCATTGATTAGATTCTCACCTCCAGGTTTACTCCAGGTCTCAATGCTGTTTCTATGCTTTATTACTAAATAATAGTTTCCTGTTTCGGCATTTCTAAAACTGACCGTTGATCTGCCGAGAGTATCGAATAAAACTCTTGCTGAATCAACCTTGTTATATGGCTGAGCTGCATTTCGCAATTCGACAAGAATTGTGTCTTGACAATTCATTGCTTGTAATTCTGGATTCACAAAACCTTCGATGAATGTTGTCAAATGGATATTAATCCCAACTGGTTTTTCAATCTTGAGCCAAATTGGATTCGTATAACATCTGAATAAGCTGTCTTGAGTGTAAGCAGAAAATTTGATAAGTGAATATTCGTCCAATCTTAAACTAAAATTAAATTCAGTTTGCAAATCTTTTAGAGAGATCCAGCTTGAACCAGTCATAGATTCTTCAATTCCAAAGTGACCATTGAGCAGAAACTCTTTTACAGAATCCTTTGTGATGTAGTGAAGTAAAAATCTTTTTATATTTCCTCCGAATTCATCGCTGTTATGCCAGCGTAAAAGAATTTTCACTTTGTTTGAATCAACTGCCATGTAATTGAAAATATTATCGTCGCCAATATGTAAATCATTGCCAAACTGATTATCAATTACTCCATCGCCATTCAAGTCAATATTAAAAATTAAAACTGGACCATCACTCAACATAGTGTTACCATTTTTCAATGCTAATAAAACATTATCAATATTATTTCCATTGGGCAGGTAAGCAAGAGTTCTAACTTTGGCAATAGCATTGTCGGATGCAATAATACTAGTAGAACCATAAGTTTGATAATTCAAATCTCCATGTGCATCGCTGCCCGCTAAACCGAATAATTTTTTATCGGAAGTGAACGCATTTAAATCGTTCCTCAATAATTCAATCCAATTAGTCTCAGCAGAATTAAGGTGACTTTTATAAAAGGCAGACTTGTTTTCAGAGTTCTGATTGAATGGGAAAGGATTTATCGTAAATTCAGAAACTGTTTTAGTAAACAATTCTTTTGTGTTCCAAAATTCTAATCCGCGAAAATTATTTCTGAATTGTAACGCAGTATTAAAATTGCTGCTGCTCCAGCTAAGTAGATTTCCTATTAAGCTGCCGCCCAAGAAAATATCCATTTCATCATAAGGATGCGAAGCATAGGCAATTCCATTTACATTTTGAGTTAAAGCAGTGTTCAAAGTTGTTAATGTTCCGCTGTTATCGTTCGTAAAAGTAAAATAATTTTCTGGACCTCGAATGAATAGACCCTTATTATAGACCAATAAGTGGATTTTATCATCAACCAAGTTGTTAGTGTTGTCATTATCTATTGTGACCTCTTCTCCGCGAATCATTAAGCAGGATGAAATTCCATTGTAAAGATTTATTGAATCCTGAAGTGGTTGAAATCCAACTCCAACAGGAGGGAAGTCACAGGAATGATCGGTAATTGTCAGCCAATCTAAACCCAGAGCGGAGGCAGCTTTTGAAGTTGCTCTAACAGTAGATCCAAATTCATAGAGATTATTTGTAAACTCCGAATGAAAGTGTGTATCCCCAACATACCAATTTTCAAAGGGTGATAAATTTGAATTTCCAAGAAATACTCTGAGAGATTGTGTAAAGTATTCTGGAGATATGTTATCTCTAAAGCTTAATCGTACACGAAATTTAAGCGTATCGAATTCACTTATCGTTAAATTAAAAGGTTGATTTATCAAATCATTTACACTCACTTCATGGATGTACTCCCATCGCGCAATGTTCACCGTTTGCCCGCCAAATAACTTTTTGTGAATTATTGAGTCACGATTATTTACTTTATCAAAAATCCAAATTTGAAGCGTGTCAAGAATGCAATCGTCACTGTTTGCATCTTTAATAGTAAGTATAATGGGAATTTTAGCATCGGAAGATTTCACACGCCATGGTGCATCAGCTAAGAAATCTTTGGCAGCAGTATTCGTGTATTCTTGAGCGTATAAACCCGAATGAAGGGAGATTATTAATATTGTGATTAGTGGATAATGAATAAATATTTTCATATCTGCTAAACAATTTAATCAAATTAAAAACTAATTATTATGGTTTAATTGTGGAAACAGAATTGTAAAAATTATTATCACACAAAATTAAATCATTCAAATCAACTGTATTGTCCCCATTAAGATCTGCAGCTAAATATCCACTTGAATAATTAAAGGCATTATTATCAATTATTATCAAATCAGAGATGTTCACCAATTCATCTTGGTTAACATCGCCACTGTAAATACACCACTTGTTTCCTTTTTTAATTTGGTTACCGCCGAATGCTTTGTTCTGTGATGTGGTGAAGTCATAGCTTAAAGCTCCCAAAGTGAATTGCATAGCGGCTGCACTCCAGGTTTCTATTGCATTGCGATGTTTTATGACCAAAAAATATGGAGTGAAATTCTCTGCAGCTAAAAAATTTCCGATACTGTGACCAGCATTGTCAATTACAATTTTTGTCTGAGCAATCATCGGAAAAGGGGAAGTGGAATTTCGTAATTCTACCGTTACTGTATCGGAGATGCAGAATGTGCCGTTATAAAATCCTTCGATTAAAACATTAAGTGAGATTACCTTAAAAAAAAAAGGATTATCAATGCGAGGGTAAAAATAAAGATGTGCCGGAATATTGTCGGCTTCCTCGGAAATAGTATAATAACCTCTTACATCCGGAGCCCATCCAACTGCTTCGCCTTGTGGTTCTTCTATGTATGGTAATTCCAATGGAGGCGAATTGAATGCTTCCCACAAATTCTGACCAGGTGAGCGAAACCAATAGTACATTTTGCTCCTGGTCTTGATTAGTATTTCGTATCCACTGCTAGCAATATCTCCGCCAACCGTAAAACTCAGATTTAATGTAGCCATATGAGTGGCAGTTATAGTTTGAGTTGTAGATTGTGGATAAGCTAATAAATATACTCTAACACTGTCTTCTCTTTTAGATACGATATAAATATCTTTCGTAAGAGGATCAACCATTAAAGTTTCAGCATCTCTTCTGCCGTCAGGATATTGAAAAGTTATTTTTTCAAAACTTAATAATGTAGTATCAATTGAATTTTGTGTGCTGCTAACATCCGGTTCCACTACTCTATAAATATATTTAAGATTATAAGCTGCATTATTATCTCCAATGTCACCAATATAGATATATTGCTTGCCGGTTACTGGTCCAGGTCCAACCGCAATATCTTCCCAATCGCGATTAGTGGCACCACTTATACGATAAACACCAAGATGAACACCTTGCCTGCTGAATGCGAAGATACGATTAGAGTCTCCTGAATCGTTATGTGTCCAAAGTACTTCAAGATTTTTTCTACTTGCAACGATACCTGAAGCTTCATTAATCGAATTGTATTGAATTAATCCTAAATCTTGTCTATCTCCAAAAACTTGTGCATCAATGGACAGTGTGAAACACAAATAAAAAAGAATGGAGCGAAGTTGAATTGAAACTGAAAATCTCATCAATTATTTTTTTAATGTAAAAAAGAGTTTATCATTACTTGCTATTTTTCCCGACTTCGACACTGGGTTTTGCTATTATTTCAAGTGTTGGAAATATTGAACTGATCGAATTAAAAGCATTGTTATCACAGATAAGTAAGTCATTTATATCAACAAAATTGTCTCCAGTAAGATCTGCTGCCAAATAACCATCGGAGTAGCTGAATGCATCATTATCAATTAGTGTTAGGTCGTTTGAATTAATAAAACCATCCTGATTCACATCCCCGCTGTAAATACACCACTTCGTACCTTTTTGTACCATATTATTTCCATGTGCTTGCGATTGAGCAGTTGTAAAATCATAGTTAAGTGAACCAGCGGTAAATGCTTGTGTTGTTGAACTCCAGGTTGTAATACTATTTCTATGTCGTATCACGACATAAAATGAAATTCCCTCAGCAGCACTGCTAAAAGTGGCTGCTCCAAAACCTGATGAGTTAAGAAATATTTTCTTTACTTCGATTAATACTTGTGGTGCTGTGGAATTTCTTAGCTCAACAACAGCAGTATCAGGAATCATTGTTGTACCATCGTACAAACCTTCTATTAAAGCAGTCAAATTAAGGGCGGGTAGGGGATAGGTTGATGTATTTCCTGAAAGTCCTGCTGAATAATTCGTTCCATTATACGAAAAAACTTTGTAATAATATGGAGTTGAGGGATTCAAACCAGTATGCATTTGCGGGTTTAAAGTACCATAATACAATACTATCCCACCGGCAAAAATACTTCCAACTGAAGGAGGGGGACCGCTTGGTGTACCAAATGTACCCGTATTGTTCCACACTATAACTACACTATTATTGCTTGGGTTTGTTGTGAAGGTAACATTAATCTGAGATGAACTTATTGGAGATGCTGATATTGATCCAGGATTGAGAGGTATTGGATTATTTACTATCGTAAAATTAACATTCGAAATATCAAAGAATATATTTCCTATCGCCTCTACTTTAATTCTTGCTTGAGTTGTTGGTAAATTAGGTAGAGTAATTACTTCTGAACCATCATTTGGTGTGCTTGCGAGCAGTACAGTAGTAAAGTTGTATCCACCATCAGTAGAAAGTGAAATCTTCACATTTGCACAATTTACAAGTGACGCATTTGTGCTTGCAACGTTCCATGTGATAGTTTGTGAAGTATTTCCTGCCCACGAAATGCTTGTATTAGGTGAAGTAACAATAAAAGGTCCGGAATTTCCATCAGCAGCAAAATTTATTTGTTTCCAATCAACTCCACCGCCGCCTGCAAGATTATCTCTAACTGTCAATCTAAATTTTAAGTTACGAGCATAGCTTGGCAGTAATTCTCCAATGGTTGAAGTATTATTAAGCAAGTCAGACAATTTTGGAAAAGTTCTCGTTGGTGATGTAACTGGATTAAAACTTCTGAAAATCGGTGCATCACCTACCGGTGAACCAGGAGCACCAGCATTTCCAAGATCATATTCTTCCCAACAATAGGTAAGAACACCATTTTGATCTGTTGCGGATGCTGTTAATGCAAAAGGGGTACTTTTAGGAATATAGAATCCACCTGAAGGGACTGTAACACTTGGCGCATTATTACCAGTGCTTGTAATAACCGCACAGCCATTGCCGCTGCCGGTATTTGTATATGCAATTATTTCATCAAAATTAACAACATGAAAATATGCATCACTATTGCTCTGTAAATTTTGGGCACCACAAATTCCAGCATAAGCCATTATTGTTGAACCACTGCCAGGTTCATAAGCAGTTGAAGCATTTCTGTTTCCACCACTACAGCTTCCGGCATTTCCATTGAAAGAATGGTTTCCCCCAAACTGATGTCCCATTTCGTGGGCAACATAATCAATATCAAATGGATCACCAGTTGGTGAGGATGATCCAGTAACACCACCGGCTTTATTACTCGTACAAACGGAACGCAAATAAGCTACTCCGCCGCCGCCTGTACTAAATACATGCCCAATATCATAATTAACCGAGCCAATCACAGTATTTAAGTTTGAAATATTTTCTCCAAGCATTGTTGAACCATTAGTGTTCGTATAGGGATCGGTTCCCCCATTTGTATAGATTATTGAATTATTGTTTGCTACAAGCACCATCCTCACAGCAACTTCCTTCTCATAAACTCCATTTACCCTATTAACGCTTGTTGTAACTGCTGCCAAACCTAATGCAACTGAACCTCCATGAAATTGAGTATATTCACCTGTCGCCGCATTTGCTAATCGGTAAGTTCTTAACTGTGGACCTGATGATGTAAGCAACTTCTCTGTACTTGGTTCTGGAATTGAATGTTCATCATAAAAAAGCTGGCACTCGAACTCTGCAGCTTTCTTATAATCTTTAGTGTAATAAGAAATATAATTGTAAATATCACCCTGATTGTGCGGATCAATAAACACTCTGCCGTTTGGGGAAAGTATTTGTGCATGAAAGCCATGCGGTGTTAGATCAAGCTTTAATGTTCCATAAGGATCGTCTATTCCTTGTCCTGTATAAGTTCTTATTTCCGGGTATTTAGCTTGAAGTTCTGGTTCCATTGTTGGAGATTCCCAGAACTTAAAATTCTGAAATGTTCCATCAGGCATAGGCAGTGAGATGATACTAGGATTTGTTTTAGCAGCGGTTGTAAATTCCATTGGAGCTGATTCCAGATGTTTACGCATTGCGTTCAGGTTCAATCTCACAGTTCGATATAACTCTGGAATGATAAATCGTTGTCCTATGGGAATTACTTGCTCACTTGGAATATCCATCCAAAGATTCGACTGAGCTTTAATGTTCATCAGTGCAAAGATGAAACAAATCAATGATAATAAGAAGAACTTCATAACTTTCCCCGAAAATAATTTAATGTAGTAAAAATTCCTGAATTGGGTTAATAAACGAATTAACTCAAAATTCAGATTTATTTTTAAAGTATTTTTAGCCATACTCATATACTCTAAAAAATTTATTTCAATGTCTGAATGAAATTAGACAAATGTTAAATTATTATCCCTCACTGAGTAAATAGAATTTCAAACTGAATTTTTTCTTCCAACAATATTTATAAGCTGTTTGTTTTGTATTTTGAGATTGTTTTGAGAATAAAACCAAAACTATGGAAATGGAGCATTAATTAATTCATTAAAATGATAAAGTGGATTTACTATATTTGTTAACACTTTGTAGCAATCACTTTCAATTTCCGCCGTTATTTTTGTTTCGAAACCATGTTGGTTCCCCATAACATTCCATTCCAAATTGGGAGCGATTGCTGAAAATTTTTTGGCAGTTGTTGCTATCCTAAACCGACCTAATCTAGTTCCATCTCCAACAGAAGATAATTCGGTGTTGCCCTTTAAACCTTCTAAATATAACAACCTTAAACCATCTACTTCAGAACTAATATCGGGAGTTAGTGGAATCTGATCGTCATTCATTTCACTTGAACCGGGAACATAATTACAACTTAATATACCACCATTCCTTATTGAATCTTGTAGTGATAGACAGATTTGGATTGAGTAATTCTTCAATAAAGATGTTCCTATTTTTTTAAAGAATATATCAAATTCATACTGATTAGATGTCACATGAATATCATTTGTAATTTTTGCTTCATAGATTGCTGGAAGACTGCAATTTAACTGATTGATATGAGTGAGAGGAGTTGTGATTTCAACATTTACTCCATCAATATATGCTGCTACCTTTGTTTGATATTGTGTTGATAAAAATGACCATGCTAAATTCATCAATGAAGGAGAAAAATCTACACTGTTTGTTATTCGAAATCTTCCTACCCTTGTACCTGGAGCAACGTTGGAAATTAATGAACCATTACCAGCTCCAGGCGGTACTCTTGAGTAAAGCTTCAATATCCTGCTATTTCCTATTAGGCTGCTAAGATTTGGGTTTGCTGGTATCTGTGCAATGTTACTGAATTCACATGTGCCAGGTATTATTGAAGAAGTTAAGTTACCTCCATTACGAATTTTATCATTAAAGGTTAGTCCTATTTGACAACCTGAAAGTTGGAATTCTGTACCGCCGGTGTGCAACAAGTAAATGTCGAATTCATAAATATTATTTTCTATAAAAGCATCGTTTGATAGTATTGCTTGGTACATAGGTTGTGTGAAACCCGTTGATACTAACAGAAATACTAATGCAATTGTGATAGATTCTATTTTGTAGCAAAAATAATTCATTTATTAACTCCCAATTTGTGTTGAATTTTTATTTGAAAAAACTTTTTTTAATGAAAATAAATTAATCAATATCGTGAATTTCCAATACCTACGGTTTGACTACCCCAACAAATGCAGCATTATTATTATCAACTATTATTAAATCCGATAAATCAGTATTTCCATCGCCATTAACATCTGATTGTACGTAACCCATTATGAAATTTGCATTGTCGTTATCCACTTCTATCATGTCAGTTAAATCAACGCTTCCATCTTTATCTACGTCACCACTAAAGACACACCATTTTGTTCCCTTTTGTATAAGATTATTTCCGTATGCTTTATTTTGGTCAGTACTAAAATTGTAACTCAGTTCTCCAGTACTAAAAGACTGACTCAAAGCGCTCCAAGTTTCTACTGAGTTACGATGATTAACAATAATATAGTATGGTGTTCTAAGTGCATCTTCAAAATAAAACGTGCCTGAACCTGAAGAATTTATTATAAACTTTGCTGAATCAACTTTGTTAAAAGGCAAATTGGGATCTGCAAGAATAACTTGTATAGTATCAGTATACAATAGCGCTCCGAATTCATTTGCAAATCCTTCAATAAAAACAGTAAGATTAAGTTTATTTGGCAAAGGGAAAGTTGTGATTTCATCCGCACCAATATATGGATAAGCAGAGTGTCGTATCTGATTGTCAATATCAAGTCCGATTCCTAAAATTGAAATTCCTTGCAGGGATTTGTCACCTATTGAACTTCCCGAAAGATGTAGGTCAATGTTTGAGGTAAAAAATACTAATTTAGATTTAGATTTTTGATCTTTATTTGTAGCCATTCTCCATGCAGAAATATCATTTCTATTTGTGCCAAGATAACCGAGTATGCTGTTAATTCCTGAGACGTGATAGTTATTGTAGTTAATCTGAATAAAACTGGTGTCCGCTGTTCCACAATATACTGCATATGCGTTTGAACCGCTACCTGCTATTGTTTGAGAGTTAACAAAAATGTTATTGCGTATATCTAAATTGCGAGGCATAACAGCACCGTTAGGGGGAAAAATAGTAATTGCACCCGTATACGCTGGAAGTTGTAAATCTGAATTATTTATATGTCCAAATAAATTTACAGAATTAAAGTATATTTTATAACCTCCACCTTGCTCAATAAAAATCCCGTGGGGATTATAAAATAAGCCTGCATCACCCTCACTAAGAATATCGGATATAAAATTATTGGCAATTGTAATATTTGAATTCAAACCGGCTCCACTTAATCTAATTCCCAATGCTGCATAAGCATATTCGTCAATCCCTGTATGCTTAATATCACGAATTATATTATTTATTATCGTGCCATCTGATGGATTAACACCTCCAAATTGATTTCCTACCAGTATTCCTGCAACACTACCAAAAGTTCCTGTAGTAGCTGAATAAGGCCTTTCTAATCCAATGATTCTATTGCCTTCAATTGTGAAGTTTGTAGATGATACAATACCGATTCCCAAATTTTGAATTTTATCAGCAGTTACTGAAGAACCTATATCATTATTTTTTGCTAAGAAATTACTACAATTCGATTGAACTTGTATTCCCACAGTAGCTCTTTTAAGTTCACAATTCTCCACTAATCCAATCAAAGAATTGTCAAAAACTATATTATAAGAAGTAGATGAACTTTTTGTAGAACAAATCAAATTCTTTATAGTTACATTTGAAGTATTCGAAATAAAAATACTACCACTAGTTGTAGAATTTCCTGCATTTGTAATTAGCATGTTCCTTGTTGATCCACCAATTAAATTTGAACCGTCAAAAGTTATGTAGCTCTCATAAACTATAAAGACAGGATTATTACTTGTAGTGTTTATTTTTACACTATTAGCACCAATAGCCGGTTTAATAATTAAAGTACGGTTTGAATTAGTTGTATCACTACCGCTTATATTAATGGTCATCGAACCAGCTTCATTGTAAATGGTATCTGTTAAAAGAAATCTAACATTTCCACTTATACCTCGGTTATTCAGATTAGTTATTGCTTCTGTTAATGTTGCAAATACTTCATTAGGATATCCGATGCTTAATGAGTCATCATATATCTCTCCATTTTCGGTCAACGTATAGGATTCTTCTATTACTTCATTTTTAATGGTATTCGTTGGGGTAAAAGAAAATGTTTCAAAATAATCTAATGAAATATGATCTTTTTCACTGATCTTGCTATTCATAGGTCTCTCTATTGTTTCTATATCTCTTATAAATATTCCTTTAACTTTTTTGTATTGAAGATTTCTACCAGAGATTAACTTGAATGCATTCAAACCAACTAAATAATCACCTGAAAGCGGATCTGAAACTGGTTTTAATATTTTTTCCTTTTGTGAATCAGCATTGTCAATTCGCAATGAGCTTGGAGAGATAATGCTGAATAAAGGAGTGAGCAGTAGTATTGAAATTAATAAAATTTTTCTCACACGTAAAAGAGATTTATTAATGAAAATTTTGGATTTATTTTGGTATATAGCTCAATTACTTCAAAATAAATATATATTAAAATTCTTATTCAGAAAAGCTAATATCTCTTGCTTGATTTGATTGATTTCTAAAAACTAGATGAATTAAAAAGACAGTTATGTGAAAAATATTAATTTGAATCACCTCATCTATTACCTAGTGAAATTTAGAAATAATCCATTATCAAATTAAATTATGGTTAAAAGATTCATGCGATGGGTAAATAAAAATTGGATTTATTATATCAAATCCGATTAAAATTCTTTAGAAAAATTCTATCACCATTTTGTTTATTATATGGTTTAAAATAGATTTTTTGATGCTTTTTTTGATTGAACAAAATTCTTTTTATCTGATTCTACACTTTTTTTCGTTATTGGAATTTAGCATTACTTTCCTCTGGCTTTGTTGTCAACTGTGGATAGAACTACTTTGTGGTTCTCTGCATTTAATCCTCTTAATAAACTGATATTTTTATATGACACTATAACAATATCGCAGATAAATCAAAATAATCTGTTGTTTTAAATGTTCTCACCCTCTTACCATCATGTCAAATAAAAGAAATTGACTTTATCCGTGATTTATATACCATTTTCCATACCCACATTCTTTCAAATTTTTTATTTCTGGGGTATTGAGGATGGTCAACAATACCCCAGAATTTATATCTGACTTTATTCTATCGGATTCGCTTTTATTTATTTATCTCAATCCCTTGTCGAAAATTCTTCCGCTTTTCACTTGCTAATGGCATTGGTGTTATTTTCCCTACAAATGCGGCATTGTTATTATCAACTATTATCATATCGGATAAATCTGTAGACAAATCACCATTTACATCTGACGACACATAGCCGGTTACGAAGTTTGCATTATCGTTATCTACCACAATCATATCGCTCAAATCAACACTTCCATCTTGATTTACATCTCCGCTGAAGATGCACCATTTGCTTCCTTGCTTCTTTAAATTATCGCCATATGCTTTTGCCGAATCTGTTGTAAAATCATAACTAAATGCATACAGATTAAAATTTTCACCTCCGCTTCTGCTCCATGTTTCAAGAGAATTGCGATGCGTGTGTACCATGTAATATGATGTTCCTAAAACTATGTTACTAAAATTAAATTTTCCCGATCCAGAACTGTCTAGTACAGAAATTGCAGAATCAACAATAGCCCAAGGAGAAGATATGTTTCGCAGATACAACTTCACTGTATCTGTAACCATTTTGTTGGTACCACTATTGTATAAACCCTCAATAATTGCATCGAGTGTAATTGAATACTTTGTTCCATTGAACTCATCTGCTCCAATATCAGGTATAGGATTACGTAAATCACCATCGATATCATCAGCTAAACCAACATTTACTCCGCCTGATTCGCATGGAGTACCTAAAGAAGTGCTGATGTGCAAATCGCCGATTGATGGATTCATATATTGCGGATTACCTTCAAGTGAGTTAATGTCCAATCCGGAATTAATTTTCCAAGCAGCTAATGGCTGGTTAAATCCAAGATATCCAAGACCATTTACATGACCAAATGTTTTGGCACCACGAACGGGTGTCAAATAGTAAACATTATTATCTAAAGAATTGAATTGACTTAACGAAGTGAAAGCGAAAATTCCCATGCTTCCATTAGATACAGTTATTCCATTAGCATATGTGAGACTATTACTTATCACATTATTTTTTACATTAACAATAAATGTACCTGAGCTGACCGTAATGCCAGCAGAATATGATACTGACTGGGTTAAAGTTTCTCCCCTTAAGAAGATAGAATTATTATAAACATCCAGTACAGTTTGAGCAGCAAATAGGTAAATCCCTACTGGGTTTTGGTTTACAAAATTCGAACCCAATCCTTTCAGATTATAAATGAAATTATTTCTAATAACATTGTTGCAGTTCATTGAACTTGATGAAACTGCTATTCCAATTCCACCATTTCCGGTTACCGGTGAACCACCAGTGCTGGTAGAATTTAGATCATGCACTATATTTTTCTCAACAACTGCATTGATTGTCCCGGCAGCAATCCAAATTCCACGATCATTTTCATAAGTAGCTGATTCAAAATTACCAATATCATTTTTGATTACCGTAACACCATTGCACCCTTGAATATAAATTCCATACAACTTTAGTGCATTTGTTGCTGCAAAATTCAGTATGTTATCAGAAATTACAATTCCATTACCATATTGAGGAATAATTCCTCCATTAACATAAATACCTTGACGTCCTTTTTTGATGTCGTTATTTTGAATTTTGATATTTGAGAAATATCCCGAAGAACCTGCTGTTGCACCATCTGAAATCATAATTGGTGTCGAACTTCCAGTTTCACCCGTTGCAATGATGCAATTCTTGATCGCTATATCAGTTATAGGATTAGTTCCGAGTGAACCAACCCAGATAGCTTGTCCTGCTGTGGCTGAACGATTGATTGTTAAATCTTTGGTTGAACCCCCAATAGTATTAGAACCATCTATTGTAACAAAGCTTGTATTAGTTATTCTTATTTGCGTATTTGCATTTGAAAATACCGGCTGTGTATTTACTGCAGGTTTTATAGTTATTGTATTTGTGCTACTTACTCCGGGTACAGAATTTAAATTAATCGGATAAGTTTCAGCATTATATAGATTATCTACAAGCGATAATGTTACTGGACCAGATATTCCTCTTCGATTCAATTCATTTACTGCCGCTGTTAAAGTTGTAAACCATCCCCGAACATTTTCCATTCCCTTAGTATTAATACCAACATGCTCAAGATCTTCTTTAGTAACATCAATATATAATGGTCCGCTATATATTTCATCACCATCCATAAGTTCAACGTATTCTTTTTCAACATCTTTCCATACGAATTCTGTCGGTGAAAATTTTGTTGAATCAAAATCGTAATCTCTATCTATTCCTGGAATAGTCAAAGATAGATCAATCAATTCTGAACTATTAACCTGGGGAAAATTAGCTTCAATATTCCTCTCAACTCTTACTCTTTCCTTAACAATTTTTGTGTAAGTTTTAGGATACAGATTTTTCCCGATCAGCTGATTAAATTTAGCTATTCCAACTGTATAAGTTCCGCCAGCAACCGGAATAGAATCTATAGTATAAGTATTAAATATTGGTGGAGGAATAACACCAGGAGGCATTCCACCACCGCCTATCGGATTGGTGCCAATGTTTGGACCACCAGTTGCATCGTGAGATCCCACATAGTACTGAATCACATCACCAATAGCGATCGGTGGAGCAGGGAAGGCGTAATTAAATGGGAAAGTATAATCATTCGGACCTGGTCCTGCTACACCTGGTACAGGCATAAAAGCAGCATCAATTGTTCGCTTGAACCAGAGCGTTGGATTTCCAGGTGGTACACCTGAACGGTCTGTAATTTGAGCAACCAAGGATGGGGGAATTAAAGTATTTTGGTTGGGAAGAGGTGTATAAAAAATTCTCGGAGGAATTACATCAGCAACCACTAATCCATTATACTCATCCGCCCCAATGTCTGGGAAATTTGGATTTCTGAAATTAGGAAAAAAATTACCATCCCAGTCGGCAATAATCCACGGAACTGGTAATGCTCCGCTCTCTGCTTGAGTAGCAATTGCAGGATTTAAATGCAGATTCTGAGGAATTCCTCCGATAATAGGATTTATTGGCTGGATAAAAGGAGGAAATTCGGTTACTGCCTGATCATCTCTTGGACCGCCCAATCCGCCAGTGGTAACTGCTGCTTGATATGCCGCTAGTGATTGATAAGCAGGATTAGTCACATCATAAGCAATTGGTCTATTTGGCGATGGACCGTTTGCCCATAACAAATTATTATTCGTGGTTAAAGCTAATCTTAACAAATTGCTATTTGCTGAAGCATACAAACACGTTGCAATTCCAGTTCCTGCAACTCCTTGACTCATATCATTTAGTAAAATATTATTTCTAAGGTCAAGTGAAGAGGTTCCAAAATTTGCCCAGTACAAACATGTGGAATAATGGCTATTAACTGTTACAGGCACCGCACCATCCAAATAAATAGTATTATAATACACGCCCGCAGTTAAGACATTGCTGGCTGATTGAATATCTAATCCTCTTACACTAGGATTTGTAGTGGATCGAGGTGCCCTCAAATCATATATGTAATTGTTATAAACATTCAGTGCAGAATTACCTCCAGCTCCAAGTGATAATTGCATACCAACGGCTCTGCAAGTCGTGCTGCCATTAGTGTAGATATCACATACTTTGTTGTTGTAGATATCAACTATTCCCTCATGATATGGAGATGTTACCTCAATTCCACATGCGAATCCCGAAGTTACTTGCAGATTCTGATTCTCAATATTGTAAATATTACAGTATCTAATTGTACAAGTACCGGAAGTTCCGTCAGTTGCAGATGGATTTATCCTAATTCCCCATACCCCATTTATGGTAAGAACAGAAGCAATAATGTTGTAGATATCAGTGTTTTCAATAAGAAGCTGCTTTTGATCGTAAGCTTCTATTACTCGACAGTCTTGTATGTTTGTTGTTATAAAAGCATCGTGGAATCTACTGCTTGACTGTTCAAATGTTCCTGTAATAACATTACCAACATCAGGTACTGCACTTGAGAAACCGAACATGTAAACAGCAGACCGATAGAAATCAACGATCTCACAATCCTTAATTGTATTAAAACTGTTAGTTTGGTTTTGATCTGCGTTTAGTCCATTGGTTCCAAATCTGATACCTATTGTGAATCCGGTGTTAGCTTGAAGAAGGGAATTATTCATATCAATATACAATCTATCAAAAAGATTGAACCTTGCGCCTCTTATCACTGAAGGAGAATTAAATGTGGTGACAATCGCATTTCCAAGAAAGATACCCATTTCACATGCGGTCAAACCAGTAAGATTTTGAGTATTGTTAATTAGGTTTATTTGACCGGAGGCACCGGATATTGTTGTATAACTAGTTCCGTCTAACCTGATTATAGCATCTCCTACAGTAGCACTAGGAACACCAGTCGAGAGTACAGCTGTGCCATTTCTTGGTGCAATTGTTACCTGTCCTCCGTATGCTGGATCAACCTGCACAGTTATTGTGTTAGCGGGATTGCTTCCTACTATGGGAATTAAATGAAATATATCATCCCATACAGGTGCTGGAATACCAGGATCATTCTCGGGTCCAGGCCATAAATTTAGAATTACAGGGCCTCCAACTCCATTTAAGTTTAGTGCTTCAGCTGCATCACTCAATCTTGCAAACCAGAAAGGAGGAGTAGGTGCCCCGCCCACTTTATAAGCACCAATCATAGGAATGGGAACTTGAGGTTTAAAAGTAAATATTGTTGTTAAAGGAGGCAGTGGTCCTACTGGATCAGGTCCTGCTGTAATGGCAGAATATTCATAACCGTAAGATCTTTGAAATGTTCTTGCACCAGGTGTTCCGCCAAAGTTAATGCTTAAGAATGTACCGGTCGCTTCAACACCAGTCGTAGTTGTAGAAATTGGAGTGCCATCATTCATACCCACCGAAGCCGATGGAGATGTTGGTGCAATTGGGAAAGCACCATATTGGTACTCAATCCAGCTATTATTTTCGTATAACCTAATCTGGAAACCGGCATTTACAACTGCAGAATTGTATAACCATTTTACATTATTCCATTCTATAGTTAAGACACGCGCACCAGGAGGACCTGCAAATTGGTAAACTATATCAACTGCAGCATTAAATACTGCGAGATCATCCCATAAAGGTGCTAGTACATTTCTTGTGAATGCTGTTAACTTATTTGTTGCTCCGGTAGTTTTTGAAGTTGAAAGTGTATCGCCTGCTAGAGAGTTACAAAACTTTAAATACCCGTTGCACGAAACCTGGATTTGAGAAAATGGGACTCCATCATATGGAAATGGATTTAAAAATCCATTCGGTCCCAAAATTGTAAGTGGAAAAGTAAAATCTTCATCATTAGGAGATGAAGTTACTCGCCAATTAAAGGGTAGTGTACCTGGCTGCCCAACGATTGATAAATAAGCTCCCTGCGAAGATGAAAAATTATAATTTGGCTGCGCTGGTAATTCCCCAAAACTGATTACAATAATTGTAATCAAACACGAAAAAACCAGTAAAAGTTTTTTCATAATAACCTCCTATATTTATTAGTTGATAATTAGTTATAGAATTGTGGAACCGACAATTTATATCGGTGCGGTAAATGAGCAGAAGAAATTTATCTAACAAGCAAGAATTAAAAGCTTCCATAGTTCATAGAAACTAACTCCGACCTTATTTAAAAATTTATGCAGGGAGTGAATCTTTAATAATGCAAACTACCCTCAGGTAATAATGTACCATATTATTATTTAAAAGTAAATATCTGCAAAAAATATTTCTTGTCGAATTTATTGTCAGCAGCAACTATAATATATTGCAATCCTTTTAACAGCTATTACCGCTTTCAAATAATCTTTAAAATTCAAAGGGTGGAAATTAATCCACCCTTTAATTAGAGATATGTCAGATTTCGGTTCGTGTTTAGAGCTGCCGAATCCGGCATATCTAAAATTTAATTACTTCGTCAGCATCA
>CAZTJF010000022.1:0-64658 GCA_964613805.1 uncultured Ignavibacteriaceae bacterium | reverse complement strand
TAGATCGGCTTTAAACTGCTCGATCATTTCTTGTGTGAGTTCCATTGTGTAAATCCTTTTAATGGTTAAAAATTAGTTAAATGTTTTCGTCCAATTCAAGGACGATTTTTCGCTAGGCTAAGCTTCGTTCGGCTACGCCTCACTCCGCTTAGCCTAATTCTCTACTTTAACCATTTACACAAAATTATTCACACTCCCAATCTCAACCCCAAAAATAATTTGTCAAAGCTAACTCAACTTTAAAAAGTAAATTCCGAGATTATTCTATGATGTATTAAATCCTGTATGCATGAAATATAAAAACCTTATATTCTTTTCGCTGATGTCATTTCTTGTTCTGTTTTATCTGAATGGTGAATTTATCTTATTCTTTTATAGATTTAACTGTTAAATCGTCATCAAAAATGAAAGTGGCATGATCAATTTCATCACCAGATATTTTTAAATGAATTGCCGATATTCTTTTAGCAAAAATTTTCTCAATTCCGTTCAATATCTTTTTATCAATCTTATCACTTATTCTCTTCGGCAGTTTCATTCCCCTTGCTCGCCGGAACTGTTCAAGTTTAATCATTAATCCCTGTTCTTGCTCAACGATTCTTTGAGAAAAAATATTTGACATCAAATATTTCTGATGTTTGTTTATGTCTGATGAAAGCAGTCTACCCCATTTTACTGCAGTTGGTTTGCTAATTTTTAACTCTGAACATATTTTTTTGTAAGTATATCCCAACGCTCTCAGCTCAATAAATCTATATTTAAGTGCTTCTTTTTTCATTAATAGTCCATTAGGTTAATCAAAAGTAAAATTTTCAAATCAAATGTTTGTTATTATGTAAAGATAAAGTAAACAAAAGTTTTAGATAATTGCTTAGGGTGACAAATTTGCAAGAAAAAAATAAGAAAAATCTAAAATGCCATTTATTTATAGTATCATTAATTGTAAAGTACTTTCTAGTAATAAATCCTTCCTTACTAAATAATCTAGGAAAAATGATTCCGCGATTCTGATGATATGTTTAATTTTTTAAATATTTTGAGCTTTTATATGCAATTATACTGCTAATTCATCTAATTTTTCTGGTATTAAAATTGTTGTCTTAAAATAACACATATTTCTCAATCTAAAACGATATTTGGAAAATTGTGTCAAAGAATTATGTTACTTTAAATTACGAGGAAACAGTTTTAATGGGCGGGTTAGTGTGATACTTTTTTGCTCGTCTCAACATGAAAATCTTATGGTTAGAGGTTTCCTTTAGATATTATTTTTGGAAGAAATTAAATGAATTATTTTTATAATATTGTTATATGACTTATTTAGTTGTTTTCTTTACCAGTCTATTATTAACAATATTCTTCACACCGTATCTTATTAACTTTTTTACTAAGGTAAAAATAGTCGATATGCCTGGTGAGGAACGTAGAATAAATAAATCGATCATTCCTCGAATGGGAGGCCTTGTCATTTATTTTATGGCAATGATATCAATTATTAGTTTTTTTGGTGATTTAAATTCTATAAGATTTTTTGTAATTGCTTCTTTAGTTATAGTCAGTATTGGAATTGTTGATGATATCGTTGGGATAAATTGGGACAAAAAATTTCTCTTCCAATTTTTGGTTGCGGTATTTTTAGTTTATTACCTTTCACCTTTTTTTAGAACAGTTTCATTATTCGGTTTTACCCTTGCCTATCCATTTGATCATTTCGTTTTAGTCTTATTTATTGTTGGAGGGATAAATTCAATAAATCTTATGGACGGTCTTGATGGATTGGTAAGCGGATTCGCTTTGCTTGTTGTAAGCGTCACGTTCCTAATAGGATTTTATTATGACGATAAATTCTTAATGATTTTATCAATCAGCTTAATGGGTTCTTTGATCGGATTTTTGAAGTTTAACGCATACCCAGCCAGAATTTTCCTTGGTGATACAGGATCTCAATCCTTGGGCTTTTTCTTAATTTCAGCTGCTCTTTTAGCATCGTTAAATATCTATAAACCGGTGCTTGATCTTACTTTCCCAGTGATCTTACTGGGAGTTCCAATCGTTGACACGCTGAAAGTAATGTATGTAAGGTTTGTGAATAGAAAGAATATTTTCTTGCCTGATAAAAGTCATGCACACCATATTCTTTTTGGTATGCAGATACGACATAAAGTAACAGTTTTTATCCTTCAAGGTTTTTCGTTTTTCTATGCTGCGGCATCGCTTTATTATATTAAGAGCTCAGAGAGCGGCGGAATTCTTTTATTCATTTTAATTACTATACCGTTTTTATTTATAGATAAAATATTGGATAAGCTTCAGCAAAATGGGAATCCATTATTATATCGAAACATTTATATCAAAGCACCAGAGGTAATCATAACACTATTTATCAAATTCCTCCTTCCGATTTTATCATTAATACTCATTACAATTTTTATTGGCTTAATTCCAATTAAATCTTCGATTAACGACTATCTAATACTTTTATCCATTGCTTTTATGTTCATGCTTTTAATTTACAGCGTAATAAATTATCACAAGCATAAACATCTTAATGATATTTTGGTATTTATAAATCTTATCATGTTTTTATTTTACAGCAACTACTCTGAAACAATTTATAACACAATGAGTTTTATTAACTTTATTAGTTTAAGACAATTGTTGATACTCATCGTGTTTCCCTGTGTCGTTTTCTTTTTGTTTTTCAGAGAACGAATATTGGATAAGAAGGTGACATTTCTTACTGGAATTGATCTTATTATCCTTGTTTTTATTGTTCTGCTGACAGTTTCATCGAGCTTACTTCCCAATAGTCAGATCATTAATATCAATTTAATTGTATTTCATAGTTTTTTACTTTACATTTTCTATAAAGTGATAGTCACAGTAAAATCAAAATTTCAAGTTCCACTTTATTACTCATCATTCATCATTCCCATCATAATATTATCTGTTCTCCTCTTAAGTCACTAATCCTTCATGAAAAAATTCTTTTTCATTTTTATCATTGTTAGTTCAGCAATATCATTTGCTCAAGTTGTGTTTGAACCAGCTTCTTCATCTGTTTATGATTTGTTAAATCACCTCTCTGTAAAAGGTATTATAGAATTTAACGACGAGTTGAAACCATTATCGCGGTTGGAATTAGCTGGCAAGCTTATAGAGGCAGAGTACCAGAAAGATAGGTTGACTTCCTTAGAATGTGAAGAAATTGAATACTACAAAAAGGAGTTTGCTCTTGAACTTTCATTGACAGGAGCAGTTATAATAAATCAGAAATCACGCTTTTTTACATTAGATGATTTAACAGGATTCAGATTTTTTTTATTCAAAGATGAGAACGTTTCACTCAACCTCGATCCAATTTTGGGGTTAAATGTCAAAAATCGTTTCAATGAAATGCAATTACATAGATGGAATGGGCTGCAATTCTATGGCTATTACAAAAATAACTGGGGATTTAATTTTTACTTTAGAGATAACGAAGAGCGCGGGGATAGAATAGACAGAACAAGATTATTTTCAAATGAGCCAGGGTTTAATCTTTCGCAAAGTAGTCCTAAAACAATTCAATATGTTGATGTGCAGGGACTTGCATCTTATTCTTGGAACAGTGGTAACATTTCAATCGGTAAACAGCATATTGAATGGGGAAGCGGGGTTAGCGGAAAGTTGATACTCAGCGATAAAGCACCTGCATTTCCTTTTGTTAAATTGGAATTTACTCCGGTTAATTGGATTAAGTTTGTTTACTTTCATGGATGGCTCCACTCAGCATTAATTGATTCATCAACTATCAGAAAAACATTAGTAGACAACAGAGACAGTTACTCACAACGGGAAAAGTATATTGCCGCACATATTGTTTCAATTTATCCACTGAAAAATCTTTCCATTTCCTTGGGTGAGTCAATGATTTACAGCGATAAAATTGAGTTTGCATACTTTATTCCAGTATTATTTTTTAGAGCGGTTGATCATTACATAGATAGAGACAGCAGCAATACTGGTGACAACGCACAATTATTTTTTAATGCTGTTTATAAAAACGCAGAGATGAAAACTAAAATTTACACCACAATATTTATTGATGAGTTGTCAATCACCAAATTTTTAGAGGGATCTAATCTATCTGCCATTGGAATGACTTTGGGTGTAAATATTATTGATCCAATTGTTGAAAACTCCGAATTAAACATAGAATATACTCGACTCAATCCTTTTGTATATATAAACTCAAATGATGCTCAGTTATTCACAAGCCATAACTATCAATTAGGTCATTGGATTGGAAGCAATGCTGATCAGTTTTACATCGAGTATAAACAATCAATCTTGCGGGGATTGAAATTAAAATTGTGGGGAGAACATATACGCAAGGGACAAAAGGAGTTGCCAAAGGAACAATACGACCTGCCTTATCCAAAATTTCTTTATGGAGAAAAGCTTTTAATGACGAATGTTGGACTCACTCTTAACTATGAAGTCCTCCACAACTTATCTGGACAAATCAGCTTTACTTATTCCAACATTTCAGATGAAAATATTCTTAGAACACCCGATTACCAGCTTGGAAGAAAAACCTCTTTCGGACTATCTTTAGGATACGGATTTTAATCTTAATAGTATGCAGATTTTATGATCATTTTTACTTGTAAGATTTCAACTTTTAAAAAGATCATAAATATCTGCATTCAAAATTTATTATTAATGATGCAATGAAAATTTCAGAGTCCAAATTCAGAGGTGTATTAATAATTGAACCGGATGTTTTCAATGATAGCCGCGGCTATTTTTTTGAAACTTTTAATTCAAAGCGATATAAAGATCATGGAATCAGCATAGATTTTGTTCAAGACAATATATCTGTTTCTAAAAAAAGCACACTTAGAGGATTACATTATCAGATCCCACCAAAAGCTCAAGCAAAACTTTGTCATGTGTTAAAGGGGAGAGTTCTTGATGTAGCTGTAGACTTAAGGTTTGGTTCTCCAACTTTCGGTAAGCATTTTGCTCTTGAACTCTCGGAAGAAAATCACATTCAAATATTTATTCCGGAAGGGTTCGCTCACGGCTTCGCAGTTCTTTCAGATGAGGCAATATTTCACTATAAGTGTTCTGAATTTTATAGTAAGGAGCATGAAAGAGCTATTAGATTCGATGACTCTGATATAAATATTAATTGGGCAATTGATGATCTGATTGTATCTGTAAGAGATAGAAACGCTGAATTATTTAAAGATATTGAGAAAGTTTTTCGGTTTTAGCTGAACAGTCAATCATTCCACAGTTCTCGACTAATTTCACTTGGTAGACTCTTCGTTTTTCGTCGCATAATCTTTAATTTTATAAAACAAATAAGAGAAAGATTGTTATGAAAGTTCCTCTTTTAGATTTGAAACCGCAGTACAAATTCCTTAAAAAAGAAATTGACGAAACCCTAATCAGGATTGCTGAATCGCAGTACTTTATTCTAGGTCCCGAAGTTGACAAAATGGAAAAGTTGTTTTGCCAGCACCTTAACTGCAAGCATTCACTTGGAGTTTCATCCGGCACTGATGCACTTCTGATTGCACTGATGGCGATTGATATCAAGCCCGGTGATGAAGTTATCGTTCCCACTTTTTCATTTTTTGCTACCGCAGGAGTTGTATCCAGATTAAATGCAATTCCTGTGCTTATTGATTCTGACCCGGTTACTTTTAATATTGATCCTGCTGAAGTTGAAAAGAAAATTACTAATAAAACTAAAGCAATTATTCCCGTTCATCTTTTCGGACAAAGCTGCGAGATGGATGAGATAATGAAGATTGCAAAAAAAAATAATATTAAAGTAATTGAAGATGCTGCTCAAGCAATTGGTGTTCATTACAGGGATGGAAGATGCGTGGGAACAATTGGTGATATTGGTTGTTTCTCATTTTTTCCGAGTAAAAATCTTGGTTGCTTCGGTGATGGCGGACTTGTCACAACAAATGACAGCAATCTTGCTGAAAAATTGAGAATACTTCGTGTTCATGGTGGTGAACCCAAATACTATCATAAGGTAATAGGAGGAAATTTTAGATTAGATGCGCTTCAAGCAGCAATTATTAGTGTTAAGCTGCCTCATTTGAATTCGTGGTCTGGAAAAAGACGAATAAATGCCGAGACTTACACAAAAATGTTCCTTAAAAATGGTCTGGCTGAAGAAGAAGGCAGAACCAAATTTGATAATAAAAATAAAGTACTCTTACCTAAAGCTGTCTACAAAGAAAAATTGAAAGAGGTAAGGAATTACCATATCTATAACCAATATATAATCAGAGTTGAAAAGAGAGATGAATTGAGAAAACATTTGACTGAACATGAAATTGGCACAGAGATTTATTATCCAATTCCGTTTCATTTGCAAGAATGTTTTTCATATTTGGATTATAAGAGAGGTGATTTTCCGATTGCAGAGCAAGCGGCTGATACTTCAATTGCACTTCCAATTTATCCCGAGTTGACTGATGAACAGTTATCATATGTTGTAGATACGATTTATGAGTTTATGAAAAAGAATTGAGCGACTTCAAAATATCAAATGAATAATTTTAAGTACATAAGAAAAAAAATCTATTTGGCTGGTCATTCTGGAATGGTTGGCTCAGCTATAAAACGTTTTCTTGAAAATGCCGGTGCTTCAAATCTTGTTTTTAGAACAATTGATCAATTGGATTTAATAAGACAGATAGATGTTGAGGAATTCTTTAAACATGAAAAACCAGAAGTTGTAATAATTGCAGCAGCCCGAGTAGGAGGAATTCTTGCGAACAATATATATAGAGCTCAGTTTATCTACGACAATTTAATGATCGAATCAAATTTGATTCACTCCTCGTATTTAAACAATGTTAAGAAACTAATATTTCTTGGAAGCTCTTGTATTTTTCCCAAACTTGCTCCACAACCGCTGAAAGAAGAATATTTACTATCCGATTATTTGGAATACACAAATGAACCTTATGCAATTGCTAAAATTGCCGGAATAAAGCTTTGTGAAAATTATTTCAAGCAGTATGGCTGCAATTACTATTCAATCATGCCGACAAATCTTTATGGACCGTACGATAATTTTGATTTGAATACTTCTCATGTATTGCCCGCATTGCTTCGTAAATTTCATGAGGCAAAAGTGAATAATCATAAATCAGTTACAATTTGGGGAACTGGGAAACCTCTGCGTGAATTCATGTATGTTGATGATTTAGCTGAGGGACTTTGTTATTTATTGGAAAATGTTGAAGCAAAAGATTTGTACGATAATAATTTGTCCTTTCTTAACATCGGAACGGGAAAGGATTTGACAATTACAGAACTTGCAAAAATGATTTCTGATATTGTGGGCTTTAGAGGTGAAGTGGTTTATGATCACTCAAAGCCAGATGGAACTCTGAGAAAATTACTGGATGTTTCAAGGATTAATAACCTTGGCTGGAAAGCGAAAACCAAATTAAGTGAAGGAATTGAAAAAACTTACAAATGGTTCCTATCAAGTCAAAAGTCAATAGATAAGGGTTAAAAGTAGAGTTCACTCAAATATTTTAAATGAATTATGAAAAAAGCACTAATTACCGGAATTACAGGACAGGACGGCAGTTACCTGACAGAACTTCTTCTTAAAAAAGGCTATGAAGTCCATGGAATAATAAGAAAAAGCAGTTCGTTTAACACAGGAAGAATAGAACATTTATATTCTGACAAAAGTGTTTTGAATAAAAAGCTATTTCTTCATTATGGTGATCTTGTTGATACAAGCAATCTTAATCGTTTGTTAGAAAAGATTGAACCGGATGAAATTTATAATCTTGCTGCTCAAAGTCATGTTAAAGTATCTTTTGAAATTCCAGATTATACTGGACAAGTAGACGCATTAGGCACACTACGATTTCTTGATGCGATTAGAGAAGTTGGATTAAAAAAAGTAAAATTTTATCAGGCATCAACAAGCGAACTTTTCGGTAAAGTACAGGAAGTTCCGCAGTCAGAAAAAACACCGTTCTATCCTCGTTCCCCCTATGGTGTGGCAAAGTTATATGGCTATTGGATAATTGTCAACTACCGCGAAGCTTATAATATTTTTGCATGCAATGGTATTTTGTTTAACCATGAGTCACCGCGAAGAGGGGAAACATTTGTAACCAGAAAAATTACTCGTGCAGCAGCATCTATTGCAGCCGGATTACAGAAATCTTTATCTCTTGGAAATTTAGATGCAAAACGCGACTGGGGTTATGCACCTGAATACTGTGAAGGTATGTGGAGAATTCTTCAACATAAAAATGCTGAGGATTTTGTACTTGCAACGGGTGAAACTCGCACAGTTAGAGAATTTGTAGAACTCGCATTTAGTGAAATAGGTATTGATCTCGAATGGAAAGGAAAAGCTGAACTTGAAAAAGGCATAATTAGAAAAATTGATTATAGTAAAGCTGAAAAACTGTTAGACTTAAATAATAAAGCAACGCGATACCGTTATAGTTTTAATAAAACGTTAAAAAAAGGTGACATTCTAATTACTATTGATTCGAATTACTATCGTCCTACTGAGGTTGATCTTTTAATAGGAAATCCATCGAAAGCCAATAAACTTTTAGGATGGAAGGCAAGGACAAAATTCTCTGATCTTGTAAAATTGATGATCAAATCAGATATGGAAAAGATTTTTACGAGAGGATATTAAGTGACTTGGAAATTTTTTTCCTTCTCATAATAATGTAGGCAATTAGAGTTAAGAGAATTACAAACAGCAAAACAGTAACGAAGGGGGAAATTGCTGATGCAGTTTCGATCTTTAGTTTAGAGGTGTTACCGGAGAGAACAAACGCTGCCCAGAAATACGGATTAGGGGAATATTTTTTAATGAACTCGATTTTTGCCAATCTCAACGCCTCAGATTTATCAAATCCTTCACTCAGCTTCTGATAAAATATTGTCATTAGCTTTGAAGTAAACTTATCGTTCACTTCCCACAAGGAAACAATAATACTTTTTGTGCCAGCATCAAAAAATGCTTTCGTCATTCCAAGAATGCCCTCAGATTCGTCGAACTTTCCAAGTCCAGAACCGCAAGAGCTTAACACAACCAAATCCGAATTTAATTTGAGCTGAACTATTTCAGATGCCTCAAGAAATCCATCGTTTTCTGAATCATAAAAATTTGAAAAGAAAATTAATGGCTGCTTTTTATAAAGAAGTGAATGTGTGGATAAATGAATTATCCTGCTCAATTCTGCATTTTGCTTAAAATTTGTTTCAGTTGCATCTTTATTTAAAAAGACCTTATCTGCTTTTATAATTTTGCCTATCATATCCACTTCTTCGCCGGAATATTTTAGGGGAAGAAGAGTAAAACTTCGGGGAGAGTTTATTGATTCTTCAAGCAAACCTCTCCGCTCAGCAAAATCTTCCGATTGATTATCAATAGCCGGATCACCAACAATCAAAACCTTATCATTATTAGTCAATTTGTTTTGAATTCCTTCAGCATAAACAGCGGCGGATGGTGCATATGAAATTACATAATCGGCAACGAGGAAATTTTTATCAGAATAATTGTAATTACTTTCGTTTGATTCGTAGTTAGTTATCAGAAACTCGAATGGAAAAGCTAATAATTCTGTTGAGGGAGAAATAATCAACTTTTCATTTAATGGTATTTTCGCCAGAGCTGGTTTTAGTGTTTTTGCGAAAAGTTCATAAGCTGATTTTGAGTTAAAAGCGAAAAGATCTTTGTTGAAAAAATATTTCGCATCAGATTTTTGGTCAAAGTAAGGTGATATTTGTGATATAAGTTCAACAATTTCTTTTTTATTTGCGGCAAGTTCAAATGCTTGAAAATCATTTTTGGTAATCAAAAATAGAAATGATTTGTTTTCGGTTAAATAAATGGAAAGAAAGTTCTCTCTGTCAGCAAGACTTTTTTGGAAATCAGTCAATTGTTTGTTGTATTCGGGAAAAATAATACCTCTCAGAGCAGGATACTGTTCTGTCAAACGAATTTTAAGTGAAGACAATAAGTAGTTAAGAGAGTCAGTCTCTCCGACACTGTAAATTTTTGAGTTTATCATCCAGTCTAATTCATATAACTTTTCGATAGATTGTTCATCATCTACCAATGAAGCCAGCTTTATATTTATTAGATTCTGCATAGTATTTCGAGACCGTGAGTTATCAATAACTAAAAACGCTTCCTCATATCTTTTCTGCTCTAAAAGCAGTTTGGTATAAGAATCACATAATTCTCTCCTTGAATTGAAATATGAAATCTGAACTTCACTATCTTCAAACAAAGGACGGGAAATATCTTCAATCAAAGAAATACCGGACTTGTAAAATGATTCTGCTGCTTCAGTGAAACCATTATCGTGAAATAACTTGCCCAGCGAGTAATATGCTAAAATTTGAATATTAAAATCATTCAATGTTTGACCAATTCGCAGAGCATTTTGAAAACTTTGTTTTGACGTTTCAAAATTTTTTCTTGCGGCATTAATATTCCCCTCGAGAATTTCTTCCTCGGCGATCAGGTGATCCCATTGGTTTTTTTGTGCGATGGATTTTGCTTTTGATAAAA
The DNA here is from genome assembly GCA_964613805.1 of uncultured Ignavibacteriaceae bacterium. Taxonomy (GTDB): domain Bacteria; phylum Bacteroidota; class Ignavibacteria; order Ignavibacteriales; family Ignavibacteriaceae; genus XYD12-FULL-36-8. Next base: position 54,061 of record CAZTJF010000022.1, on the reverse strand, counting down.
AAACTTCTGAGTTATTAAGGTCTCTTTTATTCAGATATAAGTCAGCAAGATCGCCATAGGAAAGTGCGGCAGCATAATAATTTTTAGAGGATGATGCCAGCTCAAGTGATTTTTTAAAATAATTTTCTGCAATCAACAAACTGTCCATTCTAAAGTAGGTTAATCCTAGCTTATCATAAATATCTGCCGCCAAATATGAATTTTCATATCCTGTCTGGATTTCAAGAGCATACAGATAGTAAAATGCCGCATTCGAAAATTTATCAAGATTAAAGTTTAAAGCTCCTAAACCCGTGCTGATATCAGTGTTTAGCGAAATTTCTTTTATGTCGAAAGCAATTTTTTGAGCTTCACGGTAATACTTTAATGCTTTTGAATAATTAGAGAGATTTGCGTAGACGTCTGCTAATCCGATAAGATTTAACGATTGTGCTCGTTTGTCATCTCCAGCGAACTGAATACCCTTCTCAAAATATTTCAAGGCAGACCTGTAATCGAAAAAATTCATATAGAGTTTGCCAAGATTGTTTGAGAGCAGAGCAAGACGGATGGAGTTTCCCAATTTTTTATATAGCTCATACCCGGTAATGTAATGGTTCTTTGCATCTACAAGTTCGTTGCTAAAAGTATACGATACACCTAATTCTGAATTAGCAAAAGCTAATGATTCAATGTCGTTTACATCCTTAGCTGTAGAAATTCCTTCCTTAAAATATTTTCTTGCTTTATAAACCTCACCATTATTATCAGCGCAAATTCCCAAGTCTGTAAGTGCTTTTGATTCAGAAATCCGCTCGCCGGTTATTGCAGCGGATTCAAGAGCTTTCTTGTAAAGCTCTTCCGCTTTTTTGAAATTGTTGGATAAATATGATAGTGTTCCTTCAGCGAGAAGAATCTTTGGTTTGAGAATGATGTCATCAGCATAAAGTTTTTTCAACTTATCTACTACTTCGCCTGATTTTTTATAATTGCCAAGACTTTTATACACAAGAGACAGATTGAAAAGAATGCTTTTATTGTTTGGTTCAAGTGAATCTGCCTTTAAAAATAATCCAAGTGCATCTTCCTGTTCAGCATTAGAGGAATGAAGTAAACCGGATACATAAGCAAGGTGTGCTTCTCCAATTTTGTTTGTATTGACTAAGAGGTTGCCAAGAAACGACGATTGACCTGTTGCTTTTGCCGAGAAAACAAGCTCGTCAAAGAATTGGAAATAATCTGGCTGCTTATCGAATCCTACCAAAAGAGAATCAAACATTTCCTTAAAATTCCCTGTACGTTTTAATATAACTGCGTGCAGAAACAATTTTTCAAAACTTCCCTGAAGTTCTTTTATTTTTTCTGCTTCAAAATTAAGTTCTATAGGAAAATTTAAAAGAACATGTTGATAAGTTTCCAACAAAATTGAGTTCCAGCCATCGGTGGAAATTAATGTACGAAGTGAATCAAGATTTATTATTTGGTAAGATTTATTTTCATGCGTTTGTTTTTTTGCGGTATCTGTTAAGTGGATTACTGTAAAAGATGAAAAAAGAAAAACTAGAAGTAATATGGATACTCTTCTAAAAATCATGTGAAGAAATTATTGAAGTTCATTGAGAATCTGTCTGGCATCCTTTATTTTGCTGCCCTTTTCCTTTATCACAATATTCAAGTATTCCTTAGAAGATTTTAAATCTTCAAGCATTAAGGATGCTTTTGCAGAATAAAAATATGCTTCTAAGTTCACATTTTGAAATTTACCGGAAGAATTCAGCTCGATTGTTTTCTTAAAATTTTGTAATGCGAACTCAGCAGCAGATTTATCAAATTCAGGAAATAAGCCAAGAACATTTTTCTCTGCTGTCTCTAAATATGTTAATCCTAAAATGTAGTGGGAGTAAAAAATGGTTTCATCATTAGGATTAGATTCGATATCACTTTTTAGAAATTCAATTGCACTTCGATAATCTTTCTCCTCAAGAGCTTTCATGCTCAGCTCATAGTCATTTGTGGTTCTACCGCGTGAGATGGAAATATCTGAAGTTTCACTAACTGATGCCAGCTTATAATATTTTGATGTTGATAAATTAGAAATGACGATCAGCGAAAAAAACAATATTGCCATTGCTGATATTCCAATTACAGCATAACGGCTAAAAAATAATTTAGGAATTGAAAATACGTTTGATTCTGATGGCTTTTTGTTCTCAGTTTTAGTTGCCTCTAACTGATTGCTAATAAAATTGTCAACATCTAAATATTCTTTATTATAGAATTTTAATTCTTCTGTGCATTTATCACATCTCCTGATATGATCATCGAAAAAAGGAATCTTTTGTAAACTTTCTTTTCTCTCGGGTTCCTTTCCGTTTTTTATAAGAACATAATCCGCAAATTCATCAGTCGTTAAATGTTTAGATTCAAGAAAAGCCACCCCTAATTTTTTATAAGAATTATAGAACTCAGCTGCTTCAGCGTCTTCTTTTAGAATTTTGTCAAGAGACTTTTTTTCCTCTTCTGTTAGATTGTTTTTTTCAATCAAATCAATTATTTGGTCAAAATTTTTCATTGTAATGTCTTTATTATCATAAGAATAGTATTTGCATTAAACGTAAAGTGACAAAATCATAATTTGGTTTTTAGTTCTTCAATTGTTCTATAGAACATCTTTTTTACGGCATCTTCGGTTTTGTTAAGATTTTCAGCAATCTCCGAAAACTTAAGGTCCTCCCAAAATCTCATCTTAATAATTTTTTGTTTGTCTTCGCTAAGCGTATCAATAACAGACATGATTTTTCCCACATCCACCATATCTGAAGGATTTGAGGTATCGTCTTTCAAATAATGAACTTCATCTATATCAATGTTCTTAAACTGAGAATTCTTTTTATACCAATTAACGAAGTTTAAGAATAGTACTCTTCGGAGCCAAAATTCCAAATTTTCTATTTTGTGGTATTGCTCGGCAAAACTTAAGTAAACATTATTAGCAAGGTCATCAACATCTTCTTTATTTATTATTCTGCCTTGCCTATATTTAGAAAGAAAATAACTGTGAGATATATTTCTTACATAACCGGAAAGTGATTTGAAAGCTTCGGATTTCCCGTTTCTAGCATCAATAAAAAGCTCATCAAGCTCTTTTTGATTAAAATTCATGTAGTTAAGTTTTCGATAATCCAATTCTGATGTCACTTACAGGTTAAAATCAGCACTATTAATTGTAGTAGTCAGTATTTTTAGAAAATGCATTATAAATTTACATTATTCTTACTTCTATTCAATTCTCTTTTTCTAATTGCGCAGCCGCGATTGGAAATTGTTCCCGATGATATTGAATTTGAGGACATATTTCATCGCAATAAAAATGTTTTGTTCATCAATAACGGAAATGCACCACTAAGAATTGATTCCCTCGTTTACAAAAATTATTACTACTATGTTAGATTTAATAAACCATGGGAATACCCTGCATTACTCCAACCAAATGATACGGTTAAAATGGATTGTATTTTGGAGAGTTTTGTTTATGTGCCTTCGACTGATACTTCGGATACACTCTTGATTTATAATAATGGTATAAAACCTTTGGAAAAATTGAAAATCAAAATAAAATATTTTGATGATGATTATGGGAAAGGATATTTAACCGGACAAATAACCGATGATGGGACCCCTATTGACAGCGCACACGTTTATTTCTTTTATGATAATAATTATATAATTAATTCCGTTTACACAGATCAAAATGGGTTTTATTATGCAGCTCTTCCGCCGGGACAATATGCCGTTGCTGTTGAAAAAGATTCCTACTATGTATCATTCTATGAAGACCAATATGATCCTTTTAATGCAGATTTAATTTCACTTCAAAGAGACTCAATAAAAACAATTAATTTTCGATTAGATAGGATGCTGTTTACCGGTAATTCAGTTTCGGGAATTATAACTGATTCAATTTCTTTAGCAAGAGTTAAAAAAGGAGTGTTAGTCGTTAGAAACGGAACTCATACTCCAAGTAAAATTTCAGCCGGAATGAATCGTGGAATATTGCAGAATGGGATTTATACCGCATTTATCAAACCCGATGGTTCTTACAATATCCCTAATGTTATACTTCCTGGTTATTATTATGTACAGGCATTTTCTGATTACTACATACCATCGTTCTATAATTATGCAAATAAGCCTGCAGTTTTTTGGCAGCAGGCGGACTCTATTCTTATAAGTGGTTCATTATCGAATGTGAATATTGTTTTGCCGAGAGATTCTTCTGTCGGAGGCGGCAAAATTAATGGAACTGTTAGTGTAAATTCAGAATCAACTGACCTTTCCGATCTAATTGTTCTTGCTAAATCAACTGATAACAACTTGTGGTATAATTTCGGATTTCTAAAAGACAGTAATGAATTTAAATTGACGAATCTTCCTTATGGTAATTACAAATTGTTTGCACAAAAAATTGGATTTAATGATGGGGTAAGCACAGATTTACAAATTACTCCCACCACAACAGTAATAAATGGAGTTAGCATTTCAATTTTTATCTCGTCGGTTGAAGATGATAATCATTGGCCAACCGAATTTAGATTAGAGCAGAACTATCCGAATCCATTCAATCCAACAACGAAAATCAGATATACAGTAGCCCCACCAAACCTCCCCGAAGGGGAGGCTTTAGGAAAAATCACATTGAAGGTTTATGATGTACTTGGCAATGAAGTAGCAACTCTGGTGAATGAAGAAAAACCAGCGGGCTACTATGAAGTAGAATGGGATGCGAACAGATTTGCAAGCGGAATGTATATCTGCAGGTTAACAGCAGGGAAATATAATGCCATAATAAAGATGATATTGCTTCATTAGCATTTCGATAGATAGATCTTTCTGTAAATCTTTATAGAGAAAGTCAATTTCTTTTTCAAAGTGCTGTTTCGATTAGAACAGCAGTCAGCTAAGTCTTTCCTAACACGACAAATAACAGTAAATTTCATTCAACAAAAACAAAAAAATGCTGAAAGACTTATAGCTGATGAAATTATTTGGCTCAAAAGATATTAAGCCCTTTATTAAATCACTTTTGATTTCGAAACGAATTGAGCTTGAAAACAAAATAGTGCTTGACATTCCTGCTGGTTCGGGATATTCATCAGAAGTATTACGTGATTTAAAAGCAAAAGTCGAAGCGTATGACTTGTTCCCGGATTTTTTTAAAGTTGATGGGATGCAATGCAAAGAAATTGACTTATCAAAAGAACTTCCCATTCAAAGCGGCTATGCTGATTTCATCTTATGTCAGGAAGGTATAGAACATCTTTCTGATCAATTTTTATTATTCAAAGCGTTTAACAGAGTGCTCAAACTCAACGGCACTTTGCTGTTGACAACTCCCAATGGTTCAATGCTTCGTTCAAGATTGAGTTACTTGCTAACTGAGAGCGAACATTTCTACAAGATAATGCCGCCAAATGAAATAGACTCAATTTGGTTTTCTCAAAATGCAGTAAAGGGCGATATCTACTTTGGTCATGTTTTTCTGATAGGAATTCAACGGCTGCGTTTGCTTGCTAAACTTGCTGGATTTGATATAAGTAGGATTCATCACTTGCGTATAAACCATACTTCACTTCTTATTTTATTTTTTACTTATCCTGTTATAGTGACAGTCAATATTTTAGCTTATTTCAGAGCGATGAAAATCAATAAGCAAATTGAGTATTCAAAGAGGCGAAAGGTGTTTTTAGAAAATTTGAAATTAGGCATTGATCCGAGAATTTTGCTCGATGGTCATTTAGTCGTAGAGTTTCAAAAAACCTGTGAAACTGACGAAGCGCATAATAACTTTCATAATAAATATGAAGATTGCAGCATAATCACTTGACTTATTTCGACATAAATTAAACAACACAGTTAATGGAAGATTCAAATCCTAAAGTGTCTGCCGTCTTTGAAAAACTTATATTCTTTTTTTCGATAGTTTTCATTCTAACGCTTACTAATTCCATATTCCTTAATCAAATTGGGTATTATGGTGCTCTGCTCACTTTAATCTTTAAATCCATTCACGAGAAGAAAAATCCATTTTCTAAAACAGGTCTGGAATCAGCATTTGTGCTATTCATTATAGCAGAAATAATATCAATAATATTCTCTTCTTATCCGGCACGAGCAGCTTATTTTTCGCTAAAACGAATCTTACTGATACCAATAGTTTATACTTTTATTTCGACAGCTAAAGATTTTAATAGATGCAGGCAATTCGTTATTATTTACTTGGGTGCTGCAACCTTAACAACGATTTATTACTTGATACGTTCCTATGATTATTTCATAAACAATCTTTATCAGGTAACTGCATCGGGTCCATCGGTATTTCAGTATCCAATTACTTCAAGCGAGCTTATATCTTTTACGGTTGTTATTTTATTCGCATTCCTAATAAATGAAAAGACCAGTCGTAGAAATAAAATAATTATTCTTGTTCTTTTTGTTACAAATCTTTTAGCTCTGCTTGCAACCTACAAACGAACAGGTTGGATAGGTGCAGCAGCAGGTATTCTTTTGATTCTTATACTTAAACGAAAATGGATAATATTATTTGCAATCGTAATTCTTGGAGTTATCTATGGTTTGTTGAATAGAGGCATCAGTCAAGTTAATGTTTATGACTATTCCTCATCCAATCTGAGGCCGATCTTGACTCTGAACACTGATGGAAGAGCATACGATGTTCTTGCGAATGGTGAAAATATATTCATCAGTGATTTTGATAATGGCTTGCTTATGCTTAAAGATTCGACACTTGTAAAATTATTCGAGCCACCTTCGCCAATTGTGAGCTTAAGAAAATGGGCTGATGATTATTACTTAGCTTCGCTTATTGACTCAAGATTTCTGCTGCTTAAATTTGACAGCACAAGCAAATTCCATTTTGTTTCAGAATTTTTCTCACCTGGTGTTACTTTGAGCAGTAAAATTGCTAACAGGTTGTTTTATGTTCTTGACAAGGATAGCTCTCTAATTATTTATAAAACGCCAATAAATCTGGATGACAAAATCTATTTTAATTTTGAAAGTTATGCTGGGCTTGAGAATTTTTTTGTTGATTCAAATTACTGCGTAGTCATTTTCAAAGATAAGCTGCTTAAGGTTTACTCTATGCTGAATTTTATGCCCTATGAGAAAATGTTTTCTGTGAAACTTGATGACAAGCACGAATTGATCGCAATGTTAGATGGCAAATTATTTTTCAACAGCAGCGAGGGATTGAAAATATATTCACTGAAATCGGGTGAGTTGGATCTCATATATGAGCGAAAAGGATTCCCAAAGATTTTGAATATATTAAGTAAAGGGGATGCAATATTCTTAATTGATGCGAATAGGAATTTTTCTGAGTTTGAATATCATGTGAAAGATGAGCTAGCCATAAAACGATCGACAACTCTTGATTATATTCCACAAAGCATTAGTTTAGAAGATGGCAAGCTTTACACAACATTCACACGCACATCTCGATTGAGCAGTTTTGTTGATCCTTATTATGAAACAAATTATTCAAGATTGGCTTTTTGGCGTGCCGGTGTGAAAATATTCCTCGATCATCTGTTTTTTGGTGTAGGGGATATTGATTTAGCTGAATACTATAAAATTTATAAGCGACCTTACGATAAAGAAATTCAAGGGCATCTTCACAGTAATTTTTTCCACACACTTGCTACACTTGGCATAGTGGGAACATTCGCAATCCTCTTCTTATTCCTAAGAATATTGCTTGTTCATCTTTCAGTTCTTAAAAAGTTAAGAGCTGTACCTTTCGCCTCCTCATATTTTCTTGGTGCGGTAGGAGTTTATGTATCCTTTTTGGCAGCCGGTTTAACGGAATATAATTTTGGTGATCATGAGGTAATTACTTTGGTATGGTTTACGCTCGCAATAAGCATAGCATTCAGCAAAAGTCTGAAGAAAGATGAAGGACAAACAAAAATTTCATAAACTTCCTTGATACTAAAACCCTTTTTCAATAGGTTAGAATAACAAAAAATCAATTATTAGAGGTACAAAATGTTCGATCATAATTATAAATTCACCTGCGTTAATCGCTTTTTAGAGTATGTTAAATATGATACTCAATCAGATGAAGAAGCGACTTCGTTTCCAAGTTCCGAAAAGCAAAAAGTTCTATCAAAATTGCTTGCTGATGAATTAAAGCAATTAGGATTAGCTGATGCCCATATGGATGAATGGGGATATGTAATGGCCACACTTCCTTCAAACACAAATAAAAAAGTTACTCCCATTGGATTTATTGCACATGTTGATACTTCGCCCGCAGTAAGCGGAGCAAATGTAATTGCGATGATTCACAAAAATTATAGAGGCGGCGATATAAAACTGCCCAAAGACAACCAGGTAATCAAAGCAAAGGAAAATCCCGATTTGAAAAACATGAAGGGATATGATATTATCACTTCTGATGGTTCAACATTGCTTGGTGCGGATAATAAATGCGGTGTTGCTGAAATTATAGATGCAGTGAATTATTTAATTACCCATCCGGAAATTAAGCACGGAGACATTAAAATCTGTTTTACTCCTGATGAGGAAGTCGGGCGAGGCACAGAAAAATTTGATGTGAAAAAATTTGGAGCTAAGTATGCCTATACGATTGATGGTCAAAGCCGGGGTGAGGTTGAAACTGAAACTTTTAGTGCGGATAGTGTAAGTGTTAAATTTATTGGGAAGAATATTCATCCCGGTTATGCAAAAGGCATAATGATCAACGCAGTTAAAATTGCTGCTGCCTTCATTGAATCTCTCCCAAAGAAAACATTATCTCCCGAAACAACTGAGAAGCGAGAAGGTTACGTTCATCCCAATGCAATTAATGGTAACGAAGAGTTAGCTACAGTTAAGTTTATCATTCGTGACTTTCAAACTCCGAAGCTTAAAAAGTATGAAGCGATGCTAAAGAAACTTGCTCAAAAAACAGTAAAGAAATATCCAGGAGCAAAAATGGAATTTATTGTTAACGAGCAGTACCGCAATATGAAAGAGGTGCTTAAGAAGCATCCACAGGTCGAAAAATATGCCATTGAAGCAATGGAGCGATTGAATATTAAACCGATTATGCACCCGATTCGCGGCGGTACTGACGGGGCAAGATTAGCATTCATGGGATTACCGACTCCGAATATTTTTGCCGGCGAACACAGCTTCCACTCAAAAACTGAATGGGTTTCTGTTCAAGATATGGAAATGGCAGCGAGAGTGATTGTTGAGATTATAAGAGTCTGGGAAGAAAAAAGTTAGGATGTTGGAAGTGGGAGGTTGGTTGTTGGGAAGACATTTTTAATTGATAGAATTTTAAATCACATTATCAATCTATAATCGTTAAGGACTGAAAAATGCAAAAAGCTAAATATGAAGATTTGGAAATTTATCAATTAGCTGAGAAGATTAGTGATAGAATTTGGGAAATAGTAATTAAGTGGGATTGGACTGGGGAAAATACCTTTGGTGTACAAGTCATTGACTCAAGTAGCAGTATAGGGGCAAATATTGCAGAAGGTTACGGCAGAGGAAGCAATCCAGATAGGGCGCGTTTTGCTAAGATTTCCAGAGGATCTTTATTCGAGACAAATCATTGGATTAATAAAACACATCGCTTAAATATTCTATCTAAGTCTGAATACCAAGAGTTATCGGAGATTAGTGATATTCTTACTCCTAAACTTAGCTCCTATATAAATTATCTTAAAAAGAATAGCTGATTAATGATTCTAAAAAAATCTTATATTCATAAATCAGCTTCATCCAACTTCCGACAACCGACTACCGACCCCCCAGAACTAATGGCTCCGGCAGGGGATTGGACTATGCTGCATACCGCTATCAATGCCGGTGCAGATGCAATTTATTTCGGCGTTGATAAGCTTAACATGCGAATTAAAGCTGCTAACTTTACGTTAAAGGACCTTCCGAAGATTTCTCGCGTTTGTAAAAAACATAAAGTCAAATCCTATTTAACTCTTAACACAATTGTTTATGAAGAAGAAATTAAAGAGTTGGAACAGATAATTGATTGTGCTAAGAAAGCAGGAATTGATCGAGTTATATGCTGGGATTTTGCAGTTGCTCAATTATGTAAAAAGAAGAGGATGCCTTTCTGCATCTCAACGCAGGCCTCCGTTTCCAATTCCTTAAGTGCTGAATTTTTTAAGTCTCTTGGTGCTGTTAGAATTGTTTTGGCAAGAGAATGTTCACTCGATGAAATAAAAAAGATAAGAAACAAAACTAAACTTGAGATAGAAGCATTTATTCACGGAGCAATGTGTATTTCAGTGAGTGGCAGATGTTTTATGAGTCATCACTTATTTGGTAAAAGTGCGAACCGTGGTGAATGTATTCAGCCATGCAGACGTGAGTTTGAAGTTTATGATCCAAGCATTGATAAATCAATGATCATTGGTGAAGACTATGTTATGTCTCCGAATGATCTTTGTACTGTAGAATTTATTGATAAACTCATTGAAGCGGGAATAGATTCATTTAAAATTGAAGGGCGTAAAAGAAGTCCAGAATACGTTGCGACAACAGTATCGGTTTATCGTAAGGCAATTGATCTTTATTACGAAGGAAAATTGACTCGGGAGAAGAAAAAAGAATTGCTTGAACAGTTGGGTACAGTTTACAATCGCGGTTTTTCATCAGGATTTTACTTTGACGTTCCAAGTTCCGAAGATTACGCTAATATTTACGGAAGTAAAGCAACCACACGTAAAATTTATATTGGAAAAGTTTTAAACTATTTTAAAGAAGCGAAGGTTGTTCATATTCGATTAGAAACCGGCTCGATTAAAGATGGAGATAAGATTTTGATTATTGGTGAGAACACAGGTGTGCTCGAAACCATAATTGGTAATATGAAAGTGAATGATGAAAATAAATCTGTTGCAAAAAAATCTGATGAAATTACACTTCAAGTGTCTTCGTTGGTTAGACGAAATGACACGGTATACAAAATAGAACAAATCACAAATACCGCTTAATTCATGAGTGGAATAGAAACCACCCTATACTTTTCTGGAGGATTGCTTTTACTTTACTTTGGCGGTGAATCTTTAATTCGCGGCAGTTCTAATCTTGCCATTAAGATTGGTATAACACCTCTGGTTGTAGGGTTAACAGTCGTATCGTTTGGTACGAGTGCTCCCGAACTTGTGGTCAGCTTAAAAGCTGCACTTCTTGGAAACAGTTCTATTTCTCTTGGGAATGTTATTGGCTCTAACATTGCGAATATAGCTCTTATACTTGGATTAGCTGCTCTCATCCGTCCAATTAAAGTTCACTTAAAAATTATCATCACAGAAATACCTATAATGATTGCTGTTAGTATTTTGTTAATTATACTGCTTTACGATGGAGTAATGAATTGGATAGATGGATTTTTATGTGTAGTTGTTCTTTCAGTTTATGTGGCTGCTAATGTTTATTTATCGAAGAAAGAAGTTAATAGCGATGCAAATTTTGAATATGAAACTGAATATAAAAAAAAGTTCGGAATGCCTTTTTCGGTTTTTCTAATAATTGTCGGGTTATCATTATTAGTGTTCGGGGCTGATTTATTTGTACGTGCAGCTATAACAATTGCAAAGCTCTTCAACGTTAGTGATGCAGTGATAGGACTTACAATTGTCGCAATCGGCACAAGTCTTCCTGAACTATCCACGTCATTAGTAGCTTCATACAAAAATGAATCTGATATTGCAGTGGGTAATGTTGTCGGTTCAAACATTTTTAATATTTTGGGAATATTAGGTATCACCGCTCTCATTGTTCCATTAAACTCCACAGGTATTAACTATTTTGATTTAAGCGTTATGCTTATAACAGCCATAGTTTTGCTGGTCTTAACGAGATGCGGACCATCAATTAACCGATTGGAAGGCGCTTTATTGGTAATTGGTTATGCTTTATACATTTATTATTTGATTCCTAAATGACATTAGTTCAATTAAAGAAGCACAATTAATTCCTAAAAAATAATAAAGCAAAAAGTTTAAGATAATAACCGTTCATTTATTTTGATAACCATCCCCAAATCTTTATTTTAGCACCTCGTTTAGCAATACTCAAACCAAATTAATCAGAAGAATTACAATGAGATTAAGCAAATATTTTGTTCCAACATTAAAGGAAGTTCCGAATGATGCTGTTGTTACCAGTCATATTTTGATGCTTCGTTCAGGAATGGTTAGAATGGTGTCAGCAGGTATTTATTCCTTCCTTCCTTTGGGTTATATCGTAATAAAAAAGATATCAGAAATTATTCGCGAAGAAATGGATGCAATCGGAGGACAGGAATTTCATCTCCCTGCATTAAATCCTAAAGAAATTTGGGAAGAAACAGGACGAGTTGAAGCTTTCGGTGATATACTTTTTCATATCAAAAATAGAGATTACGTACTTGCGCCAACACATGAAGAGATAATGACATATCATTCCCGCAATGTTGTAAAGTCATATAAAGACATGCCGCAAATTTGGTATCAGATTCAAACTAAATTCAGAAACGAGCCAAGACCAAGAAGCGGTGTTATACGCGGCAGACAATTTTTAATGAAAGATTCTTACTCGTTTGATAATTCTTGGGAAGCTTTGGATAAATCTTATGAACTTCATGATCAGGCGTATAGAAAAATATTTGACCGATGCGGATTAAAATACTTTGTGGTAGGTGCCTCAAGCGGTGCAATGGGTGGCACTGGGTCGGAAGAATTTATGGTGAAATCCGAAGCTGGTGAAGATACGGTAGCTTATTGTGAGTCGTGCGGTTATGCGGTAAACGTAGAAGTGGCTGCCTCAAGAGTAAGAGTAAGAGAAAGAGAAAGAGAGAGCAAAAATTTATATGAGATAAGTACACCAAATGTTAAATCAATTGATGAGCTGTGTGAATTTCTTAGAATTGATGAAACTCAATGCGCAAAATCCCGAGTGTATATTCACAATGGTGAAGCAGTACTAATTTTAATGCTCGGTAATGATGAAGTGAATGAAACAAAACTTGAGAAAGTGTTAGGTGGAACAGTTCGCCCAGGACATCCAGATGAGTTGAAAGAAATTACCGGAGCGGATGCTGGTTCAATTGGTCCTGTGGGATTCAACGGTAAAATTATTGTTGACCATCGCCTGAAAAATGCGAACAATATGTTTAGCGGTGCTAACAAAAATGATTATCACATTGGAGGAATTGACTTTCAGCGTGATGTAGAAAATGTTGAATATGCAGATTTGAGAATTGTAAAATCTGGTGAGGGCTGTCCAAACTGCGATAAAAAACTTGATGTGTTCAGCGCGATTGAGCTTGGTCATATTTTTAAACTTGGCACAAAATACTCTGAAGCGATGGGAGCAAAATTTATTGATGAAAAAGGTGAAGAGCATCCAATTATCATGGGAAGCTATGGAATTGGTGTTGAGCGTATCATGGCTTGTTTTATTGAACAACATCATGATGACAAAGGAATTGTCTGGCAAAATCCGCTTGCGCCATTCGACGTTCATTTGATAGCACTCAATTTGAAAAACGAATTGGTTGCAAAGACATCAGAAAATATTTATAAAGAACTTCAACAGAACGAAATAAAAATTTTATTTGATGACAGAGATGCTGCTGCAGGTTTTAAATTTAATGACGCTGATTTACTCGGTATGCCAATTCAAATCGTCGTTGGTGAGAAAAAATTAAAAGAAAATAAATGCGAAGTGAAGATTAGGAAGATAGGGGAGAGGATGGATGTTGAGTTAAACGATTTAATTAACAAAGTGAAAGATTTAGTTGAGATTTAATTCATAATCCAATTCTTTCCTTTCTAGTTTTCAACAAATCGAAATACTTTTCTTTCATAGGCGGGGTGAGAAAACTGATTTTGATCAACTCTTCCCAATTACCAAATACAGACTTAATTTTATCTAGAACTTGCGAAATTATCCTATCATTCAGATTTAATCTCTCTTTCCCAAAGTAGTCAATCAAGCTTTTTGAATTAAGATTTCGTTTCTTTCCTGCTAATGGAAGTGCAATTTCCTCTGGTTCATTTGGTAACACAATCGTTGTATTTAATAAATCATAAGCTGGCGACAGTTCAATTTTGTTATCTCTTGTAATGATTGAAAAATTCTTTAAATGCATGTCCTCGTTGCCGATTAGAAAATTAAAAATAGTTAATCTAAACAGCTTAACTTTTTCTATTGCTGGGAAAGTGGAGAAAGTATCAATAATATTTATAACCTTTTCCATACTGTAATCATACTTTGTTTCTCTGCTTTTTCCTGCAAGCTGTGCAAAATCCTCGACAGATAATTTTTTACTTTTGCCGTATCTGTCAAATCTTTTTATAAAATATGTGAGTTTCCTATCGGAAGAATAAATCATTCCGTTTAATGGCACTTCAATATCGATCATTTCAGCTAATTTCATTGTTAGGGATTCATTCTCAGGCAGCTCGGGATAAAAATTATTTTGTGGTTTAAGAATGTATTCTCCGCCCCGATCCACGATATCAAAAATTCCATCCTTAACATTTAATTTTGCGCTAAGCTTTGGTTGAACACCTTGTATAGACATCTTAGCTGCTCTAACTGCGGCTTCTCTTAACTGTTCTTCCTGAGTTAAAGCCAAATCATTTAAATGAACTAAATTTCTTGAGAGTAGTTTTAATCCTTTGTTAGAATATCTTGCATCACCACAAGGTTGATATGTTATTGGACAAATATTCATTCAGTTTCCTCAACAGTTACTGAGCCGACTAGATCTTTTCCCGTTATAATCAGTATAGAAAAAAAGTCATTGCGGTCTATCTTGGTTTGTCTAAGCAAAGCATCAAGTTGAATTCCTTCGGGTAATAATCCTTCAAAGAAAGGCGGAAATTCATCAAACAGATAATCTCTTTGCTTTGTAGGAAGTGTTAATGATATCGGAGAACCATTGTAATCATCAGAATATTTGAACTGATACTTTTTCCTTATTTCAAGTTCACTCAGTTCGCCGGCATATAACCCAAAGTTATAAACTTTAGCTTTCCTCATCTGGATTCTCCATTAAATGAATGATGGGATTAGATAATTCCATCTTAATATTTAAAACTGAAAATATTTTTAGTACTGAATTTAATTGAACAGTTTCCTTTCCTTTCTCTATATCAAAGACTACAGTTTTTCCGACTCCAGCCAAATCAGCCAGTTTATTTTGCGTAAGCCCGGATTGCTTTCTCAGAAACGTTATTGTTTTACCAATTTGTTTAGTTGTCATTGTATGCTGCTGTAACAGTAAATTATTTGGTTTTAGTTGTAAATTAATCCTATAAACTCCTAAAGTCAAGAAAATTCTTGCTATAGCAGTAAAGAATTGTTCAAATACGTAAAAATATCTTGATTATGAAATAATAAATCAATATTTGCCGCCTCGGCAGTAAAATATTAGTGATTTGAATTCGAGAAAAGTATTAAAGCTTGAATAGACAGGCTAATATAATGATTTTTGATGAAGTTTAAACAACTGAATTCCGCAAATCGACTTTGAATCTACAATCTCTCCCTGAAGAATTTTTTGTTCTACTTCCTCTAAAGTAAATTCGTGAACTTCCATTCCATGTTCACCCTCTTCTCGGTTATGATTCCCAGGAGTTAAATCTTTTGCGAGATAAATGTGTAAAACTTCCGTGCAGAAGCCCGGTGTTGTGCAGATTGATCCGAGCTTGATAATGTTTTTAGTTTTATAACCAGTTTCTTCTTCTAACTCTCTTATAGCACAAACCAGCGGATCTTCATTCTTATCAAGTTTACCTGCGGGCATTTCTAGAAGGAATTTTTGGAACGGATATCTGAACTGATTAACCATTATAATTTTGCCATCATCTTTCACAGGAACAACCACAGCCCCGCCGGGATGCACTGCAACCTCTCTTATTCCTTTGTTGCCGCTGTCGTATTCAATCTCATCAACTTGAAGATCGAATACTTTTCCCCAAAATAGAATTTCACTTTTCTTTACTTTGTAGTTTATCATCGGCGTTATCGTTAGTCAAGCTCTGCTAAGTGTTGGACAATCGTGAACAAATAAGATTGTCTGTTCCACAATGGTTTGTATTAGTATTGGTAGTAGGGAACAAGTTCCTTTCCAAGATATTTTAGAAGCGACGTAATTACTCCAAGGTCGTCAAGAAATCCGATAAACGGAGTAAAATCGGGAATTGCATCAAGTGGAACTATGAAGTAAACTAATCCAGCAACAACAATTGCTTTACGATGCCAGCCAACTAATGGATCCTTCATGTAGTGGTATAATGCTTTAATGTCTTTAGCAAATGTGATTTTTTTTCCGGCTCTTTGCAGCTTAGCCCAAAGATTATCCTCAACAAATTTTACTTTGTGTGATGCTTGATCTTCAGTTTCACCGCCGAAATCTAACTCATCAATGCTGTAATCATTTTCAAAATCATAATTTTCCATGGATAATCCTATTTTTTATTTTCACTAAACCAATCAAAAACTGTGCTCCACCATAACTTTGCATTTTGCGGTTTCATAACCCAATGAGTTTCATCGGGAAAATATAAGAATTTACTTTTTACACCAAGCCGCTGCAGCGAAGTAAATAGCTGAAACGCCTGTTCTTCAGACAAACGAAAATCAAATGCGCCGTGAACAATAAGCATAGGAGTTTTTGCATTTTGAATATAACGATGAGGTGACCACTTTTCATAAGCTTCTCGATTTTCCCAAGGTGTTCCGCCGAATTCCCATTCTGGAAACCACAGTTCCTCTGTTGTTCCCCACTTGCTTTCAAGATTGAATGAACCATTGTGGCAGAACAAAGCATTAAATCGATCTGTGTGACCTTCAATCCAATTAATCATATATCCGCCATAAGAAGCTCCTGCAGCAAAAGTGTTTTTAGAATCAATAAAAGAAAAATTCTTAATTGAATAATCGTAAGTGTTCATCAAATCGGTATAAACTTTACCGCCCCAGTCATTTCTAATTTCATCACTGAACTTTTGCCCATATCCGGTTGAACCGCGTGGATTAGGAGCGACAACAACATATCCTCCTCCGGCAAAAACTTGAAGATTCCATCTGTAGTGAAAGTTATCTTCCCATGCACCTTGGGGTCCGCCGTGAATTAAAAATATTAGCGGATATTTTTTATTTGGATCAAAGAATGGCGGCTTGACTATAATTGATTGCACTTCATCACCATTTGCACCTTCACACCAGAAAGTTTCAACAGAATTCATTTCAAGCTGTGAAAGAATATCTTCATTCGTAAAAGTAATTCTCTTCAAAGTGTTTTTACCATCGGTGCTTTGCGAAAATATTTCTGCGGGCAAATCAGATCTTTGCTTTAGGAAGGATAGCGTTTTCCCATCTTTAGAAAGCTGAATGTTTGTGTTATAATTTTCTTTATGGAATAATTCTGCTTTACTTGATTTTGTATCAAGCTTATAAATTGAATTGTAAATTTGGTTACCGGCTGTGAAATAAATTGTTTTAGAATCAGGTGTCCAAATAACTTCTTCAACCGATTTATCAAAATCTTCGGTTATATTTTTTGATTCACCTGTTTTGCGATTAAACAGAATCAAATCCTTTTCATCAGCTTCAAATCCTGCACGTTTCATTGATGTCCATGCAATCCATTCACCATTGGGAGAATAGACCGGCTGACAATCAACTCCTGTGCTTGTTGAAATAAGTTTGGGTGTTGAAGGCGAATTTAGACTGAAAAGATAAATCTCAATATTTGTGCTTGTAGCTTTTGAGAATTCCGGATTAAGTGAGTAAGCAATTTCATTTCCATCGGGAGAGAAGTTGTAATCATTCGATGAACCAAGTGCGAGCGGAGGGACATCTTCTTTATTTCCTTCAGTCACATCAACAAACTCACCAGTTGCAACATCGATAATAAACAAGTGACTGCGTTTATGCCCGCGCCAATTATTCCAATGACGGTACATAAGTTCGGTGAAAATTTCTGCTTTCACCTTACTTTCTGCTTTGGCTTTATCTTTCTGTTCGTTACATTCTTGAGTTTTACATTCGGGGTAAACAGATGATATGAATAATATTTTTTTTCCATCAGGCGACCATTCGAAACCAGATACTTCGGAGTAAATGTTTGTTAATTGTTTTTCATTTGAGCCGTCAAGATTACATTGCCAAATTTGTCCACCGCGCGTAAATGCAATGGATTTCCCATCAGGTGAAAACTTCGGTTCGCTTTCATTCTTATCTGAGTTTTTGAGTGATCTGATATTATTTTCATTAGCATCAATTAAATAGATATCGGTATTGCCCTTGTTTGCTTCGAAAGAGTAACTTGTTAGCGTAAAAGCTATTGTTTTTCCATCGGGAGAAACATCGTAAGTTCCTATCCGCTTCATTGCCCAAAGATCATCAATGGTAATTGCTCTCTTGATTTGAGGATAAGCTAATAAAGAAATGAAGATACAAAGAAGAGAACACTTTTTTATGTTGTTCAGCATGAATACTCCGTAGTCATCTAAAAATTACTGGTTCAAAAATACTGCTTGAAAGACCGAAAGGCAAAGTACGATTGTAAAATAATCGTTAACTTTGCTCACAAAATTTGAAGCATAAATGCAGGAAAACCAAAACATATTCCTCCCTGGCGGATTTAAACAGTTTAGACTTCTAAAAGGTAAATACAATATTTCCGATAAGAGAGTCTTAGTCATTGGAGCTGGAAGTGAAAAAATCGCTGAGAAAATGATTGATTCTGGTGCCGCCTCCGTGAAAATGATTGTGAATGATTTTGAATCTCTGATGAACTCACGATTAAATCTAAGTAAGGAAAGTGTAATAGTTCTTGAGATGATGGAATATGATAAAACAGATTTCAGTGATAACGAATTTGATCTTGTTTATGCACAAGGGTCTATCGCATCTTTTAACAGAAACAAAATCATCAAAGAGATAAAAGGAATTCTAAAAGCCGATGGTGTTCTTTGTGTAGGAGAAATAACTTGCTTAAAAAAAGATTATCCTGTTTTTATTAAAGATATTTTTGAATCGTCGGAAATTGTTCCTTTATCAAACGATTCGTGCTCAACTTATTATACTGAAAGAAATTTTTCAGTTATCCTCGAACAAGATATGTCTTCATCATTAAAAAGTTTTTATGAAACTGCATCATCAGCTTTAGAAATGAGCATTGAAAAGCTGACAGATAGGGAAAAAAGTTATTACAAAAAATTACTAAACAAGATAAGCCATGAATCCAATGCTTACTTAAAGCTTGGTGCGGATAAGTATATTGGTTATAAAATGCTCATTTTAAAAAAGCTTTAAGAATTTTGTCAGTCTGAGTTTGTCGAAGACTGGCGGTAAACGAATCGACACACTTCGACGGGCTCAGTGTGACAAGTGAGAAAAAATGCAAATCAAAAAAAATGATATAGTTGAACTTCAAATAGAGAAATATGCTTTTGAGGGAAAAGGTATTGCTAAAGTATCAAAATCTGAATGTCTTGGCTTGAAGTCTGATGAACCGAATGAAAAGAACTATGTTGTGTTTGTTAATGGTTCATATCCGGGTGATACTGTAAAAGCTCGTCTCTTAAAAATAAAAAACTCATACGCTGAAGCAATTGTTACTGAAATCATTTCACCCTCACAAGAACGAACAGACGCAAAGTGTAGATTTTTTAGCGTGTGCGGCGGATGCAAGCAACAGGATTTGAAATATGAATCACAAACCAAATACAAGCAGCAGCAAGTGGTGGAAATTTTTCAAAAGCTTGGCGGTTTTTCTGAGTTTGAAGTTGAAGCAATCATTCCTTCCGAAAATATTTTTTATTACCGCAATAAAATGGAATTTTCTTTTGGAGATAGAAGATGGCTCACCAAGTCAGAACTTAATGTTGAAAAGATTGATAAAGCTTTTGCGTTGGGGCTTCATATTCCCAGAATCTATGATAAGGTGCTGGATGTTGATGAATGCTTCCTCCAGTCCAAAATAAGTAATCGCATT
This sequence comes from uncultured Ignavibacteriaceae bacterium, assembly GCA_964613805.1. GTDB lineage: Bacteria > Bacteroidota > Ignavibacteria > Ignavibacteriales > Ignavibacteriaceae > XYD12-FULL-36-8. The sequence goes on along the minus strand of CAZTJF010000022.1, from coordinate 34,023 downwards.
GTGAATTTTACTAAAAAATTTTTTAAAGATAGAAACACCTCAATCTATTCAACTAAAACTCACACAGGATATTTAAGAAATCTTGTAATTAGGCAATCAGAAAAGGCAAGTGATATTATGGTTAATCTTGTAACTTCCAAAGATGATGATGAATTGATGCGAAATTACTGTTATGCTCTTTTGGATGAAGTTCCTCAAGTGACAACAATCATAAACAACATCAGCAAGAAAAAAGCTGCAATAGCTGTTGGTGATTATGAAAAGGTAATTCATGGAAGCGGATTTATTTTTGATGAGATCGGTAAATGCAGATTCAGAATCGGTGCAAATTCCTTTTTTCAGACTAATACTCTGCAAGCTGAAAAACTTTATCAAACAGCATTGGATTTTGCTGAACTTACCGGAGATGAAATTATCTATGATCTTTATTCCGGCGCTGGAACAATAGCGATCTATATTTCTGAAAAAGCCAAAAAGGTAATTGGTTTTGAATCGGTTGAATCGGCGATTGACGATGCGAGAGTAAACATTGGTTTGAATAATGTTTTTAATGTTCAGTTCTTTACTGCAGATCTTTACAAATCATTTCTTCCGATTGTTGAAAAAAATAAAATTCCAAATCCCGATGTTATTTTAATTGATCCGCCTCGTGCTGGGATGCACGGAAATACTGTGAATGATGTGATTAAGCTTTCACCGCAAAAAATTATTTATGTAAGCTGTAATCCCACTACACAAGTGAGAGATATTAAGTTAATAATTGAAGCTGGATATAAACTAGTAAGGATCAAACCGGTAGATATGTTTCCGCATACTTATCACATCGAAAACGTCGCGCTTTTAAGACAATAGCACGCAGTTGACGCAGATTTGACTGATCTGCGCAGAGCAGTCAAATCCGAGTACTTTTCATTTCACTTTGAATTTTGCATTTTACAGAATTATATTTCAGAAGACAAAAACACACCTTAAACCATTTTGTTGTTTTCGCTGGCTTAAGATGTATGGCTAAATAATAATCGGTAAATAAAATTTATCATCCATACAGAAAGGAGACCTGCAATGAAAACTTTCATCCTGCTTACAAAGCTCGCACCGGATATTTCCAGACAAATGAAAGATCGAGATAAGCTTGGAAGAAATTGGCTTGATCTCGTGAAAGCAAAATGCCCTGAGGTCAAATTTATTTCACACTATGCTCTGCTTGGTCCTCATGATTTTTTAGATATCTACGAAGCACCTGATGAAGAATCTGCTGCTAAGGTATCAATGATAAGTCTTGCAAACGGCGCATTTCAGGCTGAAACCATTATCGCCATTCCTTACAAACAGTTTTTAGGATTGACAAAGGAAATCACCAAACAAAAAAGGAAGAAATAAAATATTTAAAGAGTTGAGGTCATTTCGATTCCCGATTCGTAGTTGGTTGGATGCAGTATCGGGAGAGAAATCATAAAGATGAATAAAAACTCATTAAACTTTAAAAATAAAATATGAAAGGAGTATATCATGCCCTCAAGAAAGTTAAAAGAATTTTTGGATAACAATAAAGTTAAGTATGTATCAATCACACATTCCTCAGCATACACAGCGATGGAGATTGCTGCATTAGCTCATGTTCCGGGAAAAGATCTCGCCAAAACCGTTATGATTAAAATTAACGGGCACATGGCAATGGCAGTTTTACCAGCAACTCACATGATTAAAATGGATTTGCTTAAGAAAGCAGTCGGAAATGAAAATCTGAGATTAGCAACAGAACAAGAGTTTAAAGATAAGTTCCCAGATTGTGAAGTTGGGGCAATGCCTCCCTTCGGAAATCTTTACAGTATGGAAGTGTATGCCTCAAGTACATTAAAGGAAGACGAGGAAATTGTTTTTAATGCCGGAAGTCATACTGAATTGATAAAGTTGGGTTACAAGGATTTTGAAAATTTAGTTAAACCAAAGGTGGCAGAGATTTCATACAAAACAAAGTTGTAGGGGCGTAATGCATCATGCCCTTCGATAAGAGGAATGCTCACTCGCTTTGATAATAAACATCAATCTCCCATTTCAAGGGATTCAGCTCAATATATTTTCTGATATTGTACAAATCATTCTCATTGCGGATGATATGTTCGTAAAAGTCTCTCTGCCAAACCTGAATTTTTTCTGGCATTAATTTATTTATTCTCCTCGTTATCGCTGCTATAAAGGAACCGATTATAGCAGATAATGAACCCGAAATTGGTTGACCAAATTTAGCATTTGTAGGGGCAAGATGCATCTTGCCCCTATGTTCAATTATCAAAATTCCGTGAAAATGATTGGGCATGATAACATATTCATCAAGATCAACATTTTTTCTTATCTCTTTTGTCTTCAGCCATTCTTCATTTACAATTTTTCCAAAATCGTTCAAAATCATTTTGCTGTTTTTAATTTCACCAAATAAATTCTTGTGGTGGTGCGTGCAATTGGTAACGTAATACCAATTTGGATTGGTGTAATCGTATTCTTTTAATCTGATTGATTTGCGGTGATGTTCTGTAGGATTATATATCATGTTTGTAATTTGTAGGGACATGATGAAGCATGCCCTTAATAAATTTACATGAGGGCACAATTCTTTGTGCCCTTACAATAAGGTTACCTGAGCAAAATCATTTTCTTTGTTTCAGCAAAGTCCCCTGCTCGCATGCTATAGAAATAAATTCCGCTGCTTAAATGTAAATCATCGGTTCTAAATTCAACCACATGGTTTCCAGCAAGTTTCTCTTCGTTAACAAGAGTTGCTATTTCTTTTCCAAGAACATCGTAGATTTTCAGCTGAACAAAACCAGTATTAGGTATTTGGTAAGTAATTTTTGTGGTCGGATTGAATGGGTTGGGATAGTTTTGTTCTAAGAAGAAACTATTCGGTTGGCTAATACTATTTTCGTTCTTAATAAAAGTAGTACCGCCGTTTGTAGTATGTAATACTGAGCCATTCTCACTCAAAACCCAGCCTATCTCATCATTTGCAAATCCAATTTTATATAAAGTATGAGATGTTGGTAAATCTGTCTCTTTCCAATTAGACCCACCATTCGTTGTGCGCAAAAATAACGCGTTTGAAGATTGATCTCTGCCAACAACCCAACCGTTATTAGCATCTTTGAAAAAAATATCTGAATATCGAGAATTGATAGTAGATAGTGGTGACTGATTTTCCCAACTTATTCCTCCATCAGAGGTCTTAAAAATGCAAGGTCCAGACAAACCCCCTTGGCTAATAACCCAACCTTCAAGAGAATTTAAGAAATAAATTCCTACTGTGTAAGGATTTATTCCGGCTGGGAATACTTGAGTCCAGTTATATCCACCATCTGTAGTCTTAAACAAACCAATATAACCACCCGCCCATCCAACGTCAGTCGATGTAAACTGCAATGCCATAAATTCCCCCATTTCAGGTCGCTCTGCTTGAACGAACCACGTGTTTCCCCCATTACTAGTATGATAGATACTGCTTCCCGATGTGAACCAGCCAAGCAAATTATTTACATAATAAATATCAAAAACTCTAATAATACTATCTACTTGCACTGTATACGTAAAGCCTCCATCTGAAGTTCTAAGCAATCCCCCATTTCCACCAAGATATTCTGACCCTAACCAACCATGTAGTGAATCAGTAAACCAAATGGATCTTACATTTGCAAATGAATGACCCGGAACATTCAATTCTTTTTTCCCCCAATTAACACCACCATCAAGCGTCTTTAATAATGCCCCTCTTCCTCCGATGAAACAGGTATGTGCATTCATAATAAAAAGTTCAGTGCATTCATATAATAACTCCCCAGTGTAGTTTTTTTGCCAATTAATTCCTCCATCACCGGAGATATAGTTAACACCATACCAGCCACAACCCCAAAGTAATGAATCACTAATCGCTGTCAAATAATTTAAGAACCATGCATTTGATACTTCATCCCAACTTGTTCTACTATTTGTTGTTTTGAAAACAGTACCCTGACGAGAAACTACCCAACCGACGAACTCATTTATGAAATCCACATCTGTGAAAACATAGCTGTATCCCACTCCTCCATATTCTAGTTGTTGTTGCCATGTTGAACCGCCATTAGTTGTTTTCCAAACAAAGGCACTTGAACTATTTAGTCCGAAATCATTATTACTAATAATCCAACCATTGGAGATATTTTGAAATCTAATTTTTTTAATTACTGTATTATTTAAAGTGGAGAATTGCCATGTGTTACCACCATCTAATGTGAAGTAAATTTTAGAATCAGAAGACCAATTTCTACCAGATACCCAACCATGTGCAGAATCAATAAAAAAAATATCTGTGATGGGATCCAAAACTTGTAATTGTATCCATGTAGTGCCTCCATCAGTTGTGCGAAACAAAATACTATCCAGACTCAGGAATCCTATAGCTTCACAGATAAAATAAGACGAGATTAAATCTGCTTCTGCTGAGAGTTGCTCTATCCAAGTATTCCCCGCATTAGTTGTTTTATATAAGTATACTAGAGTATCCTTTTTACCAGTAACCCAGCCAATTGTAGGACTTATAAAATTTAGTCTAAGTAAATCCACTCTCTCGGGGAAATGAAGAAGCAGCCAATTTACTCCTCCTGTCGTTGTTTTAAGAAAAGTTCCATGCTTACCGCAGACAAATCCGATATTTTCAGTAACCGATTGGATATCTAGTAAATCATTACCATGCGGTTTTGGGTTCTGCCAAAACCATTGTGAGAATAGATTATTAGCAAATAAAAAGAAAATTGCGCCGGCAAGAATTATCTTTTTCATTTCATTCCCTGATAAAAATTAATATTCATACTTAAACAGCAAAAAAAAATGGTAAAAGTCAATATCAGTGCAAAGAGTTAACCTTATTTTTTTTTCCTAATCTTCATCTTTATCTTAATCTCCGCTCCATTTCCGTAAGCACACCCTTCCTTGCTTCTCTTTCACAATTGGCTTATTTTTTCATTCGATTTTATGTGGGGACATGATTCATCATGTCCCTACTTTATGGAATATTTTAGAAGAAATTTGTGTTAATTAACAAAATAGAATTTGTAAAGAAAGAAAATTTATGAGCGACAATAAAGATTTAGAAACACTCGAACAAGAAATTAAAGAATGGCTTTACTCTCTGGATTATGTGCTTGAGCATGGCGGACCGGAAAGAGTGACCGAGATTCTTCAGCAGCTTCAAATTAGAGCGCATAAAGCGGGAGTTAAAATTCCGTTCACGGCTAACACTCCATATATCAACACAATACCAAGAGAGAAACAGCCGCCATTCCCTGGCAACCGCGAAATTGAGAGACGGATAAAAAGCATCATCCGCTGGAATGCAATGGCTATGGTGGTCAAAGCAAATAAACAGGAAAGCGGAATCGGCGGACATATTTCAACTTATGCTTCGGCGGCAACTTTGTACGAGATTGGTTTTAATCATTTCTTTCACGGCAAGGGTGAAGATTACGATGGCGATCAAATTTATTTCCAAGGTCATGCTTCTCCGGGAATTTATGCACGCGCCTTTCTCGAAGGACGATTGACAATCGAACAGCTTGAAAATTTTAGAAGAGAGTTGAAACCTAACGGCGGACTTTCTTCATATCCTCATCCATGGCTAATGTCGAATTTCTGGGAGTTCCCAACTGTTTCAATGGGACTTGGACCAATAATGGCAATTTATCAGGCAAGGTTTAACCGTTATCTCGAAGATCGCGGACTGAAAAAACCCGGCGGGAGAGTTTGGGCTTTCCTCGGCGACGGAGAAACTGATGAACCCGAAACACTTGGAGCAATTACTCTTGCCTCACGTGAAAAACTTGATAATTTGATTTTTGTTATCAACTGTAACTTACAGCGACTTGATGGACCAGTAAGAGGCAACGGAAAAATTATTCAGGAACTTGAAGCAGCTTTCCGTGGTGCTGGATGGAACGTCATCAAAGTAATTTGGGGAACTGATTGGGATCCGCTTCTCGATAAAGATGTTGACGGCAAACTCGTTAAAAGAATGAGCGAAGTAGTTGACGGCGAGTATCAAAAATACTCCGTAGAATCGGGTGAGTATATCAGAGATCATTTCTTTGGGAAAGATCCCGACGTTCTAAAAATGGTTGAGAAGATGACCGATGAACAGCTTCAAAAAATGAAACGCGGCGGGCATGATCCCGAAAAAGTTTTTGCGGCATTTAAGACGGCAGTAACCCATGTTGGACAGCCCACAGTAATTCTTGCTAAAACGATCAAAGGTTATGGTTTAGGTGAAAGCGGTGAGGGAAAAAACATAACTCATCAGCAGAAAAAATTAAACGAAGATGAAATGAAGGAATTCCGAAGCCGTTTCGGCATTCCAATTTCTGATGATGATATAGCAAATGCACCCTTCTTCAAACCATCAGATGACAGCTCAGAGATGCAATATCTTCTGACCAGAAGAAAAGAACTTGGCGGATTTGTGCCCTCACGAAAAGGCGATGTTCGTCCAATTAAAACTCCTCCGGAAGAAATCTTTGAGGAATTTTACAAAGGTACTGAAGGAAGAGAAGTTTCCACGACCATGGTATTTGTTAGAATTCTCGCCAAGCTTTTAAAGGATAAGGAAATTGGAAAGTACATCGTGCCTATTGTTCCAGATGAAGCAAGAACTTTTGGAATGGAATCTTTATTTAGGCAAGTTGGAATTTATTCACACGTCGGTCAGCTTTATGAACCGGTTGATCGTGATAGCTTGCTTTACTACAAAGAAGCAAAGAACGGCCAAATTCTTGAAGAAGGAATTACAGAAGCTGGTTCAGTATCATCATTCATTGCTGCTGGAACTGCATACGCAACGCACGGCATCAACATGATTCCATTTTTTATTTATTACTCAATGTTTGGTATGCAGCGAATCGGAGATTTTGTTTGGGTTGCAGGAGATATACGGGCAAAAGGATTTTTGGTCGGAGGAACTGCGGGAAGAACAACTCTTAATGGTGAAGGGCTTCAGCATCAAGACGGACATAGTCATCTTCTTGCTTATCCTGTTCCGAATCTCGTTACTTATGATCCAGCATTTGCTTATGAGCTTGCAGTGATAATTCGCGATGGAATTAAAAGGATGTACGAGGATAAGGAAGACATTTTCTACTACATTACCGTTATGAATGAAAATTATCCGATGCCTGAAATGCCTGTGGGTGTTAAAGAAGGAATTGTTAAAGGCATGTACAAGTTCAAAACTTCTGATAAAAAGAATTTAAAGATGAAAGCTCAGCTATTTGGAAGCGGAACGATTATGAATGAGGTTCTGAAAGCTGCACAAATGTTAGAGGAAGAATATAAGGTTGCGGCAGATGTTTGGAGCGTTACAAGTTATAAGGAATTGCGGAGAGAAGCTCTTGAAGTTGAACGATGGAATTTACTTCATCCGAATGAAACTCCGAAAGAATCATACATTTCAAAAATGCTGGGAAAAGAAGATGGGGTTTTCGTTGCATCATCAGATTATGTTAAAGCATTGCCTGATTCAATTTCAAAATGGTTTCCGCGAACTCTCTATTCATTAGGAACAGATGGATTCGGCAGAAGTGAATCACGTGAAGCGCTCAGAGATTTCTTTGAAGTTGATGCAAAGCATATTGTATTAGCCGCGTTAAATGGTTTGGCAAAAGATGGAAAATTGAAACCAAGCGATTTAGATAAAGCAATCAAGAAACTTGGAATAAATCCGAAGAAGAAAAATCCAATGCGTTCTTAAATTAGTTGTCAGTCTGAGCTTGTAGAAGACTGATGTATTAGATCTATGTCACACTTCGACAGGCTCAGTGTGACAAAGAAAAAATTTTTAAGGTTAAACATGGCAATAGAAATAAAACTTCCTGAACTTGGTGAAAATATAGAATCAGCAGATGTTGTTTCTGTTTTAGTGAAGGAAGGAGACAAAGTTCAAAAAGATCAAAGCTTATTTGAAATTGAAACTGATAAGGCAACAATTGAAGTTCCTTCTACTCAAGAAGGTACGGTTCATAAAGTTTTGATTAAGCCAGGTGATAAAATAAAAGTCGGACAAACCGTTATACTGCTAGCAGAATCAGCTGAACAATCTCAAAAAACAGAGGCGGTTAAAGAAACATCCATCAAGGCTGAAACAATTTCTGAAGAGGAAGTAAAACAAAAAGAGCCCTTATCTGAAAAAGTTGAGAGCAAAATTCCTTCAAAAATAATTGATGTGACGTTACCCGATCTTGGTGAAAACATTGAATCTGCCGATGTTGTTTCTGTGCTGGTGAAACCTGGCGATAAGATCGAAAAAGATCAGGGAATAATTGTAATTGAAACTGATAAAGCCACAGTAGAAGTGCCCTCAACTTTCGCGGGAGAGGTTATTGAAGTCTATGTTAAAACCGGAACTAAGGCTAAAGTCGGCGCCCCAATTATCAAACTAAAAGTATCTGAACAAACTCAAACCCCTCTGCACGAGACAGCTGAATCCATCGAAAAACCTATTACTGAACCTCCAAAAGTAAGTGAACAGATTAGACCAGCAGAAATAATTAGAAAAGAAGAAAAAGTAATTGGAATTTCCACACAAAGTTTTCACCAACCACCAATAACAAAAGGTTCTGCTCCTGCTGCACCATCGGTAAGAAGAATTGCACGCGAAATTGGAATTGATATAAACGAAGTACCTGGAACGGGTCCTGGCGGAAGAATTTCGATGGACGATGTGAAAGCTTATGCTAAAAAGTTAAATGAACAGAGAAAATCTGGTATTGGTTTAGGAATCGGAATAAAAGCAGAAAAACTTCCAGACTTCACAAAGTTTGGTTCAATCGAAACCAAACCAATGAGCAATATTCGAACAAAAACTGCAGAACATTTAAGCTATGCTTGGGCAACAATTCCTCACGTAACTCAGTTCGATCAAGCCGATATAACAGTGCTTGAAATGACGCGGAAAGCATTTAACCCAAAAGTTGAAAAAGAAAGCGGCAAACTTACAATTACATCATTTCTCCTAAAAATTTCGGCGGCTGCATTAAAAGCATTTCCTCAGTTCAACAGCAGCATTGATATGGAGAAAAAGGAAATCATTTACAAAAATTATTTCAACATCGGTGTTGCGGTTGACACGGAATTCGGATTAATCGTTCCGGTAATAAAAAATGTCGATCAGAAAAACTTGACACAACTGTCTGTTGAGCTTGCGGCAATCTCAGAAAAGACAAGGAATAAAAAAATTTCGTTAGAAGAATTACAAGGCGGATGTTTCACTATTACAAATCTTGGTGGAATTGGCGGGACTTCCCTCACACCAATTGTTAACTCTCCCGAGGTTGCAATACTTGGAGTCTCAAGAGGAAGTTACAAACCGGTTTATAAAGATGGAAAGTTTGAACCTCGAATGGTTGTTCCTTTATCATTATCATATGATCACAGAATAATTGATGGTGCAGATGCAGCAAGATTCTTACGATGGATTTGCGAAGCGCTTGAGCAGCCGATGAAGCTCTTATTAGAGTAAGAGTAAGTGAAAGAGTAAGATGAGTGAGAATAAAATTTATTTTGATCATGAGAAATTGAAAGTATATCATAATGCACTTCAATTTATTGAATATGTTCATGAGATATAAACAAAAATGGATTATTATTCTGATGTTCGAAATCAATTGGAACGAGCATCTAATTCAATTGTACTTAATATAGCTGAGGGAAACGGCAAATATTATCCAAAAGATAAATGCCGCTACTTGGATATTTCAATTGGATCGTCCTTCGAATGTTCTGCATGTTTAGATATTCTCTTAAGAAAAAAGGTTATAACTGAAGTTCAATTAAAAAATGGCAAAGAACAATTAAAAGAAATTGTAGCAATGCTAGTAGGATTAATCAAAAGTAAATCAGAGCGGGTTTATGAAGATGAAAATAAATACAAAACTTAATTCAAATTTAAAATCTTTCTCTTACTCATACTCTTACTCTTCGCACCTATTACGTAGAAAGGAAAGTTTACTATGAACATACGCATCGCAGTAATCGGTGCTGGTCCTGGCGGTTACGCGGCCGCTTTTCTTGCCGCCGATTTAGGAATGAATGTAACTTTGATTGATAAAGAAAAAAATCCCGGCGGAGTTTGTCTTTACCGCGGATGTATTCCTTCCAAAGCACTTTTGCATGTCGCCAAACTGATTAACGAAACTCACGAAGCAAAAGATTGGGGAATAGATTTCTCCGAACCAAAGATTGATCTTGATAAGTTGAGAAATTGGAAGAGCAGCGTAGTTTCAAAACTTACTGGTGGACTTGGACAAGTCAGCAAACTAAGAAAGATTAACTACGTACAAGGCCGGGCAAGTTTTATCAATTCTTCCACCTTAAAAATCATAAAAGAAAATGGTGAAGAAAACCTTTCATTCGACAAAATAATAATTGCAACCGGCTCGAGAATCGCATCAATTCCTTCTTTTGAAATTAATAGCAATAGAGTTTTAAATTCATCAACAGCATTGGACTTACCAGCTATTCCTAAATCTTTACTTGTTGTTGGCGGCGGCTACATCGGACTTGAACTCGGTTCTGTTTATTCAGCATTAGGAACCAAAGTTTCAGTTGTTGAAATGATGGTAGGATTATTACCAGGTGCGGATAGAGATTTAGTAATTCATCTTTCAAAACGACTTGAGAAAAGCTTCGATAAAATTATGCTCGAATCTAAAGTTATAGAGATGAAAGAAGATTCCGATGGATTAATTGTGAGGATTCAAAATAAGAATGGTGATATTGCAGAGCAAAAGTATGATTATGTTTTAATGTCCATTGGTAGAAAACCTGATACGAGTGGATTAGGTTTAGAAAATACAAAAGTAAAAGTAAATCAACGCGGATGGATAATTGTTGACGAGCAGTTGAGAACCGATGATCCCAACAATTATGCTATAGGCGATATTGTTGGCGAACCAATGCTTGCTCACAAAGCATCTCATGAAGGAAGAGTTGCAGTTGAGTCAATTGCCGGTCACAAAGTTGCATTCGAACCAAAAGCCATTCCTGCAGTTGTATTTACTGATCCCGAAATTGCGTGGACAGGATTGACTGAAACTCTAGCTCGTGAAAAGGAAATCAAATATGAGGTGGCTAAATTCCCGTGGTCTGCTTCTGGACGTGCGACAACATTGGGAAGAATGGACGGAGTAACAAAAATTCTTGTTGAACCTGAAACTCAAAGAATTTTAGGAATCGGTATTTGCGGACCCGGTGCTGGAGAATTAATTGCTGAAGGTATGTTAGCAATTGAAATGGGAGCAAATCTAACCGACTTGAAACTCACCATTCATCCGCATCCAACATTATCAGAAACATTAATGGAAGCAGCGGAAGTGTTCTTCGGGCAGAGTACTCATCTTTACAGACCGAAGCGATAGCTAAATTAAGCCACGATGAATCGTGTATCTACTGTATTTTCAGTTCAATCTCTTCAATTAACTTCTGCAGCATTTGCGGATCTAATGTTTTTAGACCGTCAACTGTAACTCCTTCAGGGGGATTACCAAGCAAACCAAACATGGTATATATAACCATATCACGTTGTTTGCGTGTAACTCTTTTCATTAAGTTCCAAACGGTAAGCGTATTTTTTACCTCTGCTTTCGTTAAAATCGAAATAAGGGCTTCTTCATTACCAGGGTTCGTAAAACAGTACTCATCAATAGCATTGATTAGATCTTGAGAAGTTCCATTCCGATATGGTAAACCAAAGCCGGAGTCGGCTATGACTTTACACATGTGATTAGCCAAAACAATTGACTCTAAATATTCATTTTTAAATGAGACCCATCCATCCACAACTTCTAAAAAGGAGACTTTCGAATTGGTTACACTAACTTTTAAATTACCTCCGAGATATTGGTCATTTATTTCTGCTCCTGGTACTTCAATACTCAATCGTTCCTTAGCTCCATCTTTATCTGCTGAAATTGAACCTTGGAGAAGTTGAATTTTGTTTGCTTGCAATCTTTTAATTTTAGAATTAGGTTCTAAATATATTCTTCCAATTTGGGGAACTTGGATTTCGAGCCGGGCTATGGAGTTTGTTTCAAGTATTTGATCCTCTTCAAGACTCCCAAATACTTCTGAGAATGTTGCGCTGCCAATTCGTGACTTTTTTACTTCCCAGGATTCGCCTTTCGAGAGAAAAATTTTATAAATAAGAAAAAGAACAAGAAAAGAAACAATGCCAATGGCAATATTTCTGACTATAGGTCTCTTAAAATTCTGGAGAATAACAGTTTTCTGCTTCTCCCATGCAAGAAGTTTTTCGGCTTTAGATCTTTCTTCACGAATTTTCTTTTCCTTTAAACTCTCCTCCTCGGAAAGTTTCACGGCTTCTTGTAAGTCAAGTGCTTCCTGCTGCTTGATACTCTCAATTTTTATATCACTCAGTGAAATGAATATATCCTGCCAAAAATCTGCTGGTGGTTTGATATTACGAGGAAGTTGATCCGCTTTTTTCATCAATGATTGTAATGAGAAAAGGTATTGACTGCACTCATCGCACTCGCTCAAATGAACTTGAATTTCAGTATTAACTTCGATAGAAAGTTTTTCATCGAAGTAATCATTAAGCAAAATTTTAACTTCTTCGTGTGTCATTCTTCTGTAAGTTTAATTAAGTTTTCACGTGTGTTCGCAAGTAAAGTTTTAATTTCTTTTTCTGATTTACCCGATAGTTTTGAAATTTCTTCAAGTGAAAAATTTTCAATATCATGTAAAACATAAATTAATCTGTTTGGGAATTCTAAATCCCGGATATGACTTTCAAATGGGTTTTTGAGGAAAAGGGTTTCATCGGCGTCTTTCCCATTGATTTTATCTCCATTTTCTTCAGTCAGTACAGTTTGCACAGCAATTTTTTTAAGCCAATCAGCAAATGAAGTGAACTCATCTTTTTCTGAGATTCTCCGCCAAGCATTTACATAAGTTTTTTTCGTTAATTTTTCTGCAGAAGATAAATCCCCGCTCAACCGAATTGCCAAAGCATAAATGTGTTCGATAGTCATTTGGTATAGCTGTTCGAATGCGGAATTGTTTCCAAGCTGTGCATTAAGCACGAGTGCCTTTATAAGCTTATTATCTTGCATTTTAGTGATTATTCATTAGCTAAAAAATTTTCGGCTGTAATTTACATTTTAACATCCAAATAAAACAACTCTTTTTTAGCATTAATTGCAATTAATCGTCTTTAAGCTGTTTAGTTAATTCAGTTTCTGATGAAATTGGGAGCTTACATGTGAAATTTTCGCAAAGGTAAACCAATGTCTCGCTATCAGTAAATTGGAAAGATTTTGTGTGCTCAGCTATTTTAGCTAGGGAATCATGGCTTTCCACACTTTTATGCAGAGTGACTTTGTTAGGGATAAAATATTTGTTGATCACTCGCATAAAGCTTTTTACTTTATATTCATCATTTCCTACTAAGAGAATTTCCTTGGAGGAACCAAGATAAAAATCCAGCGCAGAAAGAAAATGTGTGTATGCCGATGGAGATGTTCTAATTGGTTGTGAAAAAGTTTTAATCATTTGCGAAGCTTTGTCCTCAAAGTCAGTTCTTCCAGTAAACCGATACAAACGTACTAAATTTAGTAATGCAACGGAGTTGCCAGAAGGAATTGCTCCATCATAAATTTCTTTTTGTCGAACCAATAATTTTTCACCGTCCGATGCTGTGAAGAAAAATCCCCAATCTTTTTCGTCCCAAAAATATTTCATCAAATCATTTTGAAGATCAAATGCTCTCACTAAATATTCAATTGCAAAAGTTGCTTCATACAAATCAAGCAAAGCAGAAATATAGAAAGCATAATCATCAAGATTACCGGCAATATCTGCATTTCCATTTCGATAGCGATGCAAAAGTCTGCCGTTCGGAAGAGTCAATTTATCTAGAATAAACTTAACTGCCGATTTGGCGATTTCGACATATTTGATTTCATCAAATACTTGAGCAGCTTTTGCACAAGCCGATATCATTAAGCTGTTCCAGTCAGTCAATATCTTATCATCTTTGCAGGGATGAATTCTTTTTTCACGCGCTTCAAATAATTGTTTCCGAGCAAGAGCAACTTTAACCTCAACTGCAGCGGTGCTTAAATTATGATTTGAGCAATATTTATCAATCATTGTTTGAAGATGTAAAATATTTGTACCCACTTTTCCACCATGCATTGGATCAATCCAATTTCCCTCAACTTCACAATTATAAATATCAAGAAACAAATCCGCATCGTCTTTAAGTATGTCTCTCAGTTCATCAATTTTCCACAAATAAAATTTTCCCTCTTCTCCTTCACTGTCAGCATCTTCAGCAGAATAAAATCCGCCTTCAGGCGATTTCATATCTCGAATTACAAATTCGAGAATTTCCTTAACTGTATTTTTATAAAGTTCATTTTTTGTTGCTTGATAAGCTTCGGTATATGCAATTACTAGGAGAGCCTGATCGTAAAGCATTTTTTCAAAATGAGGAACAAGCCATTTATGATCAGTTGAATACCTGTGAAACCCAAAACCAATATGATCGTAAATTCCTCCCAACCTCATTTCCTTCAAAGTTTTTTCAACCATGGAAAGCGCTTGTTCATTCTTATTTTTCTTCCAATATCTTAAAAGAAAAGTGAAATTATGCGGTGATGGAAATTTGGGTGATCTCCCAAAGCCACCTTTTTCAGGGTCGAATCTTTTGGTCAAATCATTAAAAGCTTGGTCAAGAATTTCTGATGAAAGAATTTCGTCTCTAAAAAATTTGGATGAGTTAATTAAAGCTTGAGAAATTTCTTCTGCAGATTTTAATATATCTTCGTGCTTTGATCTCCAAAGTTCTCTTAATTGAGGAATAAGCTCCATCATTCCTGCTTTGCCATAACGACTTGACTTGGGGAAATATGTACCCGCAAAAAAAGGTTTTTTATTGGGAGTCATTACAATTGTTAATGGCCAGCCGCCGCTTCCTGTAAGCATTTGGCATACTGTCATGTAAATTCCGTCAATATCAGGCCGTTCTTCACGATCTACTTTAATTGAAATGAATGCTTCGTTCATATGTTTTGCTACTTCTGTATCTTCAAAGGATTCTTTTTCCATCACATGACACCAATGACAGGTTGAATATCCAATTGAAAGAAAAATTGGTTTGTTTTCAGAGCGGGCTTTTTCGAATGCTTCTTCATTCCAAGGATACCAATCAACAGGATTATATGCATGCTGAAGTAAATATGGACTTTGTTCATTAATTAGCTTATTGGGTATAGGCATAAAACTGATTCGCTATTTTTATCAAAAAAGTATTGGATATTTATTTTCAAATTACTCAACTAAAACTGTTCTGCAAAGCTCCGCGCTCATAATAATCTTGTTTTGCCTTTGTAATCAAAAGCCATTTTAATAATTTAGCGACGCTCATCATTTAGAAAATAATTTTTTAATATTACCATGGAAAACAAAAACAACTCTCTATTCTCTTTTTTAATACTGGGAATTGCATTAATTATTTGTTCAATAATATTTGTGACTGCTTGGAGATCTAATTACAGTTCAAATCAAACAATTACAGTAACAGGTTCTGCAAAGCGGGACATTATTTCTGATCTTGGATTTTTAAGGGGCTCTATCACTGTGGAGGCATTAACAGCAGAACAAGCTTACCAGGAGCTGAGAAGGCAGAAGCCAATATTAATCTCATATCTTGCATCAAATGGATTTCCGGAAAAAGAAATTGAGTTTTTCACTATGACCAGCTATCCGGTTTATGAAATCAGCGCAAGCGGTTATCAAACAGGCCGAGTAAGAGCTTATACATACAGTCAGCGTTTAGAAATCAAATCGAATGATGTCAATAAAATAAAAAAGCTCTCGCTCGAAATACCGTCTTTGATTGAAAAAGGTGTAAGCTTTAATGTCGAAATGCCTGAGTATCATTACTCAAAAATTGCTGAGGTAAAAATTGAGATTCAAGCTGAAGCAGCAAAAGATGCGATGAACAGAGCATCGAAAATTGCATTGGCAACAGACAGAAAATTAGGACCGATGCGAAGTGCACGAATGGGGGTACTTCAAATTACACCTCGTTTCTCAAACCAAATTTCAGATTATGGTGTAAATGATTTAAGCTCAATCGAAAAAGAAATAGTTGCAGTTGTTACTGCCTCTTTTGAAATAGAATAATTTTTTAACTAATCATAAATAATAATGACAAAACCACAGATATGGGTAGCTGCCTTTTTAGCTTTGTTTATACTTTTATTTTTACTTCAAAAAGCAACAAAACAGGATGAAGAAAAAAGTCCACTGTCAGGAATGAACACGGTTCCTCAATCGAATATGTCTTCTGAGAATATTTCGGGCGAAGAGTTAATCGCGAGAATTGGCTGCTACAACTGTCATGGGTCCGATTTAGCCGGAACAGTAAAAGGTCCGCGTTTGGCTGAGTTAAGTAAATTTTGGACTCGCGACCAGCTAATAAATTATCTTCGCAATCCTAATTCATTTATGAGTTCGGAAAGATTTAAAGATCACAAAGAAAAATATCCAGATGTGATGATGCCATCCTATAACAATATTGATGTGAAAGACCTTGGCAGGATTGTGGAGTATTTACTGCAGCGATAAAGCACAATAATTTGTCGCAGGCTTTAAGCCTGCGACTACAAATTAATTAAGCTATTGTTATATCCTTTTCTTTATAAACATCTTGAATGATATTTAAAAGCTGAACTCCTTCTTTCATCGGACGTTGGAATGCTTTTCTGCCGGAAATTAATCCCATACCGCCGGCACGCTTATTAATCACAGCTGTCTTGGCAGCTTCGCTAAAATCATTTTCGCCCGAAGCTCCGCCGCTATTTATCAAACCGATTCTTCCCATGTAGCAGTTGATAACTTGATAACGGGTAAGATCTATCGGATGATCTGAGCTTAAATCAGAATAAACTTTTTTATGCGTCTTACCAAACTTCAATGCTTCGTAACCGCCGTTATTTTCAGGTAATTTTTGTTTGATAATATCTGCTTCAATAGTAACACCGAGATGATTTGCCTGTCCAGTTAAATCTGCGGAGACATGATAATCTTTTTCTTTTGTCTTGAAAGCAGGATTTCTTAGGTAACACCAGAGAATTGTTGCCATTCCCAATTCGTGCGCATATTGAAAAGCTTCACTTACTTCTACAATCTGTCGTGCACTTTCATCTGATCCGAAATAAATTGTAGCGCCAACTGCAGCCGCTCCCAAATCGTATGATTGTGCCACACCAGCAAACATTATTTGATCGAACTTGTTTGGATATGTTAAAAGTTCGTTGTGGTTTAGCTTTACAATAAAGGGAATTTTATGGGCATATTTTCTAGAAACTGCTCCAAGCACTCCAACGGTAGATGCAACCGCATTACACCCGCCTTCAATTGCAAGTTTTACAATATTTTCAGGATCAAAATAAATTGGATTGGGAGCGAAAGAAGCTCCGCCTGAGTGTTCGATTCCCTGATCAACAGGAAGAATTGAAACATAGCCTGTTCCGGCTAATCGTCCGGTCTGATAAATCCATTCAAGATTTTTTAGAACATTGTTGCTGCGGTTTGATATTGCAAAAACTCTATCAACAAAATCAGGTCCGGGGAGATTTAATTGTTCCTTAGGAAATTTTGCTTTATAACTTAGAAGCGAGTCAGCATCACTTCCTAAAAGTTCTTTGATTTTTGATAACATAATATTTCTCCTTAAGATTTTAAATTCATTGATTTTTGTAATTTAAAAATAACTCTAACAAGGATGGTTTACAAAGGAATGCATCTGTAGCATCAGATTTTATTTGGTGGAAATCCATGGAGTTACTCCGTGGTTTTTCTGTTTAATCTCCGTTGTCCTCTGTGAAAGAATTTTTATTACACGAAGTTCAGCTCTTGACGACTGGAGGAAATACGGAACTACACAGAGGAATGCTAACACGACGGGTGCTAATTGATCAGACCTTCCTCATCGTCTTAAAAATTTTAGGTGCATGATCGCGAGTATTTTCAATGAACCATTTTGAAGTCTCCATTCCACAGCACACTACTCCAGCAAGAAAAAGATTTTTTATATTGCTTTCATATGTTTTGGGATTAAACTGCGGAATCATTAATTCATCATCAATAAAATTGATATTTAGCTTTTTCAAAAAATCAAAATGGGGATGGTAGCCAGTCATCGCAAAAACAAAATCATTCGCAACCAGAATATTACCGTTCGGTGTTTTAATCTCAACATTATCATTTTCTATTTTTACAACTTCCGAATTGAAATATGCTTTAATAGCACCTTCCTTAATTCTATTTTCAATATCGGGACGAACCCAATACTTAATTCCATCCTTAAAACTATCTTCCTTAATTACCATCGTAACTTCGGAACCTTTTCTAAAAGTTTCGAGTGCAACATCAACTGCTGAATTACCGCCTCCAACTATTAGAACTTTCTGATAAGCATATGGATGCGCTTCATCAAAATAGTGTTTAACCTTAGAAAGATCTTCACCGGGAACGCTCAATAAATTCGGGTTGTCGTAATAACCAGTTGATATAATAATAAAGCGTGACGAATATTTTACTTTATTCGTAGCAACAATAAAAATATCTCGATTTTTCTCAATACTAATTACTTCCTCAAAAGTATTAACGTTCAAGTTCCACGAGTTTTTTACTCTGCGATAATACTCAAGCGCCTCACGCCGTGTTGGCTTATCTCCATGGGAAACAAAAGGCACATCACCAATTTCCAAACGATCAGAGGTGGAAAAAAATGTCATGTTTGTAGGATAATTAAAAATAGAATTGACAAGACAACCTTTCTCAATGATTAAATGAGAAAAATTATTTTTTACCGCTTCAATGCCGCAGCAAAGCCCAATCGGTCCGGCACCAACAATAATCACATCAAATGTTCTTTGCATAAAGGAAAAAATAATTTGTGATATGCTAATTTATATAAAGGCAGGATGAATTAACTAAAAAATTAGAGGTTGTCTTAAAGGTAACTTTTGCTGTCACACCGAGCATGTCGAAATGTGATTTTTATTAAAACTGTCAGTCTTTGACACGCTCAGACTGACAATTTTTTGCCTACGAGACAACCTCTAGTTGATCACTTTTATCAGGGCTAAAATTACTTTTCTATAATCTCAACGATTGCACTGGCAACAGTTTCATCATCATCATCGAGAAGAAATACGCGATAGAATCCGGCCTCATCAAAACTCAAATCACTTTCATCATTTTTTGAAAAGTACACATATTTCATATCGGGTTTAAGTGTATAATCAAATTTCTTATAGTATTCAAATTTATCTTTTCTTGCGTTATACTTATCAAACTGAACATGTACATCTTTCAATTTCATAGCATAATCACACTTGACAACAACAGTTAGAAATCCTGTGGTAAATCTATCACTGATACCGACTTCACCATTCTTACCATACTTCTCACAGAAGTACATTACAGGGGTTTCCTGTGCAAATACTTCGGTTCGCAAACCAATGAATAAGAACAAAAAAAAGAGAGATGAGACCAAGCGACTGTTTTTCATTAAGTGCTCCATAGTTTATTATTGAAATAATTTAATTATGTGTTATAAAAATCATACCAGTTAAAAACTGATTAATACTTCGTTTTTCATTTATTTAAGCCAGTTTTCCTCAAAAAACTTGGAATAAAAGGTAAAAATGTTTTTCACCGATGATGAATTATCAACAAGAATTAAAACGACTATCACTTATACTTAGCTTAAAAGGGAAAGGAAGAGTATTTTAAGAATTATAAGTATCTGAGGTGAAATTTTAGCACTTTTTTACAATATCTCCAAAATATTAGATCACATCCCTTAAAAATATTTTTAGGTGAAGATAGTTTACGGTAATTTGATGTCATAAAAATTATTTAGTTAGAAATGCAAGATAACATAAAGCACATCTGTTTTGATCTTGATGGAACTTTGGTTGATTCACACAAGACAATTTATAATGCAACAATTAAATCTCTACGCGATTTGAACATATCTTCTAAGATTGACGAAGAGATATTCCGAGAAAAGATCGGGATGCACTTCGTAGATATATTTGAAGAAATGGAAGTTCCGGTTTATGACTTTGAAGAGTTTATAAACATTTACAAGAACAATTATTTTAATTTTATAAATGATTCCCAATTGTACTCTAATGCTCAAGCAACTCTTAAATATTTTTCACAAAACGGATATAAGATTTCACTGCTAACCACTAAAGCACAAGATCAAGCCGAAAAAATCCTTGAACATTTTAACCTAACGGAATATTTTGACTTGATTATGGGACGACGAAACGGACTTGAGCACAAACCTTCTGCAGAACCATTGCTGTTGATTTGCAAAGAATTAAATGTAAGTCCAACGGAATCTCTGATTGTGGGAGATACTGAATTAGATATTTTATGCGGACAAAATGCAAATACAAAAACTTGTGCAATTATTCATGGTTACAGGACTGAAGAATCAATTGCCGAATATAAACCGGATTACATAGCTGAAGATATGAATGGACTTAGAAAGTTGATTGCAAAATAAAAAAGAAGTTTTGTTAAAAAGCATATAAAAAAGAGCATCCTTTTCGCAATTTTGTAAAATAAAAACAATCTACACTAAGTAGCTGCAAATAAAAACAAACGATAAAGGATGCTCAGATGTAGAACAAATATATAAAGCTAAATTTTAGTAATCAACGATTCTTTATAGGATTGGATGTCCACAAAAAGAGTTGGATGATTACGGTAAGAACCAACCAAATGGAACACAAGACATTCTCAATAAATCCACAGCCAGAAGAGTTGGTAAAATACTTGTAGAGAAATTATCCAAAGGGAGACTATTTCAGTGTATATGAAACTGGCTTTTGCGGCTATTGGATCGATAAGCAACTAAGAGAGCCGGGAATAAAAAACCTCTTGGTCTATAAAGCGAAATTAACAATATGTAAAGATGTATTGACCGCTACAGCTCCCTTGCAAATATATTATTGCTTGTTAAAACTTGCGGCGTTACACGAAAGATTAAAAATTACTACTTGCAGCTCCCACTAAAATTTGGGATGACTGTCAATAACAGGATGATTCAAATTATGGATTAAGAAAATTAATAACCTAGCCTTATAGAAAAGGAAAAGCTCTGGGATAATTGAAATCTATTCCCCTTGACTTTTTACATAACAGGGAGCCGAAGCTCCCCTGCAGAAAAGAAATTTTGTTATTTCAGCTTTTTTTGATCTGTGTTAGATTACTGATTTTGCAATCTTATTTTTTTAACTGATAAAGCTCCAGGCGGAACTACCTTTTCCACAAATGCCGCATTGTTATTATCAACTATTATCATATCTGATAAATCGCTGATATTATCGCCATTAACGTCTGATGCTACATAGCCGGTTGAGAAGTTTGCATTATCATTATCTACGAAGATTAGGTCGCTTAAATCAACGCATCCGTCTTGGTTCACATCACCACTGTAAATACACCATTTGCTTCCCTTTTGAATTAAATTATTTCCGTAAGCTTTATTCTGCGCTGTAGTAAAATCATAACTCAATGTTCCATTAGTAAATGATTGACCTGAAGCACTCCAGGTTTCAATTGAATTGCGATGTTTTACTACAACATAATATGAGGCGGCTTCCGCCACTGCACTAAAGAATCCTGTACCTTGCCCTGAAGAGTTAAGCACCATCTTTCTTTGTTCAACTAGTCCATACGGAGCGGAAGTATTGTGGAGTTCAACTGTAACGGTATCCGGAACCATTGTCGTTCCATCATAAAATCCCTCAATCATTGCAGTTAGTTGGACATTAGCAGCAGTATAGACAATTATTCCAATATCATCCACATACCAGCCGTCTTTTTGGACAGAACCATCGGTTCGAAGTTTAAATCTTAGCTTAACTTGATTTGAATTATACCCGGTTAGACTGATTTCTTCTCTTACCCAGTTTAATTGAGTACCATCATATAACGGTTGACCAATTGGTTGAAAAGAACCTGTTCCCAAATTAGTATAATTTCCAGCTAATGGTGTCCATGTGCTTCCGTTATTTGTACTGATTTCTACCTGTCCATAATCCCAGTCGGTTTCGATATCAAACTTTGTCCAAAAACTCAGCCGGGGATTACTGTAACCGCTCAAATCAATTGGATTAGTTAGCGTCATTGTTACAGTTGCAGTATTAGCATAAACACCATCTTTACTGTCTGTATAACATGAAGGTGAAGTATAAAATGCGTTGGTAGTGGATTCCCATTTAGGAGTTGTGGGTGTTGCCGTTACAGTCCAATAGTTAAGTGGATTATTTGTCGTATCAATAAAAAGAAATTCGGGATAACCAACGATTATGCTCACAGTATCTGTGGACATTATCGCTCCATACGTGGAAATCGTAAAAAGCAATTTAATTTTAGTTTCTATTGGTGTTGATGGTGAAATATCAAATGATAACGGGTTTACTGCATTTGCAGTGGTTCGCGATTTTATTGAATCAATATTTATCGTTCCAGAGTTTATTGTTGCATATGGACTCAACGATGTGAGTGCAACTTGAACATTGTACCCTGTTGATAAGCCCTTATTCTTAATGATTGGATAAAGCTGCACTGTATTGCCGGGATTAAAAAATGGTTGAGCAAAATTTGGGTTATGAAGTGAAACGTACTCGCCTGCAACCCATGCATAATATAAATTGGGATGCAAATTCTCCTGTGCAAGAGGAAATATTCTGCTTTGTGCCGGCCAAAACCCATCTGATGAACTTCCGACTTCCGGAGTCATTGCAAAAATTTTCCCGCTGTTAGCAACAGTATCACCATCATAGAAAAAATCATCGCTGTTACCGCGTGTAGAATATCCAACAGTCTGCATATCTGTTCCGGTGGCATAACCGTTATAACGAGTCATATCCGCCGCATATTCTCTAAATATAAGTGAATCCGGTGTCTCTTGTGATAAAGCACCGTAAGGATAAATTAATAAATTGCTGTAAGTGTGATAATTAAGAGCATTCTTAATTTTTCTCGTTGAAAGAAAATTTTTAATTAGATCTGTTTCGGGTTCTGAAAACGGAGCAGTTCCTCTGTAAGTATCGCTAGAAGGTGATGTACTCGATCCGCCATTTGGAGCATTCCAATAATTGTATGGTCCATAATTTCTATTTAAATCTATTCCATAAGATCCGCCGTTATTTCTACGATTTTTCCTCCACATTCCACCACCAGTAGGATTAGTGGAACGATTATATTCATAACCATCAGGATTCACGACAGGTATAAAAAACATTTCACGGTTATTTACTAGATATTGAGCTGTCGGATTTGTGTTGTAATTTTCTAAAAGATAATACATGAAGTAAAACATTTGCATCATACCTTGCGGTTCTCTTGCATGATGAAGTGCAGTATAAAGTACTTCGGGTTCATTCTCATCCACATTTGGATTGTCAGATATTTTAACCATGTAAACTGGGCGATTTTCAATTGTGTTGCCAATCAACTGTTTGCTGGTAATTAAATTTGGGAATAAGTTTTTAAGAGTATCCAATTCAGCATAAGCTTCTGCTAATGTCATATATCCGCCCATTGAACCGAAGTGAAATCCTTCAACTCCAAATTTTTCACGACTCTCCTCAATATACTTTTGCATTTCTGCATTACTTAATTTGGGAAACTTGTTGTAGTGGCTGTACCAATCATCAATTAAGATTTGGTAACGAAAGTTTGTGCTTTTGAGTAAATCAAACTCCGCGGTATTAAGAAAAACCTCAATAGCATTATCTTTTGTAAAGTGAGGATGATCAAATTCCAATCCAAGCTCTTGAAGAGTTTTAATATCCCTTATATCGCTCAGATAAATTTTAACTTGTTTATAATTCTGCGCATTAACAGAAACAATAAGAATGAAAGTGAAAAGTAAAGTTGTGACTAATTTCATTATACCACCAATTTGATTTTAGAAAATATATTTAATAGAAAGTGCTACTAAGTTTACTGCAGGATTAACATTTTACGGGTTTGAAAGTAATTCCCGATTTTTAAAGAATAAAAATAAATCCCCGAACTGATTTTATTTTTTAACAGTTCAGAATTGAATTCAATTGTATATCGGCCTGCTTCTTTATATTCATTTACCAAAGTAACAACCTCATTTCCAAGTATATCATAAACCTTCAAGGTCTGCCAAGCGCTGATTGGTGACTGCCAATTAATTTTAGTACTTGGATTAAAAGGATTAGGATAATTCTGCGATAATGAAAACTCTAAAGGAAGATCAAAGTCAATCTCAATTGGTTCATAAGTTTGCGATGTTCCATCAAAATCAATTTGCTTAAGCCGATAAAGATAGCGACCTGATTGATTTGGATTATCAATAAAATTATAAGTATGCGATTGAGCTGTCGTTCCATTTCCATCAATAAATCCGATTTTTTTGTATTCTGAATTGCTGACTGAAGACTGCTCATTGAGGACTTGTCGTTCAAGTTCAAATCCCTTATTATTCTTTTCCGATGAAGTCATCCAGTTTAGCTTAACTTTATTTTCCTCAATTGTCGCAGTAAAGCTGTTTAATTCTACTGGAACCGTAGTATAAACTAATACTCCTATGTCATCAACATACCAGCCATCTCTAGTTTGTGAACCGTCTGTTATTAATTTAAATCTAAGCTTCACTAGATTCGAATTGAAACTGCTTAAGCTCATTTCCTCTTTAACCCATGTTAACTGCGTCCCATCGTATAAAGGTTGACCATTTGGCTGAAAGGATCCTGTTCCCAGATTAGTGAAATTTCCTGCAAGAGCTGTCCAGGTGCTGCCGTTGTTCGTACTTACCTCAACTTGACCGTAATCCCAATTATTTTCAATATCATATTTTGTCCAGAAAGACAGTTTCGGATTGGAATAACTGCTTAAATTAATTGGATTAGTTAGAGTCATGGTTACGGTAGCATTGTTAACATAATTACCGCTTTTGCTGTCGGTATAACTCGATGGAGAACTGTAAAAAGATGTTGTTGTTGATTCCCAAAACGGAGTGGTTGGTGTGGCAGTTACTGTCCAATGTGTCAACGGATTATTTGTTGTGTCAACAAAAACAAATTCAGGAGTTCCGACGATCAGCTTAATCGTATCCTTTCTAATTTCGGTTCCGCTTAAGCTCGCAATTAACAAGAGATTCAATTTGTGCTCAGCAGGCGCATTAGAAGCAATCGTAAATGATAGAGGTGTCGCTGAATTAACAATGCTTCTTGGAGGAATTGAATCAATCGTAATTGTGTTGTTGTTAACCGTCGCAAAAGGACTTAAAGAACTCAAAGTAATAGAAATATTATTTCCCGTTGATACTCCCTTGTTTTTAAATGACGGATTAAATTGAACAAAGTCATTAGGATTGAAATACTGCTGTGTAAAATTTGGAGTTTGCAGTGCGGGATATTCTCCGGCAACCCATGTCTGATACATTAGAACTTTAACATTTATTTGAGCAAGGGGAAAAATCCGGCTTTGCGCGGGCCAAAAACCATCCGATGAACTTCCAATCTCAATAGTGTAACCAAATATTTTATTTTTTGTGGTTTGATCGCCATACATCCAATCCCGCACGGAACCGTTCGAGGGATATCCTAATATCTGATAGCTGTTACCAACTTGATAACCATTATATGCTGCCATGTCATTTGCAAACTCTTTGTAAGTTAGAGAATCTGGCGTAAGTGCATTGATGTATCCCCAAGGATAAAGAATTGCATCCTGATAAGTGTGCATGTTAAAATGTGTTTTGATATTCTTACTTGCAAAGAATTGGCTGACTGCTTGTGCCTCCGGTTCAGAAAACGGAGCAGTTCCTCTATAATCTTCAGTTGTTGGATCAGAACTCGAACCGATATTATCATATCCCCACATGTAGCTGAAATTTCTGTTTAGGTCAATTCCGTAAGAACCGCCGGTATTCAATCTTCTATTCTTACGCCACATTCCACCGCCATTGGGATTTGTAGAACGATTGTACTCATATCCATCAGGATTAAAAACAGGAACACAATAAATTTCTCTATTATTTACGAGATAAGTTACTTCAGGGTTTGTTCCATAATTTTCTAAAAGATAATACATGAAGTATATCAGAGTTTCCATTGATTGCGGTTCTCGTGCATGAATCAAGGCATCAAAACCAACCGCGGGTTCATTTTCATTAACATTAGGATTATCAGAAATTTTAACTGCCCAGATTTGCCGCCCACCAATTGTAGTTCCGATAGAAAATTTTTGCGTAATTAAATTAGGAAATTGTGCATACATCGAATCGAGCTGCGCAATTGCTTCTTGAAACGTATAAAAACCTCCCATTGAGCCAAACCCAAATCCTTCAACTCCATACTCAGATTTACTTGTTTCTAAAAAACTTTGCTTCGCTTCTTCAGTTAATTTAGGGAGATTATAATAGTACTCATGCCAATTGTCTATCAATACATCGTAGTTAAGCCCGCTTGAAGTAAGAATCGAAAATTCTTTATCACTTAGAAAAGTGATGATCGAAGTATCCTTTTCGGTTGTAAAATGATCAAACGAAATTCCTCTTTCAATTAAAGTTTTTATCGTATTCTGATTATTTAAATAGATTTTTACCTGTTTGTAGTTTTGACTAAAGGAGACGGTGAAAATAATAAAGGACAGGAAAAATATTTTGTAGAATTTCATTATAAAACCCAATGCTTAAATTTGTTTGCTTGTAAAGAAACATATTTTTTACTTACAAGCACGGTAAAAATAAGCCCATCTTACTTATTAAAACAAATAATTAACAAATCCTAATTTGCAATACTCTAATATAAAGGACTCTTCTGTAACATGTTTGTTCATCAAATAGTTAAAAAATGAAATATTTCTCAAAATGAATTTCAAAGAAGATTTTTAATAATTTCGTCGCAAACAGCATATCCGGATTTAGTCATTCTAATAATTCCATTCTTTCTGGTAAGGTGTTTTATGTATTCTAATTTTGTGAAGTATGGGTTTTTCTCATTCAGCCATCCAGACCCGAAAAGAGTCTGCATTTCATCCAACTTAATCCCGTTACTTCTTAAAGCAAGCATCACATATTCATTAAGCTGCTGCTCAATTTTCGGCGTTTCAAAACCAGCAACGGCAAAATGTTTTTCATCAATTTCGGCTATGTATTTCTTTAAGCTGGAAAAATTCCAATACCTTCTTCCATCAATAAATGAATGTGCTGATGGGCCAAAACCAAAGTAATCCTTGTAATGCCAATATGCATTATTATGCCGGCACTCGTATCCTTTGTTAGCAAAGTTTGAAACTTCGTACTGATCAAATCCGTTTTGGGTTAAAAAGTCAATTGTCATTTCATATAAGTCAGCATCGTAATCGGCATCTTGGATTTTAACTTTACCATCAAGCACCATTTTGTTGAGGATAGTTCCGCGCTCAAGAATCAAGCTGTATGCAGATATATGAGTTATAGGAAGTGTTAATGCAGTTTTTAAATTATTATGCCAGCGTTCTTTTGTTTGCCCAGGCAAATTAAAAATTAAATCAATACTGATATTCTCAAAGCCGACTTCTTGAGCTTTAACTACAGTATCAATTGCTGTTTGCTTGTCGTGGATTCTTGTTAGAAACTTAAGCTCATTCTCATCAAAGGATTGAATACCAATGCTTAACCGATTTATACCAATTTCATAAAACTCTTTCAGCTTAGTCTGTTCAACCGTTCCCGGATTAGTCTCGAGGGTGATCTCGACATCAGCAGATACTTCAAATCTTTTTTTAACTAACTCAATTGTTTCACTTATATAAGCTGGAGTCATTAGTGAAGGAGTTCCGCCGCCAAAAAATATTGATTTAATTATTCTATTTGATGAATGTTTCTCTGTATAATGATTTATTTCCTTTTTTAGTGCTTGCAAAAACGAAGTTATATTATCCTTTGTGATAATGGAATAAAAATCACAGTAAATGCACTTATGTTCACAGAAAGGAATGTGAATGTAGATAGCAGTTTCTTTAAGATTGCTTTTGTTTTCTTTAATCATCATTTAAAAATAAAAAATCCTTGAAGCATTTACGCTCCAAGGATTAATGCTCTGCCAAAAAATAATCTATAATTTAGTTTCCGCCTCAACAACCATATCAATAATGCCTCGCAAATAATACGGAGCTGTTCCGGTTGTAACAGTTGCCTCAACAGTTGCTTGCAAACATTGATTCGGATTTTGAAGATAATTATTCAAATAAGTATTCAACGCTTCAATTTCTGTTTCGCTAAGAGCAAGTACATATGGAGCATTTGGGCTTAGATAAGCAGAAGGATTTGTTCCAGCAATTGTTTTTTGGAACAAAGTTGCTCCACCAACAACTCTTACTGTAACTTTGATTGTCCCAGCAGCAATGTTTTTTACGGAATCTGTACGCCAAGTTGCCTCAATAAATGTGAGTTTTTGAATATCCTCTACATAATCTTGATATGTGCTTGATTCGGTTAGACAGTATGTTGATGAAGAACTTGAAGGATTATTATTGCCCTGGGTTACAATAGTTACTGAGAATGGAACATTTAGCGGCAAAGTATCAAACTTGTCGCAGCTTGTGTTAACAAACGATAGAGCTACTATTAAAACAACAACGAATGTTCTAAGTATTTTATTCATTTTTTCTCTCCTTATTAAAATTCAAATGATAAACCGCCGCCGAAAACGGTTTGAGAACCTAAGCTTACATCGGCATTCAAAACTATAACTGCTAATTTTAAAGAAGCACCAACTGTTGCTCTGAAACTGTTATCGCCGTCGAGGGTAAGACTTGCCTTTCTATCTTGTCTTAATGTTTCATCACCACTTGTTATATCTCCCTTAATTTCATATGTCAAATCCATCTTGGTTGATTCGAACTGGAGACCAAGATACGGAGTTAATATACCTAACGTTTTACTTGCATGAGCATTGAAAGCTAAATTCTTTACATCAATTAAATCTGTAACTTTGAACGTGTTGTACAACACCTGAACTGCTACATCAACAGGTATTAATGGAATGTAACGGCTGACAGAATGTTTCACAGCTATCCCGAAAAGATTTAATTTCTTTCCACCAACATCAACACTTGGAACAAATCTGAATATCGCTTCTGTTCCTAATAAACTTAGTCCAACCTGAGGCATAATCATCGGAACTGTTGTTACATCTAAACCAGGTGGTAACGTGATGTAACCATCTGGACCAGCATAAGCGCCGCCTTTCGACCCGAAAATCGTTGCTGATGGTTTGTTTGATACATAACCAGCAGGCAGTACCGGACTGAAGGTCAATTGATCATCAGGTATCATAATATACATACCCTTGAAGCTGATCGAGAAACCGAACAAATCTGAAACATCAGCAGAGTGAAACCCTGCAGAATTCATTGCCGTACCAAATGCTGTTGCAAATGGCTGCGCATAAAGCTTGGCATTAGATTCTGCGATTTTGTTAAATCTATCTTCCCATTGAGAATAAGATAGAGTTGAAGAAAGCACGAAGAGCACAATGAAGGTGAGTGTTTTTTTCATGTTTACTCCTTTTTTTTATTGTTTACTCCAATTTGGTAAATATTAAGCTTGAAATCAAACGAATTCAATAATTTCCGGCTTACCGCTGCTCAAAATGTGACGTAAAACGCATAAGATTAATGCAATTTTTGAACCAATGCTTAAAACTTTGATTCTATTAATTCTTTAGCACTTTTTATACTTGCATCGGTTACTTTTTCACCGCTCAACAGCTTTGCAACTTCTATTATTTTCTGATGGTCGGTAAGTTTACGAATAGAGCTGACCACACGACCATCAGTTTCCTTCTTCTCAACCGCATAATGGTGATCTGAGAATGCTGCTATTTGCGGTAAATGAGTGATTGCTATTATCTGATGAAATGTTGCAAGAGATTTTAATGCTTGTCCAACTTTTTGTGCAACATTACCACTTATTCCCGAATCAATCTCATCAAAAATAAGAAGCGGAAGCTTATCACTTTTTGCAAGCACTGATTTTAACGCAAGCATTATTCTAGAAACCTCTCCGCCCGAAGCAACTTTGGCAAGAGGTTTAACATCTTCTCCGATGTTAGTTGAAATATAAAACTCAACTTCGTCACAGCCATTCGAATCGTAAGCCAAATTTTTATTGTTGAACCTTAATCCGTCTTCATTGTTCAGGTTTAGTTCTTTCTGAGATATTCTTACTTCAAACTTTGCATTTGGAATTCCCAACTCTGTCAGTATTAGCTCAATTTCCTTTTTGACATTTTTGGAAATTTTCGTTCGCTCCTTCGAAAGTTTCTCAGCAGATTGACTGGCATTTTCCCGAACTGCCTTAATCTTTTTTTCTAAATCAATAATTTGCTGTGAATAACCTTCAGCAGCTTGAAATTCTTCGCCAACTCTTTTTCTCAATTCAAGCAGTGATTCAATCGAACCGCCGTATTTTTTCTTGAGAAGATTAATTGCACCTAATCTTTCTCTAATTGCTTCAACCTTTTCCGGTTCGATGTCAATTTTCGCTTTATACTTTCTGATGTTATCGGAGATGTCATTTACTAAAGTTAAAGCACTTTCACATTCACTGTTTGATTCACTGAAAGAGGGATCAATCCTTGCAAGCTCTTCCAAATCATTTTTTATTTTGCTTAATGAATCCTGAACAGAATTTTCTGATTCGTACAGTCCGTCATAAATTCGGTTTGTTAGTGCTAATAGCTTTTCTGAGTTTTCGAGAATCTTCAATTCACTCTGCAGCTTTTCTTCTTCACCAAGCTTCGGAGAAACTGCATCAATTTCTTTTATTTGAAAATCAAGCACATCTCTTTTCTCTCGGTAAGCTGAGTCTTTTTCCTTAACCTCTTTAAGTTCAGTTAAAAGTTTATTGAGCGAAGTGTATAACCATTTGTACGTTCTAAGCAATTCATCGTTATTGCCAAAGCCGTCCAGGAAATTTATGTGAGTTTCTTTTCGTAGGAGAGATTGATGTTCGTGCTGCCCGTGCAAATCAACTAATAAATCGCCAAGCTCTTTGATAACATTTAATGAAACCGGAGAATCATTCACAAAGCATCGGTTGGAACCTTTCGAAGAAATTTCTCTGCGGATAATTAATTCGGGAAGATCATCAAGTTCGTTTTCTGTGAGAAAGGTTTTTACTCTTTTATTTTTATCAACTTCAAATATTCCTTCCACAACAGATTTTTCAGCACCTTTACGGATAACATCACTCGATGCACGCTCACCAAGAAGCAGACCCATGGCATCAATCAAAATTGATTTACCTGCACCAGTTTCTCCGGTAATAATATTTAAGCCGGACTTGAATTCAACTTCAATCTTTTCGATCAGTGCATAATCTTGTATAAGGAGCGATTTAATCATAATCCCAAAAATTTTGAGTAAAACATAATTTTATTTGGGGATATTTCAAAAAAAATTTAGGGCAATAGCACCACATAGTGGCAGGCACTGATGACGCAGATTGGGCAGATTTCTGCAGATTAAAAATTTAAGTAACCCAATTCCTCTCGATGAAGTTGCGTGCAAAGGATTTGGGTTAGTAAATGGTAGGGAACGACCTCCTGGTCGTTCCGCATTTAAAGTGGGTTGTTCCCAACTCAAACAGCGGAGCAGCGCTCCTTTCCCACAAAAAAAATTTTCTTAAATTTCTATCCCCCCTCTTGAACTACTTGAGAAAATTGGATATGTTTTAATAAGAAGTAATTATGATATATTGTATAATCTTATGTGATATTGAAAAGTGAAAATGATCTTATTTTTATTTACAATTTATTCTTCGAATTATAATAGTATGTTTGAAATAAATTAGGAATAATTCATGGATTCATTATCGGTTTTTAAAGATACTTTAATAGAAACACAACTGAATACAAAAGATTACCTTGAGCTAATAATTCAGGGCTTAACCGCAGTTGGAACTATATTATTAGCATTAATTGCAGTTTATGGTGAGCGAGTAAAACGTTGGTTGTTTAAACCAAAACTAAAGATTATCGTAAGTGGTGACAAACCTTATATTTCGACAATCAAAGATTCATCAGCAACATCTGTCGCTGCATCGGTAACAAGAATTCGAATTAAGGCATTGAATGAGGGAACCTCTGCAGCGCGCTCATTTACTGGTCTAGTTGAATCTGTTTTTTGTAAAAGGCCCCAAAGTGAAACCTTTTATAAATCCAAATCTTTGCCACCAACTCCATTACCTTGGAATGATGAAGAAAAGGATTTTTCGCTCACTCCAAGAATTCCGTTTTATTTAGAAATTGCCAGAATAGAAAAGAACTTACCATCTTCCATAGATGGAAGTTCAAATACATTAACATCTTCTGAATATAGCCTATATCTATCAGTAGAAGAGGAAGAACAAAAGGGTGCCTATATTCACCTCGGCAAGGGAACATTTATTGTTCCAATTACATTTTATTCGGATAACATTAAAATACCGATAAAAATGTACTTTGAAATATTTTGGGATGGAATCGATCCAAGCTGTACAGAAATCTCAAATTTTTATATAAAAGAAATTTCAACTTACGATGTTAAAAGGAAGGTAGGGTCTATACCATGATACTTCTAGTAACTTATGACCTTAAAAAACCTGGTAAAGATTACACAGCTTTGTACAACCTATTAAAGACTGCGCCTTCCTGGTGGCACTATCTCGAATCGACATGGTTAGTGTCTACTAATGACAGCGCAAATGCTTGGGCAGATAGAATTAGAACGGTAATTGACCAGAATGATCGTTTCTTAGTTGTCGAAATTACTCATCAATCACGCCAAGGTTGGTTACCCACAGATGCTTGGGAATGGATAAAAAATCACGAGTAAAAATGGTTAATTAAAACTCCGCCAACAATCTCTCATTGGCGGAGTTAATACTTTTGTCACACTGAGCCAGTCGAAGTGTGACATTAATTAGAGTGGCCAGTCTTCGACAAGCTCAGACTGACAACCCTTATTCTTCCGGTTTTCCTCTTAACGAGTCCCAAATCATGTAAACACAAATTACAGCAAACATGGCTATTCCCAGCAGTTCAGCGGAGTGAGATTCAGCCCATTCTGCATCAACCCAGTTAAAGCCCTGCCATCTTAGTATTGCACTTATGACTCCCATCAATGCACCGCCGGCAATAAATCCGGATGCAATTAAAGTTCCGCGTTCTCTTCTTGCATTATTTATTTTTTCATCTTTGCTGCGCGTGGAAACGTAGTGTGCAATCAATCCGCCGACAAGCAAAGGAGTGTTAAGCTCAAGAGGTATGTACATTCCAAGTGCAAATGCAAGCGCGGGGACTTTTATCATAGTTAATACAAGTGCGAGAATTGCTCCAACAATGTAAAGTGTCCACGGAGCCGGCTGCTGATCCATCAGTGGTTTAATAACCGCCGCCATAGCATTAGCTTGCGGGGCAACAAGCGCACCTTCACCGACAAATCCGTAGGTTTCATTCAATATCATCATTACAAAACCAACAGTTAAAGCCGACACAATTACACCTAAAACTTTCCACTGCTCCTGTTTGCGGGGAGTTGAGCCAAGCCAGTAACCAATCTTTAAATCCGTGATAAATCCGCCAGCCATCGAAAGTGCAGTGCACACAACACCGCCAATGATCAACGCAGCAATCATTCCCGATTGTCCTTTCAATCCAATTGATGTAAGTATAATTGAAGAGAGAATCAATGTCATCAAAGTCATTCCGCTGACAGGATTTGTTCCGACGATTGCTATTGCATTAGCTGCTACAGTTGTGAACAAAAATGAAATCACGAGAACAATTAGTACACCTGCTAAAGCCCAGCTAAGATTATTAACAACTCCTAAATGGAAGAATACAAAAAGCAGAATAGTGGTAATCACTAATCCGCCGA
>CAZTJF010000021.1:0-67124 GCA_964613805.1 uncultured Ignavibacteriaceae bacterium | reverse complement strand
TTTTAAATGTTCTTTAAATCTAAATCCCATTTACACAAATTATTTTACAGACTCAGATTTTTAATTGAATAATTACTTTTTAGTGCTCTTATAGTAATTACATGCCGAAGTATTTTATAACCGCCTTCATAATTTCATCTCTCACATCAGATTTTAACACTGTCTCAAATGGAAAACCGAAAACCACAACACCATAATTTCCCTTGTAACCAATCGCCGCACCGAATTGATTTTCTTTGTACCGTAAAATCGTTTCAGCTCCATTTTGTGGGGCGATTGCATCGGGTGCTTCAACCGCATAAATGGAATCATTCAATTCAGAATTGAACTTGAAGCTACGCATGTTTCTTAAGAAAGACGATCTTATAGGGAATACTTCTCCCTTTTTTGCTGCATGATCTGTAACCAGATTAAAACGTAAAATATTTTTAGCGAAATCCGTGCTTTGCTCATCGCCATTTGAAAACAAATCTGAGCCGACATAAGCACCGGAAACGAATAAGTTTTTACCACTGTTTAAAAATTCCTTTAACTGCTTTTGAAGCTTAGCTGGAATTGCCTCAAATTGAATTCCATTTACAGAATCAGCATATTTTTTTTGCCATTTTGTTTTCTTTTCTTCTCCCAGAATAAGATCAATCATCTTATATTTTTTAAGATCAATAAAACCATCCATCACAGCTTCGTCGCTGCATGACACGAAAGAATACCCCGCATTCTTAATTGATTGTCCATGAACGTACGGAAAGTCAAACGTGTTGCCGGCAATAATTTTGGTTTCAAAATCAGCATTGCTCGCACCATGACCTGGTGCATCATTAGAAATGTACGGTGAATTGGGATTGTAATCATATTGAGCGCCGGTAAAATTTATATCATATTTGTCGGGAACACCTGCATCGAGAAAATTTATAAAGCCAATGAATGAAGTATCTTCGACTGTCGATGGCGGCGCAATTCTGTCAAAACCATTAATTATCATAACCAGATTTTTATCATTATCGGTTTTGCAAACTGATAGAATTTCGGAAGGAAAACTTTCGCCGCCATCATTGACCGCAGTTACCTTGAAACTGTAAATCTTATTTTTATCAATTTTTCTTATGAAAGAATTTTCATCCATTAAAATTCCATTATCAAATCCAGCATTATCTATTCTCGTGTAAAGAATATACCTGGTGGGAAATGCTGTTGGTTCAAGAGGATCAGCTTGCGGTCTCCATTTTAATATCACATTTCCATTTTTGTCAAATTCAGTTGAGAAGTGCGTAACAGGAAGCGGTTGAACAACGTAATCAAAATTGTACTGTGAAGATAAAAACCTAAGCATACCTTTATAAATTGATCTGGAAACATCGAACCTAAAGCGGGGATCGAGAACGTATTTCATATCCAAAAAATTTTGATGAGAAAGAAGTTCAAGTAGAAGCGAGGGAAAATTCGGTCGGACAGATTCGCTGTATCTTGCTTCCATCAAATGACGGCGAGTCCAATTCAAATCATATTTCTGTCTCAGATCATCAACAATTTGTGTTTGGATGATGTCAGCTATATCTCTGTTCGCAAGTCTTGATATTCCATCGGGAAAAACATATTGTGAATCATTGGAAGTTAAACTGTAAATAGACAAGGTTCCTATTGTTGTATCACTTCTTGAGATTCCCGCATCAGTATGAAATGCAAGTGACAAATCAATTGGGATTCCTAAACCTTTAGAGTTTCGATTTTTATTTGGACCATAAGGTGCCCCATACAAGTAATTTCCGTATTCTGCACGGCTTTGGTAATCATCATTGTAATCATTTTCATTTTGATTGAGACTGTAAACCAGAGTATCGGGCATTCCAGCATACTGAAGCCAATATCGTGCACCTTCAGTAAATTTTGGTCTGCCGCTTGTCATTCCGTTTCGTTCGACTATTCCCATACCACCGCCAAATCTTACTGCATCAGCAGAAACAATTCCACCGGGTTCTTTGCTTTTATTTGTCAGGACAACTTTTCCAATTCGCGGATTAAATCCTTCTTTAAATTTGAACTTGCCGAGATAAATCCAGGTGCTTCCTCCAATCTGCTGATTGACTTCAAACTCAGTTTGACCGCCAAGATGGTGAATTATATAATGTGCATCAGAAACATTTTCCTTTGAATGTTTATAAGAAATGTAAACAGCATATTCGCCTGCTTGGGTAATTTCTGGAATCCATTCGCATCGCGCATCACCACTTAGATTGGAATATATGTACACATGGTTTCCAAGTTTAAACGGGTTTTCGTTTTCTTTGTACGGCGGATTACCTATTCCGAACGCGGGTTCATTTCCTTTCTGCCATGAAAGTCTCTCGCCATCATAAATTGTAAATCTCGATTGAGTTATACTATTTGCAGGCGAATCATTATCAATCACAACTTCATTCGTTTGTATATCGCGTTCACGCGGGACAAAAACGTTTGCCCCGGCATTTTCCAACATTGGGATGAGATATGGAAGAGTGAATGACATCGGAATTAAATCTTCAACGCTTTGAAATAATCTTGGACGCTGCCACTCCCATCTTTCAAGTTTGTTATTGTAATACCAGCCATGACTGTGCCACAATAAAATATTTTTGTTGTTAAGCCCATTTGCAGGAGTGTTCTTGGCACTAATATTTCTAACAATTGATTCGGGTTTAAGGTTTTTATTTAACGGTATTCTTTTTTGATCGTACTCGGCAAAACCATTTCGATAATAATTCGGCACTAACGTTTCAATTGGATAATTCAATGCATTGATCTGCAATTTATAATCAGAATAATTTAATCCAAGTTCTTCTCTAAATTGTTCATAAAGCATCTTAACAGTTTCATTTCTAATGGGCACATAGGAAAATTCTTTGCTTAGATTAATCCTAACAATTTTATTTTTCTTGTCGGCTTTTATTGATTCAATCTTTGCACTTGGAGGAAATACGATAGGTAAAATTTCTTTCACTATCTCTGTGCTTATTTCTAACACTTCTTCCTCGCTTAATTCTTCAACTTGCTCAATTTTTTCTTTTTCCTGCTCTTGCTCTTTTTCCTGCTCCTTAACGATCTCTTTGGAGGAACATCCTACAATTCCAATAAGTAAGGCAAGGAAAAAAAGAGTTTTGATAAGTGTCTTAGTCATATTTTATAGTTTGAGGATTAGACGATTCTAATATGATGAGTAAGTTCAAATAGTTTTGTTGGCAACGACTTGGTTCACATGTCCACATCGTGGACAGGTAACTTTTGGTCTATTCATTCCAAAGCCGGCAGGAAGTTTTATTTTCATTCCGCAGACGCAATTAATAAAAGAATAATTATTCACCGTCATCATTAAGTTGCCCAATGTTCTCTTTTGCTGCTTAATGGTTTCACCCGAGGGAAGTGATTCTCCCGGCTTTCTAATTTCAACTTTTTCCTGATTAGCCAATGCTGATGCGGGAATGATGGGTGATGATTTTCTCTTTATCTTATCAAAAGCATTTTGATAATCAATAAAACCTGCTCCCTGCGAAATGCTTCTTAAAATTCTTACCCTTTCAGAAATTGGCGGATGTGTACTTGTTAAGTCTGCGATTTTCATTCCTTCTTCTTTTAAAGGATTAACAATGTACATGGGTGCGGTGACTTTGTTTGCGGTTGGTAAATCCAAATTTGATTCGGATATTTTTTCAAGAGCTGATGCGAGTCCTTCTGGATATCTTGTAAATCTAACCGCGGTAGCGTCGGCAAGATATTCTCTTTTCCTTGAGATGGCGAGATAAAGAAACCGAGCTAAAATCGGAGCCAAGATGGCGAGAGCAATTGCGGCTATCATAATAATTAATTGTGCCTGCCCGCTGCTTTTGGTCGATTTAGAACTGTATCTTCTGCCTCCTCCCGAAATCCACATTCCTCTAAAATAAATTTCTGAAATCAACACGATACTTCCGAGCATAATTCCTGCCATAGTCATAAACCTAATATCACGATTAAAAATGTGTCCCGTTTCGTGAGCAATAACTCCTTGCAATTCATCGCGGTTAAGCTTTGATAAAAGCCCGGCTGTTACGGCAATTGCACTGTTCTCCTGTTTTATTCCGGTTGCAAAAGCATTCGGCGCTTCTTGATTGATAATATAAATCTTCGGAATGTTTGGAAGTCCGGCAGCAATTTTCATTTCTTCAACAACATTAAAAAGCTGCGGATGAACATCAAGAGTAACTTCCTTTGCATTACTTATTGCTAAAAGAATATTGCTTCCAAATGCAATGCTGACGATTGAAAGGACAATCCAAATCGTCAGGGCGATAAGAACACCGAATGAACCGCCGCCATCGGGAATGAAACTGCTTCCGATTGCATATCCCAATAGCAAAAGCAGAAGTCCCATGCAGACGAAAAGCCAGAATGATTTACGCTGGTTTGCCCTAATTAATTCCCACATGTATCAGTTGCCCGGTTAGTGATTAATTGAAACTGACTTTGGGAACAGCTCTTTCACCTTTATCTTCTAATTCAAAGAAAGATTCTTTGGCGAA
This sequence comes from uncultured Ignavibacteriaceae bacterium, assembly GCA_964613805.1. Taxonomy (GTDB): domain Bacteria; phylum Bacteroidota; class Ignavibacteria; order Ignavibacteriales; family Ignavibacteriaceae; genus XYD12-FULL-36-8. Next base: position 62,595 of record CAZTJF010000021.1, on the reverse strand, counting down.
ATTAAACATCCCGGCAAGGATGTTTGACGGAAACATTTCAATCTTATTGTTGTAGTAAAGAACCTGATCATTATAATTCTGGCGTGAAAAAGAAATTTTATTTTCGGTTGACGATAATTCTTCCTGAAGTGAAAGAAAATTCTGGTTTGCTTTTAAGTCGGGATAATTCTCAACAACAAGATTAAACTTTGTCATTGCATCAGTAAGTTTTAGTTCAGCTTTGGATTTATCTTCAACAGTGGTTGCACTCATTGCTTGAGTACGCGCATTTGTTATGTTCTGTAAAGTTTCTCGTTCGTGAACCATGTATCCTTTTACTGCTTCAAGCAAATTGGGAATAAGATCGTGGCGTCGTTTAAGTTGAACATCAATCTGTGACCACGCATTCTTAACCTGATTGCGAAGCCGTATCAATGAGTTGTACATTGATACAACAAAGAAAACCAAGAATGCAATAATTGCAAGCACAATTATTAAAGCCATTATGAACCTCCGGTTAGTTTATGTTTAAATATTTCTTTCAGCAATGTTAAAATTTTATTTTCCTCATCTAAGCTGCCGAGCTTTACAACTTCGAACAATTCCCCTTTGTTGAACCAGAGTCCATGTTTGTTTTTGCATCTATCAAGTAAAATTTTACTTTCTGATCCCACCAAAACCTTTTCCATTTTCTTAAGACAAATAGGACAGTTAATTTTCTCCTCGCTTGAACTGTCATCAACTTTAAAAGAGGATAATACTTCTTCTTTCTCGGATGCTTCCTCAAGCAAAAGATCAAGCTCGCCGCCATCCAGCCAAATGCCTTCGCATTCAGTGCAGTAGTCTATTTCGATTTCTTCGAGCTCGAGAACAATCATCAGCTCATCACAAACAGGGCATTTCATTTTCATTCAAGTTTATTTTTGAAAACCGTGTCAAATTTAACTGATAATTTCATAAGAACCATGCTTTGATAACCGAATCTGGTTTATTGTGATTTCCTTTGCACCTTCGCGTCCTTGCAGTAAAAATTTATTTGCCGCAGAGCCGCTAAGACGCTAAGTTTGACGAAGTAAAAATGTTTTATCAGAATCAATGAAATTTATATTAATTCTCATCTTATTAATTTCTAAGATTATAGCCGCACAATCCTCAATTAACTCAAATAGTTTTGAAAAGTTTATTAGAAGCGAACACTTCGGTGAGAGAATCTTAACAATGCGATTTAATCCTGAAATCAGTGTTCACATCAACGCTCCCTCAAAAGAAATGTTTATGCAGGATAAGAAAACTCTTTTGATACTTTATGCCCTCCCAAATGGCAATTCTATCGAGTGGACAATAGGAAAGAAAATTAAACCGGAAGATGATTGGCATTACGACATTCAGCATATTGGGGCACAGACAAGATTTTTAAGAGAACACTACAAAGATGCAAACATAATTGTTGCTTATCTTATGACTGATGATAAAAGTTGGCCAAAGTGGAGAAGGGAAAGGGAAAATAGTCATATAGTCATTAGGTCATTGGTTGATTCGTTAGCAAGCATGTTTCAATCTTTTGATACTAAAATTGTTTTAAGCGGACACAGCGGCGGCGGCAGTTTCATCTTTGGATTTCTTAACAGCGTAGAGAAAATTCCCAGCAATGTGGAACGAATTACTTTTCTCGATAGCAATTATGGTTATGAGGACTCGCTTAATCATGGTGAAAAAATAATTGAATGGCTTAAAGAATCAGAAGATCATTATCTAAGTGTTATTGCTTACGACGACAGAGATGTAAAAATTAATGGAAAGAATATTGTAAGTCTAACCGGCGGAACTTATTACAGAAGCAAGATGATGAAGGAAAGATTAGAAAAAGATTTTGAATTTACAGATGAAAGCGACACATCATTCGCTCGTTACACAACTCTTAATGAACGGGTACAATTTCACTTAAAAGAAAACCCCAACGCAGAAATTTTCCATACAGTTCTTGTGGAAAGGAACGGATTTATTCAAAGCATTCTCTCCGGAACAGAATACGAAAAAAAGAATTACAAATTCTGGGGTAAGAGATGTTATGAGAAGTGGATTGGGAAATAAATAAACCGATATGAGTCTACTCAACGCACTGAGTAATTTTACTCAATGGATTTAGTAAAAACAAAAAACCCCCCTTTAAGTCAAATCAGAAAGAAAAGAATTACAAATTCCGGGGAAAGATGTTATCAGAAGTGGATCGTGGAATGAAAAATGCTTAACGAAGTAAAATCATCTTCATCGTTTTTGCTTTCTCGTCAATACGCAGTTGACAAAAATAAATACCGGAAGCGTATCCGATTGCAAAAGACGAGATTCCGTTATCTGATGCTGGATACAAGTTGCTGGATGCTGGATTAAAATCAACTTCATAAGTACCAGCAGGTCTGTATTCATCAACAAGCGTAGCTGCTAAATTGCCAAGCATGTCATAAATTTTTAGTGTTTGCCAACTGCCGACCGAAGACTGCCAACTTATCCTTGTTGTGGGATTAAACGGATTCGGATAGTTCTGATAAAGCATAAACCCCGAAGGTAAAAAATTTTTGTTGTTTTCAATTCCAACAGTCAAACTATCTAATTGGCTGTAACATGCTTTATAAACACCTTCCTCAATGTTGTACCAACCGCTGTAATTTCCATTACCCCAAACTCCACCGTTGGTGATCAAGACGATTCCGTAATCTTTAATTTTGGAAAAATATATATCGCTTATCAAACCATAAGCTTCGCCCGGATGACCATATAATGTTTCACCAGGAAGTAAATTGGATGTTCGATGATTACCAATTGCATAAGTATTAAAGATGCCATAATAATTGTTGCCGTTTGATCCGTTGTAAATCCAATTTGGATTGAGCATTCTATCAACCGTTGTATCATTCAAAATTCTTACATCGCCGAGAATGCCGCCATTCATTATTGTCATCATAAATTTTGATAGGTCATTGGCACTAATTCTCAAACTACCTTGTGGTCCGAAAATCACTCCATTAGTGCCTATCACATAACCAGACAAGTTTCTTGGCGGCGGCTTAATTCCATTGTAATTATCTGTTTGAGCAACCCAACTGCTACCGCTTTTTCGGTAAAGCACAGCTACATTGTTTATGTTGGGAATATCTTGAATGTTAAAGCTACCAATGATGCCAAGCGGCTGAAAAATTTTTTCTTTGCAAAAAATATCAAACCGCTGATTTGATATTCTTTCGATCAATGTTCCAACTACACCAAAATTGATGTTGGCATATTCAAAATAATTTGATGATGGCGATCTTGTGCTGCTAAACATATTGGCAGTGTAATAGCTTCCGCCAGAGACTAACAACGATTGAAGCGCGGGCGGCGGATTGTTATTGTAAGTTGTAGAAAGGAAAGAATCATATCCGGTTCCATCTCTTAAACTTGATGTGTGGGAAAGAATTTTTCTAAAGGTAATTACATCGTTTGGATAACTCGGATTCCTCAAAGTAAATCCAAGATAGCTGCTCACATCATCATCAAGATTGAATAATCCCTGCTCGTAAAGAATCATCAGCGCTGCGGCGGTAATCATTTTAGAAATAGAGGCGATCCGGTAAACCGTGCTGTCATTAACAGACAAACTTCGCCCAATATCTCTTAATCCATAACCTTTTGAGAATACAATTGTATCGCCCTTAACAACTGCAACCGACATCCCCACAACCTGGTATTGTGTTTTAACGTTTTGGAGTGTTGTATCTAAACTTGATTGGGCGATAAGACTTGCTGTAAAACAAAGAAGAAGCAAAATTAAAAATGCGTTTTTCATATTAACTTATTTAATAATTCGTGTAATTAGTAGCAATAATTATTTGTTTTGAACAAAGTTAAATTCTCTTTCCCCCATAAAGAGAATTCCATAGAGTGTGCTTAATAAGATTGTCGCAGGACCAGCAACCACTATCGCTATGCCAGCGCTAGGATGACCCGTGTTGCCCGAGGAAAGACCCCACAATATAAATCCCTCAAGAATTGTTAGACCTAAGCCCAACCAACCACCCTTCATACATCCACCATATTCATCGTAAAATCTTACGGTATTGATCTTATCAATCCCAACTGAAGAAGTATCATCCAATCCCTCGGTTAAGAAGTAAAGCTTATCATCGTTCAGATTCAGCCAATAAGCTTCAATTTCAACAGAGTTCGTGAGTTGAATTTTTGAGCTTAATCTCTCGCCGAAGTAATTGAGCTGTCGAATTTCTTTCCCACTTTTTCTTTCATCGGTAGGATAAGGAATTTGTGTAAAGCTGCTGCAGCCGATTTGAAAAAGCATCGTTGCGACAAGCAGACAGACAATACTTTTTTTCATAAAATCTCAATCACTTTTTAGGGAAAGATTTGTTTGGTTAATTTTATGCTCGTCTAATTAACATGTAACAAAATGTGATATAAGGAATAAAAGTCCCGGCAAAGCAAAAACGAAAAATGCCAATCCTGGAAAACCCCCGTTTATGGTTTCCAACAAACAAAATGCGGTTAAGCTTAGTATGGCAATCAAACCGCCGATAAATTCTTTCTTCCATCCTATTAATAAACCAAGCATTACACCGAGGGGAAAAAAGAGAAAAAACATCCATTCTTTCAGACTCAGTTTTGTGGGATTGAATCCTTCCCCAATAAAGAATAATAGGAGAATTCCAATGCTTAGTAAGCTTGTTAATTTTGCTGTCCAGCGAATTACATTCCCAAAGGATTTATAATTAAAGGGTGCACTCGTCATCTATTTGTGCCTTTAAAGTATTTCCCCGATTTGTCATATCAGTCAACTCTGAATTCCTTAATGCAAACTTGTGTAAAACCACAATAATGCTCAATCGAAAAAAAATCAAACCGGTAAATTGAGTTCTTTGGAGTATTTAAACATCCGTTTGAAAACCGATAAGTTTTGAAAAAAAATCTATTTCAAAAATAGTAAATATAAATTTTGCTTAAGTATTGAAATTTGTGATAAGAATAAGATAAGAACAGACTTAGAATCTTATTAAAATTTCACAAATAAAAAATGGTCACGAATTGCTCCGTGACCATGATTAAAATTTCATTTAACTAACTAGAATGCTGGACGGGTAAATGCAACGCTGCTGAATGCAATGGCACTGACAATAGCGCCAATAACAACATATACAAGTATTGCTGCAATTAAAACCACAACAAAATAACCGACCATTTTTTCCTTAGGAACACTTTTAACTCTTTCTAATCCCATGTAAAGCAGTACAAGTCCGTAAATGCTTGCAATCACCACCAAAATGCCAAGTACGGGAAAGATATTTAAGATACCTGCGACCCACGCTGGTGTTGAAGAGAACACGGCAACTTTCAAAGAGGCAACCATGTCTTTTGTGGAGCCAAAAGATGGTGCAAGAGCATCAATTATAAAACCAAGAACAAAAACTCCAACAAGTGACAAGATGAAGGTAAGAATTGCCCATGTAAGCGATGTGCCAAATCCTAATTTAATTGAGCCAAATCCATAGGACAAACCAAAGAAAGTGTAACCGAGAAATCCCGCTACTGCAGGAATTGCAGCGAGAAGAATTGCGTACTTTGTGAACAGATCAGAAACTGTCCACGTTTCCCCTTTTATAACTTCCCACTCTGTTGCGGGACTGATGATCAGATTTTTCACGCGGTCAACTAAGTTCATGTTAATCTCCTAAAATGAATGATTAAATGATTATTGAAGAGTACCTATTAAATTTCTTAGTGAAGATAATAAAATATTAATTGATTACTTCAACTCTTTCAACTTTCTGTTTGCTCGAATTTGATTTCTCCCGAAAATTATTTCACAATCAACATTTTCTTTGAAGATATAAAGTCACCGGCTTTTAGTTGATAGAAATATACACCTGAAGCGCACCCTATACCGGTTACTGGATTCTGCCCGCCACTATGTGGGATGCCGGATACTCGTACATCACCAATGGAAAATTCAACCTCATAATTCCCGGCCGGTTTATATTCATCAACCAACGTTGCAATTTCATTTCCCAGAACATCGAAAACCTTTAAAGAAACATGGGTGCTACTGGATACTTGATACTTGATTCTGGTAGATGGATTGAACGGATTCGGATAATTTTGTTCCAATAAAAATTTTGTCGGAGAATATTGCACCTCAATCTCGTTTGAGTATTCAAATGTCCCATCAAAATCTATTTGTTTTAATCTGTATTTGTACTTTCCAAATATTTCGATTCCATTATCAACAAATGAATAACTTTTTGTAGAACTGCTATTTCCTGCCCCAGGAATAAATCCTATTTTCTCCCACTGAATTAAGTCCTTTCCTTTGTCCGAAGGACTCCCATTGAAGGAGAGCGATTGGGTGAGGCATCTTTCTATTTCAAACCCGTGATTATTTGTTTCTGTCGCTGTTGTCCAGTTCAAAATTATCTGCAGCCCACTTAATTCTGCTGAGAAAGAAATCAGTTCTACCGGGACTTCATTTTCATTTACAAGCTGATATGCAGCTATTCCGTTATTGGTAGCAAGAACATAATAAATGTAAACACCCTGCTGATACAAACGAAATGCTATATCTCCCGATGTTCCCACCGTGTTTGCATTTGTACCGAGTGAAGGTGTAGTCTCAAGTAAAACAGCATTCGGTAATCCAGCAGAAACCTCCAGCACTTTGGCATTTTCATTCGGAAAGCCGTACTGGTAAACAACAAGATATTCCTGCTGACCGCTTTTAATGTACCTCATTGCATTGCTTCTGCTGTCTATAACAGCACTTGAAAGTTCGCCAATAAAAGTTCCTGTTGAAGTAAATTCCCTTGGACGAATACTGTTTCCATTAACGTAAAAATTCACTGCACCTAATCCTTTCGGATAAACAGCAGGGGATGTTCCAACATTTGTAACTCCGCTTAAAGTGATTTCAGTTGGTACAGAATTAAATGAACCTGCGTTCATCGTCCACTTGAAAACTTTATTAGAACTTCCAACAGCCGCGTAAATTACAGCAGAGTTATCTGCGTATGAACCAGCAACGGTGAATTTATCGCCCAATCTTACTGCTGTTGGTGATGAAAAGGAAATTACGTTTTGTGCGGAAGCGGATTCATCATTCCACATATAAATTTTAAATGGGGAAGTTGAGGCATCCACCGTCAAATTTGCGGCAAAGATTTTTCCATCATCAGATACTTCAACATCATTAAGAATGAAAGTCCCGCCTGAAGTTCCGGTTGTGTTAAGTGTTCCTATTTGATCTCCGGTATTCGCATTTAAAATCAATACTTGGTTTCCGGATTTGCGAGAAACAACATAAATATGCTGATTGACTTGATTATAAGCCAGTCCCCTTTCGCTGCTTCCTGTTTCCGAAAACCAGCCAGGAATGTTTCCATTTGCAGCGCAAAAAGACCAAACAGGAATTATTGTGGATACAACAGTCACATCAATTGTGTCTCTAAGAGTACTAATAGAAGCGATAATTTTTCCTGTGCCGGTGCCATAGGGAATAAAAAATCCAAGACTGTCAACCATTCCATTTATACCTAAAATCTGCCAAGTAAATTCTGTTGGATCAACTACAATTGGATATCCCCAAAGATCGGTTGCGTTGATATTAATTTTTCTGGTCTGTGTCGAATCAATTAAAATTTGTCTGGGTAATAATTGAAAAGACTGAATTGTTTGATTCGTTGGAATTTCTGCAACAGCAAGCAAAGCATTTCCAACTGAACGTTCGCTTCCATCAGAGGGACTATTTTTAATTTCATTTCTAACAACCATAGTTGAAGAGCCGCCGCCGTCGAGGTTAACTGCTTGGTAACATCCGATAGAAATCATATAATCTGCTAATTCCGCACAGCTCATTCCCACACTTAAAGCTGGTTGTCTTCCATCAACAACAAGAAAATATACCTTGGTGCTGTCCGCATTAAACCCCACTGCCGTTCTTGGATGCCTTGTATTGACATGGCTGTCGCCAAATCCCTCGACGCCAACAAAACTGGAAGGACGCGTGCCATTAGTAATCAAACGTGGTCCGCCTCCCATCAAGCAAGTTAAGCTGCTAACGTTAGGTGATGTGCCAATTGTTAATCTTACAGTATCGCCAACATTAATATTATTCGTTAGGAATGTACTTGCAGTTCCATTTCCAGAAAGAATGTAATTATCTCCGATTGACATGCTGCCAATACCAGAAACTTTTTCTGTAGCTATAAATTTAAGGACGCTGTTAATAGCTGGTTCGTCTATTTTCTGCAGTTTTACTTCAGTGCCAGTTGCATTAGTTAAAGTTGTTGCACCAATAAATTTATTATAAAGAATCAGTTTGTTGGTATCCCGAACACCGTTTAATAAATCTATTGTTCTTGAACTATTGTTTGCGGCAGTAACAGTTCCAGAAAAATTCAAGATGTTCAAAACCGGTTTGTTGTCGCCCGATCGAAATCCAAATGAACTTCTAATATGCGATCTGCCAAAGGTGAACTCATTCCCTCTGATCATCGAATTAGATAAAAACGTGTAAGGATTGGTCGGTTCGCTGATTCCAAAATAATCGCCGTTTATAGCACCAAGAACAATATGGTTCGAGAGGTTATTTCTATTTGCCATTGAAGAGGTTTTTTCAAAGCCTGTACCTAAAACATCACGTGCCAATTCAGCTTTTATTTTTATGTTTGGATTTGAGATGTCCATTTCAAGAATTGTTATGTTCCATGGGATTGAGGGTTTGAAAACTTTATAATACTTAACGCCTGGTCCGACAAGAGTCATTGTGGAATCTTGGGCAAAAACAAGAAAGGCAGAAATTAATGAAATAAGAATGTATAGGTAGATTCTTTTCATGATATTCCCTCGGTTTTATTTGAACAAATAGTTTAAAGTTCTGTTACAAACTTAAGAAATATTTATAAATGCGGCTACAAGAGAAATGATAGTAGAAACGAATTGTTTTTTTTGCAGAAGCGATGTGGTCACCAATAGGTTGGTAACCACAACACATTAGATTATTCCTCAAAAACCTTTCTGATAAACTTAAATTCATCATCAGATAGGGGTTTTTCTGCACCATAAAGATTTGAGATGACTTGTTTCAAGTTTCTAAACCCAGGAATAACCGACCCCACAACTTTATAATGCAGCATGTATTGCAATGCCATTCTTGATAGTTCCTCATTCGATGAACCAAACTTTTCCTTTAGCTTGATAATTTTGGGCTCAAGCTTAGCTAAATTCTCCGCTGTAAAGCGAGCTGAGTTTGCGCGGTGATCACCTTGTTCAAACTTTGGCGGATTATTTTTATCATATTTCCCAAGCAGTAATCCCTGATGAAGCGGTCCAAAAGCTATGAATGAAATTTTATGCTCATCTAAAAGTTTTCTCGTTGGAGTATTTTCTCGCACAAACCTATCATCAACAGCACTTGCAAAGCTTTGAATCACCTCGGGTTTTACTTTTGGAATCAGCTTAACAAAATCTTCATGTGAGTAAGCTGATTGTCCAATCATTCTTATCTTACCTTCCTCTTTAAGTCTATATATTGATTCAATTGCATCATCGAGATAAAAGTCATTCTCACCAAAATTTCCGTGATGAAAGTAGTAGAGATCAATATAATCTCTCTTTAAATTTATTAACGACTGTTCGCATTGATGACGGATATGTTTTGGTTCATATGCGTGTTCTGCTGTTCCCGGGAACCATCCGATTTTCGTAGCAATGATAAATTTATTTGTTTGCTTCTCAAGAATTCGCGCCAACATTCGCTCTGCACGACCATTACCATAAACATCTGCATTGTCAAAGTGATTTACACCATGATCTACAGCATAAAAAATTGCTTCTTTAATTTCATTTTCTTCAACACTTGCCCAGCCGTTTGGTACTCCATTTACCCAGTTAAGTCCGCCCATTGTCCAGCAGCCAAGACTAATTTCAGAAACTTCTACGCTGGTCTTACCAAGCTTTCTATACTTCACCTTAACCTCCTATTGCTTCGATCTTTATTCTCAAAATCTGGTTGTGATTTTTATTCAAAAATTGATTCGAGCTTTTGATACTTACTGTGCATGTTCTCAACAGCAGCATCAATGCTGACTTTGTTTTTCCCTTTTACTCTTTTCTTGAGATCTTGTGTTGAAGTTAAAAGTTCTGCTGCTGCCAAATTGAATGCTTCCTTTTTAGATTCAAGTCTTGTTGAGAGTTTTGCTTGGGTAATAGCTTTAGCTTGCTTTATCAACTTATCGGTTACAGTTCCTAATTTCTTATAATTTTTATTCGGCAGATAATCGTGGTAAACAATGTAAAGTGTTTTGTGAAATTCATCCATTTCTTTTAGAACTGGGCGAACTATTCTCACAAGCATTTCATATTTCGTATGAAGATTCTCGGCTGCTTTGAGAAGTGCTTCATTATCATCTGCTTGCACACATTTATTGTACTCCTCAACAGAAGCTTGAAATTTCATTATACCATCGTTCCATTTTAACTGTCTGTCGCGCTGAATGCCGGGCAACGAAGCGGTGTAAATGGCATTTGCTTTCTCATTAACTTCGTCAACAAATTTTTTCAGCGCATCATAATCTTTTGCAGGATAAGCAGTATGCCAAATTGGATACATCACTTCGTGAAATTCATCAAGTTCTGGAACTCGCCAAACCGTATCCTGAGTTTGACCGAACGATGTGGAGTAAAGTGCAATCTGCACAAATACAGCAAGTAATAATTTTGACCGAATCATTTCGATTTCCTTTCTTTTCGTTTTTTGATTATATGTTTTGCTCGATTAATGTCGTTGGTTGAAAGTTTATCTTTTTCCTTGTTTGGTAAACCGTTAACTACCAATTCATAAGAATGATCAATCCATTCTTTAATTAGTTTTGGCTGAATATTGCTTTCGAAATCAATTGTATTCCAATGGGTTTTGTTCATATGATATGCCGGGGTAACAGCATCATATCTTTCGCGAAGTTCAACAGCTCTTTCCGGATCACATTTTAGGTTTATACTGTATGGCGGGTTTAAGCTGACAATTGCAAATATTTTTCCCATCACTTTATAAACCGGTGAATCTTCATCGAAAGGAAGTTCTTCTGTTACAGCTTTTTTCTGTAAACAATAATTTCTTATTGAACTTAAGCTAACCATTGAAGCAATTTTTTGTTTCGTGCTACTGTTTGCTATATTTTAGCAACATAATTTTAATGACACGATGAAAGATTACAAAAAAATATTAATAAAAATAATTGATATTCTTCAACAGGAAAGATATAAGGAGAAGAACAATAAATCTGTTAATTTCAAAGAATATTGCCATATCTGTCCAAATAAATAAAAAAGAATCTCCCAAATAAAGTTGATAAATTTGATTCGAAGAAAAAATCAACCAAACGAACACATGCAAATAACAAACCCAAAATATTTTAAAAACCGGAATGAATTTCGGAAATGGTTAGAGAAAAACCACAACAAGCAAAAAGAAGTGTGGGTTTTATTTTACAAAGTTCACACTAAGAAGAAATCTCTGCGGTATGCAGAAGCTGTAGAAGAAGCGCTCTGTTTTGGCTGGATAGACGGAATCGTAAAACGGATTGACGATGAGAAGCATGCACAGCGTTACACTCCAAGAAAACCAAGAAGCTATTGGTCGAACGTGAATAAGGAAAGAGTAAAGAGAATGATTGAGGAAGGTAAAATGACGGATGCAGGCTTAGCAAAAATTAAAGATGCAAAGAAAAGCGGCTGGTGGCAGAATGCTTATACCACAACAAGGCGCGACTACGAAATATCCGAAGAGATGAAGAAAGTTTTAATGTCCGATAAGGTAGCCTGGATAAATTTCCAGAACTTTGGTAAGGGCGCTCAGAACACCTACATCTTTTGGGTTAACTATGCCCAGCGACAGGAAACAAAGAAAAAAAGAATACTATTCGTGTTAGAGCGGGCTAAGAAAAACATGCCGCCAGGATTTTAGCATTTGCCTTTTTTCTTAAGCGATTAGGCATTATCGTTTTTTAACTACTTTTTCTGAGGTTCCGTCACGCCATAAAACATCGTAATGATTTGCCGATTTTTGATTTTCTTGAAATTTCATTCTATAATCATCTCTTCCTTCAATCATAAAGGTTTGATTACCCATATAAGTCAATTTTCTTTTAGTTCCAGAACTGTCGACATAATATACAGTTGTTTATTCTGTAATAGCATTTAACTCGCTTTTATTTTTTATAAAATTGCGTAGTTGTGTCTTTGGTTCACCTTTCAAATAGACGTTGAAGAAATTTAGAACAGTGCTATTAATTAATTCTGTCCCGTGTCTTCGTCCGATTGAACCAGTCGCTCCCGAAAGTCGCATAATAAGCCATTCCTTTTGATAGGGAATGTCGCTAAAGTTGAAATGTTGTGATCCTGTTAAATAAAACCAGTATCTGTCAGCAGTAATTGAGTTGTAAATGGATCTAATGTTTGATTTTATTTTAACGCTTATCGGGTCGTTCTCTTTTGCATGGTCGGCAAGTAGAAACATAAATGGCTTGTCAATTCCTTTTTCAATTACGCTTCCATAAGGTGAACCGTCTAAGTTGATACCTGCTTTGCAACGAGGTTCTGATGAACAAAACTGTGCAGCTGTTGCACCACCAAAAGAATGTCCGAAGACGCCAATTGAATTCATGTCAAGGCGGTTAAAGAATTTGCTTGATGTATCAGTGGAATTCATCTGTTCAAGTGTATTTAAAACAAAACGAGCATCGTCTGTCCATATAGAGATGAGCCGGTTAAAAAGTTTTGTGCTCTCCGATGTCATACTTGCTGTTTCACCAGGATTACCTTCATGTGTTCTGTTAATCACTCGTCCGTCTGGCATCATAATGGCAAAAGTGCTGTAAGGCGCATCAGAACCTACAACGATATATCCGTGGCTGGCTAAATCTTCTGCAAGAGTCGTATAGTCGGTTGCGAGTGTACCAATTCCCGATTTCATAATTAAAACGGGAAACTTTGCTTGCTTGTCTGTTAGTTGTGAATTTAGAAAACTGTGTGCATTTATCTTGCTACCGTCCCTTGCAAAGATTATGCTAAACAATAAATTGCCTTGCTCGTCTGTCTCCTTTTCCCAAGGTGCACGGTCGTAAGGAACAATTGTGTCAGTTTTTGAAACAGAAGCAGGATACCATACCCAAACGATTAATTCTCGTTTTGAATAAGGTGGTGGGGATAAGCTGTCAACACGAGAAGTGTCAACCCAATGAAATGTTGTCCGTCCTACTTCATACTTTCCCGTTGGTTTTGGCAATGAAATGTCGGTATGTATTTCGACCCAAAATGAAAAAAGTGTCAAGGTAATAACTGTTAATATTACCAGAAATGTCCTGAAAAAATATTTTAAAAAAGGTTTGATAAATTTCATTTGTCTAAATTCTTTCTATATTTATTTTGTTAATTTGATTATTTACCTGCTAACCATCGCATGAGGTTAAGAGCAAATTGTTTGTTGTCGTTGCCCGGAGTGTTCATCCCGAATCTTTCTCCTTTGAATATTTGTGCTGTAATCATTGCAGCTTCACCAAGAATTACAACCCTACCTTTGCCATATTTTAGAGCCAAGCCCTGACAGTTACCATCAGATGAATAAGGTCCATTGAACCTTGTGTAGGTTTTATCCCCCACTTCCCAAATACTATCAGGTAAATTTTGGTAAGATGATTTTGAAAGTTTAAGAAGGACAAAAGCACTATCAGGAATAGAAAGGCTTTGACCTCGATCTGAAACGACTTTGTTTATTCCCGAAGTAATTTCATGCTCAATTAGTAATTTATTTTGGCGGCTGAAAACAAGTTTGTCTTTAAATGTGCTATCACCTTCAAAATAAATTGAATCACTTGTTTCACCGTTAAACATGTGTACTCCAAACTGTTGTGCTAAGTTTTCAGCGGCTGACCCCATTGGATAGTGGTCTGCAATTAGCAAGAGCGAACCCCCCTGATTTACCCATTCTTTTACCGCTAAACATTCCTCATCTTTGAAGGCCGGTTTGTATTTATGCTCATGAACTCCGCCTTTGGCATTTGAAATAACCAAAATATCATAATCTTTTAGCAGGGCATTTGAAAATGGCTGCAAGTTTGGTTTTACTATAAAACCATCATTGATTATTAAGCTAACAAATGGGGAATATGTTCCCGATGAAGTATGCATATTATTATGTGCTTCATCAAATAAAACTAAAGGATGATGTTTCGTAAATGTTGGGTTTGGAACAGAAACATCAAATTCAGTATCTGCTTTTTGGACTACATTGCAGGAGGTTAATAACAACAATAGCGAAACTACATTTTTCAATTTGATTTTATCTTTATTCAGCATGTTATAGAATATTTTTTAGTGATTGAATTAATTTGGAATTTTTAGAATCATCATTACAAAGGCTGCCAATGGAGTTATTAGAGCAATAAACCCCCAGACTTCCCATTCAATGTACTTTTTTTGAAAATAATGCCAGTCAAAATCACTTGTATTTTCATTATTAAGAGTGAGGTTTAATATTATTTTCTGAAGCGGAGCTACCTTGAAACCAAAGGCAAGCCCCGAGATTGAAAACAAAATTATTGACCAAAGAATCCAGCCTGTCCGTAATAGCGGGAAGTGACCATAAACAGCAGCTAAAATTCCAAAGGTAGTAATAATGATAACACCGGGAATGGTGAAATACCTGTCAGCCGTGATAATACCCGTAATAGTGAAATTGATTATTCTCAAATCTTTTGTCTTTACCGCAAAACGCATCCAAAACAATCCTATTATTATGTTGCCTAAAAAGACGATTACAGCCAAAAGGTGTATAAGTTTAAGGTATGTATAATTCATTTGTAGTTTTATGATTTGTTAATAATTGGCTCAGAACCAAAGCGAATAACATTTTCGTCAAGGTCCTCTACCTGAATTTCTAAAGCCCAAGGAAAATTTGTTGGTTTTTGCTTGATAATTGCTCCCGATTGTAAATACTCTTGATAAAGTAATTCACAATCACCTACTCCAATATATACCCAAGCTTTACCAAGTCCCTGATCACCTTCACAAAGCAATATGTTTGCATTGCCTCTTGTGAGGGATGCAAAATTGTTGTCATGCGTCCAGTCAACGCTAAACCCCAATTGATTTTGGTAATACTCAATACTTCTGTAAAGGTCTTTTATACGAAGGATTGGCGATGTGTGATGAAAGTTCATTTTGTCCACTTTATTATTCATACTTTTAATTTAATTGCTAAATATTTCATTTTTTCTACTTACGAATTATCAAGGAGAATTTTAATCGACTATATTTTAATTCTGATTAATTGGCTCTTTTTCATACAAAAATTTTGAAATGATAAGACCTTCTATAAAACTGCCTAGAAGCAAAATCGTCAATTCAATCAAAGTTAATAATATTGGTTCTTGAAGTAGTGTGTGGTAAATAAACCACTCCTGAAATACCCAATACATTAGCCAAATTGTTAAACCCCAAAATAGTCCCTTCTTAATCCAAGTACTACCCGGAATTGATTTTTGAAAAATGGTGAAGAACCAACTATGTGCTATACTTAATACAACTATACCTGCAACGGAAGGAAACAAATCCCTCGTTGGGGTTATTTCAAGAAATAGTTTACTCTGCCAATTTGGATTATAGAGGATTTTTTGAATTGGAGGACTCATAAAAAGCATTCCTAAAAATCCCTCACTTATAAATCCGGCAAGTAAACCGACATAAATGATTTTGAAATTTTTGTCTTTCATTGAATCAAGCCTTTCTTTTTATTAATGGATTTTTTTCCAATGTTTTATAATTAAGAGAATGTTATTAGTGCAATAGACTAACGAATACCGACCAAATGACTTTAATCTTTTATTAATTCTCTATTTATGAATCCGACCCCAAAGCCCATAATCAACAATGTTATTATATTTTCTAATAAATATTCTAATTTACACTGTGGCTCTTGAGGTAAATTGTTAATGGGCCACCAACGTAATAATTTAACTCATCCCATCTGACAAGGCCCACACCCGGTGCCCACCATTCAACAATTGTTCCTGCATCTGCACAAGGAATAGCACTCTTGCGTTCTAAACGAATACAATTATAGAATTTTCCTGCAGGGGTAATGATAGGATTCAATTCGTATGTAAATACCCACCGAGAACTATCGTCGCATTCCCATGGATCTCGGTGGTCCCATATTTCTCCTATCTTGAAACGATAGAAAAGAGCCGAAGCATTACTGTCAAGAATTATATCAATCTCATTGCGCCGGTCAATCAATGTGAGAGTCCCACCATGAGAACCAAATGGATATTGCCTATTCAACGTAGCAGTATCACCATTCCGATAGGTCACTTCCCAGGTAAAGGGCTGGCCAAAAAAAGTGTCTGCCGGTGCATACGTCCATGAATTTCCCAAATCAAGCGGAAAATATAAAGGTGTTTGTTCTGTTGTTGAATTAGTGTTTGTTTCATCACATCCCGTTTGAAGTAACGAGAAAAGAAAGACGATCAAAAAAAATCGTTTTATTAACATGTCATTATTCTTTCAATTTAATTTAATTATTATTTAAACCAGAAAGCACAAATTGATTTAATCCGAACAAGTTTTCCTCAACAGGTAAAACTTTGATTCGCTCTAAAGCTTTTTCTATGACGACTGTTTTCTGTACTTCATCAAATTTGAAATTTATTTGCTGTGCAAAAACAAAATTTGAGAAAATGAAAGCGAGAAATGCAACTTTTAACAATTTCATTTTAATTCCTTTTTGTTATTTCTCAATTGTGACAACATTTTTAAGTAAAGGTTACAGACTTCTTTTTAGCATATTGATTTTCCCAGGTTAAATTGTAACCATAAACCCAAACACAAGCATTCTTTGTCCAAAGTAACTTTGGATTTCTTTTTTTTCGGAATAATCTGTTGAGTAAGTGTATCCAAAAATATTATTGAAATTCATAATGTTTAATCCTTCCATGTAAGCAATGAAAGGAACGCTTCCAAATAATTGATTGAAGTAAGTTAATCTCACATCAACTCGTTTGTAATTGGGATATCTGCTTGAGTTAGTTGGTGTATAAATCGGCTCATAAATGTTTATGTCGTTTCTGTAATGAGATGAAATTATTGGTGTGTAGGGTCTGCCAGTTGCATATTTAGCGTTCACGCCAATTTGCCACGAATCTGATAAATTATACTTAAGAACCAAAGTTAGATTGTGGGTTATGTCGAACGAGCTGCTTGTCAATTCATCAAAACCCATCCAAAATCTTTTTGTGTTGATGTATCCATACGAAATCCATCCGTTAATGTTCAATGGTAAATTGCCTTTTAGAATTACGTCAACACCGTTTGCAAAACCGTTTCCGCTGTTATCGTAGTTCAAGTTGGAATTTTCCTTCGGCAGATTGCTGTACTTTTTGTGATAAAGTTCTGCTCTAAACGAATTCTGATCATCAAGATTGTAATCGTACGATAGAATGATATGCTCAGATTTCATTGCTGTTAAATTTGGATTGCCGTCTACTGGGCTAAATAATCTTGGATCAGGAAGCTGATGAAAAATTCCCCACCCTAATTTTAATGTTGATTTATCGCTTAACTGGTAACCAAAGCTCGCACGAGGATCTATCCAGCTTAGATTCAATCCTGCTATTTTATCATATCTTAAACCGGCAGTTAGTGAAAAATTGTTTAACCCAAATGGATTTGCCGATTGTAATTCCGTGTACAAACCCAAGCGAGAGCGGGAAAATACTGCATCAATTATTTTTGCCTGCCCATCAGGGCTGATGTTAAAATCTTCCTCGGGAATTTTCCCAAGGTAATTCACTTTTCTGTTTTCATATTCTCCCCCAAATAGAATTTTATTAGAAGTGGTGACGGACATTTCAAAATCGTTTCTGAAGGAATAAACGTAATCTGTTTTAGTTAGGTCAAGCAATCCAAGCTGCCATTGATTTGAATACTTGTTGAAAGCCAGGCTATTTTTCATTACTAAAAATCGCAGGGGAATATCAGTGTTCTGAAGATTAATAAAATAATTTTTTGAGTTTCCGCTAAATGTTCCGGTATACTCTGCTCGTTCAACTTTTACTCCCTGTTCGTCATCAGCAATTATTCCGAATAATTTTAATCTGCCTGTTTGCGAGTATGAGTATACGATACCGCCGGTTCCATTTTGGGATGTCGGGGTTACTACTAATCGCTCAGCTCCGCCATTCAACCAGAAAATAGGTTTAGTAAAGCTTTGTCTAAAATCAAAGTATAATCCTAACTTTTCTTTTTCAATTGGAAAATCAACTGAAAGTGAAGCGTTGGCTAATGAAAGTCCCAGTTGATATTTATAGTTTGCCGGCTGATTGCGTGTTTCAATATCAAGAACACCGGATAATGCGTTCCCATATTTCGATGAAAAACCGCCGCTTGAGAAATACATTCCTTTAACTACTGTTTGGCTTAGATTAGAAAATATACCACCGTAAGCTGATTCAAAAGTATAGGGATGATAAACAACTGCTCCGTCAATCATAGTAAGCGACTCAATAGGGTCGCCTCCGCGAATGTAAAGTTCAGCACTTTCAGATACTTGCGTTAATCCCGGTAAAGTTTTTAGTGATTGAAAAATATCTGCCGCACCGCCGGGAGTTGTCAACACATCTAAGCGATTGATCACCAATCCTTTTTCTTTTTCTGAACCATATGAACTTCCAGTAACAATCGCCTCTTTTAGATTAACTGCCTTTTCAATCAGCTTAATGTTGATGCTAATTTTTGCACCAGTTAGATCAAGTTCTGACTGATATTTTTCGTAGCCCACTATACTTGCCATCAATAACGCTTTCCCTTTTTCCAAAGAAACAAATGAGAAATTACCTTCATCATCACTCATCGCTCCATCCGTTGTATTTAACAGAAACACATTTACGTAAGGAAGCGGATTGCTTTTTGAATCAGTTACTATTCCTTCTATTCTCGTTTTGGTTTGAGCACCGAGAAGTTGATATAAGAATAATACCAATAGAAAAAGTATACGAGCCGTTAAATAATTTATTTTCATCAGACTAAACCTCAATTTTATGTTCAGAGTATTTGTTTTGTCATTGCGATTCCGATAGCATTGCTACATGTGGCATTGCTATCGGGAGAAGCAATCTTAGGTTGATTAGTTGAATTTGAGATTGCCTGTCTGCCGACAAGGCAGACTTCGTCCGCCTGCAGACGGACTCGCAATGACCTGATACGGTTGTTTAAGTTTACTTTTCATTTATCTTTTTTATTAGCTGTGGCAGTAAGGAATATTTAACCCAGCCGTAATTTGGTTCAACATTTAATGCTTTTTCATACGCAAACTTTGCCGCAGCGTAGTTGTCGAGCTTTTCTTGTGCTCTGCCCAGCCAGGCCAATGATTCTATGTAGCCCCAATGCGGCTTAAGAGAATCACCATTTTCCTGCTTTTCAAAAAGCTGAATTGCCCTGGAGAAATTTTTTGCGGCATCTTCATAGCTGCCGCCGAAAATCCCAGGTGTTTGATATTTCATAATTCCCCGAATTATATATGGACGAGGATTGCTTAGATCACTCTTTTGTGCATCATCTAAAAGAGAGTGAGTTTTGGGTGAAAGTGTCACCGCTGACATTGAACTGTTAGCTATTTTCATCATATATATTCCTGCAAGCAAAGTTTTTCCTTCGGACTCGTATTCTTTTACCGCTGATATCTGCTCTGCATGGGCAACTGCATCCTCATAATATTTGTCGTAAAGATCTTCGTTGCCGGGACGCAAACTCATTTCAAGAAGCTTGTACTCGCAATATGTTTGATAATAAAATGCTGTGGGGTTTGAATTTTCTTTCAGAAAAATTTCTCTTGCCTGAAGAAGCAAATCTTTGTTGTAAGCTATAATTGCTTTCTCGGCAAGACTTATTCCTTCCAGTAAACTATCCTGATTGAGTCTGCTTTGACCCGCAAATAGCAAAGTAGAGGAAAGGATGAAAGTAACAAGAGCCAGTTTTTTTATTGAAGTTTTCATTTGAACCTCCGATTGTGATTGAATGATTATTAAAGTACTTTATTTTTCAAAGTATGTGACTAAAAAATTTTATTTCTTTATAAGTTTTTCCAAATGATCCAGATAATTCTCAAAAGCTTTTCTTCCGTTTTTAGTAAGCCCGTAAGTTGTTCTTGGTTTTCTGTCAACAAATTCTTTTTTCACCGAAACATATCCTGCTTCTTCCAATTTTTTTATGTGAACACTTAAGTTGCCATCGGTTGTATTCACTTTATCTTTTATGAAATTAAACTCTGCTTCCTCAACACTAATTAAAAGTGAAACTATCGCAAGACGGATTCTTGAATGAATTATATCATCTATTTGCTGATGGTCGAACTCGCTCATTGCTCAGCTGCCATTTCCTCTTTGTAATTTTTGTAAATGATGATTCCGGGAATTGTTTGGAAGAAAAGCATCAGCAGAGCCATGATTAAAAACGAATAAACATTAGTGACGTAAAGTAATACTATACCGCCTATCCACCAGCCAAGAGATAACATAGAGATCCACTTTATATCTACTATTTTTCCCGAGATGTAATAAGCTGCTCCCATAATAATTGATAGTATGGGACTTATTGCCATTGGTTTAATTGTTCCTGAAGATGTTCCGATGAATCCGATTATCGTCATTGCAATTCCTGCAGAGCCCCAAACAGCAGCAATCAGTTTTCCTGCATAAGTGGATGGGAATTTAATTTTATGTTCCCTTCGATTGTAAAGGGAATAAGCCCAGCCAATAGGAATTAACACAACCCAAATTAGAAAGTAATTAAAATAAAGATGATTCATGTGGGCAATAAAAGTTGCCATCATGCCGGCTATTACGATTATTCCCCAGAAGATATAATCTTTGCCGTTGTAAACGACACTTCTTTTACCCTCGTCCACAATTTTACGTATGAACTGTAATTCTTCTAAAGCCGTTTTTTCATCCATTTCAACCTCTTTTATAAAGTACTTTAATTTACAAAGTAAAGATAAAGTATTTTTCCCCGCTTGTCAAGAACTTTTTTATTTTTTTACAAATCTTGTTGTTTTACCTGGAATTTGGTATCTGTTAACCTGTGATCAGTGTTCTGCAACCAATACCCAGCATCCAGTTTATCAACCGAAGGTTGACATCCAGTCCGCCAGAAGCGGACAAGCATCCAGCATCTTATTTTCTTTTAAAATTCGCCTCATAAATTTTTATCCACTCTGCGGCGCTCATTTTTTTTGTAAGCTCGCCGATCAGCTTGTAGGGAATATCATTCACTTTCTTAAACCGGACGCAGCTTTTTCCCATATCCAGTTTTGTTTTACAGTGCTTCTGATATTCTTTTGTGTACCAATCCAAAAGCTTCTTATTTGCATACATGCCCATGTGATAAAAAGCTATAAAATGTTTTTGTGAAGCAATGCTTATAAACGGCAGCGGCTGTTTCGGGTCGCAGTGGTAACCGTTCGGATAAACAGAATGCGGAACAAAGTATCCAATCATATTGTAGTTCATACCTTCTGCAAAACCTTTAGGAAGGTTCTTCAAAATGGTTTGTCTCAGTTTTGACATAGCTTCTTTTCGGTCTTCCGGCACTTTACTGATGTACTCTTCGGGTGAGCTGGCTTTTATTGTCATTTTTTCCCTTGATGATTATTTGATTTATAACAGTTAATCTTTTGAGCAATATTTAATAATTTATTAAAAAATACAAAAATTTATGTGATGTAAAGCGGGCGGTTTTGGGAGGATGGTGGCTGGGGGGTTAGAAGTGGGGTGCGCAAACGATAGCGAAGCAAACCTAACACAAAATATTGTAAATTGAATTAAGGGTTGTGAAAATTAGATAAACAATATTTTTTTGTCTTATTTTTATAAGTAAGGTTACGAGTAAGCTTAAAATAATTAGAATGATCATCCCAAAATGGATTTGAGACTTGACATATCAATAGCACAGAAATACCACAGCTCATCTCAAATAGCAAGAGTTGTAACGGAAAATTGGGTTGGGAATAATGCTTATTGTCCATCTTGTGGGAATGAAAGACTGAATAATTTTGAAAACAATTCCCCTGTTGCTGATTTCTATTGTCATAAATGTCAGGCAGAATATGAGTTGAAAAGCAAAAAGGATTCATTTGCAGAGAAAATTATTAACGGTGCATTTTCGACCATGTTGAAGCGTATAAATTCCGAAAATAATCCCAACTTCTTTTTTCTAAATTATTCAAATAGGGACTTGATCATAAAGAATTTCCTTGTCATCCCAAAATATTATTTTGTAAATGATATTATTGAAAAGAGAAAACCCCTAGGGATTAATGCAAGAAGAGCAGGGTGGACAGGTTGTAACATTTTGCTTAAAGATATTCCCGAGTCGGGAAAAATATTTTTTATTAAGGACAATAAAATTAATTCCAAATCGGAAGTATTAAAGAACTGGACGAAGACATCATTCTTAGCAAAGCAAAGGAAAGAAGCAAGAGGTTGGACAATAGAGGTTATGAGGGTGATTGATAAAATTCAAAATAAGAGTTTTTCGCTGAATGAAGTTTACTACTTTGAGAAAGAATTGCAACGTAAATTTCCGGGCAATAACTTTGTTAAAGATAAAATTCGCCAACAATTACAAGTCCTCAGAGACAGAGATTTTATTGAGTTTAAGGGTCGGGGGCAATATGTGAAGAAGTGATTAATTTGATTTCTTCCTTCCAAAATTCTTCAGACTTACCATTTGAAAAACGAACTCCTATCATTGGATCTTCAGGAAATGTCTGCCCACAACCGCAATCATATTCAAAGTATTCGATAGGGCCCACCTTGCCAGATAGACGATTATTAAAAGTTTCATCTTCATTCGGATTATTCAATACTCTGATTATGTCGCCGATTTTAAATGGGGCCCCTTTAATATCTAATCTTCTTTTCATGATAAGATACTCCAAATTTCATTTACCAGCGACTTAAATTCAGCAAAGTCATCGCTATCTTTTAAGGAAATCCCCAATCACTTTAAATGTTTTATCCGGTTCTTCAATAAAAGAGTCGTGTCCGCTTCTTTCAAACATTACAAACTCTGCCTGCGGTGCATAGCTTTTATATTTTATTGCAAACCTTGGAATTGAAATTCTATCAAACCGCCCCTGTAAAATCAGCATTGGCATCTTTAAATCTTTCAGCTTATCTCTAAAATCAAGTTTACCAATATCGCCGCTTATCAGAAAGTCTGCATCCTTTCCCGCTATCTGGTAATAAACATCCGTATTCATCGAAAGAGAATCTCTGCTTACTTTATATGCATTCGAAGCATCATAAAAATACAGCAATCCGGAAGGAACAGAGTAGGCATCAACATGTTCCTGTGAGCTTGAAGTTTTTCCCTCGTCTCTTAGCTCCATAACTTTTTGCCAGATCTCGGGATATTGATTTCTTATTTCATAGTTGGAGCTGTTATCATTCTCCTGCCACATTTCTCCGCTGTAAAAAGTGCTTACCAATATTAATTTGTCAACGGAGTTCGGATAATCGAGCGCATACTGCTGAGCGGCCATTCCGCCATACGAATGTCCGAGAACAGTCCACTTATCAAAACCTAAAGCTTTGCGCAGCGCCTCAATATCTTCCACATCTCCTTTGAATGAATATTGATCCGGAGATTTTGCGCGCTCAGATTTTCCTCTGCCGTAAGCATCAAAATAAATTACCTTAAAATTTTTAGCCAATTCTGAAAACCAAGGATGAAAGTAAATATGAGAATTTCCCGGTCCGCCCGGAATTAAAAGTATTGGATTGCCTTTTCCTTCAACCTCATACCAAAATTTTTTGCCGTTAACAGTAACATAATCTCCCGGAGCGTGCTTAACTTCCTGCGCAGTGATTACTGATGAGAATAATAAAATGATAATTAAGTATTTCAATATGTTTTTCACTTGGGCTTCTCTATTTATTTACTGTTGTCATTAGAGGAGCCGGATACCTTGTCCCTGCCGCCGCACCAATAGGCGCTGCATCATTAATCATTTGAAGGTCTTCTTTGCTTAATTCAATATCAATTGCTTTTATGTTTTCTTCAAGGCGTTCAACTCGTTTTGTACCGGGAATAGGAATGATATCTTCCCCCTGTGCAAGAAGCCAGGCAAGCGAAATCTGTGCAGGTGTTGCTTTCTTTTCTTTTGCAATTAAGGATATTTTATCAACTAATTTTCTGTTCTTCTCAAAGTTTTCAGCCTGGAAACGAGGAAGGAATTTTCTGAAATCGGGGGGAACTTCCCCGGGATTCTTAAAAGCTCCGGTTAAAAATCCTCGGCCAAGAGGGGAATATGCAACAAGACTAATACCGAGCTCACGACAAACAGGAAGCACATCTGTTTCAGGTTCACGTGTCCACAAACTGTATTCAGTTTGAAGCATCGAAATAGGATAGACCTTGTAAGCACGCCGGAGTGTATCAGGCCCGGCTTCCGATAATCCTGCAAATCTGATCTTACCTTCTTTAACCAACTCGCCTAATGTTCCTACGGTATCTTCAATCGGCACATTTGGATCAACACGACCGGGATAATACATATCAATATAGTCTACACCCAGTCGGAAAAGACTGTAACATAAATAATTTCTTATTGAAGTGGGACGTGTGTCAACTCCGGTCCAGTTTCCGTCGTGGTTACGCATAGCTCCAAATTTAAACGCTATAAATAATTTATCGCGTGAAAATTTTTTCTTTGCTTCGCGAATAAGTTCTTCATTATGTCCCATCCCATAGTAATCTCCGCTATCCAAAAAATTTATACCAAGCTCTACTGCGCGCTGGATAGTATTAATGCTTTCGGCATCGTTTGATCTTCCGCCCGCATACAGATCAGACATTCCCATACAACCCAAACCAATTGCCGATACTTTTACACTTGTTTTTCCGAGGTTCCGGTATATCATATTATGTTTTCCTTAAAAATAATTGTTACGAATTCTTTGTTCTTTATGATTTAAGTTAGAAAAATAATTATGTATTCAAAAGTGTTTTGTTATATTTTGGCGTCGTCGTACCTGCCCGACACTTCGCATAGACGTCAACTTAATTTTATTTAATCTGACTGTGACTCTTTTTAATGTAATAAATTGTCAGAATGTTAATTTTAAAGTTTTTTCTGCGAACAAGCCCTTCTCTTGGCAAGAGAAGGGTTGGGATGAGTTCGCTGATTTTATATATATCACAGAACTCTCTCTAATCTCTCCCTTGAGAAGGGAGAGACTTATTAGCAATCATTACTTAGCATTTTTAAATTTTGGCTTTATAAAACTTTCCCTGCATTCAGATTAAATTTGCTGTGATATTTTTTCTAAATAAGATTTTTCCTTCACCTTAGATTGATGCCTATGCGACACTTCGGGGCCGGCTCCGTGACAGAACCGAATCAATTAACTTCATTTTGTTTTTCCTTTACGAACAACATAAGTATCGCTGTTACCAATCCCATAACCAAAGCTCCGCTCCACAAAATTACTGAGCCGTAATGTCGGTAAACAAGCGTGCCGAGCCACGGACTTGCAGGTAACATAAACTTAAGAACACCTGGCAGTCATATTTTTCTTACGGAAAAAATCAATTAGAAAAATATTCACATCGGTAAAAGCATTATTGGACTATGCTTCAGTTAACGTATTCACACAGCTATTTTTTCGAGCCATCTTTCCAGGAAAACATCATACACGAAATAGTCATTCTGTTCTTTGTAGATCATTTCTTTGCTCAGTAACGCTCTCACTGCTGTGTGTACCGAGCTTGGCGTCCCGAGATTATGTTTGGCAATAAAATCTTTTGAAGTGATAAGTTTCGCATTCCCCTCAACAGCAATAGCCATTAAAACCTTCCATTGGTATTCCGTAAGCAAGTTCCTGTAATTAATGTACACCGGTTCGTTTTCTTTAAGTGTGCTTTCAAGAGTGTTTCTTACGAGAGTTTCTGTAATTGCGCTGTCTTTTAAGCCATAAAGTCGGTTGCATAAAAACTGTACATAGTATGTATGCCGCCGGCATATCTCTAAAATCTTAGCCGCTGTTGTGTTTGAGATTTTTTTCTTTCCTTTTTCAAACATAGACATGATAAATTTGGCGTACTCTTGTTCAGGCATACGTTCAAGCTGCATCATCTCTGTGCTTTGATAGAATGGATTTCCGTATTGACTGAAAATAGACAGCAGAATATGCTTTTGGCTTCCAGAGAAAATGAAATTAACACCCACGGCGCGCTGTATGTTTGTTCGAAGAACCGCCTCAACATTCTTTTCGGGATAATTTGTAATCTGTTGGAATTCATCTATTGCAACAACAATTCTCTTTTTACTTTCTTTTAAATAAGTGAATATTGATTGTAAAGACCGGTCAGCATCTTCAACGGATTGAATATTGATTTGCAGCGATGGAGTTCCGGTGGTTGGATCAAAAGTGATTACAGGCCTTATACCGCTAAAAATCTCTCCGATTTTTTTAATAAACTTTTCAGGTTTTGATTCTAACTTACCCAGCACAGCAGATGCAAGTAAATTGATGAAGCTGCTTAGATTTGTAGTTGATAGAATATCCACATAAAAAAGATATTTCGTTTTATGTGACTTAAGCTTTTCAAATACATGTTCGATAAGCCCTGTCTTGCCAAGCCGCCGGATTGAGAAAATAGTAATATTCCTTCCGTTAGCTAAAGCACGAATTACTCGTTCGGTTTCTTTTTCCCTGTTGCAAAAATATTCGGGAGAATAATATCCTGTTACTAAAAATGGATTATCTGGTTTCATATTTTACGTTACGTTATTTACGTAACGTAACTTACGTAATATTTTTTGGTTTGTCAAATAAACACAGGTGGAAAATTGACGGGGTATTGTCTTTCAGCAAAAAAACTTAACCGCGCTTGAGTTAAAGATATTTGATACTATACTAATTCAGACCTCACCACTCTGTCTTTCGCTCACAAACAACATAAGTACTGCAGTTACCAATCCCATAACTAAAGCCCCGCTCCACAAAATAACCGAACCGTAATTTTGGTACACAACAGTGCCGAGCCACGGTCCCGCAGAAAACGCAAAGCTGAATGTCATTTGGTAATAGCCCATGTACTCGCCGCGTTTATTCGGCGGCGCAATTTCCGAAGCATAAGATGCAGTAACAGGAAAGAAAATCATTTCACCAACCGTCCATATAATTATTGAAATGACTAACGGAACAATATCTCTTGCAACAGCCAATGCACCAAAACCAACGGCCGCAAGCACTGCCCCAATAATAATGGATCTTCCATAAGCTATGTTTGCCATCATGTTGTTCAGCGGAACTTCGGCAATAATAATAAGCACGGTATTTATTGCAGTTAAAAGTCCGAACGCCGCAGTTGAGTACTTCAAATCATCAACAATATAAAGCGGCAGCCCGCCAATATGCTGAAAGAACACAAGCTGCACGGGGGTTATAGCTAGCAAGAAGAAAAGGAAGTTCCTGTCGCGAAGTACAGAGGAATTCAACTTCGTATGATGTGAGGAAGCTTCGCTTACTGTTTCACTTTTGTCGTCAGACCTCCACGAAGCAAACGATAAATATAATCCGGCGGCTAAAGATGCAACTGCATTTAAATAGAACAAAAAGTGATAGTCTAAAAGAATGATGAATCCGCCGATCACAGGACCAATGCTCATGCCGATATTAATTCCAAGCCGGTTAAGTGCAATGGAAATTCTTCGTTGTGCCGGTGTGGATATTTCTGATATTAAAGAAAGATTTGCCGGACGGTAAGCTTCGTTCAGCACAGCAAAGACGAAAGAGAAAGCGAGTATTAAATAATAGTTGGTTAAAAATCCGTAAATGAATATCACTATGCTTGTGCTAACAAGGGAAATTATCATTACTGTAAGTGAACCTATTTTATCTGCAAGTTTTCCAGTAATCGGCGAGGATATAAAAGCACCTGTTCCATAAACCAGCAATGCCGTGCCGGCTTCGGATGCTGATACTCCTATTTTTTGCGTAAGGTAAAGCACAAGAAATGGAATAACCATTGTGCCGGATCGGTTAATCAATGTGGTGTAAAATAATACCCACATATTGTGCGGAAGTCCTTTAACACCAGACCATGGATTCAAGTGATGATTTGTCTTTCTGAAAATTGATTAAGGGTTAATTGTTTACATTAAAAATTAGGAAATGTTTTGAATAAAAGTGTAAATATCCATTGAATGATTTGTGTGGTTGAATGATTGAATAGATGAATGAATTCAAATATGCATGACGAATCTATTTTTTTAATGTGGTATGGTATTCCATCTGGTATCAGGTATCCAGCACCCAGTACCTTGCTTCCAAAATCCAGCATCAGCCATCCAACGGCACAACCCGATTCCCAACTTCCACAATCCCAGTTCCCAATCCCACCACATTCATTCCAAACATAACTTTATTTCCGACTTTTCTAAACTTAGCAAGAGTTTCAAGCGGTTCGCTCCCTTTTTCGGCAGTGGTTTGGTTAACTGTTGTTACGACGCATCGTGAGCATGGTTTTACTGCACGGAATTTCAAATCGCCGATCATAAAATCTTTCCATGTATCTTCAATAAATGATTCGCCGCCGCTAAAAACAAAATTGGGACGAAAGCGATTCATCGGAAGCGGATCTTTTAATCTGCGGTTTAGTTCGTTGAGAGATTCTCGTCCGATAATTAAAAAGGGATATGCGTCGGCAAAGCTTACTTGTTTTGGTTCGAGCGTGTATTTTTTGTCGGTGAATCTATCTGAATCATCTTCCATTTTAACAAGCTGGCAGTCAAATCCGAGCGCATCAGAAAACCACAAGTCGGCATCAAGGGAAACCTTTTTAGCAATGACGACATCATTCCAAATGTTAACCACTAATTTGGTGGTTGGAGGTTGGGTGTCGGAGGTAGGAAGTTGGAGGTTGGAAATTGGTTTTGATTTATGAGATACGATTAATGTTTCATCCTGTAAGTTGACTTGAAGTAAAGCCATTTGCGGATATTCTCTTTGAGTTAAGAACATCCCATTTTTATCAACAAGCATCCAGCGTCGGTCATGCTGCAATCCGCGTTCTTCAACCTTAGCGGATTGAAGCGAAATTCCTCCAAGCGATTTGATGGGGTAGATTAAAATATGTGTTATGTTAAATTTATTCATACAAGCAGCAGAGGTTAAAATCCAATTCTGCGTTTTGGTTTTTCCTTTTCGGTCACAAGCTCTTTGATCCACCTACGTATGAATACTTCGGCGGACAGGTTGTCTCAAAAATCAAACTTATCTGCTGCTGGTGTTCTGCAAATTTTTCTTTGGTCTCTTTTTCAAGCTGCTTCAACTTCTTAGCGAGAGATTCGTTACTTTCTAAAATTTTGCGCATCTTTACAAACGCCCGCATAATTGCGATGTTAACATTAATAGCTCGCTTACTGTTTAATACTGATGAAAGCATAGCAACGCCTTGTTCTGTGAATGCGAAGGGAGAATATCTTCGTCCTCCCCAACTTGAGGTCACAATTTGTGACCTCATATTAATAAACTCTTCTTTTGAAAGTTGAAACATGAAATCTTCCGGAAAGCGACCGATGTTCCGCTTAACAGCCTGAATAAGATGTTTTGTTTGAACACCGTAGAGTTTTGCCAAATCTACGTCTAACAAGACCTTTTCACTACGGATTAAATATATCTTTGAAGAAATTCTTTCAATGGGGATTAATTGTTCGTTTTTACTCATTGTTTATAATGTTATAATAAAGTGGTTAAAAAATAGGAGATTTCAATTTTTTAACCAAAGCGGGGCTAAAACCACGATAAACCGCCTCTACGTTATCGTGGTGATAATGAGGATAAAAGGAGGGAGAAGTTACTCTATCTTTAATTTTATTGGTTTAACTTTCCAAATATTTTTAGCATACTCTTGAACTGAACGGTCGCTTGAGAATTTCCCGATTCTCGCGACATTCAAAATAGATTTCTGTGTCCATTTGTCTAAATCATTGTAAAGTTCATTTACTTTTTCTTGGGTGTCAATGTATGAACGATAATCTGCTAAGAGACAATAGTAGTCCACATTTAACAATGAATCAACGATTGATCCGAACAAACCCGGTTCTTTTCTATTGAAGTAATCAGAAGCAATCATATCAATCACTCTTTTCAACTCAGCATCTTTCTCATAAAAATCTCTTGGATGGTAAACATTATTTTTTAATTTCAGCACTTCATCTGCAAGCAAGCCGAAAATGAAAATATTATCCTCTCCAACTTCTTCTCTAATTTCAATGTTAGCGCCGTCCATAGTGCCAATTGTGAGAGCACCGTTCAATGCAAATTTCATATTGCCTGTACCAGATGCTTCAAATCCTGCGGTTGAAATTTGTTCTGAAAGTTCAGATGCGGGAATAATTTTTTCGGCAAGTGAAACCGAATAATTTTTTATGAAAACAACTTTTAGCTTATCGCCAACGACCTTATCATTGTTCACCACATCGGCAACAGAGTTAATCAGTTTAATGATTAGCTTTGCCGCAAGATATGCGGGTGCAGCTTTGCCGCTGAAAATAATTGTGCGCGGCACAAAATCTTTTTTCGGATTGTCTTTTATTCTGTTGTAAAGAGTGATAATGTGAAGCACATTTAGCAATTGCCGTTTGTACTCGTGAAATCTTTTTACATGAACATCAAACATTGATTCGGGATTTATTTTTATTCCATAATCTTTTTCGATGAAGTTAATGAGTATTTTTTTATTTAGCCATTTTGATCCGCGCCAATTTTCTAAAAACTCCTTGTCATTGATAAACCTTTCAATCTTTTGCAGATCGTCAAGTTTTTTTATCCATTTATCTCCTATTTTTTCTGTTATAAGTCCGGAAAGCAGTGGATTCGCAGTTTTTAACCATCGTCTTGGTGTTATACCATTTGTTACGTTTATAAATTTTTTAGGAAATATTTTATGAAAATGAAAGAAGATTGTTTTCTTAAGAATATCGGTGTGAAGTTCGGCGACACCATTAACTGTATGACTGCCAACTATTGCAAGATTGGACATTCGTATTTTTTTATCCGGGTGATCACGAATAATTGAAAGCTTTGAGAGAATCGAAATATCTGTGGTGTAAAACTCACGCACATGCTCTATAAATCTGCGGTTGATTTCATAAATAATCTGCAGATGCCTTGGAAGCAATTCTCCCATAATAGATTCGGACCATTCTTCAAGCGCCTCAGGAACAACTGTGTGGTTAGTATATGAGAATGTCTTAGTTGTTATTTCCCAGGCCTCATGCCACTCTAATCCCTCTTCATCAATTAAGATTCGCATTAAATCTGGGATTGCAATCACGGGATGGGTGTCATTTAATTGAATGGCCGTTTTCTCGGCGAACTCATTAAATGTTTTATGATTGATTTTATATTTTCTAATGATGTCTTGCAAAGTTGCCGAAACGAAAAAATACTGCTGCTTTAATCTTAAAAATTTCCCTTTATCTATTGTATCGTTGGGATATAAAACTTTAGATATTGTTTCCGAATCTGTTTTTTCTGCAACCGCAGCCACATAATTTCCAATATTAAAATCCTGGAAATTGAATGAACTAGTTGCCTTAGCTTCCCATAGACGGAGGTTATTTACAGTCTCTGTTCCATAGCCCGGTATAGGAATATCATATGCAAGGGCATTCACATCTTGTGTATCAACCCAATTGAACTTGAGGGGATTATTGCTGTCTTGAATTACTCTGCCGTAAAACTTCACCTTGAAGATGAGATTGCGTCTCATAATTTCCCAAGGATTGCCAAGCTTAAGCCAGTTATCTGCCCTTTCAACTTGATAGCCGTTAATTATATCCTGCTCAAAGATTCCGTATTCGTATCTGATTCCGTATCCGAAAGCAGGCAGCTCAAGTGTTGCCATCGAGTCAAGGTAGCATGCTGCTAATCTTCCAAGACCACCATTTCCAAGCGCCATTTCCTGTTCTTGATCTCTAATATTCTCAAGACTGTAGCCATCTTCTCTCAAAATGTTATAACACTCATCATAAAAATTCATATTGATAAGTGCATTGCCAAGAAGCCGCCCCATTAAAAATTCTAACGACAGATAATAAACTCTTTTAACATCTTCTTCTTTATATCTTTGCTGGGTTCGTATCCATCGGCGGACAAGGCGATCTCTAATAGACATTGACAACGAATGATATGCATCTTCCGGCGTTGCAGTAATTTTATCGCGCACTAAATCAAATTCGAGATGCTCGGCAAATTGATTGGATAATGAAAAGCTGCTGCTCTCCTCTTTATCTGTAAAAAAAATGGAGTGGTTTTTTGTTTTCATAATGACATCTAATTAAGTTTTACTATTATAGAATCAATTTTCTTCGTCAAGCTCTGAGAGCAGGGCAATAACATCTAAAGGTTTTGTTGTCATCTCTAAATGTCCATTAGCATTAATCGGCCAATTTTCCTCCCGGCGATCTGAATAAAGCTCTATACCATTTCCATCCGGATCTGAAATATATATTGATTCGGAAACACCATGATCGGAAGCCCCGTCAATCTTATAATTTACTTCGTAAAGTCTTCTCAAAACTCTCGCTAATTCTTTTCTGCTAGGATAAAGAATGGCAAAGTGATATAATCCGGTATGACCGGATGGTGGTGGAGTTGCACCATCGCCTGCCCATGTGTTCAATCCAATATGATGATGATAACCGCCGGCAGAAAGAAATACTGCTTGATCGCCGTAGTATTGAGTTATTTCAAATCCTAAAATATCACGATAAAATTTTAGAGAGTTTTCAAGATTTGAAACAGTTAAATGAATGTGTCCAATTTTTGTTTTTGGATGAGTTTTAAATTCCAATCGGGTTTTCCTTGATTAATTTACTTCGTTTCTAAAATTGCAGTTGCTTCTACCTCAACAAGATATTCAGGTGAAATTAGCGAACTAACCTCAATCATTGAAGTGGCTGGTTTTATATTGCCAAAAATTTCCTGATGTGCCTTTGCAGCCTCTCTCCATTTTGTAATGTCCGTTACATAAATTCTTGTTCGCACAACATCGGTCAATGCGGCACCGGCTTCAATCAAGACAGATTCTATCTTCTTCAAGATAAATTTGGTTTGTTGATACAAATCATTTTTACCAACCACTTCATTTCCATCCGATGCTACTGTTCCTGAAATTTCAATAACATTTCCAACTCTGACAGCTCTTGAATAACCGACAATGTTTTCCCACTGTGCACCGGAAGATATATTTTTTCTCATCAAGATTTAAAATTTTATATCTAAAAATAAAAGGATTTGGTTAAAATGGAATAGAGCTAAACAAAATATTATAGACTGCGGAGAATGGTTTCAAGCTGTTCTTCATTCTCAACAATTACCGATCGAGCTTTACTTCCATCATTTGGTCCGACTATCCCGGCTTCTTCAAGCTGGTCAACAATTCTTGCTGCTCTTGAATATCCCAGTTTTAATCTTCTTTGAAGAAGAGAAACTGAACCCTGCTGATGACGAACAATAACACGGGCAGCTTCTTCAAACATTGGATCTAAATCGGATAAAAATTTACCTGCCGACTCTTTCTTCTTTTCATAAAGAGATGGAAGAAAATATGGTCTTGAATAACCCGGCTGAGATTCTATGTAGCCGGTCAGTTTTTCAACTTCGTCTGTAGAAATAAATGCATTTTGAATACGGATAGGTTTAGGCGAACCTGTGGGAAGAAAAAGCATGTCGCCTTTTCCTAATAGCTGTTCTGCACCATTCATATCGAGAATAGTGCGGGAATCAATTTTTGTTGCAACCTGATACGCTATGCGTGAGCTAAAATTTGCCTTAATAACTCCAGTAATAACATTCACAGATGGTCGTTGTGTTGCAAGAACAAGATGAATACCCACTGCTCGTGCAAGCTGTGCTAATCTTGTAATTGGTTCTTCAACTTCTCTTCCAGCTGTGATCATCAAATCTGCAAGCTCATCAACTATAACAATTAGGTATGGTAAATGATGATGCTTAATTTCATCTGTATCCTTTGGTCTCTTGTCAACATCAGCAACTTTGACGTTGTAATCAACGATGTTTCTAACGCCTGCTTTTGCAAGTTTATCGTATCTTTTTTCCATTTCATATTCAACTGATTTCAGGAGAAGAACCGCATTCTGCGGGGTTGTTATAATTTCTTCTTCAAGATCGGGTGAAACGGCAAGATAATGTTTACGCAGCTTGTTGTAAAAAGATAGCTCTATCTTTTTAGGATCAATCATTATGAGTTTAACATCGGAAGGATGCTTGGCATAAAGCAAGCTCGCAACAATCATGTTAATTCCCACACTTTTACCTGAACCGGTTGAACCCGCAATTAGAAGATGCGGCATCTTTGATAAATCCGTAACATAAACGTCACCGCTGATTGTTTTACCAAATGCCATTGGCAATTCAAATTTAGAATCGAGCACTTTTCCAACTACCGATCTTGCATTTACAACAGATGCTTCGGCGTTTGGAATCTCCACACCGATTGCGCTTTTGCCGGGAATTGGAGCAATAATTCTAATTCCTTTTGCAGCGAGAGCTAAAGCAATATCATTTTCTAATCCGACAATTCTGCTAATCTTAACGCCCGGCTCCGGTACAATTTCGTAAAGTGTAACAACTGGACCGGGAGTAACAGAAATATCTTGAATAGAAATATCAAAGAGCTTTAGTTTTTCTTTTAACTGTTCAGCATTTCTTTTTAGCTCTTCTTCAGCAACTTTATAATCTTCATCAACTACCGGATCAAGAAGTTCAAGTCCCGGTTTTTTAAAGGTGATAATTTCTTCCCACTGGTTCGGCAAGTTCTGTTCGGGTTTAACATGCGCTTCTCTCGGAAGGATGTCTCCTGTTTTTTCTAAATCCACCTTCTTTATTTCATCTTTTAGAATTTCATTTGTTTCAATTGGAAGGGGGGCTTCCTCCTCATCTTTCCGTATGATTCGAATTTTTGTTTCTTCATCTTCCAACTCTTCTTCCTCTTTAGCTTCTGCTTCTTCCTGAGGAATTATTCTTCTTTTCTTTTTCGCTGGCCTTAAATCTTTTATCTTCTCAAGATTTGTATCTGCGGCAGACTTAGATTCTTTATCATTAGTTTTTTCTTCGGAGGCGGTTCTTGTGAAGAAACTTTTTAGAAATGAAACTAAGCCCTCAATTTTTACATTAAAGGCGATGATTAGCAAAAGCAAAAATGAAGTGATGAGAAAGATTACGCCGCCAATTCCACCGAATAATCGTTTAAGAACCTCACCAAAATAATCTCCGACGTTACCCGATAGATGTGCAAACAAAGGTGATTCGCCAAAAATACTTTTTAGAATTCCAAACAAACTTGCGAGAATAATTGCGGCAAGTAAAATGAAATTAGTTATATAAATGATTGTTCGGAATTTTATTTTCTTGAAAAAAGCAATTCCCCATAAAAATATAACTATTGGGAATGCAACAGAGAAATAACCAAGAGTTCGATTAACAAGAAAGTTTGAGAAATGTGCGCCAATAATGCCCAGCCAATTTGAGACCTCTTTGCTTTTACCGTTAACAAGATCAGAGAAAAATGTGTCTAACCAGTTTTCGTCATTTCTTGAATAAGATATTATGCTCAAAAAAAGAAGAACCGAAAAGACAATTAGCAGCAAACCAAGAATTTTTTTCTTCTTCTCGTTGGTAAGTGTGAAAAGACCGTCGTCTTCTTGTCTATTCGGCTGGGGTCTTGTTTTTCTTTTAATGGCCATTTAAAATAAAAATATATTTGGGCTGTTTCAATTTAATATTATTGAAGTGCTTTCAATACGCCGGAACTTAAATATGGTATTGTTTCAGAGGTGCCAATCCGGCTGCAGAATTTTATATCTTCGATAAAATCATTATCAATTAAAATTTTGCCATGCTCGGATTGTTTCAGCATTGTCAGAATATTTTTTCCAGATGATTTGCTTAAGGCGACACTTGCTTTTGCAGAATCTGTAAGCTCAACACCGTTATTTATTTTTTGAATTTCAGAAATAATCTTACCGGCACAAATTACATCTTCCATTGAAAAATTATTTCCTCTGCCCGAACATAAAATCTCAAAATCTTTGTTGAGTTTTAAAAGATGATTTGCCACAGCAATTAAATTTGTAAAGGCGGCAATGAATAAATTTTCGGAAAACTTTGCCTTGACAATTGCTTTAGAACCATTAGTTGTAAACAATATGATGGTTTTTCCACCAACAACTTCGGGAGTGTATTCGAGAGGAGAATTTCCCAAAGCAAATCCTTCCAGCTTTTTTGTATTTCTCTCACCGCCGAGAAGAGTTTGCCCGCCAAACATTCCGCCGGAAACCTTAACTGCAAATTCAACCGAGGCAACAGGAATAACCTCTTTTGCACCATTCTGCAAAGCTTGTATTATTGTCGTTGATGCTCTGAGAACATCAATTACAACTGTGGTTTTTCCTGTAAAAGCCAGTTCTTCGGTGCTTATGTAAGAAAAGAGAACATTAATTTTCATATCAGCAGCAATTTAAATGTTTCATTCGACAATTTTGAGTTAATCATTTTTTAACAAAAGGAAGCGTGGTAACTTTTGCCGGAATTTCTTTTCCTCTAATTAAAAAATTTAATTCTGTATTTTCAGCGGCGTATTGAGTTTCAACATAACCCAATGCAATTGCTTTATCAAGCACAGGACTTACTGTTCCACTTGTAAGCATTCCAACCTTTTTGCCGCGTAGAGTTATTTCATATCCTTTTCTCGGAAACGACTTCTCTTCTGTTATCAAAGGTACTAATTTTCTTTTCAAACCATCCGACTTAACTTTTAACAGAACTTCCTTTGCAATAAAGTTTTGTTTTTTGAGCTTTGTTATCCAGCCAAGTCCGGCTTCCAAAGGATTAGTTGTTTGATCAATATCGTTTCCATATAAGCAAAAGCCCATTTCTAATCTTAGCGAATCTCTTGCGGCTAAACCGATCGGCTGAATATCGAATTCTTTACCGGCATTGAAAACAGAATTCCAAACATGTTCAGCGGTTTTTTCATCTCCAGTAAAATAAAGCTCGTATCCCAATTCGCCGGTATAGCCTGTTCTCGAAACCAGCATATCAATTCCAGCAATTTTGGCTTGCGTAAAATGATAATACTCAAGGTCAAGATTTTTGTCGCAGATTTTTTGTACAACATCTTTTGACCTTGGACCTTGAACAGCAAGTAAAGAATAATCATCGCTGAGATTCTTTAACTCAACTCCGAACTTATTATTCTCCTTCATCCAATTAAAGTCTTTCTCGATATTTGATGCATTTATGACAAGCATAAATTTATCCTCAGCTAATCTGTAAACGAGAAGATCGTCAACAATTCCACCATCAGGGTAACACATTGCCGAATATTGTACTCTGCCTGGAAATAAAACAGAGGCATCATTCACGGTAATGTTTTGAACGAAGTCCAATGCATTTTCTCCGGAAACAAAAACTTCACCCATGTGCGATACGTCAAACACTCCTACAGAGTTTCGAACAGCTTTATGTTCGGCAATTATAGATGAATATTGGATGGGCATAAGATATCCGGCGAACTCGACAATCTTAGCGCCGTTTTTTTCGTGAAGGTTGTGAAATTTAGTTTTTTTCATTTGTCGTAAAAGTTTAATTATTTAAAAATAAGTTTATCAATTGAAAATTTCAGTAAGCTCGCTTCCGGTTTTTGCAGAAATAAATTTCAAATGACCGATCTGCATGTTATTATCTTCTTCAATTCTAATTCTAATAAAATATTTTAATTGGAGCTTTAGAATCGAAACATCTTTTCCTTCCCTTAATCTTGCCGCAAATAAGGGGTGACACCTAAGTACAAGCCGTTTTTCGCGTGAAGTCTTTTTGAATTTTTTAATCCAATCTTCAAGATCATAAACTATGTGAGAATGCTTGGTCAACAAACCTGAGCCGAGGCAGTATGGGCAAACTTCTTTCATGGTTTGCATAATGTTTTGTCTAACGCGCTGCCTGGTTATCTGAACCAATCCAAAATCAGACATGGGAAGCACGGTGACTTTTGCTCGGTCTCTTCTGAATTCTTTTTTAAGCTCATCAAAAATTTTCTTTTTGTTTTTATCTTCTTCGAGGTCAATAAAGTCAACGACGATAATTCCGCCAATGTCTCTTAATCTAAGCTGACGTGCAATTTCCCTCGATGCTTCAAGATCAGTTTTAAGTGAATTCAGTTCCTGCTCTTTACTCTTAGCATATCTTCCGCTGTTGACATCAACAACAACCATTGCTTCGGTGTGTTCTAAAATTAGATACCCGCCGCTTGGCAGCGGTATTTTTCTTCCCATCAAAGTTTTGATTTGTTCTTCAATTTTAAACGATTCAAAAATTGAAGTGCCTGAAGGGAAAAGTTCTATTTTATCTACCAAACCGGGCTGAACAACCTGCACATAATTTTTTATTTGTTTGTATAATTTTTTTGAATCAATAAAAACTTTTGTTATATCAGAAGAGAACAAATCTCTTATAACGCTGGAGGTGGTGTTCATATCCTGATAAATTAATGCAGGCGGTTTTTCGGTTTTAACAGTAGTTTCAATTTCACGCCAGGTTTTTAGCAAATTATTAAGATCGTCCTTCAGTGCATCTTCGGCTTGATCTTTTGCAACTGTGCGAATGATAAGTCCATAGTTCTTTGGCAGAATACTTCTAGCAATGTGGCGCAATCGTTTTCGTTCTTTAAAATCGGAAATCTTTTTTGATATGCCAACCTTGCCGTCAAATGGAAGAAGAACACAAAACCTTCCCGGCAGAGAAATGGAAGAGCTTACTCTGACACCTTTGTTGTTTACAGGCTCTTTAGTTATTTGAACCAGAATTTCCTGTCCCTTTTGCAGTTTAGGAATTGAGGGTCTTGGCGGACTGTCTGAAGTATTCTTGTTTTGAGTATCGCTTCGTTTAGAACTTTCATCTTCCTCGTCCTCATCAATATCAGAATCGTCATCGCCGATCATGTCTTGAAGCTGTTTTGTTGTTTCGCCAATGTCGGAAAAATGGAGGAAGGCATCGTGCTTCATTCCAATATCTATAAAGGCGGCTTTAATACCAGGAAGTACGCGCGCAACTTTACCTAAATAAATGTCCCCGACTGTTCTGCGATTTTCAGGATAATCAACAAAAAAGTCGGCTAATGATCCATCTTCTGTTATTGCTACGCGTGTTTGTGTTGCAGATGAATTTATTACAATTTCTTTTACCATAAAGGAAAAACTCTTTGAATGAAATAAGATATTTCATTAAATAAAATTTTGTTTGTAAATGATCCAAGCTCGGATTAATATGTTTTGTTTCTTCGATATTTGAAAAAACAAATAGGTAAAATATCATTTGAAGATTTAACTCTTTATAAACCAAGCCTGAACGTGTTAAAATTAATTTTTGTTAAAATTTCTATACGGAAATTCATTGTTATGAACTTGCTTCCGTTTTGTTTGAACTGCTGTTTTCTTTTAATAACTCTTTTCTGCTGAGAGAAAATTTACCGTTTTCAACTTTAAGAAGTTTAACCGTAACCTTGTCGCCTTCTTTAAAATAATCGGTTACTTTATTAACTCGCTTGTTATCTATCTGAGAGATATGAAGCAGACCTTCTTTACCGGGAAGTATTTCAACGAATGCACCGAAATCCATAATCTTAGTAATGATACCGTCATAAATCTCACCAACTTCAGGAGTTGCTGTCATTTTCTTGATATACTCCTTGCACTTCGTTGCGTTCTCTTTATTTGGAGAAGCTATATTAACCGTACCATCATCATCTATTGCGATTTCAACACCAAATAATCTTTGCATTCCTTGAATAGTTTTCCCACCAGGACCAATTATCAAACCAATTTGATCCGTATCAACTTTCATTGTTAAAAGCCGAGGGGCATATTGTGATAATGATTCTCTTGGCTGAGCAATTGCCTCGTTCATTATTTTAAGAATGTGCAGCCGGCCATCTTTTGCCTGCTGTAATGCTTTCTCCATTATTTCAAAAGATATGCCGCGAATTTTAATATCCATTTGGAATGCAGTAATTCCTTCATCAGTTCCAGCAACCTTAAAATCCATATCTCCAAGATGATCCTCATTACCGAGAATATCGGAAAGTATTGCGTACTGATCTCCTTCTTTTACCAATCCCATTGCAATTCCAGCAACGGCTTTTTTAATTGGTACGCCGCCATCCATTAGAGATAAAGAACCCGCGCAAACAGTTGCCATGGATGAACTTCCGTTTGATTCTAAAATATCAGATATAACTCTCATTGTATAAGGAAATTGTTCCTCTGCAGGAACCACCATCTTTAAAGCTCTTTCGGCTAAATGTCCATGTCCTATTTCACGTCTTCCTACACCGGTCATTCTGCCAACTTCTCCTACACTAAACGGAGGGAAATTGTAATGAAGCATAAATTTTTTAGTGTACTCTTCAATTAATCCATCAATTGTCTGTTCGTCATTTTTCGTTCCAAGCGTTACAGTGGTTAAGCTTTGAGTTTCACCTCGCGTAAATAAAGCAGAACCATGAGTTCGAGGTAAAATTCCCAATTCAATTGTTATCGGGCGAACTTGTTTTGTATTTCTTCCGTCAAGCCGAATTCCTTCTTTAAGAATTCTCTCCCGCATAAGTTCTTTTTCAAGATCGTGAAGTATTTCGCCTATCACCTTTTCTTGTTCTGGATATTTTTCAGCAAGTGAGGTTTTAACTAACTCTGAAAGTTCATTGTTCTTTTGGCTTCGTTCTTCTTTAGCGAGTATGGAGTGAACAATTTGTTTCAGCTTATCATAAGCAAGATCGTAAACATCTTTCTTTAATGATGCATCAACTTCAACTTGCGAAATTGCCATTTTAGGTTTTCCAACTTCACTTTTCAACTCGTTCTGGAGCCGAACAATTTTTTTAATTTCTTCATGAGCAAATTTTAGCGCCTCAAGAAGTTCGCCCTCACTTATTTGTTTTGATTCTCCTTCAACCATCATCAGAGAATCTTCGGTTCCGCCCACGGTCAAATCAATATCGCAATCTTTAAGCTGCTGAAAGGTTGGGTTGACAATAAATGAACCATTTAATCTTCCAACTCTTACTTCTCCCATTGGTCCATGAAAGGGAATATCGGATATAGTTAAAGCAGCAGAAGCTCCGACAGCAGCAAGAACATCTGCGTCATTTTCTCCATCATGAGAAAGAACAAAAGCAATCACCTGCGTTTCGTTTTTAAAATCTTCGGGGAAAAGTGGACGAATTGGGCGGTCAATTAATCTTGCACTAAGAATTTCCTTTTCGGTTGGTCGTCCTTCTCTTTTTATATATCCGCCAGGAAATTTTCCTGCGGCAGAAGTTTTTTCGCGATATTCAACTTGCAAAGGGAAAAAATCCTGATCTGGTTTGGCTTCCGGTGAAGCCACTGCAGTAACAAGAACCATCGTGTCACCATATTTCACCATAACTGAACCGTTCGCCTGCTTGGCAAATCTCCCTGTTTCAATTGAGAATAATTTGCCGCCAATTTCAATTTGTTTCGTAACCATTATAATAAACCTTTACTTTCTTATGTTTAACTCTTTAATAATTGTTCTATATCTTGCGATATCTTTATCCATTAGATAATCTAATAGTTTTCTTCTTTTACCAACCATCATCATCAATCCACGTCTTGAGTGGTGATCCTTTTTGTGAGTATTAAAATGATCGGTTAGATCGTTAATCCGTTTTGTTAAAAGTGCAACTTGCACTTCAGCTTTACCGGAATCTTTTTCGTTTGCTCCGTATTTCTTTACGATTTCGAGCTTTTCCTCTTTAGTCATTTTTGACCTTTCTATTTTTTGTTTTACAATGTAATCCCAGAATCAACCGGGGTTAATTTATTTATATTCTGTTTTAATTATTTGCCGAATCAGTTTTGAAGCTGGACATCTCGTTAAAGATTTTTATTCCCGCCTCGCTGTCCTTATTCATTTGACTTATTAATTCTTCGGGCGACGAAAACTTTTCTTCGCTCCTTATTTTTTCTATAACATTAACCGTGATCTGTTTCCCGTAAATATTCTTATCAAAGTTGTAAATATAAACTTCGGGAATAACTTCACCGTTTTTATAAAATGTCGGTCGCTTACCAACACTAAGCAGACTCTTGTATTCTTCGTTATCAATCAGTACGATTGCAGCATAAATTCCAAGTCCAGGGAGAAGTTTATCATTATCATCAAGATTAATGTTCGCAGTCGGATAGCCAAGAAGTTTTCCTCTCTTATCTCCGGAAATGACTGTGCCGCTAAAGGAATAATGCCTGCCCAAATATGAGTTGGCTTGTCTTATCTCTCCCGAACTAATCGCATGCCTTAAGTTAGTGCTGTTTACAGTTCCGCCCTTAATTTTAAGTTCATCTACCATAGTAATGCCGAATTTCAACTCTTTGCTTATCGTTCTCAAGGTTTCGTAAGTTCCTTCTCGTCCTTTGCCAAATTTATGATCATACCCAACAACGATCTCTTTTAATCCTATTTTATCAACCAGATAATTTTTAATAAACTCTATCGGAGATTGCTGCGAAAATTCCTTCGTGAAATTAATAATGAACAAATTCCCCAAACCCAATTTTTCTAAAGTGGAAATCTTTTCTTCGGGTGTATTCAGTATTTTAATTTCGCTCGATTTAGAAATTACTTTCCTTGGATGAGGATTAAAAGTAATCAGAAAATTTCGAGCATTGTGATACCTGCTTCTTTCAAAAAGCTTATTTAATATCTCCTGATGTCCAAGATGAATTCCATCAAACGTGCCAATTGTTAATACCGTTTTCGGGTCATGTTCTATTTCACTTAATTGCTTATAAACCTGCATTTGCTGTTAATCCAATAAATTATTGAACACACCCAGAAAGTTTTTTCTCTTTGCCAAGTTTCCACTCGCGGGCAAGAAACATAAATTCATCAATGGTTAATGCGTCATTTACCGAATACTCACCAATTCCCGTTCTGCGAAGTGAGCTTAGAACTCCGCCGATGCCAAGTGCTTCACCAAAATCGTTTGCGATTGAACGGATATATGTTCCTTTTGAACAAATTATTTCGAACTTAATGTGTGGTCGGTCAATATCAAGTATTTCAAATTTAGAAACAGTAACCTCTCTCGGTTTAAGTTCGATTGTTTTTCCTTTTCTTGCAATGTTGTAAAGAGATTTTCCCTTAAACTTAACTGCTGAAAACATTGGCGGAACCTGTGAAATAGTGCCGACAAACTTCTCCCGAACTTTATAAATGTCCTCGTCAGTAATTGAAGAGATGTCACCATTTCCCACCAACTCGGTTTCAAAATCCATTGACTTTGACTTTTTGCCGAGAAGTATAGACCCCGTATATTTTTTCTCAAAATCTTGGAATGATGAAATCTCTTTTGTTTTCTTTCCTGTACAGATTATTAACAAACCTGTTGCCATTGGGTCAAGCGTTCCTGCGTGACCAACTTTTTTAACACCAACAGCAATTCGAATTTTGTTAACCACGTCAAATGATGTCCACTTTAGCGGCTTATCAAGAAGCATGATTTCGCCAGAAGCAAAATCACAGCCCGAAAAACTATTCGTTCCCCTTTTTATCATCATTCTCATGTATTTTTTTTATCAATCCTTCAATCTTCTCAACGTAATCAAGGGTATCATCAAGAAAAAATTTAAGCTCCGGAACGAACTTAATTGTAATTCGGGATGCAAGTTCAGAGCGGATGAATTTTGTTTTTAATCTGATTTTTTCAAGAACCGCATCTCGTCTCTCTTTTTCGAAAATGGAGACGTAAATCTTTGCATTTTTTAGATCCGGACTAACACGAACGTTGGTTACTGTAATTAATCCCGAATCTAAGTTTTGTAGCTTGAAAAGAAAAATAAGACTAATTTCTTCCTTGATGAGATTTTCTATTTTATCAATTCTGTGTGACAATTTCTAAACTCCATATTATGCTGAACCCATGACGTTAAAGAACTAATCATAGAGAAAATTGCTGTTTAAAAAATTTCAACTTGCTATCTAAAAAAATTAAGAAAGCTTCTTTTTTGTTTCAACAATTTTAAAACCCTCAATAATATCTCCAATTTTAACATCATTAAAATAAGCAAGACTTATTCCGCACTCATATCCAGCATCAACTTCTCTCGCATCATCTTTAAATCTTCTCAATGAAGTT
The DNA here is from genome assembly GCA_964613805.1 of uncultured Ignavibacteriaceae bacterium. Taxonomy (GTDB): domain Bacteria; phylum Bacteroidota; class Ignavibacteria; order Ignavibacteriales; family Ignavibacteriaceae; genus XYD12-FULL-36-8. The sequence goes on along the minus strand of CAZTJF010000021.1, from coordinate 18,279 downwards.
ATATCACCTTCGTGAATTATAATTCCATCGCGGATTAAACGAATTTTATTATTTCTGGCAATTTTACCTTCCTGTACATAGCAGCCGGCAACTGTTCCAAATTTCGGAACTTTGAAAATATCTCTCACTTCTACAGTTGAAGTAATCTCTTCTGAAAGTACAGGTGAAAGCAATCCTTCCAATGCAGATTTAACTTCATTTATAGCATCGTAAATAATATTATATAATCTTATATCAACTTTATTTGTTTCGGCAAGTTTTCTTGCGTTAAGATTTGGTCTGACATGGAAACCAATAATAATTGCAGCAGATGCCGAAGCTAATAGAACATCGCTTTCCGATATTCCGCCAACACCCTTGTGAATTACTCTTACGACAACTTCTTCATTAGTCAGTTTCATTAAGGAATCGGACAAAGCTTCAACGGAACCATCAACATCGCCTTTAACAATAAGAGCCAGCTCTTTAACACCACCAATGCTAATTTGTTTTGCTATTTCGTCAAGAGTAATATGATGAATTTGTTTCTGATCCTGCTCCCGCCTTAATTGCTGACGCTTTAAGCTTATATCCCTGGCTTCTCTTTCGGATTCAACAACAACGAATGTATCTCCCGCTTGCGGAGCACCTTCAAAACCTAATACCTGTACCGGTGTTGATGGAGTTGCTTCAAAAACTTTATTACCTCTCTCACCAAACATCGCCCTGACTTTACCAAAATAAATTCCCGCAACAAAGGGATCGCCGATTCTAAGAGTTCCTTTTTGTACCAAGATGGTTCCGGTAATTCCTCTTCCTTTGTCTAATTCAGCTTCTACAACTGCACCGCGTGCAAGTCTGTCTGGATTTGCTTTTAAATCTAAAACATCTGCCTCAAGCAATATCAAGTCGAGAAGATTAGTAACATTCAAACCTGTCTTTGCTGAAATTTCAATACATTGATATTTTCCGCCCCACTCTTCAACAAGAACATTTCGGTCTGCAAGCTGCTGCTTAATTTTATCAATGTTGGCTCCGGGCTTATCAACTTTATTAATAGCAATTACGATTGGAACACGCGCTGCTTGTGCATGGTTGATTGCTTCAACAGTTTGAGGCATGACGGCATCGTCAGCCGCAACAACGAGCACAACTATATCCGTTACCTGAGCACCACGAGCACGCATTGCAGTAAATGCTTCGTGACCGGGGGTGTCGAGAAAAGCAATATACTTTCCGTTGCCGACATCAACTTTATAAGCTCCAATATGCTGAGTGATCCCCCCCGACTCACCAGCTACAACGTTTGTACTTCTTATGTAATCGAGAAGAGATGTTTTGCCATGATCAACATGTCCCATAATTGTTACAACCGGAGGTCTTGGCTTAAGTTCATCAGCAAAATCCTCAGTATCTTCGAGTGCTTCGGATGTATACTCCTTTTCAAATTCAACCTGAAATCCAAATTCGTCTGCAACAAGAGTAATTGTTTCAACATCTAATCTTTGGTTAATTGAAACCATCAAGCCCAGCCCAATACATTTTGCAATTACTTCACTTACTTGAACTCCCATTAAATTTGCAAGTTCGTTTACCGCAATAAATTCTGTCACAACGAGTTTGCTTTTATCTTTCTCTTTTGCTTCGATTCTTCTTTCCTCTGCTTCCTCGCGCTCTTTCTTTTTTCTTCTCCTCGTACTTGCCCGTGCAGAGACGACTGCATCGTCCATGCTCAGCAAAGTTTTTCTAATTGTATCCTTTACTTCTTTCTGGTCAATCTCAAAACGCTTAACTCGTTTTCTTTTTTTCGATTCGGGAATTTCCTCAACGGGTGCATCAGTTAGTTTCTTTCGTGCCTTGGGTTTTTTCTTTTTCTTTACAACTTCGCCAGCCGCCGCACTCTTGTCTTTTATCGTATCTTCCTTTGGAGCCGTTTCTTTGCCAGTTACTATAACACCCTCATCTAAATCCATTCTCCCGATGACTTTTAATCCTTTAACTCGCTTTTCAACCACCGGGGCAGGTTTTACTTTTTCTTCAGGAGTATGTTCGGTTTCAATTTCTTTTTCAGCTATCTTCTCTAAGATAACTTCAGCAATAGGAACGTCTGTTATTGCTTCTGATTTTTCTTTTATTTCAGGTCCGCCGACTTTTGTTTCTATTTCTTCAGCAATAACTTCTTGAATTTCTGCGGCAGGTTCAACCTCAGGAGTTTTTTTAGTTTTGGATATTGCCTCTTCAACCTTATCAGAACGCTTCTTATTAAATTCCGCAATTTTTTTATAATGTTTTTCTGCTTTCTCAATATCCTTTTTGAAATGATCATTTACTACCGTAATCATTTCATCGGTAAGCATAGACATATGAGTTTTAACATCGTATCCCTTCTTTTGAAGGAACTCTAGAATAGTTTCAGCAGCGAGGTTATACTCGGAAGCCAATTTATAAACGCGTATTTTTTTATCTTTAGTATCAGCCATATTTAAGCAACCTTATTAAGCTATTCTTCCTCTTCAAACTGAGACTTAATTATTTCAATGATCTCATTTGCTTTTTGTTCGTCAATTCCTTCAATTTCCTTAAGTTTTTCGGGTCCTGCAGTAAGTACTTCAAGAGCAGTATCATAACGATGATTGATCAACAACTCATAAGTTTCGGCACCAAGTTCTTCCTTAATATCAATTAGCTCGATATCTTCCTCATATTCTTCAAACGGTTTTTCTTCTCGGATAATCTCAATTTCGTAACCGGTCAATTTCATTGCCAATCTTATATTTACCCCATTTCTGCCAACAATCATTGAAACCTGATCGCTGTCGGCATTCACAACAGCTTTTTTTGCAATAGGATCTACCTGAATGTTTTTTAGTTTAGCAGGCGCTAATGATCGTTGAATAAAAACAGTGGGGTCTGTAGAGTAATTTACCACATCAATGTTTTCGTTATTTAATTCACGTACAATTGCATGAATTCTTACACCCTTCATTCCGACACACGCACCAACAGCATCAATTCTTTTATCTTGTGATTCAACCGCAATTTTTGCTCTTTCACCAGGTTCGCGGGCAATTGATTTTATTTCAATTATTCCATCGTAAATTTCTGGAATTTCTATCTCGAATAATCTTCTTAAAAATAAATTATCTGCTCTGGAAATGATTATCTGGGGTCCTCCAGTGTTCTTTTTAACTTCCTTAACGATAGCTCGAATTGTTTCACCCTTCTTGTATTTTTCAAAGGGGATTTGTTCATTTCTTGGAAGCAAAAGTTCATTCTTGTTGTGATTAACAAGAATATCGTTCTTTCTTATCTGGTAAATATCACCAACAACTATTTCGCCCAGTAATTCCTGGTATTCGTTATAAACAATGTCCTTTTCAATATCGCGTATTTTCTGATTTAAGCTTTGCTTAGCGAGAATAATTAGTCTTCTTCCGAAAGATGCCAGTGGGAGCTTTTCAACATAGTCTTCACCCACCTCAAGTTCATCTGGGTTACCTTTTTTGTTCACCTCATCTATACTTATCTGAAGATTCGGATTTTCCACCTGATCAACTATTTCGCGTTCAAGAAATATTTCGATGTCGCCCTTATCCATATTTACAACAACATCGAATTTGGCTTCCTCGCCGTATTTTTTTCTTACAAGCAGACCAAAAATTTCTTCAATGATTCCGCCTAAAACGTCTTTGTCAATTCCTTTCTCGCGCACCATTTGGGAGAAGGATTCAACAATGTCAACATTCATTTATTATTCCTCCATTAAGAAAAACTAACTAATACCTTAGCAGTTATTATGTTATTAAAGTTAATTATTATTTCTTTATTATTAGATATAAAAGTCAGATGTTCTCCATCAACAGCAGCAAGTTTACCGCTTAGCTTTTTGGTTTCCTCGCCAGATAGATAAACAACATCAAATTTACGATTAATGTTTTTGGGATATTGACCGAGAAACTTCAACGGTCTGTCTATTCCCAGAGACGATACATCAAGCCGAAAATCCGGGTGTTTGGCCATCAAAATCTTTAGCTGTAAATCAATTTCCCGACTTACGTTAACACAGTCATTTGCCGAGACATCATGTGCGCCATCCATAAAAACCTCAATGACCTTTTTATGTTCGGTACCTCTTAAAAGCAAATCAATCAATAAAAAGCCGCTTCCTTCAACGACTTTTTCAACAATTTCTCTAATATTTTCGTCCAGTTTACTCATACAAACAAAAAACGCCCGATACAGGGCGAATAACTGCACCAAACTTAGCACAATTTTGTTGAATAAACAAGAATGCCTTTCATTATTTGCCAAGAGCTAAGTTTTCATCTCGTTTTTTTCTATTTTTAAGCCAATAAAAATGGAAATTAAAATGAAAACCAGCCAGCACTTAGTTCGTTCTCTCAATAACTCAATTTACGTGTTATTAATCTTCATCCTAATCTCTTTTAGCTGCCAATCATCAGAGGAAAAAATGAATCAAGAACTCAAGACATTCATAACAAATTTTGAAAGCAAAGCAATCCCGGCTTATAGGGATTATGCACTTGCTTATTTTAACGCCACGATTTCGGGTAAAACAGAAGATTACGACAAATCATCTGAGCTGCAGATCAAGTTCAACAAAATTTACTCTAACAAAGATGACTTCGCAATATTGAAGAAGATTAAAGAATCCAATTCGATTAAAGATGATCTGCTGAATCGCCAGCTTGATGTTCTTTACAGAGCTTACAGCAAGTATCAGGTTGATGAGAATAAATTGGAAGCAATTATTAAGCTGTCAACCGAGATCGAGAATCGTTTCTCTACATTCAGAGCCGAGGTTGGAGGAAAGAAATTGACTGATAACCAAATAGAAGAAGCATTGAAGACTTCCACTGATTCCAAGACTTTGCTGCAAACTTGGATAGCAAGCAAAAAAATAGGGAAAGTAGTAGCAGAAGATATTTTGAAATTAGTCAAGATGAGAAACGAAACTGCTCGAGAGTTGGGCTACTCTAATTACCATGAAATGAGCTTAAAATTATCAGAACAAGATCCAAAAGATATTGATATGATTTTTGATGATTTGTATGAACGAACAAAGGATGTTTTTTCTCAAGTAAAAAATGAAATGGATGAGTTTCTGGCTAAGCGTTATCGTATATCAAAGGAAGAACTGATGCCATGGCATTATCAAAACAGATTTTTCCAGGAAGCACCGAAAATTTATAATGTGGATTTGGATGGCTATTACAAAAACAAGGATATCGTTGAATTGACAAAGAATTATTTCAACGGAATAGATTTAAACGTTGATGATATGATTGCAAAAAGTGATTTATTCGAAAAAGAGGGAAAGTATCAACATGCATATTGTACCGATATTGACCGCGAGGGTGATGTACGAGTTGTCTGCAACATAAAGCAGAATTATAATTGGATGGGCACGATGTTGCACGAATATGGACATGCAGTTTATGCAAAATTTATTGATAGAAACTTACCATGGTCACTAAGAGAAGAAGCTCATACATTCACAACTGAAGCAATTGCAATGCTTTTCGGAAGATTCGCTTCAAATCCTCAATGGCTGGTTGATGTTGTTGGAATAACTCAAGCTGAGAAAGAAAAAATAGCTGATGCAAGCTTTAACTCTTTGCGACTTGAACAATTGGTGTTCAGCCGATGGGCTCAAGTTGTTTACAGATTTGAAAAAAGCATGTATGAAAATCCGGATCAAGATTTAAATAAGCTTTGGTGGGATTTAGTTGAAAAGTATCAACTTCTAAAGCGACCTGAAAATAGAAACGAACCCGATTGGGCTTCTAAGATTCACATTGCTTTATATCCCGCATATTATCACAATTATATGCTGGGCGAATTGTTAGCATCTCAATTGTCTTTTTACATAAACAAGAATTTGCTTAATTCTAATGATCCGATGAACCAAAGTTTTAACGGGAAAACCGAGGTCGGAAAATATCTCAAAGAAAAAATATTTTCTATGGGAAATAAACTTTATTGGAACGATATGATTCAGAAAACCACCGGAGAAAAATTAACTGCCAAATATTACGCTCAGCAGTTTATAAAGTAAAAAAATTTTTCACACAACCCTGTAACTTTTGGGTGTTGTTGTTGAAATTACAAAAGCTACTTTGTGATAGTCGTTTGATCTTTCCCCGAAATACTTATTTGCGGTTTTGAAGGACGATCAAACATTTTAGCAATTATGAATCCCGTTATAACTCCTACCAACATCATTAATGAGATCAGCACTATTGCGGACATTGCAATTGACCAGAGAAGAAAATCTATTCGGATAATATGTGTGTTTTGCGTAACAAAAACCGTAAAAAGCACGATTAAAATTAAAAGAATAATTACTCTTACTTTCATAAATTTTCCTTGTTTGTAAATTTAAATTCTTGTTATAAAATGCCAAGGACTAAAATGACAGTAATGACTAATAATGTCATTGGCGTCCTTTTTGTCCTTTATTGAGTTGTAGTAACCTTGCGCGGGTCATCCGTTCACGGATACCGCCCTCATTAGTGAATGCTTTTTCTAGCTGTTTTAGCTGATTAGTCAGCAAATAATTCGCAACCTTAATTAACCCAATTAACACATTCGCACAAATTTCCAGATTTTTATTTTCTATACCTTTTTTAAACGTTTCATAATTGCCATTTGGGTTTTTATTAAGTTCCCGCAGCCTTGCAACATAAGGGTGATCCTTTCCCCACTCTTTCAATTTATTAGTGCGAAGGAAGTCCTTATAATCATTTAATAGTTCATCAAGACTGGCACGAGCAACATTAGTAAGCTTAATTTCTGTTTCTTTTGATGTGGCAGATGCCATGCTTGCTTCGGAAATGTTTTGTTTGCCTGAGCGTGCCGCCTGAACCATCTGATCGGTTGTGCGATAATCCTTCGGGAAAAATCTTTTGCAAAAATAAACCGTGCCATCATAGATTATTTCAGCTTTTTTGTACGAGAGTAAGTTTTTATAACCGCCGTGCGGTGGTATAAAACCCTCTTCGTTAAATTGATTTTGGGAAGTCATAAACTAATTAAATGTCCAAAACTTTATCATTAAGTTAACAAAAGCTTGACTCACAATCATGGTTGAATACGCTTTTGAATTGGAACTGCTTTATTTGATAGCAGTACAATTCTTATTTTCCCTATGACAAACAGAGTCTTTCTTATAATACAAAGTTACTTTAATTTAGATTATTCTTCTTTCAAAATTAGGAGTTAACAATGAAAATCATATCAGCAATCATTTTTTTCATAATATTGGTTAATATCACCTTTTCTCAAAGCATTATTCGATTTGAAGATTACTTTTCAAACGAAACAATTAGAGTAGATTATCACCACATTGGCGATTCCCAAACTGAACTGTTTACCATTGATAAGATTTATCAATACGGAATTTGGGCGGGTAGTACAAAAAACTTAATTGATAATTTCAACAACGGAAAATATTATGTAAAAGTTTACGATCTACCCTCAAACAGATTAATTTTCTCTAAAGGATTTGACAGCTACTTTGGAGAATATCAGACAAGTTCAAATGCAATTAAGGGAATTAAAAAAGCTTATCACGAATCTGCATTGATTCCAATACCTAAGGAGAAAATAAAATTCACCATTGAAAAACGTAATGCAGAAAATCTTCTTGCAGAAATTTTTTCAGCAGAAATTGATCCAGCTGACGTCATGATAGTCAGAGATAAAATTGTTGATCAAGCTGTTAAGGTGTTCAAACCGGTCTATAATGGCGATCCGCAAAAGAAAGTTGACGTGGCAATTGTTGGAGAAGGTTATACGGTCAAAGAGCTTGGTAAATTCAGAGCCGATCTTGAAAAGTTTAGTCAAATATTATTTACACAAGAACCTTTTTTATCAAATAAAGAAAAATTTAACATTTATGGTGTGTTCAAACCGTCTGAAGAAAGCGGCTGCGACGAACCCCCGGCAAATATTTTTAAGAATACTATTCTCAATTCAACTTTCAATTCGCTTGGCTCTGAAAGATATTTGCTTACCGAGGATAATAAAACTCTCCGCGACCTTGCTGCCCAAGTTCCGTATGATGCTTTATTCATAATGGTAAATCATAAAAAATATGGCGGCGGCGGAATCTATAATTGGTGCTGTACTTTTACTACCGATAATCAATGGCACAAGTATCTCTTCCTTCATGAGTTCGGACACTCGTTTGCCGGCTTAGCAGACGAGTATTACACTTCTGATACTGCATACGAAGATTTTTTCAAACCAACTTTAGAGCCCGTTGAACCAAATATTACTGCGCTTCTCGATTCAACAAACGTTAAATGGAAAAAATGGATTTCATCTGGTATTGCTTTGCCGAGTTTTTGGGAAAAGAAGGAATTTGAAGAGATGGATTACAAATGGCAAGCTGAACGCAGAGCACTCAACAACAAAGTTGCTAAACTAAAGAGGAATCGCGCACCGAAACAAGAAATTTTGGAAACAGAGGAAGAATACAACCTAAAAGATAAACAGCATGCAGATGTAGTTGATCGTTTTTTACAGAAAACAAAGAACTACCGAAAAGTTGGGGCATTTGAAGGAGCAGGATATTCACCTAAAGGATTATACAGACCAATGATTGACTGCATTATGTTTTCAAAGGGAGATAAACCATTTTGCAGAGTTTGTGAAGAAGCAATCTTAAAAGTGATCAATTTTTACTCAGAATAAAAACAAACCCAGTTTCTTAGATAAGGATCACATAACTTGGAGAAAATGGCTTTGTTGCTATAACTTACCAACCATAAAAAACATCGTAATGTTCTTCTACCGGAGAATGCAAACGGCATGGTGCTGGAAGATTCTCAAGATTTACGGGGTGTGATTTTGTAACCCTGCAAAACTCCGTTGCAAGCTCACCGCTTTCAACACAAATAAGTGTATTGCCGACACTTGTTGGCTGAACAAACTCAGAATTTATATGCGGATTTTTTTTTGAGATGCTTGCCATCATTCTTCCCCAAATGGGAGCGGCAACAGTCCCGCCGTATTGAAATCCTTTCGGTAATTTTTTAGAAGGATTATCAAAACCCACCCAAACAGCAGTAGAGAGAGACGGAGTGTAACCAACAAACCATGCATCTGTGTAATTTTGAGTTGTGCCAGTTTTTCCCGCCGCGGTTCCTTTATAAAATCTCCTCACAGATTTGGCTGTTCCGTTATTAACAACTGTTTCCAATGCAGATGTTAACAGATATGTGGTTGCCGAATCGAGCACAAACCGTTTTTCATTTTGATTGCTGTAAATAACCCGACCATTTTTATCTTCAATTTTTACAATTGCATAAGGTTCGGCATACCAGCCATCGCTTGCAAAGACTGACATCGAAGCCGCCATTTCTAATGGAGAAACTTCTCCGGTTCCTAAAGCTATCGACGGATAAGAAGGAATATTCGATTTGATCCCCAATAAATGCGAAAAGGAAACAATCGAATCAGGAGAGGTCAACTCTGTAATTGCATGAGCAGCGGCAAGATTAACCGAATTCTCAATTGCATCAATCAATGGGATTTTTTTGCCAGAGTAAGAATTGTCAACATTTGATGGTCTCCATTCCCAAGGTTTCCCGGTATCAACAACAACTGGTGAATCAAGCAGAGGAGTTCCCAACGTGTAACCGATCGATAACAAATATCCATATAGAAAAGGTTTGAAAGATGATCCCGGCTGCCGATGGATTTGTGTCGTCCTATTTAATCCTCTTGATTCTGCCGAAGCGTTTCCTCCAATCATTGTACGAATCATTCCGGTTCCAGGTTCAACAGATACCAAACCAATTTGTAAATCTTGCATTGATTGAGGAAGTTCTTTCCACTGAGCAGCAACAGCATCATTTGCGGCTTTTTGCATAGCGTAATTTATTGTAGTCGTAATTCTAAGCTCATCCTTGCTCAGGGTTAATCCCATATTTTGAACAATCTTCACAGCTTCTTTTCTGACATACTCGAGAAAATGTCTTCCAGCATTTTCATAAAGCTTTAATCCAAGATCCGTTTTCTTTAATCTTTGAAATTCGGAATTGGACAACTTCCCAACTTCAACAAGATTGTAAAGAACTTCATTTCTTCTTCTCAATAGTTTCTCCGGCGCTTTATTCGGATCATAACCATTAGGCGATTGCACCAATCCAACTAATGTTGCACTTTCTATTAATGACAGTTGATCGGGGGTTTTGCTGAAATACTCTTGCGATGCAGCCCAAATTCCATACTTGCCATGACCAAAATAAACCGTATTTAGATAGAGTGCTAGGATTTCATTTTTTGAAAATTTTTTTTCAAGTTCTCTCGCAAGATCTATCTCAGATAATTTCCGTGAAACGGTTTTTTCTTGCGTAAGAAACAAATTACGCGCAAGCTGCATCGTTATAGTGCTTCCGCCCTGCGTGTTTCCTGTAATCGTATTCCACAAACCTCTTGCAAGTCCCTTAATTGAAACGCCGTCATGTTCATAAAAATCTCTATCTTCTGTTGCAACAAGACATTTAATAACATCGTGTGAAATATTCGAAATATTTTTGATATCAACTCGATGTTTTTCGCCAATATATCCGACCAACCTTCCGTCTGATGATAAAACATAGGAGGAAAAATCCAATTTAATGGGCGGAAGATTTTGCGGATAAACTTCGATTACAAGTATTGAAGTTAAAATGAAAAGCAAAATTATGCGTGTTAAAATTTTAAGCATTAAAATGATATTTGATAATCTTACTGTTAGACTTTATTCAGAGATAATTGTTTCAGAAGAGCTGAGCTAACAAAACTATCATCCATTCAATTTAAATCTTAACCTTAGAATACCATCTTCAAAGCTGGAAGAGATGATTTTGAAAACTCCGATTTCTTTTGTGGAAGAGACATGTTTACCGATACACGGACACGCATCATAATTGCCAATTTTTATTATTCTAATGTTGTCGCCGGCTTGATCAGGAAGCTTATCCAAGGAAAAATTTTTTAGTGCTTCTTCCCTTTCCAGATAGCTCTCTGTCACAGCAAGATTCTGATTGATAATTTCATTCACTTTGCTTTCAATTTGGTAAAGCTCGTCTTGTGTTAATTCTCGGTCAAAATGATAATCACATTTCGATTTTTTCTTTTCGATATGAGCGCTGAATGAACGTCCCTTATTGAACATTCTAACCATTGTTTGATTAAGAATGTGCTCAGCACTATGCATTCTAGGATCGTAATCTTTATTCATCTTGAAATAATTAAAATTAATTACAATTTGTTAGGTATGCGTTTACCACTTATTATAATGTACTTTTTCAGTTTTGAATCTTTCCTCTGCAACAGGGCGTTCCGCCGGATAACCTAAAGATACAAGGGATATGGGAATAACATGCTCCGGCAGATTAAATAAATCACGCAATCCGGAAATAATTTCTCTCACCGGATAAACACCAATCCAGCAAGAACCCAAACCCAATCCATGTGCACAAAGCATTAAATTTTGAGTTGCAGCAGAACAATTTTGCTGGATGTAATCAATATTTTTCTCGGAATTAAGATCCCCGCAAACTAAAATTGCGGCTTGAGCAGATTTTAATAGCTCCTGGGGAATTATCTTAATAATTTCATCAAGCTTTTCCCTTTGATCAATAACCACAAACTGCCAAGCTTGGTTATTCATTGCCGATGGTGCATACATTGCCGACTTAAGAAGCTTATTCATTACACCGTTTGGAAGCGATTTTTCCATATAATTCCTAATGCTTCTTCTGTTAAGTAAAGCATCAAAAATATCCATTTTTTTACCCTTATTTAATTTCACCTTTAAATGTAATCAAAATTTGGATTTTTCTGCCCTTTTTAATCGAATAGAACATGGGTAAAATTTACATCTTTCAAAAAATGTTTGTTTTTTACCAAAATTAATCATTTTCAGCATTAGTGAAAAAATGTTAGGATGGGTAAAGATTTTCCTATCACCATATTGAATTTTTTATTAACTTGCAACCTTCATGGGGAAACCTTTAATGACTTCGAGTGTCTAATAAATAAAACCTAATAAAATAATAAGATAGGAGTTATTCCATTTGAAAATAACGAAGCAATTCACGAATCGAGAAAGCAAATCTTTAGACCAGTACTTGCAGGAAATTGGAAAAGTTGAGTTGCTAACACCTGATGATGAGGTTGAATTGGCAATCCGAATCAAGAAAGGTGATAAAGCTGCCTTAGAAAAACTTACTAAAGCAAATTTAAGGTTCGTAGTTTCTGTTGCAAAACAATTTCAGAACCAGGGATTATCCTTGGGTGATTTAATAAACGAGGGTAACCTTGGATTGATTAAGGCAGCAGAGAAGTTCGATGAAACAAGGGGCTTTAAGTTCATCTCTTATGCCGTTTGGTGGATACGGCAATCCATCATGCAGGCAATTGCTGAACAATCAAGAATGGTTAGATTACCATTGAACCGGGTTGGTTCATTAAGTAAGATTGGTAAAGCATATCGTGATCTTGAGCAAGAGTACGAACGCCAGCCAACTACTGAAGAACTTGCCGGTATGCTTGAGATGAAAGCAGAAGATGTTGCGTATGCCTTGCAAATTGCCGGAAGACATGTTTCTGTTGATGCACCTTTTTCAGGTGATGATGACAAAAACAGTTTGCTTGATGTTTTACCAAATGATCAGCAGCCAAATCCGGATCAAAAACTCATGGGCGAATCCCTTAGAAATGAAGTTGCAAATGTTCTTTCTTCTCTTAGTGAAAGAGAAGCCGAAGTTATAAAATTATATTTCGGAATAAACAGCGAACATTCTGCTACACTTGAGGAAATTGGTGATCGCTTTAATCTCACAAGAGAAAGAGTAAGGCAAATAAAGGAAAAAGCTTTAAGAAACTTAAAGCATGCACCCAAAACAAAGCGGCTCAAAGCTTATCTTGGTTAATTCCAAAGTAAATGCCCCGTCTTTTATTAAGAAGACGGGTTTTTTTCTTTTAAATTCTGGTCATACCATAATTATTCAGCTCCTAAAAAATTACCCTTTGTGATGCAGCTAACTTCAGCAACAGATTATTAGCGTTATATTAAACTATCTTAGTAAAAGAATTGTTGTGCCATTAAATATTTAATCTTGGAACACCTTTGAAAAAAATACTATCAATAAATGTTTTCGTGTTGTTGTTTGCAATCAATTCTTGTGGTTTTGAAAAAAAATCAGATTCAAATCACAAAGAAGATTCGCTATTAGCAAAGAAAAAACAAACTCTTGTTAAAACAAAAAAAGGAGAGGATATGGATATTCCCATAAAAAAACCTGACGAGGAATGGAAAAAAGAATTAACGCCCGAGCAATATAAAGTATTAAGAAAAAAAGGCACGGAAAAACCATTTACTGGAAAGTATGATGAGTTTTTTGAAGAAGGAACATACTTTTGTGCAGCTTGTGATAATCCCTTATTTGATTCTGACGCGAAATTTAATTCGGGATGCGGTTGGCCTAGTTATTCAGAAGTTCTTAAAAATGATCATGTGAAACTTATTGAAGATAGAAGCTATGGTATGATTCGCGTAGAAGTATTGTGTGCAAAATGTGGCTCACATCTTGGACATGTTTTCGATGATGGACCAAAACCGACAGGTCAAAGATATTGTATCAATTCGGTGTCATTACACTTCAAGAAGAAATCAGAAAAGTAAAAGGGGGTGTCATTTCTTGATAGACAGCTCCGTTCTTAAAATATTTTAGCTCAGCAGTTTTACTCTGTTTTTATTTTTGCGTTTTCAATTAGGACTTTATAGGTGTATCCCGAACCAAAATCTTTATTAGTAACTAATTTTCCTTCAGCGGTAATAACTTGTCCTAATTGAGTCTGTGTATCACTTGTCACGAGCAAGTCATAATCACTTTGGAAAGCGGTACCATCCTGAATATGAATCCAATTTGTTCCCATTATACCGGGATTGTATTTGGTGACCTTGCCTTTTACGATGACATTTTTCCCATTTAGTTTATTCATCTCACTAAAGATTTCGGCAACCGACTTACCATTTGTTGGCTTTTGAATATTGATTTTTTCCTCCTTGGTAGAAGTCGGAACTGGATGAGGTTGTTTCATTCGCGAGCTATTCATTCCTTTGCTGCAATCATCAACGAACAGTATTGTCTCGAATGTGCGGTTGAGGGTTTCGCTTCTAAAATTATTCATCTCCATGCTTTTAGAAAAATACAGCACATCACCTTTTTTTACTTCCATTTGCGGAACCGCTATCCAAAATGTTTTTCCATTCTCTTCAACATTAATGTATGTATAATTCGATGCATCCATAGATTCAGCAACTTTAACCGAATGAACACCTGCGGGAACTTGTTCGGCAGTTGTTTTGGGTTCTTCCTTTTCTTTTTCGCAGGAAGTGAAAACAAAAAGGGCAATGGTAAAAAATACAATATTTAAGCAGCGCATGAATTCTCCATTTAGTAATAAAATTGTTGGCAAATATATAAAAGACAAAACAAATGTTTGATGAAAAAAAATCTCCTGGCATGTGCAGTTGTTCTGATATGAATTCTAAAATCACTAATTTCAATTTAACATTTCAGATTTTTATTTAACTCAAAGGGAATTTTATGAGGAATATCTACTTACTTGCCGCACTTTTTTTCGCAGTTACTTTTTTAACTTATGCTCAAGATAGAGATTATGTGAAGGGCGAAGTTATGGTTCAACTTAAAGCCGGGGTGAACGTTAAGAGTTTTTCAGATGCCTTTCAGTTCATGGAATTAAAATCGAAACAACTGCTATCACGAAGAATGAACATTTGGTTGTTCAGCTACAATGTTGATAAAATTGAAGAAGATGAGGTGTTATTTGCCATAAGACAAAATCCGGGTGTTAAGGCAGTTCAATTTAATCACTACATTGCTCTAAGAGAAGGTGAAACAAATAAATTTATTAAGAGAGATACAAAATCTTCATCATTACTTACTCCAAACGACCCACGTTTTAATGAACAGTGGGCATTGAATAACACCGGTCAATCAGGTGGAATTGTTGATGCAGACATTGATGCACCAGAAGCATGGAATTTAACAACCGGGGGAATCACGGCTCTCGGAGATACAATTGTGGTTGCAATTGTTGATGGCGGATGTGATTTGAATCATCAGGATTTAAATTATTGGATTAACTATGAAGAAATTCCCAGCAATGGAATTGACGATGATGGCAATGGCTACATTGACGATTACAGAGGATGGAATGCATACGATAACAATGGAAACGTTCCAAGCAGTTCCCACGGCACGCATGTTTCAGGGATTGCTGCAGCAAGAGGAAATAACGGAATTGGCGTTGCTGGTGTAAATTGGAATTGTAAGGTTATGCCTGTAGGCGGTTCTTCAAGTGTTGAGGCAACTGTTGTTGCTGCTTATGGTTACGTTTTAGAAATGAGATCGAGATATAATGAAACAAACGGTCTGCACGGTGCTTTTATTGTGGCAACCAATGCATCATTCGGAGTTGATTATGGTCAACCAGCTAATTTTCCATTATGGTGTGGTATTTATGACTCACTCGGCGCCCAAGGTGTTTTAAATTGCGGTGCAACAGCAAATTTAAATATCAATGTGGATATTCAAGGTGATATCCCAACCGCATGTCCAAGTCCGTATATGATTTCCGTTACAAATACCACAAGTTCTGACACAAAAAACAGTGGTGCAGCGTACGGTTTAACAACAATTGATCTGGGCGCACCTGGTTCTTCTGTTCTTTCAACTTATCCAAGCAATTCCTATTCATCTTTGACCGGGACATCAATGGCAACTCCTCACGTAACAGGAGCTATTGCATTAATGTTTGCTGCTGCTAATTCAGGGTTAATGCAATCCTACAAATTAAATCCTTCTGCAATCGCACTTACTTTTAGAAATCTTTTACTCGCAGGAACAGATTCAATTGCTGCATTAAATAACATAACTGTTACAGGTGGAAGGTTAAATGTTTTTAACGCGGTACTTTCAGTTTCCTCACCGCCAGATACCGTTGCTCCATCACAAATTACAGATCTTTCCGTTATTGATACAACTTCAAATTCAGTAACATTAGGTTGGACAACACCACTTGATACAACACGAAATGGCGTTGTTGCTTATGATATTCGCAAATCATTATCTCCAATTACAGATAGCATATCATTTAATAATGCAACCCGAATTACTTTCGCAGAAACGCCTGACACAGCCGGAGCAATTGAAACATTCGTCGTTAATAATTTGGATTTCAACACCACTTATTATTTTGCTGTTAGGTCATTCGATTTTGGGGGTAACGGATCTTTAATTTCAAATGTTGCAATTGGGAAAACATGGATAGCACCGCAAATCAATGTTGAACCAGATAGCATTTCGCATCAAATAACAAATCAAACAATTGTTCAGGATACAATTATTATTTCCAATTTAACATCTGCAAGCTCAACATTAAATTTCCAACTATCGCTTGAGAACAATACTTTTCCTGATGGCGCTGTTAGTTATCAGTTAATTCCAAGATCGAATGCTTTCAATGACCAGATCGCAGAAAATAAGGACAATCCTGGGAAAATTTATGGAAGCAGTATAGAAGGACAAGGCGGACCGGATGCATTCGGTTACAAATGGATTGACAGTGATGAACCAAATGGTCCTACGTATGTTTGGAATGATATTTCATCTACAGGAGCTCTTGTCAATTCATGGATTGCCACAGGAACTTTTGAACCAAAAGATGAAGGTTATGCAGGACCATTTCCACTTGGATTTAATTTTAAATTTTATGGAAATGCTAAAACACAAGTTTATATAAGTTCAAACGGATTTTTACATTTTGCACCGTTAACTTCAAACTCTTTCACCAATGCACAAATACCAAGCACGGCTGTGCCAAACGAATTTATTGCTCCTTTCTGGGATGACCTTGATGGAAGAACTCAAGGAACTGTTCATTATAAGCAGGATGGAAATAAATTTATTGTGCAATTCACTAATTGGCAAAAATATTCTGCAACAGGTTCGCTGACTTTTCAAATAGTTCTTTACTCAAGCGGCAAGGTATTATTTTACTATAACAACATGAATGCAACACTAAACTCTGCCACGATTGGAATTGAAAATTCTGCCGGAACCTTAGGGCTTCAAGTTGCTTACAACTCAAATTATGTCGCAAATAACAAAGCAGTGAAAATAGCGGCAGAACCCGATTGGCTTTCAAGTAATACGTCGGCCGGTACTTTGTATAATGGAAACACTTTGGATGTTGTTCTAACTTTTAAGAGTGAAGATTTTGCGCTTGGCAATTACTCCATGGATATGAAAATTGCAAGCAACGATCCCATAAATCCAAATGTTTCTATACCAATCAAAATGAAAATAGCCGTTGTACCCGTTGAATTGATTTCTCTTACTGCGCGTGCAGACAGGAATGATATTATTCTTAACTGGTCAACCGCAACAGAAAAAAATAATCGCGGTTTTGAAATTGAAAGAGCTTCATCCATTAATGATTGGACAAAGATTGGATTTGTTCAGGGCAGAGGGACTACAACTGAAACCATCAACTATAATTTTCTTGATAAAGCAAGCAGTGCGGGAAAATATTTTTACCGGCTAAAGCAAGTTGATTTTGATGGAAGCTATAATTATAGTTCGATTATAGAGGCTGAAATTACGGCACCAAAAGAATTTTCGCTTTATCAAAATTATCCCAATCCATTTAATCCATCCACTCTAATTGAATACTCGCTGCCTGAAAAGGCGGATGTGAAACTATCTGTTTATAATTCTTTAGGAGAATTAATAAAAACTTTCTTTTTCGGATTAATGGAAGCAGGTTATTATAAAATGAATTTTGATGCGAGCGAATTAACCGCAGGAACTTATATTTATCGTTTAGAGGTTCGGAGCAATAACCGCACTTTTACCGATGCAAAAAAGATGATTTATTTAAAATAAGTCAAAAAATGTGGCGCTTGAAGAGTCCGCTGTAAATTAGTGCGGACCGTAGCTTATCAGGTAAGCAGCGAATATGTGAAGATATAAGCTGCCGCAAAAAAATTGTATTGATGAAGCCCATGATAGGATTTGATTACTTATTGTAATTTAAAGAGCAGACGCAGATATGTTCCCAACTTATTGTGCACAAGTGCCGCTAAAGGGAGTGTAAATAATTTTGTTTAAATTCTGTGCGGTTTGCTCCAATTTTTCGAGTCTGTAAAATAATTTGTGTAAATGGGATTTAGATTTAAAGAACATTTAA
>CAZTJF010000020.1:0-82710 GCA_964613805.1 uncultured Ignavibacteriaceae bacterium | reverse complement strand
AACCACTCGTCTTTACTGTGTCAGTGTGAACCAATCCTATTATTGCTGATGTATCCAGTATTGAAGTGATATTCGGTGGATCAGCAGGTAAACAGTAATTGAATCCAAGTAAACCCTTTTGATAATTTCTAACAACAGTTAAACTGTCCATAGAACTGCTGCGAATAACAACTTCATCCAAATCTCCAGCATAATGATATCCATCGTCGAGATTTATCCATCCCACATTAATATTAGCAGTATTTGAAGTGAATCCACTAGTATAAGACGTGGAAGTACTGGCTTCTAATTGACCATCAACATACAGTCTAAGCATATTTGATGCAGCATCACGTATAGCAGCAACCTGATGCCAGTTACCATCGGTGAGTACTGTTGTTCCTGTAATATTGTGATTTTCGCCGTTATTTGAGACAAGATAAAATGCTGCGTTACCATCAGCCAAACCTATCCACCAGTGTAAGTTAGAAACTGTGTGATCATCTCGACCTATCATTACTTTTATACCTGTCATAGGATTTGATTTCTTCATCCAGAATTCGATGCTGAAGCTTTGATTTAAAGCAAAATTAAAATCAGCAGATGGTGGAATGTTTATTTCATCATTGACACCATCAAATTGCTGCCCACCATTGATAAAACCACTTACTGGAGTAGGTGTACCCAAACCAGATTGACCATCATTTCCATCATAATAATCGTGGTAAGTATTTCCCGAATTTTCATCAAGTTTCCAATAAGAAAGTAGATTAGGAGGACAAGTAGCTACATCTCTTACTCGTATAATAAATGATTGTGAGTCAGTTATACCGGTTGAATTTGTAACTCTTACTCTTACACTATAACTGCCTGTATCACTTGGTGTCCATTGAATCAATCCAGTTGAATTATTTATTGTCATTCCCATCGGGAAAACATCAAGTGAGTAGGTTGGTAGAGGATATCCAGTCGCATCTACGTCATAGCTGTATGATTGATCCTGAACAGCAGTTTTGATTGGTTGGGTTAAGATTATTGGAACATCATTCGGATTACAGTAATCTAATCCTGCTTTTCCATCTCTATAATTTTGTAAAATGTTAATAGCACTTAGTAAAGTATCATGAACAGCTAATTCATCTAAAGTTCCACCAAAATGATAACCATCATCCAGATTTAACCAGCCAATATTAATATTAGCAGTAGCTGAAGAAAAACCATTACTATAAGAAGCAGAGGAACTCGCTTCCAACTTTCCATCAATATAAATTCTCAATTCATTGGATGCAGCATCGCGAACAGCAGCTATATGATGCCAAATACCATCATTCAATGCGGTTGTTCCCGTAACATTGAAGCTTTCACCGGTAACTGATTCCAAATAAAATGCTGCTTTAGCCGAAGTGTTCAACCCAACCCACCAATGAAGTGGACTAGTATTGTCATCTCTGCCGATAATTACATTAACATTGGATAAAGGATCAGACTTTTTCATCCAAAATTCTATAGTAAAACTTTGGCTTGCTGCGAAATCAAAAGCAGAGACGGGAGAAACATTCAGTTCATCATTAATACCATCAAATTGTTGACCATGGTTTATGATTCCTGTTACTGGTTGAGGTTTATCGGTTCCAGTTTGAGCATTATTATTAGCATTATAATCATAATAAATGGTTCCAGAAAGTTCATCAAGCTTCCAGTAAGAAATTAAATCAGCAGGGCAGTTCGCGCCTTTAGCAGCTATACTTAAATTATAATTCTGAAAATCTTGATCTGAAGAATTGTAAGCCCTAACTTCAACTGGAAAATTACCTGTAGAATTAGGTAGCCAGTTTATTAAACCAGTATTAGCATTTATATTCATACCAGAAGGTGAACTTGTTAGACTATAATTTGGGGAGCCAATACCGGATGCATCAACGTCATAAAAATATGGAATTCCTACAAATCCATATAAGTTTGGACTTGATAATATTTCTGGCGATGATGGAATTGGGTTTGGCATCATTTGTTTTAGAACAGAAAACCACTTTTTTGCCATCTTTGAATATCCAGTATCAAAAGGATGAAGATCATCTTCCATATCTCCTCCATTCGGTACAAAGTCATAAATAAGTCCTGCCTCTGTTTGCATGTCAACTATCACTATTTTATCATCCAGGCGTGCCTTCGCCATTGCGGTAATATTATTATTGAATGTGGTAGTATTACCATCAATAGGAACTCTGTCAATTATTCTTGCAAGAAATACCCAAACCGTTTTAGCATTGTCAGCTTCCCATCTATCTATCTCATTTAGAATATTTTCAACATCATCAGGTGATGTACCATTAGGATCATCCAATCCATTTGTACCAATGTGCAGCAGGATTACATCGGAGGGATTAGCATCTAAATAAGCATAAACATTTGCTGCTATTTGTGTATCAGTATAACCTGGCCAGCCATCATGTTCAGGGTCAGGAAAAATGTCATAACCAGAAGTTAAATTTCCAACGAAATTAAAATTATGATTATTAGTACGAAGTGAATCCCAGAGTACAAATCTGTATCCGATTCTATTAGCATTATTTTTTCCGTCTCCATTAAAAAAACCTTCAGTGATAGAATCGCCAAGCAATAAAATTTTAAGTGGATAAATATTAAGTTGAGGAAGCTTTAACGAAAATACATTATCACTTTGGTCAGAGTTAAAGGGCGAAGCGGTATTGGTTATTTTAATCTTTGCGTTTGAGGTAATTCTATTTGGTATTGGGATATTCCAAGTATAGCTTCCTGAAGCTGCACCAGTTGAATCAACGATGATTTCCCAGTTAGAACCTCCATTTGTAGATAGCTCAATTTTTATTTTATCTATCCCTGCACTATTCCAAGTAATGCTTACTTGAGTACCAACCGTTAATAGCTCCCCGCCATTGGGGTAATTTAAGGTCAATGTTTGAGCATAATTTGAATTTGTAAAAGAAATAAACAGAAGAAAAACTGAAACAATGGTTATTAACCCTCTTCTCATACTGGCCTGCTTGATATAATAATGTTTTTAATAGTAAGATTTTCGTTATTAAAATAAAAAATAATCAATTAACAAATTTGAGTAATTTTTTCACACCTTAGACAAACACAAACGCTTAAAGCTGACGAGAAAATTCTTTTTCATGCACCTCACTAATTGGGGAATTCTCATAATCAACAACTGTTTCTATAATATAGTCTTTAAAGTCTTTCGCATGAGTAAAAATAATAAGTTCCCCAACCAAACCTATAGCGAATGATTGAATTCCAAAAATCATTAAAAGGATACTGACGAGTACGATAGGTCTGTCTGCTAAACCAACCCCTAAGAAAGCCCTTTCAACAAAAAGTATCAAAGCCAAAATAAATCCTATAGAAAAAGTTATTAAACCTGTACTGCCAAAAAACCTAATTGGCTTTTTAGTAAATTTTACAAGAAAGAATATTGAGATAAGCTCTAGAAATCTTGCAATATAATTTGCAAAAGGATAAAACTTCTGAACAGCATCTTTTTTTGCTTGATTTACTTTTATTTCCTCGATTTTAAATCCAAATTTATTTGCAAGTAATGGTAAAAATCTATCTTGATCACCGTACATATAAATCTTTTCTAACACCTCACGTCGAAAAACTTTTACAACACATTTTAAGTCGTGGAAATTTGACCCCACGATCCATTTAATGATTTTATTAAAAAATCTTGACTGAAAATTATTAAGAAAACCATCTAATCTTGGGTAACGCCAGGAAATTACCATATCCTTATCTTCTAAAGCAGTAATTAATTTAGGAATATCATGTTCATCAACTTGTTTGAATGAAGGAAGAGTAAGAATTAATTGTCCGGATGCTTGTTCAAAACCAACCTGAAGTGCTGTAGCATCACCAAACCATTTACCTAATTTTATCAGCTTGATTCTTTCTCCTAATTCATAGAGTTTATTAACGTCTTCAAGTACTGTGGGAAGCTCACCGTCCACCACATAAATAAATTCATAATTTAAGTTTGTGGTTTTTATTGTCTTTTTATAAGCATGATGGAGTTCGATAACATTATCGTACAAATACTTTTCGTAATAAATAATAATTACCGATAAATCAATTTGGTTTCTCATCCACATTTTCCATTATTTTAATTTTTAAATTTTATTCTGTATAAATTTTCAATTTTTAGATTTCCGCTTCTGTATATTAAATGACAAATTATTCCAAGGAAATAAAGAAATACGCTAAGCGCTGCAAACAAAGCACTAGAACCAAATAATGTCACTAAAGACTGCCCCGGGTAAAGAAATAAAAATGCTATGCCAATTGTTACAATGATAATACTTACAGCGGCGGCGGCTAAGGATAGAAATCCAAACCCGAATAACGGAATATAGAAAAATGAAAAAATAGTTTTTAGGGCAACAAGGTCAAGCAACACTTTATAAATTCTTGATAGACCATATTTGGATTGCCCAAATTTTCTTGGATGATGCTTAACTTTTATCTGAGTAAATTTTGCCCCAACAAGCGCTGTGATAACAGGCATTAAGCGGTGCATCTCGGAATACATGGGAAAGTTTTTTATTACATCAGCACGATATGCACGAATTGCACAGCCATTATCTTTAACAGGAATACCTGTAACTTTTCTTATTAGCCAATTGGCAATTTTTGAAGGAAGTTTTCGAGAAATGAAAAAATCCTTTCTTTCATGACGCCATCCAAGAACAATGTCATAACCTTCTTCCATCTTTTCTAACATGACAGGAATATCTTCGGGATCATTTTGTAAATCCCCATCCATAGTTACTATTACTTTGCCCTTAGCATTTTGGAAACCTGCATGAAGCGCAGTAGTCTGACCATAATTTCTTTTTAGTTTAACAATTTTTAATCGTGGATCAAGCTGGGCTAATTCCAAAGCATTTGTGTAAGTACAGTCTTTACTCCCATCATCAATCAATAAAATCTCATAAGGTCGGTTAAGTTTTGCTAGCGCCCTTGTTATCGCTTCATAAAGAAACTTAACGGACTCTTCCTCATTATAAACAGGGATTACTACAGATAAATCCATAATTTGATTTTAGTTATTCAAAAGTTCTATTAGCAACCCTAAATTTCAACATAATTTATACCACTCTTTTTTGAAGAAATTTTGTGAAAAAACCTTTTAATCGAATTAAAATTGAATATTTTTTCAAGCTAATTACCTTAAATCTCACATTGAGAAGTTACAACAAAAAATAATAGGTAACAATTATCAACGCTTTTATTCACAAATATACTACGAACGAAGAAGTAAATTTTTAAAAGAAGTTAATTCAATGTTTTTCCTTTTAATTATTTCCATAACATCAGAATCACGTAAAGCAATAGACTCTTCAACCTGACGATAATTAGAATTTTGGCTAGATAATTCCATAAAACCAGGATGACACATTAACTCACATGTACCATGTTTCGGCAGATTATTTATTAATGTTTTAAGATTTTGCTTATTTAATTTACCTCCGAAAAAAAAACCTGTGAAATAATCAATTCTGTTGGGGATTTTCTTTCTAACAAATGAACAAAGTGAATTCAATGAAATCATTTGTACTATTCTGCCAGATGCCCTCAAATCATAGAACATATATGAATAAAGTTTTTCCTTTGGAAACCTGATAAATTTAATATTATATTTTTTTGCAAGCTTGATTGTGGTATCTAAAATTCTCGGCAGCATATGCAGATGCTGATGGCTGTCTATATGAGTTATATTGATTCCATGATCTAGAATTTTTTCGATTTGTGCTGATAACTCATCCTCGACTTGCTTAAGTGAAATTTTTCCTACAAGATATTTATGAGTGAAAATCTTACTGTTACTAAAAAGGCAGCCCGATTTATCAAGCAATGTATATAATTGGGAATCACTAAGTATGGGCTTTTCTTTTACAAGTGTTAAATGGACCCCAATATCTAGTTCTGGATTTGCTTTTGCTAATTTGATGGCATCAAAGAACATTTTTCCGTTTGCCATCAAAGAAGTAGAACGAATAATCCCATTTTTAAAGCTATGCAATGTTTCAGTATTTACCATTGAACTCAAACCAAAGTCATCAGAGTTTACTATTAATTTAAGCACCTATAAATTCCTAGTAATTTATTACACGAATTAAGCAATTAAATTTACTTTGAAAACTGATCACAATCTCATTCACTTAAAAATTTTATGGACATTCTCATCTCACTTTGATATTTTTGTATCAGAATAATAATGTAATTTCAATTTCACAATGGTACAAATCTTGTCTTATATCTTTACAAAATTTTCAATTCTTTTAATTAATTCAAAATCGAAAGGAATTAGGGTATCTATTATGAACAAAAAATTAACTTTGGTGTTAATTTACATCATTTCTACATTTTCCACAGTCATTTTTGCTCAATCACAAGTAATAAATAAACAGCCGTTAAATGAAGGAATTTCTAACGGGCAATTGACTAAATCTTCCATCCCCGAGAAAGGAAAAATGGTTAATTCGGGACAATTACTTCTATATAATTTTAATGAGGGATCCGGCGATATCATTTTTGATAACTCTAGTTCAGGTACACCGTTAAACTTAGAAATAAGCAATATGTCCGCAGTTTCATGGACTCCGAAAGGATTAGGAACAAATGATACTGCGTATATAAATACTTTAGTAGCTTCTAAAGTAATAGATACTTGTACTAGCACAAACGAAGTTACTGTTGAAGCATGGATTGTTCCAGCTTTATCAACTCAAGGACCGTTAGCAAGAATCGTAACTTTATCTAACAACTATAGCACCCAAAATTTCGCTATTATGCAAAGTGGGGATAGATATGTTGTACGAATGCGGTCAACTGAAACCTTACCTTCAGCAATTGGTGATGGAATATCTACCGCTCCAGGAACTGTAAACACTAAACTAACACATCTCGCTTTTTCAAGAAGGAACGATGGAATTTCCACATTTTACATTAATGGAACAGTTGCATTAGTTGATACTGCTTTAGATGGCGATCTATCGAATTGGTGGACAACAAATAGATTTCAAATTGCAAATGATTTTGGAAAAGGTGCTTGGTTAGGTACATTCTATAAAGTTGCTGTTTATGGCAGAGCTTTAGATAGTTCTGAAGTTGCTGCTAATTATAATTTGGGAATTGATTCTGATAATGCTCCCAAAATAATTGTTCAACCACAAGATGCTGGACTATTAGTCGGGCAGACTGCTATATTCTCTGTTAAGTATGTTGGAGATTCCTCATCCTTTCAATGGAGATTAAATGGAACAACTTTATTGGGAGAAATTCAGCCAACACTTACTATTCCATCAGTATCTCTTTCAAATAATCTTGATACTTATTCATGTATTGTCTCTAATTCATTCGGTTCAGATACCAGTCGTGAAGCAAAACTATTTGTCACAGCATTGAATAGCAGAGTCACTACAGGACAATTAGCACTTTATACTTTTCAGGAAGGAAGCGGAGATACCATCAGAGATGTTTCAAATATTGGAACTCCTCTGAATATGAGTATAAACACTCCAGCTTCAATAGAATGGAAGTCCTATGGAATGAATGTCAATTCTGCATCGGATGTATATTCTGTTACTGATGCTGCTAAAATTAATGAACCAATAATTGAATATGGTGAATTCTCTGCTGAAGCATGGATTAAACCAGCTGATCTTTTACAATCACCAGCAACAATTATGACTTTGTCAAACCTTAGCAATGCTGCTCGTATAAATTTCACTATGGATCAACAAGGGAATTATTTACGATGCTGGCTTAGAACATCGACAACTTCGGAAAGTGGTGCCTATATCGAAAGTCCGGTTAATTTACTATCGGATAGCTTAATTCACATAACTTATGTTTATAACAAAAAGGAACTTGCCAAAATTTATATCAATGGTTTGGAAGTCATAAATGGTTATGCCTTAGGTGATTTGAGTAATTGGAGACCAGACTATCATTTAAAAATTGCCAATAAATTTGTTGCAAGTCAACCATGGTTAGGATTTTATAATTTAGTTTCTTTTTATGATCGTGCGTTAAGCCCTACTGAAATTTTGCATAATTTTTCTCAAGGACCTATCAATATTCTGCTAAATGGCTCTCCGAGCGTGTTGACTGCTCAAGCAAATCAACCGATGAAAGTTAACCTTGCTTGGCAAGATAATTCGACTAACGAAGATGGGTTTATAATTGAACGAAAATACGCAGCTTTTGATTTCACTATTCTCGATTCTGTATTGGCTAACATTTCTTCATTTGTAGATTCAAATGTTGTTGATACTACTGCTTATACTTATAGAATTAAAGCATTTAATCTTTTTAATGAATCCAGTTATTCTAACGAGTCATCCGCGACAACAATTCTCTCAACCTTAGCAGCACCGACAACTTTAACCGCTGTTTTAAGTTTGACTTCCTTAAACCATGCAGAGTTAAGCTGGCAAGATAATTCATCCAACGAAAGCGGATTTATTATCGAGAGAAAAGTCGAAGGAACCAAATCCGAATTCGCTCCACTTGATACCGTTACAACTAATGTTACAGCTTATGTTGATTCTGTGCTTGCTGATACCACAACTTACAGTTACAGAGTAAAAGCTTATAACCAATTTCTTGCATCCGACTATAGTAACACTGCTTCAGTAACAACATTG
Source organism: uncultured Ignavibacteriaceae bacterium (assembly GCA_964613805.1). Taxonomy (GTDB): domain Bacteria; phylum Bacteroidota; class Ignavibacteria; order Ignavibacteriales; family Ignavibacteriaceae; genus XYD12-FULL-36-8. The sequence goes on along the minus strand of CAZTJF010000020.1, from coordinate 74,038 downwards.
TTATCAACTTTAGCTGCTCCAACTACTTTAGCAGCAGTCTTGAGTCAAACTTCTCTTAATCATGCTGAGCTAACCTGGCAGGATAACTCTTCTAACGAGGAAGGGTTTATCATCGAAAGAAAAATCGAAAGCGTTAAAGCTGAGTTCGTAGCAATTGATACAGTCAGTGCGAATTTAATTGAATATGTTGATTCTGTACTTGCTGATACTACGACTTACAGCTACAGAGTAAAAGCATATAATCAATTTATTGCATCAGACTATAGTAACACTGCTTCAGTAACTACGTTATTGTCAACTTTGGCTGCTCCTACTACTTTAGCAGCCGTTTTAAACCAAACATCTCTTAACCATGCTGAGCTAACCTGGCAAGATAACTCTTCTAACGAAGAAGGATTCATCATTGAAAGAATGATTGAAGGAACCGAATCCGAGTTCGCTCCAATTGATACTGTTGCAACTAATGTTACAGCTTATGTTGATTCTGTGCTTGCTGATACCACAACTTATAGTTACAGAGTAAAAGCTTATAACCAATTTCTTGCATCCGACTATAGTAACACTGCTTCAGTAACTACTTTATTGTCCACATTAGCTGCTCCAACTACTCTGGCAGCTGTGCTAAGTCAAACTTCTCTTAATCATGCTGAGTTAACTTGGCTGGATAACTCTTCTAATGAAGAAGGATTCATCATTGAAAGAATGATTGAAGGAACAAAATCTGAGTTCTCTCCAATTGATACTGTTGCAACTAATGTTACTGTTTATGTTGATTCCGTGCTTGCTGATACCACAACTTACAGCTACAGAGTCAAAGCTTATAACCAATTTCTTGCATCAAATTACAGCAATACTGCATCGGTTACAACGGTGTTATCTACTTTGGCAGCTCCATCATTCTTATATGCTATTTTACATGGTATAGATAGCCAGTATGTTATGCTAAATTGGAATGACAATTCCTCAAATGAATTGGGATTTGTAATTGAAAGAAAAGATGGGAACATTTCTTCCTCTTCCCCATTTGAATTAATTGATTCAGTTGGAGTGAATATTACATCATTTGTTGATTCAACAGTTATTTTAGATTCTACATATACTTACCGAGTTTTTGCTTATAATCAATTCTTGATATCGGACTACAGCAACTTGGCAGATATTCGTGTTCCGGTTGAACTTATTTCATTCGCAGCTTCCATAATTAATGGAAATGTTACGCTGCGATGGGAAACCGCTACCGAGACGAATAATTCGGGATTTAGTGTCCAAAAATCAAAAGATAATGTCAAGTTCACAGATTTGACGTTTGTAAAAGGCAAAGGAACTACAACTAATCAAACTAGCTACAGTTACACTGATAAAACAGCTCTATTTGGTCACTACTATTATAGATTAAAGCAAATAGATTTTAATGGACAATTCCAATATTCAAAATCAATAGAAGTTGATCTGGGAACACCGAAGAACTTTGCTTTAGAGCAGAATTACCCGAATCCTTTCAACCCTTCGACGACTATCAGATTCGCACTACCAATAAGCGCAAAAGTAACTATAAAACTTTATAACGCTTTGGGTCAGGAAGTTACAAATGTTCTAAGTGCTGATTTGACTGCAGGAATACATGAAACCGTATTTAACGCATCTGACCTTTCCAGCGGAGTGTATTTCTATATGATCAAAGCACAGGGTACTAATGGTTCTAATTTTACTTCAACAAAGCGAATGATTTTGATGAAGTAATACACTCATTGTCCAAATTTAAAAAGCCGGCGAGTTATTACTCGACCGGCTTTTTTTATTTATTAATTTTAGTAAAGAAAGTATATCAACTATTGTATTAAATGTCAATTTTAGCTGGAACCCGTTTAGTCCTCCAATTATTGATCATTTCAAGAATGAAGATTACGCCAATCAACAATAAACCGATGTAAGAATAAATATCACGATCAGAGTGAATGTGATAATCCAAAATTTGAATTTCATTCCCTGAAATGAATTTCGCTTTAATAGACATTATCTCTGAAGATTGAAAATTGTAGTTTGTAATCTTTAATACCTCATTAAATGGTGTAACAAAATTATAGTGACCATTTTCATCCACTAAATTACCTCTATCAATCTCGAAATAACTGCCCGTACGAATTTCGGAATTTCTTAAAGTTTTTACGAAATGATTGTCTGCATTTTCAACATCATCCATGAAATAAATTGGAAACAAAAAGTAAATAATTAAAAAACTTGAGACAGCCAGAATTTTACTAAGATTGCTAAATGAAAATTTCATTTGAACTAAAAGAGACTTTTTCCAATTGATGAGTAAGAATAAAACCCCACAAAAAGTCAGTAAATATATTATCGGATTTTCTGGCCAGAATAATCCGGCATTGAATATTTCCCAATTTAAAGGTGCAAAAAAATGAACACCATTTGCCCATTTGATTTCAAGTGAATCAAGTACAAGATGCAGCAGCGATCCAAATGAAAAAATTGCAAAAGCTCGTTTTGAGTTATCAAAAATATTAGATAATGCGGTACTAAAAATTATTGAGAAGGAAAAAGTGGCGAGAACAATGCAATATAATCGGAGATCATATAAATCAATGCTTGGCTTCACAAAAAATACCAACCTTTGAATAATCCAACGTAAATCAGGAATGATAGATCCGATGTAGATAAGAATTAAATCTGGTTGCTTTAGAACGGATTTTGTAATAACTCCATTAAACCCTATGTGCGCGAGTGTATTAGGCATAGTTATGAAGATTATCTATGCAAAAGAAATAACTGCTTCTGTTAATCAAATATCAATTATCAGCAAAGCAAAAATTACTCTTGAAATGATAAAACGCTTTAAGAATAGTGAAGCAAATACATATTACAAAATTTGAATAGGACTTAAATAACCAATTCAAATAAAAATTATAACATTGTCTGTTACTTGATTAATTGCATTTTCTTTACCTGTGTAAAATTGTCGGCATGTAATCTATACATGTATATTCCAGCAGCTAAATCTTCACCATTAAATTGAAAACTATGAATTCCCATCTCAAGAAAGCCACTAAATATTTCTTTTACCTTTTCTCCCAGTATATTAAATACTGTTAAATTTACTTTACCAGCTATAGGTACGGCAACATTTATATTAGTTGTGGGATTAAATGGATTTGGATAATTTTGATAGAGCGTAAATTTATCTGGCAATAATTCTATTTCTACTTCATCTGAATAATTAAATTTTCCATTCACGTCCATCTGTTTCAACCTATAGATAAATTTACTTCCCCCGACAGGATTTTTATCAATAAAACTATAATTTTTAGGTGTATTAGAGTTTCCATACCCGGGTAAAAAACCAATTTTGTCCCAATTTTCTAATGGTGTGCCATCAGAATTTTTTCTTTCGATTTCGAAGCCATAATTATTTGTTTCGGTTTTCGTTTCCCATTTTAGATTAATCTGATTACCCAAAACCTTAGCGCTAAATGCTGAAAGTTCTACAGGCAATGGAACTTCTTCGGTAAAGCCCGGATTAAACTCAGGATTTGTTCGATTAAGACCACCGATCTCAATGTACCATTCTTCACCTGACGATGGTAGGAAATCCGAAGGTGCAAGTTCAAAAATACCTCCTCCAAATCCGGTCTGATTTACTGGGATACTTATTAGAAGCACTGGCTGCCCTGCTGTCCAATTTATATTTGTATTTGGAATACCTGAAAAGACTTGATATCGGTAATAAGTTGAACCTGAAAGATAATTACTCTCAGTTCCATTTTTTGAGATTCCAAAGCTGCTTGTTATTTCTCCTAAGCTGACATTATAACTGTCATCCCATCTGATAGCAAAGTTCACAGCAGAGAAGACTAGATTGTTGATCGAGGTGGCTGGGTTAGCTTTTATCTCTAATGTAGTACCAGAGTTAAAAATGCCAGCTTGAATATCATAAGGCTGTGCCGAAAGTATACCGCTGAACAATAATATCATATTTAACATAAAAAATCGCTTCTTCATAAAATCCTCATTCATTAAAATTTTAAGGCACCTGGGTTGATTTGGTTGCATTTATATTAGCCCCACCTATGTTTATTAAAATTATAGATCTATCGTTGTCAGCTAAGTTGTATTTGACTGTTCCATCCATATTTATATCTTCATTGTAATAACCGCTAATAGTCGCATTTATATCACTTCCGCCGATTCTCTGTAAAATTAGTGATCTATCATTGTTAGCTAAGTTGTATTTGATTACCCCATCACCATTAACATCACCTGCCCACATACTCCAAACACCCGATTTAACTTCCTTAGCGCCATTAGCTCCATAAAATTTATTTAGTGATGTTGTAAAATCATACAACACTGGAGAAGTTGTAAAGTCAGTAAATGTTATTTGATCCTTACTCATAACAGATAAATGATTTCGATGTCTTATCACGGTATAGTAGTTCCCTGGTGGGACATCAACAATTATTTCTTCAGTTGTCCCATCATCTCCAACAATCTTACCGTTAGATTTCAGAAATGCGCTCCTAAATCCAACTGTGCCTCCATTTATTTGACTACGTAATTCTACTAAAACCCAATCAACAACTCCAAACGGTATGCTGGTCACAGTACGCTGATCCTGCAAATAAGGTGATGTAAGTGGGATATAATTATTCACTCGTAAAGTCGTCCGCATTGAATCACCATTTGCGACGAAGGGACCTTCTAAGAATATTTTCAGCTTAGCTAAGACAAACTGATCAAAGTAACCCTTACCATAAAACTTTCCTTTGGAATAATGATTAATAACCTCTGCATCAGTCAATGCCCTTTTGTAGATTGCTATTTCATCCAAGATACCATTAAAGAAAGTAGAATTCTTTATTGAACCTATTGTTAATGGATCAACACTAAAAAATTTTTGCGTGCCATAATTTGAAGATTTACTGATCCTAATCCCATCAACATATATATTCATTAAATTAGAAGTGCGATCAACAACTCCGACAACATGATGCCATAAATTGTCATTTATTGATGAAGCAGAAAATGTGATTTCATCCGCAATGGCATCTGTTGATGAATTTGGTCTTGTGCTGCGAGCAAAAAATTTTGCCTTTCCGTTTCCATCTAATCCTAATCGAATTTCCATATTGTCCGGGTCAGCATACTTTCCTATAAACACACCACTAGTTTGATTAGTTTTCACCCACGTTTCAAAAGAAAAACTGCCTGCATTAAAATACATTGAAGTGTCATCTAATGCTTTGATTGTTTCATTGTTATTAAAACTGTTGCTGCTAAAGTTGATTCCATTACCTGAAACTGCCGGCACTGAACCAGGACAGTTAGTACAAAAACCATTATTTACTCCGGGTAAATCCTCAATAACACCAGCAGAACCAGCAGTTAAATTTTCATTTAATTTCCAGTAAGAAATAACATTGTTTACAATAAATGGAGACGGCAGCACTGTGACATTAAAATTTTGGGAAGTGCTTCCTGAAGAATTTGCGGTATTAACTTCAACAAAGAAAGTCCCGGTTGAATTAGGAACCCAATCAATGATTCCTGTTTTGGGATTTATTATCATTCCACTTGGTGCTGAGGTCAATGAATATGTTGGAGCACCAACACCAGAAGCATTCACATCATATTTATATGGAAAATTTACATATGCTATTGTATCAGGCATTGACGTAAAAGAAGGAGGCGAAGTTACTGAGTTAGGAAGAATTAATTTTAATGCTTTATACCATAATTTACCCATCTTAACTTTGCCGCTATCATTTGGATGAATATCATCATACATGTCAGCAGTATATGGGGGGATACTGTCAATGCCATATATTAATCCAGCATCATGCTGCATATCTACAATTAATATTTTTTCTCCTGAATTAATTCTTTTCCGGGCCATAGCTAAGAGTTTGTTATTGTAATTCGTAACAGCAGAGTTATTGGGAACAAAGTCTATAATTAAAGCAAGAACAACCCAGCTATTCGGGCTTTTTGTTTTAATAAAATTAAGAATCAACCCTACATTTGTAGTATCAGTTCCCCCAGGGTCTGTTACACCATTAGTTCCGATATGTAAGAGAGTAATGTCAGAAGTATAAGAATCAATGTAATTGCCCAATGTAATTTGTGTTTGGGTAACGGGATCAAAACCTGAACCTATAAAACTATACATTCCCGCAGAACTGATTCCTGGAATGCCGCCGCTTTCAGGATCAGGGAATTGATAATATCCGCCAAGCTTATGTCCAATAAAATCAATATTGTAATTATTATTCTTCAATGAATCCCATAAAGTATATCTATATGAAATTTTATCCTGAGCAAATCTTAATTCGGCTCTGAACTGATCATATGTAATGGAATTTCCTAATGGAAGTATTTTAATAATATTATTGGGACTGAATTGGGGTGATCTGATGAAGAAGTAAGAATTACTAGTATCTGCTACAGCATTTTTCCTTACCCTAATAAGTGCTTGTGTAGTTGCTGAATCGGGGATGGACCAAGAATAAGTTCCGCCGCCCGATGATGAAACACCTGTTTTAATTGTTCTCCAGTTTACCCCACCATTGATTGAATAATCAATACTAACATCGGGGATGCTACCAGTTGTCGTCCATGCAATATTAAAACTGCCACCGTAGTTTAAAGTCTCTCCACCATTAGGGGCAGTGACTGTTATTGTCTGAGAGTAACTTAAATTTACACTCGTAAGAGCAATGAGGGTGATTGCAAAAAGTCTTCCCATATATTAAATCAGTTTGTCCTCTGTCCTTGAATTTTAATGTTCGTCCAATATATCTACAAAGCACGGAAAAATATAGCTATTGCTGAATAAAAATGAAAATACTCACCCAATATTTGTGCCTTAAACACATCAATCTATTGCAAAAAATCTATTAATTTTCCATAGAAATTTTTTAAAAATGTCCTAAATGAAAACCTTTCTCAAATTAAGAATCTCTAAGTAAACAACTGTACAATGATCGGTTATAATTTCCATTTTTTTTAAATTTATAATTTATCTGTGATTTCGTTTAACACTGACCCGATTCAGTTATATTGAAATTGTTTATTAACAATTTGCTAATTTCAATAGTCACCATGCCTCCTATCCATCAATATTTAACACATTGCATGGCATCTTATTTGTTAAAATCAATGTAAGAAAATTATGAATAATTTTTTTTATTAATAAAATATGATGTATTTTTGCCCACTTTAGATTTCATTTCTAAGGAAATAATTGGAGGAATCTCAATTGTTTTCAGGTTTGAATCTGTAACCATAAAACTCTGGAAGCATATGAGTTTTTGCATCTACCCAAATCAAGAAATATTCTAAACATTAATCAAATTATTAATCTCTTAATTTTTAGGATGAGTTATACATGTTTATAAAGATTTTTTTTACTTGTTGTTTAATTGCCTACTCAATACAAGCTCAAGTTGTTATTACCGACGTAACTAGCACTAATCTAATTGGCGACGCTTACAATAATGGATTGTATGGTGGTCATGGAGTTATGTTCGCAGATGCAGATGGAGATGGCGATTCGGATATGTATATAACGATGAATAATTTCTCCCCGATGGCTGATCAATTTTTTGAAAATCAAGGACCCGGCGTTTTTGTTGAGAAGGCAGTACAACGAGGTATTGATAATTTTGATCCTTTAGGAAGCCACGGTTGGGTTTGGGCTGATTTGGATAACGATGGGGACTTCGATGGTTGGAATGGGTCTTACGATGAAAATATTCCCTATAAAAATCGAAATAATCAACCAGGGTATTTTGACAACCATTTCAACGCAAGTGGAATCCACAATGTTGATCATGGCACAAGAGGTATCACTGCTTTTGACTTTGATAAGGACGGTGATCTTGACTTGTTTGCTAATAACTGGTATGCAGGAGGCTATCTGGAAGAAAACGAATTCTACAGAAATAACGGGGATTTCACATTTACGAGAATTAACAACGGATTAACTAACGCGGCTGGTGATCAAGGTGTTTGCGATGCTGATTTTGATAACGATGGTGATATTGACTTAATTCTTTCTGTTTTTGATGACCCAAATAGATGTGTTGAAATTTGGGAAAACATTAACGGACAGTTTTCAAAAGTTCAAAATACTGGTTTAAACCTTTGTGGAACAGTTGATGGAGTAACCTTCTGGGATATGAATAACGATGGTTGGCTGGATGTTGTAAGTGGTGAAAAAATTTTCATAAACAATGGTAATAAGACTTTTACTGAATTACCAAATGTTCCTGCCGGAACTAGATTCATGCGAGGTATTGCAGATTTGAATAATGATGGTTATTGGGATTTAATAAGTCCAGGAATAAACAAAGTTCACATCAATAATGGTAATCTAACATTTACCTCTGTGAATTATTCAACTGGAACTATCGCTGATCCGCGTACAGTTTCTTTCGCAGATATTGATGGAGATGGAGATGTTGATTTTGCCTTAGGCCAAAAGGAATACTTCAACCGATTATATCGCAATGATTATTCGGGAAATAATAAATATTTATTTGTTAAGCTTAAAACAGCAAATAATCAAATTGGTGCTTTTGGTGCAAAGGTTTACATATATTCAGAAACCGGTGATACGTTGCTAAGCTACAGACAAGCACGAGGCAATCAAGGATATTTATCTCAAGATGATCCTACTTTACACTTCGGATGCGGGCAAAGATCAAAAGTCAAAGTTAAAGTAGTATTCCTTGATAATAGTACTTATGAATTTGTAACTAACACTAATAAAACATTAAACATACCATCAAAGCTTAATTTGAACTTATTGATCGAAGGATTATACAATGGTTCAAGTATGATCGCTGATACAGTCACTGTTGAGCTGAGAAATGTTAACTCCCCTTTTGAATTAGTTCACCAAAAAAAGGCAGTGGTTAATTCCGTAGGAAGTGCTAATGTTATCTTTAATTCTTCAATAGAGTCCGAATTATATTACATTGTGGTGAAGCATCGTAATTCCATCGAAACTTGGAGCGATGCAGGTAACCCATTTACAAATGGTACAATGAGCTATGATTTTACAACCTCACAGAACAAAGCGTATGGCAATAATCTAACACAAAAGGGAACGATGTGGTGTATTTACAGCGGGGATGTAGACCAAGATGGAATGGTTGATTTAAGCGATTTAATCTTGGTGGATAACGACAATGCAAACTTCGTCACCGGCTATGTTTCATCAGATGTTAATGGTAATAATAACAGCGATTTATCAGATATGATAATAGTTGATAATAACAATGCTGCATTTGTGGGAAAGGTAGTTCCATTGGGAACTTTGGAGGAGAAAAAATAGGATATGTAAATGAAACTAGTAATAGTAACTCAAGCAAAAGTTACCCATTTTTAGATAATGATTTAGTTGGGGAAATAAGTTTAAGTACAAATTAAAACAATTAGTAAACTCTTATCAGTCAGTGGGTTATCATTCAATTAATTTAATTGCAAACGAATTATTTACAGGAAGTTACATCTTTAAGATTGAAGTGAAAGGAGTAGAGGGTCTAAACTTTACTTCCAGCAGGAAAATGATCCTAATGAAGTAACTCTCATAATTCCTATATAAATTAAAAGTCGGTAAGTTTAGCTTCCGGCTTTTTATTTTTAAAATATGATTTATAAAAAATTTTAGCAGTGATATTTATGTCCTCTTTATTAAGTGCGCTGTGAGTATCATAAAAACAAACTGTATTAAGTTCACACTTATCGTGATAAATGCTAAAGTTTCTCTTTCCATTGATAGGTCTTTAAAGTCAAAAATTACCCATCTTGTGAATATTCTTAAAAATAAGATTAAACCAATGGTGACAATAATCGCCGATATCCAAAAGACTCTATTCTCTTGCAGATTTATCAAGTAATTATAAAAACCGACCTCAGTTTCTTGACTCACCGCAAGAAATAATCCCATTCCAAAAATCGTTAACCCAAAAACTGTCCCGAGCAAGGCAAACATAAGAGTATGAATTCCAAATATTCCAAAAATGCCAATTTGAATAGGACCTTCCATTAATCCGATAATAATAATCATCCAACTAATTATAAATAAAACTGCTCCTATTTTGTAGAAAAAATTTGATGCAGGAAGTAAAATTTGAAGCAAATGACGCATACCATCGGTCCATGTTCTTAAATGGGGTTGACGTTCTTTATGATCAGGGTACAATGTAATCGGCACATGCGATATTTTAGATTTTGAAGTAACTGCTCTCACTAGCATTTCAGACGCAAATTCCATCCCATCACTTTTTATCTTCCAGTCAAGAAAACTTTGTTTCTTGAAACATCTAAACCCAGAATTACAATCATTTATTTTATTTGTTTTATTAGCGAATAATGAATTTATTATAAATGTTAGAACGGGAGTGCCTATATGTCTATGAAGCCATGGCATTGCACCATTTTGTATTTTTCCATTTATCCTATCTCCAATTACTAAGTCATAACCCTTTTCTAATTCAGTAATCAAATTCGGGGATTCAAAAAAATCATATGTATCATCAGCATCTGCAAAGACAATAATATCCCCTTCCGCATTATAAATACCATGTTTAAGTGCAGCTCCATATCCTTTTGCAGGACAGTGGACAACTTTTGCTCCATGTTTTTTCGCAATGCTAACAGATTCATCATTACTGCCATTATCAGAAACGACAATTTCAGTTTTATAGCTTGATAGTGAAGATTCTCTTACCTTATTTATCTTATCTAAAACGATTGGTAGAGTTTTCTCTTCATTTAAGCATGGTATTACAAATGAAACAGATTTTGGGGACATATTTATTTGATACTATTTTACAAATTATTTACTTGAAATGATAAAAATATTTCAGAAAAATTAATTAACTATTTTCAATTCACTTGTTAGGATGCAGCTAAATTTTTTTTCGTAAAAAAAATTGTTGAACCTATTATTGCCTCAATAATCAAAACAAAAATACTCACAAACCTAATGCTTAAGGCGATAGAAATTGCTTGACTTGAAGCAACCCCTGCTATCATCAAGATACCTGTCCAAATCGCCTCATCGGTTCCTAAATTTAATGGAGCATTTATCGGTAAAAGTGAAATACAATACAACCCGATTGATGCAAGGAAGCATTCTAAAATAGTAAGTGGTGTATTGAATGCAAGCAGAGCAAGTGTATCAAACAAAATCAGCGAGAACCAAATAGTAAGTGACATAAACAATGTTCTAACCAACGTCTGGATTCCAAACGTACGATTAAATCCAGATTGAAATAGTTTAAGTTTATTGGTGAACCAATTTTCAGTTTTATCAATTTTAATTCTTGGAATCCAAAGTGGGAATGTGAGAACAATTAGAAGCATTAAACCGGCAATTCCAATTATAATCCACCTGAATGAATACATTTTACCAAATAGACTGCCAGTAAAAGGCACCAGAAACAATACAATTAAAAACCACATTGACAAAGCAATTACATCAGTTACTCTGAGAAAAAACCAAGTAGGTGCAGTCTCAGTAATTGATGGAGAAAATTTATATTTCTTTAGTGCTGACAGGTAAACAATCTCACCTGAATTAAAAGGCATGAGATAATAAACAACTCGGAGAATTGCGAATACACCATATAAACCTAACCATCGCCTTGGTGCAGGGAAAAAAGAACTAAATCTTGCAGTCTTTAACAGCGTAGCGGTCAGCCCAATTACAATAGCAGCAATTAGAAGAAGCGGATTAACATTTGAAATACTCAGGAAAAAATCGTTTAAAGAGATTTGATTCAATAAAATTAATAACAAAGAAATACCAACGGCGAGCATTATCCAGACTCGAATTCTTCTCCAAAATAATCTAAACTTACCATAGTTTTGGTTCTCTACATTTTGCTTGAATAACTGTCGTAAATAAGTAAAAAAATTTTTAATCTGAGAATTTTCAATACTCGGCATAAAATTCTATTAATTCCTAAATCTAATATTGAAGAGGTTTCTGATTAGACTTCCACTCCAACTAATTAATGCTGTTTGAACATATATTTTTAACAGACAAAAGAACATGGGTTTACGATGAATAAGTTGAATTATAACAAACAAACTTCATAAACTCAACTTTTTATTTTCCCTTATACTTTTTAACAACGTCTGAATACATCTCCATTGTATTCTCTGCCATTCCTTTAAGTCCAAAATTTGCAACTGCTCTTTTCCTCAATTTTAATTTGAGTTCTTCATAATCACCAGGTGAATTCAAAACATTTAAAATACATTTAGCCAAATCTGTTGTGTCTTTATATTTTGCATAGATTCCCAATTCACCCAAATATTCCCTATTCATAGGTGTATCAAATACAACAGTCGGCAAACCCATGGACATGTAGGTAATTAATTTTCCGTTTGTTTCTTCCAACGAGATTTTGGGTCCCACTGCAAGTTCGCATAAACCTAAATGCTTTGGTGCATCGTGGTATGGCATTTTGCCAGTGAAGGTGACATAACCATCTAAGCCCAATTCTGAAGATTTCTGCTTATACTTTTCTAAATTCAAATAACCCATAACGAGCAAGTGTACATCTTTTCTACTTTGCAGAATTTGCTGCATTGCCTCAAGCATGTAGTCAATTCCCTGATAGGGTGTGAGCAAACCAACATAACCAATTACTTTTCTATCCTTTGGAATATTCAATTTATCCAAGAGTTTTTCATCTCGATGAGATTGAGAGAAAAGGTCGGTATCTATACCCAGCTTAAAATGATAAATTTTGTTTTGATTAATTCCTTCAGCTTTTAAAAGTGAATCCTTTCTTAATTCCATTTCAACCATAAGTGCATCTGAATAACGATTTATCCAATTCTCGATGAACCCAATTATTCCATCAATGAACTTATTGCTTGGCAATCCACGTTCTTTGTATTCGCCGAGCATGCTGCCTTGAATATCCATAATCACCGGAATTCTAAGCAGTTTGCCCACAATTATTCCAATCAATCCGCCTTCATGAATGTGCGCATGGATAATATGTGGCTTGAATCTTCGGGCAATTTTATAAGTGTGAACTAATAAAAGAAAATCCAGATACAAATAATGAAATGATACATTTCTCAGTGGGTCTTTATACCACGGGATGTTTAAGGATCTTGAGGTCTTAACATCTTTAATATCTTGTCCCAAGTGATAGCATGTAAGAATAACATCATTCCCCTGTTGCTGAAGTGCTTTGTATTCTTCAAGAATTTGCACTGAAAAACCAACATCAACGAAGAAAGGGCGTGGTGCAATCATCAGTACTTTATAAGGCATATAATTCTTTTATAGATTTTATATTTTTATTTAGCTCGGCTAAAAATATATATTTTAAGAATGAATTGGATCATTCAATTTATAAATTAGGTAATCAACCGGTTTATTTTTATCCTTATAAATTAACATCCACCCTGTTTCGGACTTCTTTTCTATTAATCCTTCAATCGGATCAATAATAAAAATGTTTTCGATCAGCTTCATTTTATCGCTAAGACTTTCAGTGTCAATTATGATATATGAAACATTATGTTTCGCAATAAAATTTTTGAATTTCTGAAAGTCCTTTGTTTTTGCATTATAAGGAGGTAAAATCCATATTCCAGTTGATAACTGCCAATTTAAGTTTGGTCCTAGAGTATATTTTTCATCCTCTTTTAAATTCGACCTTAACCAATCCAAGATGTCAGTGCGGCTTAGACTGCAATAGACTGATTTCATCGGATCAGCGATAGGTTTATTTATTAAAGTATAGCTTAGATGAAAAATTAAGAATAATAACAATACAATTTGAAAATAAAACTCAAAATCTAAACTTGAACTTTTACCAATGAGTTTTTTACTTGCCAATTCAGTTATTGACATTAAACCAAACGCAATATAAATCCAAATGAAGGCAGTTAAAGGAAGGAAATAACGATCAATTGGATTAAATGATAGAAATAAAATGAAAATGATAATAGTCAATAGCAGATATATCTTCCCGGCTTTATTCTTCTCACGTAAAATGCCAATGAAGAATAAAAGTGAGAATATTATTCCGGTTATCCAAAGCACGGTCTTGGAAAGATTTTGCTGAAGAATGTTAAATGAATCAAGGAAAATAGATGCTTCTGCTTTTATTCCTGTCAACATTTTGCTCGGTATCTGGATTAACTTAGGGATTATACTACCCTTTGATTCTTTAGAATTATCTTGCCCTTCAATTTTATCAAATTTCCAGAGAGTTGCTCCTTCATTTGGGCTGTAAGTTACATAGCGGTTCTCATCTAAATAATCCACTCCTAAAGTTATAATATAATTATTGACGTTAAAAAATGGATTTTTATAGACAATCACATTCCTAATAAGCAGCGGTGATGCAGTTATAAAGAATAATAAAAAGAATGACCAGAAATATTTATTCTTAAATATTTTAGTTCGATAAATTATAAGGGCAGAAATAAGAAACCCAGGTAAAAGAATCAAGCTTGTTCCTTTTGTTAGATATGCTAATCCAGCAAAAAAACCTGCAAACACCCAATTCTTATTTTTTTCAAATCCGAGATGAACAAAAAATAAAGTTAAAAAACTGAAAAGCATAAGTAATGATTCACAGGCAACTTCGGTTGTCCACTGAATGAATATGACATTCAACAGCAAAGCAGACACTACTATTGCCGCCGTAATATTTCCCGCCATTTTCTTTACAACAAAATAAACGATTAGAAGAAAAATCAAACCAATTAAAAAACTTACTAATTTAGCTGTAATAAAAAATGAAATGTTGGTCGAAGCAATTGGTACTAATAATAAAATATATAATGGGTGCTGATTAGCTTGCTTGTAATCTCCAGAAAAGCACAAATTTAAAAAATTTGACCATCCACCGTTATTTTTAATAAAATTCGCCTCTCCAAGGTAAGCAGTTGTATCCCAAGACTCTGGATTTGTGGCATTATTTATTCCGCTAATCCCAAGTAGAATGAAATTCACAAGTAAAAAAATAACAACAAGAAGATTTACGACTTTATTTGATGAGTCGTATCTATTCTGCAATGAATTGGTATGTTGAGTTGTCAATGCTGGCATCTTTTGAGATGATTGAATAAGATTTTTAAAAACATTGAATAGTAGTTTCATTGACTCACATCGAATACCTAAAAATAAAAATCGTTAAACAGTTATAAATAGGTTATTTACCAGCCGCTTTTAATAACTTCGCAAACATGCTGAATATCTTCAACACTAACTTTTGTATGTAATGGAAGGACTAAATACTTATCCTCAACTAAATCCATATTCGGAAGATCTTTTCTTCTGCCGCCAAAGATGGAATATCTATCATTACGGTAATGTACTTGTGCAGATTCAATTTTATTGCCATGCAATTTTTTCATTAACTCAGAACGATTCTCCACTAAAACAGTGCATAACCATGCTGCGTGTGTTCTATCCCTTAAATCTGAACCGATAACAGAAATACCGGGAACATTTTTAAGACCATTAACATATTCTTTAAATAAATTTTGGCGATGAGAAATGATTTGATCAAACTCATTCAATGCAGAAATCCCTAAGCAAGCTGCTATATCTGTCATCTGATATTTGTAGCCAACCTCGACTATGTCGTTCTCCCAAATTCCACCTTGTTTAGCGGCTCTGTCAATTCCAAACCAGCGCAATCGCTTTGCTTTTTCCAAAAGTGATGAATCCTTAAAAGCAAGAAGTCCACCATCTCCGGTAGTTATATGCTTAATTGCTTGAAATGAATACATTGTGAAATCTGAAACAGCACCAATGGGAACTCCATTATATGTTGCACCAAGTGCATGTGCGGCATCTTCAATTACAGGAATTGCATATTTGTTGGCGATCTCGTGAAGTTCATTCATATCACAGGGAAGTCCCCCATAATGTACACATACAATTGCTCTTGTTTTTTCATTGACAAGTTTTTTTACGTGCTTAACATCAATATTTAAAGTATCAACTTGAACATCAGCGAATTTAACTTTAGCTCCCATGTAAAGGAATGGAATATTAGTCGCAGTGCATGTAAAAACAGGTACAACGACTTCATCATCTTTTTTAATATCTGCAAGTAGATAAGCAAGGTGTAATGCATCAGTTCCCGAACCAACTGCAATTACCGGATATCCTTTCGTAAACCTTTTCTGAAACATAGCTTCAAATTTTTCTACTTTAGGTCCTTGTCCAATCCAGCGGGTTGATAATGTATCCTCAAGTTCTTTTACAGATGCTTTTGAAATATGCGGATGAAATAGTACGATATTCCCCCGTTCTGTCTCCATTAAAGGAAATTCGTTTTGTGGTAAGTTTTTTTTAAGGTTATCAGTTTTCATTTTTATGCCTTTGCTAATATAATTTCAATTTATTTTATACTTAATATTCAATAATCGTACCTTTTCAATCACGAAAGGATGAAAATAAATCCCAAAAAACATTGAATTTCGGCTGAATTACAACATTTTATCGCATAGGTAATTTCAATGTTCCATCACCAATAAGTACAGCTTTGTAATTACTTTTTCCAGCTGTCAAAATTTCCGTTTGATTTGGATAATATTTAATTGTAATCTTTTCTTCAGCATTTTTGACAAGCCACTTAAGAGCATTTTTCCACGCTTCACCAATTGTTTTACCAACTGCCAATTCATTATATAAAATATGATTTCCAACAGAGCCGCTATGTTGAGTTCCAGCAATTGCAGCCACTCCCAGTCCACTGAAAATGTATGCACCTGCCAAGTAATTATGCATCTCATGCCTGCCTGTTTCTGATGTCAGCAAATGATAAAATAAGACTCTCGGCTGAATAGATTTGATATCATGTAAACTAAAATCATTTTCATCAATTATCTGATTCGCATAATTGACAATTTTTTGATGCCCTTCTTTTGTTTTCCACCATGTGCTGTCTATGCTTTTTCTAAACGCACCGAAATGGTGTATTGCAGGCGCTGAAAAAGCATTAATAATTCCCCATTCATAACCATTAGGGGATTTCAGATATTTTCTTAAAGTATCAGCCATAAACGGTTTGAAATAAATATCATCAATTTTTGAATAAATTTTATTAGGATAAGCACCCCAATCGGAATTAAGAACATTCACACCGGAAGAAATCACGAAAGCTCTTTTCTCAGGAAGGGTTAATTGGCGTGTTCGGTACTTGTGATTTTTCTCAAAATAACTTTTTAATAATGAAAGTTCATCTCCCAGCGAAGTTAATTTATCAGCACGAATTCGGCTTACCCAAATTTCAGGTAATTTTTCATCAGTAAAATTCATGAACTTTTTGATCTTTCGCCAGAAAATATTACCGCTATTTTTATGTAGATCAAAAACTCCGTTATTATCTGTATCTTCCCAAACACCATCTAAATCCATGTAATAAAAATCTGCTAAGTAATCATGCCAATATGGATCACCTTGGTCTGCTAGATCATTAAATATTAAAGCGGAAATATCTCCAATTAAAACTGCACCTGTTAGATTTTGATTCTTCCTGTACTCATCATGTAATAGTTTTCTAATCTCAATCGGGGGAGTTGATGATGAAACATTACTTTCGATTGTAACTTGGTAACCTTCATTTTGTAAATCAATTTTGTACTGTGTCAAAGAGGAGTCTAAGGATGATACTAATCTGTCCTCGACAATTAAAGCAATCCTTTTGGAGGACAGCTCATCAAAATGTTGCATCTTTGCCATTGGAAAAGTTATTCCTGGAACCTTGACTAAATCCCAATAACCTTTTTGAAAACTTAGAAATAAAGTATTAAGATTATTGGTGTTCAGTGAATCAGCTAAATCAATTTTGATTATTGCTTTTTGATTTTTCTCATCCAGCATCAGCATTTTTATAGAACCGCCGCCTGCATCTATTGATTTGCCTTCGTCAGGCAACGGTTGAAGCAGTGGATGGAAAGGAAGCCCTTTATGCACTGATCTCATATTTACATCAAGGGTAGATAACTGGGAAGGAATTACTGAATATTTCCCGGGATTTGTCAGTTCGATGGTAAAGCTCTTCTGATCAATCCAATTAATTTCAAGTCTTTCATCACTCAACTCGTTGGTGAATAAAAGAAAACTGTATTGCAATGTATCCATATTGCAATTCTGTGCTCTTAAAATATCACTTAAATATGCGTCAATAAACACACAACCCTTTGAACTAATGGGAGTTAGAGGATAAGTGATAAAAACAATCCTGCTTGAATCAGATAATAAGGGTTCGAAGCGATGAATATCGTCAACGAAATTATTAATTGTGTTTCCGTTTTTGCGAAGTATTTCATTATGCCTAACAATCAGAAAGGATTTTACCCCAATGAGCATAATCAAGAAAGCGATAATTGAATATCTTAAGTATACTGTCGCAATTTTATTTTTGTCAATCAATTTATAAAGCAGTATCGAAATGAACATACAAAAACCAACTGCAGGCAAGTAAAGATACCTTTGATTAAAATACCAGGGTGAAACAAGAATATTATGAGCCGGAGCTAATGTTATAAATATCCATATAAAGCCAAATAGTAGGCTATTGTGCTTTTTGCGAATCAAAAGAAAAAATATTGATAGTACCAAAAGCAAAGCTATTAATGCAACAGAATAGAAAAATAAAGCATTGTTTATCTGCAATTTCAGAATTGTTCCATAGTATTCTTTACCCACTGGCCAGAAAAATGCTGCTAATCCTAAATTATCTCTCAGGAAAGCATCAAAATGAAAATTGAAATTTACTGCTCCCCCACTTTCTGATTGATATAATCCCCCAAATCCTCCTAAAGCAAAAAATCTAACAACAAAGTATAAAAGAAGTACTATAAAATATGGAAGAGAATACCACAAAGTTAGGACATGATATTTTTGTTTTAATAATTTGAACAATACGAGAACTGCCATTCCAATTATAGCGATTGAAGCTCCAGCAGTTTTTAGTGCAAGATCATAAAATTGGATTTTTTGAATTGTATCAGGATGAAGATTCTTGTCTGGACTGAATAAAGCGGTAAAAAAACTTGGTGTTATAATGAATGCTGAAATAAATATTAGAACTCCACCAGCTATTGCAATCCATAAAATCCGTTCAAATGTTCTGTGGTTAATATCTCTTTCCACTTTATCTTTATCAATAAAAAGCCACGAATATATTACAATTACAAAGGGAAGGGTAACTGCCATCTCTTTAGATAAAAGTGAAAAATAAAATGCCACCAACGAAAATGAAAAAGTTAAAATTGAACCATTAGAGACATATCGAATAAAGAGAATAATTGAAAGTAAATAAAATAGGGTTACAAAAAGATCAACTCTGCCAGATATCCATGATACCGGTGATAATGAGTAGCTGTGTATTATAAAAACAGCAAAAAAAGAAGCTGCTATTAAGGAGGTTGTACGATTTTTTGTGATACCAGATACTAACACATAAACAAGTAACACGTTTAGTATATGAACCAAAAAATTTGTGTGGTGCCGTCCTACGGGATTTTCATAACCATAAATAAAAGAATCAATCTTATGAGAAAGCACTTCGATAGGTCTATAATTTCCGCCGTCATTGCTCCCATAGGTATTTGTAGTAATAATCTCCTTTAAATTGATCCCTGACTTTTTATGTAGTAGCGAGTTATAATCGTCAACTTCAAGCAGGTTTATAAATAAGCTATTAAAAAAGACGATAGAACATAAGATCACTAAAATGACGATGTTAGAAAAATCTTGATGATTATTGTAAAAGGTTGATACTCTTGTTAGTAACTTTTTCATATAAAAATTATAGTTAAAAAATTTCTTAAAAAACTTTTTCCCCGGAAAGCCGTCTTTTTATTTTGTAATTGTAAATTGAGACGAAACTCTTTCTCCCTTTACCAGGCAATCTAAAGATAAAATCATTCTTTAATCGAGTTATATAAAAAGGATCATCCCCTGGATTGTTGATTTTTTTATTGTCCATTAGTCCCCAAAAGCAGCTTGAAATCCCAATTTCTTTGCAAATTTGTATAGTGATATTATTTCCAATTGTCCAGGGCAGACATAAATGATTGCCTGTTTTATTATCCAGTTTGCTCTGAATTATTTCTCTTGCTAACGACAAATCTTGAATAACATCTTGTTTTGAATTAGCATCAATCCAAAAATATTTAGAGGAGTTCTTTGTATCATCAACTATACTTTGCACTTCTCTTTTCCAATCATGTTTCACTTGATCATACTTGCCAATGTTCAGATAAATCTCTTTGCATTTGGAAGTGAATGTTGAAGAAACATTTAACTTAGCACCAGCCAACATTAATGGAGATGATTCAAAAATAGGCAATCCATAATACTCCGAAATATCGAATTTCTTCCCGGCATCTTCTTCAGAAAAATATGCCGATCCCGAAAAATTATACGGAATATTGGAAGTTTTGGGAGTAATAAAATCCACAATCTTTTTACTCACGAATACTTCTCGATGAAAAAGCGTGTGAGATTCAATATTCACAAAACCAGAATTATACATTTCAATAATTTCCTGCCACGTACATAATGTATCATCATTCGGATCAAGTTCACCTATACGATTCAGATCTGTTTTCCCATTCCAAAGATCAAAAAGATTTTCACGATATGTAGTACTTTCTTCAGTAACCCCAGGGATGATAAAAACTGTTGCATGCATCTGATATTTATTTAACAGTGGATATGCATAACGCCAAACACTTGAACGGGCATCATCAATTGTCAACAATACAAGTTTATTATTCTTTTGATTTTCTTTACTTAAAATGATTTTATAAAAGTCATTTACATCTAACGCTTGGTAATTATTTTCCTTAAGGTAAATTAAATGTGATTCAAAAACTTCAGGATCAATTGTATGGTATAGAAAAACCGGTATACCATCCAATTCAAAATTATCGTCCTTAGAATATACGAAATCCGGATAGCCGCTTATAGCATGCTTAACTTCTTTTAATTGCTTGAATAAAGAATGACGCATAAAAGTTTCTAAGGAATAATTTTCCTGACAATTTGCCAATAAATATTCAGAAACGAGGACAATCCGGAAATGGCGATTTTGATGAAACCAAATTTTTGAATAAGAGCAGGAGCAACATAAAGGTCCCCGCTGAACATCACATCTTTATCGGATGTGACTTTAATGCTTTGAACAAATTTACGTTTATCTAATATTTCTCTATAATTCTTAATCACCAGCAGATTACCTTGAATATATTGAACCAAAACGCCCTTCGTTAATACAAACACGGCTTGTACTAATTCATAAATAATAAAAACTGGAATTAGCAAAATGATTAGCAATATGGAATAATGAGTAAGAATAAACAGCCAGCGGTTATACGTCTGACCAACAACTCGATATTTTCTTATTGTATCAACTATTTTATTTTCATGAAGTGCAAATGCGGTTGGAACATAAAGGCACTTGTATCCTGCTCGCAATAATCTCTGGTAAAACTCCCCGTCATCACCCCATCCCATTAGCATCTTTTCATCAAAGCCGCCTGCTTTCAGGGCAGCATCACGTCTTATCAAACAAATTCCTCCCCCGCTGTTTGATGATGGATATTTATCATTAGTTGGATCATAAATTTTATCACGTTGTTCGGAAATCGCCGCCCCGATATAATGAACTTTAGTACCGGCAGTATATACTTTATTCGGCTGATCCCAATGCATTAATCTTGGTGTGCATGTTGCGATTGCAGAATCGGATTCCATTACTTTCAGTAATTCTGATAAACAACTTTTATCAAAATTTAAATCGTTATCAGTTATAAAAAGAAATTTACTTTTTGCCAGATTCAATGCTTTATTTCTGAGAAGATTTAGCTTTTTAGTGTTATGCTCCATTCGATGAATCTCTATTTCAGGATACCTTGTTCTAACCATTTCGAGTGAATCATCAGATGAGTAATCGTCAATTACGGAAATAGAAATATTTACATCCACACTTTTATAGAGAGATTCGATAGTGGATAGAATCGTATTCCGTCCATTAAAATTAAAAATATAAACTTCTATTAGTTCATTACTCATTGGATTTTATAACTTCCTGCGATTTTGCAATTTCAATTTGTTCTTGGATAGCAGATTTGTAGAATAAGTATCCGCCGCCGCCGAGAATTATCGTGTTAAGTGTATCTAGAAAAGAATTTATGAAAGTGATAACTACCGCATCGTTCATTGACATGCCGACGATTGTAAAGAAAGCAACAAATGTTCCTTCTCGCAATCCTAATCCTCCAATCGTGATTGGCAGCATCATTACAATCATAATTAATGGAACAAATAGGAAAAAGTAAACTATTGAAATTCTAATATCAAAAGCTAAAGCAACAAAATAATAGGTTAGAACTCGGGTCACTTGCACAAGTATTGTGATTAAAAAAGTCACCAGCAATGTTTTAGGATATCTTTTATACTCTAAAATTGAAGTGTGCAGCTTCATCCCGTATTCAATAATTTTTTTATACTTTATTTTTTTACGTAATTTTTCTAACAGTCTAAAGGTCTCGTTCCTTTGAAAAAAATAAATACCAATCAGTGTAAATGAAGTTAAACCTATCAGATAATAATTGAGATTAAACCTTGCGACCAAACTGCCAGCGAAAAAAAGTGAAACCAAACCCAGAAGCAGCAAAGAAATAAGTCCAAGAACACGATCAACAAAAACTGATGAGATACTGACCGATCTTTCCGAATTATTTTTTACAAGATAATATCCTCGAACTACATCTGTACCTAAACTTGAAGGCAGAAAGAGACCAAGAAAACTTCCAATTGAATTGATCCAAAATAGTCTTCCAAATTCAACAATTATACCTCTCACTTTAATTAGCAAGTTCCACTTGTAAGTGAGTTGAAATCTTTCGAAAATATTCAACAGAACAGCGAGAACCAGTAAAAGTATATTAGCATTTCGAAGACTTTTAGAGACAGTTTGCCAATCAATACTTGCCAATAAAAATGTCAGCAGTGAAATACTGATACACGCTTTAAGAAGGAATATTAATGTTTTTTTATTGATCATCGTTATTAAAATTTAGAAGTAAAGCTTTCACGGTTGAATTTTAATCTTTAGCAGTTTTTCAGCATTCTTATAATAAATTTTTTCCAGCACTTCATCGGGTAGATTTATTCCATAAATTTTCCAACTGCCTTGATTGATTGCACCTTGCATAGGATAGTCAATATACTCGTTTTCGGTTTCTAAAAATTCAAAGTACGCTCTATAAAACTTTGCAACCGTCCAACCCTTAACGTTAAATAAAGACCCACCATCAGTACCAAAAAGTATTCTATCTTGATATTTAATGAAAAATTTTCTCGCCGTATACGGCTGTCTTCCCAATTCAGAAAGCGTTGTGCTAAGATCTAAATAGTAATTTGGATAGGTATCCAACAGGTATGCTGCGTATTCTAAATCATCCGAATTCCATCCCATATGACAGCCGATGAAGATAGTGTAGGGATGTTTCTTAAGAACATTTTCCCGACCTTTCAGAATAGTCTCTCGTTTTGGAAATCTCGGTCCATGGAAACTCCATTCAGGATATCTACCTAACTCAATGTAACGCTCATTGTATTTATTTACTGGTTGAAAAAATGGTGCTGGATCACCCATGTGCCACAACACCGGAATATTAAGTTGAGCAGCTTTTTCCCATAAAGGGTCTATACGTGGATCATCAACCGGAATCACCTTACCAGTGATATCCCGTGATCTCAAACCAAAGTCCTTCCATGTTTCTCCATTACCGGTAACACCAAGTCTTACAGCTTTTTCCAATTGGTTTGGTAAATCTGCAAGAAAATCATCACTAACTATAATTGGAGGAAACCATGAGGGATAAAAGTTCATGAACCTATCCGGATACTTCTTTGTGTATAGATTTAGTGCTTCTTCCAACGTTCCGTCTTCACGATGTTTTGCATCGGTGTTTACAATTATTCTAACGCCAACAGAGTCCATTGATTTAATTAGATTTTCAGGAGACAACACATCACGATCTTCCTCTGTTTGAAAGGAAGAACTCAAATGAATGTTTATATCAATAACAGGAAATTTAGCTTTAATAATTTCTTGGCGTTTTACAACAAGGGTTGATTGCGGATCAAAATCCGAAAGTAATATATCTTGCCCAAGTAATAAATCAAATAATTTTCCATACTCTTTTGGTTGAGCAAGAACATTACCCGGGTACTTCAATTTAAGATAGGTCGAGTTTAATGTTAATAAATATAAAATTAAAATTATTAATGTAATTAACCTTCCGTAAGCTCTCTTCAAATCCCAATATTTTTTTCGGTATAGTAGTAATGAAATTAATAGAACCAAAAAACCAAAAGTGATTGTAAACAATTGGATGTTAATTAACGTGCTGACATTGTGATCTTCAATAAATTTTATTGAAGTAAAGTTATTTTCGATAAACGCCGGACTGAATATCAAGCCTGCTGCAACAATACAAATACCAGATAGTATTAAAACAATTAATGCGTATTTAGCTTTTATCTCCTGCTTTACCCGATTTATGATTAAAGATCCAGCCAATACAATTATTCCAATTAAAATGAAATAGTAGCGTATGAGATGGATTTTTGCAACAGTCCAATCTGAACGAAACGACCCACCTGAGGATATTTTGGACAAAAGTGAGGGATGCATAAGTATACCAGAAATTACCAGTAATATCCCAAATGCACTAACTATAAATAAAAATTTCTTCTTTTCCATTTTTTACTTAATTCAATTGTAAATTAAACTATTTTTTTTATCGCATAAATTTATGAATATATAAACCGTACACTTTTAAAGTCTAACTTCAAAGCTACAATGTTGAAACAACTAGCTTAAATTTTTTAGAATCACTACAAATTTTGTAGTAACTATCTCAGATCACCTACTACATTAGAGCTAAAAAGATCTCTAATAATATTTAGGACTCAGACTCACTCCATTTTCTATGATTGAATAATTAACCACATAATAACTGTCTTTCATGGAATAATCAACTTCAGAAAACGCCAATACACATTTAGAATCGACGAGAAAGCATTTAGCATTTCGCTAACAAATCTTCGGTTAAGCATTAATGAAGGAGCAACATAAATGGGGCCTGCAAAAAGAACTTCCATATCTGAAACTTTTCGAATTTTTTGAACGAACTTTCGCTTATTAATTATATACTTAAAATTTTTTAATACTAATAAATTTCCCTTCGCATACTCCAGCTGCAATCCATGCATTAGAATAAAACCAAACTGCAGTAATTCGTAAAGTACGAAAACTGGGAACAGAAAAAATATCAGGGACAAGTTATAATGAGATAAAATAAATGCCCATCTATTATGAGTCTGCCCTACGACTCGAAATTTTCTTTGGGTAACATCCAATTTAGCTTCATGTAAGGCAAAGGCAGAGGGAATGTACACGCACTTATAACCAGCTAACAATAACCGTTGGTAAAATTCACCATCACTTCCCCACCCTTGCATTAAATTAGTATCGAATCCTCCGAATCTCAATGCAACTTCTCGATTGACCAAGCAAATACCACTACCGCTATTAACTGAAGGCTGCTCAAAATCATGTTTATAAATTTCATCGCGTTTATCGGTAATAGCTGCACCAATAAAATGTACACGAGTTCCCGCAACATATATTTTCTCGGGTTGATTTAAATACATTAATCTGGGTGTGCATGCAACGACTCTATCATCTTCTTTCATATAGTTATACATTTCAGCCAAGCATCTTTTGTCATAGTACAAATCGTTATCAGTTATAAAAACATATTTGGATTTTGCAAGTTCTAACGCCTTATTTCTAAGTACATTTGCTTTCTTTTGGTTATAAGGCATTTTATGAACAAAAATATCAGGATAATGTTTGTGAATTAACTCAATGGAATTGTCTGTTGAATCATCGTCTAAAACAGTTATAGAAATTTTAACATCAACAAAATTTAGAAGTGATTCGATTGTTGACAGTACTATTTTTTCGCCATTATAGTTGACTAAAAATACTTCAATAATTTCTTGGTTACTCAATTTTTTGTTAGAACTTTTTAATTTATAATTATTTTCGTTAACCAGATTTAATCAGTGTCAAAAAAGAAATAGTTATTTGGGATTATTAAGTGTAATACTTATGCTAATAATGTGCTAAAGTAAGTAGGAATTTTATTCATATTTATCAAAAATATTTTAAAACCAATTGAATGCCTTTCCAATTTCCACTCGTGCATTTAATTTCTTTCAAGTTTTGTATCTCTGTATTCCATCAAATTTGAACCCTACTTTTAATTACCTTGGCTGGAACACCACCTGCAATTGAATATGGTGGAATTTCTCCTGATACAACAGCGCCTGCTGCAACTACCGAACCTTTGCCAATTTTAGTCCCATCAAGCAAAACTACGTGGGCTGCAAGCCACACATCTTCCTCAGTGATAACACCACCTTTACCTTCAAAATCTGGCTGTTGATTTATCGGAATATCTGTTCGCTCTAATTTATAATTCCCGCCTCCTACTACATAAGTGTATGCAGCTATCAAATTATCTTTTCCAATAACCACTTTGTTGGATGAAAATATCTCGCAATTAAAACCAACATTTGCTCTTTCTTCGAGAATAATTTCACCACCCTTACAACTTATTATCGAATTTCTTCCTATGAAAACATCATCCTTGAGAGTTATTCCGCTGTTTTCAGAACCTTTGGCATCGAGTAAAACATTATCATCAATAATTACATTATTACCTAAAATTATTTTTTTAGGATGACGTATCACAATGTTGTTCCCAAATACCACTCCACGTCCGGTTTTGGCAAAAAGCTTGGAATAAAATTTTCCTCTGAGAAAAATTCCCAGTGCTCCGGGAAGCCGAGAAAATAATAATGTAAACAATTCATATTTAATCAAATCAGAAAGCTTTTCAGTTCCAATTACAAGTTCTTGGTAACGTTTAAGCTTTGATTTGTGAACACCAGTAATTGATTCTTGAATTTTAAAATCTTTTTTACTCATTTTTTTTGCGATGTTTAATCAAAATTAATTTGGAGGTTGATTGTCATATTTCACAACCATTTATTCTTCAAATACCACTCAGCAGTTATTTTCAAACCATCATCAAGTTTTACTATTGGTTCATATCCAAGTAATCGTTTTGCTTTTGAAATATCAAACGCTCGATCTTTAACAAAAAAATCAACCCGGCGGCGATAAATCGGCGGTGATATTCCAAATGGTTTGCAGACAATTTCACAAAGCAATCCACCAAACCACACCGGCCACACTGGAATTTTAGTTGATGGCACGGATCTATTCAGTATGTGCGCAATCTTCTCAACTAATTCACTTAGTGTTAAAAAACCTTCGCCGCCAATTGTAAATGTTTCACCAACAGATTCGTTTTTCTCTCCTGCCAAAATAAATCCGCGAGCTAAATCGTCAACATAAGTCATGTGATAAAGAACTTTCCCACTTCCAATCATTCTAAACTTACCATTGTGAATGTGTTTGAAAAGTTTTAGAAAGCGAGTATCACCTGGTCCATATATTCCAACAGGACGAACAATAGATATAGGAAGTTTTTCTCGTTTGTAAAAATCAAGGACTAACTTTTCGCCATCCACTTTTGATTCTTGATAGTAGTCACCCGGATTATATGGGTCTTCTTCCTTTGCAGGAGGATTTTGAATATATCCTTGAACACCAACCGTACTTGAATGAACAAATTTTTTAACTCCGGCTTTTTTGGCAGATTCAAGAAGCTTCCGTGTTCCTTCAACGTTAACATCCCAAAAATATTTTCTTGGAACATTTTCCGTTCGATAAGCCGCTGCGATGTGATAAACAATATCTATTCCATCCATTACAGAAGAAAAATCTTTATCAACAGCTAAATCAACATTATGAAATTCTACGGGGACACCGTCAATGAGTTTCATATCTGCATTTTTTCTAACCAAACCGCGAACTTTGTATCCCTTGTCAATAAGTTGACGGCAAACATAGCTTGCTGTAAAACCATTCGCACCTGTAACTAAAGCAGTTGGCAATTAATTTTTCTCCGAATGTTTTTTTTCTTGCAGTGAGCGTGAATTATAAAATGATTTTAACCGTAAAATTTCATCAGAGGTTACTTTTTCATTCCATCCAATAAGGTCACAGACCTTTTTTGAATGCTTGAATGCTGTTTCCGGTTTATCACCAATTGTAGTTCTTCTTACCATAAAATCATCAAGGTGAATGACTGATTCGTCTCTAACAATTTTCTTAAGTGTATCTCCGAATCCATTAATTTCGGCGCGTCCCCAATCTGTTCTAAAAATTTCAAGTTCTTTTTTATCAAAAGGTTTCCTTCCATCTCTCTTAAAACTGCCCAAAGTATTTCCAAATATGCTCTGAAGGGTTTTTTCAGCAACCAATCTTGCGGTAGTAAATTTAACTCCTGATACGCTAAATAAACCTTTGGGACCACTATGTTTTGAGTGATTGACAATAACTTCTCGAACTGCAAGCTGGTCACTTCCCTCTTCTTTTGCTGGGAGAAGTCCTGGGAAAATTTGAAGCACATCAGACAACTTTAGATTAAGATTTTCAATGCTTGCATTTAATTCATCAATAAAATTATTTACTGACTGCTGCTCCGGAATTGGTGACCTGGATGAGTCTTTCCAAGTTGAATGAACAGTGCCTGCAAAAAGCAATCCTTTCCAATGATGAATGAAGTATGTTCGAGCACCAGGTTTTTTAGGAGTTATCGCAAGTGCATGAGTTGATAATGCCGGATGATCAAACAGAACGTTCCACGCAAATGAATCTATAAACAGTTCTGGATAATCCTTATCGAATTTAGTGGCGAGAGTTCTGCACCAAGGTCCAGCTGCATTTACAATTTTATTTGCTGCCAATTCATAAATTTTATTATCTGTTTTATCAACAGCTTTTATTCCAATAACATTTCCATCTTTTGTAAGAAGGTCAGTTGCCTCAACGTAGTTTAATGCGTTACCATTCAACTCACATGCCCACTTTATAATTTCAATCAAGACTAATTGTGAATCTGGCATTGCACCATCAAACCAAACTGCTCCGCCTTTAAGATTTTTGTCATCAACTTGAAGAAATATTTTTTTCACTTCACTCTTGCTGACAATATTTCCATTAGGAATCTTATTATCGTCAATAACGCCTATATTACGGTTGCTCGAAAGTAAATCGTTAAGCAAAAGTGCAAACCTAAAAATGCTTGGCCTGTACACTCCCTTTCCATATAACGGCATTAGGCATGGAAGAGGTTTAACAAGATCAGGGAAATTTCTTAAAAACCAGCGTCTTTCGGATACTGATTCAAAGATTCGTTTCAAATCTAAAGATTGAAGATATCTTAATCCGCCATGAACAGTTCGAAGATTATTAAAAGTCGTGGCCGCACCAAAATCATCTTTTTCAACAAGCAATGCCTTCTTCCCGGCTTGAACTGCAGTTAAAAGTAAGCACGCTCCGTAAATTCCTCCGCCTATGATTATGAGGTCATAATCTTTTTTTGATGAATCTATTAAATTTCTGTTTATCATTGTCACTTTAGTGCCTCACCTTCAAGCCATCTCTTCTTCCAATCTTGAAATACAATCAATGACCAAAGAATATGGCTGTGATTCGCAGTTCCATTTAGATGCTCTTGTTTAAGTTTCTCTACAGTTGTCGAATTAAAAATTCCGTCTCGCTTAATTTTATTTTGATCGAGCAAATCTTCCATCAACGGTTTAAATTCATTCATAAGCCAATTTTTTATTGGAATACTGAATCCTTCTTTCCGCCTGTAAACACACTCATAAGGGACATACTTACTTGCAAGTTTTTTAAGAATGATTTTAGTGTCTTTAGATGTTACTTTAAACTTTTCAGGAACTTGAAATGCTAATGAAACAAGATCAGGATCGAGATATGGAACCCTTGCCTCAAGCGAAACGGCCATTGACATGCGGTCAACTTTTGTTAATATATTATCACAAAGATAACTCTTAACATCAACATATAAACTGCGATTTAATTCTCCACGATTACCAGCTTGATGAAAAAGTTTTTCGATGTGCTGGGATGGAGGAGAAACAATTTCATTTAATGATTCTGCCGAGAAAAGATTCTTCCTCATTTCTTCACCGACAAAAATTCTCCAACGTGCATGTGAAAGCTCATCACCGTGATAAGTTCCTTCTATAAAACGCTTAGCTTTATTTACCAGTCCTTTTTTCTTAGCTGTCGGTTTAATGCTATTAACTATTGATTCAATCACGCCTTTTCGTATGAATCCAGGAATGCGATTGAAAACCCGTGCTTTTGATTGAGCAAGATAAGTTTCATAACCGCCGAATAACTCATCGCCTCCATCTCCGCTCAAAGCAACAGTTACATGCTTACGAGCTAATCTTGAAACCAAATAAGTTGGAAATATTGAGAAATCCCCGATCGGATCATCGAGAAAAAACATAAGATGTTCGAATAATTCCAGAACATCCGGTTTTATAATTTCATCGTTATGATTAACACCTAAATGATCTGCAACTCTCCTTGCCCATTTCAATTCATTATAAGTTGGATCATCAAAACCAATACTGAAAGTTTTTGCTTCACCCATCGCAGATACAATTAAAGATGAATCAACTCCGCCCGAAAGAAATGCTCCGAGAGGAACATCGCTTATCAACTGCATTTGTGTTGATTTCTTCAATTGGGCATCTATTTTATCCAGCCATTCTTCCATACTTGAATTGTTTTGCTGCACTTCATAAAATGGAATATCCCAATACATTTTAGGAGCACAAACTGGGTTTTTCAAATCAATTTCTAAAAAATAACCCGGTTCTAGTTTCTTAATTTCTTTAATTAAGGTTGCTTTTCCAGGAACATATTCCCACGACAGAAATTCTCCAAGTGCATCAACATCAAGATGAGAATCTACATCCCGGCTTATCAAAATGGATTTAATCTCCGAGCCAAAAATAATTCTGTTATTGTTAACCGTGTAATAAATTGGTTTGATGCCAATATGATCTCGTGCAAGAAGCAATTTATTTTTCTTAATATCATGAACCGCAACAGCAAACATCCCATTTAAATATTTTAAAAATCCGCTGCCATATTCTTCATACCCATGAACAATAACTTCGGTATCAGTGTTAGTTTTAAATACGTGTCCTTTAGCTATAAGTTGGCTTCGAAAATCCTTAAAATTATAAATTTCGCCATTGAACACAGTCCAAACAGTTTTGTCCTCATTATAAATCGGTTGATGACCGCCGCTCAAATCAATGATTGAGAGCCGCCTCATTCCCATAGCAACGCCATTGCGAATATCCATACCTGATTCATCAGGTCCCCGGTGATAAATAATATTCACCATCTTCCCAAGAAGCTCTTGGTCTATAGTTTTAGAACCGTTGAATGCGGCGTAGCCGGTTATCCCACACATTACTTAATATGCTCAAAAAGTGTTTTTAATTTTTTAATATAAACATCGCGGGAATACTTTTCCTCATACATTTTCTTTGCATTCGAAATCTTTCTAACTGCTTCTTCTTTCTTATTTAATGCTTCGGTAATTCCTTTTCCTATTGCTTCTGGAGTAGGAGCGACCAGAAAAGCGACTTCTGGTGTAAGTACTTGTGTATGAGAATAAATATTCGTTGCAACCAGAGGTATCCCCGATGCAAGCTGCTCATATACTTTCAGAGGAGTGTTAGTACCTTCACTTCTTGGTGAAACGAGAACGTTGGCGATACCAGTGTAATATTTTGCAACTGACTGTGCAACGCGACCGGTAAACATAATTTTATCACTAACTTTATTTACTTCAACCATTGCAGAATATTCTTTCACTTGTTCGGGTGAGCCGCCAACAACTATTAAAAAGGCATTTGGATTTAGTTCAACAGTAAATTTAAATCCTTTTACAAGAATATCTATACCTTGATATTTTTCGAGTGTACCAGCATATACAACAATATCTTTTTTTAACAGATCTTGAGATAGCGATGGAATTTCGTCAGAATTATTATGTGCCGATGGATTTTTCAGTTTAACTTTTTCAAAAATTGAATTTTCGATCAAGAAGTGCTTGCTTTTATCCTTAACGATTGTATTTACATAATTAAATAAATCAGGACATATAGTTATCACTGCATCTGCAATCCTTAGACAAGAATCTTCTAAACTCTTAAAAATTTTATATAGAATCTTTGAACTTGAAAAATTAAAATTTGTTAATTGCTGCGGCAGCGATGAATGCATATCATAAATTAATTTGAAACCAAACACGGGTTTCATAAACCTTGCAAAGAATACCGATTCTTCATGAGCGTGAACAAAATCGTATTTATTTCTAATTAAGAGCGATAACATTTTTACGATTATAAAAATGTCGAGAAATAGTTTCAAGGGAGATGGACCAATTTTTACATTTCCCAAAAATTTAAAGCGAGGAATTCTAATAATGTTAACATTAGGAATATCAACGTCCTGCCCTTCGCCATAGGTTAAAAAATCAATCTTAACCCCAAGTTCGGAACTAACCAGTGTACGATAATAAACACTAAAAGGTGTTCCGCGCGGCGAAAAAAATGGCTGTGGTGCAATTACAAGAGCTTTCATGATTTTTTTCGCTTCTTAATCTGCATTGCTAACTGTGTTTTAATAAATTTCAATGGTGAAGTTAAACTTCCAAATTTTTCAAAATTCAAATTGCTCGCAAGTAATGATTGTTTTACACTTTCCAATGGCTTTAACTCATCAAAATTAATATTTAATACAAAACCGTAGGACATTGGCTGCTTTGCTTCCTGTGGAAAAGGCAGTGGATCACTTCCGGGAAGAATTTTCATTCCATTTTCTTTTGCTAAATTAAAGTGAGCGGGGAATGGCAGCAAAGAACTTCGACCACCATTGTCTCCGAGAAATAAGTCGTGAATTCTTTTCTTGATCAATTCATTCATTTTTTTTCCACGCTTACCAAACCATTTTCCAAATCCCCATGGAAGAACTGGAATTGCACCTAATTCAATTACGTTATTAATAGTCTCTTCAATTGATAAACCATCACTTAATCTTTTTTTTGTACCAAGCGATAAAACTTCAAGATTCTCTTTTGTTACTATCTGATATCCTGGAAAAATAATTAATCTTATTCCTCTTTTATTGGACTTTACTTCAATTGCATTACCATTATCAATATCTCTGAGTTGGAAAATTTCCTTAGAAAGTGGATTCTTTATTTCCTTGATAGTTCTTAGGGTATTATATGAATCTTCCTTCCGTCCTTCAGTAAAAAATAAAATACCGTTTTTAATATCGGTATACGAAATTGCAGTTATGTTTAAAAAACAACTTTCAAAAAAAAGTCCTTTGTCAAAACAATCATGAAAGTGAACGTGGGAGTCAATTGCCCACATAGTCATTTAAAACTCCAAATTTGTGCCAAAAATAGCAATAATCAGGCCACCTTCCACTATGGTGAACCACAAATTATTATTCAAATTTTAACAGAAAATTGAGGAAACTGCTAAGATTGTAATCATCTTGAAATACTTTAAAACGTCAATTCATCGAAAAAATACTAATCTTTAGTTCTAAGGTTTTGGCGAATTATGGTATTACTGAATCAGCTAAATATTTCAACTGAAATTAGTAGAAATTGGACCATTAATGAAAAGTGATTTTTAGTAATTGTTACTGATGGATTTTAAACAGATGGGATAAGTTAGCTAAAAAATAACAAACCCTATGTGATGAATGTCGAATAAACACCTATCATCATTTCATAAAACACTTAAGTAAAGTTCCTGACATTTGTAATAGAAAACCAACTCCGGCTAAAAGCATATCTAAAAAGTCCATTCCAAATTTTTCATTTATTCCGATGACAACGGAAAGAAGATTTACAAAAAATAAAAGCATCAAAATCGTAACGAAACCAATTGTTCCGGCTTTTAATGGTTTAAGTAAATAATCATTAATTTTTGCATTATTAAGCAATGAAGTAGTCATCGGAACTGGTCTTGTTTGTGCAATTGTTTTCATATTCTTCTCCTTATAGCATTTATTGAAATTGTTTCAATCACGGTAGTACGATTTAATTATATCCTCTGCATCGTTATTGCCAAGCAAGCGAGCGCTGTGTAATAGAAGCAATGCTTCTTCTTTATCACCCTGAAGTAATTTAGCTACACCAATAATTGAATAAAGTCTCGCATAGGAAGGAAGAGCGCTATTATGTGAACTTCTTGTCTCTCCTCTTAAGTCTTTTGAATTAGTTTCCATTCTGTAATGAAGATTTATCGCTTGTTGGCAATCATAAATTGCACCTTCATAATCCCTCACTTCAAGCTTAGCAAATCCTCTGCTTGCATACGCATGAGGTAACAGCGGACTTGCCATAATCGCCTTAGTGAATTCGAAGATGGCTCCTTTATAATCACCAAGCAGCAATTTATTATTTCCAGCTAAAATAAATTCTTCAGTACCCTTCATTTTGATTTGTTGTTTTTGAAAATGATAATTTGACTTTGTATTTAAGCCAACTAATATGCCGTGAAAAAAGTGTGAATAAGGTTTATTTAAGCACTTTTTATTACTGTCGATGATTCAAAATAAGACTTGCTTGAAAATCAAAACACCTAACGCAAACCGAGTTAGTTCGATTCGAATGGTGAAATTATTTGTTGGATGGACGAATTTAGGGGGTATTGGTTAGATGTTTTGGCAAAAAAAAGCGGAAGCGTTTTCCTTCCGCTTTTAATTATTTCGTTGACTAAACTAAAATTATTTTTTCTTCTCTGCCTCAACAACAGCAATGGCAGTCATATTGATTATGTCATCAACTGTAGCACCTGTTTGGAGAACGTGGATTGGTTTTTTCATTCCAAGCAATACCGGACCAATTACAGTCGCTTGTCCTATTCTTGCCATTAGCTTGTAGGCAATGTTTCCAGCTTCAAGACTTGGGAAAATCAACACATTTGATTTGCCTTGAAGCGTACTAAATGGAAACTGATTATCTCGAATTTCCTGAACAACAGCAGTATCTGCTTGCATTTCTCCATCAATTATCAAGTTAGGTTTTTGCTTTTTAACTATGTCTACAGCTTCTTTAACTTTTTGAGATTGCGGATATTTTGCGCTTCCAAAGTTACTGAATGATAGCATTGCAATTTTAGGAACAATATCAAATTCTTGCACCGTTTCAGCAGTTGATATGGCAATTTGTGCAAGTTCTTCAGCAGTCGGATTTACATTTACGGTACAATCTGAAAAGAAGTAAACATCTTTTTTAGTTATGACAATATAAAGCCCCGCTACTACCTTCAATCCTTCTTTAACTCCTACACATTGTAAAGCAGGTTTAATGGTATTTGGATAATGAGTTGTCAAACCACTGATTAAAGCATTCGCATCACCCTGATCAAGCATCATACATCCGTAATAAATTGGCTGCCGCATTAATTCTTTTAGTTCTTTAAGCGTTGCACCTTTTCTCTGCCGCTTCTTAAATAATTCATTAACATAAAATTCGCGTTTCTTGGAAGTGCTTGGGTCAACAACCTCATAATCTTTTTGCTCATATCCCAATTCCTTAATAATTCCTCGAATAATTTTTTCGTCACCAAGCAATACTGGTGAAGCTATGTTTTCTGCTTTAACAACATGAGCGGCACGAATTATTTTTTCCTCTTCTCCTTCAGGATAGACTACTTTTTTAGGATTTTTTTGTGCTTTATGAATCATAACTCTAATCACTTCTTTAGAGAAACCTAATCTTTCCTTTAGTTCCTCTTCATAAGCTTGCCAATCTTCAATCTTTTTCTTCGCAACTCCTCCCTCTATTGCTGCTCTTGCAACTGCTGGAGCTACATACCAAAGCACACGGGGATCAAATGGCTTAGGAATTATATATTCTCTTCCAAATGAAAATTCAGTTCCGCCATAAGCATTAAGAACAATTTCAGGTACTTTTTCTTTAGCTAAAGCAGCAAGCGCGCGAGTTGCCGCCATTTTCATTTCCTCGGTAATAGCAGTAGCTCTAACATCAAGAGCGCCTCTGAAAATAAAAGGAAATCCTAATACATTATTTACTTGATTTGGATAATCGCT
Organism: uncultured Ignavibacteriaceae bacterium; assembly: GCA_964613805.1. GTDB lineage: Bacteria > Bacteroidota > Ignavibacteria > Ignavibacteriales > Ignavibacteriaceae > XYD12-FULL-36-8. The sequence continues at coordinate 37,814 of CAZTJF010000020.1, read as the reverse complement.
TCTTCCAGTTGCCATAACAATATCATTCCGGACTGAAGTTGCATCTTCGTACGTAATTTCCGGATCAGGATTTGCCATTGCAAAAACTATAGGATCTTTCGCCATACCCTTAACCATTTCTTTTTTAACAATACCACCAACAGACAATCCGAGAAAAACATCGGCACCTTTCATTGCATCACCAAGACTCGCATATTCCTTATCACTTACAAATTCCATTTTGTATTTGTTCAGATCTTTGCGGCTTTTTGTAATGCAGCCCTTAGTATCAAACATAATGATGTTCTCTTTTTTCACTCCTGCTCTCATATATAACTTGCAGCAAGAAATAGCCGAAGCTCCTGCACCGCTAACAACAATTTTTAAATCAGCTAATTTCTTCCCAACAATTTCAGCAGCATTTATTAAAGCAGCACAGGAAATAATTGCGGTTCCATGTTGATCATCATGAAAAACTGGAATACCCATGGTTGCTTTAAGTGTTTCTTCAATCTCAAAACATTCGGGAGCTTTAATATCCTCTAAATTAATCCCACCGAATGTCGGTTCTAACATTTGAACACATTTAATGATGTCTTGACTGTTTTTACTTCTTAATTCAATATCAAAAACGTCTATATCAGCAAACCGTTTAAATAGGACTCCTTTCCCTTCCATCACTGGTTTACCAGCTTCGGCTCCTATATCTCCTAACCCAAGCACAGCAGTTCCATTTGAAACAACAGCGACTAAATTTCCTTTTGCTGTGTATTTGTAAACATCTTCAATGTTTTTTTCGATTGCTCTGCAGGGCTCAGCAACTCCTGGAGTGTACGCCATTGAAAGATCTCTTGAGGTAAGACATGGTTTTGTAGCTATAACTTCAATCTTGCCTTTTCTCCCTTCACTATGATAATTAAGTGATTCTTCAATTGATAATTTCATTTTAACTCCTGTTAATTTTGAATAAAAGTGAAAATTGATTTGTTAAAACTTTTAGTAAAAAGATTTGTTCTTCGATAGGACTGAAATAAATAATTGACTCCATATACATTCGTTCTGATTATCCCCAAAAAGAAAATAAATGACACTCCTAATTTCCATAAAGTATATCATAACATCAAGAATAATAGTAAAAATAAATATTGACCTTATAAATTATTTTTGTGCTCAATCTTGCCAAAAAATAGGTACACATTTAACCAAGTTACAGGTTTTTCTTAATTACGGAAAGAATACTTTTTCTTGTAAGAAATCTTAAAACATGTGATTGTTGAATCTAATAATCTGGAGAAACATAAATTTAATAAGTATGAATAATTATATTTTGATTTACTTTTCTGTTGCCTCCTCCATAAGTTGGTGCGCTAAATCTTTACCAAGATACATATCAATAATAAAATGAATTATATACAAGACAGGAGTTAATGCTACAGCGATTAAAAATTTATAAGTGTAATTCATAATGCCAATTGCTATGACAAGCTTCAAATCCCAACCTGCACCAATGTAAAAAGCAATGAAAAGCACTACAAAGCTATCAATGAATTGTGAAACTAAAGTTGAACCAGTAGCCCTTAGCCAGATTTTCTTGTTTCCAGTTTTTGCCTTTACTAAATGAAAAACTGTGACATCAACTAACTGTCCGATCAAGAAAGCAACAAGAGAACCTGCAATAATCCATAATCCTTGTCCAAAAATTGCTTCGAATGCATGTTCCATATTTATTAAACCGTTGGAGGTTGTTCGTTCAATCCAAAATTCTGCTGGTGATAAAAGAATAGCATAGTAAACCATCAGAAAAGCATAAAGAATTAATCCGGCGGCAGTAAAGGAAAGAAACTTCACCCCCTTCCTTCCAAAATATTCATTTATAATATCGGTCATGATAAAAACAGCTGGCCAGAGTAAAACCCCCGCGCTCAGATTGAAAGAAAGTTTATCAATTCCCAGCAAATTGATGTTTATAGGATTTTGACCAAACGTTTCTTCTAGCGAAAATATTTTAACTCCAATAAATTCAGCAAGAATAGCATTGGCTAAAAAGAATGCTCCAAGTATATAAAAAAGTCGAGTGCTTTTATCCTTCATTATTTACCTTAAACTAAAATTAGGTGGCGGCAATTTTGTAAAATTGAACAAGAAATCATAATAAAAAACGGTGTTGACTTTCATGCCAGCACCGTTAGTGGAGAAAGATTTAGTTCCTTTTATCTGCTTCTAGTTCGCTCAGAGGTTTTTCTTTCATTACCAGTACTGCGTTCATTGTTACGTGAATCATTTTTTTTCTGTTCATCATTGCGATTGAAGGTTCGGTTTTCTTGCTTATTTGTTTCCATTTTTCTTTCAACTTTCACTTCATTCTGTTCCCGCTGGATTTGAATATCTCTTTGCCTCCTGACTTCCTTTTCTTCAGTTCTCGATTTGTTAATATCGTTACGTTTGTTCTGATTTTCGTTTACTGAATTCTCTCTTTTCTGACGCTCATTCATAATCCGTGTTTCTTCATCACGCTTTCTTTCAATATCAATTTTTTCTTGCGCACGTTTTCGCTCAATTTCAGTTACATTTTCTCTTCTTACATCATTTTGCTTTCTGGTGTCCAGGTTTTCTCTTCGATTATTTTCACCATTATTTTCCTTAAGTTCTTTTTCTCTAAAAATATTCTTAGAATCATCATTTCGATTTCTGCTTCCAACATCTTCTCTAAAATCTTTCCTATCACCAAGCTGCAATCTTGACGTTTCAAGTGTTGAATGTCTCTCAATTTTTCTAACATCTGTGTCACGAACATTATCTTTCATCAGCTCTTCACGAGATGGAATATATGTTCGAACAGCATCGGTACTCCTTTCCATTTTTCGATCTTTATCACTTCTGGATATTTCTCTTATATCAGAAACTTGCTGCAAATTTCTTTGTCTGATATCTTGTCCACTTCTTGTTCTAACTTCACCAATATCAACGCCTCTGTTAATAATTCTCCCATTTGAATATCCATAGTCATTTCTGTATTTAGTGTTTGAGAAAACTCTATACTTATACTTTGGACCAACATAGTATTTGTAAACATATGGATCACACATATAATTATAGTTTACAAAATGCCAATGAGAGTATGGTGTTACATAATTAAAAGTAAAATGAACTCCTATGTTCATCGAGTATATTGCATAAGGAGGCAGCGGAGCCCAGCCAATGTAACTGTCATCATATCTCCATTCAACCCAAGCAGGAGCCCAGTCGTAATCAGGAATCCAGATCCAGCCGTAATAATCATCATAATACCATCTTCCGTAATGATAAGTAATATAACCGAAGGATTCATATGAATCCCAATACCAGCCGTAATCTGTCCAAATCCATCTTCCTATGCTGTAAGGAGCCCAACCTCTACGCATTATTGTAGGACGCCATGCAACCAATCCATCGTTAAATTCCACCCAAATACCATATGGAGAAAGATGTGAATAAAATGAGCTGTAAGCATTAATATGCTTATTGGATTTTGCTTCTATGATGGCTGTGAGACCAACGAAAAGCATTAAGATTATTATTAACCGTTTCATTTTAGACCTCCAAAAATTGTTTAATTCAAATCATGTTAGGCAATGAATATGCCATAAAGAAATCAACGCTGAGTTGAATTTGAGAGAATTATTTACGGACTTTGTTCACTATTCTAAACAAAGTAAATATTTTAGTGGACGATTAATAAAAGCTAAATTATGAATGAGGTCAGTTTTTTATCTCTTTATGATGCGTTCTTTCCACTTGAAACTGCCAAAAGCTCCGCTAACTCCAGCAATTATCAAATAAATAATCTGGAATATTTCGCTCATAAAAAAATATTTCAATAAATCGCGATTGAAAAGAAAATCTCTTCCCTTAGAAATGATTATATATTCAAGGGAAGATTTGAGGATTAAAGAAACAATTAAAGAAACTAAAAATATTTTTGACAAGAATATTGAAAGAAAAATCTGTGCAATGATGCCAAGATAGAAAAGATAAATAAATATTAATCGAAATATCAAAACATTATTCTTATAAAAAAGCCCTTTGCTTGCCCAGCGTTTACGTTGTTGAAAGAAATCATTAATATTTTTATTTGGGTGGGTGAAAACAAGTGCATCTTTACTCCAACAGAACTTTACATTGTAGTCAGTTTCAGCAGAAATTTTTTGCATTAGTAACTCATCTTCGCCGGAAGATAGATGCATTTGATCGCTGTATCCATTAAGTTGTTTGAACACACTTTTCCTGAAAGCCAAATTAGCACCATTGCAAATTGTTGGCTTTCCTTTTCCAATTAGTCCTGCCCCACAAATTATCAACCCAGCAAATTCTAATGCCTGAATTTTTGAAAAAATATTCTCGCCGGCTTCAAAGCCAACAGGGCCAGAAATAAATCCGGTATGACAATCAAAATTTGACAATAATTCTCTTAACCAGCTACGACTATGTATGCAATCAGCATCGGTTGTTACGATAATTGAACCACGAGCATTCTCAATCCCAAATCTCACAGCTTTCTTCTTAAATGCTTTTGCACTTGAAAAATCAGAAAGTGAGATAACACTGAAATGGCTTGGCTTCTTAGTAGCCACTATCTTAGATAGTGAATCATCAGTTGATGAATCGTTTACATAAATCACCTCATATTTTTCGATTGGATAATCTTGCTCCGTTAAACTTTTCAAACTTTTTAAAATATTTTCGGATTCATTTCGGAAAGGAATAATAACGGAAACAAATTCCTCGGAAATCTTTTCTTCTTTTCTAGTTGAAATATTTTTGAGACCGGATAATATTTCTAAAAGAAATAAAATGTAATTGATAAGAAGAAAAGTAAAAATGAAAAGCAGTATTATCTCAATCATCACTTTTAACAAAAAGAAGAATCATTCCAATAAGTGATGGGAGAAGTATATTTATTGCAAACAAAGTCAGCGATGCATTTAATGCTGTGCTTGCAGATTCACCCATTTGAGTTAAGAAAAATATTGAGGCACCTTCTCTTATGCCAAGTTCGCTAAAAGAAATCGGTGATAAAATCGTTTTAGAGAACATGATAACTAAAGCAGCCAAAAAAAACTTTGAAAAATCAAAGTGATGAGAAAATGATGCGAGAAGAATTGTAAACTGAATTAGGTAACAGATAAAAAATAAACTTGAAATAAACATCATTTTAAGAACAAAGCTTCGATCAAGGTTTCTCAATATCATAAGTCTTTCACCAATCTTTGCGAAGAACTTAAATTTTAACACTGGTGAAATAAATTTGTACAGCCATTCCAAATCTGAAAATATAAATGCAACAGCTAATATCGTTAACACTAAAAATGTAATCATTAGCGGCATTGGAATGTGAACACTTGATTCATAATAATAACTTATGAATAATATCATACCCATGCTTCCTAAAATGAAAGTCACCAGTATTGTGAAAAGTTTATCAACTAAAGTAGCAAGTACTATTTCAGAAAAATGAAATTCTTTAAAAGCTAATCCCCTGCCAAAATATTCACCAGCCCTTGCGGGGGTAAAAACCGCAGCAGGAAATCCATAAAATAATGACATCAAAACTTTCCTTCGGCTTTTTGCCCCAATTAATTTTTCACAAGTTAATTTCCATTTCCAATATTGCAAATAGATATTGGGAAGCAGAAGAAGCACACTTAAACTGAGAAGTAATATATCAGAACTTAGAAAAGTTGATACAATATTATCAAGTTCAACAAATGAAATAAGATAGAACAATAATGATAATGCAACTATAACCCGTAGAACTAAATAAATTTTGGTTTTGTGATTCGAAATTTTGAGGGTAATTGTATTATGACTATTACTCATAAAATTCATGAGAATTAATTTTCCATCTGAAAGATATTTACTTTCAATCCTTCAGTGCAATTACTGCACATACTAATTCCTGTTCGATTTGAAAGTACTCCCATCCTAAAATTTTGATAAAGCTCAGATTTCCAGATTTTTTCAATCGAGGAATAATTAAGGTCTCCAAGCACATAATTTGCATCTTTATCAAAGCAGCAAGGAACCATTTTGTTATCCCATGTGATTACAGCGGTTCGCCATAAAGCAAAACAATGGTTCTTAAGCGGACCTTTAATTTTATAGCTGTTGTCCTGCAGAATGTATCGGGAGTGTTCATTTTTTGTTGGTAAAAATTTTAATGCACTATCGTAAGAAGAAACTTGCATGGTCTTAAATACTACTCGATCAACTCCCCGTCTTTTACCATACAAAGCCACTTCATCCAGCAAGTGTTCATTCTGCTTCATTACAATATATTGAAGTTCAATAAATGGTTTCTTAAGATTTAATTTTTTTTTTGCTTCAGAAATTAATATTAGTGCTTCATCTGCTTGCTTGAATGTTCCACCAACCCTATAATTTTGATAGCTTTCCTCATCCAAACCATCGAGCGAGAAAATAATTTTGTCGGGAACATGCTCCATCAATTTATCAATGTTCTTATCCGATATTAAATTACCATTTGTACTTACCGATACATATATTTTTTTACTTTGAGCATACTCAATCATTTCATTTAATTTTTTATGAAGATATGGTTCGCCCTGAAAAAATAGCTGAATATAAAAACCCGTTTCGCTTATTTGGTCAATAATCTTTTTAAAATTTTCAACTTTTAATAAACCTAATGGTCGTGTAAGTTCACCTGTTCCTGACGGACATTCGGGGCATTTAAGGTTACAAAAATTTGTTGGTTCGACCGAGTAGGTTATTGGCATTCCCCACACGATTGGTTTTCTTAGCACTCTTGAGACAGCAAAAGAACCCACTATCTTCAAAATATTAAGAGTTCTTCTTAAAGTAAAATATTTAAAGAGATTTATTTCCAAATGCTGTCTGATTTTTGAAAGCAAAATACTTAAATATTCTTCTACTCGAAAGAAATTGCATGTGATCCCAGTACAGATCGGGTGAGTATTATTCACTAAATATTTGTGATGGAAATTAGATTTTCTTAGTTTTAATCAAGAAAAATAAACCTTTGGAGTGTCAATGTTCATTAATTTTAAAGAGATTCCCGGAAACACAAAACTATTTCTAGATTACATTTATAGTTTTGATAAAGTCCAGAGGTTTTACAAATATGATTTTCGCAATAAAGAACAGTTCATTGAAAAATTTAGCCGGATGAGTGAATCCCCGAAGGAATCTCGCAACGAACTTTCAGCTATAATCCTCAACCAATATCAGTCGCTAAACGCTTCATCTAAAACCTTAAAAAACATCTCGCTGCTAAAAAGCAAGGAAACGCTTGCAGTAGTTACTGGGCAGCAGCTTGGAATTTTAGGTGGTCCGCTTTACACTTTTTATAAAATAATAACAGCTATAAAACTTTGCTCACACTTATCTGAGCGCCACGATAATTATCATTTTGTTCCTGTTTTCTGGCTCGAAGGTGATGATCATGATTTTGATGAAGTGCGATCAATAAATATACTTAACGAAAACAGCGAGCTAAATAAGTTATCCTATAACGATGAAACAACTGAAGAAGATCAAAATCGTGGCAGTGTTGGTCATCTTAAATTTAAAGAATCAATAAATCAGTTCATGAAGGATTTCGAGAGCCAGTTGCGAAACTCGGAATTCAAAACTCCCCTCCTTGAAAATCTTAAAGGTATTTATAAAGAAGAAAAAACATTCAAGGAATCTTTCAAACAGCTTTTGTTTTGGTTATTTGATCAATACGGACTTATAATATTTGATCCACAAGACGTAAAAGTTAAAGAACTGCTAAAACCTGTTTTCAAAAAAGAGATAAGCGATTTCCGCAATCACACAGAAAAAGTTGTAAAAATTTCTGCTAATCTCGAAGAGCTATATCATGCGCAGGTAAAAATTCGCCCAATCAATTTATTTTACAACTACGATGAAGGCAGATATGTCATCGAACCGGTTGAGAATGAATTCAGACTTAAAGGAAAACGGAAAAAATTCTCATATGAAGAGCTCAATAATTTAATTGATTCGGAACCGGAAAAATTTAGTCCAAATGTATTGCTGCGACCTATCTGCCAAGATTTTCTTTTTTCCACAGCATTTTATGTTGGCGGTCCAAGTGAGGTTGCATACTTTGCACAAATTCTTCCTCTGTATGAATTTTACAATATTGATCCTGCAATAGTTTATCCTCGCTCATCGGCAACTATTCTGGAGAAAGCATTGAAATCAATCCTTGAGAAATATGAAATGAGAATTACTGATTTTTTTACTGACCCGAATAAACTTAAGAATCAAATCATCAACAGCATTTCCGAAAATAATCTTGAAGAAATATTTAGGGAATCAAAAAATCAAATCAATCTTACATTTGATAATCTTAAAGAAAAATTATTTGAGATTGAAAAAACAATGACCGATGTAGCTTCAAAATACCATATTAAGATTTTGACATATATTGATGAGCTAAATACAAAGGCAGTCGAGGCACAAAAAAAACGTTACGAAATAACACTTAGGCAAATTGATAAAGCTTCTGCAAATCTTTTCCCAAATATGAATTTGCAGGAAAGAGAATTGGGCTTCTTTCAATATGCAAATAAATATGGTGTTGAGGTTTTACAAAAGATTTTTGAAGAGCTGGCTATAAATAAATTTGAACATCAGGTAATTGAAATAGAATAGATTCTAAAATTCAAAAACTCTTCTCTGAATCCACTTCAAAAAAAGAAGCATATTCAAATCAAATATTTTTGTCATGAACTTTTCTGATTTAACGGACAACTCTTTTCAGTTGAGAAATAAAATTTGGATTTGAGATACCGACACACTCAAATTTATTTACTTTAGCACCGTCTTTTAACAACATAGAAAGAATTGAAAATGCCATCGCAATTCGATGATCATTAAAACTTTCAAAGACTAGTGAGTGATTTTTAATTTCTCCCGAGATCGAGAATCCGTCGGAAGTCTCATCTACACTCAAGCCCAACAAACGATAATTATGACACAACGACTGTATTCTGTCAGATTCTTTCTCTCGCAGCTCTTTCGCATTTTGAATTTGGAAACTGCCTTCTGCAAATAATCCAGCAACTGAAAGTATAGGTATTTCATCAATTATATTTGGAATGATTTCACGTTTTAACTCAATGTTTTTCAGTTTGCTGCTTTTAACGAGAATATCGCCAAATGGTTCACCGTTACATTTTTTTTCATTTTGAATTTCAATATTCCCGCCCATTTCTTTAAGAACTTTTAGAATACCGGTTCTTGTTTCATTCAAGCTGACATGACGTAATATCAATTCTGAATTTCTTGATAGTAAAGTTAGAACAATAAAAAAAGATCCTGTGGAAATATCTGATGGAACGAAATAAGATTTTCCTTCAGGATAATTTTCTTTAGATGCATAAATAATTTTTTCCCTGCCGCCGGAGCCAGGGAAAAATGATATTTTAAGATTGAGCATTCTTTCAGTATGATCACGTGTAGCGTATTTATCAGAGACTGAAGTAATTCCATCACAATGAAGCCCGGCAATAAGCACAGCACCTTTAACTTGTGCACTCGCAACCGGTAACTGATAATCAATTTCCTTGAGTTCTTTAACTGGAAAAATATTTACAGGCAGAGTTCCGTTTTTTGTGGATTCAATACTTGCTTCCATTAATTTGAGTGGTTGAATTACTCTATCCATTGGTCTTTGGTAAAGAGATTTATCTCCAGTAATTATTGAATCAAAATTTTGAGCAGCTAATAGTCCACTAAGTAATCTTGCGGTTGTTCCGGAATTTCCTGCATTTAATGATGCATTAGGTTTCGTAAAATTTTTAATTCCTCTTCCCTCTACCCTAACCAATCTACCAACCCTTTCGAATTTACTTCCAATCGCTTCAAGACAATTAATTGTTGAATTAACATCTTCTCCATCCGAAAGATTAGTAATCTCAGAGACTCCATCAGCCATTGCAGAAAAAATAACTGCACGATGCGAAATAGATTTATCTCCTGATAATTCAAGTTCACCAGAGACTTTTTCTATACTACTAAATTCTTGAATCATATCATTTTCTTGCCCACTTTTCAATCAGCTCATCTAATGTATTTTCACTCAATTCGCTTTTTTCGTAAAACCCTTTTTTCATTCTCTGTCTAAGAGCTTCGTACAGAACAATTGCAGCAGCTACAGAAACATTTAAACTTTGCACCATTCCGCACATCGGAATCTTAAATTTTTTATCTGCCAATTTTACCGCTTCATCCGAGACGCCACGATGTTCATTACCAAGTACAATCGCAATCTTTTTCGTAAGATCAATTTTATACAAATCAATCGCATCATCGGAAATTGTTGATGCATAAATAGTGAATCCCTCTTTTCTTAATGACTCATAGCATTCATTTACACTTCTAAACTTTTCATTTTCAACCCATTTGAATGCGGAAGCGGAGGATTTTTTTCCAATTCTTGGAAACTTTTCCAAATAATAAATCAGTGATACTTTTGGAACTCCAACTGCATCACAAGTTCTGAATATTGCGCTTACATTGTGAGGATCATGAATATTTTCTAAAACAACGCGGAGAGTAAATTGGCGTGATTTTACAGCCGAAGATATTTTTTGCAGTCTTCGTTCGGATTTAAATAATTTCACAATAATTCTTTTTGCACAACAAGCTTGTAAACAGATTTATTCTTTGACACTCTTGCTTTATCGAGCTTCAATTTTTTCATGGAATTTATTTTCAAATAGAAAGATGCTATCTCTAATATTTTATCCAGTACTGTTTCCTCATCATGCGCCCACGATTCACAACCTTTCAACGAAGGTATCTCTGCGGTAAATCCATCATCAGTTTTTTTTACAATTAAATCAAGAATCATTATTCATTTAAAAATGTTGAATGAAAAGAATGTTTATTTAAAGCATTGAGTTAAATAAGCTTTGTGGGTATTCTTCAGCAGCATTGCAATCGTCATTGGTCCAACACCGCCAGGAACAGGTGTTATGAATGATGCTCTTTTACTCACTTCATCAAAATCCACATCACCAACTATTCTGTATCCTTTGGGATGAGTTTCATCTTGCACTCTGTTTATTCCTACATCAATCACAGCAACTCCATCTTTCACCATTTCTGCTTTCACAAAATTTGGCTGACCAATTGCGGCGATTAAAATATCTGCTTGTTTAGTGAAATATGAAATGTCCTTTGCTGCTGAATGACAAACCGTTACAACAGCATTAGCATTTTCTTTTTTTTGTAAAAGGATATTTGCAATTGGCTTTCCTACAATGTTGCTTCGCCCGACAACAACAACATGCCTGCCTTGTATAGGAATATTATACCTCACTAATAATTCTTGAATTCCAGCGGGCGTACATGGTAAAAAAGTATCGCTGCCTATTAAAAGATTGCCAACATTGATAGGATGAAAACCATCAACATCTTTTTCCGGATGAATTGTTTCGATAACTTTTTTTTCACTTATGTGTTTCGGTAATGGCAGTTGAACAAGAATTCCATTGAAATATTTATCTGAATTGTATTGTCTGATTAGTTCTAATAAATTTTCTTCGGAGATTTTCGCAGAAAGTTTCTCAATCTTACTTCTCATTCCAATTTCTTCGCATGCTTTGCTTTTGCTCTTAACGTAAACTTCTGAGGCAGGATTTTCCCCTACAATGATTGCTACTAAGCCCGGAACATTTTTACCATCTGCTTTTAGTTTATCAATCTCTTTTTTTAATTCTTCACGGATTTCAGCGGCAATCTTTTTTCCATCTATTATGGTCATAAAATTTTAATCATTAGTTTGATAATTTTTATTTATTACTGATGAAACCAATTCTAACTTAGAACGAATAAAACTCAAATCAGCATTTTGATCGTTTCAACAAATAATTATTCAATCTTCCTCATGAATTCGGGAAATAAAATTCTTTCAATCTCAACAGTCTTACCGGTTTCAAGATCAGTCTTCAAGTAAAGCCCGCAAAGCCGCACATCATCAGAGGCAGTTTCATACTTTTGCGGAGTTTGAAGAATAAATCTGTTCAACGCAGCTTGAGTTTTCATACCGATTACAGAATCATAAGGTCCGGTCATTCCAACATCAGTTATGAATCCAGTACCTTGAGGCATAATTCGCTCATCGGCAGTTTGAATATGAGTATGAGTTCCTATCACTGCAGATACTTTTCCATCAAGATGATGTGACATTGCAACTTTTTCAGCAGTTGCTTCAGCATGAAAATCTACAAAAATTGTTTTGGTTTCTGATTTCAATTTTGGAATAAAATAATCGGCGGTTCTAAAGGGACAATCAATTGTAGCCATATACGATCTTCCTTGCATATTAACGACTGCAACTTTACCTTTTTTGGTTTCGGCAATATAGTATCCATTACCATAAGTTCCTTTAGGATAATTTAATGGTCGAAGTGAACGTGGTTCGTTCTTTAAATAATCCTGTGATTGATGTTTATCCCAGGTATGATTCCCTCCGGTAATTACATTCACACCAAGCGAAAATAAAATTCTTCCTTCCTTGTCAGTGCATCCTTTACCATCAGAAACATTTTCACCGTTCGCAATTATAAAATCTGCTTTATATTTTTGGATTAATCCCGGAAGCCACATTGAGACTATGTCTATGCCCGGTTTACCGATAATATCCCCAATAAAAATTGTATTTAAGTAGCTCATATCTTTTGTAAATTTGTAATGAAATATATTCAGATTGGTGTTAAATAAAAAGAAAACGCTGCACTGCACGATAATCAAAACAAAAATGAATTACGAAAAATCACTTTCACTTCCAATTGATAAAGCAACTTTCTGTGTAATTGATGTTGAAACAACTGGGCTTTCACCTCAGCGTAATAATATTATCGAGATAGGAATTGTTCGTGTACAAAATCTAAAAGTAGTTGAGAAGTATCAGTCATTAATTAATCCCGGCAGAGAAATTCCATCCTTCATAACCGGCTTCACCGGAATTTCAAACAGTGATGTTTATGACGCTCCTTTCTTTAATGATATTGCCGACCAAGTAATCGAGTTCATTGGAGATGATATAATTGCCGGACATAATCTAGCTTTTGACATCAGTTTTCTTAAACGCGAATTAAATTATTGTGGAAAAGATGAGCCGAAGAACCCAAAAGTCTGCACTCTTCGCATTGCAAGAAGAATTTTTCCATTATTGAATAGTAAATCACTTGGAGCGGTTGCTTCATTTCTAAAAATAAAAAACAGCTCTTCGCACAGAGCTTTGGGAGATGCCGAAACAACAGCAAGAATTTTAATTAAAATGATTAATCATCTGAAAAAGAATTTCGGATTCGAAAATCTTTCTGAACTTCTAAATTTTCAATATACAACTGCATCCCGTTTGGAGGGTTCTGATCTGAAAAATAAAATATTAAGTGAGTTTGATTCGCTGCCTGATGCTCCGGGTGTTTATTATTTTCTCAACTCTAAGGGAAAAATCATTTACATCGGCAAGGCAAAGTCTTTACGTGAAAGGGTACGGTCTTATTTTTCACAAACTGCTCCAAGAAAAGCAAAAAAAATCGTCAGAAGTGCATCGAAGCTGAAAATTGAATTAACAAATTCAGAGCTTACAGCACTTCTGAAGGAAGCTGAATCAATCAAATCAAAAAATCCAAGACTAAATACACAGCTAAAGAAGTACGGCAATAAATATTTTCTAAGAGTAAACACAACACACAATTTCCCGGATTTGGAAATATGTAATCACTTCGATTTTGATGGGAATGATTATTTTGGTTTGTTTGGTACAAGACGTAAAGCTGAATCAATGTTTAACATGGTAAGTAAAACTTTTGCAATCAGAGAGTGCAGCGATAAAGAGTTCGCAAAAAGTAAAAGATGTTTCCTTGCTGATATTGATAGATGCCTGGCTCCCTGTGCGGATAAACAACATGAACTCTATTTTAATGAATTGGAAAAAGTCTATGAGTTCATGTATGGCAAAAATCAATTCGCCCTTAATCGTATGATCAACAAGATGAAAGAATTTTCCACCAAACAAAAATATGAGAATGCTCAAGAAGTGAAGGAAATTATAGATCTTATACTTTCGCAAACACATAAAACTTCTCTATTAGCTGAACCGGTTAATAAAGCAAATGTGTTGTATGAAATCAACGAAACGTTTACAAGGGATTATGTTTTGCTGTTATCCGGAAAGACTTATGTGAAGAAACAGAACATGAAAGAGAAAGATTTTTTTGAAGATGCTCTCGATGATTATTTTGCTCAAACAATACGAACAGATATTCTGCCAAACGAAGAAGATCTTGAGAAATTAAAAATCACGTTAAATTGGTTGATTAAAAACCGCAACAGAGTCAGATGCTTCTATTTGAAAGAATTTAACAACAAAGAAGAACTTTACCACAAACTTACGAGTCAATCCTCAAGATACAACTTACCTGAAGTTACAGTTTTTGATTTGAAAAAACTTGTAAGCAACTAAAAGTATTTCCAATTCAAATGAGTTAAGTACCTTTGTGTACTCCCCGATCAGCTTCAGAAAATATTTACCTAATTAATGCCACAACCTAAATTGAGTTGGAATGAATTTAATTTCAATTTAAAATCTTTCGTACTGATTAGATTGCCAAATGAATCACTGAATTTGAATTCAATAAATACTTTCCCATTAAAGATTTCCTTTAGCAGAAAACCAAAACCTACGCTGTAACCCAAAAGTAAATTTTTTGGTTTGGTTCCATAAATGAATAAATTTCTTTCATACAACCATATTTTCATTTCAGGTCCAATCAATCCATAAAATTTGATTGCTTCAGTTTCATAAGCTGGTTTTAATATTAATTCCGTGTTTAAGAAATCAAATTCACGATCCCAAATAAAAAAATCTCCAGTACCATCGGGATTTTCTGAGGTAGTGATCGGAAGTTTATCTTCTGCACCTTCATTAGAATAGCTTACATCAAACTGAATAGAAAAAATATCGCTCAATGAAATATCTGTGAAAAACCCAATTGAACTTCCTAACCGCGAATCCCGATAGTCGCCTCGATAAAAAAGGTTGGTTGTTTCTGACTTTGCAGATGATAGATTCATTCCAATCTTCAAGCCATAGTTGGTTAATTGTTGTGCATGGGTGAGGTTTGAAAAAAATAGTACAATTAAAACTAAAAAATATTTCATTTTTCATCCTTTTTAAGAAGAAAAACAGTGCAAAATTTATAGATCGAAATCCTTAGCAACACTTGTATTAACAACGTGACTGCATTTAGTGCATTTATAAATTGTATGAGGAAAACTTGAAAATATTTTCATCTTATGCCGGCATCTGGGACATCTAACCGTGTTAAATAATTTGAAAGCTAAAACGGGAATAGTTCCAACAACTATCGCAATTAAAGGAATTATGGGTGACCTGGGAACAATTGAGAGAAGCATTAAAATAATTGCAACAAACATTAAGCCAAACCATGAGGTGACTGCTACTATACGAAACTTTTTTACGTATTTAATTGGGTCCATTTACAGTCAAAACATTTTCAACAAAACCAAATTTTTTCATGGGTAAATATCCAAATATCACTCGCAAAGTTCAATAGGTAACCAAAATAAGATTTCGAGACGCTGCTACAAAGTCACAGATTTAATCAGCTCTGTGGCTTGTCTCCCGCTCTTCACTGCACTCTCAATTGTTGATGGGAGTCCGGTATTTACCCAATCTCCAGCAAGAAAAAGATTTTTGACTTCAGTTTCTGAGATAGGACGATTATATAAAATTTCATTTGAAGGAATGAACGTTGCGCGCTTTTCTTTTACAATGAAATGATTAATGATTTCATCCTTCGAAATGTTCAAGTACTTTTCAAGTTCAGAATAAATCATGTTCATTATTTCATCATCAGTTAAGTTCATTAGGTAATCTGCATCACTAATTACGCAAGTAATGTGAGATTCATGAACGAATACCCAATGGATTTTTGAACTAATCAATCCGTAAAAATTAATCCCGAATTCATTTCGCTTAAGCCATATGTGGACGTTCAAAATAGATGAATACTGAGGTTGCCTGTCCGCCTCTGGTGGAAATGCTTGAATAGATGAATGTCCGAAGGATTCCTTACGGAGAATGACATCGTTTTCGGATAGATTCACGATTTTTTTAAAAGCATAAAATGGGACAGCACAAATAACATAATCAAAACATGTAATTCTTCTTTTTTCTGTAATAACTTCAACGGCTTTCCTCTTTACAATCTTCATCTCCTCGACTCTTTCCGAGAGAAAAATACTTCCTCCCTTTCGTTCGAGGAATTGTTGAGCTGGTTCACAATACACTTCGCTCAAACCAAATTTAGGCAGAACAATCTTTGCTCCTTTGTTTCCTTTAAGAAAAATCTCTTTTAATATATCCACAAATATTTTTGCAGATGCTTTGTTTAGATTTGTATTCAGCGCACCGACACAAATTATTTCCCAAAATGCTTTTTTCACATCTTCATTTTGATTTTCTTTTTTCAACAAATCATCAACGCTCATTTTACTTAAATCTCGTTTAGCAAAGAAAGGAAGCTTAAGAAAAAGACGAAGAATAGATATTCTTTCCCGAAGTGAAACAGCAGAATACTTTAGAATTGCTGTTAGTAAATTTAATGGATAAGGAAGCGAAGAAGTTTTTAGTTGATGAAGATTGAAATTTGGATATAGAAAATTCACTGAAAGGTTCTTTTGAACTTCAATTTTATCCAATGCATTAATCAGTTCAAGAAATTTTAATGTATCCTTATAACAGCCCATCATAATGTGCTGTCCATTGTCAATTAGAGTGTTTGTTCCTTTGTGCAGAAATGAATATGCTCTTCCTCCAAGTTTTGGTGAAGCTTCAATAAGTTCAACATTAAATCCGGAATTAACAAGGTAAGCTGAAGCAGTGAGTCCTGCGAATCCTCCCCCAATAATTAAACATTTTTTCATCAATAAACTAAGCTATACTTAGCCCAAACTCCCAAGGAAATCCCAACTTTTTCAAAATTTGAAACTTTAATATTTTTTTTATAAACATCATACTCAGCATCAATAATTTTTTGGAGAAGCTTAAAATAGATATGCTGCATAGCTCGTGCAGCAAACATTGAAGGTTTATCATCTAAATCCAGATCGCGAGTTGCATTATCAAAATATTTTTTCGCGATATCCGATTCGTACTTCATTAAGTCCTTAAAATTTTGATTATAAACATTTGCAGCTATATCATTCTCAGAATAATTGAATTTAACCAAATCCGTTTGCGGCAAATAAATTCTTCCCGCTTGCGAATCTTTTTTTACATCCCGTAAAATATTTGTAAGCTGAAGAGCAATTCCAAGGTCAATAGCAAAATCGCGTGTAGATTTATTCTTGTATCCAAAAATTTCAATACACATTAAACCAACTGTTGAAGCAACTCGATAGCAATAAATCCTCAAATCATCGAAAGTAAGATATCGTTTGGTTTGAAGATCCATTTCCATTCCTTTAAGAAGCTCGAAAAATGGATCGAGAGGAATATTGAACTGTGAAATTATGGTTCCAAGCTTATTTAGCAAATTATAATTTGAATTTCCTTTGATGGATTTTTCTAATTCAATTCTCCACTTGTGAAGCTTTTCATACTTCATGTCATCTGAATCCACTGTATTATCAATGATGTCATCAGTCTCCCGACAAAAAGCATAAACAGTGTTCATCGCATCACGCTTTGGTGCAGGCAGAAGATTAAAAGCATAATAGAAGCTGCTCTTACTTTTTTTTGCGATATGTTTTGCTGATTCCATCATTAAGTTAAAAAGGACTTTATAAATAAAGTCACAAAATCTGTTTTTGTCAACTTGGGACGAGCGTCAAAAATTTTATAACCATTATCTTTTATTTTTTTCAAAATTGCTTCGCCGCCAAGAATTGTCCATTTTATTTCAAATTTCAGTCGTCCGTTTACATAGTTCAGAAGATTTTTCCCTTCATCGAACATTTTCTGGGTGCGCTCAATATTGTGCTTCAAAAGCTGTTTCAAATTAACATTATTTTCTTTTTCAGCAAACACTTTTTCACTCACATTGAATTGTTTCATTTCATCTTGGGGAAAGTAAATCCTTCCCTTGTGATAGTCCGTTTCAATGTCTTGGAGGAAATTAGTAAGTTGAAGCGCAGTGCAAATCTTATCAGAATAATAAAAAGCTTCTTCATTTCTAAAATTAAAGAGTTCAAGAATTAATCTTCCAACCGGATTTGCTGAGTATTTACAATAATCAAGAACCTCATCTAAATTTTGATACCGTTTCTTCACTACATCTTGCTTAAATGCTTTTAACAAATCATAAAATAGTCGTGAAGTAAGATTTTTCTGTTTTATAGTTTCGTTAAGTGCTTCTTCAAAAGGAGTTTTATATTTTCTGGTAAGTAAATCATCCAGAGAATGTTCAAAATTATTTAAATGCTGCAACCTTTCATCATTTTTTATATTTCCTTCATCTGCAAAATCATCAGCAGTACGTGCAAACCAGTAAATTATTGCAATATGTTTTCTCAACGCTTTAGGAATCAACAGTGATACAACCGGGAAGTTTTCGTAGTGATTCTTCGCAAACTCAATTGCAGATTTGTAAGTGCTCGATATTTTTTTATTACTGTTTTTCATTCGACTAGCTAAAATTAAGAAAGTAAACTTTTAATACATAAATCTATTGCACTCTGATGACACAGATGCAGCAGATTTACTCTGATTTTCAGCTTCATTGATCAGTCCAAGCTGTTTACTCCGTGCACTATTGACTGCACTTCACAAGATTTTACCGCTCATCAATCAATTGTTGAAAAACAGACTGTTATTCATTATGTTTTAACTATGAATGACAACCCAAACTTCAAAAATTCAAATCGAGGCAATATCTTTGACGATATTAAGCAAATAAAGTTTAAGCAAGATATCAAACGTGAGTTTAGGGATTTAAAAGATTTTTACTTAAGTGATGAAGAAAAAAGACGAGTCGAGGAAGCAAGAGGATTAAGGAAATTCCTGCGGCAATTCTGGTATTTAATTAAAAGTGCATACTTTCATTTAACTCCTCTAAGAAGATTTTTTGTTTTGCTCGGCACAGTTCTTCTCTTCTTAGGAAGGACAATATCCATTGATGGGCAAAGTATAACATCAAATGATTCTTTTCTCGGTGGTATTCTTATTTTATTTGTATTAATACTCGAACTTAGAGATAAGCTTATCGCAAAAAGTGAACTCCAGGAGGGACAAAAAGTTCAGCGTGCATTAATGCCGATTGAAAGTCCGGTAGTCGATGGCTGGGATATTATGCTCTTTACTCGTTCGGCTAATGATGTAAGCGGTGACTTAGTAGATTTCTTAAAAATTAATAATGATCGTATAGCAGCTACAATAGCTGATGTTGCCGGCAAGGGTTTGAGTGCAGCTCTTCTAACTGCAAAACTACAAGCAACAATACGAGCTTATTCCGAGGAATCACTTACACCATCAGAACTTGCAAAGAAGACAAATCATGTTTTTCACCGTGACAGTTTGCCTCAGCTTTTTGCTTCAATGATTTATCTCGAATTTTCCTCAAGCTCAAATCAAATTAAATATGTAAATGCCGGACACTTCCCTCCTCTTATAATTACTAAAGATGGTTATGTTGAGCTGCCTAAAGGTGAAGCTGCTTTAGGATTGATTGATAAAACAAACTACAGCGATATTAAAATCGAACTTTCCGCCAATGACATATTTGTTGCCTATTCAGACGGTGTAATTGAGTCTATAAATGAATATAATCAATTCTTCGGTCACGATAGATTTTTTGGGTTGCTTCAGTCCAACAAAAATTTAACTGCATCAGAATTGGGGAGAATAATTCTAAATCAAGTTGATTTATTCCGCGGTGATGCGAAAGCAAACGACGACTTATCGTTTGTGATATTAAAGAAGAAATAAAGAACCACACTAAATCGTAATAGGTCGCTTCGATGGAGCTCGTTTAATTTATTGATTATATATTACAAACTGGCCGTATCTCTGATGCTCAATTAATTGATTCAAGATAAATGTTAAAGCATTTATCGCAAAACTCTGGATTTCGTTCTTCCTGCCAATCTTTTCTAAAATCTTGAAAATCTTTTGTGTTTAACACGTTAATTAATTTATCCGAAAATGCTGAACCGAAGTTTTTTTCTTTGGGAAATGGTTTGGCACAGCATGGTGGTACGAATCCATCCCACGTTATGTAAAAATAATTCCACATGAAGCGGCACTTCCTAAAACTTGCCGGTGATTCAAAATCATAAAATGTTAATTCCACATTAGGATATCCTTTTGACAGAGTTTTTGTCTTAAAATATTCTCTCTTGAATTCATCAGTTTAAAAAAATTGTAATAAGAAATATCAAGATCGGTTCTCGATACAATATTCATTGGTATTATATTCAAATATTGCACTTCAAGCTCATTTGCAAATTTTAGCATATCGGACATTTGATGATAATTTTCTTTCAACACAACCATATTGAACATGATATCGGTTGATGAATCTTTCGCTAAGGCAACAATCTGTTTAACATTATCAAGAAAGAAATTAAAATCCGCTTTTCTTCTAACAGTGTTATAAACTTCTCCAATTCCATCAATTGAGATTTGAATAGTATCAATTTTATTTATAACACCTTTTGAAATTTCAACGCTGGTTTTCAAATGTGCATTGATCGAACACGAAATAATTATTCCTTTGCTTTTGTTTCTTATGTAACCAACCGCTGCGGTAAAATATTTGTAAAGAAAAGTCTCACCTAAACCTGTAAGTCCTATTGAATCAACATAAGGATGCACTTCATCAATAATCTTTTTGAACTTCTCAAAATCCATAAAACCTTTATCCATCATTTCACCGAATGCATACTCACGAGCACAAGTGATACACTTTATATTGCAGTGATTAGTCAACTCAATCATAATACTGGATGGGTAAGCAACACTAAGACTTTTTCTATTTGCAAAAAATGCACTTTTAATTTTATTAGAAGTATATCTAAATAAATTTATCCCGCGGGGTAAATTTTTAATTCGTTTTGCTGCTTTGAGAAGTTTTCGCTTTGTCATAAAGTAATTGAGAATTTTATGATTGAAGATAAAGATTTAGTCGTGAACAAAAAATTTGGTTCTGGATTTTTGTAAACGAAACTGCTTGGTTTGTCCCGTCAATCAATGTTAACTATTTTTGACCATCAAAATCAAATAAATACAATAAAATATGAGCAGCGAGGTAAAGAAAATCATTTACTCCATGATTGGAGTAAGCAAATTCTACAACAATAAACCGGTTCTGAAAGATATTTATCTTTCATATTTCTACGGTGCTAAAATCGGTGTTATCGGATTAAATGGTTCAGGTAAAAGTTCTTTACTAAAAATTCTTGCCGGTGTAGATAAAAATTTCAACGGTGAAACTGTTTTAGCTCCAGGTCATACTATTGGTTTTCTTGAACAAGAACCTCAGCTTGATGACAACAAAACTGTAAAACAAATTGTTGAGGAGGGAGTTCAAGAAATTGGTGATCTTTTGAAATCGTACGAAGAAATAAATTCTAAATTCTCTGAGCCGATGGATGATAATGAAATGACTAAGCTTCTCGAAAAACAGGGTGAAGTTCAGGAAAAAATTGAAGCAATGGGCGGCTGGGATTTGGATTCACGGCTCGAAATGGCAATGGATGCTTTGCGTTGTCCTCCAGCAGAAACTCTTGTTAAAGTGCTTTCTGGCGGTGAACGAAGAAGAGTTGCTTTATGCAGACTGCTGCTTCAAAAACCCGATATACTTCTACTTGATGAGCCCACAAATCATCTTGATGCCGAAACTGTTGCTTGGCTCGAACATCATTTGCAAAAATATGAAGGTACAGTAATCGCCGTAACTCATGATAGATATTTTCTCGATAATGTTGCTGGATGGATTCTTGAGCTTGACCGCGGCGAAGGAATTCCTTGGAAAGGCAATTATTCATCATGGCTCGAGCAAAAGCAAGAACGATTGCGAGTTGAGGAGAAGGCAGAAAGTAAAAGGCAAAAAACTCTCCAGCATGAACTTGAATGGATAAGGATGAGTCCGAAAGCCCGTCATGCAAAATCAAAATCTAGAATTACATCTTATGAGAACCTTCTCAAGCAAGAAAAAGAAAAAGGTCAGAAGGAATTGGAGATTTATATTCCAATCGCAGAACGGCTTGGTGATGTTGTAATTGAATGTGAAAAAGTCAGCAAAGCTTATGGCGATAATATCTTGATCGATGATCTTACTTTTTCAATTCCTCCTGGAGCAGTAGTTGGAATTATTGGTCCGAACGGCGCTGGTAAAACTACTCTCTTCAAAATGATTACGGGATTAGAAAAACCGGATTCGGGAAAAATTAAAATTGGTTCAACTGTTAAACTTTCTTATGTCGATCAATCAAGAGATGCACTCAATCCGGAAAAAAGTATTTGGGAATTGATTTCAGGCGGTGAGGACATAGTAATGCTCGGGAATCGCGAAGTTAATTCACGTGCTTATGTTGCGCAGTTTAATTTTTCTGGACCTGATCAGCAGAAAAAAGTAAGTACGCTTTCAGGCGGAGAAAGAAATCGCGTTCACCTTGCAATGATGCTCAAGCAAGGTGCAAATGTTATTTTGCTTGATGAACCTACAAACGATCTTGATGTAAATACACTGCGTGCACTTGAAGAAGGAATTGAAAATTATGGCGGATGTGTTTTAGTAATCAGTCACGACCGATGGTTCTTAGATAGAATTGCCACTCACATCTTAGCGTTTGAAGACGAAAGTAAAGTCGTTTGGTTTGATGGCAATTACACCGAGTACGAAGAAAAACGAAAGGAAAGACTCGGCATTGCGGCTGACCAGCCGCACAGAATTAAGTACAGACATTTAACGAGAAGTTAGACAAAAACCTTCGAGGTTGCAATTTAAAGACCTCGAAGGTTGCCCTTGCCAGAAATTAAAATTCATAGTTCGAGATAATCCCCTCTTCTAAAACAAATTTCTTGAGGTCAGTTTCTGAGCCAAAGTATTTTGATAAAAACTCTATATCTGTTAGAGATTTGTTTGCTAATCCAAATATTTCTTTAGCACTCGAAAACTCATAATCAATAACATTTTGACCTAATCCTGCTTTCACTGGATTCTCCAGGATATATTTTACAACCCATTTGAAATATGTTTCATCTTCAATCCATTTACTTTTTACTTTGCTTTCGAACAAGACACCCTTACGTTTATATTTTTTATTCATCCCTTTTGTGAATGCATTACTTAGTTCAGAAATGAATTGTGAGATTGTTTTGTCACTTGTAGTTTGATGAACAAAAAGATGATAATGATTTGGCATCAAACAATAACAGAGAATTCTTATCTCCCACTTATCCTTATATTCGAGAAGTTTCCTTAAAAAATATTCACAATCATCCTTGTCACGAAAAATTTCATGTTGATATGCACCCCGATTGTATAAATGATGAAATGTATCTTTATAAAAATTTCTGGGTTTGTCCATATAATTATTAGACCTTCGAGGTTGCAACTAAAAACCTCGAAGGTCGCTTATTTTTAATAGGTAACCTTCAAGGTCTTTAAATGCGACCTTGAAGGTTTCCTTATTCTACTTTCTAAACTTACTTATAAACTCCTCCACTTCGGGTAAGCCGCCTTGGTAAATGAGATAACCATTGCTTGGTTCACGCTCAGTTATTTCGCCGGCAATTGGTGTAAGCATTATTTCTTTTACTTTTTGAAGATCATCCGTTTGTCCCAATGCCCAGCCAAGTTTTACATAAGCAACTTCTGGAAGCATGTTTGCCGCCGGAATTACTCCAAGTTCCATCATATCTCTGCCGGTATCATACACATACATTTGTACATAACCCCAAAGGGTTTGAACTGTCATGTAAACTGCCACACCAGCATCTTTAGCTCTTTTTAGTGCCGGATAAAGTGGTTTGTTTACATGTCCAAGCCCAGTTCCCGCGATTATAATTCCTTTGTAACCATTATCAATCAATGACTCAATCATATCCGGCTTCATGTTCGGATAGTAATATACAATTGCAACTCTGTCATCAAATACTGCATTAACTTTAACTTCATTATCGTTTCTTCTTCGTTTGTAATCATTTCGTAACGGAGTGACTTTTTCTCGGCTAACAGTCGCTATTGGAATATCACCAATTGTTCTGAAAGTTGAGCGGTAAGATGAATGCATTTTCCTTACGCGAGTACCACGATGAAGCAATCCATAAAGGTCTGATGTCGGACCAAACATACAAACCATCACTTCGGCTATATCACTTATTGCGGCGGTTGTTACAGAGTGAATGAGATTCAGCGCGGCATCAGATGAAGGACGATCGCTTGAACGCTGCGAACCAACCATAACAATTGGAACAGGCGAATCTTGAACCATAAAAGATAAGATTGCTGCTGTGTGATGCATGGTATCGGTTCCATGTCCAATAACAATTCCCTGCACACCTTTCTCGATTTCTCGTCCAACTGCTTCTGCTAACCCTTTCCATTGATCTGGTCCCATGTTCTCGCTGAAAACGCCGTAAAGTTTTTCTGTTTCGAGATTGCAAATATCTGCAAGCTCAGGAACTGAGCCGTAAAGCTCTCCAGGAGAGAATGCCGGAATAACTGCACCGGTTCTGTAATCTAGTCGTGATGCAATTGTGCCGCCTGTACCAAGCAATTTAACTTTAGGTTTTTTAGGATCGTAGGGAAAATCCTTTTCGGGAATTTTATATTTCGCTTCCCTTCTGCCAAGAATTTTTACTTCTATAATTCTTTCAGCGGCAATTCCTATGTTGTAACCAATAGGAAGTTTTAAAACAATATGAAATTCATCAGCAGTTTCAGAGCGAGGAAGAATCAATCCTTTAAAGCTGCCGTCCTCTGTTAAGATTTCAACATCACTCCAAATCGGTGAACTAAATTTTTGTAAGGTATTTAGCGCGATACCTCGATATCCTTTGAAGTCTTGATTATTAGCCATTGTTTTTCACCTTCCCAATAAATCCAACTTTCTTTGCAACAATTTTTGCATCAATCCTGCCTCGCAGTTTTTCCATGAGCTTGCCCATTAAAATTTCCTGATAATTTTCCTTTCGTTTTATCCTGACTCTGCTCAACTCATCCTTTACTCTGGCAATTTCCTCCTCAAGTTCTTGTTCGCTTATTTGGGATTGAATGACTTCATCAGTGAAGGCTCCAAGTTCGACAACCGTTCTTAGAACTTTTAACAAAGCATCTTGTGGGATCTTTCCTTCAGCATAAGATTTCAATATTCCCTCAAACATTCCTTCATTCATAAATTCAGTCATACAGCCATTCTTCTTCAATCGTTTTGCGTATTGAATTAGGAACACTGCTGCAGTTGTTGGTTTAACTTTCCATTCACTCACGGCCGTTTTAAAGAGTTCCGCATATTTTGAAATGGATAATTCCTCTATCACATCCGAAGGAATACCAAGCTGACGATACCATTCTTGCCTTTTCCAAAATTGTTCGGGGATCCATTCTTTTAAGCTGCATAATCTCTCCTTTGTAATTCTTTTCGGAGGAAGATCGGTATCCGGATACATTCTATCTGCGCCAGGAAGAATTCTCTCAAAACCATTCGTACCATCGCTTAGAGCTTGTCTTGTCTCTGATGGAATTCCAATTGTCGCCTCATGAGCGCGAATAATTATTTCTTTCACAGCGGTTGTTGTGTCTTCGTCAGTTCCCCAAACAATTACCATTGTATCGTCGTTAGCTGCATTAACAGTTTTACCAACTTTAAGCCATTCAGCCGATGTGATTGTATCGCTTTTACTGTCTGAGTGAATCATGTTTGGAATAGTAGTGAGGCATGCAATTACTCTAACTCTATCAGAAATTTCTTTAGAAAAATAAGTGTTAGTTTGCGTTTGCCAATGAAGAATTCCTGAAAACCCTTTCAGCACAACACATTTAATTTTCATATTACTTATTACTGCATTGATTAGCGGAGCATAAGAAACTTTCTTCAAAACATTTGTGATGTCAAATGACTCGGCTTGAAAGGTTTCTTGAGTGATATTTCTTCTTTTTAATTCTTCACGTAAACGCAGCAAGTTCCATTGCCGCATTGCTTCGTTGTAAGTAAGTAATGGGATCATCGGAATTCTTGGAACACCTTTAATTTCAACTCGTGTTCCACCGGTTACACTAACATTCACATCTTGTCGTGCGGCACCGATTCCTCTTCTCACCTTATGTGTGCTTCTTACCAATTTACTGCAGAGACGGCCGACTTCGGCAACCTCAAATGGCGTATGCATTGCAGGTTCAGTTACTGTTTCAATTAACGGCATACCAAGCCGGTCAGTGTTATAATATCTATCATGTCCAACATCTAAAACTTCTCGACATGAATCTTCCTCAATCGACATCTGCACAATTTTTACTTTTTTGTCTTTGTAAGGAATCCAGCCATCAACAGCGTAAATTGCCGTACGCTGAAATCCTGTTGGAATACTGCCATCTAAATACTGTTTACGTGCAATATGAAGTTCATCTACGATGTTACAATTGTAAAGCATACCGATACCAAGAGCTATATCCAATGCATCTTCATTTATCAGAAATGGCGGAGTATCATCCATTTCATAGGTGCAAACAGTGTTTCGGTTAATTCGATAAATAATTTCCTTCTTTGTTTTGAATTCCATCAGTGCGGTTCCGTCGTATACACCCATTTCGGAGAGTGTGGGACGCATGTGGCGAAGAATTTCAGCATCGTACTGTCTGCTGTAAATCCCAGCTGGACAATGACAAAAAAGTTTTTTATCTGTGAGAAGCTGTTGATGAATTTCTAATCCTGATTTGAAACCAACCGTTCGATAATCTTCCTCGGTCATTTCTGCGAAGGGCTTGAAGATGAAGTCGTACATGAGATTGAGAATTTTGTTAAAAGTTGAGGTGAAATATACAGATTATGGGAAGCATCAAAAAGGTAGTGAGATAAAGAACAAAATTTAACACCTAAGATTTGAACGTCCCTATTCAAATTCTTGATAAATATTTAATGGCTTCTTGCTTAAAAAATCATTTCAGTAGAATCCCGCTATTACGTTTTGAACAAAAGTATAGAGTAAATTTATTTTAGCTTGAATACTATTGGAATTGCCATTCTAACACTTACAGGCTTACCACGCTGCATCCCAGGAACAAATTTCAATTCCTTTACAGCTTTTAACGCAATTTGATCAAGATCGTCAATAAGACTTACATAAACTTCTGCATCCGCTACATTTCCATTCTTATCTACGACTGCCTTTATAATTACTTTCCCTTCAATTTCTGCTCTCCGTGCTATTTCAGTGTAGCGCAATTTATCTTGAAGAGCTTTCAATCCGCCAATTATTTCCGGAGGATTTTCAACCGCTTCAAAGATTACATTTTCATCCTCAATGATTCTATTATTAATTGCGGGTGGTTTTGGTAATTCAATGGTTTCGTTACTAAAAATATCAGTCTCTTGAAAAATAATTTCTTCAATATCATCGGTAATATTAAGAAGGGGGACTGGTGCTTTTGGTGGCGTGGGTTTAGATTGTTCCTGTTGTGTATTTTGAACATTTTCTACTCTAATTATTCCATCACTAACGGTTGAAATTTGTTTGGTTTTAGAAATGTGTGGAGCAAATTTGAAAGCAGCAATGAGCATATAGAGACTAATGATCAAACTGATTTCAATATATCTCTTATATTTTGCTCTTAAATCTGCTTTTGGGGTTTTAATCTGTGCCATTTAACCTCCGATTTAGATGTTAATGCAGCAATCGTTAAGTCATTTTACTGAAAATTATACATCAGTCAGTTCTTTTTGTTCCTACGGAGATAATTAATTTTTTTTAAGTTTATTGAAAATATGAAGATGAATTATCGATTATGACGATTAATTTTAGGAATTAATTGAGGAAGTGATAATTGGAATTTATGATTTGAACTTGTACCGAAGAGGGGACTCGAACCCCTAAGGCATTGCTGCCACACGGCCCTGAACCGTGCGTGTCTACCAATTCCACCACTTCGGCGATTGAACTATTTACTAAAGAACTAACGAAAACTTAAAAATTGAAATAAAATTATTGCTGCATGTGGCGGACAGGTCCACCACTTCAGCATGTTCAGCAAAGAATTTTAGGTTTTCATTAACAAAATAAAAAAACTACCAGCCAATATCACCTTTTTTATCTTCAGGTTTAATCTGAACACCATGTCTATGAAGTTCACATTCTTGAGGCATGTATTTACTGATAACAAGATCAGTTATTACATCAGGACAATTAGGTCCTGCGATTCTCGAATCACCAAGTTCCATTGTACCGACACAAAAATTTACTGCCTCAACACCAGATGCAAGATTAAAATACTTTAATGGTAAGTCTATCTGCTTGTATGCTTTTTCCATAAACTTTGCCCAAATTGGTAAAGCTGCTTTAGCTCCTTGTCCATACCAATTTGTAAATTTCACTCTATGGTCATCGAATCCAACCCAAACTCCGCCGACAAGTTGCGGTGTAAAGCCAACAAACCAAGCATCTGCAAAATCCTGTGTTGTTCCGGTTTTTCCTGCTACGGGGCGATGGAAATATCTTCTAACTCCCGCCCCAGTTCCATAATTCACAACATCCTGCATCATATCAGCAACAACAGTGGCGGTTTGCGGGCTTAATGCTTCTCTATATTCTGCCACAAAATCTGCAATCAATATACCATTTTTATCTTCTATCCTTAGTATGGATATTGGATTGAAATGAATGCCGTTATTAGCAAAAGTTCCGAATGCTGAAGTTAATTCCATTGGAGTAACCTCAGAAGTTCCTAAGGCAATAGAGGGAAATGGATTTAGTGTAGATTGGATTCCCATTCTGCGAGCAAATTTTACAACTTGCTCCGGCGGAGCAATGCCCCCAATTGTTAATCTTCCAGCGATAACATTAACGGAATTAGCCAAAGCTCTGCGTAAAGTCATGTAGCCACCATACTCATTATTTGAGTTATCTGGCGACCATCCATTGTAACTAAATTTTTGATTTAAAAGAGTGTAAGAAGGGCTATATCCATTATCAACTGCAACCGCATAAACTATTGGTTTGAAAGATGATCCGGGCTGTCTTCTAATTCCGGTTACATGGTTAAGTCCCCTTCCAAAAATCTGATTATGTCCGCCAACCATTGCACGAATTTCTCCATTGGTTGGATCAATAACAACAAATCCTGTCTGTATGGTTGTTTCTGCTATCTTTACTGAATCTATGAATTTGGGATCATACTTTAACTTATTGTAAACTTTAGCCCGGTCTTGCGGATTCGGAGTATTTCTATAAACCTCACTATTCTTAATAGCTTTATCAAGTAGTGAAGTTAGAAGACCTTGATTCTTGTCCCATCTCCAGTTTTTATTAAATAATTCCTGATATTCCTTCAAATGCTCAGTAGCTGCCTGATTTGCACATTTTTGCATTCTATAATCAATGGTTGTATAAATGTTCAACCCATCCATATATAAGTTATAACCATACTTATTTGCCATAGATTCTAATTGTTGGCGTAAATATTCCATGAAGTGAGGAGCAATTGATCGAGTCCCACCTATTCTTTCCGAAGTTAAGGTAATCGGTTCTTCTTTGAGCTTTAGATATTCCGCTTCACTTAACTTTTCATTCTTAACCATATTGTACATGACAAGATTTCTTCTTCGAGTTGCATTATCCAATTTTCGAACAGGATCATAGTATTCAGGTGACTTTAACAGTGCAACAAACACCGCCGCCTCAGGCAGTGTCAAGTCAGATGCTTTCTTATCGAAGTAAACCCGTGAAGCAGTCTCTATACCGTATGCACTTCTTCCGAAGTATGAAATATTAAGATAGAGTTCTATTATCTCATTCTTTGTGTATGTTCGCTCAATTTGAATCGCAGTCAGCCATTCTCGAATTTTTCTAACACCAACATCAAATATATTTTCATTCCTCACTTTAAGCTGGTACAGATTTTTTGCTAATTGCTGGGTAATAGTGCTTGCACCTTCCCGGGAAAAAGTGAAAACATTTTTTATCATTGCTTTAAAGAACCTGGACATATCAACACCCCAATGGCCATAAAAACCTTTGTCCTCAGTCGATATCAAAGCATCTACCAGGTATCTTGGTAAGCTGTCAATGTGAGTTTCAATACGATTTTCAAAATAGTACTGCCCGAGAAGTTCACCATCAACTGTAAAAACTTTACTTGCAAGCTGCGGTTTGGGATTTTCTAATTCTTCAAGGGATGGTAATCCGCTGATGATGTAAACAATTAGTATGATTAGTGCAAAAGCTATGATGCCCCAAATAATCCTTTTATTCTTTTTACCTCCGACTTTTTTCCTGGGTTTTCCAGAGAAGCTGCTAAAATATTTATTGAAATCGAAATTTGAGAGTCTATCTTTAGCCATATTTCTTAGAGATCAACTATTTCAAAATTATTTTGTTTAAAGATTCCATAACATGGTTTGTCGAGCCATGAACCTAAATTTATGTAATAACCTTGACTATAATTCTTATGGACACGTTTATGCAAATGACCAAAAATAACAAAATCAGAACCGTTATCAATTTGTTTTTTAGCCGCCTCAAATAAACCATCAACTTCACCATAATCCTTGTGAGATGTATAGTTACGGCTTGACTTGCTTGTCATTCTTGCTAATCCAACACCTAAATCCGGATGAATAAGCGAATAAAGTTTTTGTATTGCTTTATTACGCATTATCATTTTAAGGACAAAATAACCATAATCATTCTTAACCAATCCGTCTCCATGACCAATAAAAAAATTTTTACCATTTAAAGTTACTTCAATAGGTTTTTCATAAAGTGCAGCTCCTATTTCATCCACGAAGAAATTTCGATGCATAAAATCATGGTTCCCGATAAAATAATGAACCTTAATTCCCTTCTCCGTCAAATCCTGAAGAGCTGTTAGAGTTCTGAAAAATCCTTTTTGATAAACGTACTTATACTCAAACCAGAAATCAAAAAGATCTCCAACTATGAATAATTCTTTACAATGTGAAGTGGTTGAATTCAAAAACTCAACAAGAAGTCTTTCCTTTTTGTTCTCGGTTTCTTTGGATTGTAAACCTAAATGTACATCTGAAATAAAGAGATAAGTATCGTTCACAATTTTTAATGATTGTTTAATTAAAGTTAACTAAAGCTATTTTGAAAATAAAAGTCGGTTTTCAATTTTCATAACTGTTCCTGTCTTTTATATCAGCAAGCAGCCAGTTACTTGGATCAAGAATCAGTTGATTTGGTATTTCGTCAAGTAAGATTTCAACCGTTTTTAGCTTTCGATCAACGTTAAATATTTTAGAAAAACTTTTTCCATAATCATATTCAAACTTCACTTCTAATTTAAATTCAAATACAGAATATTCTTCTTGCTTCTGAGTTAAATCTAAATTGATTAAATATTTACCCTCAGAAGTCTTCTTCATGTTCCATGTATAATCCAAATGAATATTTTCTTTTCCGGTAAAAACCCACTGATCAAAAAATTTACTAAAGTTTCTTTTGCTTAATGTTTCGCACACGCGAATGAAATCTTTTGTGGAAGCATTCTTGTATTTATATTCTTCAAAATATGTTCGCAGAATATTAAAAAATATTGAGTCTCCAATTTCCCAGCGCAGCATGTGCAGCACCCAGGCGCCCTTATCATAAACCGTTGAACTGAAAAGATTTTTACCAGGATCATATAATGTGTTCGAAAAATCATCAGAAAATTTACTTAGCATAGTTGATTTTAAAGCTGTATTACCTGAATTCGATTCAGCATATAGTGCTTCACTGTAAGATGCAAACCCCTCATTCAACCAAATATCTTTCCAAGTAGCTGGACCGACTGCATTTCCCCACCAATGATGAGCAAGCTCATGAACATAAACATCTTCGAAATAATTTTTGCCTTTAATAAAATTGCTCCCAATTCCAGTGATGGTCTGATGCTCCATTGCTCCCAACTGCCAGAGAAATTCTGCTATGCCATATTTTTCCTTGATGAATGGATATTCTCCAAAAGTTTTGGAAAAAAATTCAATCATCTTAGGTGTGTTTTGAAAATCAATTTTTGCTTCTTCAATATGATTTGGAAGAACGTAATATTGAATTGGCATTGTATCACCAGCAGCCGAAATGTAATGATCTCCAAACTGCGTATACTTCGATGAGTACAAACAAATCAAATATGTTGAGATTGGATAATAGGTCTTCCAATGATATGTCATTCGATTATTATTTAATTCCTTACCCACCAAAATTCCGTTTGAAACTGATGTTTGGGAGGAATCGTTAGTTATCTTAATGTCGAGCTGCGCTTTATCTGAAGGAAAATCATTACATGGGAACCAGGTTGATGCGTATGATGGCTCATTCAAATTGTAAACAACAGATAAACCATTTATCTCACCAAATACAAATGATGAAAATCCTGCACGCTTTGGGGTTCCTTCATAAACTACTTTTAATTTGAAAGTATCAATTTGAAAGTCATCAAGAAACACGGAAAGTCTTGTTCCTTTATTATCGAACCTGCATGAAAGGTCATTCAGCGTAAGCTCTTGAATCTTTAAGTTATCGTAAAAATTAAGATCTACCCTATCTAATTCCGGATTCAAAATTACTCCCGTAATTTCAACAATCCCTTTTAACAATTTATCTTTAGGATAGAGATCAAACTGCAAATCATAATGCAGAACATCTACATCATATTGATTTGCAGAAATGTATTCGGAACTTTGATTAATTTTAGGTGACTTAGAAAGCATTCGTTTGAATGATAGGATGCCACTTTCAGTTGTGTTTAAGCCCATTTTCAAAGGCGAAATAGCCGATAACCACCCGATGAGTGTGAAAAGTGAAAACAGAGTAATGCTAAGAGTTTTTTCTTTTTTGAACATAATTTATTTTAATCTTATGGTAAAATAACAACTTATCAAATTGCCAATCAAATCATAATTCTATATATTTCTGTAGAAATAAAGGTGAGATTATGACATTCCCAGGTTCATCCATACTAAGAGACACAATCACAATGCTTCTTGCTGGAGGTCAGGGCGAAAGATTATATCCACTGACAGCATTCAGGGGCAAACCAGCCGTTCCATTTGGCGGAAAGTATCGTATCATAGATTTTGCACTTTCAAATTGTCTTAACTCAGGATTAAGGAAAGTTTACGTTTTAGTGCAGTACAAATCTGATTCTCTCAATCAACACATTTTTGAAGCATGGAGTATTTTTAATCCTGAACTCGGTGAGTTTATTTATTCGGTTCCTCCCCAGCGCAAAATGAATAATGATTGGTACCTCGGAACTGCTAATGCGATTTATCAGAACATGAATTTATTTTCTGATAATAAAAATTTTAAGTGGGTTTTAATTTTGAGCGGAGATCATATCTACAAGATGGATTATCTTAAAATGCTTCAATACCACGTTGATACAAAAGCCGATTTATCAATTGCGTGTATCGAGGTTCCGCGCGAAGAAGCAGCAAGGTTCGGAGTTGTTTCTGTTGATGATAAATATGCAATAAATTCTTTTGTGGAAAAACCCATAAATCCACCTGAAATTCCTGATCAACCAGGTCTATCTTTTGTCAACATGGGAATTTATGTTTTCAATGCTCAAGGTTTAAGAGACATTCTGATAGAAATGGAAGCCAAAAATTTAAAAGCACATGATTTTGGGAAAGATGTTTTGCCTTACATGGTCAAATCTAAAATGAATGTTATGGCTTACAAATTTTATGACGAAAATAAAAAGCAAAAACCTTACTGGAAAGATATAGGAACCATCGACAGTTATTATGAAGCCAGCATGGATTTAATAAGCGTAATCCCGGAATTTAATTTCTATGACTTGACTTGGCCAATGAGAACTTATCAGTTTCAATTTCCTCCTGCCAAAACTGTGTCTCATGAAGGTGAAAGAGTTGGTAGAACACTTAATTCCTTAATCTGTGACGGCTCGATAGTTTCCGGTGGACTTGTAGAGCGATCCTTACTTGGTCCAAATGTAAAAGTTAACAGCTTTGCATACATAACTGATTCAATCATTATGAATAATTGCAAAATCGGGAGGCATGCTCGAATTCGCCGTGCAATCATTGACAAGAATGTTGATGTTCCCGAAGGTTATGAAATTGGTTTTGACCTCGAAGGCGACAAGAAAAAATACACTTTAACCGAAAGCGGAATTGTAGTCGTTGCTAAAAATCAAGTCATTCCAGAAAAATAGACTTTTCATTTGCTGATTTCGTTTCTTAATTTGACCCTGCCATAAGAAAGGTTTTATTACCTTATCTGACTTAATATAATCAAACTAATAAACATGAATTCTATTTTAGAATCTAAGATCAAGAATCTTCCAAACAATCCCGGTGTTTATCAATTTAAAAATGATAAGGGGAAAGTTATTTATGTTGGTAAGGCAATTAAATTAAAAAATCGAGTTAAATCCTATTTCATCGGTGCAAATCAATCCGCTAAAACTGCCGCACTTATAAGCAAGACTCATGATTTAGAACTTATCGTGACGGATAATGAAGTTGAAGCTCTTGTATTAGAAAATAATTTAATTAAAGAATTAAAGCCGCGATACAATGTAAATCTTAAGGATGACAAATCATTTCCTTTCATAAAAGTTACAAACGAACCATATCCTAGAATTTATCCTACACGAAGATTGCTCAGAGATGGTTCAAAATACTTTGGACCATACACAAGTGCAGGCAGCATGAAATCCGCATTGAGAATGATTAACCAATTATTCAGAATAAGAAGCTGCAAATTGAACATCACGCAGGAGAGTATTGACAAAAAGAAATTCAAGATTTGTTTGGATTATCACATCAAAAAGTGTGATGGACCCTGTGAAGGTTTGATTTCAGAAAAAGAATACGGCGATATGGTAGGTGAAGTTATAAAAGTTCTCAAGGGAAAAACCGATGATTTGATTGAAGATTTAAATACTAAAATGAAGTTGCTTGTTGATAAACTTGAATTTGAAAAAGCGGCAGAAATACGTGATAAATTGGAGCAGCTAAAAATTATTTCTTCAAAGCAAAAAATTGTAAGCGATGACTTTGAAGACAGAGACATCATTGCTCTTGCTTATGAGGCGAAGGATTCAGCTTGTTCGGTATTTAATGTGCGTAATGGAAAGCTTGTAGGCAAAAAGCAATTGCGTTTAGCTATCGAAGAAGGAGAAGAATTAGCAAATATTTATTCTGCAGCAATAAAATTCTATTACACTGATTTCGCTGACATACCAAAAGAAATCGTTCTGGAAGTTGAACCAACAGACGCAGATATTCTTTCAGAATGGCTATCTCAAAAAGGCGAGCGAAAAGTTAAGCTAGCCATTCCACAAAGAGGTAATTTAAAATCATTGGTAAAAATGTGCTCTGAGAATGCAATTTTACAGCTGAAAGAAATTCAAATTCAGAGAATGAAAAACGAAGGACAAAACCCCTATTCGGTTGCAGCATTGCAAAGAGATTTGAGATTATCGCATCTTCCTAAAAAAATTGAGTGCTTCGATATATCTAATTTACAAGGAACTGATACAGTTGCAAGTTTGGTCGTGTTTGAAGATGGTAAACCAAAGAAGAGTCTTTATCGGAAATTTATTATTAAAGATGTTTCAGGTCCTGACGATTTTCTCAGCATGCAGGAAGTAATTCGCAGAAGATATCTAAAGGTTGTCAATGGTGAAGATAAACTGCCCGATTTAATTATGGTTGATGGCGGGAAAGGTCAGCTATCAAGTGCCATCGAAATTTTAAATGAACTCCAACTAAAGAATTACAACATTATCGGATTAGCAAAAAGATTAGAAGAAGTGTTTTTGCCCGGACAATCTGAACCTGCCTCTATTCCAAAAACATCCTCAGGTTTGAAGCTGCTTCAAAAAATTCGTGATGAAGCACATCGTTTTGCAATCACTTTTCATAGAGATAGAAGATCTAAACGAACTATCAAAACTGAATTGAGTGACATAAAAGGAATTGGTCCGTCCACTGCTCAAAAACTTCTGAAAGAGTTTGGAAGTGTGGCGGGTATAAGAACTGCTGATGAGGAAAAGATCACTGCTTTAGTTGGTAAGAAAAAATTTGATTTCATAAAAAAATATTTCGAAGAAATTCAGCAATCATAAAGAGTGTGCTGCATACATGGCTATGGTCATTGCGAACGAAATGCAATGGAGCGAAGCAATCCGAATTTATGGTGTTACTGCAAATTTTTGATTACCTCATGCTCCCAACATATTGTGAGAACCCGCAATGAAATCAATACTACCAAAAACATCATTACAGATAAATCAAAAATATTCACTATTTTTTGCCACAATCTTTTATTAATAAAACAATGTATCGAACAATCTTCATTTTTCTAGCTGTTATACTCACGATAAATGGCTGCACTGAAAATAAAATTGAAATCCCAAGAAAATTAGATGGAACTGAGCTGCACTATCTAGTTATAAAAGCAGCAAACGGTAACAAAGTCGCAAATGATTCTTTATCAAGTTTGATCAACCTTGATTCAAAGAATAAAAATCAGTTTAATTCTCTTGCTGTGGATAGCTTCTATTTGCAAAACGTTAAATATTTTTCAGTTTTGATGGAATATCCCAATCCAATTTTTAACTACTTTGCCATTTATGATGAGTTTACAAATTGTTATTTAATTGATAAATCTCTTAATGGCAAATTAACTTTTGAAATGATAAATGTTTCTGAATTAAACTTTCTTAAAGTCACAGAACAATTCATCTCAAAAGATACTTTGCAATTGGTGCGACTATCATTGTATCAAAAATTTGATGAGTCATTCAAACTCGTATATCGCAGTTTTGCAGAGCTAAGAACTCCCGGATATCAGTTTAATCAGACTATTGTTTCAGTATCCTCAGATACAATTAAAACTAAAATCTTGTTTCCGAAAAGATACAAATCAAAATTCAATGAAGATGTTTTCATTTTTGATTCGGCAAATCAGATTTACAAAAGTAACCAATCACTGTTTGACAGCTTAGTTTATAAAGAAGTTGCTGAGTTTGATATCAATATTCAAAAACCAACCCTTAATTAAATAGATAAATACATATAAAAATTTTCATAAAACATGAACATATATCTCATTAGGCATGGTGATGCTGAAAAGGCATCTCTAAAAAAAACGGATTTCGACAGAAATCTTACTCTAGAAGGACAGCAAAAAATTAAATCTGCTGCCGAAGGTTGGAAATTATTAGTACCAAATTTTTCACAAATAATATCTTCTCCTCTTGCTCGAGCAGTTGAAACTGCCGACATTATTGCCAAAGTTTATAAGCATCCCGGAAAAACAATCGTTGATAAGCGATTAACATTCGGTGGTAAAACTGAAGGATTAATTGACCTTGCACTCGAAATAATGGGAAGTGATATGGCGTTTATCGGGCATGAACCAGATTTCTCCTCTTATGTTTCAGATTTAACTTCATCATCAGGTGTAAATGTTGATTTTAAAAAAGGAATGATTGCGAAAATATCATTTGATGGCAAGTTAAGATTAGGGCGTGGAAATTTGGAATTTTTAATTCCGGCAAAAGCATATAAATAAAAATCGGGCAACCGATTACCCAAGCCGCATACTTACCGCTGCTTCCTTC
>CAZTJF010000019.1:0-86715 GCA_964613805.1 uncultured Ignavibacteriaceae bacterium | reverse complement strand
ACGGAATCACTGGAGAGAAAGTAGCGACACTTATCAACACAGAACTCAGTGCTGGATATTACACAGCCGACATAAATGCAAGTGCAATGAACTTAGCAAGCGGTGTTTACATATACAGAATGACAGCACAAAACCAAACAGAAAAGAATTTTGTACAAGTTAAGAAGTTGATGCTCACAAAGTAGACCTAATTTAGTATTATAAATTAGCTATGCCAGATTGTTGGAACTTTAGCAACTAAAATCTGGCATAGCTTTTTTGTTTGAAACTGGTTTGAACCTACCGAATCTAATCATAACAATATACTGCGATATGAATCCAACAAATAAAAATATTTTGCAAGAGTCATTTTGGAATAAGCAATATCATGTAATTTCAGAAACCGAATTAAATGAACTTTTTCAAACTTCCCAAATTATCTTTGAGCAAGATACTCGTCTTCGTGACTTTATCAGAATTCTAAAATTGAATGGTAATTTATTATTGCAGGAAAAAACTAATTTGGGTGATATATTGATTCGGCGATTTGAAACTGAAGCTGATGCCATGAAATTGGTCAACGAGCGTATGGAAATTTACGATAAGATGTGGGATGGCTGCGGTTGTAAAATAAATTATTATGAATAGCCGAGTGTAGTCATTGCGAGTTCTCCCAATGGTTTTGGGAGAACGAAGCAATCCCCAATTTGTAGTAAAAACTTAATTTTGGATTGCTTCGCCCCATTTCATTTCGCTCGCAATGACTTTCTCTGAACGACACGGCAAACCCTAAATATCGTGGCTACTTAACTGTGCCTCACAGAAATAATATCACCGTCTTTCACAATATACTCTTTACCCTCTAAACGCCAGACACCGATTTCTTTTGCCTTGGCGAATGAACCGCATTTAATAAAATCGTCGTAACCAACTACTTCAGCACGAATGAACTTATTGAAAAAATCTGTGTGAATTTCTCCTGCGGCTTCTTGTGCATTCATTCCTTTTCTAATTGTCCATGCTCTGCATTCATCCTCACCTACTGTGAAAAAGGATTGAAGCCCTAAGAGCGAATAAGCTTCTCTTATAATTCCATTTAGCGCTGATTCACTTATTCCAAATTCAGACATGAACATTTTTGCATCATCTTCAGAAAGTTCTGACATTTCAAATTCAATCTTTCCGAAGAATGCTAATGATTTCGAATGTTTTCCAATTTTAGTTCTAACAAGCTTATCTAAGTAAGCATCCTTTTCTGCCGCTTGGGTTTCATCACAGTTCAATGCTATCAATAATGGTTTAGCTGAAAGCAATTGATAGGTTTTTAATATTGCCAATTCTTCTTTGTTTAATTCAAGATCACGCAGCGGCTTCTCATTTTGAAGATGAGCATTGCATTTTTCTAATAAAACAATTTCGCGTTTCATCATGTCATCTTGAGTTTTAAGTATCTGCTTTTTCAAATTCTCAATGCGTTTTTCAACAATTCCCAAATCAGAAAGGATAAACTCGGTTTCAAATAAATTTATATCACGCATCATTTCAATTGATCCATTGGGATGAACAACCGACTCGTCTTTGAATAATCTTACTACGAGAATTAAAGCGTCATTATTTTTAACATTTGCAAGAAAGTTACTCGAAAACTTTACTGAGCCTGATTCATCTGATTTTAATCCGGCAACATCAATAAACTCAATCGCTGCATTTACTTTCTTTTTAGGATTGAATATCTCCGTTAACTTATCCAATCGTGAGTCGGGAACTTTGATAACAGCCAGATGAGTATCCGGGCGGGATAGATGTGAAGTATCAAGCAGTGTTTTTGTTATAGTTTGAAATAATGTGGTCTTTCCAGAAAAAGGAAGTCCGACAATTCCTATTTGCATATAATTTCCTAAATAGAATTATTAGTATAATTTATAACTTAAAAATCGTTTATTAAAAATACTTTTTTTATGCTTCAAATATACCTCCGCTTTTTTATTTTAGAACATTAAAAAAATGAATTAAAATGCCAAAATGGATTAAAATATTAATTGGAGTTTCTCTTTCTTTTATCGTTCTATTAATTGTAAGCGGAATTATTTTTTATAACATCCTAAATTCCTCTCTGCCTGAATAT
This sequence comes from uncultured Ignavibacteriaceae bacterium, assembly GCA_964613805.1. Taxonomy (GTDB): domain Bacteria; phylum Bacteroidota; class Ignavibacteria; order Ignavibacteriales; family Ignavibacteriaceae; genus XYD12-FULL-36-8. The sequence continues at coordinate 84,611 of CAZTJF010000019.1, read as the reverse complement.
GAAGGAGAGATAAACAATTCCGAAATTTCTGCTGATATTCATATTTACCGCGACAGTATGGCAATTCCATATATCATTGCTAAAACTGAGGAAGACGCTGCTTTCGTTTTGGGATATGTTCACGCGCAAGACAGACTTTTTACAATGGATATTATCAGACGAGCAGGCGAAGGAAGATTAAGTGAAGTCATGGGTGAAAAGTCAATTCCTTTCGATAAAATGTTTCGCACTGTTGGATTAAAAAGAATTGTTGAGAGAAATATTAAAAACATAAATGCAAAATCTCTTAGTTTGTTAAATGCTTATGCAAGAGGAGTAAATCTTTACATTCATAATGCAAAGGGAAAATATCCTGCCGAATTTGATGTTCTTGGTTACGATCCAGAAGAATGGAAACCCGAACATAGCCTGATGGTAGGAAGAATGATGGCTTGGGAATTAAACATAAGCTGGTGGATTGATTTTACTTTCTCTGCTCTTGTTCAAAAATTCGGAGAACAAAAAGTTTTGGAAATACTTCCCGATTATGCTGAGAATTCACAATTTATACTGCCAATAGGATTAAAAAATCTTCCCAACATAAGCAGATCAATTGTCGAAGTTGATAAGCAGTTCCGGGAGTTTATGGGAATGTCCGGAACTCATCTTGGTTCAAACAATTGGGTGGTTAATGGAAAAAAATCTTCATCAGGTTTCCCGATAATTGCAAACGATACTCACTTACATTTCAGCGCTCCAAGTCGTTGGTATGCTGCTGTTATCCGCGGCGATGATTGGAAAGTTGAAGGATTCACAATTCCCGGTGCGCCTGCAGTTGTTGTTGGCAAGAATCAAAATATTTCCTGGGGTGTTACCAACATCATGCTTGATGATGCTGATTTCTATATTGAGAAATTTGATTCAACACAAAAAAAATATTTATTAAATGGTGAGTGGAAGAACTTAGACATTATAAAAGACACAGTTAAAGTTAAAAATCAAAAAGAAGTTGTGTTTGAGATTAAGTCAACCCACCGAGGTCCAGTCATCTCAGACATTCATCCATTCACAGAATTATATCCGGAGAGTAAGAGTTCGATACCGATCAGCATGCGCTGGCTCGGATCAGATTTCAGCGATGAACTTTATGCTTTTTATTCAATTAACAAAGCAAAGAATTGGAATGAGTTTAAGTCAGCTTTTCAATATTATGGATTGCCCGGTCAAAATTTTGTTTATGCTGATAAATCGGGAAATATTGGTTACATGTTTGGCGGCAAACTGCCTATAAGAAATTCCGTAAGCCCAACTTTCATTTATGATGGCACTACAGATAAATACGATTGGAAGGGAATTGTTTCAATAAGTGAAGTACCATCATTTCTAAATCCTCCCACAAATTATATTGCAACGGCAAATAACAAAGTGTTTAAAGATTTTAAGTATCACATTTCAAATATTTGGGAACCTTCATCACGTTCAGAGAGAATCAATTATTTACTCACATCGAAGGAAAAGCATTCTGTAGAAGATTACAAAAAATATCAAATGGATATAACTTCGCCTTACGCAGAGAAGATAGTGAAGCATATATTAAATTCATTTGAGGGAATAAAAGTAGTAGATGCAAATTTAAATTCTGCTCTTCAGATGTTTAAGCAGTGGGATTATGAGATGAACGAGTTTAGTCAGGTTCCAGCCATCTATGCGATGTTCTTAGATTATTTTCTTAAAAATACTTTACTTGATGAAATGGGTAACGATATTTTTAACGAATATGTTTTTGTCGCCAATGTTCCATACAGAGTTACACTAAAGATGTTTGCTGATTCATCCAATTCGTGGTTTGATAACATTGCCACTCCCAAGATCGAAACTAAAAATGATATAATCAGAAAAAGTTTGGTTGATGCTTTAAGCGATTTGGAAAATAATTACAGCAAAGATATAAAAAATTGGCAGTGGGGAAGTTTGCACAAAGCGACATTCAAACATTCCTTTAGCGGTGCTTCTTCTTTATTGGATAAATTTATAAACATTGGTCCCTTCAGTGTTGGTGGCGATGGAACAACATTGTTCAATACTGAATACGGATTTAAAGAGGGAATCAAATCTTATCCGTTATTCGATCACGGACAGTTTGATAACATTCTCGGACCAACGATGAGATATATTTTTGATTTTGCAAAACCAGATGAATTCCACATGATTCTGACCACAGGGCAATCCGGAAACTTTATGAGTGATCATTACCGTGACATGTCTGAAATGTGGCTGCGAGGAAATTATGTTATAATTAGAACGGATGAACAATCAATAAAAAGTAGTAAGAACAAGCTTTTTAAAATTGTTAAGAAGTAATATTATATCCTGTCCATCCGAAATTGATCAAGATATATCGTCCCGCTGGGACTTTTTATTAATCAACTTCTAAAAGTTCTACAAATATATTGTTTCTATCGGGACATGATGTGTTTATTCTAATTTGGTTTTTATTATTAGTCCTGTTAAGGACTAAATATATATAGAAAATAGAATCTATTATAAATTCAAGTCTCGTAAGGGACGAAATATTCTTTCATGCATATTCGATCAATCAATCTTTTTCTGCGTTTCAATTTCTATGCAGTTTATTCATAATTGTATTAAATTAGCCAAGCAAAAAAATATTAGGACTTAATGAAAGTAATAGAGCATTTAGCAAAAGCAAAAGAACCGCTAATCAGTTTTGAAATCATTCCGCCAAAACGAGGCGGCGATATTTATGGTATTTTATCAGTACTTGATGATTTAATGAAGTACAAACCTCCATTCATTGATATTACAAGTCACTCAGCAGAGGTTGTTTACGAAGAAACACCGCACGGAATTAAGAAAAAAATAAAAAGGAAAAGACCAGGCACATTGGGAATTTGTGCACTCATACAAAATAAGTATAACATTGATGCAGTACCGCATATTCTTATGAAAGGATTTACTAGAGAGGAAACTGAAGATTTTCTAATTGAACTGAATTACCTTGGAATTCAGAATGTTCTTGCTGTACGTGGAGATGATACTGCCTATGAAAAACCAATTCCTGAAGGCAGAAGCGCTAATAAAACAACCTCAGATCTTGTTAAGCAAATAGTTAATATGAATAGAGGTAAATATTTAGAGGACAGTTTGCTTGATGCTAAGCCGTCTAATTTTTGTGTGGGAGTCGGCGGTTATCCGGAGAAACATTTTGAAGCACCAAGCTTAAAAACCGATATAAGATTCTGTAAAGAAAAACTAGATTCTGGAGCTGATTATGTCGTGACTCAAATGTTCTTCGATAATAAAGTTTATTTTGAATATGTTAATCTTTGCAAAAAGGAGGGAATAACAGCACCTATCATTCCAGGATTAAAAATCTTAACAGCAAAATCCCATCTAATAAACATTCCAAAGAATTTTTATGTGAGTTTACCGGATGAATTTGTTGATGAAGTCAACTCAGCACGTCCTGAACATGTTCTGGATGTGGGGGTAGAATGGGCAGCAAAACAAGTCGAAGAATTGTTAAATAACAATGTACCGAGCGTACACTTTTATATTATGCAAAATTCCACTCCGATTAAAAAACTAATGAAGCGATTAAAATTCTTCAAGAATTAAAATGATTAAGATTCGAAAAAGCTATACGAAAAAATTAAAATGGGGAGTCGCCGGATGTGGAAGATTTGCAGAGCAAAGCTTTATTCCGACAGTTAAACTTCTGCGGAAAAGTGTTGTCACCGCACTTTATAGCAATGATCTGAATCGCGCAAAATCTCTTGCCGATAAATTTGGAGTTGAAAAATATTTCAATGAGTACGATGCATTTCTCAAATCCGGCATTGATGCAGTTTATGTTTCAAGCGCAAATATCAATCATTATCAGCAAGTGTTAAAAGCAGCAGAAGCAGGGAAACATATTTTATGCGATAAACCTCTGGCTATGACCGCTATTGAAGCAGAAGAAATGATTAAAGCATGTGAGCAGAATAATGTTCTGCTTTCAGTTAATTATGTTTATCGTTTTCATCCTCTAGTAATTAAGGCGAAGGAAATAGTTGAAAATCAAATGCTGGGGAAAATTGTTTCGATAAATTTAAATTTTAATATTGATGCTCCTCCCGGCAGTAATTTTAGATTTAAGAAAGGTGAAAGCGGCGGCGGAGCTTTAAGAGACCTCGGAACTCACATGATTGACTTGCTAAGATATTTGGGTGGTGAAATTGTGAGCATTCACGGTGTGCTGGACAATATTATTTATAAAAGCGAAGTTGAAGATTTTTCTTGTGCAATTGTAAAATTCCAAAATGGAGGATACGGATTTTTCAACGTTTCATTCAACAGTAAAAAATCATTTAATAGGATTGAGGTTCTCGGACACAAAGGCGCATTGAGTTTAGATAATTTAATTGGCAGAAGGTTACTTCCCGCTAAACTAACAATTCTCTTAGATGGTGAAGGGAAAAAAGCTTTTAGAAAAACCGGAAATAAACAGTTGAATCTTCTCAAATCAGTTCAAAAATCTTTTCTGAATAGTGAGGTACCTCACGTTACAGGTTACGATGGTTACATCAACATGAAATTAATGGAAGAGTTGGAATCGAAATGTCTTTAATTGAAGATCTTGTTCAGGTCTGCAGAAAAGTTTATGAAAATAAATTTGTTTCAGCTTATGATGGAAACATTTCAGTTAGAAAATCTCCAAACACTTTTTTGATTACACGCTCAGGTATTTGCAAAGGAGTTGTTACAACCGATGATATTTTGGAGATTGATACTACAGGCAAAGTTCTAAACGGTACTGGCAAAGTTTCCACAGAATATAAATTACATCTTTATGTATATGCTAAACGACCAGAAGTAAATGCTGTGGTTCATTGTCATCCTATTTATGCATCTGCGTTTGCGGTGCATAGTGAGGGATTAACAAAGCACATTCTTCCCGAAGTTATTTTAAGTTTGGGAAAAATTCCTCTTTGTGAGTATGCAACTCCCTCAACTGAAAACCTTACCAAAACATTAGAACCGTATGTGAATTATAGCTGGGCACTTTTACTTCAGAACCATGGAGCAGTTACGATGGGAAAGAATTTGAAAGATACTTATTATAAAATGGAAAAGCTCGAGCATTCTGCTAAAATAATTTTTCTTGCAAGATTATTGGGCGGTGAAAAAGAATTGCATGTAGAAAGAGTGCAAGAGTTATTAAAAATTTCAAAAGAAACTTATTCAATCGAACAGGATATTAGAAATATTTTTTGACAAAGTTCAATGCGTCTAATGACGATAGGATTTTGAAAACAAACCTAATTTCTAAGCGAACAAATCAAGCTATGCAGAGAAACTGGATTTGTAATCTTTCCATTGCGAAAGATAAATTATCGCTTCAACTAAACTCATTCATACATAATTCTAAATATGAACATTCGTGAATTGAAAATTGCTGTTTTACTTGGAGGAACATCTCCTGAAAGAGATGTTTCAAAATCAAGCGGACAATCAATCTATAAAGCTTTATTATCTCTTGGCTGTGATCCAATTTTGATTGATCCTGCCTATGGAATAAATCAACCAAAAGACAAAAGCGTTTTTTTTTCACAAGAAGATTTTACAAAAATTTCAAATTCAAATTATGTAAGAGCAGTAAACTCTAAACTTTTTGATAATGTTGACATAGCATTTCTTGCAATGCACGGCAAGTGGGGAGAAGATGGAACAATTCAGTCGCTTTTGGAATTACGAGGAATTAAGTACACCGGTTCAAATATTTTGGCGAGTGCTTTGGCTATGGATAAAATTATGTCGAAGATTTTATTCCAACACTACAATGTTGTTACTCCTAAGTGGATAACAATTGAGAATAATCATAATAATTATCCAGATTTAACCGAGAAGATTAAAAGTGACTTGGGTTTTCCATGTGTTGTAAAACCAAATGATCAAGGTTCGACAGTTGGAGTGACGATTTGTAAAAGCGAAGATCAGATTCCTGCTGCATTTGACCTCGCTAAAAGTTATTCTAACAGAATTCTTGTTGAAGAATTTATTGAAGGGCATGAAGTTACTGTGGCAGTATTGGATAATGAACCATTACCTGTTCTCGAAATTAGACCAAAGCATAATGTTTATGATTATGAATGCAAATACACAAGCGGAATGAGCGATTACATAGTTCCGGCGGAAATTCCTTTAGATACTGCTAAGAAAATTCAAGAACAGGCTCTAGCTGCTCATATTTCTCTTGGCTGTGAAGTTTACAGCCGAGCCGATTTTCGCTTAACAAATGATATGAAACCATACTGTCTGGAAGTAAATACTTTGCCTGGAATGACTTCGACAAGTCTTGTTCCGAAGATGGCAAAAGCTATAGGAATTTCCTTTGAAGAGTTAATTGAAAAAATAATAACCTTAAGTTTAAAGTGATGAAGAAGAATAAATTACTTCGTTACATATTCATTATTGTTGTATTGATAGGAATAGGTTTTCTTATTTTCAATGAATCCGGATTCATCAAATACTTAAAATTAAAAAGCGAAGTGAATCAATTGAACAAGGAAGTTAAGTCGAAAGAGCTTGAAAATAAAAATCGTGAGGCAGAAATAGATTCGCTTGAAAAAAAAAATCCGGCTAAGATTGAACAAGTAGCACGCGAAAAATATGGTATGATGAAAAAAGGAGAAAAAGTTATCAAAGTCGAGGAGAAATAAACAATTCTTCTTGACGAGTTAAAATTTCAATGTCTAAAATTCAAATACCACAAATTCCATTAGCTGAACGGGCACGCCCTAAAACTTTAAATGAATTTCAAGGACAGCAGGAACTCATAGGACCCGGCAAACCTATTCGACAAATGATCGAAAAAGATTTGCTTAGTTCTTTCATTCTTTGGGGTCCCCCAGGTTCCGGAAAAACTACAATCGCCAGAATTATAGCAAATCAAACCAATTCTGATTTTCATCAGATTAATGCAGTATCATCCGGAGTGAAAGAAATTCGCAGTATCATTGAAATTGCCAATCTTAATAAACTTCAAAACAAAAAAACAATTCTTTTTATTGATGAAATACATCGGTTCAATAAGGCACAGCAAGATGCGCTGCTGAATGCTGTTGAATCCGGGTTGATAACACTCATAGGCGCAACAACAGAAAATCCAAGTTTCGAAGTGATACCGGCGCTTCGTTCGCGAGCAAGAGTTTTTGTGCTTGAACCATTAACAAAGAATGATCTGCAGAACATTTTAGATTTTGCATTGCATAATGATGAATTTTTATCATCATTAAAAATGAAAGAGATTGATGTAGACTTTCTTATTTTCCTTTCAGGCGGAGATGCAAGGATAATGCTTAACATTCTCGAAGCTTCAGTTACGGGAGAGATTGAAAATCAGCCGATTAGTATTAGTAAAGAAGTTTTAGAAAATGTTATTCAGAAGAAAAATATTTTGTATGATAAAGACGGTGAAGAACATTACAATGTCATTTCAGCATTTATTAAAAGTGTGCGCGGCAGTGACCCTGATGCTGCACTTTATTGGCTTGCGAGAATGCTCGAAGGAGGTGAAGATCCACTTTTTATTGCAAGAAGATTAGTCGTTCTTGCATCCGAAGATATTGGTAATGCATCTCCAAATGCTTTAGTGTTGGCTGAATCAGCGTTTTCCGCAATACATAAAATTGGAATGCCTGAGGCAAGAATAATTTTAGCACAATGTACAACTTACTTGGCTTCTTGTCCTAAAAGCAATGCTGCATATTTGGGTATTGAAGGTGCACTGTCAGATGTTCGCAATAAACCTTTGTACCCTGTCCCAATGCATCTGAGGAATGCGCCGACAAAATTGATGAAAGAAATAGGTTATGGTAAAGAGTATAAATATCCTCATGAATATGAAAATCACTTTCTTGATGAAACATATCTCCCCGAAAATTTCCGAAATGTTCAGTATTATTTTCCTACTGAGATTGGACAAGAAAAGAAATTGAGAGAATGGTTAAAATATTTGTGGAAAGATAGAAAAAAGTATTAGTCATTGATGACAATCGAAATTGCTTGCCAGATTTGTGGGAACAATCAAAACAATGAAACTTTCAAAGTTCGCGAAATGTACTTCGGAACAAGAGAGGAATTTAGCTACCTGAAATGTTTCGAATGTGGATGTTTACAGATAATCAACCCGCCTGAAGATTTATCCAAATTTTATCCTGAAAATTATTTTACATACCAGCAAACTGTTGAAAATAAGTTGAAGTCGCGGCTCAATCGCTTTCGAGATAAAGCTGCTATGGGAGATTCAAATTTTATCGGAAACATTTTATTGAAGATTTTCGGAGAGCCAACATATATAAAGAGATTAAAGCTAATCAATATAGGATTCAGAGATAAAATTTTAGATGTTGGCTGCGGTAAAGGAATTTTGTTGTTTAAAATGAAGCAATCGGGATTTGGTTTTGTGATGGGAGTTGATCCTTTTATAAAAGATACTATCTATTATAAAAATGGTTTAAAGATTTTGAAAGCAGATTTATCGGATATAAAAGAGAAATATGACTTGATAATGTTTAATCATTCACTTGAGCATATGAAGCATCCATTTGAAATTATGAAGCAAGCAAACAAGCTGCTGAATGACGGGAAATATCTTTTGATTAGAATTCCTGTTTGTGATTCGTATGCATTCAATCAGTACAGACACAACTGGTGTTCACTCGATGCTCCAAGACATTTATTTCTAAACACAAAAAAATCAATGCAATTACTTGCTGATAGTTTGGGATTTCAGATAGTAAAGATAAATTATGATTCCAGAAGCTGGCAGTTTTGGGGCAGTGAACAGTATTCGAGGGATATCTCCTTGTTACAGGAAAACTCATATTATGTGAATCCCAAGAAATCAATTTTCTCGACTCATGATATAGAAAGATTTGAGCGAGAAACAGTAAGACTAAATGAAATCGGTGAGGGGGATCAGGCAGAATTTTATTTGAGGAAAACGAATTTATAACCGAGTAAATACCTTTCCTGGAAGCTGCTTAACAACCCCCTTAAACTCCAATGATAAAAGGTGAACTAAACAATCCGATGTTGAAAGATTTACTTTTGAAGCAAGCACATCTATCTGCAAAGGTTCATCACTCAACTGTGAGAGAATTTTATCCTCAAAAATATTTAACTCGATATTTGGTTTCGGAATATTCTTTCCTATAACAGGTTTTAGTTTTAATTCAAGTTCAAGTAAAATATCTTCAGCAGAAAGTATTAACTCTGCCTCGCCCTTTTGTATCAGCAGATTCGTTCCTTCAGATTGCTGCACACCAAGATTTCCTGGAATTGAAAAAACCTCTCTGCCTTGATCTAACGCTAATGCAGCGGTCTGCATTGCACCGCCGGTGATTCCTGTTTCTATTACAACGCAGCCGAGAGATAATCCGGAAATTATTCTGTTACGTTTAGGAAAATTTATGGCGTCTGGTTTTGTATCTAAAGTATATTCAGTTATTACAACTCCCGCCTCTGATATCTCATCATACAACTTTTTATTTTCTGGAGGGTAAATCACATTCAATCCCGAACCTAAAACGGCAATAGTTCTGCCATTATTTTTCAAAGTAGTTCTGTGAGCAATTGAATCAATGCCGCGAGCCATTCCACTTACAACTGTAATATTTTGTTTGGCAAGATCAGTAACAATTTTTTCAGCTTGAATTTTTCCATAATTAGTCGGCTGCCTTGTTCCAACTACAGCAATTGAATAATCATCTGAATCCTGAAATTTTCCCTTGATATAAAGAAGAATTGGCGGGTCATAAATCTTTCGCAAAATTCCAGGAAATTCGTCATCCCATAATGTTAGCAATGTTCCATTTATTTTAAACAAACGCTCTAATTCACTATTTACTATTTCTTCATATTCAGATCTATGATCATTACACCTTTGAATTCTTTGAGCAAGATTAATGCTCAAACCATCCACATCCATCAGCTCTTTAATATTTGCGGACAGCACTTTTTCGGTAGAGTAAAATTTTGCAAGTAAATTTTTAATCTTTCCTATTCCGATTCCATCAACGGACATAAGAAGTCGCAAGTCTACGATTTGTTGGAAGTTTATATTAGCCAATTTTAGAATTATAATGGATTATGAATGTGCAAATTTAATCTTGTTTGATTCGAATTTCCACAAAATAAAAATAATTATAGCAATATAATTGCGGAGACACATATTTCCAGAGGTCGAGGTGAAATGAATAATCGCATTCGGGTAATACCCAAACGGTTTGAAAAGGTCTTAGTTTTTTTCTTCTTGGCTGCTGTTAGCCGTTTTTCTTTTTCTTGAAAATATTGAAAGAGGAAAAATCAACAGATAAGCTACAACTAAAATAATAGGAGATAAAATTAGGGAGGTTGAACTATCCCACGATCCAAGACTCATTACATAATATCCAACTATTAAAAGAGCAAAACCTAAACCAAGAAAAATGTAATTTTTCTTTTCCCAGTAAATACTAAATGGTGAAACTAAATTTTTCTTAACAACAGCAGATTTTTTTTTAATTTTTTGTGCCATAAAATTCCTTAGAAAAATAAAATAAAGCCCAGCGAATGGGGTTAAGTCACTGGGCTTGACTCGTTAATATCAAAGGGCAGGGGAGAACCCTTTGAAGAGTCCCTCGAAATATAAAGCGATGATGGCTATTTGTCAAGAATACTAAATTATTTGCTTATTTGATAAACAATTTTTCTAATTGTATCAAACTGTAAATACGGATATTCCTCTCGTATTGCATCAATCGCATCGCCGGCACTAATCTTACCAGCTCTTAACTGTTTAAACTTTTTACGAATTTGGTAATCTCGAACAGATTTCTCATCAATGAGTCCATGAGCATTTAATAAATCATAGATATCATCGCTGATGAGGTCCGAAAGGGGATTATCTATTTTTGCTTTGATTGTGTTCATTTTGTCCTTCCTTTTTTTTGTTACTGTTTCCTTTGGAAATCGGTATCTATAATGAGTATATACTTCCTTTCAGATTACTTGTTTCAAAATAAGCAACAAAAAACCGACCAGAGAAATTCCCTAAATCGGTATATATCTGCTACTCAGATCAAATTCGTTGAAATTTTAGGGCAGTAACAAATTCTAGATAAAAAACCTTTCTTAATTTAAGTGCAAAAATATAATAATATTATTTATTGTCAAAAGTGATTTGAAGTTATTATTATACCAATTCTTAAAGTGAGGCAACTTTTACAAAAAACTGTATTGTTCATTCTCCAGCCATTTAACAAACTTCTTAGACTAAATCATGCGTCTGATATTTAGACGTGGAAAATGCAAATGGGTTTGCATTAGTGTTTTGCTGCGTAATAACTTGAAGCGAAAGTTACGAACTCATGCTCCACTGCTTACAAATGTCAATCGAATTCAGAAATATTTAATATAATCCATCGTTATGTGGATTGTCTTATCTAAATGAAAAACAGTAACTTTGCAGCGATATTTATCAATAAAGCTAAGAGCATTAATCTAAATGGAAAATGAAGTTAAACCTAAAGAAACAAAATTTTCTGATTATATCTACATTCTCTTTAAATGGAAAAAGTTTATAATAATAAATTTATTCATAGTCATCCTTATCTCAACATTAATTGCCTTTCTCATTCCAAATCAATATAAAGCAACTGCTACAATTATGATTCCTCCTAGCGATCAGATGGGGCTGGGTGGCTTGACAAGTCTTCTTGGAGGGAAATCGTCAATTGCTTCAACAGGTTCACGATTATTCGGAATGACCAATACTTCAGAAGATTTACTCTTAGGTATTATCAATAGCCGAACAGCTTTAACGAATATCATTAACAAATTTAACCTTATGGAATATTATGAAATTCATGATCATAATTTTGATAAAGTGATTAAAGCATTTCGAAGCGATATTTCAGCAGATCCAAATGAATATGGAATGATAAATTTTAGTATCATCAACAAAGATCCCAAAGTGAGTGCTGAAATTGCCAATTATTTAGTAACACTTGTTGATAGTATGAATATCGAACTTAATATTCAACGAGCTAAGAATAGCAGATCGTTTATTGAAAAAAGATATATCCAAAATGTCAGCGACTTAAAAAAAGCCGAAGACTCTTTGTACACATTTCAAAAAAAGTACGGGATAGTGGCTGTTCCCGAACAACTTGAAGTTTCAGTAAAAGCCGCAGCTGAAATTGAAGCACTGCTAATGAAAAAAGAAATGGAAGGTTTTTTCGTTCTGCAAGGATATGGTGAGAACTCTCCGCAGTATCAAGGAGTTCAAGCCGAAATAAATTTATTGAAGAAAAAAGTTCAAGAGCTGAAAAATTCTCCAAACTTAAGTGCATCATCCAATATTCTTTTTGCGTTTAAGGACATGCCAAACATTGCAATGCAGTATTTACGAGCTTATAGGGAAGTCGAGATACAGCAATCCATTTTGGAAATAGTGATGCCAATGTATGAACAAGCCAAAGTAGAAGAGCAAAAGAGCATTCCGACGATAATGGTGATTGATAGAGCTTTCACACCACAAATTAAATATTCCCCTAAAAGAATGTTTATTATTAGTGCCTTTCTGTTGTTGGGATTTTTCGTTTTGATCCCGGTTGTTTTTAATGGTGAACGATTGATACATAAGATGGAATACTCAAATCCAATACAAAACAAACTTGCCAAATTTTATATTGTTTTGACTAGAATTTATAAAATGAAATTCTGATGTCGGTCTTACTCACATTTTTTATCGGCATTTTTCTTTGTTTGTTAGGTAAGAAGCTTTTCAGACGATGGTTAAATCCGATTTTAATTTATTCAGTTTCATGGATGACCTTTATCATTCTGTATGAGATAAAACTTATAAGATTTATTGATATTCAAAATTCAACTTGGGTCATCATTCTCGTTAGCTTTAGTGCTTTTCTTTTAGGGATTTTATCCTTTTTTTCAGCTGACAAAATAACATCTTCTAACGATCAAAATAGCTTAAATCCTACCTTAAACATTGATGAGAAAAAGATAGTTTTATTCCTCTATCTTTTTTCCGTAATTGGATTATTAGTAGCCCTACAGCATTGGATGGTTTTAATTAATAAGTTTGGCAATATTGTAACGGTTTTTTTAAGAGCCAATTTAATTTATAAAATGAGAGTTGAGGGAGATATTAAAGGTACAATTCCTTACTTAAATGCGTTTGCATATGCTGGTATTTTTCTTGGTGGAGTTTACACAGCTCTCAAAGGTAAAATAACAGTCAAAGGTATATTTCCTTTCATTGTTGTTATACTGCATGACATGGCGAGTGTTGGGAGAGCAGGAATATTTATGGGTTTTGTACTATTTGGGTTAACATTCTTTTTTGTTAGGCAATACTTTTCAGCAAATTCTCCTAACAATAAACTCAGTAAAATAAATTTATCAGTTTCATTGGTAATTGTTGTAGGTATTTTTTTGATTAGCACAACTTTAATTAAAAATTACAGGGGAACATTAGAGAAATTTAAAGCTTCAACTTCAACCTTAAATGAACTCGAACGTTCTTATTTCATAAGCCCATCTTTATATTTTTATTTCAGTTCTAATATTGGTGTGCTTAATAAATATTTTGAACTGGGTGGAGAAGATAAACTAATTGGGGAAAATACTTTTCAGCCAGTTTACAACTTGCTTTCAAAAATAAATGTTGTGCCACATTCTGGATTTTATCCCAAAGGTTACTTTGTTCCTATCTGGTCTAATTCCGCAACTTATCTTAGGGATTTGCACGAGGATTTTGGTTATTTAGGAATTTTGATTTTCCCGTATTTATTAGGTTTATTCGTTAGCTTTTTCTGGTTTCAATTTCAAAGGTCGGGTAGTTTAGTAAGTTTAATTCTTTTGGTTTATGGTTCATTGATAATTGCTTTTTCCACATTTTATATTGCAACCAGAGCAGCAGTATTTAGTTTAAGTTTAGTTATTATGCTTTTAACCTCAAGGGCAATTGTTATGAAAAATAAATTAACAAATAAACACAACGAAAATTTCCAGTAATCATTAATGGAAATTTAATTGAATAGAGCTGTTAGTAATGTTTTTGCCCTTATTACAGGACAAACAGTTAACCTTGGTCTAAACCTAATCATAATTTCACTCTCTGCTAGATTTCTTGGTGTGGAAAACTTTGGAAAATTTAGTGTTTTACTTGCAATTGTAACACTATTATCTAAGTTGTTTGATTACGGATTTCCCTCAATTATTTTTCGTGAGTTATCAAGTAAGGTTTCTGATTATTCTTATTTATTTTCAGCACTTTCAATTACGCTAATCGCTTTTGTTTCATTGGATATTATTCTGAACATCGTTCTGGTATTTTTAAACATACCATTTACTGAGTTTTTATTAATCAACCTTCTTTTCTTTAATATTTTACTGTCTTCAAAGTTCAACAATGTTAGAGACATTCTTAATACACCATTTAAAGTTAATTTAAGAATGAATATTCCAATGATGATTTTATTACTAGACAATTTAATTTTATTGGGATGGGTTTTACTGATGCCCGTCTTTAATACAGGTTTAGTTTATTTTGTAATAGGTTATGTGGTCAGCAATCTGCCAGGGCTTGCTTTAACCTATTATTTTTTGGCGAAGCAATTTAACTTTCGTTTAAAATTTCAGCTAGACAAAATCAGGTGGTTGATTAAAGAGTCATCTCCATTATATGGATACATATTACTTGATGCGATTTTTCAGCAACTTGATATTCTTCTTATAAAACACTTTCATGGTGACTATGACGCGGGTTTATATTCAGTTGCAATTAGATTGGTGATCCCATTATTAGTTATTCCACATGCTTTTATTCAGACCGTATTTCCCAAAATTGTACAAAATTTTAGAGATTCTAATATTTTAAGCAATGATAGTATTATTAAAATTGTTTATAAAATTTTATTTGGGCTTGCATCTGTATTTGCTATTATTTTTGCCTTTAAATCTACAGATATAGTCATTCTGATATTTGGCACTGATTATAAACAATCTGCTTTGCCAGCTTTACTGCTTTTTGCCACTCAGATTTTCATTTTTTACAGTTATTTCACGATTAATCTTTTTGTAGCATATAAAAAACAAAAATTAATCCTTAGTTACGCAGTTTTAGTGGTATTAATAAATGCAATACTTAATATATTTTTAATTCCTTCCAATTCTTTTATTGGAGCCAGTTATGCAAAATTGATTTCAGCTGGTTTAGGGACATTTTTCATAATGATACTACATTATAAAGTTAGTCTTAAATTTTATTTTATAAACATCAAATCAATTATATGGCTTGTATTGATTTTTATCTCAGCATTTATATTTAGTTATTTTTCCTTATTCGTATTTTTATTATTGTCAATTTTGATATTTACTGTTGTTACAATTTTTATAAAAATATTCAGTGAGGATGAGGTTATCCTTATTTCAAAAATATTTAATCAACCCAAAATCTCCGATTATATTTTAAAGTTCTATTAAATTTGAATTTTATGAGCAGAGTAAATTGTACCATTTGTGGGAATTCAAATATTTCAGCCATATATAAAGATTATCCAGGATATGTCAAAGGATACTACTTTGATATATACACTTGCAGTGTTTGTAATACAAATTTCATCTCCTCAGAGAATATTGATTTAAACATATACGAAACTATTTATTCACATGAGGATTTAATTGGGTACGACCGATATAAGTTTTACGCTGATAAAGTTAAGAAGGTTAATAATCCACTGAAACTGCTTGCTGATTTTGAATCCACATATTATTCCGTATTTAAGTGTTTAAAAAAAGAAACTCCCAATAATGTATTAGAGGTTGGATGTGGTTTGGGTTATCTCACTTATGCTTTAAACAAACAAGGCATTAACACAATTGGCATAGACATTTCAAGCAATGCAATTAATTTTGCAAAAAATAATTACGGTAACTGCTACTTTAATTTGGACATCACTAATTTCAGAAATATTACTAAGAAAAAGTTTGATTTAATAGTAGCAACAGAATTAATAGAGCATCTAAAAGAACCAGTAGCTTTTATAAATGAATGTATATGTTTACTAAATGAAAATGGCAAAATACTATTAACCACGCCCAATAAGGATTTCTCGATGCAAAATGCAATTTGGCAGACAGATTTACCTCCTGTTCATACTGTTTGGTTAAGTTCAAAAAGTTTTCAATTTATTGCAGATAAACTTGGTTTGGATGTAGCTTATGTCGCTTTCAAAGATTACTATCCAATTTCCGAAAATAGACTGATTAAATATCTGCGAAGCAGGACAGAATATATCCAATCTTCCATTTTGGCAACTGATGGAGGAATTAATAATGAAAGATTAAACATTAAATTTTCAAAACCACATATCGTATTAAGAAATATTTTTCATAATATACCCCCCGTTCGTTCGGTTTGTAATTTCTTCTACAACCGATTTTATGGAGTCGACAAATGTTTAGCTGTTATATTATCTAGAAACTAAATGGACGATTCAAAAAAACAACTTGATATTTCAATTGTAATTGTAAATTACAATTCATTCAATCAATTGGAGAATTGCATAAAATCCATTTTAAACTTCACGCATGATTGTACTTATGAAATTATTGTTATCGACAACGCTTCAAACGAAGGTAATGTTGAAAACATAACTATAAAATATTCCCAAACGCTGCTTCTTAAGAATGAGAAAAACATTGGATTTGCCGCTGCTAATAATGTTGGGTTTAAAACTGCTAAAGGCAAATACATTCTAATCTTAAATAATGATACTGTTTTTTATGAAAACACACTTAAAATTCTGTATGACTTTGCAGAGCAACTGAAACAAGAGGTTTTTATTGGATGCAAATTATTAAATGAGGATGGCAGCCATCAAATCTCATTGGTAGATTTTGATACCATCATCAATTCATTCGGCGAAAATTTTTTTATTTACAAGCTCTTTCCCAAATCAAAATCATTAAATCGCTTTCATTTGAATTTTAAAAAGATTAGCAGTCCTATTAAAGTAGATGTGGTAAAAGGGGCATTTATTTTTTGTTCTTCAAATGCTATCAGAAAGCTAAGTGGATTTGATGAAAATTTTTTCTTTTATGGTGAAGAAACTGATTTATGCCAAAGATTTAAGGCAGCAGGTGGTAAAGTATTTTATTTTCCGATGACCTCAATCTACCATATTGGTGGAGTTACGACTGATAAAAATTTATGGTTTAAATTTAGAAATCAATCAGTCGCAAAAATTAAGATCTATCAAAAACATTACGAGGGAATTGAAAAATTTTCACTTCTTCTCTTTCACTTTTTAGGGATTCTAATTAGAGTCCCAGTCTATTTGGGAGGGGGAATTTCGACATTTAATTTTTCTTTGATAAAAAAATCCTACTATTATTTTAGAACCTTCTTCATTTATCCAAAAAACAATTTCAAATAGATTTTTATAATAATGATAAAAGCATTAATAATATTTGGAACTAGACCGGAAGCAATTAAACTTGCGCCCGTAATAAAAGCATTAAGTTCCGATGAGAGATTCAAAACCATCGTGTGTTCTACCGGTCAGCATCGCGAGATGTTGAGGCAAGTATTAGATATCTTCAAAATAAAATTGGATTATGACTTGGATTTGATGAAGGATAATCAGGATTTATTTGATATTTCAAGTCATTCCTTACTAAAGTTAAAAGAGGTTCTTACCGCTATCAAACCTTCGATTTTAATTGTTCAGGGAGATACTTCAACAGCTTTTATTTCTTCTTTAGCAGCATATTATCTTAAAATTAAGGTTGCACATGTTGAAGCAGGATTGCGCAGTTTCAATATATACAGTCCCTATCCGGAAGAAGCCAATAGAAGGTTCATCTCTATTGTTACTGATTTACACTTTGCACCTACAACAGATTCAAAGAAAAATTTACTATCAGAGGGAGTTTCAAGAAAAAAAGTTTATGTCACTGGAAATACGGTAATTGATGCCTTGCTTGAAATAAAAAAAAATCTTAAAGATTCTAAAGTGAATATTTCCATCAGGAAGGAATTATCAAATCATTTATCTGAAGATTTTTTCAAAAAGAAGTATATCCTTATTACAATGCACAGAAGAGAAAAATTCGGTAAAGAGTTTGAAGTTGTGTTAAATACAATAAAAAAAATTACACAAAGTTACCAAGAATTAAATTTTGTTTATCCGGTTCATTTAAATCCAAATGTTCAAATTCCAGTTAAAAAATTATTGAAGAATCAAACTAATATTTTTCTCATTCCGCCGCAGAATTACTTAAGCTTTATTTATTTGATGAGCAAATGTCACTTCTTGTTATCAGACTCTGGAGGCGTGCAAGAAGAATGCTATGTATTTAAAAAGCCAATTATTGTGTTGCGTGATGTTACCGAAAGGAATGAAGCGATACGAGCAGGCTATGCATTTTTAGCAGGAAGCAGCCCCGCAAAAATTACAAGGCATTTCCATACGATTGACAGAAGAATAAATAAGAGGTTCAATTTTTTTAACACAAAGAATCCCTTTGGAGATGGAAAAGCATCCGATCGAATCTTAAAAATAATTACTAAAGAATTTTATCATTAATGTTAAAAAATAGAGATATTATTATTTGCGGCGAGGACTGGGGGAGATTTCCGTCCACAACTCAGCACATAGGCAAAGTGCTATTGCAGAATAATAGAATAATTTGGATAGGTTCGCTTGCTCATCGAAGACCAAATTTTACGATTAGTGATTTCCTTAGAGTTGTTGAAAAACTTAAAAAAATATTTTTTATAAAAAAAAACATTAATTTAAAAACCGAGCAGAATTCTCCAATTCAAATTCATCCTCTTATCATTCCTTTTCATGATAATAAATTAATCCGAAGACTAAATAATCATCTTCTTCTGCGAACAGTGCTTAAAGCAATAAAGAAATTTGATTTTGAGAATGTAATTTTAATTACATCATCTCCCTTGGTTTATGGTTTAGTGGGAAAGATAGGTGAAACATCAAGTCATTATTTTTGCTTGGATGATTATTCTAATTTTGATGGGGCTTTTAATTCGTTAATTGAAATGGAAAAAAAATTATTATCGAAAGTTTCTTCGTATTTTGCTGTATCTCAATTATTGCTTGATTCAAAAAAAGCAGCAAGTGGAAATAATTACTTTCTTCCGCAAGGAGTTCAAACAGAACATTTTCAAAAAAAAGTAGAAAAAATTCCCGCACAACTCAGAAATTTGAAAAAACCGGTTATAGGATTTTTCGGTTTAATTTCTGAATGGATTGATTTGGATTTAATTGTGTATTCTGCTCATGCATTGCCAACATATAGTTTCTTGATAATTGGAAAACCCTCCGTTGATGTTAGTAGATTCAATAATTATTCTAATATAATTTTTATAGGCGAGGTTTCCTTTGATCATTTACCAAGTTATGCAAGCAGCTTTGATGTTGGTATTATACCATTTAAGGTTAATGAGCTTACTCTGGCATGCAATCCCCTTAAGCTATTAGAGTATTTATCTTTAGGAATACCAGTTGTGTCTGTAAATTTGCCGGAAGTAACTAAATTTAAATCAGCAGCCTATATTGCAAATAGTTATGAGGAATTTGTAATGATGATCGAACTTTCTTTGCACCAAAGCGATGAAGAAAAAATCAAATATCGATTATCACTTGCAGCAAATAATTCATGGAATGCAATTACTGATTCAGTCTGTGAAAAAATTATGTTAAAAGAAAAAACTGATTAATGCAGCTAATACTAATAATAATATTTTTTCTTTGTTTGTTTCTTATGTTACATTCTTACGTGATTTATCCTATTTCGATATGGTTTCTTAATCTGATTTCTGACAAACGCTATAAATTCGATGCGACTTACTTACCTAATGTTTCAATTATTATTTCGGTTTATAACGAGGAGAAAGTTATTGAGAATACAATTAGAAACTTTCTAAAGCTGAATTATGATATAGATAAAATAGAATTTATAATAGGTTCAGATAATTCATCTGACTCAACAAATGAAATAATCTTAAAACTTCAGAAAGAAATTCCCTCAATAAAGTTTTTTCTCTTTAGCGAACGAAGAGGAAAATCCCAAGTGTTAAATGATATAGTTAAACATGCTGAGTCAGATATACTCATATTTTCAGACGCAAATTCCTTTTATCATAAAAATGCTTTAATAAATATGGTAAAATATTACACTGATGAAAGGGTGGGAGGAGTAAGTGGCAAGTTAAAGCTTATAGAATTTGAAGAAGCAAAAAACTCTGGCAGCCAAGAAAAAAGGTATTGGGATTTAGAAACATGGCTTAAAGAGAAAGAAGGTGAACTTGGTTGTTTAATTGGTGCGAATGGTGGTATTTATAGTATTAAAAAAGATTATGTCAGTGAGATTCCAACTTTACATCCCGTTATGGATGATTTTTATCTCACATTAAAAGTTTTAGAGTTAAAAAGAGATTTTCTTTACCAAAAAGATGCTGTTGCAGAAGAATATACAGCACAAAGTTTAGAAGTAGAGTTTAACCGTAAAATAAGAAATAACTCAATAAACCTGTCTACAATTAGGTCTATTCGAAAATTACTTCTACCGTCATATGGTCTTATTTCATATGGCTTATGGTCCCATAAAATTATTCGTTGGTTTTCACCAGTGCTTTTAATTTTAATTTTTATTTCAAATATATTTCTAATGAATTGTTGTGCGTTTTACGTTTACTTTTTTATTCTCCAGTTAATAATCTATTTACTGGGAATGATAGGATTTGTTCTTAAAAAAAATAATTATCATGTTCAACCATTACTCATGATTTTCTATTTTATTATGACAAATGTAGCGATGTTAATAGGTTTGATTAAGTTCATTTTTGGAAAACATACAGCTTTTTGGCAATCAACTCCAAGGCACTGATGAATAAGAATTTCGAAAAACCGCTAATCCTCTCCACTGATTTCATCACTATCAATCTTTCGGGGATAATTTTCTTTATGCTGCGGGTTAAAACGGGATGGTTCGATATGCTAATTATGCCCGAACTTTTTATACCGGTGCTCATCATTTATTTTTATTGGCTTGTCATCTTCACATTTGTTGGTATGTACAGAACTTGGTTTGCTGCTTCCCGCTTTGATGAAATTTCTACTCTGTTCAAAGCTTCTTTTGTTGGGATTTTCATTCTCTTCTTTGCCATTTTTTTAGATGATTATGTTCATGGAGTTCAAGCCGGAACGAGAATTCTAATTTTTATCTATTGGGGAATTTTCTTTGTTTTGGTAAGTGCTGGCAGGCTTCTAATCAGAAGTTTTCAACGCAAACTTTTAATAAATGGAGTTGGAAGACGAAATGCTCTAATTGTTGGTTTTAACGAAAAAGGTAAAGAAGTGCATGACAAAATTATGGAGCATCGCGCATTAGGCATTGATGTTAAAGGTTATGTCGCTTTAAATAATGGGTATGAAAAACAATCCTACAAAGATGCTGCTGTTTTGGGCAGTGTAAAGCAAATAGCCAACTTAATTGATGAAACTTCGTCCAAAGAAGTGATACTTGCACTGGAAAGAGACGATCACGAAATGCTTATAGACATCATCACTAAATGTGAACCAAAAAATGTTGGTATGAAAATCGTGCCAGATCTATATGATATTCTTAGCGGGCAAGCAAGAACCTCCCAAATATATGGTATTCCACTTATTGATATTATGCCTCAGCTAATGCCTGAGTGGGAAAAACGGCTAAAACGAATTCTTGATGTTATTGTTTCGCTAATAATATTGATTATCAGTTTCCCAATAATCGCAATCGCATCATTAGCCATTAAGCTTGATTCAAAAGGTCCTGTGTTTTTTAAACAGGAAAGATGCGGCTTAAACAATAAAACATTCAAGATAATTAAATTCAGATCAATGGTTCATGATGCTGAGAAAATGACTGGACCAGTTTGGTCGCAAAAGGATGATCCTCGAATTACACGCATTGGAAATATTATTAGGAAGCTAAGAATTGATGAGATTCCACAAATGATTAATGTGCTGAAAGGTGAAATGAGTTTGGTCGGTCCACGACCGGAAAGACCATTTTTTGTTGAGAAACTTTCAGAACAAATTCCTTATTATAAACGTCGTTTAAAGGTAAGACCAGGAATTACGGGCTGGGCGCAGGTTAAGCATAAGTATGATGAATCAATTGAAGATGTAAAAGTAAAATTACGCTATGATCTTTTTTACATTGAAAATATGTCTCTTCGGATGGATTTCAAAATTTTATTTAGAACCGTGTTTGTCGTACTTTTTGCCAGAGGACATTATGAGTAAATTTTTATCTTTAATAATCAATTACTTAATTTTACCTTAGAATTGAAATACTCGTTTAATATTTAGTAGTCCAATGTCTGAAAAATCGCTCATAATAATTCCAACATATAACGAACTTGAAAATATTCGGAGGATGATTCCTGACATTTTAGGTAGATATGACAATGTTGACGTTTTGGTGGTTGATGATAATTCACCGGATGGAACAGGTGTTTTCGTTGAGCAATTAACACGAGAATCTGAGCATGTTAAATTGATAAAACGCCCAGGTAAAATGGGACTTGGTACGGCTTACATAGAGGGATTTAAATATGCTTTACAAAATGGATACGATTATATTTTTGAAATGGATGCTGATTTTTCTCATGATCCAAAAGAAATTAAGAATTTTATGGATGCAATAAAGGATCATGATCTTGTTTTGGGAAGCCGATACAAAACAGGTGTTAATGTTGTGAACTGGCCGATGAGAAGACTGATGTTAAGTTATTTTGCGAATAGTTATACAAGATTTATAACCGGGCTTCCGGTTCGAGATGCAACCGGCGGGTTTAAATGTTTCAGAAGAAAAGTGTTGGAATCAATTGATCTTGACTCGATTAAATCAAACGGCTATGCATTCCAGATTGAAATGACATTCAAAGCTTTCAAAAAAGGTTTTAGGATCATAGAAATACCAATAATTTTTATTGACCGATTTCATGGTAAATCGAAGATGTCCAAAAAAATTGTTCGTGAAGCTGTTTTTATGGTTTGGAAACTAAGAATTCGAAATACTTTCGGAATTCTGTAAAGAGTGTAAAGTGGAATTATCCATCATAATTATCAATTATAATGTTAAAGAATTTCTTCAGAACTTAATTCATTCACTTCAAAAAGCTCTCTCAAAAATTACTCACGAAATTATAGTTGTTGATAATGCATCTGATGACGGTAGTGTGGAGTTTATTCGAGATAAATTTCCGCAGATACATTTAATAGTGAATAAAACTAATGTTGGATTTTCAAAAGCAAACAATGAAGCGCTAAAGATCTCCAAAGGAAAATTCATCTTATTAATTAATCCCGATACAATTGTAAGCGAAGACACGATTAATAGGATGATTTACTTTCTAAATCAAAATCCGGATGCAGGTCTAGCAGGGTGCAAAATCCTAAATCCTGATGGTTCGCTTCAGCTTGCATGCAGAAGAAGCTTTCCAGGACCTTGGACATCGTTCTGTAAAGTAACCGGACTAAGCACTTTATTTCCGAAGAGTAAACTCTTTGCAAAATATAATCTTACTTATCTGGATGAAAATTCGACATACGAAGTTGATGCTATTTCCGGCTCATTCATGATGATGAATAGAGAAGCGTATGAAAAAGTTGGTGGTTTTGATGAACA
This sequence comes from uncultured Ignavibacteriaceae bacterium, assembly GCA_964613805.1. Classification (GTDB taxonomy): domain Bacteria; phylum Bacteroidota; class Ignavibacteria; order Ignavibacteriales; family Ignavibacteriaceae; genus XYD12-FULL-36-8. Next base: position 60,854 of record CAZTJF010000019.1, on the reverse strand, counting down.
ATTTTTCATGTATGGTGAAGATTTAGACTTGTGCTATCGCATTCAAAAAAATGGTTACAAGGTTTACTATTATCCCGGAACACAAATAATTCATTACAAAGGTGAAAGCACAAAACGAAGCAGCTTGGATGAGACAAAATATTTTTACAATGCGATGAATCTTTTTGTGAAAAAACATTTCTCCAGCTTTTATCTTGTAGAAATTATTTTACGTACGGCAATTGGCTTTAGAAAGTTTTTTGCATTTCTTGGAAGAAGGAAACTTTCTTTTACTGCAGTAATATTGGATGTCATTTTTTTTAATGTGTGTTTAATTCTTGCAGAGAAATTGTATTTAAGGTTTACCGAATGGCATGGTTTTCCCGAATTCAGTTATCCGCTAATTCTTGTTGTTCCTGTTGCTATTCATATTACTGCAGCAGCATTAATAGGTGTGTATCGTAAAAATTCCTTTTCGGTTTTACGAAATACAGGTGCAATCCTCGTAAGCTTTTTTATAATTTCTTCTCTAACGTTTTTCTTCAAACAATTCGCTTACAGCCGTGCTGTTTTCTTAATCAATTATGTTTTTCTTTTAACGTCATTGACACTTTGGCGAATTATTTTAAAGCTTTTCTTTAAAGTTGGGTTAGAATTTACACCTTCAAGAAAGCGGACTTTAATTGTTGGTACAAATAAATCAGCAGTTATGATTGCAGATAAACTTCAAAAAAAGTTTGTTGATGATCACATTATACAGGGCTTAATTGGTTACTCTCACAAAGATATTGGAAATCAAATGAATGGTTATGAAGTTGTGGGAAGCATAGACAGCATAAATAAAGTGATTGCTGATAAAAAAATTAATGAGGTTATTTTTTCTCCAGATGAATTATCATATAACAAAATGATGTCAATTGTTGCAAATAACACTTCGGATGGAGTTGATTTTAAGCTCATCGGAAGCAATTTGGATTTTCTGGTTGGAAAAGCTTCGGTTTCTGTATTGGAAGATATTCCATTGATAGATATAAGTCTAAACATTTCAAATCCTGTTTCCCGATTTATAAAATTATTGATGGATTACACGTTAGGGTTCTTTGCTTTGATATTTATCTATCCTTTGATATATTTGATTTCAAAGACAGACTCTCAAAAATCTGATTTCAGAAAATTTATTTTAGGAATTCCATCCATTTTCAGTGGAAAGGTTAGTCTTGTTGGTCCTCAAAATCAATCTGAAGAATCGAAAATATTTTTAGGAAAGAAAGGGCTAACAGGTTTGTGGTACCTTGAAAAGGGTTCTGCAAATTCAACCGAGAAGTTAGATTTGATATATGCGAGAAACCAGAACATCTGGTTAGATCTTGAAATTTTAGGCAAAACCTTTAACAATATGTTTATGAGTAAGAAGTAAATGGCAAAAACTGTACTTGATTTTGAAAAACCAATCGTTGAACTTGAAGCTAAATTAGAAGAAATGAGAAAATTTTCTGATAATCTTGATATAGAAAAAGAGATTGTCAAGATTGAGGAGAAAGTTAAAAAGTTGAAAGAGAACATTTACAAAGAATTAACCCGTTGGCAGAGAGTTCAGCTTGCACGCCATCCTGAACGACCTTACACTCTCGATTACATAAATTTGATGACCTCTAATTTTATCGAACTTCATGGCGACAGGCACTACAAAGATGATAAAGCAATTGTTGGCGGATTTGCTTTTTTGGATGAATATAAAATTTTAATTATTGGTCATCAAAAAGGAAGAGATACAAAGAGTAATCTTTACAGAAATTTTGGAATGCCTAATCCTGAGGGTTACAGAAAAGCCCTCCGACTCATGAAGCTCGCAGAAAAATTTAATAAGCCAATTATCACTATGCTCGATACACCTGGAGCTTACCCAGGATTAGAAGCTGAGGAACGCGGGCAAGCAGAAGCAATCGCAAGAAATCTTTTTGAGATGAGTAAACTAAAAGTACCTATCATCGTTGTAATAATTGGTGAAGGTGCTAGCGGCGGTGCTTTAGGAATTGGTGTGGGTGATAGAATTCTTATGCTTGAAAATTGCTGGTATTCGGTTATTAGTCCCGAATCATGTTCAAGCATTTTATGGCGAAGCTGGGATTATAAGGAACAAGCTGCCGAGGCATTAAAACTTACAGCCCCCGATTTACTAAAGCAAAAAATTATTGATAGAATAATTCCCGAACCTCTTGGAGGTGCACACAAAGATCCGCAAGAAGCAGCTAAAATGTTAAAGGGAGTTTTAAAAGAAGAATTATCTCAATTAATAAAAATTAAACCAGAAAAGCTTGTTGAGAACCGGCTTGAAAAATTTGGAAGCATGGGCGAGTTTATTGAGTGAGAGCAGCATCAATAATCTATCAATGGACTTGATTATCACGAACCACTTCGTGATAAGGTTTTAGTACTCCAGAAAAAACTTATCTGTTTATTTCCCTTCATTTGTTTAGTTTTATGCTCAAAATTATACATACAATCTAAATGTTAGACTTCACAACAGAAATCAGAGTTCGTTATGCAGATACAGATCAAATGCAGTTTGTGTATAACGGCAAGTACTCTGAATATTTTGAAGTGGGCAGAACAGAAATGATGCGCAGCATTGGGTTGCCTTATCATTCTTTAGAAATTAATGGATATATGCTTCCAGTTTTAGAATTGAGTGTTAAGTATAAGAATCCTGCCCATTACGATGATGTGTTATTTGTACGTGCATTCGTTAAAGAAATTCCAGTATTGAAAGTCCATATAGCTTATGAAATTTTTAAGACTGAGGAAAAAATTATTGTAGCTGAAGGATTTACAGAACACGTTTTCATGAATCGTGAAACTAAAAAAGCTGTACGTCCACCTAAGTTTTTTATTGATGCAATCAAACCATTTTACAAATTTTGAAAATGAAAGAACGAAATATAGATCAGATAATAAAAGATGCTTTGGCTGAGGATATTGGAAGTGGTGACATTACAACCAATGCAACAATTGATCCCGCTTTATTAGTTCAAGGGGAATTTCTTGTAAAACAGGAAGGAGTAATTGCCGGATTAGATGTTCTGAAAAGAACTTTGCAAATTTTTGATCCAGAATTACAGCTTGCTCTATTTACAAAGGATGGTGAACGAGTTACTGCCAAAACTGTAACCGCAATTGTAAAAGGTAAAGCCGCATCCATCTTAACTATTGAACGAACCGCACTTAATTTCATACAAAGGATAAGTGGAATTGCCACTTTGTGCAGAACCTTTCAGGATAAAATTTCCCATACCAAAGCAAAAATAATTGATACCCGTAAAACTGTTCCCGGCTTACGAATGCTCGATAAGCTTGCTGTTAAGTTAAGTGGATGTGCTAATCATCGCATTGGTTTGTACGATATGTTTTTAATTAAAGACAATCACATTGAAGCAGCGGGTTCAATTACAACCGCAATTGAACTTTGCAAAAAGTATAAACGCACAGAAAATCTTAATTATAAGATTGAAGTTGAAACAACAAATCTTCAGCAAGTTGAAGAAGCAGTAAGCTGTGGTGTTGATGTTATTATGCTCGATAATTTTGACTTATCTGAAATGAAAAAAGCAGTTGAATTGATTAGTAATAGATGTTTAATTGAAGCTTCTGGAAATGTGAATCTCGATACCGTTAAACCAATAGCAGAAACCGGCGTGGATTTTATATCAGTAGGCGCAATTACTCACAGTGTTAAAGCTTTGGATATCTCTTTAGAACTAAAGCTGGTTTCTTAAAAATGTTTGATAAAATAAAACAGCTTACAAAAGACACTGCGATTTACGGTGTTAGCACTATTGTCGGCAGATTCTTAACCTTTCTTCTTGTTCCATTCTACACCAACATTTTCTTACCAGATGATTATGGAGTAATTGCAAATCTCTATATCTTCATTGCTATTTTAAATATCATGTACATATTTGGTATGGACGCGGCGTACTTAAGATTTGCTGCTAACAAAACTAATGCAGAGGAAAAAGATAACTTCTCAACTCCTTACCTTGCAGTGATGTTAGTTTCCTTTTTTCTATCGTTCGTTATAATTCTTGTTAAAGGAAGTATCGTTTCGCTTTTACAGGTGCCGGAGATTTATTCCTATCTTTTATATTATACTTCATCTATACTTTTTATTGATGCTCTTTGTGTTATTCCTTTTATAAAGTTAAGAATTGAGAGAAGAGCAAAGAAATTCGCCGCATTTAAGATTATCAACATACTTGTTAATGTTTTCCTAAACTTGCTGCTTGTACTTCAATTTGAATGGGGAATAGAAGCAGTACTCATAAGTAACCTTGCCGCTTCACTATTAACTTTTTTAATATTCTTACCTGATATTGTGAAAAACTTAAGACCGGTCATAAATGTATCTTTGCTTCGCAGGTTAATAAAATTTGGGCTGCCGTATCTTCCTGCCGGTTTAGGTTCAATGTTTATTCAAGGTATTGATCGTCCAATTCTAACAAATCTTACTGATCTCCATACTGTAGGAATTTACAATGCCAATTATAAACTGGGAATATTTATGATGCTGTTTGTGAATATGTTCCAATATGCATGGCAGCCGTTTTTTCTTCAGCAAGCAGAAGAGCAAGATGCAAAAAAAGTGTTCTCCAAAGTTCTTACATATTTTACTTTTGCTGCCGGTATTATTTTAGTTTTGGTTTCACTTTACATTGATGATTTAGTCAAAATCAATTTTTTTGGAATAACATTGATTGGCTCGGCTTATTGGAGTGGATTGGTAATTGTTCCAATAATTCTTTTTGGATATTTATTTTATGGTTTATACGTGGTTTTTACTGCAGGCATTTACATCAAAGAAAAAAGCACCTATGTTCCTTTAGTAACCGGAATCGGAGCATTAGTTAATGTTGTTGTAAATTTCTTGCTCATTCCTTCGCTTGGTATTATTGGTGCCGCACTTGCGACCCTTGCAAGCTATATTGTAATGGCGGCTGGATTGTACATCGTAACACAAAAATTTTACAGAATTGAATATGAGTTCGTAAAGATGATAGGCATTTTTACTACAATTTTATTAACAGGAATAGTTTACTACTGGTTTCAATCAATTGGTGAGCTAAACATTTTCTTAAAAAGTTTTATGTTGATTGTGTACGTAATTGTAACTTCGATGATTGTGTTCGATAAAAATGAATTGTCAATCCTGAGGAATAAATTTATGAAGAAGATTTTCAACAAATAAAATTTTAAAGTAATTTGCAAATAATTGATATGGTAGAAATAAAAATAAAAAGACTCAGTGCTGAATTTGATGACATAGAAATTCCAAATTATACAACTTCCGGAAGTGCGGGTATGGATGTTCGTGCTGCTATTAAGGATGAACTAACTGTCGAAAAGAACAGCATTTCATTAGTGCCGACAAATCTTTCAGTTGAAATTCCCAAAGGATATGAAATTCAAGTAAGACCACGAAGCGGACTCGCAGCAAATCATGGAATTGGAATTCTTAATTCTCCTGGTACGATAGATTCTGATTATCGTGGTGAAATAAAAATTATTTTAATAAATCTTGGCAAAGAAAAATTTACTATTAAACGCGGCGATAGGATTGCTCAATTAGTCGTTTCAAAAGTTTATACCGCAAATCTAATTCAAACCGATGATCTAAATCATAGTAAGCGCGGTGAGGGCGGATTTGGTCACACTGGTAAAAAGTAAAGTTCGTTGAGTATCTAAAATTTAATCAACCTGGTTATCCCACGTCGTGTTTTTGGTGTACAAGAAAATGGATTAGTTAAAAATTTATTTTTCAAATATTTTTTTTAGAGTAAAAAATATTTAAACTTCCATCGCACGTTCTATACTTTTCTTATTCAAATCATTTTTAAAAACTGTGTTCGAGGGTTAATACTTTTCATGTCCGATTTTATTCATTTACATAATCATACACACTATAGTCTTCAGGATGGTGCATGCACTGTTGATGGTTTGATTGCAGCTGCGAAGCGAAACAATATGAGAGCTGTTGCACTTACCGATCACGGTGTAATGTATGGCATTTCTGAATTTTATCGTAAAGCAATGAAAGAGGGAATAAAACCGATTATTGGAATGGAAGCGTACATCGTAAAACAGGGAAGCAGATTTGACCGAGGAAAAGATGATCCCACAAATAAAAAAAGAGTTAAAACTTATAATCACTTACTCCTTCTTGCCAAGAATAATGAGGGGTATAAAAATTTATCTAAACTATCTACACTCGGGCACACCGAAGGATTCTACTATCGTCCGCGAATTGACCTTGAACTTTTAAAAAAATATAAGGAAGGTCTAATCTGCAGCACTGCCTGTGCCGGCGGAATTATTGCGACCGACCTCATCAATAACGATTACGAAAAGGCGAAACAAACTGCTGAAATATTCAAAGAAATTTTTGAAGATGATTTTTATTTAGAAATTCAAGATCACGGAATGGATGTTGAAAAAGCCGTGCTTGATGGAATGCCGAGACTTTCTAAAGATTTAAATATAAAATTGATTGCCACAAACGATTGTCACTACATCGAACCAGATCATTCTATCCCACACAATATTTTGTTACTGCTGTCAGATAAAAACGGAGCGGATTATAATCAGTTAAGGTATGGCACGGATCAGATATACTTTAAATCTTCCGAGGCAATGATTAAACTTTTCAAAAAATACAAAGGCGCAATTGAGAATACTCTCGAAATAGAATCCAAGATAAATGTTGAACTTAATTTTAATGATTACCATTTTCCACAATTTCCAATTCCCGAAGAATTCGAAGCACGATCACTTGATGATTATTTTGAAATTCTTGCTCGCGTAGGATTGAAAAATAGATTTCCAAATCCAACACCAGAAATAACTCAAAGATTTGAATTCGAGATTGATACAATTAAAAAAATGGGATTTGCCGGATATTTTTTAATTGTTCAGGATTTTATAAATGCTGCAAAAAAATCTGATATACCTGTTGGACCTGGAAGAGGAAGTGTAGCAGGAAGTCTTGTAGCATTCACATTAGGAATTACTGAGATTGATCCATTAAAGTATAGTCTTCTCTTCGAAAGGTTTTTGAATCCCGAAAGAAAATCAATGCCCGATATTGACGTTGATTTTGCAGATGATAAACGCGGCGAAGTGATAGATTATGTTCGTCAGAAGTATGGTTCAAATTCAGTCAGTCAGATAATTACATTTAATCGTCTTTCATCAAAGGCAGTTATTCGGGATGTGGCAAGAGTTCTTAAGATTCCAATTCCCACAGTAAATAAAATTACGAAATGGATTCCTTCAAAGTTCGGAAAAGTTTTCACAATTGATCAGGCACTTAAAGAGGTTCCTGAACTAAGATGGGTTCGTGATTCAAAAGAATCTGAAATTCAAAGCTTGATTAAGTATGCCAAAGTACTCGAAGGGATGAATAGGAATGCATCGAAGCATGCGGCGGGAATTGTAATAACACCTGGTGAAGTCAGCAATTATGTTCCGCTTGCAAATGCAGTTTCCCAAATGGACATCGTCACTCAATTCAATATGAAAGATCTGGAATACTCAGGTCTGCTGAAGATGGATTTTTTAGGACTAAGAACCTTAACAATAATAAGAGATACTATTTCGCTTATTCTAAAAAACCATGGGGTGAAAATAGATATTGATAAAATCCCGCTCGATGATGAAAAAACTTATCAGCTATTCTGGAAGGGACAAACAACCGGTATCTTTCAATTTGAATCTGCCCCGATGAGAGAATACTTGAAAAAACTAAGGCCCACAAGTATTAATGATCTATCGGCTATGAATGCTTTGTATCGCCCGGGTCCAATGGAATTTATAGATGATTTCATTGACAGAAAACAAGGCGTAAAAAAAGTTGAATATCTTCATCCTATACTTGAAAATATTTTAAAGGAAACTTACGGCATTATTGTCTATCAGGAACAAGTAATTCAGATCGCTAATAGAGTTGGCGGGTTGAGCTTAGCCGAAGCAGATATTTTAAGACGAGCAATGGGGAAAAAAGACCTTGCTTCAATGAAACAGCAAAAAGTAAAATTCATTGAAGGTGCGAAGGTAAACGGAATATCAATCAAAATTGCAGGCGAAATTTTTGAATCAATTGATAAGTTTGCCAATTATGGATTCAATAAGAGTCATTCAGTTGCTTACAGTCTTGTGGCTTATCAGACAGCATACTTAAAAGCTCATTTTACCCCAGAGTTTCTTGCAGCGAATTTGAAAAATGAATTTGGCAATAAAAACAAAGTTACATCATTTATGGAAGATTGCCGTAAACTTAAAATTCCAATTCTTCCTCCTGATGTTAATAATCCATCTGTTTATTTTGATGTGGAAGAAGGAACTGTAAAATTCGGTTTATCTTCTATTAAAAATGTTGGAGTTAGTGCAGTAGAAGATATTATTGCAAGTAAAGAAAAGCTGAATAGAAACTTCACGAGCTTTTTTGATTTTTGTCAGAATGTTGATAATCGAATAGTTAATAAAAGATGTATTGAAAGTTTAATTTTCGCCGGTGCGTTTGATTCTATTAGTAAAGATAGAGCAAGATTATTTGCAGCCGTTGAGGATGCCCTTTCTTATGCGAATAAATTGAAGAACTCAAAAGTTACAGTTGGAAATAGTTTGTTCGGCGGGATGGAAGAAGAGTTTAAAACAATTGAGCCGAAATTACCCCAATCAAAAGCATGGGCTCAAAAATATCAGCTTGCTAAAGAACGAGAAGTTATTGGTTTTTATGTTTCGGAACATCCGCTCAGAAAATACGAACTTGATTATAAATCCTTTACAACAATTCATCTTGGAGAAACTGAAGCGCTGGAAAATTTGGATGTTGTTCGCGTTGGAGGTGTGATTACCGGACTTAAAACAAAAATGGATAAATCCGGAAATAACATGGCTTTCTTTACCCTCGATGATTTCAGCGGTTCGTGCGAAGCAATTATGTTTTCAAAAACTTACGATAAATTTCAAAAGTTAGTCGGTGAGGAAGAATGCATTTTTATTGTGGGTAAAACTGAAAGCAGCGGTGATTCGATTAAGCTGCAAATTGAAGAAGCTTATTCGTCTTTAGAAATAAGAGAAAAATTAATGCGCAGCATAAAGGTTTATCTTGATCCTGAAAAACACTCTGTAGAAATCATTTCAGCAATTAAAAATATTTTTCAAAACAATGCGGGGAATATCCCTGTTTACATTCATTTGGCGGGTGGAAATAACGGAATCAATCACCAAGTTTATTTTTTAAAAGATGTACGTATAAAAATTTCTGATGAACTAATTAAGTCCATTACAAATCTTATTGGTGAAGATTCGCTATTGTTTGATTTGAAATGAATTTAATTTCAATGTTCATCATCTTCAACTCAATCATAATCTTAATCCGACAGCGGCGTACAGGTCTTCATCTTAATTTTCATCTTAATCCCCATCAAACCAACCAATTGTATAACTTCACTCATTTTTGTATACTTTCACCCACAATTAAAATGATTTAAGATTTTATGAAACAGAGAGAAAATCAAAATTACTGGGCATTAATTCTTGGGGTTTCATCTGGATTTGGCGAAGCTACAGCATTAAAACTTTCAGAGGATGGTTTCAATATAATTGGAGTTCACCTTGATCGTCAGGCAACCATGCATAATGTTGATAGAATCACTTCAACAATCAAAGCTTCGGGATCAAAATGTGTTTTTTTCAATTGTAATGCTGCAGATGAGAGCAAACGAAAAGAAGTGATCAGCGAGCTAAAAACTTTATCACAAGGAAAGCCAATTGTGAAAGTTGTTTTGCACTCTCTAGCTTTCGGTACACTGAAAGGTTTTGTGGGTAAGGATGATGAGCAGCCAATTACTAAAGCACAGATGGAAATGACGTTAGATGTTATGGCTCACTCACTTGTTTATTGGGTGCAGGATCTGGTTGCCAATAATTTGCTTGCGCACAAAGCACGAATTTTTGGTATGACAAGTTCGGGAAGCCACTCAACAATTCCATTTTATGGTGCTGTGTCCGCTGCAAAAGCCGCACTTGAATCTCATATTCGTCAATTATCTGCAGAGCTTGGTTTTATGGAAGCTTCAGTAAACGCAATTATGGCTGGGGTAACTGACACACCTGCATTAAGAAAAATCCCCGGAAATACTGAAATGATTGAAGTAGCAAGAAGAAAAAATCCACGAAATCGCCTGACCACTCCTGAAGATGTTGCCAAAGTTATTTCAATTCTTTGTCAGGATGGTGCTGAATGGATTTCCGGCGGAGTAATAAATGCTGATGGCGGAGAAGATCAAGTAAGTTATGTTGGTCAAGGTAAACCAACGGAATAATAAATTAATTTAAGGACAAATAAATGAAACCAGTTACTATCACAGATGAAAATTTTGAAAATGAAGTTATTAAATCAGATGTTCCTGTTCTTCTAGATTTTTGGGCAACATGGTGCGGACCATGTAAAGCCATCGCTCCTATTGTTGAAGATTTAGCCAATGAATATAACGGCAAAGTGAAAATTGGAAAAGTTGATGTGGATGATAATCAACAAACTGCAATAAAGTACGGCGTCAGAAGCATTCCCACTCTTTTAATATTTAAAGATGGCAAAGTCAGCAATTCAATTGTAGGCGCGGTTCCAAAAGCACAAATAGTTCAAAAGATTAATGCTGCTCTATAGGCTTTGGCCAAAATTTACATTTTAATTATTACCACTTCGGAAGACCATCGGTGATTTCATGTTCGTTTTTATTTTGTGGTCATGAATAAAAAAAACAAAATAAAGCCAAAGGAAAAAAATAGCTTTGAACACAATGAATTTGGAATTCTGAAATACCCCAAGCTAATTATTTTTGCTTTTTTGCTTCTAACTTATTTTCAAGTGGTAAAATTTGATTTTGTTTATCTTGATGATGATTTAATCATTCTGGATAATCATGATAAAATTTCTTCTTTAAGCAATATTCCCAAAGCATTCACCAGCCAGTATGGCTTTAACCAAGGCACACCATACTACAGACCAATAACGATGATAAGTTTTATTATAGATGCACAAATTTCACATAAAAGTCCTGTCTTCTATCATATTAGTAATCTCATTTTTCATTTCTTGGTATCAATTTTACTTTTTAGGATTTTAGTAGAACTAAATTTTCAGAAAGTGATTGCTTTATTTACAACACTAATATTTGTAGTTCATCCATTGTTGACAAATTCAGTAGTTTGGATAGTTGGAAGGAATGATCTGCTGGCAGGTTTTTTTTGTTTGTTATCTTTTTTTTATTTCATAAAGTTTCTACATACAAATGCCCAAAAGTATTTGATTAGTCATTCAATTTTCTATTTTCTTGGAATTCTTTCTAAGGAAGTCACTATTGTTCTTCCTCTTATGTGTGTCATCTATTTTTATTGGTTTTGTAGAAATGAGTTTAAGAGAAAAATGATTCTGAATACTATTTTCGCATGGATATTTCCGATTTTTTTCTTTATAATTTTAAGACATACTTTTGTGGCAGATGTTAAAAACGTTACTTATGGAATTGATGCTTTTGTACAAAATGTCCAATCTATTCCTGACACAATTTCTAAAATATTTTTACCTTTTAACTTAGCCGTTTTACCGACCTATACAATAGTTAGAACATTAATTGGTAGTCTTTTTCTGTCAATTTTATTACTGTTGCCGATATTTATTAAAAACATACGGAAAAAGAATTATTATTTCGGTTTGCTTTGGTTTTTAGCATTTATGCTTCCAGGTTTATTGGTACTATATTCAAATCAGAGTGAGAGATTTGAGTATCTCGATACACGTGCTTATCTGCCTATGATTGGAATTCTGTTTTCATTCAGTGAACTTCTGCAAATAAAAACAATTGATCCTGCAAAAACCTCAAATTTAATTAAAGGTATTGTGGTAATATTAATTTTGGCTGTTCTAACATTCTTTCAAAGCAAGAAATACCAAAATGCCATTGTATTTGCAGAGAGTGCAGTTGAGAGTAATCCGGAGAAGGCATTCTTTTATCAAAAACTTGCAGATTATTACTTTACAAAAAATGATTTTAAACTTGCAGCAAGTTATCTGGAAAAGTCTATTGAAAAAGCCCCGAACAATTATCTTCATTATAAAAACTTGTCCTTAGCTTATTTCAATTTGGGTGATAATCAAAAAGCAGAAGCTACCCTTGAGAAAGCATATAATCTTAACCCCAAAGATTTTGAGGTTTTATCTGCATTAATAAAATTGAATTACAATCTTGGTCGTTACAAAGAGGCTTTATTTTTTGCAAATAAGGTAATTGAGCTTGGCGGTTCCGTAGATGCTAAATTATTGGAAGATTTAAAGGCACTTCAAAAATAAAAAATTCAAAATATCCTTTCACAAACTTATTTAATCATGAAAAAAATTCTTATTTCTGATGCAATAGATAAAAAGTGTGCTTCAATTTTAGAACAGGCGGGATTTGAAGTTACTTACAAACCTGGAATGACTCCCGAACAGTTAATAAATGAAATTGGAAATTATAATAGTTTACTTGTAAGAAGTGAAACGAAAGTTAATTCCGAATTAATTTCTAAAATGGCACATATGGAAATAATCGGGCGAGCAGGAACCGGGGTTGATAACATTAATGTGGATGCTGCAACGAGGCGAGGAATAATTGTAATGAATACTCCTGGCGGTAATACAATTTCTGCCGCTGAACATACAATGGCTCTAATGCTTTCGATGTGCCGCAGTATTCCTCAAGCAAATATTTCCATCAGAGATGCAAAATGGGAGCGGAAAAAATTTCAGGGGACTGAATTATTCGGTAAAACTCTTGGTATAATCGGATTAGGAAAAATTGGAAGGGAAGTCGGCTTAAGATCAAAATCTTTTGGAATGAAAGTTATTGGTTATGATCCTTTGCTTTCAGCTGAAGCCTGGTCAAAATTGGGAATTGAACTTGTAAATCTCGACAAACTATTTTCTCTGTCTGATATAATATCAGTTCACGTTCCTTTATCACCGGAGACAAAGCACCTTATTTCCACAGAAACCTTGAACAAATGTAAAGATGGAGTTAAAATAATTAACTGTGCTCGCGGCGGTATTGTGAATGAAAATGATCTGTTGGCTGCTTTAGATTCAGGAAAAGTATATGCAGCGGCTTTAGATGTTTTTGAAAAAGAACCACCGGATTTTTCTCACAAAATTTTTAATCATCCCAAAATAATTTGCACTCCTCATCTTGGTGCATCAACAGAAGAAGCTCAGGAAAAAGTGGCAATACAAATTGCTGAACAAATCTCAGATTTCTTTACGCACAGTAAAATGGCAGGAGTAGTTAACTCATCTGGATTAGAATCAATTTCAAATACAGAAATATTTCCTTATGTGAAATTAGCAGAAAGCTTGGGAAAAATTTATGCGCAAATGATGGGAAATCCTTTGAGGCAAATAAATATTAATTTAAGCGGAGCGATGCTTCACGCATCTTCAGCTTTACTTTCTGCGGCACTATTAAAAGGGTTACTTACAAGACTTCTAACAGAAAATGTAAATTTTGTTAATTCGACTTTCCTGGCAAAAGAAATGGGAATAAAAATCAATGAAACTAAATCAGGAGAAAATTTAAATTATACAAATCTTTTATCGGTGGAATTTTTATCCGATAAAGAAAAAAGATTTTTTGCCGGAACAGTATTCGGCAGCAATGAAATTCGAATAGTAAAAATTGATGATTATCTATTGGAAGTTAAACCGGAAGGTCATTTGCTTTTTTATAGTAATATAGATAAACCCGGTATGGTTGCAGCAGTCGGGCGGGTTCTTGCAGAAGCCAAAATCAATATTGCCGGGCTGTCTTTAGGCCGCCTTGAAGCCGGTAAAGATGCGCTGAGCATAGTGAATGTTGATAACGAAATTGACGAATCTGTCGTTAATAAAATTTCTGAGTTGGAAGGAGTAAAAAATGTTTACTCGGTGCAGATTTAGTTTAAGTGGTAAAATTACATCTTGACATTAACCAAAAATCGTATAATTTCGAATTTGTAAAAAGACTCCAAAATGCTTGACAATAAACATTGTGAGTTGTAATTTTCGACGTGTTTTAATCAAATTATGTTTGCGACGAATCTTGGCTGCAATTTTTTAAGAATTTTTTGTTAAACATAACTATTTCATCATTCAAAAAAGGAGAACACTATGCGTAAGAACCTTTCGATTTTCGTTTTCATTCTTCTTGCTCTTCCTATTCTGGTATTTGCCCAGAATAAAAGGGAAGTAATGAAAAAAGCTCCAATCATGTTGGAGGAACCTACAACGGTTTCAAGAATACCCACATTTAACTTAGGTACTGGTGTAATGCCAAGTTCACCTACAGCCACTTGGATTGAAGTTGACACAATGTCAAATGCTTTTGGACCAGCTATCGGTGCATTAAATCCAGTAGCTTACGATGCAAGTGCAAATGTTGCTGCTGTTGTTCACAGAGGTAAAACACCATATGCAGTTGGTTCCGGTGAACTATGGTACAATATTTCTACCGATAAAGGTGTAACTTGGACAAGAGTACCAGCGGGAATTAACACTAGTAATCCTGGAAGAAATGGTCGTTATCCAAGTATGGCAATTTCAAATCCAACTGGCGGTGATCTTAGTGCCACTACCGGTTTGTTTGCATGGCCTGAATTAAATCCCGGCGCTTTTGGCTGGGTCGGCTATGGTGCTGATCAACCCGTCGGTGCTGGTGTAACCTTTGCTGGTATAGAACAAGGCGCAAATACTTACAGTTCTCAAGTTCCTTGCTGGGCAAGTGATAATTCACCATGGCTTTTCTGGTCGTCTGATAATTCAGTTGATGCAGCTGTTGATGTATGGAGAACACAGGATTTTAGCACAATAGAAAAATTCACCATTCCATCTTCTGTCTTTGAAGATGGCGGAAACATCACAATGGGCGGCGCTTCCCACAATGGAGTATTATATTACGGTGCTTTAGGTACATATCCGGATCCTACGAGCCCAATTGTTAGTGGCTGGTATCCGGGCTATCTTAAATCAACCGATAACGGAGCCACATGGACTCCTAAGGTTTGTGATTTTAGAGCAATCCCTTCTCTTGCAAGGTTTGATCGCTTATTCGATTATAAAAAGGGCGATACTTTTGTTTCTTACGATGCTGATATGAATGTTGACAAGAATGGTTATGTTCACATCGTATGCTCTTTGACTGACACCACGATTGACAACAATACCGGTTCTAATGCAGTTGTTGAGTTGATTGAAACAGCTTCCGGCTGGGATGGCAAGATTGTTTTTGAAGGTCTTGAACCCAACGCATATCTCGGTGGACCTGGTTTAGGTCAAATGGGTCCTTCCCCTTACATTGCTTTTAATAAAGATCGGGATGTGATAGCTGTTCAATGGACTAATTCTACAGCTACCAGCACATTTGCTGATATATTTCAAGCTTACAGATCGCTTACTGGAGAATTTTCAGCTCCAGTTAACTTAACTCAATCTGATAATATTAATAATACTCAGCATCATCTTGCTCCAACGCTGGCTCAAACCGGCAGTAATTATACAGCATTCAGTATGTATGGATACGTAACTGGTGCAACAGGTCCATATACCGATACTACATTAGCCACTACTATTTATATGGCTGCTGTTCCATTTACAGTTTCTGCTGCCCCAACTGTTGATGTAACATTTAATGTTGATATGGGAGTTCAAGCATATAAAGGATTGTTCAACCCAGCTACTGATGCAGTTAAAATTGCAGGTAATTTCAATGGCTGGAACAATGGTGCCGATGTAATGACAGATGCTAATCTCGATACCATTTATACAATTACTAAGTCATTTAATGTTGGTGATACACTTTCTTTCAAATTCATAAAGGGCACCGATGGCTGGGAAAATGATCCCAATAGACAATACGTTGTACCATCGGTTAACAGTACTTATGCTGCTTGGTTTAATAATGATAGTTCATATCAAATATTAACCCCAATCAATATGACATTTGCCTGCAATATGGAATTTGAAATAGTTTCAGGTCGTTTCAATCCTGCAACCGACACACTTTCCGCACGCGGCAGCTTTAATGGCTGGTCAAGTGATTGGAAAATGACTCCGAGTACAGGTGATCCGAATGTTTACGAAGTTACCAAAACAGTTAATACTTTTGCTGGCGAAACCTTTAATTACAAGTATGCTTACATCACAGGTTTGGGTACAAACTGGGAAAATGATCCTAATAAAACCTATACAGTGACTGGAAGTGATATTACTGGAGGTTTTGCTTATACTTTAAGAACCTTCAATAATTTGACGCTTGATAACGTAACAAATTTCCCATGTACAATTAAGTTTACTGTAAATATGGCAGGCGCAATTTCTTCAATTAATCTCCAGCCGCTTGCTCCTGTTACTGACGTAAGATTATGCGGTGCAAATCCTCCGCTTCGCTGGCCTGCTGGCGGTTGGCCAAATGCTGACAGTGCTCTTACCATCAGATGTTATGATAATGGTACAAATGGTGACCTTGTTGCCGGTGATAATATTTGGTCTCGCGATGTTACGTTCCCTAAATATTCACCATTAAATATTCAATATAAATATGGTGCAAATTGGGGATTACCGACTAATCAGGGCGGCAATGATAATGAAAATGGAGTTAGTCAGGATCACTTCATTAACTTACTTCCAGCAATGATGAGTGCAACCGTTCAGAACGTTTTTGGAACAATGGGCACTCATACATTAGTTAATGTTGTTCTTGACGTTGCAAGCGAATTACCAGGAATACCCGTGGTATATGATTTAGCACAGAACTTCCCGAATCCGTTTAACCCTTCAACTTCGGTTCAATTCTCAATACCCGAAGCTGGAATGGTTAGCATAAAAGTATTTAACTTGCTCGGTGAAGAAGTTGCTACATTATTGAATGAATTCAAGAATGCAGGTAACTATAATGTTAATTTCAATGCAGCGAATTTAACTTCGGGTGTTTATATCTATAAAATAAATGCCGGTAATTTCTCGATGTCAAAGAAAATGATGTTGATGAAGTAATTAGATGAGCTAATTAATTATGCGGGCGGATAATCTTGGAAATAGAGTGTCCGCCCTTTTTTGATTTAAATAAAATATTGAAAAATTTGTTCTGATTATGTTTCGGTTTTTTTAACTAAATGAACTAACCATAAGTTTTTAATTAATAATTTGTCGGAGAAAAGATGAAAAAAATAATTACAATTTTCGTAATGTTCGTCGCTATCCTCCTATCGTCCTATTCCTCCTTTGCACAATCTGGAGTTGGTAAACTGGTTGGAAAGGTGCTTGATGCAGACACAAAAGATGCACTTATAGGTGCAAATATTATCATTGTAGGCACTGAATTGGGTGCAGCTACAGATGTTAATGGAAATTATTTTGTGCTGAATATTGTTCCAGGTACTTACGATGTGCGTATAAGTTATGTGGGTTATGGTCCAAAAGTCTTTAAAGAGGTTAGGATTGTTGCTGGTATAACATATGAACTTAATGCTGAATTAAGTTCAGAATTTCAATTAGAAGAAATTGTTGTGACCGGAAAGAAACTTTTTGAGGAAAAATCTACAAACACAACTAAGGTTATTGATGCCAGTGAAATTGCCAAAATACCTGTTAAGGGTGTTGCAAATATTGCATCTTTACAAGCGGGTGTTGTTAAAAGTGAGGGCAGCGGTGGCGCTGATGGAAATGCCACTATTAATGTTAGAGGAGGTCGAGGCGGGGAAGTAATGTACATTGTTGATGGAGTTGCACAAAACGATGCATATACCGGTTCAAATTACTCTCAAGTAAGCAACAGTGCAATAGATCAGCTTTCATTTCAAATTGGCGGATATGAAGCAAAATATGGACAGGCACAATCAGGTATTATAAATGTAACAACGAAATCCGGAAATCCCACTTATTCAGTGTTTGGAGATGTTCTCACTTCTTCATTCACCGATGATTACGGGTATAATCTTTATACTTTGAATTTGAGTGGTCCGATAATTCCAGGTGAAAAAGATCACACAATATTTTTATCCGGTGAAAGAGGATGGAACTTAGATGGCAGTCCATCAGCAATTTCTTTACAAATCCCAACTGCCGGAATAGATAGTAAAACCTTACCTAATATGTCATCAAGTGTATGGAGATATACTGTGAGGACTTATCATAATTTGTCCCCATTCTCCGTAAGGTTAGGTGCTAATATTAATTTGAGAGATTTTAGGGAATATGCTCACGTTTATTCCAAGAATAATTCCGAACATAATTTGCGAAATGAATCAGGTAACTATTCATTCAGTGGTCGTCTTAGCCACAATCTAAGTTCTAATTCTTTTTGGAATTTAAATTTGGGCTACAAGTACTACTCACGTGAAAGAGGTGATGGAATCTGGTTTGATAATATTGAGGCATACGGAGATACAACAGCAAATAGACCATATATTTTGCCAGGAACGACACTAATTCAAGGTAGCCGGGTTACATTAGATCCGATCCAACTTTTTTATGCAAAAGGCAGAGTTCAAGCACTTTATCAGCATATGCAAAATACAACTCTTACAGCAGATTTAGATTTTACTTCACAGTTAGAGAACCATTTGGTTGATGTCGGAGGTGGTATTCAGTATAACACTTTAAGGTTTTATTCGCTTAATCCAGTAGGGGTTGCAATTGATAATGATAAGTACAGCTATGCATATCGTCTGGCATTACAAACACCTTTCTTCTTTGGATATGACATAACAGGAAAAAACAAAGCTTCAAGTGATGGACAAAGAAGATTTGATAACGAAAATCCCATTGATACATCCTTATACGATGTATCTGCCGAACCGCGTCATCCTGTGATTTCATATTTTTATGTACAGGATAGATTTGAGCTTAGTGATTTGGTAATTAATTTTGGTTTGAGGTTTGACTACTTTGATTCTAAAGCACAAGTTGTTAAAGATGAAACACTCCCATACGGCTATGGAAATCCGGAAGTTTTTGATGATGCAGATTTCGTGACGAAAAAAGCAGAGTTTTATGTTTCTCCAAGAATAGGATTAGGATTCCCTGTTACTTCAACCACTGTATTTCATGCTCAATTTGGTAAGTTTATTCAACCCCCAAGTTTACAGGAAGTGTTTACTTCAGTTAATGCATTAACCGGATTGATTCGAGATCAAAATTTCGGATTGAATACCGGAAATGTTAATAGCGAAATAACAACTCAATACGAAATAGGTTTTAGACAAGTGTTGGGAAATAATTTAGCAGCTCTGAACATCACAGCTTTTTATAAAAATACTAAAGGATTAATAAATGATGAGACAAGATTTTTCTATAGATCTATTGGTTCATCAGTTTATAGATATTATGGTCCAGCAAATTCAGATTTTGGGACAGTAAAAGGTTTAGCTGTTTCACTTGATATCACAAGAATAAGTTATTTCTCCCTTGCATTTAACTATACTTATGCATTGGCTGAGGGGACTGGTTCATCAACAAGCTCTTCAACTACTGCGGCATTCAGAAATGATAACGGAGAAACCCCAAAAGTTATTGCACCTTTGGATTTTGATCAAAGACACACGGGAATCATTAACGTTGATTTCAGTATACCTAAAGGTGATTTAGGTGTATTAGAAAATCTTTCATTGAATTTATTATTCTCATTCCAAAGTGGGCGTCCTTATACGCCATTACTTACGCAAAATATAACCCCGGGTGGAAGTTCTAACTTAGGTGAAACTAAAGGATATGTTAATTCAGCTTATGGACCAGGATCTAATAAATTAGATTTAAAGCTTGAAAAGACTTTCTTCTTGGAGAATAATATTTCTTTGACTCCATATCTTTGGGTTGAAAATGTTTTCGGCAGTGAGAATGCGGTTAATGTTTATCGTACTACTGGTAATCCATACAGTACAGGTTATCTCTCTACTGAAGAAGGAAAAGCTTTGGCAAAGGGAAGAGGTCCTAATTATGTCTCTGACTATACGGCATTAGAGCGAGACCCCAGTAATTTTGGTATTCCAAGGTTAATAAAACTTGGATTCAAAGTTAACTTTTCGGGTTTAAATTTGTAATTTCAACTGAAATTTAAAAGGAATGTTAGTAATGAAAATAATGAATATTAAAAGTAAGATATTCCTGTTATCATCATTTATTGTTGCGCTTATTACGTTAGGTGCCGGTATAGATGGTGATAATGGAAATTCTCGAAAACTAAATAAAACAGCGGCTACTTTTTATGTTTTTAATATAAACAATTTATTTGTCCCGCTTGATAATAAAGGTATTATTGCAGATGTTGATCCTGGCGGCGGAGCTGGTGGTAAATTTGATAATATCGTTTTTTTATTTTCCAGTGGGTTTTATATGTCCGGATTACATAATGGTAATTTATGGGCTAATGGTGTTTTAAGTGCCTCAAGAATTGAAGACTATCAAGCAGGACCTGTAGGTTCTTCGCAGAGCGATTCAAAAAATCAGGTTTATGTTGTCAGTGTACAAGATCCTGCTTTTAGTGATTCATGGCAAACATGGAAAGATGCTGTTTCTATTGGTGCTGATTTTCATGATGGAGACGGTGACGGGGTTTATAACCCGGTTGACCTAAATGGCAATGGAATTTGGGATCCGACTGAAGATCGGCCTGATTTGATTGGAGATGTAACTGCATGGTGTGTTTATAATGATGGTGTGCCAAAAGCCCAAAGAAGATACACCGATGTTGATCCAAAAGGTATTGAAATTCATCAATCTGTTTTTGGTTTTGCATCTAAGGGTGTTGTTGGGAATATGTTGTTTGTTAGATATAGACTTGTCAATAAAGGAACTAAAGCCGAGAAGTTTGATTCAGTCTACTTTTCTGTCGCAGCCGATCCGGATTTAGGCGATCACCTTGATGATTTAGTCGGGTGTGATACTATTTTGAGCGCTGGATTCACTTACAACAAAACACCAGATGCCCAATTTGGACAGAATCCCCCAAGCTTTTTAATTGATTTCTTTCAGGGACCAATTTCATTTATTCCTGGTGTAACATATACCGATGTTAATGGAAATGAAACTTTCGATGCTGGAGATATTCCATTAGATACGGCATATAATGTGCGTGGCAAAGTTATAGGTGTTGATACAATTCCCGGAGCTAAAAATTTGGGAATAAGCTCGTTTACACAATATATGCAGAGTCACCCAACTCATGGCGATCCAGCGACAAGATTTGAATTAAGGAATTACATGATCGGTGGTAGAGGAAGAAATGGCGATCCAGTTAATGTTTGTACATGGGAATTCGGAAATGGAGCAACGCTTTCCAACTGTGCGCAGATTAACAGAATTTTTATGTATTCTGGTGAACCCGAACCTCAAACAGGCTGGTTAAATACTACACCAATTGATCAAAGACAGATGTCAAATACAGGTCCATTTACCTTAGAAAAAAATAAACCGGTAGATATCGTTGTTGCTTATGTGCTCGGAAGAGGTACAAGTCCGTTAAATAGTGTTACCGTTGCCAAGCAATATGATGTTACAGCTCAATTGATATTCGACTCGAATTTTCCTTCTCCTCCTCCTCCTCCTCCTATTGTTTATGACGTTAGAACAGGCGAGGATTTTATTGATCTAACTTGGGAAACTTCTGGCCCTATCAAATATCAAGCTGTGGATAATGTTCTTGATATTGACAGAAGATTTCAAGGTTTTTATGTTACTGCATTCAGAACGAATAGTAAGTCCTTATCAATTCAAGGAGTTGAAAATGCCAAGGAAATCGCTTGGTATGATTTGCAAGATTCTATTAATAATGTATATCAGAAACAAGGCAATGGTGCAGTAGTGCTTGCAAGACCAGAAGGTTTTAAATTAGACTCTGCTAAATATGCCGACCCAAAACAGGGAAGAATCAGGTTAACTATAACAAGTGATCCACTAGCAGGTGGACCTTTAGTTAAAGGCAAGGAATATTATTTTGCAATTACGAATTTTACATTAAACCATAGAGTGATTGTAAATAAGCAGACAGGCGTATATGGGCGTGCTGGTGATTATCTGGATGTTTCAGGCGCTGGTATTGATGAGTACGAGACCTCAATTATAAGAGTTGTTTTCGGTTCTGATATGTACGCTCCATCTGTACAAGGGGCTAATGGTGAAAAAATTGCCGGTGCCTCAAATGGCGCTGTCAAATATTTAGTTGCAAATAATGATGCTTTAACGGGCGATCAATATGAAATTGAGTTTTACAAGGATAAATCTTCAACTTCATATTCTACCTTCTGGAAATTAACGAATAAAAGCACAGGCACCGTTCTAATTGATTCATCAAAACTTTACAATTTTGACTCAACAGATTATTCTGGTATTGTAACCGAAGGTTTTCTAACAAAAGTTAAACCCGTAACCGCAGCTTTTGGCGATCCTTTATATAGTTCTTCAAATCCAGATTGGTTCGATGAATTATCAACTCTTGATGCAACTGGAGTTTATTATGTCGGTTCAGATATTCCGCAAGGAACTGCCTGGCCAATGATAGGTGTAGGAAGGTCAACGGTAATTGGTGCAGATAGGTTAAGAAAAATAGAATTACGTTTTGGTACCAATGGGAAAGCTTACCGTTATTTGAATGGATATTTCGGTTCGGCAATTACAGCTACAAACAGTTATCGCTATGCTGCTGGAGTAACAGGAACAGATACTGTAGGAAAAGGATCTGTTGGAAATTGGGATACAGCTAATAACCGTGCTTTCGGTTATGTTGATGTTCCGTTTACTGCCTGGGTAGTGGATAATAAGTATGGGGAGGAAAGACAATTGGCTGTAGGTTTTATAGAAAGAAGAAAAACGCCTGCACCTAATTTCCGCGGAAACCCCGATGGAGTTTGGGATCCGGGAGATTCCTTAAGATTATCCAATGAGGGTATCCTTATTTTTGATGCGCCTTATGATCCAAACGGTCAGCAAGTTGAATATACCGGAGGTACATTTACAACAGGTACCGGTACAGCCACTGTATGGGCTGATCCATATGCTGGATTTACCATACCGGCTGATGCTGTTGGGGTTACTGAAAACCAAAAGATTGTTGCTAAATCAAGAATGTTCAATACGATGTATGTTGTTGGGCTTCAAAGGGTGAACAGTTCAACATTCTATACAAATGGAGATAAATTTGTGATTCCAGTCACCACTTATCCTTATACTGCACTGGATAAATTTTCGTTCAGTACTTTAAAGGGTGGTGCGCTAACTGAAGATCAAGAAAAGAATCTGTTTAATAAAGTAAATGTATTTCCAAACCCATTATTTGCATATAACCCGGCAACGAGTTATACAAATAGTAATCCAGATGATCCTTTCGTAACCTTTTCAAATTTACCGACTGAAGTGACAATTAAAATTTATACTTTGTCGGGTGTTTTAGTGAGAATATTAACTCAGAACGATAAGGGTGATGGAATTTCATCTCCGTTCTTAAGATGGGATTTAGAAAATGAAGCGGGATTAAGAGTAGCTTCAGGAATGTATCTTGCAATAGTTACATCACCAAAATTCGGTGATAAGATACTGAAGTTTGGAATAGTTATGCCGCAAAAACAATTACTCAGGTACTAGTCAGTTGTTTAAAAAAGAGCGGAGCCAAACTCTCCGCTCTGATTAAAAAATAATAAGGAGTTAAAAATGAAAAAATTGTTAATAATATTATTCATTACAGTTAGTATAGGAAACCTATTGGCTGGTGATGTTTCAAGAAAGGGTACAACAGGAGCAGAGCAATTGCTTATTCCGGTTGGAGCTCGTAGTATTGCAACTGGCGGAGCATTTTTATCAAACACCACTGGTGTTGAAGCCATTTACTACAATCCGGCTGGTTTAGCCGTTTCAGGCAAATCTGAAGCAATGTTTTCTTACATGTCTTACATAGCAGATCTGAATGTGACATATTTAGCTGCTGGAGCTAATCTTGGTGAATTAGGCAGCGTTGGGTTTTCTTTTAAAACCATAGATTTTGGAGAAATTCCTGTAACAACTAATGAAGCTCCAGATGGAACCGGTGCATCTTATTCACCTTCTTTCTTTGTAGGCGGATTAACCTATTCTAAGGTTATAACAGATAGGGTAGCCGCAGGAGTCAACCTGAAATTAGTTCATGAAGGAATTCAAAGCACCTCGGCAGATGGATTTGCAATGGATTTTGGTGTTCAGTATCGTTTCCCTCAAAATCTCTCGCTTGGTGTCTCTGTCAAAAATATTGGTTCTAATATGTCATACAGCGGTCAGGACCTTCAGATTAAAACAAATGTTCCCAACACTAATCCAGGTACCCGCTTGGGATCTTATTTCGCCGTTACTGAAGAATTTCAAATTCCTAGTTACTTTGAATTAAGTTTAGCGTATGATTATAGCGTCGATGAAACTAATAACATTTTAGTTGGAACAGCATTTCGTCAGAATAACGCAAGCGAAGACCAGTTACAATTAGGTTTGGAGTATAGTTTTATGAATAGATTTTATGCACGAGGCGGATACGATTTTAGATTAGAAAACACTTCAGAATCAATTTATGGATTTACTGTTGGTGCCGGAATAAATTACCCATTAGTTGAGGGTGTGGGAATATTATTTGACTATGCTTATAGAGATGTAAAAGATTTCCCAACATCAAATCACATTTTCACACTTAGATTAGTTCTAGATTAATTTCAAATTAAAATCAATATTTAGGCGTTCTATAAAAGGAACGCCTTTTTAATTTATTAAAAGTTTACTATGAAACACATTTTTTCTTTTCTCCTAATATTTTCCATTCCATTAATTTCCCAGCCCAAATTTGATTTCGACTTCGACTATGCACAGTTTGGCTACGATTCAACCTCCAACTACATAGAATTTTATTATTCATTTAACCAGAGTTCTATGAAAGCATTTTCATCGGATTCATTAAAAGTGGTTGAGGGAATATTAAAAATAACAATCGAGGATACTGTCTCGAAGGAAAAAATTGTTGATAAGGAGTGGAAAGTTTCACATCCAATTTCCAATTTGACTGATGAAGGCAGTAAATATCTTATTGGAGTAATAGGTTTTATCGTGCCACCTGCAACATATAAATGCTCCATTAGCGGGAGAGATGTGGGTGAGGAGAAAAATCAAAGAAACTACACAGAGTATATTAAAAGCAATCGGTTTATTTCCTCCAATATTTCATTGAGCGATATTCAGCTTGCCTCAAGAATCATTCAGGATAGTCCAAACAAGGAATCAATCTTCTATAAAAACAGCATGGAAATCTATCCGATCCCAAGCTCTGTATTTGGTGAAAGCCAGCCTGTTGTTTTTTACTATTCTGAACTGTACAACTTACTTGCTATGCCCGGTTCCGAAACACTTAAGCTTGTATCTTCTGTTTTTAATAGTAAAGGAAAATTGATCTTTTCGAAATCAAAACCAATCAGCAGAGTCCATGATTCCAGGGTTGAAGTGGGCTCAATCGTGATTAATAAATATCCAACCGATACTTATACATTTGTAATAGCTCTTATTGATAGTCTATCCAATTACGGAGTATCATCCACCAAGAAATTCTATGTGTACAATCCATCTATTACAATAACTGATACTGTAACCGGCCAAGTCTCCGGAGCGTTTGCAAGTGAGTTTGGTGTAATGTCTGACGAGGAACTTGATGATGTATTCACTAAATCAAAGTATATTGCTTCATCTGCAGACATTGAAAAGTATGGTAAAATTAGTTCTACTGAAGGTAAAAGAGAATTTCTTTTTAATTTTTGGAAAGGTAAGGATACTGATCCCTCCACTCCTGAGAATGAATTTTATAAACTCTATTTTAAAAGAGTGAATGAAAGTAATCAGAAATACGGCTCATTATCTCGTGTTGGGTGGAAATCGGACAGGGGACGTGTTTATATTATTTTTGGTGAACCAAGCGAAATAGAACGTAATCCAAATCAAGTTGATACCAAACCTTATGAGACTTGGTATTACAACGAATTGGAAGGCGGGGTAATTTTTGTCTTCGGAGATTTATCAGGATTCTCCGACTATACATTGCTGCATTCAACTTTACGCGGCGAACTTCGTGATGATAACTGGATAAGAAGAATTTCTACTTTTTAATTTTTTGTGCTGATTTCATTTCGCTGTAATTATTAGAATTCCTTTCAAATATTTAGTTTTGAGTCAAAGAAAACTTTTTTCTCGACTAATTCACTTTTCCATTCTTATTTATGTAGCGTATCTAAAAAGGTTTCCATGCAATTTTACTTTAGGAATATTTACCATGTTCAAAACATTTTTTACTTTGAATATAACTTTTTAGTGTAGACACATTAATGAAAAATATTGTTGAGTATATCCTTTTTTTAATTCTTGCAGGTATTGTGAGGGTATTGGGATTAAAATCTTCGCGACGGTTATCTATCGTAATTGCTTTTGTGTTTTATTACATGATACCAATTCGTAAGCAAGTCACGTTAAATAATCTTCGTAAAGCTTTTCCCGAATATTCCGAAACCGAAATAAAAAAATTCGCTTTCGGCAGCTATAAAAGTTTTTCTATCACGCTGGTTGAAATGTTGTTCATTCCATATATGACCAGAGAGCAAATTGAAAATGCAATTTATTGTGAGAATGCCGAGTTAATTAAAAAATACTATAAACGTAATAATGGTCTTATTCTTTTATCAGGTCATTTTGGAAATTGGGAATATATCGCATTATCAGTAAGTGCGCAGATAAATGTTCCATTTCATGTTGTTGTTAAATCACAAAGAAATCCTTATGTAGATGCCTATCTTAACAAAGGACGCACACGCTGGATTAACAAAGTAGTTCCTTTGGGTGCAACGATAAGGAAAGTGTATTCCGAACTAAAATCAAAAAATATTGTTGCAATGGTTGCCGATCAGAGAGGTCATGCAGAAGGGATGAGAGTGAATTTTTTTGGGCAACAATCATCAATTTATCCTGGTCCTGCTCAACTTGCTATAAAAACCAAAGCCCCGATTTTGTACGGATTAGCAGTAAGATCTTCTGATTATTCTTATAAAGCAAAAATCTTTGAAATCAGCGTTGAAAATCTTCCCGAAGATGAAGAAAAGCAAATTCAGGAAGTAAGCCAGCGGCACATGGCATTTTTAGAATCTGTTATACGAAAACATCCCGAACAATGGTTGTGGATGCACAATATTTGGAAGTACTAGTTGCAATGGAGAAAATTTTAGTTATACAAACTGCTTTTATTGGTGATGCTGTTTTAACTCTGCCAATGATTGAAAAACTAAACGAGAAATTTCCTTCATCTGAAATAGATGTGCTTTGCATACCTTCAACTCAGGAAATATTTAGAGCATCTCCATTCGTAAACCAAGTTATGGTAATGGATAAAAAGAACGAGCATAGATCACTACTAAATCTTTACAAATTTCCTAACGAAATAAAGAATCGTAACTATAGTAAAATATTTTCACCTCACAGGTCATTTAGAACATCATTCATTGTTATGCAATCCGGAGTCAGGGAAACGTATGGTTTCTCCACTGCCTCGTGGTTTCATGTTTATAAAACTGTTGTGGAGTATAAACACAAAATTCATGAAGTCCAAAGAAATTTCGACTTAATCGGTTATGGATATACCCATGAAAGTTGGAAAGTTACTCCTAAAGTAAATATCACCGAGGAATCCCGTCAATTTGTTAGGCAGTTTCTTTCGGAAAATGAGTTAAAGGATAAGGTTATTGCAATTGCTCCGGGAAGTATTTGGGAAACAAAAAAATATCCTGAAAAATATTTTCAAGAAATTGCAAAGCATTACATAGATCAGTCATTCAAAGTATTAGTAATAGGCAGTGAAAAAGATGAGGAATTATGTAAACGTATCACTGATAATTTGGGCGGCAAAGCACTGTCAACAGCGGGGCGATTTTCAATTATTGAAACGATTGAACTTCTCAAAAATGCGAAACTATTATTAACCAATGATAGTGCGCCAACTCACTTTGGAATGTGTGCGGATGTTCCTGTTTTAACTATTTATTGCTCTACAATTCCGGGTTTTGGATTTTTCCCGTATAATAAAAAAAGTTTGTACATTAGCTATGACGATTTAAATTGTAAACCATGCGGGATTCATGGATATGAAAAATGTCCGATTAATACTTTTGATTGCGGTTATAAATTGGATCCCAAAATTATTATTTCAAAAATAGATGAGATATTAAATGATCAAAACAAATGAAATTGATTTTATTTGTGTTGAAGATGATTTAGAAAATTCCATTATTAAAGCCAAGAAAATTTATTTAGAAGGAGGAGTTTTTGTTTATCCAACCGATACTATTTACGGTTTTGGTGCAAATCCCTTCAACGAAGAAGCTGTTGAAAAAGTCAATGAAATAAAAGGAAGGGTAGATGAAAAAGGTTACATTCTTTTTGTCGACAGCATTGATACTCTGACGAAATATGTAGAACTCAATTCCGAAAAATATTTAGATTTCCTCCTTTCAATTTGGCCGAACCCGGTTTCAGTAGTGCTTAAATTAAATCATAATACAAGCGGTATTTTAAATACGAATACTGCCGCATTTCGTATTCCCAATCATCGTTTCTGTCAAAAACTTACTTCGGAATTACAGATGCCATTGATTTCCACGAGCGTAAACCGCAGCGGGCTGCCGCCGATCAATCATCCTGAAATGATAAAGCAAGAATTTGAAATGGAAGTAATGGGGATATTTTATTCTAATAAAAAGTGTTATGAAAAAGCATCAACTGTTGTAGATTTAACCGGTCAAAAATTGATTTTGCAGAGGGAGGGTAAGATTAAATTTGATGAGTTATTGAAAAAATTTAATCAACTGATATAAATGATGAATTTCCATCTATACTTAAATGAAATTTAGAGATTTAGTAAATATTAAAAAACTTTTAATAATTACATTTTCAGAGAAACCCTCAGCCGAAGGAACTCAATTAAATGTTTCAGCAAAAAAGTTTTTAATCCTATTCCTGATTTACTCTTTTGTCATTTTTGTATCAGGATTCCTAATTATCAATTTAACTCCGCTCAGCAAAATATTTTATTCTGAAGATTACTATTATCAAAAAGAGGAACAAGAAAAATTAGTTGATTTAAATAAAAAGATACTGTTTCTTTCGAGGGAAATTGAAGAACTCAAAACCACAAATGAGCGGCTGCGGTATGCTATAATACTTGGTGATTCAAATGTTCTCAATACCCAAAATGATTCTGTTCGAATGAGGAATCAAAGTTTGAAGAAGAAAGCTGAAGGAAATCTTTTCTTAATTGCACAGCAGATTTGGAACATTATTTTTTCTGCAGAAAAATCAGATATATTTTTTTCACGCCCACATAATGGTTTCATCAGCCGTGAGTTTAAACCAGAGGAAGGACATTACGGTATAGATATTGTTTCCAAAACCGGAACTCCAATATACGCCGCTGCAAGCGGTTATATCATCTTTTCAGATTATACCGCAGATGATGGATATATGGTTATAATTATTCACCCAAATGATTATATTTCGATATATAAACATTGCTCTTCTGTATTGAAAAAAAAGAAAGAGAAGGTGATCCACGGTGAGCTGATTGCATTGAGTGGAAATACCGGACTCAAATCACATGGGTCTCACCTGCATTTTGAAATTTGGAAAAATGGACAGCCATTAGATCCATTAAAGTTATTTATTAATTAACATGGAGAACTAAATTGATGAAGTACAAAAATGAGAACATCGGAAAAGACGAAGTTACTATTATCGGCGCGGGAGTTATATTGGAGGGTAAGTTATCAAGCAATGGTAATATCAGAGTTGACGGTGCAATTAATGGGGATATAACAGCGAATGGAAATGTTACTGTGGGTGAAACCGGTGAAATATCGGGTGAAATAAGAGCCGAAGTAATTAGCATTGGCGGCAGAGTTATTGGAAGTATAAATGCAAAAGAAAAAGCCGTACTTGAATCTAAAGCTGTTCTTCAAGGAGATATTTTAAGCAAGATTTTAGTTGTTGAAGCAGGAGCTATTTTTGACGGCAACAGCAGGATGTCTGATAAGGGAGCTAAGCTGAACGCACCTGGTTCCACTTCCGTAAGTGATGATTGAAGATAAAAAGGATAAAAATCCTTTAAATTATAATCTCTTTAAAGATTACGCTCCATATCTTGGTTTAGGTATTCAACTTGCAGCCACAATTGTGCTGATGGTTTTCCTTGGTATTTGGCTCGATGGAAAATTTGAATCCTCACCTTACTTGACTTTGGTTTTTTCCTTTTTAGGAATTTTTACTGGGATGTACCATTTTATAAAGTCAGTAACAAGACTTGATAAATGACCTCTCAAAAAAAACTCCTCACCTTTACAGTTGTTTTTCTGATAGTATCATTCCTAATTGCAATATTTCTCTTCCTTTGGGGTACACTTTCCAGAGATAGTCTTAAGTCTATTCTTTTAGCGGAGGCAATTACAACTTTTAATGCTTTATTTGGACTTATTTATTTTAAGAGTGGTTTAAATAAATCTGTTCAGGTTTTTTTTCGAAGAGTTTTTGGCGGCATCGTTGTTCGATTAGTCTCGACATTAGTCATAGTAGTTTTAGCACTGTTCTTTTTGGAATTAAATCGGATAAGTTTTATATTTTCAATCCTATTTTTTTACGTTTTTTTCTTAGTCGTTGAGATAATTTACCTTAACTTTCATCAAAATTAAGCAATATTTAATGTTTTTTAGCTCAGAAGCTGATAGTTCAATTGTACAAGATACCGTGAAGCATGCGGGCAGTGGTGGAGACTGGATTTTGCATCATGTTATGGATGGAAATTATCTTGATTTTGAACCTTTAGGAAAAATATATCTCCCGCATCTTGAGTTATTTGGATTAGATATCTCGATAACAAGGCATGTTGTTTTTCTATGGATTGTTGCCGCATTGCTGATTTTAACTTTTATAATAGTATCAAAAAGCTATAAAAAGTCATTAATACCACATGGGTTTACTAATTTAATTGAGTCAATAGTAATTTTTGTCCGCGATGAAATTGTGAAACCTTCAATTGGGCACGGTTACGAAAAGTTTTTACCTTATTTGCTTACTGCGTTCTTCTTCATTTTGTTCAGTAACCTTATTGGATTGATTCCGTGGAGTGCAACGGTAACAAGTAATATTGCTGTAACTGCATCCTTAGCTGGATTAACCTTCATTGCAACACAAATAGGCGGAATCATCCATCATGGACCAATTGGATATTTTAAAGGATTAATTCCTCCAGGAATGCCAGTTGCCTTATTGCCATTAATAATCGTTGTGGAAATATTCGGACTTTTCACTAAACCATTCGCATTGTGTATTCGTCTTTTTGCTAATATGACAGCCGGTCATGTTGTAATTCTTTCTCTCATCGGATTGATTTTTATTATGAAGACATATTTCATTGCCCCTGTGTCTATTGGTTTTGCGTTGTTCATTTATCTTTTGGAATTACTAGTCGCGTTAATTCAAGCATATATTTTTACAATGTTATCCTCACTATTTATTGGGATGGCAGTTCATCAAGATCATTAATCAATTAAATCAAAAAAAAGGAGTAATAATAAAATGGATTTAGGATTTTTAGGAGCAGGCATCGGCGCAGGTATAGCCGTAATTGGAGCCGGTTTAGGAATTGGAAAGCTTGCAAGTTCAGCATTAGAATCTATGGGAAGGCAGCCTGAAGCTGCAGGACCTATCAGAACAGCTATGATTATCGCTGCTGCTCTAATTGAAGGTGTTGCGTTTTTCGCTCTTGTTGTTTGTATTCTTCTTGCTGTTAAAGCATAAACTCTTTTAATAATTAAAGGTAATTTATCATGCTTGCAACGAGTATTTATGCTCTATTGGCTTTAAGCTCTGAAAGCGGAGGCGGAAGTTTAGTTGATATCAATCCCGGATTAATTGTTTGGACTGTTGTCACTTTCCTAATTCTTCTTTTGATTCTAAAAAAGATTGCTTGGAAGCCGATTCTTACTGCTTTAGATCAACGAGAAACTGCTATCAAAGAATCTCTTGAGAAAGCAGAAAAAGCAAAGGATGAAGCACAAAGAATTCTTTACGAGAACCAAGCTAATCTTTCCAAAGCGGAAGAAGAATCTAAAAAGATTGTTGAGCAGGGAAGAATTTATGCTGAGAAATTAAAAGACCAGGTGATTAAGGAAAGTAAAGATCAAGCTCAAAAAATACTGAGCGAAGCATCTGCAGAAATAGAAAGAAAGAAAGAAGCAGCTTTTGGAGAACTCAAGTCGCAAATTGCTGATTTAGTGATTCAAACAACTGAAAAAGTATTGGGCGAAACTGTGGATAAAAATGTTCACAAAAAAATTACCGATAAATACATAAACGAGATTACCAAGAACTGATAATGGCTGAACAAAAAGTATCTACTCGTTATGCTTCTTCTCTTTTGGATTCAGCAGTTCAGAAGAATCTCCTCGATACAGTTTCAAACGATGTTGATTTAGTGTCTTCGGTTATTGGCGACAATCCCAATCTTAAACGAATGCTGGAAAATCCTGTTATCAGACTGGAAATTAAAACCTCCATAATAGAGGAAATATTTAAGGATAAGATTAGCTCTGATACAATGGAGTTTGTGCTGTTTATAATCAAGAAGAAGCGCGAGGAGATATTATTCAGTATTCTTGAAAAGTTTAAGGAGCTGAGAGATTTAAAATTGGGTTATGTGAACGTTAATGTTGTAGCTGCATCTGAGTTTACAGATTCACAAAAAAGTGAACTTCAAAATAGATTGCAGAAAATGCTACAAAAAAAAGTAAGGATGAATTATCAAGTTAATGAAAAAATTATTGGCGGATTTATTTTACAAGCAGGTGATACCGTTTTTAATGCATCAATCAAGCATCAATTGGGCTTGCTTAGAAAACATTTTAGTGAAGCAAGTCCTGTTTAAAATTAGAAATTAGTAAGGAAAAAATTATGGCTGAAGTTAGACCAGACGAAATATCAGCAATATTAAGAAAACAATTATCCGGATTTGAAACTGAAGCCGACATATATGATGTTGGTACAGTCCTTCAAGTTGGTGATGGAATAGCGAGGGTTTACGGATTGTCACAAGTTATGGCAAGTGAGCTTGTGGAATTTCCAAATGATGTTTTTGGTATGGTTCTTAACCTCGAAGAGGACAGCGTTGGCTGTGTTCTTTTTGGTGATTCATCTTTGGTAAAAGAGGGTGCTGTTGTTAAGAGAACAAAGCGAGTTACTTCTTTACCTGTTGGTGATGAAATGCTTGGTCGAGTTATTACACCTCTTGGTGTTCCAGTTGATGGAAAAGGTCCGATCAATACAAAAAAGTTTTTGCCAATTGAGCGCAAAGCTCTTGGAGTAATTCAAAGGCAGCCTGTTAAAGAACCCATTCAAACAGGAATTACTGCTATTGATGCAATGATTCCAATTGGGCGTGGACAAAGAGAGCTTATTATTGGTGATAGACAAACAGGAAAAACTGCAGTTGCTATTGATGCAATTATTAATCAGAGATATACGCATTCTTCTGAAGCGAAGAGTCTTGGAATTAAACCTGTATATTGTGTTTATGTAGCTATTGGTCAAAAAAGTTCGACCATTGCTCAGGTTGTAGCAAAGCTTCAAGAGCATGGAGCAATGGATTTTACAACTGTTATTTCAGCATCTGCCTCCGAACCGGCACCGCTTCAATTTATCGCTCCTTATTCAGGTGCTACACTCGGTGAATATTTTAGGGACAATGGGAAACATGCATTAGTTATTTATGATGATCTGTCTAAACAAGCTGCGGCTTATCGAGAGCTTTCACTTCTGTTAAGAAGACCTCCAGGACGTGAAGCTTACCCTGGAGATGTTTTTTATTTGCATTCGCGCTTACTTGAACGTGCTTCCAAATTAAGTGAAGAACTCGGCGGCGGAAGTTTGACTGCATTGCCGATTATTGAAACCCAACAAGGTGATGTTGCTGCTTACATTCCGACTAACGTAATTTCAATTACCGATGGACAAATTTATCTTGAATCAAATTTGTTTAATGCCGGTGTGCGACCAGCCATAAATGTTGGAATTTCAGTTTCAAGAGTTGGCGGTAACGCCCAAATTAAAGCAATGAAAAAAGTTGCTGGAACTCTTAAACTAGATCTTGCCCAATACAGAGAACTTGAAGCGTTTGCTAAATTTGGTTCTGACCTCGATAAAGCCACTTTAAAAACTCTTGCTAAAGGATCAAGATTAGTTGAGTTATTAAAACAAGGGCAGTATGCTCCAGTGAATATAGAGCGTCAAGTGGTGAGCATCTTTCTTGGAACTAACGGATATTTGGACACTATTGCAGTTGCAGATGTTAAAAGATTTGAAAAAGAAGTTTTGGAATACTTCGAGGTTAAGCATAATGATATTTATGAAACGATAAAAAAAGAAAAAGATTTAACTCCGCAAACAATTGAGAAAATTAAAAAAGCCGCCGATGAATTTTTACAGATTTTTAAGAAAAGTGTTTAAATCAAAATTTGTAAATGGCAACACTTAGAGATATAAAAGGCAGAATTAAAGGTGTAAAAAGCACACAGCAAATTACAAAAGCAATGAAAATGGTTGCTGCAGCTAAATTACGCCGCGCTCAAGAAAATGTTGTAAATGCACGACCATATGCTCGTAAAATTTGGCAGGCACTTTCAAATCTTGCTACCGAAAATGATCTCATCACAAATCCCTTTTTTGTTCAACGACCAATTAAAAGTATTGCAGTTGTTATTGTAACTGCCGACAGAGGGCTTTGCGGTGCATTTAATTCGAATATAATAAAAGAAGCAGTTAGAAGTATTCATGATGAACTGAATAATAATTCAAATAAGGTTCATGTATACTGCGTTGGAAAAAAAGGATATGATTTCTTCTCAAAAAGAAATTATAATCTATTTGACAAGAATCTTGGATTATTTTCTTCATTGAAATATTCTGAAGCATTAGATATTTCTCAAAAAATTATTTCATCATACATGGATGGGACTTTTGACAAAGTAATAATTATCTATAATGAATTTAAATCAATCATTCAGCAGAAAATAGTAGTAGAGCAATTTTTGCCTATAACGTTGGTTACTGAAAGTACTGATAAAAAAAATCAGCCCGATTATATTTATGAAATGGATCAAAAATCTATTTTTGAATATTTACTTCCCAAACATCTCAGAGCACAAATTTGGCGAATTCTTTTAGAATCTAATGCATCTGAACTTGGTGCAAGAATGACTGCGATGGATAATGCCTCAACAAACGCAAAGGAATTGATCAGAACCTTACAATTAAAATATAACAAGGAACGACAAGCAGCAATTACGAAAGAATTGTTGGAAATAGTTGCCGGCGCAAATGCTCTTAAAGCCAGTTAACCATTCCTATATTTACTTCAATAATTTTATCAAGATCGTAAAATAAATAATGTTTGAAGATTTAACTTTAAAATTAGAATCAGCTCTTAAGAAGGTAAGAGGACAGGGAAAGCTGACGGAGAATAATATTTCCGATACTCTTCGAGAGATTAGAAGAATTCTGCTTGATGCTGATGTTAATTTCAAAGTTGCAAAAGATTTTATTGAGGATGTAAAAACTAAAGCTCTGGGTAAGGAAGTTTTATCCTCTATTACTCCTGGACAATTGATTACTAAAATTATTTATGATGAATTAGTTAAAGTTCTTGGTGGTAATCAAAGCGAATTGAAGATTAATGGATCTGGATTAACAACTATTTTAATTTCGGGACTTCAAGGTTCAGGTAAAACCACATTCAGCGCTAAGCTTGCTAAAAAATTAAAGGATAGTCAACGCAAAACATTATTAGCTGCGGCGGATGTTTATCGTCCTGCAGCTATTAAACAGCTTCAAATGTTAGGAGAGCAAGTTAATATTCCTGTCTTCTCTCTGGAAGAAAAAGATGCAATTAAAGTTGTGAAATCCTCAATTGAGCATGCTAAAGAAAATAACTTTAATACAGTTATTATTGATACAGCCGGTAGACTTCATGTTGATGAAGAAATGATGGCTGAGATTGAACAAATCAAAAATTTAGTGCAGCCAACAGAAATTTTATTTGTTGTTGATGCTATGACCGGTCAGGATGCAGTTAATTCTGCTAAATCGTTTAATGACAAATTAAATTTTGATGGAATAGTTCTCACAAAACTCGATGGTGATGCAAGAGGCGGAGCAGCCCTCTCAATCCGCTCTGTTGTGGGAAAACCAATTAAATTCATCAGTAATGGCGAAAAATTAAACCAGCTTGAAACTTTTTATCCTGATCGTTTAGCATCAAGAATTTTGGGTAAAGGTGACGTGATTTCCCTTGTGGAAAGGGTTCAGGAGAACTTTGAGGAGATTGAAGCGGACAAGCTTGAAGAAAAAATAAGGAAAAATGAATTTGATTTTGAAGATTTTCTTAAGCAAATTAAAGCCATAAAGAAAATGGGTTCATTGTCATCGCTGATTGGAATGCTTCCTGGTATTGGCGGGAAGGCAAAAAATTTAAAAGTTGATGATAATGCCCTCGTAAAAACCGAAGCAATTATAAATTCGATGACGTATCAGGAAAGAAAGAAACCCAAAATTTTGAATGGCAGCCGAAGGATGAGAATTGCAAGAGGAAGCGGCACTTCTATTCAAGAAGTGAACATGTTAATAAAGCAATTTGGTGAAATGCAAAAAATGATGAGCCAATTCAGTAAAAAAGGATTTGGCGGATCAATGTTAAAAAATTATAAATTCAATTGATTAAAATGATTAAACATACGGAGGTTATTTAAGTTGGCAGTCAAATTAAGATTAAGAAGATTGGGTAAAAAGAAACAGCCAGTCTATAAAGTTGTTGCAGCAGATTCTCGTTCACCTCGAGACGGTAAATTTATTGAAGCTATCGGTCTTTATAATCCATTGACGCATCCGGCTGCGTTAGAAATTAAAGAAGACAGAGCGTTATATTGGTTAAATAATGGTGCTCAACCGACCGATACAGTTAGAAATTTACTAAGTCAAAAGGGAATTCTTCTTGAAAAGCATCTGAAAAGAAAAGGTGCCTCAGACGAAAAAATCAAAGAAGAAAAAGAGAATTTCCAGAAACTTCGCGAAGCTAAATCACAAACCGTTAAAGCAAAGAAAAAACGAAAAGGTGAAAAAACTTCCGAGGAGAAAAAGCAAGAGACAGTTTCCGAAAGTACAGCAGAAGTTAAGGGTGCAGCTTCTGAAGAACAACCTGCTTAGAAAAGGTATAATTAAAAATTTCAGCAGCTTATTCTTCTGTACATTATTTCTTATGTGCCCATACTCTATTTAAGGAGGTGTCTTCCTATGAAAGAGTTCATTGAGTACATCGCAAAGCAGCTTGTTGATAATCCCGATGGTGTGGTGATTGATGAGAAAATTGATGAAGACAAAAGGATATTGCTTGGGCTTAGAGTCAGCCAGAGCGATATTGGTAAAGTTATCGGTAAGAAAGGTAAAACAGCCGCAGCTATGAGAATATTGCTTACAGCGGTTGCTGCTAAGCATGGAAAGAGAGCTGTTTTAGAAATTTTGGATTAACTGTAATGGAATTTTATTTTTAGTGAGTGAATATTTTCTTGTTGCCAAAATTGTTTCTGCTGAAGACGATAAAGGTTTCTTAAAGATAAATTCTTTTTCCGACAATCCAGCCAGGTTCAATAAACTAAAAAAAGTTTATATTGATTTCTGGGGTGAGAAAAAATCATTCTTACTGCAAACTGTTAAAAGCAATAAAAATGATATTTTAATTAAGTTTAAAAATTTTGATGACAAGGAATCTGTTGACGTTTTAATTGGTAAAGATGTATATGTTGATGATGCAGATTTGCTAAAGCTCCCTTTTGGACATTATTTTATTCATGATTTAATTGGCTGTAAAGTGTTACGTAATAATGTTGAATTTGGCGATCTGATAGATGTTTATTCTATGCTGGCGAATGATGTTTTTGTAATTAGAAAATTAAGTGACGAAGAAGTTCTGATTCCGGCTGTTCACGAGTTCATTGAAAGCGTGGACATAACAAATAAAATTTTGATATTAAAACCGGGCGAAGATTTTTACGAAGATGATGAGGATTGATATTTTAACTGCCGTACCGGATGTTTTTATCGGTCCGTTAAATTCTAGCATAATCAAAAGAGCACAGGATAAAAAAAAAGTCATAATTTTTATTCATAACGTTCGAGATTATGCTTTTAACAAACACAAGCAAATTGACGATAAACCTTTTGGCGGCGGGCCTGGAATGGTATTGAAGCCTGAGCCGTTCTTTGAATGCATTGAGAAACTCCAAAGCGAAAGAAAATACGATCATGTAATTTTCACAACGCCAAAGGGTAAGGTTTTTAATCAGAGTATGGCGAATCAACTTTCCCTTAAGAAAAATTTAATGTTTATTGCCGGGCATTATAAAGATATTGATGATAGAGTGAGAGAAAAATTTGCTACCGATGAAATTTCCCTTGGTAACTTTGTGCTAACAGGCGGAGAACTTCCTTCGCTTGTTATTATTGATGCAATCGTTCGTGTGATACCGGGAGTTCTTAATGACAGTGAATCAGCTTTAAATGATTCATTCCAGGATGGGGAAAGTATTGAAGCTCCTTGTTTTACTCGTCCTGCTGAATATAAAGGAATGAAAGTTCCTGAAGTGCTTTTATCTGGCAATGAAAAACAAATTAAAGATTGGAAAGAAGAGCAATCAAAACAATTAACAGAAAGATGGAAAAAATTTAATAATTAAAGGATAAAAAAATGATAGATGCAAGTAAAATATTACCCGAACAATTAAAAACCGATTACCCGAAATTCAATCCGGGTGACCGTATTAAAGTTCACGTAAAAGTTATTGAAGGTGATAAAGAAAGAATTCAGCCCTTTGAAGGTGATGTAATAAGCATTCGAGGTTCTGGTTTGAACAAAACTTTTACAGTTAGAAAACTTTCAAGCGGAGTTGGCGTTGAAAGAATATTTCCATTCAATTCTCCTAAGATTTCAAAGGTCGAAATCATTCGTGAAGGTAATGTAAGACGAGCTAAGCTTTTTTACTTAAGAAATTTATCTGGTAAAGCGGCGAGAATTAAAGGAAAGACAACTTAACACGACAAAAAGTTCTGATAGCCGCTGAACAAGCGGCTTTTTTTATTCTGCTATGAAGATATTTTTACCTGATAATATTTTTGCCCGAATCTTTTCTACAGTTATTACTGAGAAGGACGGCATTAAGATTCACTTCCTCCCATCCGGTTTACTATCAAAAAAGATAATTGAAACAAAAAATTCAATTGGACTAATTCCAACTTTGGATTTGCTGAATCATAAAGATTTTTTTGTCACAAAAAGTTTGGGCATATCATTCGATGAATCACTCAGTAATTCGTATATCTATTTTACCCCGCAGCAGAAACTGACTAATCAGGTTGTGCTTGCCGGGGATGTATCATCGAGTGAAGGCATCCTTACAAAAATACTTTTCAGTGAAGTTTATGGAATTGATGTTCAATTGTCTTTAGAGAAAACGAATGACAGTCCCTCTGGCAAAAATCGTATTCTTGTTGGTGACAGAAATTTTATTGAAGATAAAATTGAATCCGGGATAAGCTTCACAGAGGAAATAATTGAATTGATTTCGGCTCCTTATGTTAATTTTGTTTTTGCAAGTCAAACTGAAGAAGTTTTGAGGGAATTCCACGCAATTTGTCATAATATAATTTCTGCAATTAATTCAGCTAAAGTTTTTGAAGGTATGGGAGAAAAATTCTCTCCATCCACTAAAAATTATCTTATGGAAAATCTTCAGCACTTGGTATTTGATTTTAATGAGCAGGATTTAGAAGGTATAAAACAGCTTTTAGAATTGCCTTATTACCACGGCATTATTAAAGATATGATTGATGTGAAGTTTGTGTGAAGATATGCCAGATTTCAGGTTGGAATAGAACGCTGCAAATCTGGCATATCTAAGAATCTTAAATCTCTACGTGACTTACACTAATTACATTTGGATTTTCACTAACCTTTTTTAGCATATCGGCTGTTGCAGCACTTTTCAATTTCATTGTGCAGCAAGCGGCAATTCCACCCTCAAAAATGATATTCTCGATTTCTTCAATGTTTATATTTCCACTTCTTATTACATCGAGAACAGTGGCAAGCACACCGGGTTTGTCATAATGCTTAACTACAAGTTGATATTTTGCATCAGTAATTTTTGCTCTGTTAACCCAATGATCAATCACTCCGCTGTGAACGTAATGCTTAATTATGTTTACAGTCTCTTCAGCAACTGCGTCCTGTGCCTGTTCTGTTGAAGCCCCAATGTGGTGAGTTACATAAATGTTTGGATTATCTTGAAGCTTAGATTTGACTTCACCGGATTTTCCTTCAGGTTCGCCCTTAAAAACATCTACGGCTACGCGGAGATTTTTTTCCTTGATTGCTTCGAGAAGATCATCCTCAACTATAATATCCTGCCTTGATGTATTAATGAGATAAGCTCCGTTCTTCATGTAACTAAACATTTGTTTATTGAATAATCCTTTTGTTTGCGGAGTTGCGGGTAAATGAATAGTTACAATGTCACACAACGGAAGAAGCTGATCCATTTCGCTGAAATCTTTTATCTGCACACCTTCAATTCGAGTTATATCTTTTCCATAAACATTCATCTGAAATGCAAGAGCACGCCTTGCAACTTCTTTACCGATGTTTCCAACTCCAATTAAACCAAGAGTCTTGCCCTTTAATCCTTGTCCTTTGGAATATTTATCTTTATTCCAAACACCATTTCTAAAATCAGCAACATTATCAGGAATGAACCGATCGAGAGATAACATCAAGCCCATTGTTAATTCCGCAACTGCCACGGCATTCATTCCTGGACAGTTGGTAACATAAACACCTTTTTTGTTCGCAGCAGGAATTGCAATATTGTTTACACCGGAACCCGCACGAATAATTAGGTTTAATTTTTTGCTTGATGAAATGGTTTCTTCATTCACAACTGTTGATCGCACGATGAGAATGTCAACATCTTTTACTGCTTCAGGAAGATCTTTCTCTCCCAGTTTTGGCTGGTAAACAACTTCCAGATCAAGGTCTTTCATTTGTTGGATATATTTATCCGGAAATTTATCTGCGACTAATACTTTGAGTTTCATGATTGCCTCTTAATATGTTTTTGATTTTCTTAATCTCTGCGTTCTTTGCGATTTCTCCGTGTTCTCAGCGGTGATGAGTTAACCGCAAAGTTTGCAGAGTTGATTTATTTTAACATCGGAATTTTTACATTCCATTTTATTGCATTTTCAATTGCTTGATCGTAACCCGCATCAGCATGGCGGACAATACCCATCCCCGGATCGTAAGTTAGAACCCGTTCAATTCTTGCTTCAGCTTCTTTAGTTCCATCAGCCACTACAACCATTCCGGCATGAATTGATTTACCAATTCCTACTCCGCCGCCATGATGAACTGAAACCCAGCTTGCACCGCCAATTGCGTTTAATAATGCGTTAAGAATTGGCCAATCTCCAATTGCATCGCTGCCATCTTTCATCGCTTCTGTTTCGCGATTTGGTGACGCAACCGAACCACAATCAAGATGATCTCTTCCGATTACAATTGGTGCCTCAACTTTTTTATCTGCAACAAGTTGATTAAATATTTTTCCCATCTTAGCTCTTTCGCCATAACCAAGCCAGCAAATGCGTGCAGGCAATCCTTGAAAGTGAACTTTCTTTTGAGCCAAATCAATCCAGTTACATAAAGATTTATTTTCAGGAAATGTTTCTTTAATTGCTTTATCAGTTACAAAAATATCATCAGGATCTCCGGAAAGTGCAGCCCAGCGGAAAGGTCCTTTCCCGTCACAGAAAAGTGGACGAATAAATTCAGGAACAAATCCGGGAATATCAAATGCATTCTTCACACCATTTTCTTTTGCTTCTCCGCGAATGTTATTTCCATAATCGAAAGTTATAGTACCGCGTTTCTGAAATTCAAGCATTGTCTCAACATGTTGTACTATTGTCTTCTTTGCAAGTTTAATGTAATCAGCCGAATTACTTTTTCTCAAATCTTTTGCTTGTTCAAATGACATTCCCATAGGAACATATCCGTTAAGAGTGTCATGTGCAGAAGTTTGATCAGTTAAAATATCAGGAATAACATTTCGTTTTAATATTTCAGGTAGTACTTCGCCAGCATTTCCTAAAAGTCCGGCGGATAGGGGAGTTCTATTTGCTTTTGCTTGGAGAACAAGATGCAATGCTTCATCAAGATTATCAGTCATCACATCGAGATAGCCGGTTTCAATTCTTTTTTCCAGCCGAGATTTATCCACTTCAATTCCAAGGAAAGCAGCCCCATTCATCGCAGCGGCGAGAGGTTGAGCGCCACCCATTCCGCCTAATCCTGCTGTTAAAAGAAATTTTCCTTTGAGTGTTCCATCAAAATATTTTCTTCCACATTCAGCAAAGGTTTCATAAGTACCTTGCAAAATACCTTGCGTGCCGATGTAAATCCAGCTGCCTGCTGTCATCTGACCATACATTGTTAATCCAAGTGCTTCAAGCCGTCTGAATTCGTCCCAGTTAGCCCAATCTGGAACCAACATCGAGTTTGAAATAATTACTCGCGGTGCATTTTCGTGTGTCTTGAAAATAGCAACTGGTTTACCTGACTGCACAAGCAAAGTTTCATCATTGTCTAACTCTTTTAGTGATTTAATAATTGCCTCATAACATTCCCAATTTCTTGCAGCTTTTCCTTTTCCGCCATAAACAATTAGTTCGGCAGTGTTTTCAGCAACTTGAGGATCAAGGTTATTCATCAGCATTCGCATTGCGGCTTCTTGAATCCATCCTTTGCACGATAAGCCGGAATCGTGAGGTGCTTTAATTTTCATTTTATCGGATAGCGTAATCATCTTAGCCCGAGAAATGTTTGTTTAAAATATTTTCGTACTGTTTAATCATTGATTTATAAAGAAATTTTTTAATAAACCAGCTTTTAGCCGATTCTTTTTTTAGGAACTTCACATTTTCCATAAGCTGATGTTCTAATCTTATTCTTTCATCCTTAGTAAGCTTAACGGAATCGGAATCATTTTTGAGTTTTTCTAAAAGTGATTTGAAGGCTTTTGATTCAGCAAAGAATTTTGAATCACCTTCAGTTTGTTTTAATGTTTGCTTGCAAAAAGTTGCAAGAAGTTTCTTTTCATTTTTATCAAATTCAAAATTATAATTAGTGAAGAGTTTTTTCATGATTTTCCGGATAAGAGTTGAATGATAATAACTTGTCCTTCATTTTTTGATAACCTGGTTTAATAACATTGTAAATGAAATGTAATCTTTCTTTATATTGAATAAATGCCGATTTCATCGAGTTGATAGTTATCTTCTCCAAATCTTCTAAGTTTAGGTTAAAAACATCAATTGCGGTCAGAAATTCCTTAGTCATCGTTGTTTCACTCATCAATCTATCGTCAGTGTTAAGCGTGACGCGAAATTTTTCTTTGAACAATAAACCAAATGGATGATTCTCAATCTTATCAACAGCACCCGTATGTACATTACTTAATAAACAAATTTCAAGAGGAATTCTTTTATCCAAAACATATTGGGCAAGATCACCAAAGCCGACGACATTTCCTTCTTTATCAAGCGTAAAATCTTCAATAAGATGCGTTGCATGACCAATGCGATGTGCACCGCACCATTGAATTGCCTGCCAAATTGATTCCTTGCCAAAAGCTTCCCCAGCATGAATAGTAATGTTAAAGTTTGCCCGCTGGATAAATTGAAATGCCTCAATATGCTTTTTGGGAGGGTAGCCGCCTTCTTCACCGGCGAGGTCAAAACCTATTACCCCTTGCTTCTTGAAATTTACGGCAAGTTCAGCAATCTCCAAAGTATTCTTCATGTTACGCATTCCACAAAGAATTAAACCGTATCCGACACCAAAATCCTTGCTTCCTCTATTAAGTCCTTCAAGCACTGCAGAAACGATATCTTCGTACCACAAACCATTTTGTGTGTGAAAAACCGGAGCGAATCGCGTTTCGACATAACAAACGTTATCGTTCTTCATATCTTCCATCATTTCGTATGAAACACGTTCGAGAGCTTCTTTTGTTTGCATTACTGCAGTAGTATGCTCAAAGCCCTGTAAGTATTCTACTAAATTTCCTTTGTTAGCGCCGCGATGAAACCACTCGGCAAGTTCCCCTGGATCTTGTGTTGGAAGCTTTTTGTATTTTATCTCTTTAGCAAGTTCAATTATGGTCGCAGGCCTAAGCCCTCCATCCAAGTGGTCATGAAGTAAGACTTTTGGGACAGCTTTGATAATATCTTCTTTATTCACAAAACACCTAATTTTTACTTTGAAAAATATCTCTTAATTGTTGTAAAATCAATTTAAGACCGGTTCCTTTTGTGAATTTTCGGTTAGAAAAAGATGATAAAATTTGCTTTCAATGCCATTCTCATTCTTGACTCTGCAAGTGCAAAGCGGTAACTTTGATCTGAATAAATAGAAATATTTGGAGTACAATTATGCAAATCAAAAAACTTTTCTCCGTTCTCATTCTCTTCATTGGTATTGTTTTCAGCGGATATCAGTGTTCCTCAACTGAACTAACCAGCGCTAAGCTTTATATTCAGCAAAAAAATTATGATAAAGCAATAGAATCGCTGCAAAAAGAAGTTCAGAAAAATCCTCAAAGTGATGAAGGTTATTATTTGTTAGGTGTTGTTTTAGGTGAAAAAGAAAAATATTCAGAAATGATGG
This sequence comes from uncultured Ignavibacteriaceae bacterium, assembly GCA_964613805.1. GTDB lineage: Bacteria > Bacteroidota > Ignavibacteria > Ignavibacteriales > Ignavibacteriaceae > XYD12-FULL-36-8. Next base: position 15,909 of record CAZTJF010000019.1, on the reverse strand, counting down.
ATGCGTACAATAAGTCATTATCTATTAGTAAAAAATTCTCTGAGAATATTTCAGCCTCAAAAAAATATTTTTGGGCAAACTTGTTCAATAAGGGTGTTGGATATTATCAAAGAGGTTCAAAGACAGAGGATAAAGACAGTGTAAAACTATTCTTTGGTAAATCCGTCGAAGCATTTAACTCGGCAATAGAAATTGAACCCGATTCTGCGGATACTTATAAGAACTTAGCATTTGTTTACATGAGTGCTCTTGAGTATGATAAAGCAATCAGTCCGCTTGAAAAACTTATTGAAAAAGAAGGTGCACTTGACGGATATAAATTTTTAAGCGAAATTTTTTATGTGAAAGGTGTTGAGTTTAAGAATAAGTATGATAACGAGAAAGTGTTATCTGATAGTCTTGAAGCAATGAAATATTTTGACAAATCAATTAAAGTTGCTGAAGAGGGAAGAAAAAGATTTCCGGATGATTCTGAAATTCTTCTGACACTTTCAAATGCATACATCGGAGCAAATAAAATTGAGGTTGCAATTGATGCATTCAGAACTGGTGTCGAAAAGGAGCCGAATAATCAATACTATCGTTATAATTACGGAGTTCTTCTCTTAGGTAAAAATGATTTTGCTGGAGCTGAAGAACAATTCAAGAAGGCGTTAGAGATTGATCCCGACTATTATAATGCAAGTTATAATCTTGCTGTAACATATGTAAAGTGGGGAGCAATGATAAATAAAATGGCTGATGAAAAAGGGGATTTAAATAACAAAGAGTATAAAGATAAATATCAAAAAGCACTTCCGTATTTAGAGAAGATCGTTCAAAACAAAAAAGAAGATGTTGCTATGTGGGAACTCCTTGGTAAAGTGTACTCGGTGCTTGGAATGCAGAATGATGCATTGGAAGCTTTTAAAAAAGCAGATGAATTACGCAAATAATAAATTATTAAGAATGGTTTTTTAATTATGAATCAGACAAATCAGCCGCAAGGACAGCAAATCAATATTGAGCTTGGCGAAAAGGAAGCTGAAGGGATTTATTCGAATCTTGCGATCATCACACATTCACCGGCAGAATTTATTATTGATTTCACAAGGATAGTTCCCGGTGTTCCTAAAGCAAAAGTTCATGCTCGAATTATTTCAACTCCTCAGCATGCTAAAATGCTAATGAAAGCTTTGAAAGATAATATTGATAAATACGAAGCTCGATTTGGAGAAATTAGGTTGGAACCCGCCCCGGCACAGCATTTTGGCTTTGTTCCCATGACCAAGGAAGAAAAAATTAATTAGCTTGAATCATATTTTTTGTTGAATTATAACCACCTAGTAATAGGTGGTTTTCTTTTTCCCAGGTCCCATCTAATAATTTCCCTCTGTTAACAATATTGACGTGTAAGAATTACGATTCAATACTGCATTTAGCGTTTAATACTACCGCTATTCCATAATTCAATCGGCATACAGATTGACTTTTTAAGGATAAATCCGCTCGTCTTGTAATGAGAAAGCGGAATAAATTTACGATTGATTAAGAAACTGATATGGGATGGTTATGAAAAAGTTGTATTCACAATTTAAATTTTTACCTCTCCTTTTAACTCTAGTAATTGGTTGTTTTGATCTTCCTGAAGATTTGATACTTCCTGAGTGGGATGTTGATTTGAATGTGCCACTTACTAACAAAACATATACGATTTATGATATGTTTAAGCCGCAATCAAAATTTTCAATTTCAAGCACACTCAATAGTGAAGACTTCTATTTAGTTCAGACGGATAATTATGAAGCTAACTCCCAAGTTACAGAAAATATAAAAGTCTTAAATCAAGGGACTATTTCACAAAGTTTTATGCTGCCGGCTAATGTACCTGTTCAACCAGTATTTATAATCTTTCCGGATAGTGTTGAAGTTCATCGCGCAGATTTTATCAGTGGTTTTTTAACATTTTCAATTCAGAATCCCTCGCCTGCAGAAATTACAACGTTATTAAGAATTCCTGGTATTCGTAAACCAGACGGCTCTGAATTACTAATTGAGCGTATTATTCCGGCTTTTGAAAAAGATTCAATCATTTATGATTTATCAAATCACGAATATATTCATCCTCCAGATCAAGCTTCTCAAAACAAAAACAGTTTACAGATAATTCCTTCAGCAACTTGTCCGCTTAATGGAACTTATGAAAATATTATTATTTATGGATATGAATTCAAGTTCAATTCAGTGACGGGAGTTTTGCCAAGAACATCATTGGGAACTAAACGAACATCCTCATTTATTAATTTAGATGATGCGGTTGATTTTCGTGGTAAGTTATTCATTAGAGAAGGAGTGTTGAACTTCAAATCAAAATACATTTCATCACATCAAAATAATTTTGATCTCGAAATTGCTAACATAAAATTAGTTGGAAAGCGTATTAACGGTGAAGAAAAAATTCTAATAAAAAACGATGGACAAACTAATTCATTTCGGCTGATAAATGGGCAATACAATCTTGCTCTCGACCAAACCAACAGTAATTTAATTGATTTTTTAAATTTTCTTCCTGATTCAATAATTATTTCCTCCGAATATATTTTGAATCCTTCTGACAAGAGGGCTGTTGGGCAAGTTACTAATTTAGATTCAATTAGATTTGAAGTTAATTTTTCAACCAAAAGTATTTTTGCAATAAAGCAGACTAACTTTATTGATACTGTTGAGATAGACATAAGCCAAGATGATCGCGAAAAAATTCGTAAAGGTGTTGGAGCTGATTTGAATATCTATCTCGAAAATGCGATTCCTATTGACGCATTTGTAAAAGCAACAGTAACAGATGAAAATTACATTCCACTTTTCATTCTTACAAAAAATCAAGATGGAATTGATTCGTTAAAATTTTTAGGAAGCCAGGTTAATAGCGGTACCGGTCAGATAATTTCTCCAACCACAACATTAAATTCAATTATATTAAACTCAGATAAAGTATTACAGCTGTCAAATGCACACCATATAATTATTTCAACAACAGTAAATACTTCAAATGCCGGTAATGAAAACCCTAATCCACCCACAGTTCAATTTAAATCTTCAGATTGGCTAAATATCAAATGCTACGGTAAAGTTAAATATCATGTTGGTTCGGAGGGTAACTAACGTGAAAAAGTTATTTGGTAACATAAACATATTCCCCATAATTCTATTTGTAGCTGTCGTTTCTCCAATTACATTTCCGCAATTTGGTTCATCAGGAACTGTTGATGCAAGAAGTATTGGTTTAGCGAAAACATATACCGCAACAGCAACTGGAATTTATTCAATCGGAATAAATCCGGCTAATCTTTCGAGAATAGAAGAAGGGGAACTTGAATTATCCACAATAATTCCCTTGCCGTTCATTTCATTTCATTCGGGCACTGATTTCCTTTCGATAAATCAGCTTAATTATTATTTCGGAGGAGTTAATGGTAAAGCTAGAGTTTTAACTGAAGCGGATAAAAAAGACTTTAATGATCTTTTTTCAGACGGGGGATTTATATTTGCAAACTTCTCAACATCACTTTTTAACTTTGCTTGGAAACCAAGTGTTGATGCAGGGACTTTTGCTTTTTCAATCAACGATTTTGCAGGCGGAAACTTTTCAGTTCCCCAAGCAATAATTGATTTGGGTTTGAATGGAAATCAACCCGAAAAAAAATATGATTTCAATGATGAGAAATTTAAAAGCTGGTGGATAAGAAATTATGGGATTTCATACTCACTGGAATTTCAACTTGAACCTGAGAGCTGGCTCAGAAGTATTTCTGCTGGAATTTCATTCAAAATCGTTCATGGATATTATTATGCGGGGATTGAAAAAATAAATTCCAACCTTGAAACCGGAACTTATAACGTGATACAAGGAAGTGCCGATATGCTTGGTTACTCAGCTTTTGCAGATGGTTTTGGTGTTAAATATGACTTTGACTCGTTGGATCATGAGACGAACTTCAGCTTATTTATGCCTCCAGCAGGAAAAGGTTTGGGATTTGATTTTGGGCTATCATTTCTATTGGAAGATAATTTAAATTTTTCTCTAGCTTTAACTGACATTGGCAGTATAAACTGGACTAAAAACGCCGCAAGGTTTAAAGCAGATGGTGAATTTTTGATTGACGATTTGAGCAATCAGCAGCAACTGGATTCACTTAAGGACAAATTCACTGGTAATGCTGAGCGAATAGAAAGTTTTTCAACAGGTTTGCCCACAGCTCTTAGACTTGGTTGTGCTTATTTTCTGAATGATGAGGAAAATTTTTTGCCAGGTACTTTGCTTCTTGGACTTGATTACAATCAAGGTTTTAATGATTTACCGGGAAACAGCAAAACTCCACGCATATCTTTAGGATTTGAGTGGAAACCAGCAGATTGGATTCCTTATTTTCGAAGCGGTATTTCCTTGGGCGGAGCAGAAGGATTTGCATGGGCATTTGGGCTGGGCATGTATACCGGTATTATCGAGTTTAATTTTGCAACTTCGTATTTTCAAACTATCGTATCACCAAATTCTACAAAGCAAATTTCATTTGCGGTAGGTTCCAAGTGGAAGTTTTAAATTATTGACGAATGCGGGGAAGATTTATTAGCGCAGCAGCAAGAAAAACCAAGTTTGCAAACCATGCCGTCAGTAAAGGATCTATTGCACCGTTTTTACCAAACGCCTGACTAATTTTCATAAATACCAGGTAGATAAAAGTAACTAAAATATTTATTCCTACCTGAACCGCTAAACCACCGCGTCTTCTTTTAGTTGCTGCGAGTGGAATACCAAATAACACAACTACAATACTTGACATCGAAAATGAAAATCTTGAATAATACTCAATCAAAGTGCTTCTCGGGTCAGTTCCTTCTCTAACTTGTGAGTTTATTAATTTTTTAAGGTCAGCTAAATTCATTTCTTCGATTTTTTGTTGTTTGGAAGCAAGATCTTCAGGATGAAAATTCAAATCTGTAAAAGTTAGTTGATTAAAATATTCTGCTGATTCCCTTTCTGCACTAAAAAATCTTTTTACGCCATTGTCTGCAATCCATTTTCTCGAAGTTGTATCGTATGTTATTCGTGCAGCATCAGTTCTTGAGATCATCCTAGTCGGATCAGCAACATCAAATTCTTGTATGCTTACTCGATGAGCTTGATTTTGAGAATTATCAAAATAAGCGATGTTTACTATTCTTGATGGTGAATCCTTAAAAAAAATATTGCTTCCAATAAATACAAACCCTCGATTTAAGTACTTTCGCTCCAGATTGAATTTTACAGTATTTGCATGAGGCACAACATATCCCGAGAAGTAAATTGATAAACCACAGACAAATAGAGTTGTGATGAGGAAAGGGAGCATGAATCTAAAAAGACTTACACCACTTGCTTTAATAGCAGTAATTTCACTGAGGTTAGCTGCTTTACCTGCAGTAAACAGCGCTGCAAAGAGAACAGCAACGGGAGTAATCAGTTTTATGATTTCAGGTGAAAAGACAAGATAGTAATTCAGGATAATATCCATGGAAACATTTTGGTCAATAAAATCATCTAAATTTTCCATCATATCAATTACTACGAATAATACAGTGAAGGCAAGCAAACCAAATAGAATTGTCGTAAGAAATTGTTTAACTAAATATTTATCCAGTATTTTCATTTACTCTTCCACCGAATCTTCTTGTGATTTCCACGCTTTAGGAATTAATTTTTTGAGCCAATCGAATTCCAAAGTAATGGATTCTCTTGCTGATTTCATGGTTAGTAAAATACCGATTATAGCTATCAAGAAATTAGCTGACCACATCCCCAGGAAAGGAGAAATGAAATTTCTATCAGCTAGTTTTTCACCGCCAATGAGAAATGCCCAATAAATTAAAAAGAAAAACAAACTGATACTTGCAGCCATTCCAAAGCCACCCTTTCTTGTCATGACTCCTAATGGAACACCAATCAAAACAAAAACAATGCATGCTGCTGGAATAGAATACTTCTTATAAATCTCTACCCAGTACCCATTTATTTCACCTTTTGTAAACTCAACTCTTTTTGCATTTGAGATAATAATATTCCTTGCCGTATTCAATTTTTCAATTGCTTTTGCATATATAAAATCTTTATCACCTGCTCTGTATAAAGGTTTAGTTTCTGTACTTGCCGAATCAACAAAAAAGTGTTTTTCAGTTTCCTTCTCAAGTGCGACTGCCTGACTGGTCTTTATTACCATTAAACTGTCTATGATGTATTTCATGTCACGAGAACTTAGCTCTCTATCACCTCTCGGTCCTCCAGGAGTTGACTGCTGAAACGAAAATTGATCTGCATTCATAGTAATACGGTGATTTGAATAAACAAGTTTTCGATACATGTTTTTTCTCATCAATTCCGATTCATGAATTTCACCACGGTGCAGTTCCATGATGAGTTTTGTCTGATCTTTTGAAAAAAAGATTTTGCCTTTTTCTGCGGTAACTACATTTATTTTTGACTGGTCGGTGTAATCATAAATAGTTATTCCCTCCAATTCATTAGTATTCTTATCAATTTTTCTGACGAGTATCGCGTAGTTATTGACTTCTTGAGAGAATACACCCGGCTCCAAAGAAAGAGTTGGTTTTGTTCGGCTGATATCAAATGTTAAAATTTTAGCTTTATGATTCGCATCCGGCAGAACATGATTATTAAAAAGAATAAGCAAATAGCATAGTACGCCGCTTGCCATTACTGGACCAATCATCATTTTCCATAAACTCACTCCCGATGCTTTGATGATTGTTATCTCGTTATTTTGTGACATAGCTCCAAATGCCATTAACGTGGCTACTAAACATGCCATTGGGATAACCAATACCAACATCCAAGCAAGATTATATATTATTAGTTGTACAACTACTAAAGTATCGAGACCTTTGCCCACAAGCCGGTCTGCAAACTTCATTAAGAATTGAAGAAGAAGAATGCAAGTGATAGTAAATGTTGAGAACACAAATGGGGCAAAATGATTTCTAAGTATGTAGCGGATTAAGATCATAGCACTAAAATAACATTGCTTAGGGTGTTTAACAATAATTTAATGTAGCTTTTGAAAATATGAGTTCTCTGATATCGAGTTGCTTTCCTCCTGACCTGCCAAAAGCTGAAGGAGATATTAATTTCCCATCAGATTTCTTTCAACAAGTATCTTCCAAATTAAATCATAATTGGTTAAGTTTATATCAGTGGAGTTAGAAAAATAAGCTCAATACTGTTACTAATTATTGAGCCAAATTATTGAAAAAATCTAGAAATAAACCTAAGTAAATATTGGAGAAATAATGGAAGATGTAATTAAGTATATAAATGAAAATCGAGAAGCTTTTATAAATGAGCTTAAAGATTTTCTCAGAATTCCCAGCATCAGTACTTTATCTGAAAATAAAAAAGATATAAATGATTGTGCAAACTTTGTGATGGAAAAATTGAAGCAAGCTGGAATGAGTCGTGTGGAGATTTTTCAATCTGAAGGACATCCAATTGTGTATGGCGAGTGGTTAGGTGCGCCTGGTAAACCAACCGTTTTAGTTTATGGTCATTACGATATTCAGCCTGTTGATCCAATTGACCTTTGGGACACCCCTCCATTTGAACCGACAATTAAAAATGGCAAAATATATGCTCGTGGTGCTACCGATGATAAAGGACAAGTGTTTATGCATTTCAAGAGTGTTGAATCATTCTTCAAAACAGCTGGTAGTCCGCCTCTGAACATTAAATTCGTAATTGAAGGTGAAGAAGAAATTGGTAGTGAGCATCTTGAACCTTTTATAAATAATAATCTTGATTTACTAAAATGTGATGCTGTACTTATCTCGGACACTTCGCTTTATGCACCTGGCATTCCGACTTTAACTTATGGGTTACGAGGCTTAGCTTATATGGAAGTGGAAGTTACAGGTCCAAATCGTGACTTACATTCCGGAACGTTTGGAGGTGCAGTTGGAAACCCAGTAAATACTTTGGCGCATATGATTAGTAAATTGCACGATAAAGATGGAAAGGTAACTATTCCTGGATTTTATAAAGATGTTCTTAAACTCACTAAAAAGGAAAGAGAAAATTATAAACTTTTAAAATTCTCAGAGAAAAAATTTGCAAAGGAACTTGGTGTGTCTAAACTTCATGGTGAAAAAGGATTTTCAACTCTCGAAAGAATTTGGGCTAGACCTACATTAGACTGCAACGGAATTTTCGGTGGTTTTACAGGCAAAGGTGCAAAAACAGTTTTACCTTCAAAAGCCACAGCTAAGATAAGTATGAGATTAGTTCCGAATCAGGACCCAAATAAGGTTGCAAAACAATTTACCAAGTATATTCAGGAGTTGGCACCCAAATATGTGAAAGTAAAAGTTTCAAACTTACATGGAGGTTTTCCAAGCATGACATCTTTGGACAGCAGAGCTTCAATTGCTGCCGCCAAGGCAATGGAGAAAGCTTTCGGTAAGAAGACTGTCTTCATACGTGAAGGCGGTTCCATTCCAATTGTTACAGTATTTGCTAAGAAACTTAAAGCCCCGGTGGTCTTAATGGGATTGGGTTTGAATAGTGAGAATCTTCATTCACCAAATGAGCATTTTGATTTGAATCATTTTCACTTAGGCATAATCAGTTCTGCTAATTTTATTAAAGAATTTGCTGCAGTTTAAATGAATATTATTTTTTCACCGTTACACGAATCATTTCGTGGTATGCTATTTTTAGCAATTCTATTTTTATTTTTTGGATGCTCAAAAGAAGATGAAAAAGCAAAAGAGGGTAAATCTTCACAGGAAATTGCATACTCACCTGAAAAGGATGCTGACATCCAAAGATATAATATTGAGGTTCGTAAAAAGCAGACTGTTCAAAGATTTACTTGTGATACAATTTCTCTGATGGAATTTGTTTTAAGTAATTTTCCTGAAGGATCGTATTTGGTTTGTGATGACAGAAATTCAACCTATGATTTACCAAAACCAGCTGTATTGTATTATCCTGAAGATAAGCAATTTATGTTTGGTGTAATTGCTCGCTCGAAACCTGGAGAGAGACTGATCGAAGTAAAAAATATTGTTGGATATGACCAAAGTTTTATTGACCTTGACAGCACAGAACTTGGCACCGCATTTTTCTATCTCGTATTATTCAAATGCGATAACAACAATTTCAAAATTGTTTGGGAAGCCCCGATTCCTTCACATGGTGGCTTTAATTACATAACTTTACAAAAATGGAATTTTAATTCTGCAAAATTCATTAGAACGAATTTTCATTATGCTCAAGGTGTTGGTAATATCAGCTATAATTACTTTTTATTAAATGGACTCGAAAATCTTCCGCATCTTCTGATGACTTATGAAGGAATAAATTTTAAAAGAACTATTGCAAATATCAATCAAGATAAGTTTCCTGATTATTATGAACACATTTATTACGATGACGGAAATAAAATAATTCCAGGAGATTCAATTCCATTTGTATGGAATCAAAAAGACAGCGTATATCAAAATCTTCTCAATAAGAAACACACAAGACCGTATTAATTTTATTTCATAATATTTTACATAAATAGTTTTTCTAATTATCAAGAATTAACTATTTTTAATTAAATATCTCGATGTAATAGCATAAAATGTTTAGGGATGATAAACCTATAAATAATTAAAGGAGCACAATGGAAGAAATAAATACAACAGCATCTCAAATTTCTGATATAACGGAACAAACTTTGAATCCATCACAGGAAAATCGAACAACAATTGGTCTGAATGACGCTTCAGTTCTTGAAAGTGAACTTAACACTTTGTATGCGGGTGTCGGTATGCGAGATATTTCAAGTTTTGGTTTCATTGAACTGAGGGGAAATGATGTTATGGATTTTCTTGATCGAATAAGCACAAATGCAATAAAAAATATTACTAAAGGAGAGACGTTAAAAACAATTTTCTGTACAGAAAAAGGCAGAATAATAGATACTGCTGTTGTTATAAATTTGGATGAATACCAGTTAGTCGTTTGCAGTCAAGAACATCAGGAGAAGATGATGATATGGCTCAACAAATATGTTATCTCCGATGATGTTAAGCTAAGTAATATTAATGGTAAGTACACATTATTAGAAGTACTTGGTCCTCAAGCTGATTCTTTTATGACTTTGATCAATGGAAATATTGTAAATAATATTCAACCTAATAGTATTAAAGTTATTAACACAGAAGGGATAATATTCTTTTTAATGAAACATTTGGATCGAAATGGAAATATTGTCTATTGGATCTTAGCAGATCCAACTTATGCTCAAAAATTAATTCGGTATATGATAGAAAATAAAGGTCCATTTGATTTCAATTTAATAGGAGATGAAGCGTATAATCATTATCGAGTTGAAAACAGAATTCCAATTGCGCCAAATGAAATAAATGACGCACATAATCCTCACGAAATTGGTTTAATGGAATTAGTAAGTACATCTAAAGGTTGTTACATTGGACAAGAAGTTATTGCTCGGCTGGACACTTACGATAAAGTACAAAAACATTTATGCGGATTCACGTTTGCCGATTCAGTTACAAAAGATGACAAGTTTGTGCTCTTCGATGAATTTAATAATGAAGCAGGTAGCATAACTTCAACACTTTATTCGTATAAATTTAAGAAATTTATAGGGATAGGATTCGTCAATCGTAAGTATTTCGAAGAAGATAAAGTTTTGATTGCTAAAAATGTGAATAATAATCCAACTAAGGTTCATGTGAAAAAATCGCCCTTTAAAAAGTGAAGATATACACAAAAACCGGAGATAGAGGAGAAACAAGTCTGTTTGGCGGAGAAAGAGTATCCAAAAAATCTAATAGAATTGAAGCATATGGTACAATAGATGAACTTAACTCCTTTATCGGTTTAGCAATTACTGAAGCAACTGAACCCGATGTAAAAAAAATACTTCTGAAAATTCAGAATCAATTGTTCATCGTTGGTTCTGATTTGGCAACACCCACAACTCCTAAAGCAATAAAGCTCAAAATTCAGCGGGTCACACCTAAATTTTATAAAGATATTGAAAAAGCGATTGATCACTTTGATGCTAAATTGGAAAGTTTGAGAAATTTCATTCTTCCTGGTGGATCGAAATGCGCTGCGTTGCTTCACATTTGCCGAACAATTTCCCGAAGAGCTGAGCGGAGAGTTGTGGCATTAAATGATACGGTGAAGATAGGCAGCAATATCATTATATTTCTTAATAGATTATCTGATCTTTTCTTTGTTCTTGCTCGTTATGAAAACAAAGTGTCCGGTCATTCCGACATCAAATGGAACAAATAACACTCTATTTTGTTTGAGGTTTAGTCATTGTTATTTGTGATTTTGATCTTTGGGGGTGAATTTGGTTTCGACGAGGTTAAAGAAGCTTAGAACTGCACACCGTGTTCCCCAGAGTACACGTAAAACAATTGGGACAAAAAATAACTGGCGAATATAACTACGCCTTAGCCGCTTAATAAAATAAGCAGCCGTTTACCAAGTTTTTTCATGCCGGAATTTGGATAAACGTCGTTTAGGTATGATAGCTGATTCTGTTGCTTGTGCAGATAAAGCGAATTTCACAGCAAGCAGACTTTAAGTGATCCCGGTCTGTTTGGTAACTTAAAGTTAAAACAAATACAGACTATGTGTGTAGAGGTTCTTTGAGTCTTAATTTCGGACGCGGGTTCGACTCCCGCCACCTCCACTTTGGCTTCGTTTTGAACTAGTAAAAACGAAATCAGATTCGGTGAATTCATTTAAGGACGAAGGCGAATCTTGACCTTTAATGAATAAACAAAAGTAAGTTCAACACTACGCCTGGCATCTCACTTCACCAAAAAACAAATTTTCCTCTTCAATCTCCTAGATTATTTCTCCAAGTGATGAATAGTTTTTCAATTTTTTTATTGATAAGGAATGCTGATTAAAGTAAATTAGTAACTGTGAAAAAGATATTGTTTACAAAAATGAATGGGGCAGGAAACGATTTTATTATAATTGATAAAAGTAAAAACAAAAGTGTTTCTTTCAGCCAAATACAGATAGCAAAGATGTGTGATCGCCGCAAAGCTATTGGTGCAGATGGAGTAATTTTGCTTTCTAGTTCAAAAAGCAGTGATTTTTTGATGGAGTATTTTAATGCTGATGGAAAATCCGGCACCTTATGTGGAAACGGTGCTCGATGTGCTATCCAATATGCTTCTGATACGAATATAGTAAAAAATGGTATGGCGACTTTTCAAGCAAATAATGAAACTTATTCCGGTGAAGTTGTAAAAAACGGTGTTGTTCGGTTCAATTTAAAACCACCTTCACGTATTAAGTTAAATTTTAAAATAAAAGCTGCCAGTCAATTAATTAGATCACACTTTGCTGATACTGGATCACCTCACGTAGTAATTGAAATCGAAGAAGTGCTTGCTCTACCAAAGGATTTAAATTCGCGGTACAGAAATATTCAGAATTTTCCCGTGCTTGAAATAGGCAAAGAAATCAGATACAACAAGGATTTTTCACCAAATGGTACGAATGTAAACTTTGTTCAAATTAAAAATGATGAAATTTTAATCAGAACATACGAACGGGGTGTGGAGAGTGAAACGCTTGCTTGTGGAACAGGTTCTGTAGCCGCAGCGATTATCGCGAATGCTTATAAAAAAATATCTCCTCCAATAAAACTGAAAACATGGGGCGGAGATGAACTGGTTGTTGATTTCCAACGATTGGGAGATAGAATTGATAAAATATCGTTGACGGGTCCTGCAAAAACTGTCTTTTCAGGCGAATTTGATCCCAAAGATTTTTAATAAATTAACTTATATGGAGATAAAATGGCAAAAGTAATTTTCTCGGTTCAGTACGAAATCAATCCAACAAAAAGAGAGGATTATTTGGGTGTAGTTAGAGAGCTCAAAAATCTGTTGAAAGCAGAAGGATTAGAAAGCTATAACGTTTATGAGGTAAAAAACAAAGCAAATCATTTCCAAGAATTATTTGTTTTTAGTTCAATGGAAGCATATGAGCAATTTGAAGATGATCAAAATGAACGAATTAATATTTTAATCAATAAATTAAGTGATTTTACACAAGGTCATTCGTCTAAATACACACTCTTAAACGAACTGGAGCTATAATTTTTTTACGAGTAAGATTTAAGTTTTGAAAAAATTAAGCAGTATGCATTGGATTCAGACATTTTTCCCCTTAACTATCTTAAATAGCAAAGGTTAACCCATCACACTTTTTAATTGACTTTAAATGTTTATTGTAATAGGTTAGCTATCAGATTCTAAAAATGTTCTTAAATAACTAATTCTTAACAATATCAGGAGGTTATATGTACAAGAAGTACTTGCTTCTCTTCGTTCTTGCTCTTTGTTTGATGCCGCTTTCTTTTGCTCAGAAGTTGGAAAAAACGGGAGGTTATGCTAGAATTCTCGGAATGGGAAATAACCCATACATAATGGATCCTTTCTATGTAACTGTTAATCCAGCTTGGGGTGGATATTATGATCATTTCCTTTTCGGTGATCTTGGCTCAACTGCCGGAGCATTTAATGCAGGCGGTGTAGGTCAATTTGCATCTGTAAATTTCAGAGTAAATGAAGATTTCACTGTCGGTGCATTATTAACAAGAAATGATTTTAATGGATTTGGAATAGCACGACTTGATCCTTTCGGAATTGTTGGAGCGATTCCAGGAACGATTGGGTTGAATAACAATTTAGAATTAAATGGAACTCTAAGATTCGGCAATACAGTTTTCGGTTTAGGTGTAGCGTATGCTTCAACAACAAATGAGTCTAGCCCCGGAGGCACTGCAGGAACGACCACATCTTCTGCAAGTCAAATTGGTTTCAATCTTGGTTTAATCTCTCAGTTAACAAGAGAAATGAAATTAGATTTTGCAGCTTCGTTGATTCTGCCAAGTGCAAAGCAAGAAGTTCCTTCACCGGGAATTACACAGAAGGGTTCACATACTATCATTAATGCCGCGGGAAGATTATTCTGGGATTATTCTTCCAAATTAGCTTTTGTTCCTACTGTTAATTTTATACTTGCTTCAGGTTCAAGAGATGTTCCTTCAGGAACACCTCCAGCTGCTACTTCAGTTGATCTTCCATCTATTACAGCTATTGTAGTTGGCTTTGGAATCAATTATAAAGTGGGTGATTTCCTACTTGCAGGTGGGCCTGCTTTTGCGATGACAAAAGTATCTCAAGACTCCACTCTCTTAACTCCAACGAAAAGTTCTACATCGAACATGATGTTTCCCGTATGGAATTTAGGCGCAGAGTGGCACATGAATGATTGGTTAGTTGCTCGTTTGGGATATATTGCCTCTACCGGAAAAACTAAAAATGAATCTACTTCTGGTGGAATAACTAGTGAAACAGTGCAAACAATTTTTAATCCTGCTCCGGGTGCAACTGTGGGCGTTGGATTCAGACTCGGAATATTTTCACTGGATGCAACTGTTAATGAAGATGTTCTCCGTCAGGGTTTGAATAATCTTGGTGGCAATGGACCAAATGCTGCAACATTCGCTTATTTATCTGCAAGCGTCGCACTTCCATAGTTTCTGAACTTTCTTAATAAAAAAAGGTACTCTGAATAAGGGTACCTTTTTCATTTTTTCCATCACCTAACTCCAATCACCAACTCCCCACAACCTTATTTATTTCTTTTCTTAGAATCCTTTTCTTTCTATCTTTAGTCAACATAAAATTGAAGTGAGATAATATGTTCGAGTATATCGGTGCTATGCACATGCATTCTGTTTATTCTGATGGTTCTGGCGAAGTGACGGATATTGTAAAATCTGCATCTGAGGTAGGGTTGGATTATATAATTCTCACAGATCATAATACGTTGCGGGCAAAAAAAGAAGGTTACGAAGGATGGCATGGTCATACTCTTCTACTTGTCGGCTGTGAGATAAATGATAGGCAAAATAAGAATCATTATCTTGCATTTCGTATCAATCAAGCATTTTCTACCCGGCTGTCGGCTGCAGAATACGTTGAAAGAGTTAAAGAAGCAGGAGGAATTGGTTTTATTGCCCATCCGCATGAAAAAAGGACTCATATGAAAGAGCAGCCTGCATATCCATGGATTGATTGGGATGTTGATGGTTATACCGGAATTGAAATTTGGAATCACATGTCTGAATGGATGGAAAATTTAACAGAACAAAATAAGTATCAATCTTTTCTTCATCCCTTAAAAACAATTGTTGCACCACAGAAAAAAACTTTAAAACTTTGGGATGAACTAAATCTCAAGCGCAAAGTTGTTGGAGTAGGAGGTGTTGATGCTCACGCTCATAAATATAATTTACTCGGATTTCTTGAAGTGGAAATATTTCCTTATAAAGTATTATTTAAATCCATCAGAACTCATATTCTTACCAATGAAGAAATAAAAAAAGGAAGATCGGATGAAGCAATTGAGAAGGCAAAGAAAAATATTTATTCCGCATTAGAGAAAGGTTCATGTTTCATTGCAAATGATTATCATGGTGATTCAAAGGGATTTAAGTTTTTTGCCGAAGCTGATAAAAAAAACTATCAGATGGGAGATAAAGTACCGAAATCAAGCAATGTTAAACTGCATGTTGAGATTCCGAAGCACAAATCAGAAATTAAGTTAATCAGAAATGGCAGAACGATTGAATCCACAGAAGATCATACTTTGGTTCATAAAATTAATGGGAAAGGCATTTATAGAGTTGAAGCGTACCTAAATGGGAAGGCATGGATTTTTTCTAATCACATTAGGATTGGAATGTAATTCCTTTTGAATTTCCCTGCGCCCATAGTTCAATTGGATAGAACGTTGGATTCCGGTTCCAAAGGTTGAAG
>CAZTJF010000018.1:0-90200 GCA_964613805.1 uncultured Ignavibacteriaceae bacterium | reverse complement strand
TAGATCGGCTTTAAACTGCTCGATCATTTCTTGTGTGAGTTCCATTGTGTAAATCTCCTTTCGGATTATGGTTAAAAGTAATTGGTTTTTTAATAAGTAAAAACCCTTAGGTTTTTGCCAAGCTAAGTGCTGCTTCGCTACGCTTCGCAGCACTTAGCTAATTGTTTACTTTAACCATTTACACAAAATTATTTACACTCCCATGCCAGATTTTAACAGCCACCCAACGCAGTATAAATCTGGCATATTGAACAAGCCAAATTACTTCATCAGCACCAACTTTTTAGTTTGCACAAAATTCTTTTCGGTATTACTCTGCGCTGTCATTTTATAAAGATACACCCCAGATGAAAGATTTAGTTTTCCGGCATTTATTTCTGCATTGTAGTATCCTGCTGATTGTTCAGAGTTAATTAGCGTCACCATCTTTTCTCCAGTTATTCCATACAGTTCTATGGTTACTTTTGAATCAAATGGTAACTGATAGTCTATCCTGGTAGTTGGATTAAAAGGGTTAGGATAATTATCACTCAATCCATATTCAGTCGGCAATTTTATTTCTGTTTCTACATCAAGGACAGTGTTGTTTAGTTGGTTTATGTATAATTCCGGATTGGTTATGTCTGTCGCCTCATTATTAATGTAAGCAGAAATGACATTGAAGTAATGACTTCCCCCTCTCTCAAAATTCCATCGGAAATTTGGGGAGATTGCAGCAAAATCAACTGTGTTTGTGATTCTAAATCTTCCAAACCTTGTCCCCGGATAAACATTTGAAATTAGTGAACCATTGCCGGTTCCGGGATTCATCTTCGCAGCTATCCTAAATTGACCGTATTCACCTACAATTCCAGTTACATTAGGTGGATTTGGATATTGATGACTATTGCTTAGCTCACTTTTGCCCTCAATGTATTGCGCGGTTAGTGTGCCATTGCTCTTTATTGCATTATCGAAATAAAGAGATGTCTGAAAGTTTGCTAATTCTAATGGTTCTTCGCTTGTTCTGAGGATGTATATGTCAAACTCTATTGTTTTGCTGTTTACCACAACATCATTCATCGCTATTACTTGATAGCTAGGTGTTTGTGCTTTTAACATGTTTGTTAATATCACCAATACTGCTAATACGATATTTATTTTCATTGTTTTCATTTTCTTTTTCCTTTCTCTTAGTCAGCCAGAGGCTGACAAGTCTTAATCTTTTTTTACTCTTTATCTTTCGCTGCCGTATCATGTTCTTTTGTTACGGTTTTCGGTTTTGCCAATATTGTTGGAGTTACAGAACCGACATAGTTATAAGCATTATTATCCACAATATTCATGTCTAATGCCTCTACGCCTCCATTACCGTTTAGGTCTGTTGACACATAGCCAGTAACAAAGTTGTATGAATCATTATCAACCAATGTAATATCAGCCAAATCAACCATTCCATCTTGATTTACATCTCCGCTGAAGACTGTCCACTTGCTTCCTATTAATTTCATGTTATCCCAAAATGCTTTGTTTGCTGAAGTTGTGAAGTCGTATATCATCTCCGAGTTTGTGAACTGCTGTCCCATTTTACTCCACGTCTCTATGCTATTGCGGTGTATTATTACTAAGTAATAATTTGTTCCGTTTACTGCTTGTCTGAACTTAACAAATCCATTTCCGGTTGAGTTAAGTTTCACTTTACTTTGGTCTATAGTAGCGTATGGTGAGTTTATACTCTTTAACAGCACGCTTACTGTATCCTCAACCATTATGCCGCTGCCGCTGTTGTAAAATCCCTCTATCAGTGCGGTGAAGGTGATCTGCTGTAAACTTAACGGTGTGTTAATTTGTGCAAGCGGACCAAAGTTATCGTGTATATCTCTTGCACGAATGAAGTAGTACATATCGCCAGGCGGAACGGATAAATCCAATCCGGTTGTATCGGTTGTTACCAGAAAAGCAGTCATAGTGTCGGGGTCAATAGTTGGAGTAAGACTTCGGTAAATGTGATAGTTTTTTAAATCACTTTCCGTATTAGCTTTCCATGTAAGATTGTTGTTATTGGCAAGAGGAAAGCCATTAAAGTTTTTAACCAAAGCCGGGGAGAGGTTATCAACACTATGACCAGCAATTGGTGTAGAAGCCCACAATTCATCAGGGTTTGTTCCTCGGGCAATAACTCTGAAAAAGAAAGTACCTGAAGTACTGCTTGATGAATCAACAAGTGTAGCAGCAATGTAAGAATAAAATGGCTGGCGAAGAGCTGGAATGGTTTCAACATAATCCCAAATAAATCCGGTTTGCCTGGTTCGTATGTATATCTGGTAAAGGAATCACTCTTTTTATCATATTTGTTTACTCCGCCTGCGCTGGTTCCAACCCAGATATTCCCTTCTGAATCTTCGAAAATACTATTTACATAATTATTGGAAATAGTTAAAACATCTTCGCGAAAATTTTTAAACACCATCACCTTTTTTGTTACGGGATTAAACTTATTTAATCCCCCTGCAATTGTTCCAATCCAATAATATCCATCCCTATCTTTTAATATATAGGTTATGTAATTGCTGCTTAACCCGCCACTTTCTTTTTTCTTAAGTTCAAATAATAAATTAACCGGGTAATAATTTTCATCAAGTTGATAAACCAGAACACCGTTCCCATTTGTTCCCAACCATAATTTGTTTTCTTCGTCTGAATAAACTGAAGTAATATCGTTAACAGGAACCTCTTTCACGGCAAAAGGTTCGGGTTGAAACAATTCAAATCTGGTTTTAGTTTGACTAAATTTACTTATTCCTCTTTCGGATGATCCGATCCACACATTATCAAAGTTATCAACACAAACTGCAAATATTTCATTATCACAAATACTTGTAACGTCATTTTGTGAATTTTGATAATTAGAAAATTTATGAGTTGAGGAATTAAAAAAAACCAACCCTCCCCCGATAGTTCCAATCCACAAGTTGCCTTTGCTATCATCGTCAAAAGAACGAATCCGATTTATTTTTTTTGTATTCTCAGTTCCATCATTAAAAAAGAAATTTTCAAAATTTATCTCATCATCTTTTGCGGTTACTTTTGATAAACCATTTGTCGTTCCCACCCAAAGATTACCTTCTCTATCCTCAGCAACATAGCTTATAACATTGTTCACAATGCTGTTTGCATTTAAAGAATCATGTAAAAACACCTGGAAGCTGTTGGATTGATGATTAAATTTGCATAAACCCTTAACTGTTCCAATCCATAAATTTCCATTTCTATCAGAATAAATGGTTTTAATGACATTGCTGCTCAGACTTTTTTTATTAGCAGGAACATTTTTAAAAACAGTTATCTCATTGGTTGTAGGATTGAAACGATTTAACCCCTTTCTTGTACCAATCCAAATATTCCCGAATTTATCTTCAGCAATGGTCGTCAATTCGTTTGAACTGAGCAAGTTATTTAAAGCAAAATGATTGATTTTTTCACTTACAGGATTTAGAATATTCAATCCATCCTGTGTTGCGATCCAGAATCGCCCTTTAGAATCTTCAATAACATAATTGATCTCATTATCACTTAAAGAGTTTATTTCGCCTGGCACATATTCTAAATTTTTAAATACTTGTCCATCATATCTACTTAGACCATTACGAGTACTTATCCAAATAAATCCTCGCTTATCCTGATAGATATGGGAAATACTGTTATTTGTTAAGCCGTCATTTGTTGTAAGATGCTCAAACCTTGGTTTGTGCGGCTGTGCGAGCGTATAACACAGCATTAGGTACTGAAAAAGAACAACCAGAATCGTTATTTCTGTTCTAAATTTCATCAAAACATTTATTTATTGATAGGAGATATGTGTGAGGGCAAGATAATACAAAATGTTAAACAAAGAAATATTGGAATATAAAATTCCTGCTAAGAATTTTTTGCGGGGTTTTTAATCTTAGGTAAAAATATAAACCATCCATTATTACGACATTTGTCGTTATCTTAAAAGGATCATCTTCCTTGTCTGAACAAAACCTCCAGATTGTAATCTGTACAGATATATTCCGCTTGCAAGGTTTGAAGCATCAAAAGTCACTTCATAATTCCCGGCTTCTCTGTATTCATTAACTAATGCTGCAACTTCATTACCAAGCACATCATAAACTTTAAGTGTTTGATGACTGCCGACTGGTGACTGCCAACCGATCTTTGTGCTTGGGTTGAAAGGGCTTGGATAATTCTGTCCAAGATAAAATTCGTTCGGTAATTCAACTTTATCATCAAAGATAGAAGTCGGTATTTGCAAATATTTAATTCGAGCGTTTGTGATCGCGGTTCTCACATCATTCAAATTAAATCCTGCGGCGATAGCAAAAGCAACACGAATAGTTTCATTTGGTTGAATTGTATATGGTCCACCAGAGATAACGTGAGAAACATCACCTGCGCCGGCTTGTGCCTTTCCAATTCCGCTTGCAAGTGATTGCCACTTTTCGAAATCTGAAAATCCATCAGAATTGATCGCGAAACCACCATCCCCGCCCCAATTATTAATTGCCCAAAAGCCATAATCAGTTGATGATACAAGAGCTGTTCCTACCCAGTCGTTTGGATTTCCGGTAACGCGATAAACATATCCAAGGTTGCCAATGGAGTCATATGCAGTATAATCGTCCGTTGCTTCGCCAAAGTCCCAATCGAAAAACAAGCCGGCATATAAATTGCTTATTGTAGATGAATTTGTGTTTGTTAAGTTGTATCTCAATAAAATATAATTTTCATTTTCAGAATCATTAAATGAAAATGAATTCAATTTTACTTTGACACCAATCTTGTTAGATCCTGCAGAATTATCATTAACAATACAGGTCCCCTCCATATCAGCAAAAGTTCCAGGAGAAGTAAGGGTGAATGGCTGAACGGTTGTGAAGTCAGCATTTTGTATTGATGGAGAATTTCCACGTGCGCAATCCGATACTTTGGTCGAAGATGTTGCAAGGATGAAAGCACCCTCGTAAAGATTATTCGGACCATCGAGATATGTAAACCCATCGCCCTGCGAATTGTTGGGATAATTATTAAATGCCAGAGTTCCTTTACTGGTTATAGTTAATGCGATATTGTTGCCTGATTGAGTTGCATAAGTTGGATTGGCAATTACACTGATCACTTGAAAATCCTGATGGCTTCCATCAAGATAATTTAGGTTGAATGTTAAAAGAAAATTTTGCGGAACGTTCTGGCTTATTTGAAATGTAAAAATTGCTGAGCTATTATTAAAAGTATCGAGCGTTGCTTTTGCCCCTGCTATAAAAATTCCATTTTGTACTGTTGAATAATTATTGCTGCTTTCTAAATATATTCCAAGGTTTGTTGTGAGATTGAGATAGTTCACAAATTTGCATGTGATTTTAATTGTTTCCCCTGCTTGTAAAACGCCGTCACCATTTCCTCCAGGGGATTCGTCTAAATATTTAATTTCAATTGCTCTGGCTGATTTTGAATTTATATTTGATAAACTTTTAAAAGCATTTATTCTTCCTCTGCCAAGCTGATTAACGAAGCCAGGGTTTATTGAATTTATATCATCACAATTTGTTCTTATCTGCTCGGCAATTTGGCTTGGAGAATAAAATGGAAACACTGATTTTACCAATGCTGCCAGCCCCACGGTTATTGGTGAAGAAAACGAAGTCCCATCACCAAACGTATAATTGTTGTTTTGCCAAGTTGAATAGATGCTCACCCCAGGCGCGGAAATATCTACCCCTGATCCATAATTTGTAAACGAAGCTTTCATATCACCTTCATCTGTTGCGGCAACTGACAAAACATTTTGATAAGATGCGGGATAAAAAGGAGCGGGAGAGTTATTGTTTCCTGCAGCGGCAACAACCAAAGTTCCGATAGATGCAGCGTAATTAATAACTTCCTGTCCAAGAAAAGAATATCCGCCACCGCCCCAGCTGCAGTTTATTACTTTAGCACCATTATCTACGGCATATTTTATTCCTTCGTAACCATAAACAACATAAGGTGAACCGCCTGGGCTTCGGAAATCATCACGAATAGTTTTTACCGCCATTATTTTACTTTTAAAACCGATTGCAGAAATACCGGTTGAGTTATCGGTAACGGCAGAAGCGTCGCCCGCAACGTGTGTTCCATGATCTGGTCTGTCTTCCATTGGATTGTTGTCCGGGGTTCCATTTAATCCGCCAAAGTCCCAGCCGCGAATGTCATCAACAAATCCGTTATTATCATCGTCAATTCCATTGTCGGGAACTTCATTCCAATTTCTCCAAATATTTGCTGCAAGATCGGGGTGATCCCAATCAACCCCGGTATCAATTATAGCAATAGCAATTGATGTATCTCCGGTTGTGATATTCCACGCATCTGCGGCTTTAATTTTTTGAAGTGCATATTGCGAGGAATAAAAAGGATCGTTAGGAACATACTCAACAGTAGAAACAAATTTTGGTTCAGCCCACTCGACGCTTTCATGCAGTTTAATTTTTGATGCTAAAATCTGCGGGTCAATATCGGATGAATATTTAATCACCAAAATCTTATCTAATTCCGTTTCTTTTTTACTACTCTGTGAAACAAATAAATATTTTGATGAAACCAATCCAATGCCGCTTAATGTTTTTAACAATTTGTGATCGAACACAATTTCATTATTTAACTTGGCGGTGGGTTTCTCCTTAAGTTTTATTACAATAGTATTAGAAAGATAATTCCGATCATTTGTTTGAATTACTCTTTCGAGTACTTGTGCGTGAGAAAGGAAAAAGTCACTTATAAAAACAATGACAAGCAGCCATGTGTAAAGTCTTTTCATATAGTTTTTTCTTTAATTTTTGTTCGGATAAAAATTGGTAAAACCTAAAAGAATAACAATACGGAAAAGAAAAATCTAACTCACTTGATTTGCAGTGATGAATACGAGTGTGTTTATTTGAAGTAAAATTAAGTTTTGAAGGGGGTGTAAATTATGATAATATAAATTCTTCACCCGCCGAAACGGGTGAAGAAAACTAAAAAACATTCAGGCGACTATGGAATTGTGAAGTTAGTGTTCACATTGTACGCTGTACCGGTTGCACTTCCAATTTTTCCCTGAACATTGAATGTCCACTGCTGCCCGGTTTGAACGCCTGTATATTCTCCAACGACAAAACCATTAGCGGTACCGAAAACCTCATTTGGGTTGGGGTTTGTCACAACATCCTGAAATTGCTGGGCGGGCAGACTAACAGTTACTTGAGTTACTGTTACACTTGTGCTGGGTTTAAATCTAAAGTTAACACCCTGCTGTCCTTGTTCGGTACTCATAGTGAATGTAACACCACCTGTTCCACCGCCCCCACCGCCGAATGGATCACCGCCGCCAGTAGCATTGTCTTTGCATCCGTTATTGAAAATGAAAAACAATGGAATGAGAGCCATTAATATTTTTTTCATAAGCACACCTTTAAGTTATTTATGAAATAATTTTAAATGCCGAACTAAATCTCAATGATAACCCCAGTAATCTATAAAACAAATTTTAATGCAGCACCTAATTTAAGTGTGAAAATGCTGTTACTTTGACCCGGAAAATTATAAGTGTCTGTTAGCGGAATGTATGCCATAAAATCAGACCCCAGATACATTGTGGGGGATAATTTAAAGCTATATCCCGTTCCAATTGCGATATCAAATCTAACTGATTTTGTTTCGAGATTAAGAGCTTGGATTGCGGGATTTTGTCCTGTTACGACCTGGCTTCTTTCACCGCTTGAGTTGAGTTTGATTCCTAGAGAAGGTCCAGCAACCATATAGAAACCGCTGAATTCTGCCTTAAACATTGGATCTATACTTATATAGGATAAGGACAGTGTGGTTTCTTGAGTTGTATTTCCCTGCGTTATTGAGTTGGAAAAGTTTCTCATGTCAAACCCGGTTAAATTAACCATCAAGCCAATATTTTGACTGAAGGAAACATCAACAGTTCCCCCAATACCGATTCCCATTCCATTCCAAGTGCCAGTAAGTCCCTTTGCGTTGTATATATTAAAATTACCCGTGACCCTAGGTCCAATTTTTACGCCCTGTGCAAAGTTAATACCTGAAACAAAAAGGATTATAAGAACAGAGACGCCAAAAACAAAAGAAGATTTTTTCATAACATGCTCCTTATTTATTTTATGATGTTGTTTATTTGCGAACCCATTTTCCTTTCTATGTTAAAAAACGGGTAGAGCTAACAAAGAAAAATTCGTCCTGGATAAATCTAAGATTGAAATATTAAACAATCAAGAGTTTTTATTAAATTTATCAAGCATTGTGCCATAGGTCTCATGCCTAAAAAAAGGCACTTGCAATTCAATGCAAAATTGTTAGGATATTATGCTTTTCAACGCTTCACAACGAACGCTGATAGTTTTAGCCAAATCTTCTTTAGTGTAAACGGTTGAATTAAACATGGACTCAAACTGTACGGGCAGTAAATTAACGCCTCCATTCGGTATTTCATGGAAATATTTTCCGTGTGGTTTTGTGTGGCCCGATCGCAGAATTATAATCCACAACGGGATCATAGGTAAAAAACAATGCCATCATTGAACCAACGCAGGCGGAAAGATAAAAAACCATGTTGAATTACACACACAATAAATTTAATTTTTGAATGTGTTTTTCTCACTAAAAAATCTTGAGGACAAAATGACAAACATATTTGCGAGAACTATGGGCACCGGTTGTTTATTATCATTGATTTTTATTTTTAATGCTAATGCACAATATGAAGTTGAAAAGCATTATGCGGGACCATCAATTGGGCTATCATTTCTCGGATCCACAGCTCAGCTCGGATTGAATTATGAATACTCTTTTGTAATTAAAGATTTTGGATTAGTTGGTGCGGGAGGCATTTTTCGTTATTGGGGTTATAAGGAAAACTTTGCCGGCGGCAGCTGGAGCTATACAAATGTTTTGTTTGGCGGACAGTTTAATTATCACTTTAAGCTTGAAAACAGAAAGTTCGATCCATGGCTTGGTGTGGTGTTGGCTTTTGACGGCGGATCGGTTAAAACAACTTATTCAAATGCAAATGTGTATCGTGCAGATCCCTCCCATGGTGGGTTGTGGCTGGGGTTTCATGGCGGTGCGAGGTATTGGCTTACACCAACAATTGCTTTAACTGGTAGAGTTGGTTTTGGGACATTAAGCTACGGCGCGTTGGAGCTTGGAGTGGATTTTAAATTTTAATTGTGCTATAATTAAAGCGAAAAAAAAGGAGTGTTTATTATGGCAAAAAGAACAACTCACCGAAGCGTTTCAGGAACAAAGCTATACGCAGTTCGTGATAAAAAAGGAAGATTTGTAGATATACAAACTTACAAACGTGCTCACGCCGCAGATATGAGGAGAAAAAGTAAGGCAGAGAAAAAAGGGAAGTAATACCGCGTCTTATTTTTTAAGGGAGAAACATGCCATCACTAGTTCGGCTTATTCTCCTTCATCATAATTCAGAATAGGTCGAAGCCATTTTTCGGTTTCTTCGATGCTCATACCTTTGCGTCTATGGTAATCGAGAACCTGATCTTTTCCAATTTTTCCAACGTTAAAATATTTGGCTTCGGGATGAGCAAAATATAATCCGCAAACAGATGCTGCTGGATGCATTGCGAGACTTTCAGTCAACGTTATTCCGACATTCTTTTTAACATCGAGTAATTTGAAAATTGTATATTTTTCTGTGTGATCAGGTTGTGCAGGATAACCGGGAGCAGGACGAATACCCTGATAATATTCCTTTATAAGTTCTTCGCCGGAAAAATTTTCCTCGGACGAATAACCCCAGTATTTTTTTCTAACCAATTCATGTAAATACTCTGCGAATGCTTCGGCAAGACGATCAGCGAGTGCTTTCATCATTATGCTGTGGTAATCATCGTGATCCTTCTCAAACTGCTCAACAACTTTTTCAATTCCGATTCCGGCAGTAACAGCGAAAGCGCCAACATAATCTTTTATTCCGCTTTCCTTCGGTGCGACGTAATCCGCAAGTGCGAGATTGTGGGCTTCTTGAACCTTTTCACCTTGAGATCGCAAAGTGTGAAAAACTACCTGTACGCCTTTTCGGGTATCGTCTGAATAAATTTCAATATCATCAATCGCAACAGAGTTTGCGGGAAATAATCCAAAAACTCCGGATGCTGTGAGTAAATTTTCATCGATTATTTTATCTAATAATTTATTGGCATCTTCAAATAACCGCTTTGCTTCTTTGCCGTATTTTTCGTTATCAAAGATTGTCGGATATTTTCCTTTAAGTTCCCATGTTAAGAAAAATGGTGTCCAGTCAATATAATTTCGAAGGGTAGACAACGAATAATTTTGCAAGATAGTTGCACCAAGCTTTTCAGGTTTTTTAATTTGAATTTTATTCCAGTCAGATTGAAACCTATTTTGCCTTGCTTGAGAAATTGAAACGAAGGTCTTGGCAGATTTTTTCTTAGTGTGATCAACCCTGACCTTTTCGTATTCGCTTTTTATTCTTTGAATAAAATCTGATTGAACTTTTTTATCCGGATTAATTAGATTGCTTACAACGGGTACGCTTCGAGATGCATCAAGAACATGGATTACGGGAGCACTATAATTTGGCTCAATTTTAACTGCTGTGTGAACACGGGAAGTCGTGGCTCCGCCTATTAGTAAAGGTATTTTAAAGCCCTGTCGTTCCAATTCTTTAGCAACGTGGACCATCTCATCAAGTGATGGAGTTATAAGTCCACTCAATCCAATGATGTCAACCTTATGATCACTTGCTGCTTGCAGAATTTTATCTGAGCTGACCATTACACCAAGGTCAATAATTTCATAATTGTTGCAGCCGAGTACAACACCGACAATGTTTTTGCCAATGTCGTGTACATCGCCTTTAACGGTTGCAAGCAAGATCCTTCCTGTTTCACTCTTTTCACCCACGCGCTGTTTTTCGATTTCTAGAAAGGGGATGAGATACGCAACCGCCTTCTTCATCACTCTTGCGCTTTTAACAACCTGCGGCAAAAACATTTTACCTGCACCAAATAAATCCCCAACCACATTCATACCCTTCATTAGCGGACCTTCAATTATATCAAGCGGTTTGGAATATTTCTGCCTGGCTTCTTCAGTATCTTTTTCTATAAACTCATCTACACCTTTTATGAGAGAATGTTCTAATCTTTCCTCAACACCCCAATTTCTCCACTCTTCAACCTTTACTACTTCCTTATCTTTTTGTTTCACAGTTTCTGCAAAAGCGACCAATCGTTCGGTTGCATCCGGTCGGCGGTTTAGAATAACATCTTCAACGAGTGTAAGCAAATCTTTCGGAATTTGTTCATACACTTCAAGCTGACCAGCATTGACAATTCCCATGTCAAGCCCAGCTTTGATTGCATGGAAAAGGAATGCCGAATGCATTGCTTCGCGAACAACATTATTTCCTCTGAATGAAAACGAAACGTTGCTGATGCCGCCGCTCACCTTTGACAATGGGAGATTTTGCTTTATCCAGCGGGTTGCTTCGATAAAATCAACACCGTAATTATTATGTTCTTCCATTCCAGTCGCAAGTGTTAGAACATTTGGGTCGAAAATTATATCTTGAGGAGGAAAACCAATTTCTTGTGTAAGAATTTTATATGCGCGTTCACAAATTTCTATTCTTCTCTTGAATGTATCGCCCTGGCCATTTTCATCAAAAGCCATAACAATTACAGCCGCGCCGTATTGGCGAATTTTTTTTGCATGTTGTTTAAAGACTTCTTCTCCCTCTTTCAAGCTGATTGAGTTGACAATGCTTTTTCCTTGGAGACATTTTAATCCAGCTTCAATAACGCTCCATTTTGAGGAGTCGATCATAATTGGCAGTTTAGCAATATCGGGCTCAGAAGTAAGAAGATTTAGGAATTTTGTCATTGCTGCTTCTGAATCAAGCAAGCCCTCATCAAGATTCACGTCCAAAATTTGAGCCCCGCCCTCAACCTGACTGCGAACAATTGGCAGTGTTCCAGCATAATTTCCATCAAGAATCAGCTTAGCAAAGTTTCGAGAGCCGGCAACATTGGTTCTCTCGCCGACATTAATAAAGTTAGATTCGGGCCGAACCACTAATGGTTCAAGCCCGCTTAAACGTAAGTAAGGTTTGGTTGCAGGGATTTTTCTGGGCTTAATTTTTTCTGCGATCTGTGAAATAGCTTTAATATGTTCAGGTGTTGTGCCGCAGCAGCCGCCGACAATGTTAAAAAATCCGCTCTCACCAAATTCATTTAATACTTTTGACATTGCTTCAGCGGTTTCATCATATTCTCCCATTTCATTTGGAAGACCAGCATTGGGATAAACGCTTACATAAACTGGCGCAATTCTCGAAAGCTCTTCAACAAATGGTCTCATCTGCTTTGCGCCAAGCGCACAATTCAATCCCACGCTTAAAAGATTTTTTGTATGTGAAACAGAAATCCAAAATGCTTCTGTAGTTTGCCCCGATAGAGTTCTTCCGCTTTGATCTACAATTGTTCCCGATATCATGATGGGGATCTTTAAATTCTTTTTGTCACAATATTCTTGAATTGCATAGATAGCTGCTTTTGCATTTAGTGTATCATATATAGTTTCAACTAATAGAATATCTACGCCGCCATCAATCAATCCGCGTGCTTGTTCATCATAAGATTCGGCAAGTTTGTCAAAAGTTACAGCCCGGTAACTTGGATCATTAACATCAGGCGATAATGATGCGGTTCGGTTTGTTGGACCTAAAGCACCTGCTACAAATCTTGGTTTATTGGGATTCTTCTTTGTGAGCTCAGCAGCAGCTTCTTTAGCAATTTTAGCCGCCTCAAAATTTATTTCATAAGCAAGATGCTCGAGCTTGTAATCAGCTTGTGAAATCGCGTTTGCACTAAAAGTATTGGTTTCAATGATATCTGAACCTGCCTCAAGGTATGCTTTGTGAATGCCCTTGATAATTTCCGGTTGTGTGATGTTAAGAAGATCGTTGTTTCCTTTTAAATCCTTTTTGTGATTTATAAACCCCTCTCCTCGAAAATCTTCTTCGGTTAATTTGTGATGCTGGATCATGGTTCCCATTGCGCCGTCTAAAACGAGAATTCTTTCTTGCAAAATATTTTTTAATGTTTTGAGCACGTTATTCATTATGTATTTTGTTGCTGTTATTGAATGTCAAAGTATTTGAAACACAATCAAATATAATTAATTTAGACTCACTAAAAAATTATTTGAGATAATCATGATTGCAGTTACGGGCGGTGCAGGATTTATTGGAAGCGCTTTTATCTGGCGCCTAAACACTTTGGGTGAAGACAATATTATTTGTGTTGATGAACTTGGACAGGATGATAAGTGGAAAAATCTTGTCGGGTTAAAATATGTAGATTTTATCAACAAGCATGATTTTATCAACAATCTTGAAAAGGGATTAAGGTATACTTTTAATGCAATTATTCACATGGGTGCAAATTCTTCAACAACAGAAAAAGATGCAGATCATTTAATAAAAAATAATTTTGAGTACACCAAAAAACTTGCCCAATTTTCCATTGCAAACAAAATAAGATTTATTTATGCCTCGTCCGGAGCAACTTATGGTGATGGCAGCAGAGGATTTGATGACGATGAAACCTTGGTGTCAAAATTAAATCCGCTTAACATGTATGGATATTCAAAGCAGATGTTTGATTTTTGGGCAATTAAACAAAAAATAACGAACAGCATAGTTGGATTGAAGTATTTTAATGTTTTTGGTCCAAATGAGTATCATAAGGGCGATATGCGAAGCGTTGTTCACAAAGCTTTTGAACAGATACACGATGTGGGTTATGTAAGATTATTTAAATCTAAAAACCCAAACTACAAAGATGGTGAGCAAATGCGCGATTTCATTTATGTAAAAGATGCGGTTGATATGACACTTTGGTTCTTAAAGAACAAGGATAAAAACGGGCTTTATAATATCGGTTCTGGAGAAGCGCGAACATGGAATGATTTGGTAACCGCTCTTTTTAATGCACTCGATAAACCTGTTAATATAAATTACATTGAAATGCCCAAACATCTTGAGCACAAGTATCAGTATTTTACCGAAGCTAAAATGGATAAAATAAGAAAAGCCGGCTTCACAAAACCTCTGCAATCTTTAGAAGAGGGTGTTACCGACTATGTAAAGAATTATCTATTAAAGGAAAGATATTTAGGTGTTGGGTAACTAATTATAGGAACTCAGGTCTTCTTCTTCTGAATCGTCCTCTTCTTCATCAAAATCGAAGTCTTCTTCGTACCCCTCTTCTTCTAAATCGTCTTCGTCAAAAAGATCTTCCTCGTCTTCATCAAATTCATCCTCATCTTCTTCGTCCTCATCTTCGGCATCAAAATCTGATGCGAAAAGGATATCGGAAGCGTAGGGATTCGGAAACAGAGTATCCCGCGAAATTTTTTCCTTTATAGCCCCTTCATCTATATCAAAATTATCATCCAAGGCGTTACTAGAATCAGCCATCTGGTTTTAAGTCTCCTTTTTTATTTTTACCGTAAGAAAATATACAAACTATTCAAATATAAAAGTATGAAACAAATTGCCAAATATTAAAAAAACAGCTTGACCGTAAAATTTTCTTATTGGCTATATTTACGGTAAAGAAATCAACTAATAATTAAAACATAATTCTTAGAAATCAAAATTACAACAACGATATTTTTGAAGGAAATATTTTAACATGAAGCTTGCTACGCTTTGTTATGTGATAGATACCAAATTGAATAATACTTTAATGATTCACCGTGTAAAAAAGGAGAATGATTATCACGAAGGCAAATGGAATGGGCTTGGCGGAAAGTTTGATGAGGGCGAAAGTCCCGAGGACTGCGTTATCCGAGAGGTGCAAGAGGAAGCAGGCCTGACGATTACTAATCCAAGGATGCATGGATTTATATCATTTCCAAATTTCGATGGAAAAGAAGATTGGCATGTTTTTATTTTTACAGCAGAAGAATTCTCCGGTGAGTTGATTGATTCGCAAGAAGGCAATCTCGCTTGGATTCCGAATGACAAGCTTACCGAGCTTAATCTTTGGGATGGAGATAAAATTTTTCTCGATTGGCTTTTTCAAGATAAATTCTTCAGCGCTAAGTTTATTTATGAAAATGGAGCAATGAAAAGTTATAACGTTCATTTTTATTAAGTTGAAGCATGAAGTTAGAAGAAAATATTCTAAATTGGCTTCTTGACAGCGATCCATCAATACGCTGGCAAACATTACAGGGTTTTTCTAACTCATCACAAAACAAAATCCTTTCTGAAAGGAAAAAAATAGCGGTTGAAGGTTGGGGAGCAAAATTGCTTTCTTACCAAAACCCAGATGGTATGTGGGCAGATTCTCTTTATAATCGCAAATGGATTTCTACCACGTACACAATGATGCTTTTGAAAAATCTTGGGTTGATGCCTAGTCACAAACAAGCAATAAAAGCATGTAAAGTTTTGTTAGATGAAGGACTCTACTCAGACGGAGGAATAAATTATTTCTCTCAGTACAATCATAGCGAAACATGTGTAACCGGGATAGTTCTTTCAATCCTTGCATATTTTAAGTTGGATGATGTAAGGATTAAAAGATTAGTCACTCACTTGCTTAAGCAGCAGATGCAAGATGGCGGCTGGAATTGCCAATCCTACAGTGGTGCAACACATAGTTCCTTTCATACAACAATAAATGTTCTTGAAGGATTAAGAGAATACCAAATTAATTTCGAACCGAACAATAAACGAATAGCAAAAAGTATTGCCCGGGGAATAGAGTTTCTGCTTCTTCATAAATTATTCAGATCACATCGCACAGGAAACATTGTTGACAGCAAGATGACAAGATTTTCATTTCCAACTGGCTGGCGTTACGATGTCTTAAGAGCTTTAGATTTTCTTCAAATTGTAAAAGCATTCAAAGATGAAAGAATGAACGAATCAATTGAACTTGTTGTAAAACGCAGAGACGCAGAAGGAAAGTGGAATTTGCAGAATCGCCATCCCGGTAGATATTATTTTGATATGGAAGTGGTCGGACAGCCAAGCAGGTGGAATACACTGCGGTCATTACGAGTATTAAAATGGTGGAATAAATAATTTTAATTAGAGGAACCAATGATAAAAAATAAATTTTTACTGCTACTGCTTTTGGCTTCTGTACCATTAACAGCACAAACAAAACAAATAACTTCTGCATTATCACTTTTCGAAAACTTGAAATCCGGTGAAGATGTCAACGCAGTAATTCATTATGCAAAATGCAAACTAATAGTTGATGGAGAAGAAACTCAATCACCTGATGCTGTTGGCGGAATGAGGCTTATGCCTTTCGAATATTTTGCTAAAATGAGCGTAGGAAATGAAAAAGCATACGTAGCTGCATCAGAAACCCAATTGATTGCTCATCGAAAATATGGCTATGTTTTGAATTATGTAAAGATCAGGATTTTTGAGGATGACACGGTGGAAATAATTGCCAGATATTTAGATCCAAATTCGTATGAGGTTAAAATGGATGAAACTTTTACCGCTTACTTAAATAACGGCAGTAACGATGGCGCAGTATATCTTTTTAAGTGAATTAAGCAGTCGGTTTATCCGGCAACGGCTGTGAAGTAAAGAAATCTTGATAGTATCTCTGCGTATAATTTTCAACCAACGACTTCACTCTCTCATGGCTTGGTGAGGCAACAATCAATCCCGCATGATATTTGCGTTTCATTTTCCACACAACCTCTGGATCATTATAAGCTGACAAATCTGGCCATTCTTGTTTTGCAAGCGAAGTTATTATTCCCGCATAATCTTTTCTTGCCGGAGGTAATTCATAGTTTTTCTTACCATGCCAGATTTCAATCTTTGCCCATTCTGCCCAGAGATTAATACTTGTTGCAGATTCAACAAGCTCTGCTAAGTTTGCTCCGCCAACCCTTGCGGAAGTTTCAAGAAAATAAAATTTACTATCAGCATCGGATTTAATAAACTCGGTGTGAGAGACTCCTCGCAAGAGTCCAAGTGCATGTAAAACTTTTTTGTTTAATTCAAGCAATGCTTTTTCATCGTCAGAACCGCGTAAGACTGTCATACTTGTAAATACTCTTCCTTCGTGTGCAACCTCCATCGGCGGTTTACCATACTGGCTTGCATTGGCAAAAACCACATCATTTTCTGATATGATAGAATCCACATGATAAATAGTTCCAGGTACAAATCGTTCAATTAAAAAGAATGATTGCTCATCACCAAGCTCATCAAGACGTTTCCAGAGCTCTTCCTCATTATAAACTTTTTTAATTCCGTGCGCACCAGCTTGAAGTCGTGGTTTTACCACATAAGGAAAAGGAACTCTTTTTATGTAATCTTTTATTCTTTGATAATTTAAAACATGAATAAATTCCGGTACAGGGATGCCAACCTCATAAGCACGAGTTCTCATTGCAAGTTTATCTCTGAAGTATCTTGCGGTGGTATCGCCCATTCCAGGACAGCGCAAATGCTCACGAAGCGCAGCAGCTTTTTCAACATCATAATCATCAAGGGCTACAATTCGATCAATTGTTTCAGTACGAGCAAGAAAGCTGACGCCGTAAATTACATCCCGCATGTTCCACTCTTTGTTTACATCAGGAATGTAAAATATTTCATCTATACTTTCTCTTGGCCAATCAGCATTTTCCAAACTCTTAGAAGTAAGCAGGATCACACGGCATCCCTCCTGCTTGCATTGCCGCATGAAGTCCTGTCCTTTTTCATAACTTGACATACAAAGAATTGTCATTACCGAATTATCTTTCATAAAATACTCTTGATTATTATTACTTTAGTTTAGTTTATTAGAAACTAAGAAGCAAGAAGTGAGAAACAAAAAAATCATAGTTCTATTTTAAGACAACAGGCCCTCTCCTTCGGAGAGGGTTTTGGACAGGCTTCTTATCCTCACATCTACCGCATGAAATTCATTATTCACATCAACAACCAACGGATTAAAATCAAACTCTGCAATATTTGGATTATCAAGCATCATCTGAGCCGAGGAGAGAATTATTTGCTTTAATTTGTTTAAGTTAACCGACTTTTCGCCGCGCACACCTTTCAGGATTTTACCAATTTTTGTCGAATCAATCATCTCATCAACATCCTCTTCGGAGAGATAAGCTGACTTCATGCAAGTATCTTGAAACACTTCAACATACTTACCACCCAAACCGAACATAATCATTGGTCCGAATGAAGCATCTCTGAAACCACCAATTAACAGTTCGTGTTTTGATTGTATGAATGGCTGAATGAGGAATTCTTCTACTTCAAAATTATTTTGCTCAAAACTGCTTGTAACTTCCTTTGCTGCTACTATCAATTCATCTGCATTTTTGATATTCAATTTCACTGCGTTCAATTCTGATTTGTGAACAACCATTTTTGATAAACCTTTAAGCACCAATGGATATTTTGGTAATTCTGCTTTAAGCAATGAATCTTTCTTAAAAGTAACAGATTTAACCAAAGGTATTTCATAAGCAGCACAGATTTTCGAAATATGCTGCTGTTCAAGCAGCCCAGTTAAATTACTCAGATCAAATCGCGATGGCTTAGCTGATAAATATTTTCTCTGATCATGTCTAGTCTGGTAAAACAGTAGATTTGAAATCACTTTAGCAGGGTCCTCGGGATTTCTGAACAAAGGTTTCCTAGTCATCGAATTTTTTCTATACTTTTCCCAAAACTCTGGTAGCGGCATCACAACTTGAAATATTGGCTTTTCCGAAGCGATGCTGTTGATTCCTTCAATCACCTCAAAAGCTGGAACCATAATTGGTTCAACAAAAATTGATACAACCACATCAACATTCTCATCTGATGCGGCTATCTCATTTACTCTCCTAAATTGTTCTGCAGTTCCTCCAGGAAGAAGATCTATTGGATTGTTTACGCTTCCTTCGGGATGGACAATTTCTCTTAACTTGGCTTTTGTTTCTTGACTCAGCTCTGCAAGCACAAGTCCTTCCTTTTCCAGCGAATCTACTGCAAGAATTGCTGGTCCGCCTGCATTAGTAATTACAACCGTTCGGTTTCCTTTTGGTGCAGGGAAATTTGCAAAACCCTTTGCAGTATTGAAAAGTTCTGACAAATCATCAACACGAATTATTCCAAATTGCTTAAGGATTGCATCAACCACTTTATCGTTTGCCGCCATTGCTCCGGTGTGTGAAGAGGCTGCTTTTATTCCGGCTTGAGTTCTTCCACCTTTAAGAACGATTACCGGCTTCTGAATTCCCTTGTTTTGAATGAAGGAATGGACGAATGATTGGCCATCGGAAAAACTCTCAAGGTAAAAAGTAATCGTTTTAATTCGTTCGTCTTTATTCCAGAATTTTAAAATGTCATTTTCAGAAATATCGGCCTTGTTTCCTATGCTTATCATGTGTCCAAAGCGAATATCCGTTTCTCTTAAAGAATTTAAAACTGCAGCAGCGATAGCACCGCTTTGCGAACAAAAGCCTGTTTCCCCTATTTCGGGTTTCTCGGCGACAAATGTTGCATTCAAGCTTACATCAGAAAAGGTACATATAACTCCCATACAATTAGGGCCAACCAATCTTGCCCCAGCATCTTTAACTTTTTTTAGAATTCGTTTTTCTACTTCTTCACCGTCTTTCCCCACTTCTTTGAATCCTGCCGTGATTAGTATGATGGAACGAACATTTTTCGAGATCAGCTCATCAATTGTTTGTTCGGCAAAAGCTTTTGGTACCATTACAATTGCAAGATCAATCAGCTCGATGATTTCAGAGATTGTATGATAACATTTGTAATCAAGCACAGAATCTGCTTTGGGGTTTACTGGAAAAAGTTTCCCCTTATAGCCGTATTGCTTAACTGATTTTAGAAGTTCGTAGCCAATACTCTTTTCTTTTGTTGAGGCGCCGACAACGCAAAGCGTTTTTGGATAGAAGAAATTTTTTATTGCTTGTTCCATAGATAAAATCCGCAGTGAAAGAAATAAAATCTGATTTTGTGTATCAAAACTAATTATTTTAGCGCTAAGAAATTAAGAGCTAAACTCAAATGGAAAACAAGCAACCACAAAATAGTATACTTGGCGATATGCCAGCAGAGGAATTTAAGAACTATGGATACAAAATGATTGACTGGATAGCTGATTATCTTTCATCAATCGAGAAATATCCAGTGCTTCCTGATATCAAACCTGGCGACGTCAAGAAAAATCTCCCCCAAAACCCGCCAGCATCATCAGAAAACTTTGACGAGATATTCTCAGATGTTGATAAAATAATTCTGCCTGGAGTAACACACTGGAACCATCCAAACTTCATGGCGTATTTTAACTCAACTTCAAGCGGGCCTGGAATTTTAGCTGAGTTGTTAAGCGCAGCATTAAATACAAACGGTATGCTTTGGAAAACTTCGCCATCAACCGCAGAACTTGAGAGAATCACTGTTGATTGGGTGAGACAAATGATTGGTTTACCCGAAACATTTTGGGGAGTTATTTATGATACAGCCTCTGTTAGTTCAATGCATGCAATTGCGTGTGCAAGAGAAGAAGTTGCAGAATATAACTTTAGAAAAAACGGATTATCAGGCGGAAACAACATTCCAAAACTAAGATTATACGCTTCAGATCACGCTCATTCATCAATTGAAAAGGGAGCAATATTGTTAGGAATCGGTATGGATGGAGTTAGAAAAATTCCTGTAGATAACGAATTTAAAATGATACCAGAGAAATTAAGCGAAGCAATTAGAGAAGACAAAAAAAATGACTGGCGTCCGTTTTGTGTTGTTGCTACTGTTGGAACAACATCAACAACAAGTATTGATCCTGTTGATGAAATTGCAAACATCTGTGAGAAAGAAAAACTATGGCTGCATGTTGATGCCGCACACGCGGGTGTAGCTGCAATGCTTCCCGAGATGAAGCATATTTTTAATGGAGTTAAACGGGCAGATTCGCTTGTCGTTAATCCGCATAAGTGGATGTTTGCTCCAATTGATCTCAGCTTGTTTTACACTCGTAAACCAGAGGTTCTAAAAAGAGCGTTTAGTTTAGTCCCAGAGTATCTTAAAACACAAGAAGATAATTCTGCAGAGAGCCTAATGGATTACGGAATTCAGCTTGGAAGAAGATTTCGAGCTTTGAAGCTTTGGTTTGTGATAAGGTACTTCGGAGTAAATGGAATCATTGAACGAATCAGAGAGCACATTCGTCTTGGTCAGCTATTTACAAAATGGATAGATGAGCATCCCGATTTTGAAAGAATGGCACCGACACCTTTCAGCACAGTTTGCTTTCGTGCGCATCCGGTTCGAATTAATGAAGAAGGAATGATTGATGTATTGAATGAGAAACTTTTACAAAACATAAATGAAACAGGCAAACTTTTTATATCTCACACGAAGCTGAATGGCAAATTTGTTTTGAGAGTTTCAATTTCTGGTTTAAGAACAGAGGAAAGACATGTTAGAGAAGCATGGGACTTGATACAATTGAAACTTAAAGACTTGTTATGATTTCTTTTTACTGAACTGATAAAGAGAGAAAGCAACCATTAAACTGACCACCGAGGAAACATAGAACGGCACATGTGAACCGAACTTATCCCATAGAAATCCGGCAAGTACTGAACCGATCATCCCAGCAATGCTTGATGACATTGTAATCAAGCCAATTGCAGAACCCCTATTTTGATCCGGAACTAAATCACTCACCCATGCTTTTAAAACTCCCTCGGTTGCAGATGCATAAATTCCATACAATGCAAACAGTATCCAGATGACTATAAAACTGTTAGTTGAAGCGAAGCCAAAATAGACCACAGAAAAAATTATCAAGCCCACAATAAAAACTTTTTTCTTTCCAAGTTTATCAGCAAACAATCCAATTGGATAAGAAGAGGCAGCATATATGATGTTATAAAAAATATAGCCGGCAATTGCCAAAGTATCTGAGCCGGAAATATTTTTAGATTTCAATATTAGAAAAACATCACTGCTGTTTACCAAAGAGAAGATAGTTATCAAAAAGAATAAAGTTTTATACTGCTTCGGCGAGCTTTTCCAGAAGCCAAGCAAATCATGCTCTTGACTCGATTTTTTTTCAATTTTTTTGTCTTTAACGTATAGAGCGAAGATGATGGCGATTAGCGAGGGTACAAATGCAATAATAAAAATGGTTTGATAATCAAACTTTAATAAATTCAGCATAAACAATGCTAATAAAGGACCAATAACTGCACCAAGCGTATCCATTGCACGATGAAAACCGAAAACAGCGCCGGTATTATTTTCGGCATAGCTTGCAAGCAAAGCATCTCGAGGGGCAGTTCTAACTCCTTTACCGATTCTATCCGTAACTCGAGCAATTAAAACCGTTATGGTGTTTGGAATCATTCCGGGCAATGGTTTAGCTAAAGCTGATAAACCATAACCAAGCACAACAAATACTGATCTCTTGCCAACTTTATCAGACAGAACTCCAAAGTATCCCTTAAGCAATCCGGCAGTAACTTCTGCTAAACCCTCAATCATTCCAACCACAGCCATTGATGCGCCAAGCACTGTTGAAAGAAAAATCGGAGTGATCGGGTAGAGCATCTCGCTTGCCATGTCTGTAAAAAGACTAATGAAGCTGAGAATGAGAACTTGTTTTGGGAGACGTTTCATTCTTAAAGAATTTTTCTAAGATAGATCGGATTGTTAATGATGATTAATATATTTCTACTGTCACTCGTTATATTTTTTGATTTGGCAGAGTAATAATAAACCTTGTTCCGACATTAATTAAAGATTTTACTTCAATAGTTCCATTATGATCGTCAATTATTTTTTTTGTGACTGCCAATCCCAAGCCGGTACCGTGCGATCCTTTAGTTGTAAAAAACACGTTAAATATGTGAGCAAGATTTTCTTTCGCTATACCAACGCCATTATCTGATATAATTATCTCAAGCAGAGTATTCTCTTTTAATTTTGTGGTTACATTTACGCGTCCACCACCCTTTTGAATGCACGCATAAACAGCATTAGAAATCAAGTTTAATAAACATCTGTGAATTCCAACCGGATCAAAACAAAAATCTTTAATGCTCCGATCCAAAAACAATTTAATTTCAACGTTATTTTCTTTAGCGTTCTGCGAAAGCAGTTCTTCAATATCAGTGCAAATTTGATTTATGTCTGATGATTTAAATTCTGCCTTTTTAGGTCTTGAGTAAAGCAGAATATCTAATACCAAGTCTCTCAATCTCTGCGAGTTTCTCTTAATTATGTCCCATCCTTTTTCCACCTCTTTTAAGTTCTTGGATGCTGCTCCTTTTTCAACTATAAAGGCACCGCCGTCCATATTATTTAGAATATTTTTCAGTCCGTGTGCAGAGTTGATTATACTTTGTCCCAAATTTGAAATTCTTTCGTGTGTGGCGGATTCTTCGCATAGTCTTGAGTTATCAATTATTATTGCGGCATAGCTGGCAAATATTTTTAGACTCGTTTTATCATCTTCGGAGAAATCGTTTTCACCGGACTTATTCAAAACCGCGAT
The DNA here is from genome assembly GCA_964613805.1 of uncultured Ignavibacteriaceae bacterium. Classification (GTDB taxonomy): domain Bacteria; phylum Bacteroidota; class Ignavibacteria; order Ignavibacteriales; family Ignavibacteriaceae; genus XYD12-FULL-36-8. The sequence continues at coordinate 66,582 of CAZTJF010000018.1, read as the reverse complement.
TACGCCAATCAATTCTCCTCTGCTTAACATTGGGATGGCTAAAATGTTAGTTGGCTTGATATTAAATTTTTCCCTGTATTCTTCCTTTTCGACTGGTAAAATATCTTGTTCAATTAAACTTTGCATGGTTCGCTTTTCAGCACAAATTCCAATGGAGCTCACACCTTTTTTTACTCTTAGGAAATCGTTAAGAAAAGTCTTGGTGAAATTATTATACTTCCAGCAGCACATGTGAAAATAAAGCGGGTCGTCTGCTTTTTCAGGAAAAGCCACTGCACAAAATTCGGCACCAAGAGCATTCAGAATTTTAGGCAATAATTCTTCTAAGAAGCTATCAATAGGAAATTTGGATTCGGAAAACTTTGAAAGCTCAAGAATTTTTTCTACAATATTCTCCATAAAGAGTTTACAGATTAAAAACTTGGCGGACTGTCTTTTTTAGCAACTCGGGATCAAGAGGTTTTTCAATGTACTCGATTGGTTCATTGCCCAAATAATTTTTCATGTCATCTTTCAAGAACTTAATGCCAATTTTATCAGCCACTCCCGTTAGCATAATTACGGGAATGTCTTTAGTTTCTTTTGAATTTCTCAATTCATGAAAGACAAGAAAACCATCGGTTCCAGGCATAATAACATCGAGAATGATTAGGTCAGGTTTGTTGGCAACAGCTTTACTTATGCCCTCGTTTCCATCTTTGGCAGGAATGATATTGAATTCGCCAATGTCCGAAAGAACAGCTTTAACAAATTCTATGGCATCCGGTTCATCGTCAACAATCAAAATGCTCTTTATATTTTTCATTTTGTGTTCCTCGAAATGTTAATAAAATGATTTGAGTTAAATTTTCAGACCATTTAAGTCCTATGTTTTTACTGTAAATCAGTTGGTCTATTGCAAACATTACTTTATTATAATTGTTTGTCAAGTTCGACAGGCAATTGAACCAAAATTTAGCTATCTGCTACGCTGCCCCTTAAATATTAATGAGGGCAGATCAGATTAAAAACCAGTTGTTTATCAGAATATGAATAGAACTTTAATAATTGCTACGAAGAACATCTTTTCTTGTTGACAATTATTTCGGTCAGGGTTAAGTTTCGGTTGTACTTTTTCCTGTTCTCGTAATTAACGTATCGGTTTTCACTTAAGTTACAGCACTTAAGAGGCGGTCTTGATTTTCTGGAATAGAACTCCATTAAAAGCCTGTATGCCGTGTACTGAAGAACAGACTTCTAATGTTTCAGCGTTTTCAAAATTCTTATTCTCCATTCTGCGGAATAAAATAGGGGACTATAAAATTCTGCATTCTTTCAAATTTCATTCTCTTTCGCTGATACTCTATTTCGAAACATTATTTATTAAAGCAAGATTAATTATCTGTGATAAAGTCTTAAGCGGAAATTAATAGCTTTTGTGTGCTGTTGAAATATTTTATTTAATGCTCCATAAAAAGGAGAGATTACAATGATTGTTTCTACAAAGGACTTTGAATCCTTTTTAAATAGAGTTAACTCTGGACTTACTGACTTTAGCGAAGTTATAACTACTCATAAAGTAAACTACTGTCAAAACAAACCGGCAATACTTCGTTTTGAAAAACTAAACGAAAAAAACTCGAACTCGTTAAATTCATTCAGAACAATTGATCCTTTGAAAATTCTATTTTATCTGACAAGAGAAAAAATATATCCGGTAGATGATATTGCAAAAAAGCGGTTGATTGTTGGCGTGAAAGCCTGTGACCTGAAAGCGCTGTTGATTCTTGACAAAGCAATGCTTGAAAGCGGATTCGTTGATCCGGCCTATTATAATTGGAGAAAGAACACTTTGATTGCTTCCTCTGATTGTGATGAAATTTGTTCGACTTGCCACTGCAATGTTGTCGGCGGGAAGCCCTACTCTGAAAAAGGATTTGATATTAACCTCTCAAGAATTAATGGCAGCTACTTGCTTAATGCTGGCTCAGAGCAAGGCAACGCATTCTTAGACAAAATGAAAAAGGAAATTCCTGTTAAGGAACACACGGCTTCTGATGAGAGCAAAGTAGCGGAAAAAAGAAATCATACTTTAAATCTTTTGAAAGAGCAAAACCAACAATACGAAAGATCAAATGATTACTCGAAATTTAGGAAATCTGAGATGGCTCTCTGGCAAGAAGAATCGGAAGAATGTGTTGGTTGTGGTGCTTGCACTAATATTTGTCCAACGTGCTATTGTTTAATTCTAAACGATGAAAGCTCAAAAAAACAGTTTGCAAAAGTTCGAAGCTACGATTCATGTCAATGGTTTGGATATGCGAGAGTTGCCGGCGGCGGAAGCCCGCGACATAAAATGACCGAACGCTTCAGAAACAGGTATCTGTGCAAATTTGATTTTATGAATCATAACTTTGGCGAAATTGGATGCACCGGCTGCGGCAGGTGCACCGAGGCATGCACGGCACAAATTGATTTTAGAAAAGCAGTTAAAAACATAAGTCAATCGGTTTTAGAAAAATCTTAAATAATAATAGGAACTTTGCAATGCAAAATCCTTATGAAGTAATTCCGGCAGAGATTTACGACGTTGTTCAAGAATCACCGCTTATTCGTACGCTTCGAATGAAGCCCCAAAGACCGATACCTTTTAGAACAGGACAGTTCCTTGAGATTAGTGTGCCTGGCATTGGTGAAGGTCCATTCACACCCTCATCGTCGCATTACATTTCTGAAAATCTTGATGTGACAATTATGAAAACGGGATTTGTCACGCAATATGTTCATGAAACAAAACCAGGCGATGTTATTGGAATAAGAGGTCCGTTCGGTTCAAATTATCCTCTTGAAAAATTTAAAGGAAAAGATGTTTTGATTCTTGGTGGTGGATGTGGATTGGCTCCACTTCGCTCTCTATTCCTAACAATGCTTCATGATAATAAAGAATATAACAGCATCACATTTTTAGCAGGAGCCAAAACTCCAAAGGATTGTATTTATAAGGATGAAGCAACCGAGTGGAGGAAATACGACAATGTAAGATTTATTCGTGCTGTTGATCAAGTACCAGATGGCGAACAATGGGAAGAGGATGTTTGTCTTGTAACAAAACTGCTTCAAAAAATAGAAATGAAACCAAATGGTAATCCGGCAATTGTCTGCGGTCCTCCTGTAATGATGAAGTTTGGTACGATGGATCTTCTAAAGTACGGCTACAAAGAAGAAAACCTTTATCTCTCAATGGAAAAGAAAATGTATTGCGGTTTTGGTCAATGCCGCCATTGCGTGATGGGTAAGTATTATGCTTGTAAGGATGGTCCAGTATTTACTTATGATCAGATTAAAAACGAGGAGGCAATTTGGGAATGAAAAGATTATTTATAGACATACCGGTAATCTTAGAATCGGGGATTTCAGCCGAATCAATTAAATGTGAATATATGTTTCACCGAATGAACAAGGGTCAGTTTTCGCTTCTTGAAGTAGCAGAATTTTCGGCTTACTGCAGACAGTGCAAAGATGCCTTTTGTGTTGATGCTTGTCCAAAGGAAGCTCTCGAACACCAGGAAAATGGTTTGGTGAAAAGATACAACATGCGTTGTGTCGGATGTAGAAGCTGCATTCTTGCTTGTCCGTTCGGAACAATATTTCCTGAAGTTATTAATTACGTTACATCAAAATGTGATTATTGTTTAAATCAGCTAAATGCAAATCCGGATTATCAACCATCATGTGTAAAAACTTCACCCAACAATTCCTTTGTGATGAAGCATTTTGAAAAGGAAGATACAGCGCAGCACATTTATTTCGTTGGAGAGCATCTTGCAGTTAAATCTCCAAGTTGGCTTCATAAGGAGGGAAGAATATGAAACCCGAATTGATCTTTTATCTGCTGATTTTTCCCGGATTCTTATTCACTGCTATACTTGGATTAACAGTTGGCTGGATTGACAGGAAAGTCTCAGCGAGATTTCAATACAGAGTTGGACCACCATTCTTACAAAACTTTAACGACTTTTTTAAACTGCTTGGCAAAGAAACTTTAGTTGTGAGAGAAGGTGTGCATTCAATATTTATTGCGTCGCCATTTATATCATTTGCAATGCTTGTGCTTGTTTCTGCAATTGTTGGAACCGTATTGTTTTTTAATCTAAGTTTTGGCGGAGACATAATTGTGGTTATGTATTTGCTGATGCTGTTTTCGGTAATGATAATTCTTGGAGGAGCAGCGTCAGGCAATGTTTACTCAAGTCTTGGTGCAGGCAGAGAAATCAAGCTTCTCTTGGCAGACGAACTTGTCTTTATTCTGGTTTTGCTTATTCCAATTATTAAATCCGGTTATCAACTCGATCTTCAAAAAATTATTTTATTTCAGCAGACAAATGGGATGTTTGTGGGATCAATTTCGGGAGTGATCGGTTTTATCTTCGCTCTTTTATGTATTCAAGCCAAAATGACATTGCCTCCATTTCATATTCCTGAAGCCGAAACAGAAATTGTTGAAGGACCATTCATCGAATACAGCGGTCCGCCGCTTGGTTTTTGGAAACTAAATCATTTTATGATGTATGTGGTTTTTCCTTTCCTTCTAATTCTTTTATTCTGGGGCGGATTTGGCTTTGAAGGAATTGGAATTCTTTGGAGCGTTTTAAAATATTTATTGATAGTCGTTCTTATGATTATCATCAAGAACACTAATCCTCGGATCAGAATAGACACAGCACTTAATTTTTTTTGGAAGTACGCAACACCAATTTCATTAATAGCAATAGTGTTGTCTGTGTTTGGTTTTTAAAACTTCGTGTTTCTCTGGGTTTACTCCGTGCAGCTTCGTGAAAGTATTTCTGCACCGAGAAAAGCGAAGGAAGATATTTGCCTTTTAATTATTGAGGTCTTTTATGAGCTGGTATAACAAACGCTTAGCAAAATCAATTTGGGTATTTCATGTGAGTGCATCGCCATGCAATAATTGCGATATTGAAATACTCGATCTCCTCACGCCCAAATATGACATTGAAAGATTTGGAATAAAGCTGGTAGGATCAATCAGGCATGCGGACGTACTTCTAGTTAGCGGTGTGATTAACCAAAAAGTTGCACCCAAATTAAAAAAAATTTATGATCAAGCTCCGCGGCCAATATTTGTTGTTGGTGTGGGTACATGTCCATCTTCAGCTTGCTGCTTTAAAGGAAGTTACAATATCGTTGAGAAAAGAGAAGACGTGATTCCCTTCGATTTATTGATTCCCGGATGTCCGCCAAAACCTGAAGCAATGATTGAAGGTGTTGCAAAGTTAATAGGAGTTTTAAATGGATAATTACAAAGACTTTCTATCGTTGATGGGAGATAAGATTCTCGCAAAAACTTTGAAGAACAAACGGCTTTACTTCGAAGTAAAGAATGAAAATATACTTGAAGTTGCTGATCATCTTTTTAATAAAATGGGCTGCAGATTATCAACCGCAACTGGTCAAGAATCGTATAGAGGAATTGAAGTTCTTTATCACTTTTCCCATGACACAACAGGAAATTATTATTGCCCAAGGGTTGTAATGAGTGATAAAAAAAATCCCCAAATGAATTCCATTACCCCTGTAGTTAAAGGGGCAGAATGGATTGAGAGAGAAATGGCAGAAATGCTTGGAATATTTTTCAATGGTCATCCAAATCCAGAACCGCTGCTTACGGGAAATCATCCTCGAAATCTTACACAACCGCTAAGACACAGGAGGAATAATAATGAATAAAAATGTAATTCCCATTGGTCCTTTTCATCCTCTACTTGAAGAAGCAGAGTATTTCACTCTTCAGGTTGATGGCGAAACCGTTGTTGATATTGATCTTGAAATTGGATGGATGCACCGCGGTCATGAATTTATGTCGGAATCGAAAACATTCACACAATCAATTTATTTGGTTGAGAGAATTTGCGGTATTTGTTCAACATCTCATCCACTTGCCCTCGTTCATGCAATTGAAGACATTGATAATATTGAAATACCGTTGCGTGCAAAATATATAAGAACTTTGGTCGGCGAACTTGAAAGAATACACAGCCACTTACTCTGGCTTGGGTTGGCGGGGCATTTTATTGGATATGATACGCTATGGATGTGGGCATGGAAATATCGAGAACCTGTTCTTCAGATGTTTGAAATAATTTCAGGTAATAGAAATCATTATGGTATGTTAAGAGTTGGCGGTGTTGCAAAAGATGTTGATCCAAATAAAATAAAAGGTTTGCTTGATATTCTGAATGATATTGAAAAAAAATTACAAATGATTGCTAAAGCTGCAAAAGATGATCCTGTTCTTAAATCGCGTTTAAAGGGTGTAGGCGTATTATCTAAGCAAGCTGCTGTTGATTACTGTGCGGTTGGTCCTGTCGCAAGAGCTTCTGGTGTTAAGACAGATGTTCGAAAAGATGAACCGAACGATGCTTATGGACTCGTTGATTTTGATGTTATTGTAACTGAGAACGGAGATGTTTATGATAAGCTTGTAGTAAGACTCCTTGAAACTTTTGAATCAATAATAATTTGCAGGCAATGCCTCGAAAAACTTACAAGCATAAGCGGACCAACCATAAACAATGTTAAAGAAATTACTCCAGGCGAAGGCATTGGTAGATATGAAGCACCGCGGGGGGAAGTGTTTCATTATGTCAGATCAGATGGAACAAATAGACCTGTACGGCATAAAGTTCGAGCACCAAGCTATGTAAACATCCCAACATTTAAAGCTTCATGTAAAGGTATTCCTGTTGCAGATGCATTGATTACTCTTGCAGCAGTTGATCCTTGCTATTGCTGTACTGAAAGATCAATGAAAATTATAGATAAGAATCACGATCCTTTCAAAATAGATCTTATGAAATTATCATGTGAGAAAACGGAAGTTTTAAGGAGGAAAATGAAATGACAATCATTAATGAATTACTCCTTTTGATTCTCGTTCCCCTCATTGCTGCAACATTTAGTATGTTTCTTCCCGCAGCGATAAGAAAAATTCTAACAGCGTTCAGTTTAACAATTACCTCAATATTCATTTATTTTCTTTATCGAATGCCTGCTCAAACATTTTCATTATTTGGCCAAACAGTACTTTCTGCCGATAAAATGAGCTTGTTTGTGCTGACATTTATTCAACTGCTGAGTTTTATTATTCTAATTTTTTCTTTACGCGGTGTTGATAGAGATTCAGAGAAAAGATTTTTCTTTCTTTATCCATTAACCATTTCTTTTTGCAACGCAGTTGTTTTAAGTGAACACGCACTTAGCTTTTTAATTTTCTGGGGATTGAGCGGACTTACGCTGTACTTATTTGGAACATTGGGCAATACACAAGATGCTCCTCAAGCCGCCAAGAAGACATTTATCATCATAGGCGGCAGCGATGCTTTTCTTCTAATGGCACTTATAATTATGTGGTTAATTTCACCGGCAACTGGCTGGTCGTTGAACAATCCCAAAATTCCGCTTCAAGGAGAAATGGCACATATTGCTTTTGTCTTTTTGTTGATTGCTGCATTTGCAAAAGCCGGTGGCTTTCCCTTTCACACATGGGTTCCGGATTTCAGTCAAAACTCTCTGGTTGAAAGTGCAGCGCTGTTACCTGCTTCTTTGGATAAGCTGCTTGGAATTTATCTGCTTGCAAGAATGGTAACTTCATTTTTCTTTGTCTACCCACTTATATATATGATTTTGATTACTCTTGGTGCACTAACGGTAATAACGGGAGTTATGATGGCAATGATTCAGCATAATGGAAGAAGATTGCTGGGATATCATGCGGTGAGCCAGGTTGGCTACATGATTATGGGTGTTGGCAGCGGAAGTATGCTGGCGTTTATTGGCGGATTGTTTCATATGATTAACAATACAATTTACAAATCAAATTTATTTTTATCGCTTGGATCGGTTGAGAAAAAAACGGGAACTAATGAACTTGATTATCTTGGCGGACTTGGCAAGAAAATGCCAATTACCTTTATGATGGCATTAATCGGTGCCCTTTCAATATCAGGAATCCCCCCATTTAACGGGTTCTTTTCTAAATGGATGATTTACCAGGGACTAATTGAAATGACATCAACGCTAAGTGCCGGTTATCAGCTTTGGCTTCTATCGTGCATCATATTGGCAATTTTCGGAAGTGCGCTTACACTTGCAAGTTTTATGAAATTCATCCACGCAATATTTCTTGGGAGACGTCCGGAAATTTATAACAATATTAAAGAAGCACCTGCTAATCAATGGTTTGCCACCGGCTCGCTTTCAGTTCTTTGTATTTTATTCGGAATTTTTGCAGTGTTAATTCCTCTTCAGCAGTTTATTTATCCTGTTGTTGATTCACTCGGATTTACGATGCCCGCTCTTATCGGTTTGTATGATCCAATTCTTATTGTAGTTCTCTTTGGTATTGCCTTCTTATTAGGAATTTTAATTTACGGATTAACGGCAAAGGTAAGATATGATGAGGTTTATGTTGGGGGAATGCCTGCGTTAGAAAAATTTAGAATATCAGGAACAGAATTCTACAACGAAATTAGAAACTTCACTTTGCTTAAAAACATTTACAACGCCGCAGAAAAGAAATACTTTGATCTTTATGAACTTTGCAAAGAGTTCACTTTTTCATTTTCTGGATTATTGCAGAAAGCCCATCCAGGGCAGTTGCAGCTTTACTTGCTTTATATAGTTGTCGGCGTATTGATTATGATTCTTTTTGTATAAGAAAAATTTTGTGGAGGTATTAAAATGCCTGTTGAAACATGGCTGATATTTGTTCTTAGCTTTATGATAATTGCTTCTATAGTGGCGCTTGAAATTAAAGACATATTATCTTCAATAGTGTCAATTGGAGTGGTTGGGCTTGGTGTTTCGATTTCATTTTTATTTCTTGAAGCACCCGATCTGGCAATTGTGCAGTTTCTGTTCGAGATATTTGCTCTGATAATTCTGGTTAGAGCATTTATAAAGAAAGATTATCACAAGGAAGAACCGTCAAGAGTAAACAAAATTCTTGTTGGTGTTACTCTAATCACGCTAACTGCAATTTTTATTATCAGCGTTTCTGTTTTTAAACTTATTCCGCCTTTTGGGGAACCCTTAATGACAACAGCACAATATTATTTAGACAATGGAGCAAAAGACACAGGGGCAGCTAATCTTGTTAGCTCAATTGTTCTTGATTATCGAGCTTATGATACTCTTGGTGAAGTTACTGTCTTGTTTGCTTCAATTATTGGAGCGTTTACTATTCTTAGAATAAAATCTCAAACCAAAAAAGAAAAATCGGAGAGAAACAATGCGGCAAAATGATGGAATGACATTCATTGTAAAAACCGTTACAAGAATTAGTGTTTGGATGATTTTGCTCTACGGCTTTTACATTATACTGCATGGGCATCTTACGCCCGGCGGGGGATTTGGCGGAGGAGTTATTATCGCACTCGCCTTTCTAAATGTAATGCTTGCTTATGGCAGAAAGTTTACTGCTAATTGGCTTAATATAAATCTACTTCACGACGTTGAAGCTGCAAGCGCAATTTTATTTCTTGTTGTTGGTATTCTTGGGATTTCGATTGGGGGAGCATTCCTTGCGAACTTTATCACCAAAGGAAAATTATTTCATCTAATCAGTGCCGGCACTATTCTTCCACTTAACATTATAATAGGAATAAAAGTTGGAACGTCTCTCTTTCTTGTTGTGTGGGCTTTGGCGGGTTTTAAAATTGGGAAAGGAGAATGACTTATGATTGTTTATCTTCTTTGCTTTTTGCTTTTCCTTGTAGGACTCTATGGAGTGCTTACCAAAAGAGATTTTATAAAAATCATTTTATCAATAGGAATTTTAGGTTATGCGGTGAACTTGATGTTAATACTTTTTGCATATCGGAACAATTCGTTCTATCCAATATTAACAGAAGGTGCAACACCCAAACAAATGGTTGATCCGCTGCCGCAAGCTTTAGTGCTAACATCAATTGTAATTGAACTGGGAACCACAGCACTTCTCGTAGCACTTGCAATTCGCCTCTTTGAAAAATATAACACGTTCGATATTACAAAGATAAGGAGGTTATCAGGATGATTCTTCCTTATTACATAATTATTCCACTGCTTGCCGCTTTCTTAATTACACTTATTGCTGGTAAAAAGGATGACTGGGCAGTTTTCTTAAGTTTTATTGCAGTCTCGGCAGTACTTGTGCTTTCTGTTTTTTCTTTTGTTGTCATGAAAGAAGAAACTGTTACTTATGAAATGAGTGCATGGAAGGTTCCGTATGGTATTGTACTTGTTCAAGACGCATTAACATCATTCATGCTTGTTATGGTTGCGATTATTTCTCTTACATCATTGATGTTTTCAGTTCAATATATCAGGCATCTCTCAAAAGACTGGAAGTACTACGCATTGTTTATGCTGCTTGTAACTGGAATGAACGGAGTTATTGTAACTGGCGATCTATTCAATTTATATGTCTTCATGGAAATTGCCTTATTTGCTGCCTTTGCACTTGTTTCTTACGGCAGCAGAGCAGAGGAATTTGAAGCGGCATTTAAGTATGCTGTTATGGGTTCTGTATCATCACTAATTATTTTGTTGGGAATAGCTGTTCTTTACAGCGCTGCATCAACGCTAACCTTATCCAAAATAGCTGAAATAGTTCCGCAGTTAAACAAAACTATTATACTTTGGGTTGGCGGATTGTTTTTAGCTGGATTTGGTTTGAAAGCAGCCGCAATGCCCTTTCATGCTTGGCTTCCAGATGCACATTCATCTGCCCCGGCACCAATTTCATCTATGCTGTCAGGTGTATTAATTAAAGCGCTTGGAATCTATGTATTAATAAGAATTTTCTTTGGTGTATTCAACGCACCTGAAGTATTTAATAAAATATTTTTGGTTTTGGGAACTGTCTCCATAATAATTGGAGTTTTTCTCGCTGTTGGTCAATGGGATATGAAGAGATTACTTGCTTATCACAGCATAAGTCAAATCGGGTATATTCTTTTAGGATTAGGAATAGCAACTCCTCTGGGAATTCTTGGAGCAGTATTTCATCTATTCAATCACGCAATCTTCAAATCGTTGTTGTTTTATAATGCGGGATCGGTTGAATATGCTTTGGGCACACGCGACTTAAAGAAAATGGGAAATCTCACAAAAGTTTTGCCCACAACATCTCAAACTTCGATGATTGCTTCTCTGTCAATTTCAGGTATTCCTCCGTTTAATGGATTCTTTAGTAAGCTGATAATAATTATTGCGGCAATTCAAGCTGGCTTGATGGGTTATGCGTTCCTCGCAATCATTGGAAGCATCTTAACACTTGCTTCATTTATGAAAGTCCAAAGATACGGTTTCAGAGGAGAGAATATAATTTCCTCTGTAATTAACCCCGTTGAGTGGAGAATGAATTTTGCAATGATCATTTTAGCTGTATTGTGTTTAATATCAAGCTTAATGATTGTTCCTGGCATAAAGGAATTCACGCTTGATCCGGTTGTAAAAGCCATTATTGATAGCACACCGTCCATTCAACTTGTGATAAGGAGATGAAAATGAAAATAAAAAATAAAAGCAGAATAATCGTTTTTATATTTTCATTTATTGTGTGGATTGCACTAACAGATATAAAAAGTTATGAGGAAGTAATAGTCGGAATGGTTTTAGCAGCGCTGATAAGTCTACTGGCAGGGCATTTTCTTATTACAACCGAAAAATCCCAGCACCCATTTAGGCGAGTACTATATTTCATCATCTACATTTTCAAATTTTTCTGGGAAATGATAAAAGCAAATTTCGAAGTTGCTTATTTGGTAATTCATCCGTACCTGCCAATTAAACCGGGAATAGTGAAAATTAAAACCGATTTAAAAAAAGATTCTGCAATTACAATTTTAAGCAATTCGATAACATTAACTCCTGGAACACTAACGGTTGACGTAAATCGAGATAAAGGAGAAATGTACATTCATTGCATAAAAGCAGAGGTTGAATCTGTTGATGAATCTACAAAACGAATAGGCCACAGATTTGAAAAAATTCTAACGGAGGTTTTTGAATGAAACTGCTGAAATGGATTTTGGGGCTTATTATCTTCTTAGCTTTCTTCTACTTTAACTTTTTCATTTATGAAGGCGAGGTGTTATTTAAACTCATAAACGTAATTCTATTTAGCAGCACCTTGGTTTTACTGCGAGTTATTTTTGGCCCTTCGGCTGCCGATAGAATTGTTGCGGTGGATATACTTGGAGTTTTAATTATAGGGATGCTTGCTCTATTTGGACTTCATCACAAAGAAGCATTTTTTATGGACATTGGACTTATTTGGGCATTATTGAGCTTTGTGGCAACACTTGGTTTTGCAAAAATTCTTGAAGGGAGGAATTTAGATGATTGAATCAATCGGCATGGGCTTAATTTATATTGGCGTGGCGTTTGACTTTCTTGGCGTGCTTGGGTTAGTCCGTCTTCCGGATGTTTATAATCGCCTTCAAGCGGCAACAAAATGTGTTACTTTCGGATCTGTTGGAATTTTACTCGGAATTTTTTTGATGCAGGGATTCTCAAGCTTTGGAGTCAAAGCATTAATTGGAATTGTCTTTATTTTCCTCGCATCACCAACAGCTGCTCACGTTATATCAAGAGCCGCCCATCGAAGTAGAATTCCTCTTGCAAAAATTTCAGTTATTGACAGATATGAAGAGGATAAGGAATTAAAAGAAGACGGCTCCCCAGAAACACTTGAGGAAGAAATAAAAACAGTTTAACTTTTTAAAAATGCAGTGGAGTAGAAATGTTTCTACCAAAAATTCGTGAAATAAAAGAGGCACTCGGATCCTTTTTCTCCAAACCATATACGACAAAATTTCCTAAGGAAGGATATACTGCCGTTGAGGACTTCAGAGGATTTCCAAAATACTTTGAAGCAGATTGCGTTGGCTGTGGAACGTGTGCTCAAGTTTGTCCACCCGAAGCCATAACACTTAGCGATGATAAAACAAAAAAGTCACGTAAGCTAACCATTGATTATTTCTCGTGCATTCATTGCGGGCAGTGCGAGGAAAAGTGTATTACAAAATTAGGAATAAGATTATCCAACCAATATTCCTTGGGTGCTATTGGCAGATATGATGCCGCAGCATTCGAATCCGTAGAGAAGGAACTTGTGCTGTGTGAAATTTGCAGAGAAACCATCGCACCAAGAGATCAGCTTAATTGGATAGTCGATCGAATTGGTGCAAAAGCATATGCTCATCCAAATTTTCTATTGGAGACACAAAAAAAGTTTTTTGATTTAGGACCAGCCAACCCAAAATCAAGAATTAGAAGAGAAGATCAAATTAAGGAAGTGTGTCCAAAATGCAGACATAAAATTGTGGTTGAAGATGAATTTTACTCATTTAATAAATAAGCTTGCAAAATACAAGAATGATAAAATCGTGTTCATTGGTCTGGGTAATGAAACAAGAGGAGATGATTTAGCGGGACTTTTGTTTATTGATATTCTTAAAACAACATCAGCATTTGAAAATTCAAAATTTATTATTGCAGGCAAAAATCCGGAAAATTACCTTCAGGAGATTTTAAATTACAATCCTGAAGCTGCGGTTTTTATTGATGCTGCTAATTGGGGAGGAGAACCAGGAGAAATTTCATTTATCGAATCGGACAATATTGCTAATATTGATTTCAGCACGCACGCATTTTCAATTAAGATTGTTGAGCAATTTCTTACACTGAACAATAAAATGGATTTTATATATATTGGTATTCAACCAGAGAATACTGAGTTGGGTAAAAAGGTTTCATTGCAAGTAAGTCAAGCAATAAAAAAATTTTTTTATTTAGATGAGAAAATCAAATAAAAATCAGCCCGCTAATTATTTACCATTTCAAACGGTTGCTTCATTAAAAGATCGCTTGTTGTGGTATGTTAATTTGCGTTGGATTGCCATAATAGTAATTATTATTTCTGTTCCGATCGCGGCTAAAATACTAGACCTTAACATCGGATTTAATGAAATAATAAATACGACAGTTATTTTGATTGGCATTAATATTACATATTTCATCGTAATACGTCATTTTAATTTCAAAAATGAGCGTCAGCAATTAGCATTTGCAGAAATTCAAATAGTAATTGATCTTATACTGCTTTCGTTTATTGTTCATTACTCGGGCGGAATCGGTAATCCATTTTTCTTTCTTTACATTGTGCAGGTCATCTTTTCGGGAATTCTCTTTCCTGGTTTTGTACTTCCGTATGTTAATGCTTTATTAGCGGCTTTCTTATTAACAGTCTGGACTATTATTGAGCACGTTAATCCAACCGGCAGCAGCTATATTCTTAGAAATGAACCAATATCACTTTCATTAATTATTACATCACTTGCAGCATTTTATATCATAAATTTTTCGGGCATATACATCATTAATAATTTTATGATGAGGTTTCGTTCTTTAAAGAGAACGATTGATGATAAAAATGCTCTGCTTGAAAAGTCAATAAAAGATAGAAACAAAGCTTTTCGTTTTGCCGCGCATGAAATAAAATCTCCGATGATCGCAATACAAAGCACACTGCAAGTAGTTAAAAGTCTTTATGCGGAGGAATTGCGAAAAGAAGTTAGAGATATGGTATTCAAAGCCGAGAAAAGGTCTTCTCAAGTTATTGATATGATTAAGGAAATGATTGCCGTGACACAGTACAATCTTAAAATAGAAAAACCAGTAATCGAAGAAACAAATTTTAGCGAGTGGCTTGGTCACATCGTAAAACAATATAAAGTGTTTGCAGCAAATAAGAAGATAGAACTTGTATTTAACCCCTTGCAGGATGACATTTCGGTTCAACTCGATGTAAATGGTTTTGAGCGAGTTGCGGCAAATCTTATAACCAATGCACTACGATACACACTTGAAGGCGGAAAGGTTATTGTAACACCCGTTTGCACGGAAGATAAATTTGGCTTTATAGTGAAGGACACAGGCATAGGAATACCACAAGATGATCGCGATAGAATATTTGAAGAGTTTTACAGAAGTAAAAACGCAAAAGAAGCAGAACAGCTTGGTACAGGCTTGGGACTAAGCTTGGTTAAGGAGATTGTTCAATTTTATGGCGGAGAAATTTTTGTTAATAGTGAACTTGGAAGCGGAAGCGAGTTTATTATTTATCTTCCTATGATGAGGCAGGAAGCTTATTCTGATGACGCTTTAAGTGAAAATAAAATATTTGCAGAGTAATTGTGAATCAAGAAATAACGATTCTACTAACAACTGCAGCGTCATTGCGATTCATTCAAATTTAACTAAGTCGTGGTGATTAAAGCCCAATCATTACAATGTCAAATGTAATGTGATTAGCGCAGTTTAATCAAATGGATTTGTGATTTTACAATCCGAGAAACTGAATAGCAATTCCGCAAAGTAAAATTACAAAACCCGCCGAAGCATGCATATATTTTTCAAACTTCTGCATTGGAATAAATTGAAATCCACTAAGCGAGACGAAAACTATTACAAGCATGGTGCTAATTGTAGCTAGAGCAAAAACTGACGTGACAAGGATCAGCCCCAATAGATTTTCTTTAGCTGCAGGATACATCAAAATAGGGATTAAAACTTCACAGGGTCCGAAAATAAAAATTGTAAAAAGTATCCAAGGAGTTATATTTGATTTTTTTTCGGAAATATGAACGTGCATGTGTGAATTCACATGACCGTGCTTATGTGAATGTATTTCGCCATCTTCATGTAAGTGAATGTGAGAATGCGGTTTGCCTCGCAATGCTTTCTTAATTCCCCAGATAAAATATCCTAAACCGAATGCAATAAGTAACCATCCTGCGATGTCACCCCGTACAGATTCAATATATTCAAGATTGTGCAGAGCCACACCCAAGGCAATTCCCAAAGCGCCTAAAATTACCGAACTTAAAACATGTCCAATTCCGCAAACAAGAGTTATCCAAAAAGTTTTGGTTTTTGTCCACTTTCCCGCTTTTGACATTGCAATAAATGGAATATAATGATCAGGACCAAGAATAGTGTGTGAAAATCCAATTAACGCAGCCGTTGCTAGAAGAAAAGATACTTCTTGATTCATTTCAATAAAAATTAAATTTGATATTTCCAGATTCCCTTTGGGATATGGATTTTCTTATAATAAAATTCGTATATTATTCGGTAACTAGCAAGCAAAACACTTTAAGTTTATTTTTTAACCATGCACGAACTGTCTGTTGCTCAATCAATTCTCGATGTAGTAAGTCAGCATTTACCAGCTGGTAATACTACAATAGTAAAATCTATAAAAGTTCGAGTTGGAAAATTGAGCAACGTTCTTCCTGATTCCCTTAATTTTTGCTTTGGAGCTATAACCAAGGACACTAATTTTGAAAAGACACGGCTTATAATAAAAATCATTCCAGTAACTATTGAATGCAGTAATTGTAAAAAGATTTATGAGACCGACGATTTCATTTTTCTATGTCCGTCTTGTAATAACGCTAATATCACCGTGTTAGGAGGGAATGATCTTAATGTTGAAGAAATTGAAATTGAATAAATATTCTGAGGAAATAAATGAGCTTAATAACTATAGAAAGAAAAATTCTTGAAAAGAATGATGTGATTGCATCCGAGAATCGGAAATATTTTACATCCAGAAATATTTTTGCTATAAATTTAGTCAGCTCGCCCGGTTCAGGCAAAACAAGTTTAGTTGAGCGAACTCTTAATCATCTAAAAAATAAAATTAAAGTCGCTGTCATCGAAGGAGATGTTCAAACAGATTTGGATGCACAGCGAATTCAAGCACTTGGTACTCCTGTTGTACAAATTGTAACAAATGGGGCTTGCCATCTCGAAGCAAATTTGGTTAGAGACGCATTTGGTCGGCTTAAAGATGTAGATACGGAGATTTTAATAATTGAAAATGTTGGCAATTTAGTTTGTCCAGCAGGATATGACCTTGGTGAAGACGTAAAAGTTATAATTGCCAGCACAACTGAAGGCGATGATAAACCACTAAAATATCCAGCAATGTTTCGTAACTCATCCGTCTTGATTATAAATAAAATTGATCTCCTACCATTTGTGAACTGTTCCATCGAAACAATCAAGAAAAATGCATTAGCGATAAATCCATCTCTTAAGATATTTGAAGTTTCATGCAAAACAGATGCGGGTATTCCTGATTGGTGTAATTGGCTTACTAACCAAATTAAGAATAAATGAAAAAACGTTTATCTATTTCAATTAAAGGGGCGGTACAAGGTGTTGGATTTCGTCCATTCATCTACCGCTTAGCCGAGCAGCTAAACTTGCAAGGATACGTTGTGAATTCGGCTTCCGGCGTAACCATTGAAGTTGAAAGCTCCGAAAATAATTTGCGCGAGTTTATCCAAAAAATTGAGAAGGAAAAACCTAAGCATTCAATTATTGTAAGCTTCGAATATTCTTTTCTTGATCCTGTTGGATACAACTCTTTTGAAATTAGAGAAAGTAAAAGTGATGGGGAAATCTCCGCGTTAATTTTGCCGGATATCTCCATGTGTGATGATTGTTTAAATGAAATGCTTGATCCGAAGAACAGAAGATATCTTTATCCATTTATAAATTGCACCAATTGCGGACCAAGATTCTCAATCATCGAAAAAATTCCTTATGACAGACCGAACACTTCCATGAAAATCTTTGAGATGTGCGAAGATTGCAGAAAAGAATATGAAAATCCTTTAGATCGAAGATTTCATGCACAGCCGATTGCTTGTCCGAAATGCGGACCTCATTTAGAATTATGGGATTGCAGCGGAAAAACAATTGCAACACATAATCAAGCTTTACAAGATACAGCTAAGCTCATCAGAGAAGGAAAAATTATTGCATTAAAAGGTTTAGGCGGTTTTCAATTGCTCGTTGATGCTCGAAATGATTCTGCGGTAAAAAAACTTAGAGAGAAAAAACATCGTGATGAAAAACCGTTTGCATTGATGTTTCTAAATGTTGAGATGGTCAAATCAATTTGCAGTATCTCCGAAACCGAATATGGTATGCTTACGTCGCCCGAATCGCCTATTGTTATCTTAAAGAGAAAAATCAAATCCAGCTTAAATAATATTTCCATTTCAAAATTTACTGCTCCTAAAAACCCTTATCTTGGGATTATGCTTCCCTACACACCACTTCATCACTTGTTGATGAGAGAGTTAAGTTTTCCAATCGTAGCAACCAGCGGCAACCTTTCCGAAGAACCAATGTGCATTGATGAGAATGATTCATTACATCGTCTTAAAAACATTGCGGATTATTATCTTGTACACAACAGACCAATTGTCCGTCATGTTGATGATTCAATTGTGAAATCCGTAAATAACCGAAGAATGATTTTGCGGAGAGCACGAGGTTTTACTCCCCTCCCTTTACAGATAGAAAATAATATTTCAACAAATGATGATGAAATTGTTTTGGCAGTAGGCAGCCATTTGAAAAATACAATTTCAATCAAAAAGAACGAAAACATTTTTATCAGTCAGCATATTGGTGATTTATCTACCCACGAATCCTACTCAACTTTTAAGAAAACGATAAAAGACTTCGAAGAAATTTATCTTGCCAAACCAGAAATGATTGTTTGTGATGTGCATCCCGAATATCTTTCAACAAAATATGCTGGATCTAAAAATATTCCACTATCGGAAGTTCAGCATCATTATGCTCATGTTGCTGCATGCAAATTAGAAAATCAAATTGAAGGTGAAGCGCTTGGAGTTTCATGGGATGGTACAGGTTATGGTTTAGATAAAACTATTTGGGGCGGAGAATTTTTTTATTCTAATGATTCGGATTACAAACATGTTGGGCAGCTCAGAAAATTCATGCTTCCAGGCGGTGAAACTGCAATTAAAGAACCTCGTCGATCTGCATGCGGATTGCTTTACGAAATTTACGGTGAAAACTTTTTCGATCGTACACCAAAATCTTTTAGAGATAATTTCACAAGTAATGATTTACAAATCATTAAAAAATTGCTTTCTAAAAAAATAAACTCTCCACAAACTTCAAGTGTTGGTCGTCTCTTCGATGCGATTTCTTCACTTCTTAACATTTGTAACATTTCAAATTACGAAGGACAAGCCGCCATGCTGCTTGAATTCACTGCCGATTTAAATGAGCTTGGAGAATATCCTTTTATCATTTCCGAAAAAGAAATTTTAATTATTGATTGGCAGCTAATGGTCGAAAACATTTTGGCTGACATAAATAATGCTAAAAACAGCGCTGTAATCTCCGCAAAATTTCATAATACACTATCAAAAATTATTTTAGAGCTTGTTAAGAAACTAAAATGTAAAAAAATTATTTTAAGCGGAGGATGTTTTCAAAATACATTTCTTACCGAGAAAACAATCCATCTTTTAGAAAATAATAACTTTGAGGTTTATTGGCATCAAAGGGTTCCCCCAAACGATGGAGGAGTATCTGTTGGACAAATTGCCGCTTACTTATCTTCTAAAAAACCTAAAGCAAAAGAATTAGAAGAACTACTAAATTCAAAAGGAATATAATCTAAGGAGAAACAGTTATGTGCCTTGCTGTTCCAGGAAAAATAGTCTCAATTGATGAAAGCAACGCCGAATTAAAAATGGCTAAAGTAAATTTTGGCGGCGTCATGAAAGATATTTGCGTTCAGTGGCTGCCTGAAGTAAAAATTGGCGACTATGTTTTGGCTCACGTTGGTTTTGCTTTGAATAAGATTGATCAAAAAGATGCGGAAGAAACGATTGAGATTCTAAAACAAATGGGAGATATTTAAGGAACTTAAGAATGAAATATCAAGATGAATTCAGAGATCCTGTCTCTGCAAAAAAAATTTCGGACGAGATAAAAAGAATTACGAGGCAACGATGGAACATTATGGAAATATGCGGTGGACAAACACACACAATTTTAAAGTATAACATTGAGGAGCTTCTTCCTGAAGAAATCAATTTAATTCACGGACCTGGCTGCCCAGTTTGTGTTACTCCACTTGAGCTAATTGATAAAGCAATTGAGATTGCATCAAGACCAGATATAATTTTCACATCATTTGGTGATATGCTAAGAGTTCCCGGATCGAAAAAAGATTTGCTTTCAGTAAAAGCTGAAGGCGGCAATGTAAAAATGGTTTACTCACCTTTGGATGCTGTTAAAATTGCCGAACAAAATCCAGAAAAGAAAGTAGTATTCTTTGCGGTTGGATTTGAAACCACAGCACCGGCAAATGCAATGTCAGTTTTAGAAGCTAAAAGAAAAAATCTATCTAATTATTCAATTCTCTGTTCGCATGTTTTAGTACCACCGACAATTGAAGCATTGCTTAGTTCAGATGGAAATATGATTCAAGGTTTCTTAGCAGCCGGCCATGTTTGCACAGTTATGGGTTATGAAGAATATATTCCGCTTGCAGAAAAATTTAACGTGCCGATTGTGGTTACTGGTTTCGAGCCTCTCGATATTCTTCAAGGTGTTTATCTAACTATCAAACAATTAGAATCCGGCAGTGCTCAAGTTCAAAACCAATACAGCAGAGTTGTTAAAAAGGAAGGAAACAGTGCCGCAAGAAAAATCTTAACCGAAGTTTTTGATACGACTGATAGAAAGTGGAGAGGATTAGGAACAATACCTAAAAGTGGTTTTAAGCTGAAAGAAAAATATGCAAATTTTGATTCTGAAAAGATTTTCAACGTTGAGCAAATTGAAGTTGAGGAATCAGAACTGTGCATTGCGGGATTGGTCTTGCAAGGAACAAAAAAGCCGCCGGAGTGTTCTGCTTTTGGGAATCTTTGCACACCAGAACATCCTTTAGGCGCGCCAATGGTTTCATCTGAAGGAGCTTGTGCAGCGTATTTTCATTATAGGAAAACAGAATTGAAAAGGGAACAAATCAGCAGGAAATCAAGATGAAGGAAGAAAATAAAGTAAATTTCTGGCGAAGCTTATCATGCCCCATTCCAAAATCAGATTATGATCGAATATTGTTAGCGCATGGCGGCGGTGGAACTTTATCACATAGATTAATTTCAAAATTATTCTATCCGCAATTTGCGAATGAAATCCTCGATCAACAGCATGACAGCGGAGTATTCCAAATAAATGAATCGAGGTTAGCTTTCACAACTGATTCTTATGTTGTGCATCCGATTTTTTTCCCGGGTGGAGATATCGGCTCACTTGCAGTTAACGGAACGATCAATGACTTATCAATGGCTGGGGCAAAACCACTTTTTATCTCTGCCGCATTTATTATCGAGGAAGGATTTGAAATTGAAGAATTATGGAAGATAGTTCTCTCAATGGAAAAAGCCGCCAAAGAAGCCGGCGTAAAAATAATTACTGGAGATACAAAAGTTGTTGATCGAGGTAAGGGCGATAAAATTTTTATAAATACTTCCGGTATTGGTACTGTTCCGGAAGGCGTAAACATTTCTCCCCAAAATTGCCTGCCCGGCGATGTAATTATTCTAAGCGGTAAGATTGCCGAGCATGGAGTTGCAATAATGTCATCAAGAGAAAATCTTGAGTTTGAAACTACAATTAAAAGTGACTCTGCCCCATTGAATGGTTTAGTTGAGAAAATTCTACATGCGTCAAAAGAAATTCATGTGATGCGCGATCCTACAAGAGGCGGCATTGCAAGCACTCTAAATGAAATAGCTATGACTGCTAAAATTGGGATTTTGATTGAAGAAGAAAAAATCCCGATTTCGGAAGAAGTAAAAGGCGCCTGTGAAATTTTAGGATTGGACCCACTCTACATTGCAAACGAAGGAAAACTAATCGCATTTGTTCCTGAAAATAAAGCTGCGGAAGTTTTAGAAGCGATGAGATCGCATCACTTAGGAAAAGAAGCATGTATTATTGGAAAGGTTGTATTGTCTGATCCGGAAACTGTTATTATGAAAACCAGCATTGGAAGTACAAGAATTGTTGACATGATGTCAGGCGAGCAGCTTCCGAGAATTTGCTGATGAATATAGAAGACGTAAAGAAAAAATTGAAATGTCATTAAGTGAATTAAGAAAAATTTTAAAGAAAGAAGCCAATCCCTCTCAAGCAAAAATCCTTGCACGATTTTTCAAGACAGGTAAAGGTGAATACGGAGAAGGAGATGAATTCCTTGGAATAAAGGTTCCCTTATCACGAGAAATAGCAAAGCAGTTTAAAGATTTATCGCTCGAGGATATTAAAGAGCTTCTCTATTCTCCTCCTCATGAAGAACGATTGATCTCATTATTTATTCTTACTGATCAATTTCGAAAAGCGGATGATAAAAAGAAAAAAATCATTTATGATTTTTACCTGAAGAACACAAAGCAAATTAACAATTGGGATTTGGTTGACCTTTCTGCCGAGCGAATTATTGGGGCATATCTTCTCGATAAGGATAAAAAAATCCTTTTCAAGCTTGCACGTTCTAAAAATCTTTGGGAACGGAGAATTGCAATTATGTCAACTTTCTATTTTATTAAAAATGGAGTGTTCGACACAACACTTAAAATTTCTAAAATGCTTTTGCAAGATGAACATGATTTAATTCACAAAGCTGTCGGCTGGATGCTGCGAGAAATTGGAAAAAGAAATTTAATTGAAGAAGAAATAATTTTGAAAAAACATTATAAAATAATGCCTCGGACAATGCTGCGTTATGCAATTGAGAAATTCCCCGAAAAAAGAAGACAAGCATACTTGAGAGGAGAGATCTGAAATGAAGAAGCCAGTTATAGTTATTTTTGGAATAGCCGCGCTTTCATTTTCACTTAAAGAAGGCAACATCATGCGCAAAGTTAAAAATGAGTTTGTCCCCCACTGGGCAAAAAAAGTTGTTTGGTATCAGATATTCCCTGAACGATTTCGAAATGGGGACACAAGCAATGACCCAACTCTAGGAGACATTGAAGGAGCATATCCTCACAATGCAACTTCGCCTTGGCAAATCCATCCATGGACATCGGATTGGTACGAACTTCAACCTTATGAAAAAGAGAATGGAAAAGATATTTGGTTTAATCTTCAAAGGAGAAGGTATGGTGGTGATTTACAGGGTATAATTGATAAGCTTGATTACATACAAGACTTGGGAATTACGGCGCTTTATCTCAATCCCATTTTCGAAGCACCGTCTCTCCACAAGTATGATGGGGCTACATATCATCATGTTGATCCTAACTTTGGTCCAAATCCAATTGGCGACAGAGAATTAATTGAAAAGGAAATTCCAGACGATCCGTCAACATGGGTATGGACTTCGGCTGATAGATTATTTCTCGAACTGATTAAGCAAATTCACCAAAGAAAAATGTACATAATTATTGACGGCGTTTTCAATCACATGGGCTTGAACAGCTGGGCATTTAAGGATGTTGTGAAAAATCAGCAAAACTCAAAGTACGAAGATTGGTTCACAATAAAATCATGGGATGATCCGGAAAAGGGAACAAAGTTTAAATATGAGGGATGGTTTGGAGTGAAAGAACTTCCTGAATTGCGGGAAGATGAAAACGGAATTGTCGAAGGTCCAAAAAAATACATCTTCGATATTACAAAGCGATGGATGGATCCAAACAGCGATGGCAATCCGGAAGATGGAATTGACGGCTGGCGGCTTGATGTGGCATATTGTGTTAAGCATCAATTCTGGAAGGATTGGAGAGAGCATGTTAAGTCTATAAATTCCGAGGCATACCTTACTGCCGAAGTTATTGATTCAATTGATGTGATTAAACCTTATCTCGAAGGGGATGAGTTTGATGCTGTAATGAATTATAATTTTGCATTTGCTTGTGCAGATTATTTAGTAAGCGATAAAACACGAATCAAAACAAGTGAGTTTGATAAAATATTAAAAGAACTGAGAGAAGCTTTCCCAGGAGGAGTTGAATATGTTCAGCAAAATTTGTTCGATAGTCACGACACAAACAGATTGCTTTCCCATATAGTTAATCGAGATTTAGGCAGATATAGAGACTGGTCGAAATATTTTGGCGTATCAAAAGGTGATAATCCAAGTTATTATACCAGAAAACCAAATGACTACGAACTAAGTATTGCCAAGCTGTTTTTAATTTTCCAAATGACGTATGTTGGCGCACCAATGATTTACTATGGCGATGAAGTTGGAATGTGGGGAGCTAATGATCCCGATTCCCGCAAGCCAATGGTTTGGGCAGACATGAAATACGATGAAGAAATATTTTTACCAGATCAAACCAAAAGGGAAAAAGCCGACAAAGTCGAAACCAATTATGATTTACTTGAGCATTTTAAAAAACTCATTCAGATTAGAAATGAAAACCCCGCTCTTCAGTTTGGAGATTTTGAAACAGTTTTAGTTGATAACAAAAAAGAATTGTATGGATTCTCCCGTAGTTACAACAATGAAAAAATTATTGTTGTGCTGAATAACAGCAGTAAACAACAGAGTACCGAGCTTAGTATTACTGCTAATACAAAGTGGATTGATTTGCTGAATGAAAACGTTAAACACACAAACACTAAAGTAAGATTAAAGATTAACGTTCAGCCGAAGTGGGGAGCAATACTTAAACATATTGGCAATTAAACTTTTTTCTTAAAACACCTTTATTCATTTTTATCGCTAATTTTGCCCTGCAAAATTTTTATAGGGCATTACACATTGCCTGCAAACAAATCAATTTGCCGAATTGACCGACGAACAAATTCAGAAAATAATTTCGGGGGACAGAGAAGCGTTTAAGCAATTAGTTGAATTGTTTCAGAAGCAAATCACCTCTGTTTGCAGCGGCTATGTTAGAAATAAAGAAACTGCCGAAGACCTTGCTCAGGATGTTTTTGTTGAGGTATTCCGATCAATAAAAAATTTTCGAAGCGAGTCTAAGATTTCAACGTGGATATACCGCATTGCTATAACTAAGTGTATTGATCACACCAGAAAAGAAAAAAGCAAAAAACGATTTGGTTCAATAAAACAGTTATTTGGAATCGAATCGAAAAGTGTATTATCTCTTCCATCCAAAGACATTAATCCCGCCAAAGAAATTGAAGATGATGAGAGAAGAAGAATTCTTTATGATGCATTAGAAAGAATCCCAGAAAGTCAAAGAATTGCCATTACTCTGCACAAGATAGAAGAATTAAACCATGCAGGAATAGCTAAAATTATGGGAGTTTCTGTTTCTGCTGTTGAATCTTCAATGCATCGGGGTAAAGTGAATCTGAGAAAACAACTGCACAAATATTTTGAGAAAAAAGCATAGCGAAGGATTTTTACGGATTTTTCGTCTAATGAAACAGAAAGCAGAAAAACATGAATAATCAGAATATTTTAGAAAATATTGACAAAACCATCGCTCTTTTAGGGGAGAGAAGCGAACTGAAGATTTCTCCATTCTTTTTTGAAAAAATTCAGTTGAAGTTAGAAGAAAAAAGAAAAACCTCATTTCAACAATTCGATTTTGATTTTCTTAAACTTGCTTTTATTTCTCTTTTCTGGATAGCCACACTTTTTACATTCTTACAAATAAAAAACTCAGTTACATTTCAAGTTACATCTAATGATGTTTTCCTAAAGCAGGTTTCTGAAGCATATTACTTAAACAGTGATTCATATTTTCAATTAACAAATCAATAAGAAGCATCATGGACTTTTTTTCTAAATACAAGTTCAGCATTTGGATTGTGCTTGCCTTAATCGTACTGAACATTGCCACACTAATCTTTATGTGGGTAACTATTGGCAGCAGTCAACGGTATCCCATGCCTCCCCCACCACATGGACATGATAGAATGAGTGTTTTCGATCAAATGAAACGAGAGCTTGGGTTGGATAAAGAACAAATAGTAAAATTTGATGTGGTCACCAAAAAACATTTGGATGAGATGAAGGCACTAAGAGACAGCATTCAGCTTTACAAAGATAAAATAATCGACGAATCTTTTTCTTCAAATGCCGATATTGCTCAAACAGATTTTCTTTCTTCAAAAATAGGACAGTTCCAAGCAGAAATTGAAAAATCAATCTCTCAACATTTCATTGGTGTTAATAAAATTTATACACCAGAGCAAACTCAAGAGCTAAAAGACTTGTTCGGTAAGATAAGACAAAAACCTCTTGGCGGCGAACCTCCGCCAAGACCAAAACAGTAGTCATTCGTTAAAAAGGAAACTCAAAATCAAATAACGATTCTTGTCACTAAAAAATCTTAAAACATGAAACTCAAATTATTTATATCAGCAATACTATTTATTGTAATGACATTCAGCGTATCAGCTCAAAATCCTGGTGACAACGTTTTTTCCGGAATTCAGGTTCACACAATCAACATAAAGTTTAGCCAACCAAATTACTGGGATTCGCTTGTTTACTATTATAATCAGGGATTAGAACAATTCATTCCTGCCACGGTAATCTTAGATGGTTTACAGCTTGACAGTGTTGGTGTACGATTGAAAGGAAATTCTTCATTCAGCCATCCAAATAATAAAAAATCTATTCGACTTAGCTTCGGAGAGTATCGTGATGACCAAAGATGGGATGAACTTAAAGGAATTCACCTAAATAATTGCTATGGCGATCCAACTTTTATGCGTGAAAAAATTCACCTGGACTTTTGCCGCTCTGCCGGTATTGCAGCACCAAGAGCAAACTTTGCTAATGTTTTTATCAACGATACACTGTTTGCATTTTATTCAATGATTGAGCATGTTGATAAACGTTTTCTTGGCTCGCGTTATGGTGATAACAGCGGCGATTTATTCAAAGCAGTTGATGCTTTTGAAGGAATTCAAGCCGCTTCTGATTTTAGGTGGTTTACAAGCGTTCCCGATTCTTATTACACTCGCTATGAAATGAAAACAGATGGCTCAACAACGGCTTGGGGGCAGCTTGTCACTTTGCTTGATTCAATAAACAACGGCTCTAGCCCGGCAGTCTCTTTCCCTTCGAAAATGAATATGACCGCTTTGAATAAGGGAATTGCGACTGATATTTTATTTGCCAACCTCGATTCATACAACAACAGCGGCAGGAATTTCTATTTCTATTTTAATCCGCTGACTTCAAAAATGGAATGGATAGTTTGGGATGTTGGATTAACTTTCGGCTGCTATGGCGGCGGTGTTTCTAATTTTGAAAACCTTAGCGTTACTTACTTGCTAAGTTCTACCTATAGACCATTGATGGGAAAGGTTTTAAGCAATGCTTCATTAAAAAATGACTATCTCTTCTCCCTCTGCCAACTTTTTAATAACCATTTTACTACATCAAACTTATTTGCCGATATAGATAGTGTGGCAAACATCATTCGACCGTATGTTTATGCTGATCCGAGAAAGCAATACACAAATACTCAATTTGAAATGAATATTCTGACAGATTTACCGATAAGCGGAGTTGCTGGAACAAGCAGAATTCCTGGTCTGAAATCATTTATCAATTCTCGAAGAACAAGCGTTCAAACACAGCTTACCAATCTTGGAGTGAACTGCGATTTTGTTTTAACACAAGGTGATGTTGTTATAAATGAATTCATGGCGCAAAACGATTCTATTCCGGATCCAGCCGGACAGTTCGATGATTGGATTGAGATTTATAACAATACAAATCAAACAATAAATCTTGGCGGGTTGTATTTAACTGATAATGCGACCAATCCTTCCAAATGGCAGTTCCCAGCAAACACAACCATTGGTCCGTATGGCTTTTTGATTGTTTGGGCTGATGAGGACAGCTTGCAAGCAGGATTACATGCTAACTTTAAACTTTCGGCTAATGGCGAGTTTATTGGTTTTTATAAAAATGATTTGTCAGTTCTTGATACAATAACTTTTGGAGCACAAACATCAAACTTATCTATGGCTCGTATCCCAAACGGTACTGGCAATTTTGTTCAAACACAGCCAACATTTAATGCAGTTAATGTTCTTTACACTCCAGCCGGTGATGTTGTCATAAATGAGTTTATGGCACAGAATAATACTATTCCAGATCCATCTGGAGAGTTTGATGATTGGATAGAAATGTACAACAACACAAATCAGCCGATCAATTTGAGCGGCTATTATTTTTCTGATAAATACAGTAATCCAACCAAGTGGACTTTCCCAACAAATACTATCATTGAAGCCAATAGCTTCCTAATTGTTTGGGCAGACGAGAATGAAGGGCAGCTGGGACTGCATGCGAACTTCAAACTTTCGGTCAGCGGTGAGCAAATCATTTTTTCAAAACCCGATCTCACTGTTATTGACTCAATTACATTTGGGGTGCAAACTGCAGATCTTTCCATGGCTCGAATTCCAAACGGAACAGGTCCTTTCGTTCAAGGGCAGCCAACATTCAATGCAAGTAATACTCCCGTTAAGGTAGAAAACGAAAACTCAGTATCGCCATCTGAATTTATGCTTTGTCAGAATTATCCAAATCCATTTAACCCAAGCACTAAGATCAGTTGGCAGACGCCTGTTGCCGGTTGGCACGTTCTTAAAGTCTTCGATATTCTTGGTAATGAAATTATCACATTGGTGAATGAATACAAATCTGCAGGAAGATATGAAGCCGAATTAAATATGGCGAATAAGAATTTATCAAGTGGAATTTATTTTTACAGATTAACAGCTTTCAACGAAGCCAGCAGTTTCATTCAAACAAAGCAGATGATGCTTGTCAAATAAAATGAGGAAAAAATGACAACAGTCTATAGTTCTTTATTACTTGTTTTAATTATCGTGTCGAACGTGTTTAGCCAACAGTGGTTTTGGCAAAATCCTTTACCACAGGGAAACACTTTGTATGGTTCTGCCATAACCAGTGAAGCAGTTTATGCAGTAGGCGATGGCGGAACGATATTAAAATCAACAGATAATGGAACCACATGGAACAGACAAGCAAGCGGCACTACAAATCAGCTCACATCAATTTCTTTTGCAAATAGTAATTTTGGTTTTGCTGTTGGTGTAAATGGAACAATAGTCAAAACCTCTGATGCAGGAACAAACTGGGATAAAATATATTTAGATTCAAGCATCATCTTTTGGGCTGTGCATTTTGTTGATTTAAATAATGGCTATGCTGTTGGTGAATCCAGCGAGAATTTTTCAAACGTATTGCTGCATACAACAAATAGCGGAGAAAATTGGGAAGAACAAAACGCTAATACAAATAATGGTCTTTTCTCCGTAACTTTTTTAAATGCGAACATTGGTTATGCTGTTGGTGTTGCTGGTACAATTATCAAAACCACTAACGGTGGCACCAGTTGGCAAAATCAAACAAGCGGAACATTCTATAACTTAAATTCTGTGACCTTTTTAAATTCTGATGTTGGTTATGTTGTAGGAATGGGGGGGCTGATTCTTAAAACAACAAATGGCGGCGAGAGTTGGGAAAGTCAAACAAGCGGAACATTTAATTGGCTCGATAAGGTTGTTTTTCTTGATTCAAATAATGGTTTCGCTATTGGGTATGATGGCACAATTATAAGCACCACAAATGGAGGTTCAAACTGGTCTGCACAAATCAGCAGTACTTCAAATTGGCTGCATGATGTTTCATTCGTCAATCCAAACCTAGGTTTTGTATTTGGGGATAATGGAATAACAATCAAAACAACAAATGGCGGCGGCTCTTGGCAAATCATTTCCAGTGGAGTAAATGAAAATTTTTTGTGTATAAAATTCTATGATTCAAATGTTGGATGTGCTGTGGGAGATTTTGGAAGAATCTTGAAAACCACTAGTGGAGGGACTGACTGGCTGTCGCAAACCAGTGGTACAGTTAGTCTTCTGCAATCAATGGCTATAGTTGATCAGAATACTATTTATGCAGTCGGCGATGCAGGAACAATTCTAAAGACTACCAATGGCGGAAACAATTGGAGCGAACTATCTACAGGTGTAAACGAGTGGCTATTCTCAATTCATTTCCCAACGGAAGCAGTTGGTTATGCATCGGGGTATTTTGGTACACTCATCAAAACTACAGATGCTGGTTCTACATGGACAAACTTGAACAGCACAACTTTTAGCCAAATTAGCGGCTTGTATTTTACAGATGAGAACACAGGTTATGCTGTTGGTGGAGATACTTACGGCGGTACAGGATTTATAATGAAAACCACAGACGGTGGGGCAACATGGAGCAGCCAATATACCGAACCCGACCAAATGATCTGGTCGGTTTACTTTGCTGATGCTTCAAATGGCTGTGCTGTCGGTGGAATAAACACTGGGGTTGGAAGCAAAGTGCTTCGAACAACTAATGGCGGTAGTACATGGACTAACATAGAAGTTGATGCGGCAAGCAACCTATTTTCACTTCACTTTATTGAAGCAACTATTGGATATGCTGTTGGATATGAAGGAACTATAATCAAAACCACCGATGCTGGGTTGACTTGGACTGCTCAATCAAGCGGTACAGGCAGTAGTCTCTATTCAACATTTTTTACATCTTCAAATATTGGTTACGCTGCGGGCAGCGGTGGAGCAATTCTAAAAACCACAACTGGTGGAACGACTTTTATTAAGAATGAAAATCTCGCATTAAATAATTTCTACCTTAGCCAAAACTATCCTAACCCATTCAACCCAAGCACACGAATTAGTTGGCAGTCACCAGCCAGTAGTTGGCAAACATTAAAGGTTTTCGATATTCTTGGAAATAAAATAGCAACATTAGTTGATGAGTATAAACCAGCAGGAAGATATGAGGTTGAATTTTATCCAGCATCCAGCATCCCACAGAGTGGCAGGCATCATCCAGCATCAGGAATATATTTCTATCAATTAAAAATTGGCGAGTACATCCAAACAAAAAAAATGACACTAATAAAATAGGGAGGAAAATTGAATCCGATTCGCTTGAAGATGAGAATTTTAATTTTAGTATGTATTACGCTTGTAATTCAAAGCAGCATTGCCCCCCAAGCATTTAATGGCTACACGTTATTCGGTCCGCATAATTCAACAAGCACATACTTAGTAAATATGAATAACTCTGTTGTCAAGTCATGGACTCACTCAAGAGCCGGGGGTTACTCTGCCTACCTTTTGCCAGATGGAAGCGTGCTTCGTACCGCTACTTCCGGCAGTTCTTCGTTAAATGGCGGCGGCGCTCAAGGAGTTGTGCAAAGATATTCATGGAGCGGATCGCTTACCTGGGAATATACTTACAACACGTCATCATATAGAGCACATCACGACATAGAACCAATGCCAAATGGCAATATTTTGATAATTGCCTGGGAAAGAAAAACTGCTGCCCAAGCTGTACAAGCTGGGCTTAATCACAGCGCAGAAATCTGGCCAGACCATATTATCGAAGTACAACCGGTGGGAACAAATGGTGGAGTGATAGTTTGGCAATGGCATGCATGGGATCACTTGATACAAGATTATAACGCATCTAAGGATAATTATGGGGTTGTAGCAAATCATCCCGAATTATTTGATGTAAATGTAGAAAGTGCAGGAAGCGGAGATTGGCTTCATATCAATGGAATAAGCTATATCCCATCATTAGATCAAATAGTTATTTCTTCACACGAATTAGATGAGATATATGTAATAGATCACAGCACAACAACGCAGCAAGCGGCAAGTCACACGGGGGGAAATAGTGGAAAAGGGGGAGATATATTGTACAGATGGGGCAGGTCATCCAATTATCGTGCATCTGGCAATCAGGTATTTAATGTAGTGCATTGTGCATTTTGGATACCGGACAGTTTACCTGGTGGTGGCAATATAATGGCATTCAATAATCGCGAAGGAACTGGATCATCAATGGTGGTTGAGATAGTACCGCCGAGAGATGAAAATGGAAATTATATCTACACTGCGGGAACGGCATATGGACCGAGCAGCCCAACGTGGAGTTATAGTGCAAGTGGATTTTACTCAAATCACTTAGGAGGATGTCAGAGACTACCAAATGGAAACACATTGATTGTACAATCAACAAGCGGAAAAATGTTTGAGGTGAACTCAAGCGGGACTGTAGTATGGAGTTATAATAGGGGCGGCGAAATTGTAAGAGCATTAAGATACGCACCGAATTATCCTGGCTTAGTTATATTAGATGCTGATGAAACAAACTCAGAAGTTCCAGATCAATTTAAACTTTATCAAAATTATCCCAACCCATTTAATCCGTCAACAAAAATCCGGTATCAAGTATCCAAACCTTCTCAAATTTCGCTGAAGATTTTTAATGTTCTCGGAAATGAATTTGCCACTCTTGTTGATGAATTTAAACCAGCTGGAAGGTACGAGGTTGAATTTCAAACCGCAGTCGGCAACTATCAGTTAGCCAGTGGAGTTTACTACTATCAATTAAAAGCCGGGAATTTTATTGAAACAAAAAAAATGATTTTGGTTAGATAAGTTCTATTCATAATTCTCTCAGAATAGGCGGGGCGAGAGTATCTTGCCCCACCTCATATTAACCACCCTCAGATTATCCTCTACCGTGCTAAGAGCAATGGAAACAAATTATAAAGGTGGAGTTTCACAAAATGTCCAAGATTATTACTCTAAAAAATGTTAAATTGAAAAAAGAATTTAGATTTTTGTGAACTCTATTGCTTAAATACAATCATAAGATAATTTTCCCCAAAGTTTAACTGTTTACAAACATGGACGATGTAACAACTCAGCTTGAAGAACACAAAGTTAGAGATTTATACTCCGGTGTAAGAGGGCTTGCTGTTAAAATTCTTAATCGAGTCGAAAGAACCGACGCATATCTTGAGAAGCTGCTTGATAATGAAATGAAAAATGCAGAACTAAGCAGCCCCGATAAAGCTTTGCTGTACGAGATTGTGCATGGAGTTGTAAGATGGATGGGGCGTCTCGATTGGGTGCTTAATGGTTTTTACAAAGGGCAATTTTCAAAAGCTATTCCAAACTTAAAAAACTGTTTGCGTGTTGCACTTTACCAAATTTTATTTCTTGATAGAGTTCCTGATTATGCGGCAGTAAATGAAGCGGTTGAATTTATAAAGAAATTGCAGGGACAAAAACCGGCTGATCTAACAAATGCAATTCTCAGAAATATTATACGAAGTAAAAATGGAATCCGTTATCCAGATCCCGAAGAAGATTTAATTGGGTTTATCAGTGCATATCATTCACATCCCTCATGGCTGGCAAAAAGATATCTTAATCGTTTTGGACGCGAAGCAACAGAAAAACTTTTCGCCGCGAATAATGAAAAACCGTTCTTAACATTAAAAATGAATTCGCTTAAAGTTCAGCATGAGGAATTTAAATCGCTGCTTAACTCGGTTAATTTGAAATTCATACAGGGGAAATATCTGCCCGATTTTTTCAAACTCCAAAATCTTACAAACATTACTGCTTGGGAATATTATAACAACGGCTATTTTGATGTGCAGGATGAGAGCGCAGGGCTTGCCTGTAAGCTTTTGGACTTGAAACCAGGATTGAGAGTGTTAGATATGTGTGCTGCTCCAGGCGGAAAAACATCATACATCGCAAGTTTAATGCAGGATAATGGTGAAATTGTTGCTCTGGATCGGTACGAAAGTCGGCTTCATGTTCTTAGTAAAAACATCAAACGGCTTGGATTTAAAAGTATTAGACCTCTGGTGATGAATGCAATGGAATATAACAGAAAAGATTTTGATAGAATTTTGCTTGATGCCCCTTGTTCAGGTACCGGAACGTTTTCAAAAAAACCTGATATAAAATGGAAAGTTAATTTGCTGGATATAAAAAAATTATCCGAACTGCAATTTACATTGTTGACGAAAGCTTCAACCTTAATTAAGAAGGACGGAATACTGGTTTACAGCACATGTTCAATCGAACCGGAAGAAAATTTTGAGGTTGTGAAAAGGTTTTTAGAAAATAATTCAAGCTTTAAGCTGTTGAGCGCGCTGGATAATCTTCCCACAGACCTTGTTGATGCGAATGGAAGCGTATCTACATTTCCGCATATTCATCAACTGGACGGAGCTTTTGCAGCCAAGTTAATTCGATTAAATTAAAACAATTTTTCAATTTATTCATAAATATGTTTGACGAACTCGCCAATGAACTGAAAACTGCAAGAGAAAAAAATTTAATGACTCTTGCGCAATTAGCTAACAAATCCAAAATAGACATTAAATTTCTCGAAGCAATTGAGCATGGAGATTTTTCTTTTCTCCCGGAATTATATGTCCGAGCTTTTATAAAAAGTTATGCAAGAGTTGTCGGACTTAACGAAAATAAAATTAATAAAAAATTCGATGCTGCCAGACAAGGAATACCTTATGTGGAAGAGGAAACGGTTTCTAAGGAAATAAAGAGTAAGGTTCAGGAAACTACCCCGAAGGACATTCCACAAAATCTTAACGGTGAAAAACCGGCTGCTCAAAAAACAAAACCCGAAATAAAAAAGAAAGAATTGTTATTCACCTTTGATGCAGTTGGCAGCGGAAACACCGCTCAAGATTCTGCTGCAGCCATAAGTAAAAGAAATATAATTATCGGTGCGAGTCTTTTCGGAGCAATATTATTGTTCGCATTGATTTATTTCATCTTTATGGATAAAAGCAAACAAATAATTGTTGTTGAAAAACCGATAGAAGAAGTGATTCAGCAAAACCAAAGATATGTTGAAAATGAACAAGCAGTACCAAACGGAAATCTTGGTATAGGAATTTCTGACAGCCTGATTTTAATAATAAACGCAAACGATACATCGTGGATAAAAGTTTCTGTTGATGAACAGTCAACTGAAGAATTTATACTTCTGCCAAACTCTCAAAAATTATTAAAAGCAAAAACCAATTATAAAATTACGCTGGGAAATTCCGGGGCGATAAAGATGCAGCTAAATAGCAAACCGCTTTCGTTCCCCGGCAAAAACAAAACGGCATTGAATGTGGTGATTGACAGAGAGGGGTTAAAACTTCAAAATAAGACTTCCCCTTAAAGGATTGCATAATGTCCTACAGAATAGAAAAAGAAATTGAAGAGCTTCGCGAACTTATAAGAGAACATGATTATAAATATTATGTTCTTGCCGAACCCTCAGTAAGCGACGAAGAGTATGATAAACTTGTAAAAAAACTCGAGAAGCGCGAACAAGAAAATCCGCATTTAATTACTTCCGATTCTCCAACACAGCGAGTTGGAAAAGATCTTACAAAAGATTTTAAACCTATTACTCACAAAATCCCGATGCTTAGTCTTGCAAACACCTACAGCGAGGAAGAACTTTATGATTTCGACAGAAGAATACTGGAAGCATTGCCCCAAAATCAAAAAATCGAATATGTGGTTGAGCTGAAAATTGATGGCGCATCGGTCAGCTTAAATTACGTGGACGGCTATCTTAAAACAGCCGCAACTCGCGGCGATGGATTTGTGGGTGAGGAAATCACTGCAAACGTAAAGACGATCAAATCGGTTCCATTAAAATTGAAAAAACCAAAATCAATTCCATATAAATTGCCGAATATAGAAATCCGGGGCGAAATTTATATGAACATTGCTGACTTCCAAGATCTTAATAAAGAAAGAGAAAAAAGAGGAGACAAACTTTTTGCAAATCCACGCAATTCCTCAGCTGGAACTCTAAAGCTGCAGGATCCCAAAATTGTTGCACAAAGACCATTAAACATTTTTTTATATTCATTAATAAGTACAGAAGAAGAGTTTGAATCTCAAATTAAAAATTTAGAATTGTTAAGAAGGCTGGGATTTCGAGTAAATCCGGAAGCGAGGTTTTGTAAAAATATTGATGAGGTGATTGCAGTATGCCGCGAGTTCGAAAAAATACGTGATACACTTGAATATGAAGTAGATGGTGCTGTAATAAAAGTTAATTCAATTAAGCAGCAAAATATTTTAGGAAGCATTGCAAAAGCACCAAGATGGGCTGTTGCGTTTAAGTTCAAAGCTAAGCAAGCATTCACGAGATTAAATAAAATAACATGGCAGGTTGGAAGAACTGGAACTATCACTCCTGTTGCAGAACTTGAACCCGTTTTGCTTGCTGGTTCAACCATAAGCAGAGCAACTCTTCACAACTTTGATGAAATTAAAAGAAAAGATATTAGAGAGGGAGACAAAGTTGTTATTGAAAAAGGCGGCGATGTAATTCCTAAAATCGTTTCTGTGGTTTTAAATGAACGACCATCGAATAGCAAAGAAACAAAACCGCCGGCGAAATGTCCTGTTTGCGGATCAAAAATATTTAAACCGGAAGGTGAAGTTGCATATTACTGTGAGAACAGCGAATGCCCGGCACAGATAAAAGGCAGGATCGAACATTTTGCCTCAAGAGGCGCAATGGATATTGAGGGACTCGGAGAAGCATTGATAAATCTTTTTGTTGATCTGGGTTATCTTAAAACGTATGATCAAATTTATGATTTAAAAGAAAAACGACACGAACTGGTTCAAATTGAGCGGCTTGGTGAAAAAAGCATTGATAACCTTCTGACTGCGATTGAAGAAAGCAAGAAACAACCCTTTGCTAAAGTGCTTTTCGCTTTAGGAATAAGATATGTCGGATCGGGTGCTGCCAAAAAATTAACCGATCATTTTTTATCAATTGACGAAATGATAAATGCATCAGAAGAAGAAATAACCTCGATTCATGAAATTGGTCCAAGCATAAGCAGAAGCGTTAAGAATTTCTTTTCAGATAAG
Organism: uncultured Ignavibacteriaceae bacterium; assembly: GCA_964613805.1. Taxonomy (GTDB): domain Bacteria; phylum Bacteroidota; class Ignavibacteria; order Ignavibacteriales; family Ignavibacteriaceae; genus XYD12-FULL-36-8. Next base: position 29,895 of record CAZTJF010000018.1, on the reverse strand, counting down.
CATAATATTAAAGTAGTCCAGCGGCTCAAAGCTCATAATCTTAATTTCAAATCGGAAAAGAAGATAGTCCGCGAGTCACCTTTTTTAGGAAAAACGTTTGTCTTGACAGGGACGCTGTCCAAACTTTCTCGTGAAGAAGCTGAGGAAAAAATTAGTAATTTTGGAGGTAAGCCAACTTCAAGTGTGAGCAAAAAAACGGATTTTGTTTTAGTGGGTGAAAATCCGGGATCAAAACTTACAAAGGCGCAGTCCCTTGGCGTAAAAATTATTACCGAGAATGAGTTTGAAAAATTGTTAAAGGAAGCCGAACAAAAATGATGGGTTTTGTGAAAGAAAAATTAGCCGGTTTATTGATCGGGAAAAGAATTAAATCAGATCATTATACAACTAGATCTTTCCGAGACTTTTTCAAAAAATCATTTACTTTCCTTGTTCTTATGCCGGATAACGATACCGACTTTCACTATGCAATAGAAGTCTTAAAAGGGCTTAGCGCTAATAGGAAACATGCAACCGTATTTACTCAGGAGTTTAGAGCGAACCTCGTGCCTGTGAAATATAGACCACAAGTGGTTGAATATACCGAGAAAGACGTGGGCAGACTGTATATTCCAAGCAAAAAATTAATGGAAAAGCTAACCTCGATGCGGTTCAATGCGATTCTTGATCTTAATAGAAAAGAAAATATTTTTTGCAGCATTGTTGCAGGGATGGTTAATGCACCAATCAAAATGGGATTTCAAAAAAGTAATGCAGATAAATATTACAACTTGCAGATTATAAACAAGGAAGAGAGCCCGGAAGCATCCTATAAAAATTATTTAAGTTGTTTAGAGATGTTCTAACCCCAGAACTTTTTTTATCATTTGAAAATAAACCACAGGAATTAATATGAACTTCGAAACCAAACGCATAGGCGATATAACCGTTTTTAAACTGAACGAAAAACGACTTGACACCAACATATCGGGCTTATTAAAAGGCGAGTTCACCCTACTGCTTAAAGTTGAGGGCATTAACAAATTGATTATTGATTTAAGCGAAGTTGAAACTTGTGACAGTTCCGGGCTAAGCGCGCTTCTTGTGGCAAACAGAACATTAAACTCTACAAATGGCACTATTCGTTTAGTTGCACCTTCTGAAAAAGTTCTCACACTTATAAAAATTACCCAGCTTGATCGAGTACTTAATGTATGCGATACAGTTGAAGATGCAATAGAAGAACTGAAAAACAGTTAGGAAGAAAATTGGAAGGAAAGACGCTTGACCATGTAATTATTGTTGTCTTTCTTATTGGTGCCGCTGCATTTGGGGTTATTTCAGGCGGTAAGCAAAAAACAGTTAAAGATTATTTCCTCGGGTCAAAAGCAATTCCATGGTGGGCAGTTTGTTTTTCAATAGTTGCCGCTGAAACAAGCACACTTACATTTATTTCAATTCCAGGGTTAGCATATCTAACCAATCTTAATTTTCTTCAAGTTACTTTTGGATATCTCATTGGACGGATCATCGTCGCTTCCATATTATTGCCGGCATACAGCAAAGGCGAACTAAAAACTGCCTACACCTTTCTTGAAAACAGATTTGGCGGTAAGACAAGATCATTTGCGTCAATAATTTTTTTATTTACTCGAACTGCTGCTGATGGTGTGCGGCTTTTTGCAACAGCAATCCCGCTGAAGCTTATGTTAAATATTGATTATCCTTTGGCGGTTGCCATTATTGCCTTAATAACTTTGGTTTATACTTACACCGGCGGGATGAAAGGCGTAATTTGGGTTGATGTGATGTTGATGTTTATCTATCTCGGAGGAGCAATACTATCAGTAATTTATTTGCTGAATTTAGTCCCTGGTGGATGGAGCGCTGTCACTGATGCTGCGGTAACCGGAAATAAATTTTCAGTTTTTGATTTAGGATTTGAAAATGGAATTTCGGGTTTCTTCAGTCAGCCGTATACTTTGTTGGGTGGATTGATTGGCGGAGCTTTTCTTTCAATGGCTTCGCATGGAACTGACCAGCTAATAGTTCAACGTTTATTATCAACTAAAAGTTTAAGAGATGGACAAAAAGCAATTATCGGAAGCGGAATAATTGTCATCGTTCAGTTTGCAATATTTCTTTTAGTTGGTGTGATGCTCTATGCTTTTTATGGTAAACTTGATGTCAAGTCGGATGAAATTTTCCCAATGTTTATAATCAATGTTCTTCCGGCTGGAGTATCAGGAATAATTGTCGCCGGATTATTCGCTGCGGCAATGTCAACATTAGCTGGTTCAATGACTTCTCTTGCATCATCAACAATGAATGATTTGTATATTCCATTCTTCGGAAAAAATTTGGATGATCATAAGCAATTAAAAATTTCGCGGATGTTCACAATTTTTTGGGCAGGCATGCTGGTTATTTCTGCAATTCTGTTTATGGAATCTTCCCGCGCAGTTGTTGAAATTGCTTTGAGCATTGCATCATTTACTTACGGCGGATTGCTTGGAACGTTTTTGCTTGGCATTCTGAATAAAAAAGCAAAGCAGGAAGATGCCCTGGCTGGCTTTGTTGCAGGAATATTTATTATGATAAGCGTTATCTCTCTAAAGCTTGTTGCATGGACGTGGTACACAATAATTGGGGTGATAGCCACACTGTTAATTGGGAGTTTGCTGAATAAATTGACTGATAGAAACTATACATAAATGAAAGATTGATGCAACTTTATGTTACAACTATTCTACATTTTGATTAAATCTTGAAAAACAGAAAGAGCTAATTATGACAATCAGAAACATAAATATACAAGAAGAGCAATTAGCAGAAATTTGTAAAAAGTTTAAAATCCGCGAGCTTGCAATATTTGGCTCGGCACTTAGAGAAGATTTTAACGAGAAAAGTGACGTTGATCTTCTAGTTGAATTCAATCCCAACTCCGGCATTAGTTTATTTGATATAGTTGATTTGAAAGAAGCATTCGAAAGTTTTTTGGGAAGAGAAGTGGATATTGTTTCGAAGAAAGCAATTCAGAGAAGCCGCAATTATTTAAAAAAGAAGGCGATTTTGGATAATTATAGGGTTATTTATGTTTCGTGACAAATCGTCTTTAATTGATATTATTAATTCTTGTGAGAGCATCGAGCGCTTTATTAGAAATAAAACCAAAAGTGATTTTTACGATGATGAAATGATGCAGGAAGCTGTAATCAGAAAAATTGAAATTATTGGTGAAGCATCAAATCGCATTTCTGAAGAATTGAAAAACCGCTTTACTGATTTACCATGGAAGAAAATGAAAGCTATGCGAAATATTATGATTCACATGTATGATGAATTAGAGCTTGAAATTGTTTGGGATACTGCAAACAACGATATATCTCGCCTGAGAAATCGCCTCAAAGAGATAGTTCCACTTATTCAAGAATAAGTAATAGCACTCTGCCATTCTTGATTTGCCCTTTCCCCTTCAGTAAGTTAACAATCATAATTTTATTTGTTTGGGATTAACTTGTACTTTTTAGATTATCTCATAATTGTCGCCTACTTTATCTTCTCGATAGGAATAGCCCTTTTTTATTCTCGGCGAGCAGGTAAAAACACAGATGAATTTTTTCTCTCCGGCAGAAACCTTCCATGGTATTTAGCGGGACTCTCAATGGTCGCAACAACCTTTGCCGCAGATACGCCTCTTGCAGTTACTGAACTTGTTGCAAAAAATGGAATTGCTGGTAACTGGATTTGGTGGAGCTATGCTTTTGGCGGATTGCTGACTGTTTTCTTTTTTGCTAAGCTGTGGAGAAGAGCGGGGATAATGACTGAAGTTGAGTTCGCTGAAATAAGATATTCAGGCAAGCCCGCAAGATTCCTTCGCGGATTCAGAGCACTGTATCTTGGCTTACTTATGAACGTAATCATCATGGGTTGGGTGAACAAAGCGATGATTTCAATTCTTGATGGTATGTTCAACATTCCCGAATCAGAAGTTTTCTTTTATGTTTTCGGAGCAATGCTTTTGGTTGCTGTTTATTCTGCTCTATCTGGATTATGGGGAGTTGTGGTTACAGATGCATTTCAATTTATTATGGCTATGACAGGTACAATTATACTCGCAATCATCGTCGTGAACACTCCTCAAGTGGGAGGAATTTCTGGAATGCAGGAAAAGCTTCCCAACTTTGTTTTTGATTTCTTTCCTTCAATTTCTGATGTATCGTCAGTCGGCGGAATTTTTGTTTTATCTGCCGCGGCATTTCTTGCTTACATCGGAATAAACTGGTGGGCGTCGTGGTATCCAGGTGCTGAACCCGGCGGCGGCGGATATGTTGCTCAGCGAATGATGTCGGCAAAAAATGAAAAACATTCATTGTTTGCGACACTATTTTTTCAAATTGCTCATTATGCTATTCGTCCATGGCCATGGATTTTAGTCGGCTTATCAACGTTAATTCTCTACCCCGATTTAGCAGCCGATCAAAAAAAGATGGGATACATTTATGCAATGAATGATTATTTGCCAATCGGGTTAAAGGGATTACTTGTCGCCGCCTTTTTTGCCGCTTACATGAGTACAATCGCAACTCAGCTAAATTGGGGTTCATCTTATATTTTAAATGATTTTTATCGTCGTTTTATTAGAAGAAATGAGAATGAGAAACATTATGTTGGAATTTCAAGACTAACTACGATTATTCTCATGATAGTTTCTGTATTTGTTACTCTTTTTATCGAAAGAATTTCCGGTGCATGGGAATTTATTATGGAAGCCGGTGCCGGAGTTGGATTAGTTTTAATATTACGATGGTTTTGGTGGCGTATAAATGCCTGGTCAGAAATTTCTGCAATGATTACTCCATTTATTATAATTCCATTTTTGAAAATGCTGAAGATTGATTTCCCAATTTCACTTTACTATATCGTTCCGGCAACAACTGCTGTTTGGCTTATCGTGACTTATCTTACCAAACCAACTGAAGAAAAAACATTGTTAGAGTTTTACAGAAAAATTCATCCCGGCGGAATACTTTGGAAAAAGATTTCAGACAAACTTCCCGATGTAGTAAGTGATAAAGGATTTTTAAGAATGTTCATGAATTGGTTTTTCGGGGTTGTTCTCGTTTATTCAATTTTATTTGGAACTGGCAGCTTAATATTTGACGGCATTGCATCTGCACTGCCATATTTTTTTGCTGCAATTGTTTCTATATTTATTATTTACAAAAACCTTCAGCACATTGGCTGGTCAACATTAATTAGGTGATCTTATCATGTTCAGCAAAGAAGCATTAAAATCGCTAAAGCTAATAATTTTTGATCTCGATGGTACGTTGTTGAGACGAGACGGAACTATTGGTGAAGAAACAAAAACATTGGTAAAGAAATTAAAACACAAAGGTGTGATTTTTTCGTTTGCAACAGGTCGTCTGCACTCGGCAATAACAAAATATGCCGACGTGCTTAATATTAAAGCGCCGCTTATTTCTTTAGATGGCTGCCTGCTGAAAAGCCATCCCGAGGGAAAAATAATTTTTGAATCCTTTGTTCCTACCAAATATGTTAATCAGGTACTTGGATACACCAGACAATTTTCGATTTATGTTGCATTATGCCATGATGATGCCATATTTTATACTGAGTACAATTCTTTTATTCCAGAAATTATGGATAAGCTGGGTGCCAAATATGAGTTGGTTGATAAATATGATGACTACCTTCACGAAACACTGGAAGTTGTTCTTGCTGCAAATAATTTTACAGCCATCAATTATATTCGGGATGCCGTTTCTTTTCCCTTTCTTTCAAGAGTAAACACATCTTTCTATCAATCCCAATCTCATCCGGGAATCTACTACCTTGAAATAAGAAAAAAGGGAAGTTCAAAAGGTAAGGGGATGGAAAGATTAACAAATTATTTAAATATTCATAAAAGGAATACAGCAGTTGTTTGCGATTGGTATAATGATATTTCTTTGCTGCAAAAATCTGTAATTAAGGTTGCGGTTGCCAATGCGGTTGATGAAGTGAAGCAGCAAGCAGATTTTATTACATCTAAAACCAACAATGAAGATGGTGCCGCAGAGTTTTTAGAGATGGTGTTAAAAGCAAAAACAGATTAACTATGGCAGAAATATTCAAGAAGCGTTTTAAAGAAAGCTTAAGAATAAAAATACTGATCGGGTTAGTTACGGTTTTTCTTATCGTACTTATGTTCCCGAGAGGAGAATCGCTAGAATTTGATGTTCTTGAAGGATCGGTATGGATTAATGATGATTTGATAGCCCCATTTAGCTTTCCAATTTTAAAAGCACCAGAAATTTATCAGGCAGAAGTTCAAAACGCAAAAAAAAGAGTTTACCCGGTTTTTTTTAAAAATGATTCACAAGTAACTATCACTCTCGATTCGCTTAAGATTTATTATGATTACTTATTGGAAACATTCGATAAGGATTTAGCTAATCCGTCATCTGGTGTTGTCAATCCCACATTTTTAAGCGAAGAGACATATGGAGTTTTTTTTAGTCTGTATAAGCAGCAAAAAAATCCTCGATCGGGAGATGATCTTCCCCTAAAACGACTTTATGAAAAAAGCAGAGAAGCACTATCAGAAACATATAAAATAGGAATAATTGATGTGCTGCCCGAAGAACTTACACGAGATAGCATAGCACTTCGTATGGGCAATATTGATTTGATAGAACCAGTTAAAAATCATTTTAATCTTGATAAAGCAAAAAAAGAAATTAAAAATTTTTGGCAGGGGTTGAATTATTCAACCGAAATTGAAAATGCAGGAACACAATTCACATTGCATTTTGTAATTCCAAATATTTTATACAATGCCGAGCACACCAATGCTGAAATTATTCAAGCGCAAAACGAGGTTCCAAAATATCTTGGAATTGTTAATGAGAATGAAAGAATCATAGCTAAACATGAAAGAGTAACTAAAGAAGCCAAGCTGAAAATTGATTCATTTCGAACAGCAAAAGGCGAAAAGTATCAAGAGAAAGGAATTACCTTTCAATTATTAGGAAAATTTCTGCACATAGCATCTTTGATTACATTGTTGACAATCTATCTTTATAATTTCCGAAAAAAAATATTTAATGATAACAGCAAGCTGTTGATATTTGCTGTAATGTTCATCTTTATTTCGTTAGTAACTTACTTAATAAGCCAAATTACCGTACCAGTCCCGCTTCATTTTTTAATTTTTGTTCCCGCTGCCTCGATGATCCTGACAATCATTTTCGATTCGAGAGTAGGGTTTTATTCAACAGTTATCATTGCTCTGATTACGGCAGCACTTCGCGGGAATGATTACTCTTTTGCAGTAATGAATTTATTTGCCGGTGCTCTTGGGGTTTATACTGTGCGCGATATAAAAAATCGGTCACAAATATTCAGATCATTCTTTTTCATTCTTGTCGGATATTCAGTTGCAGTAATTGCCTTCGGTTTAGAGCGATTTGCCTCGGTTGATACTATTATGCTCGAACTTGTCTTTGCATCAACAAATGCAGTGATTAGTCCCGTTCTAACCTATGGATTGTTAATATTTTTTGAAAAACTTTTTAACATTACCACTGATCTGACGTTGGTTGAATTATCCAACATGGATCGTCCGTTATTAAGAGATCTGTCAAGAAGAGCGCCTGGAACATTTAATCATTCGATGACTATTGGAACAATTGCTGAAGCTGCGGCAGAAAAGATAGGGGCAAACACCTTGCTTGCAAGAGTTGGTGCTTATTATCATGATATTGGTAAACTAATAGCGCCCCAAAATTTTGTCGAGAATCAGTTGGGTGATAATAATATTCATGAAGAAGTATCACCCGAAGACAGCGTGGAAATGATAAAAGGGCATGTTGAAGAAGGAATAACACTTGGTCATCAATACAATCTTCCCGGTGAGGTGATTGATTTTATACCTATGCATCACGGTACGCTGGTAATGAAGTATTTTTATGAAAAAGCAAGAGAAAAGTATGATGAAAATATTGATGCCGATGAGTACAAATATTCAGGTCCAATTCCCAACTCAAAAGAAACTGCTATCGTTATGCTTGCTGATGGATGCGAATCTGCCGTTAGATCTATAGAGGATCCCGATCAGGAGAAAATTGAAAATGTTGTTGAGAACATTATAAATGATCGAATTGAAAAAGGACAGCTAAATAATTCACCGCTAACATTGAACGATATTGATAAAATAAAGGATTCCTTCAAGGGTATTCTTATCGGTCAGTATCATAAGAGAATACGATATCCGGACCAAGATGAAATCGAAAGTGGAAGTGAAGAAGAGACAGACGAGTAATGAATGTTTTTTTGAAGGAATATCTTGCCCACCTAAAATTAGAAAAAAACCTTGCTGAGAATACAGTTTCATCTTATAAAAACGATCTCTCTTCTTTCATTAGATTTCTTGAGGAGCAAAAAATTAATGATCCATCGAAAGTCGAATCGCGAGTAATTATAGAATTTTTTACGAATCTTGAGAAAGTCGGGCTAACCAGTTCATCGGCGGCACGATATTTTTCCTCCCTCAAGGGATTTTTGAATTTTCTTTTGGCAAACAATTACACAAAAAATAATCCTATTGAAAAAGTTGATCCGCCTAAATTAGCGAAGAATCTTCCCGGAGTTTTATCTTTTCCGGAGATTGAAAAGATTCTTTCTCTGCCAATTACTGATGAAACATTGGGAATACGGGACAAAACAATTCTCGAAGTGTTTTATGCCTGTGGTTTAAGAATATCTGAGCTTATTTCACTGAAAATTTCCGATCTGTTTTTGAATGAAGAAATGATTCGTGTATTTGGTAAGGGTTCAAAAGAAAGAATTGTCCCTATTGGCAGCAGCGCAATAAATTGGATAAATGAATATTTAACAAAAAGCCGCCCATTGCTTCAAAAAAAAATGCAAAGCGAGAATTATCTTTTTCTCAACAATCGCGGATCGAAATTATCGCGCATGGGTGTTTGGAAAATAGTTGATAAGTACATAAAGGAATCCGGAATCGAAAAGCCCGCTCATCCTCACACATTTAGGCATTCATTTGCAACACATTTGATTGAGGGTGGTGCTGATTTGCGCTCGGTGCAGGAAATGCTGGGACATGCGGATATTTCTACAACTCAAATTTATACACATATTGATCGAGAGTTTATCAAACAGGTTCACAAACAATTTCACCCTCGCGGCTGAAAGGATTTGAGCTCCGCCCGCTTCTATAAATACGCAGACGGGTATATTATTGGGAGAACATTTTCAGGTTTCATTAAGTTTTTAATAGATGTATTTTTGACAAAAAGAAATATTTTATGAGCAAATCAATTCTAATTTTGTTTTTTTCCTTGGCTATAATCAATTTGGGTTGTATAAGAAAAAATGAGCCAATCAAAAAGAAATCCTTAAATGATTCCACTCTGATAAATTCTGCGAATCAAATTCCAACATTGAAAGAGTTTTTATTCGTTGGTATGATAGGAAAGAAATCGGGGTTGTATAAATATAACTTTGCCTCAAAAAATTATACGATATTCTGGCAGAACAATAAGGAAGAAGTTGTTGATTTTTCTTATTCACCTGATAATAAAACCGCCTTTTTATTAACCGCTAACCAATCAGGAAAGAAAGGAGTTTTTCCGTTTATTGATAAAGTTAAGCTGTATTTCGTCAACATAGATTCCGGCTCGGTTCTACTTGTGGAAAACATCGGCAGCGGGCTTCAAATATTTTCATTTTGGGAGAACGACAATTCCTTTAAGGTTATTTTGAACATAATGGATGTTAATGTGGGAAAATTTGTTGAACAAAAAATCAAAACTTATGATGCTTCGGGTAAAAAATTTTTGGATGAGAAAAAAACTTATGATCTTGCTAAAGATGGCTTTCCACAAATTCCTTTGGTTACAAAAAAAATCACTTCTCCCGATAAAAAATTTTCCATCATGTCCATTGATTCGGCACAAACGCAAATTTACTTAGTTGATCATCAAAAACATGATGAGCAGACACTGTTGACAAAACAAAATCAAAAGCTTAGCTATGTTGATTGGTCTGTCAAAATGAATTGTTTGGTTTTTAGCACGATAGATATTTCTCCGATGAATGAAACCTTGTATGATCCTCAGCCAAACACTTCAAAGCTGTTTGTATATTCGCTTCTTAAAAATAAAATGGTCCGATCAATTGAGGGCAGCGGGGTTAAAAACTTTTTACTTAATGGCGAACTACTATTGTATGACGACGGCTTTAAGGATAAATCTACAATAATCATTTACAATTTACATACTGATCATGCTGCTGACAGCATTAAGATTTTGGGCGGCTGTGGTATAAGAAACATACCGCTGATTCCTGATTATGAAGCTTAATTAAAACACTGAATTTGATGAACAAAATTTCCGCAATTATAATCACCAAGAATGAAGAGGCCAACATAACAGAGTGCCTAAAAAGTATTGCCTGGGTGGATGAAATTATTTTAGTGGATGCGGAAAGTTCCGACAGAACAATTGAACTAGCAAAAAATTTCACATCAAAAATCTTCGTGAACAAATGGGAAGGTTTTGTGAAACAAAAGGAATTTGCTCTCGGTAAAGTTTCAAATGATTGGGTTCTGAATATTGATGCCGACGAAAGAGTAACGTCGCTACTGAAAGATGAAATTGTCGCTTTGAATAATGAAGAATTTGACGGCTATTATTTTAGGCGTGAAAACTATCTCTTAAAAAAGCACATTAAATATTGCGGTTGGGATAATGACTATCAACTGCGGCTCTTCCGAAAATCAAAGGTTAAATTAACAGATAGACTTGTGCACGAAGGTTTTATTGTTGAAGGTAAAACCAAGCGACTAAAAAACCGATTGATTCATTATACTTTTATCTCAATAGAAAAAACGATTGGCAAGATCAACCATTATTCTTCATTGCAGGCGCAAGAACTTTTTAACAAAAAGAAAAATGTCGGCGGCTTTACAATCATTAGTCATGGGTTAGCAGCTTTTTTTAGATTTTACATATCTCTAAGAGGATACAAAGACGGAGTTCATGGGTTGGTTGTATCTTTGTTCAATTCGCTTACAACTCTTATGGTTTATATGAAAGTTTGGGAGTTGCAGAGCGAAAGTAAGTTAACAAATGATAAGAAATCTTAATTGAAAACATATTTTCGAATTTTAAAATTTGTAAAACCTTATTGGAAGCATCTAAGCTTATCGGTAATCTTTACAATTCTTTTCGCACTGCTAAACGGACTTTCTGTTTATCTTACCATTCCTTTGCTTGATACTTTGTTTCAAGAATCAGCGCGTAATGTAACCGTTGAGCAACCATCAGCAATTGAAAAAGCCAGCAGCATTCTCCCGAATTGGCTTGTCAAAATGGGTGATGAAGTTTCTCATTCTTTCAACAAATTTGTTTTTGCAGGCGATAAATCTGAAGCGTTAATGAAAATTTGTTTTCTGGTTCTCATGGCGTTTTTCTTAAAAAATATATTCAACTACCTCCAGGCATATTTTATGACTTATGTTGAATATGGTGCAATGAAAGACTTGCGTGACCAGGCATATCAGCATTTACATCAACTGCCGATGAGTTTTTTCAAAAAAGAAAGAGTGGGTAATCTGATTTCAAGATTTACTAATGATGTTACCATTGTTCAGGCAAGCATTACTGCGGCATTTTTGAATCTTATCCGTGAGCCGCTAACAATAATTGTTTTTTTACTGATAGCCGTAAGCATAAGCTGGCAGCTCACTTTAATGGCTTTAATTGTTCTGCCGTTTACGATGCTGATAATTTGGTGGATCGGTTTAAAACTTAGAAAGCAAAGCGGAAAAATTCAGCAAAAAATGGCTGATATTACAAGCATCCTCCAGGAAACAATTTCGGGTGTTAAAATAGTTAAAGCTTTTGGAATGGAACATTATGAGAATAAAAAATTTTTGTGCGAGACACAAAACTACTTTAGATTAATCTTAAAAATAGTCCGAGTTAGAAACCTCTCTTCGCCGTTGACAGAATTTTTAAGTGTGATCATTGGTGTGTTTATAATTTACTATGGCGGTATTCTTGTCCTTCAAGAAAACACTTTGAAGGCAAGTGAATTTCTTGGATTCCTTTTTGCAATATTTCAACTGATGCCTCCGATTAAAGAACTTAGCAGTGTTAATAATCGCATTCAAGAATCAAGTGCTGCAGGCGATAGAATTTTTGAGATACTTGATACCAAACCAAATATTAGTGATCACGAAAACTCAAAGGTTAAAGACAAATTTGAAAAATCAATTAAATTTGAGAATGTAACTTTCTTGTACGAAGATTCTGTTGAACCGGTGCTGACCGATATAAGCTTTACTGTCGAAAAAGGAGAAATACTTGCACTTGTTGGACCGAGTGGCGGCGGTAAATCTACTTTAGTAGACTTAATCCCCCGGTTTTATGATCCGACCTCAGGAAAAATTTTTATTGATAACATTGATTTAAGAGACATAAAAATTCAGAACCTAAGAAAATTAATGGGGATTGTTACACAAGAAACTTTCCTTTTTAATGAGACCATTAAGAATAATATCGCATATGGGCTTGAACACTGTCCTCTCGAAAAAGTTATTGAAGCAGCGATTACAGCCAATGCACATAATTTTATTCTTGAAATGCCGGAAGGATACGATACAATAATTGGTGAAAGAGGCGTAAAGATTTCAGGCGGGCAGAGGCAAAGGTTATCTATTGCTCGCGCTATTTTAAAGAATCCCGATATAATGATTTTTGATGAAGCAACTTCCTCGCTTGATAATGAATCCGAGATCCTTGTTCAGGAGGCAATTGAAAGGATGATGGTTAACAGAACGACAGTTGTTATAGCACATCGCTTAAGTACCATAAGAAATGCGAATAGAATATTGGTGCTTGATCGGGGCAAGATTGTGCAGCTTGGTAATCATGAAGACCTGATTGCGGATGAAAAGGGGTTGTATCGTAAATTTTATGAAATGCAGTTCAGAGATTAACTTAAATTCAACAGAAGAAAAACTTTTTTGGAGAAATAAATGGAAACAAATAATCAAAACGAAATTATTAGAACATTAAAAAGATTGTCGTCTGGAACAAATAAAAAAGTTAATGAGCTTGCCATTATTCTTGCTGCGGGGCATGGGAAAAGAATAAAATCGCAGCGCTCAAAAATGCTTCATAAAATCTGGGGAATTTCAACGGTTGAACGAGTTTATAACGCATGTTACAATGCAATCAAGGGAATCAATGTAATTGTAGTAGTTGGTATTAAAGCCAAAGATGTAATGGCAGTTATCGGCAAACGTAAATCAACAATGTTTGCTTATCAAGAATCACAGAATGGAACAGGGCACGCAGTACAGGTTGCCTTGAACAAGGTTAATAAAAAGTTTACTGATGGAATTGTATATATCTTGCCAGGTGATATGGGGTTGATTGATAAAGAAACAATTTCGTCAATCAAAAATAAATTTGTCGAATCGAGCTCTGACATGCTTGTTCTTACCGGTTTATATGAGGGTGATCCGATGAATAATTCCTACGGAAGAATTCTTCGTGTGAAAAACAAAGACATATATGGAAAACCCGCTGGTAAAGATGCCGGCAAAGTAATTGAGATTATGGAGGCGAAAGATATAGAGGCGCTTCCAGAGAAAAAACCATATCGTGTCATGTTTAATAAAAAAACTTACGAATTCTCTAAACAAGAGTTATTAAATAACAGAGAGTTTAACTCTGGTGTGTATGCATTTAAATATAAGAAACTTGCTGAGCTAATAGGATTGCTGTCAAGTGACAATGTTCAGAACGAAATTTATATAACCGATCTTATCTCGCTTTTCAATAAGAGAAACTATTCGGTTACTGCTGTATATCCTCACTCACCTTATGTTGTGATGGGTTTTAACAACAAGTCCGTTCTCAAGGAAATGGAAGACGTAGCAAGAAAAAAAGTGTACGAACAGTTAAAGGATATAATTGAAATAGATGATCCGGAAGATTTTTTCATTCATGAAGAAGTGGTGAACGAGATCGTTTCTCAAGATAAGCAAGGCATTCCGCTTGATATTAGAATCGGCAAAGGTGTTTATATCGGCAGAGGTGTTAAATTGAATTATAATCTTGAGCTTAAAAAAAATGTTTTTGTTGATGGACATGTACACTTTGGAAAAAATGTAGTGATTTGGCAAAATGTACATCTTTCAACCTTTCCGAATCAAACATTTAAAATTGGTGATAACGTTGAAATTTTATGGGGAGATATCATAAAGGGAAATATTGAAATTGGCGATGATTCACGAATTGAATCAAGCGTCAATATGACAGGCAGCGATGAATATCCTCTTCACATAGGAAAGAATGTTCTTATAAAAGGGACGAGTTATGTGTTTGGTTCAGTAATTGAAGACGGGGTTTATATTGAGCATAGTGTCTTAATTAAAAAACACGTGCAAAGATTAATTAAAAAAGATGGCAATGTTCTGCCAATTAGATTTTATCTTCCCATGCCGCAAGGAATTGATGCAATAGAAGATTTATAGCTTGCGAGGGTTTAAAATAGAAAAGCTCTTCAGTTTGAAGAGCTTTTTTAAATTTCACGTCCAAAATTATTTGGCTGAAGAAACTTTATTCAAATGTTTTGTTAAAGCAGATTTTTTTCTTGCGGCAGTATTTCTTTGAAGATTACCTTTTGTTGTGCTTTTGTCTATGAAAGAGATTGCTTCCTTATAAAGTTTTTCAATTTCGTTTTTATCTTTTGATGCCAATGTTTTCTTTATCAAGGTTTTAACCTTCGAATCGTTTCTTTTGTTTACAATTCTTCTTCTCTCAGATGTACGAATTCTTTTCTTTGCGGATTTGTGTGTTGCCATTCAAAAAACCTTATTTGTGTTAAAATTGAGCACAAATATATCTAAAGCACGCTTTGATGTCAAATTTAGCTTTTTGTAAATTGAGTAGCGTTTTAAGGCATTTTTAAGCATTTCTAACCGATTATTAACAGATTGAAGATGTTAAAGATAAATGAGATATTTTATTCGATTCAGGGCGAAAGTTCGCTTGCTGGCTTGCCATGTATTTTTGTACGATTAACATATTGTAATCTCAGATGTTCTTACTGTGATACCGAGTACGCTTTTTTTGAAGGAACCGATTATAGCACCGATGAAATTTTAGCCGAGATAAAAAAATACACGTGCAATCTTGTTGAAATTACCGGCGGCGAACCGCTTGCACAAAATGAAATTCATGCCGTAATGCAAGACTTATGCGATTTAGGATATCAGGTAATGATTGAAACTGGCGGCAGCTTACCGATTAAAGAAATTGATCCGCGGGTTAAAATTATAATGGATTTGAAGTGTCCATCAAGCCGAATGTCTCACAAAAATTTGTATGAAAACCTTGATTACCTTAAGCACGATGATGAAGTTAAGTTCGTAATCGGAAACAGAGAAGATTATGAATGGGCGAAATATATTATTGAAGAATATGTGCTCATTGAAAAATGTGACATCCTTTTTTCTAATGTTTTCTCTGAGCTTGAGCCAATTCAGCTTGCCGAATGGATATTGGAAGATAATTTAAAAGTCAGATTCCAGATTCAAATGCACAAGTACATCTGGAGTCCAACCAAAAGAGGAGTATAATGAAAGTCGCTAAAGAATTTAAGTGGGAGATGGGTCATCGTTTACCCGAACATTTTGGTAATTGTAAAAACATTCATGGTCATTCGTATAAAATGATTATTGAATTTGAAGGAGAGCTAAATAAAGATGAAATGGTTATTGATTTTTATGACGTTGACAGAATTGTCAAACCCTTAATTAATAAACTCGATCACGCATTTATGGTGAATAAGAACGACACCGTTGTAGTTGAATTTCTTAATAAAATAAAATCAAAAATGCTTGTGGTTGATTTTAATTCCACAGTTGAAAATATCTGCAAGTTTGTTTTGGATGAAATTAAAAAGATTAAACTGCCCAAAAATATTTCTTCTGTTTCTGTAAGAATTTATGAAACAAATGAGGATTATGCGGAGGAAAAATTGCACTTGACCGAGATGAAATCAAATATTACCTAAAATTTTAAGATAAAATTACGCTCGTTTGTGAAAACTGGGTTGGTTGTGACAGGAGCGACAATGTAGGTGTCTGTTCTAACAATATATTTCCAATTAATTTACTCATTTATATAAGAACACAGCCAATTTTTTAAGAGTTGTTTTCCGAAAGGTGTCATCATTGATTCCGGATGAAACTGAACCCCTTTCACATCATACTGCTTGTGGGATAAAGCCATAATCACATTATCCTCAGAGATAGCGGTTATTTCCAACTCACTGGGGAAGTTAGTTTCAGATACTGCCCATGAGTGATAAAGTCCAACACTCATTTCAATTGGCAAATTGCTAAAAAGAGGATCCGACAATTCTTTAATAACTATTTTTTTTGTTATTCCGTGAGAGACATTCTCATGCCTTAACAACTCTCCACCAAAAGCTTTTGCAATTGCTTGGTGACCGAGACACACTCCCAAAATGCTTTTGCTGGAGGCATATTGTCCTATCACCTTTTTCAAAATTGGGTGGTCTTCTGGAAGTCCTGGACCTGGAGTAATTAAGATTTTATTGAACCTATTCACCTCATCAATATTAATCTTATCGTGCGGAATAACTTCGTAATTCAGCATGCACAATTCTTCAATCATTTGCACAAGGTTGTATGTGAAGGAGTCGTAGTTGTCTATAATCAGTAATTTCATAAAAAATAAGCCTCACCCCGACCCTCTCCAAAGGAGAGGGTGGAAGTATTAGAATAATATTTTAGATTTATACTGCATTTTATATTAGTATTAAACAAAGTGTTTACTTTAGAACCACAAAAAGCCATCACCGCAATGAATGAATATGGAAAGGAACGAATTCCCTTTTTGTTCATTATAGATTTTGAGATGAAGTCACCTATTGCGATCAAAATTTCTGATGCTGACAGCAGTATACTTTTCCATACATGTAATTATAAAAATTATTTTGACAAGTCATTTGACAAATCAAATCTAATGCTTAAAAAATATCCTATTAGCTTCGAAAAATATTCCTCTGCTTTTGCCAAAGTGATGGAGAACATTAAAAATGGAAATACGTATTTACTTAACCTTACCTTTCCTACAAAGATAAAAACAAATTATACACTCGAGGAAATATTTCATGTATCCAATGCAAAATACAAACTGCTTTTTGAAAATAAGTTTGTGGTTTTTTCTCCCGAAACATTCATTCAAATAAAAGACGGGAAAATATTTTCATTTCCGATGAAAGGCACGATTGATGCATCAATAGAAAATGCAGAGGAAAAGCTGCTGAACGATGAAAAAGAATTAGCAGAGCATAATACGATTGTTGATCTTATCCGCAATGATTTGAGCATGGTGGCTAAAAACGTGCGAGTTGAAAAATTCAGGTACATTGGTAAGATTAAAACATTAAACATAATATTACTTCAAACCAGTTCGAAGATAAGCGGGGAACTTGAAAATAATTATTATGAAAAAATTGGAGATATAATTTTCAAATTACTGCCAGCAGGTTCAATCAGCGGAGCGCCCAAAAAGAAAACTGTGGGGATAATTAAGGATGCTGAAGAATATTCACGGGGTTATTTCACTGGCGTATTTGGTATTTTTGACGGTAAAGAATTAGACAGCGCTGTGATGATTCGGTTTATAGAAAATATTGATGGCGCATTCTACTACAAAAGCGGCGGCGGAATAACTTTCATGAGCAAACCGGAATTAGAATATCAAGAAATGATAGACAAAGTTTATGTCCCTATTATTTGAAACCATTAAAGTTGTAAACAAAAAGTTTCAGCAAGTTTCCTTTCACAATGAAAGGATGAATCGCTCGCGTTATGAATTATTTGGCTGCAAAGATGATTTAAATCTTGTAGAGCTTATTGAAATTCCAACCGACATAACAGGTGAGATTTACAAGTGCAAAGTTATTTATTCAGATAAGATTAAAGATGTTGAGTTTAGAAAATACACGCCTCGCACAATCGAAAAACTTCATTTGGATGAGAATGATGAGATAGATTATTCTTACAAGTATTTAAATAGAGATCAGCTCGATGCCCTAGTAAAAGAACATTGCAAAGATGAAAATGAAGACATTCTAATTATAAAAAATGGCAGAGTTACAGATACTTCTTACAGCAACATCGCACTGTTTGATGGTAAAGAATGGCACACTCCAAAATTCCCTTTGCTGAAAGGAACAAAAAGAACAAAGCTGCTTTATGATAAAAGAATCATCGAAAGAGATATTATGTTTTACGATTTGAAAAATTATGAACAAATTCTTCTAATCAATGCGATGCTTGAGTTTGATCCAAGAGAAGCTAAATTGATAAGTGAAATTTTAACATAATTGAATATTGATTAGAAATGAAAAAACAGAATTTAGTAAAAGAAGAAGTTGCATTCTATAAAGCTGATAGAGATGAGCTAAATATTGAGGTACGCGTAGAAGACGAAACTATTTGGCTAACCCAGAAACAGATGTCACGGCTTTTCCAGAAAGATGTTAGAACGATTAACAATCACATTAATAATGTGTTCAAGGATTGAGAATTGGAAAAGAATTCAACTATCCGGGATTTTCGGATACTTCAAAGAGAAGGAAAAAGAACGGTTATAAGAAATATTGAGTTTTATAATCTAGATGTTATCATTTCAGTTGGCTATAGAGTTAAATCGCTGCAATGTACAAAATTTCGAATTTGGGCAAATAAAGTTTTAATAGAACTTCTGCTTAGAAGAAAGTTGTGGTTGAGTTATAATCAAGTAATGAAAATTGTATTCAATCGAATAAATTTTTATTCCCTTCTCTCTTTCCTTCCGCCTTGGCTCGCCAAGGCTAGACAGGTCGAAGAGGGCGGAGGAGAGGCTTCCTTATGCGCTTTAAACTTTACATAGAATACGAAGGCACTCGCTACAGTGGATGGCAGGTTCAGAAAAATGTTCGGACTGTCCAAGGGAAATTGCTGGAGGCAGCAGAAAATATTTTTAAAAAAGAAAAGTGCGATGTTCAGGGTTCAGGCAGAACCGATGCAGGCGTTCATGCATTATACCAAGTTGCTCATTTAGATGTAAAAACCGTTCTCGCACCAGAAATTATTAGAATGAAATTTAATGATGAACTTCCTTCTGATATAAATATTCTTGAAGTTGAAAAAGCAAACCCCAAGTTTCATGCAAGGCATGATGCAATCAACCGCAGTTACCTTTACCAAATTTCCAAACGGAGAACTGCCTTCGGGAAAAATTATGTTTGGTGGATAAAAGACAAATTAGATTTTGAAAGAATGCAATCCGCGGCAAAGTTGTTTTTGGGTATGCATGATTTTATTTCGTTTACTGATGAAGAACAAGAAGAAAAATCAACAAGGGTATTGATAGAGAATGTCCAAATGAAAGAAGACGGCGAGCTAATTTTAGTTAGAATTATTGGCTCACACTTTCTTTGGAAAATGGTAAGGAGAATGATTGGGGTTCTTGTCGAAATTGGTAGAGGAAAATTAACCGATCAAGACCTAAAACGATTTCTAAACTCGAAATCAAATGATCCGGCAAAATACACCGCTCCGCCTTCAGGACTTTTTCTTGAACAGGTTATTTACCAAGGTGAAAAATTAAATCGAGAGATACTTCCGACTATGTTTATTACTTCTCGAGAAAAGTAGAATTATTAATGTAAGTTAATCAACAGCCAATTGTTTAATATAACATCGTCTTCTCTTGTGCTGCCTTTCTTCATAAAATCGCCATTGAGCACGAACTTTTGCATTCGTTTCTAATTCGGGGTTGGATTCAACTTTTAAAATATTATACTTCTTGAATGTCTTATTGGATTCATACATCAGCATTGCATTAACGCCTTTGTCTTGATAATCAGGACGTACACCTGTTAAGTAAAGATCCGCACGGTCATTATTTTTCATTGCCCTAAGTATGTGAATAAAACCGAATGGAAGTAATCTACCTTTGGCTTTTTGAAATGCTTTAGACAATGAAGGCATAGTGATTCCAAAAGCAACGACTTCATTCTTCTCATTCAAAATCACAGGAACAAAATCGGGTTTGATAAAACTAAAATACTGCTTCACGTAAAGATCAATTTGCTTTTCGGTTAAAGTAACAAATCCATAGATATTTTCGTAGGCACTATTCAGAACATGAAATATTTCGTGAGCATAGGGAAGTAATTGTATTGATTTCTTAACATCCAGCTTTTTTAAATGATATCTCTCGCGAACTGCGTTAGCAATTCTCTGAATCTTCTCAGGAATTTCTTTCGGCGGGATTAATTCATATTCAACCCAGTCAATATCTTTTTTGAAGCCCAGCTTTTCTATATGCTTTGGATAATAAGGATAATTGTAAATTGTGGCGATTGTTCCCAATTCCTCAAAACCCTCCACAAGCATACCCTCGGGGTCCATGTCCGTAAAACCTAACGGACCATGAATTGAATTACATCCTTTGCTGCGAGCCCAGTTTTCAGCAGTATGAAATAGTTTGTAAGACACTTTCCCATCATCTATGAAATCAACATATCCAAAACGTGCAGCATTTTTCCCCACTTTTTTGTTGTAGCTTTTGTTGATAATGCAGGCAATTCTGCCAACTGGTTTGTTCTCTCTATAAGCAATCCAAAGACATGATTCACAAAATTCAAATGCGGGATTTTTATCTAAACTGAAATTTTTCATTTCCTCCTGAATTAACGGCGGCACCCAATATTCATTGTTTGAGTAAAGATGAAAAGGAAACTTGATGAATGATTTCAAGTCCTTCTTTGTTACAACTTCTTTTAGTTCAATTTGCATTACAATTATTTATAAATATTTGTAATTAAAGTGATTGTGAAAATTTACACGGTTAAAATAACTTTAATTAACTATTGACGGCAACAGGAAATATTTCAGAGCGGTTTGAGTTTCGTGAATAAATAGCGACTATTTAATAGTTTTTTTCAATTGGTTTATTTCATCCCGAATAGAGGCGGCTCTTTCAAACTCTAAATCTTTTGCAGCTTGAAACATTTGTTCTGTAAGCTGCTCAATCAAATCTTTCTTCTGTTCTGTGCTCATGTATTTAAGAACAGGTTCGGCAACTTTTGAAAAAGCAAATGATTCCTTTTCCTCCTTTTTTCTTATGTCGGCAATGGAAGTAGAGGACAGTATTTCTTCTAAACTTTTATAAATAGTTGTCGGAGTTATATTGTTTTCGTCGTTGTACTGTTTCTGCATTTTTCTGCGTCTGTTAGTTTCTGCAATTGTTTTGCGCATTGATTCGGTAATTCTATCAGCATACATAACTACTTTGCCATTTACATTTCTTGCTGTTCTTCCTGCGGTTTGCATTAGTGATCGTTCGCTTCTAAGAAATCCTTCTTTATCAGCATCAATGATTGCAACAAGAGAAACTTCCGGAAGATCAAGTCCTTCTCTTAAAAGATTAACTCCAACGAGAACATCAAAATCACCCAAGCGTAAATCTCTAAGGATTTCAACTCTTTCGAGCGAATCAATATCGCTGTGAATGTAACGCACCAGAACACCAATTTTGTCAAGATAATCTGCAAGATCCTCAGCCATTTTTTTAGTTAAAGTTGTAACCAAAACTCTTTCTTTATTCAAAGCTCGCGCTCGAATTTCTCCGATTAGATCATCGATCTGACCCTTGATTGGGCGAACTTCTATTTCGGGATCAAGCAATCCTGTGGGACGAATGATTTGCTCTATAACGACACCACCGCTTTTTTGAAGTTCAAAATCTGCAGGAGTAGCACTGACATAAATTACTTGATCAAGCATGCTTTCAAATTCTTCAAACTTCATTGGGCGATTATCTAACGCTGACGGCAGCCGAAAGCCATACTCAACTAAAGTTTCTTTCCGTGAGCGATCACCGTTGTACATTCCACGTATTTGTGGAACTGTGACATGAGATTCATCAATCACCAGCAAAAAATCTTTGGGAAAATAATCTAAAAGATTGTACGGACGTGAACCGGGTGCTCGTCCATCCATGTGCCGAGAATAATTTTCGATTCCAGAGCAATAACCAATTTCTTTCATCATTTCTATATCGAAACGGGTTCGCTGCTCGATACGCTGAGCTTCAAGATATTTTTCTTGAGATCGAAAGTATTCCAGTCTTTCCTTAAGCTCAATTTCAATATTATGAATGGCTTTTTGAATTTGATCTCTGTTAGAAACGAAGTATTTGGCTGGATAAACAGCGGTCGAATCAATTTCTCTTAATACTATGCCGGATTCAGAATCAATTATGGACAATTTTTCGATATCATCGTCCCAATACTCGATTCTTATTGCTTCTTCATGCTGATAGGCGGGAATAATCTCGACAACATCACCTCTTGCTCTGAAAGCCCCACGGGTAAATTCGTAATCATTGCGAACGTAATGTATATCTATCAAGTTCCGCAGTAATCTTTTTCTAGGAACATTTTCTCCCTTTTTCAAAAATAAAATTTGATTTGCATATTCCTGTGGTGCTCCAATTCCATAAATGCAACTCACGCTTGCAACAACAATCACATCTCGTCGTCCTTCGATTAGTGAAGTAGTCGCCTTTAATCTTAGCCGATCAATTTCTTCGTTGATAGAAAAATCTTTTTCAATGTACAAATCGCTTTTAACAACATAAGCTTCGGGTTGATAGTAATCATAATAGCTGATGAAAAACTCAACGGCATTGCTTGGGAAAAATGATTTGAATTCAGAGTAAAGCTGTGCGGCTAAAGTTTTGTTGTGTGATATGATGAGAGTCGGTTTGTTAATTTCTTGGATGACGTTTGAAATGGTAAAAGTTTTTCCGCTGCCTGTAACGCCAAGCAAAGTTTGGTGCTTTTCACCTCGATTTAAGCCATCAACTAATTGCTTAATTGCCTGTGGTTGATCTCCCGCAGGTTCATAACTCGAAACGAGCCGAAAATTGTTCATAAGATTTTACTCAATCACAACTTCATGTGCGTGAAAACCACTCTGGGTTAGATGTCCCTTTAAAGTAATTATTTTAGCATTTTCCATTCCTTGGGGCAGCAAAAACTCCCCTGAAACCACAACAACACGACCGTTTTTATCAGAGACATAAAAAGATGCAGCGTTACCTTGTTGATTAATTCCTCTGTCCTGCAGAAGCTCAACTGTAATGGGTTTAACAGCATTGTTGTTAGGATCGAAATCAGAAAAGGAGCCAAGGCCTTTTGCCCCAGAAAAATAAATTTTATAAATGAGGAGAATGACAATTACAATAAGTACCGGCAGAGCTAATTTTTGTAGTTTCTTCATAAGTTTTTTCGTTTTGTTGTTTAATGAAGCTAAAATTTAGTGATTTTTATTTGAACTATTCAATGATAAAAAAGGAAAAATTTAGGAACAGAAATACTCCTTGATGGTTTATTATAGAGACACAATTATACCAAATCGTAGAGCACCGCATCTGGATATTGGACATCTAAAATTTTTAAAATGCTCAAATCCCGAAAATATTTTATCCCAGGTGAGTTTCATCACACCAAATTTTGCCAATTTTAATTATATTCTAAAAAAATTCTACGTTAGAAACATTAATAATAATTAAACCGAAAAGGAAATATAATATGAAAGCAATTTACAAAAGCATTTTCGTTTTGCTCATTTCATTACTTTGTACTCGTTCAGCTGATGCCCAATGGCAGTTAACATTTGGTCCAACCGGAACATCTTTCCGCTCGGTTCAATGTTATGCTCAAATCGGAGGTAATTATTTTGCAGGAACTTTTGGAGACGGGGTTTGGAAATCATCGGACAACAGTCAGAGCGCATGGATAAAGGTTGGCAGCGAATTAACAGGTAAGAATATCTCTGCATTGTTAGCTGAAGGTACAAACTTACTTGCAGGAGCCGACAGCGGTCTTTTTCTGTCAACTAATAATGGAGATAGCTGGATTGAAATAAATTCCGGATTTACATTTAAGTGGATTCCCACAATAGTAAAAATGGGAAATAAATTATTTGCCGGCGGTGGAGGTTTGTTAGTTTCAACTGATGGTGGATTTGGCTGGAGCGCGGTAACTACCAATGGTCTAACATATCCATTCATCAGCTACCTTGCAGTGATTGGCGCTGATTTATTTGCCGGCACTGCCGGTGGTGGTGTGTTTCGCTCTACTGATGGTGGCGAGAATTGGATAACTGCAATTAACGGATTAAGCAGCACCAATATTACATCGCTTGTAGCTGCTGGAAATAATCTTTACGCTTCAGCAGGTACAAATCCGACAATACAGATATTTTACTCATCTGATAATGGTTCTAATTGGAGTGTGACAGATAGTGGATTACCATCACCCAATGGCGGGATACTGTACTCAATCGGCTCTAATGTGTTCACCGCTATTGCGGTTTCTGGTGTATACCTTACAACTAATAATGGCATGAGTTGGACTGAGGTGAATGATGGTTTTGGTTTCAGTAAAAATTTTAGTGCGTTCGGTGTTTTAGGAACGGATATTTTCGTCGCACATATGAATGGAAACAACTACAGAAGACCGATTTCTCAATTGATTACTTCGATTGAACCACTTTCCGGTTTGCAGCCGACAGCATTTGAATTGTTTCAAAACTATCCCAACCCTTTCAACCCATTAACCAAGATTCGATTCTCAGTTTCTGCCTCGAAATTTGTAACATTAAAAATTTACGACGCATTTGGACAAGAGATGGCAACTCTAATCTCTGAAGAACTTCAAGCAGGGCAGTATGAAAAAGAATGGGATGCAAGCAGTGGTGGATTCGCTTCGGGAGTATATTACTATCGTATGCAAGCGGGAAATTTTAATGAAACAAAGAAATTAATTTTGATAAAGTGATGACGCTATTGGAGTGTTTAGCTATTCTGGTGGGTTGGTTTAAATGCCCAATAAATTAAATGGTCAAGTTAGAATTGAGTTCTTAATGCTTAACTACCCGTAGTTTAAAGTATACTTCTTCAGGGGAAAAGATTCCTGCGAAGAATCTCTCGTAAATTACTGGCTCAATATTTACGACGAAATCCAGCCATTTCAAAACGGCAAAATGTGAGGTAATAAATTTCTTCTCTAAAACTTCAAACTTTGCCCCGCTTTCATAATTTGTTCTATGGTCGAGTTTCCACTTTTCGTAAAATTTTAGTTTTCTATTACCTATAAATTCGTAATTGTCAAAGGTTCTGATTGAAAATGGAATTTTGTGATCGGGTTCACCAAAATATTTTGTATTAAGGAAGAAAGGAGCGTATACTATTATTATACAATTTGGTTTAGCTATTCTGTAAAGTTCCGTAACCGTTTTGTTGAAATTATCGAGATGCTCCAGAACGTGAGAGGCATATATTTCCTCGAAAGTATTGTCCTGAAAAGGATAGGGAAATCTGTTTATATCATGAATTTGGTTACCACCATAATCAACGATATCAAGATTAACATATCCACGTTTAATATCTTTCCCGCAACCAAGGTTTAATTTCATACTAATCTTTAGAATATTTAATTAAGCTATTGTAATTTAACAATTAAGTTGATTTGATGCTCATTTGGAATAAAAAATCCCCGCTCAGCGGGGACAAATTGGTAGTCTTTCACTTTAACTATTAGTTGAGAGTAATCACCGGAAAGTTGGTACCTTTCAGCGTGACCAGTTCAGTATTTAACTTTGCAACACCTCTTTCCAAGATACCCAATTCTACTGCAGCGGCTTTAGAAAGATCAAGTTCTCTGCCTCTCATGAATGGACCTCTATCGTTAATTCTAACAATAATGGACTTTTCAGTGTTGGGGTTTGTTAATCTTAAAAGTGTTCCAAATTTAAATTTCTTATGTGCGGCAGTAAATGCCAACTGGTTGAAAATCTCGCCATTTGCGGTTTTTCTTCCATGAAACCGGGGACCATACCATGAAGCAACCATAACCCCCCGATCTACATATTCAAGAAGTTCAATCGAGGAATTGATTTCAGAATCATTTTCCGAAGCAATTTCTTCTTTTGTTGCTGCAGTTTCAGATTTATTATCCTCTCCCGAGTCCAAAGTGAAACCTACCACCGAAATCAATGCCAGAACGATGAATATTTTTGTGATTTTCAATAAGACCTCATAATTGTTTACGGGGCAAAAATAGGACTTTTTAAGATCAATTACAAAAATTCTCAAAATTAAACCGAAAGACTTTCAGCCAAATGTTTCGATTTTATAGCAAAAAAGCCGTTTTTCTGAGCGGCGACAAACCTGAGGCGGGGTTCTACCTTGGGTATCAAGTTTCGGTTGCGCGGCTTTCATCGGGTTAGGTATCTGTTCAATTGAGGGGTTTGGTAGATGTGGATGACTATTAGTTAGCAAACCTCTGATTTTAGTTTACTCTCTCAAATAAGAAAACTCATGATTTCCTTTTCTTTGAAATGGCAATGAATAAAAATAATGAGTTGAAGTAGCAAAGATTTTTCAAAAATCTTCGTTAATAGCTTCGTGGCATATATCTTGTCATTTCACCGCTAAAGATATAATTCATCAATAAATAACTGGTATAATCATATGATAAAAGGAACCGTAAAAATAGATGAAGAAATTTGTAAGGGCTGCGAACTATGCATAGTTGCCTGCCCCCAGGGAAGCTTAGGGTTATCCACACATATAAATACACATGGTTATCGTTATGTTGAGCTAATTAAGGATAATTGCACAGGTTGTATTAATTGTGCAATAGTTTGTCCCGAACCGGCAATTACAGTCTATAGACAGCCGAAAATCGCCAAAAGTAAAGTTGCTTAATCGTTTTTAGATTTTCTAACCAAGGTTTAAAATGAATAAAAATAATAATTCAGATAATGAACCCCGCTTGATGAAGGGGAATGAAGCTCTTGCAGAAGCAGCAATTAGAGCCGGAATTAATGCATATTTCGGCTATCCCATAACGCCACAATCAGAAATCCTTGAATATTTCACACGGGAGATGCCAAAGCGCGGCAGAGTTGTTGTTCAAGCCGAAAGTGAGTTGGCAGCTATTAACATGGTTTTTGGCGGCGCCGGTGCAGGAGCCAGAGTAATGACTTCTTCATCAAGTCCGGGTATTAGCTTAATGCAAGAAGGACTATCATACATTGCAGCAGCTGAACTGCCATGTTTGGTTGTAAATATTAATCGTGGCGGTCCGGGATTAGGAACCATTCAGCCGTCTCAAAGTGATTATTGGCAGGCCGTAAAAGGCGGTGGTCATGGTGACTATCATCTGATTGTTTTAGCTCCTGCTTCGGTGCAGGAAATGGCTGACTTTGTATTTGATGCATTCCGTTTAGCTGAAAAATATAGAAACCCTGCATTCATTCTTGCTGATGGTGCTTTAGGTCAAATGATGGAAAAAGTTGTTTTACCGCCAGAAGGTTCTCTTTCCTATCCCGATAATAATTGGGCAACTTCGGGTATGGGAAAAAGAAAAGAAAGAAACATCATTACATCACTTTTCATTCAGCCCGAAAAAATGGAGCAGGTGAATCTTCATCTTCAGGAAAAATATAAAGCGATACAAAAGGAAATTCGGTTTGAATCAATCCTAACCGATGATGCCGAAATTCTTTTGGTTGCTTATGGTTTGGGTGCAAGGATTTGTCAAAAGGTGGTTGAACTTGGAAGAGAAAAAGATATTAAGCTCGGTTTACTTAGACCAATTACTTTGTATCCATTTCCTAAAGATGAAATTGCACGGCTGGCGGCAAGGGTACAATCGGTCTTAGTTGTTGAAATGAATGCTGGTCAAATGGTTGAAGATGTGGCTTTAGCTGTTAACGGACAATGCCCGGTAAGCTCTACCGGAAGAATGGGCGGAATGATTTCTTCTCCTGAAGAAGTTTTAGAAAAAGTTGAAGCTCTCATTGAAAAGCAAACTCTTACTCTGGAATAAAGGAATTCAAAATGGAAAATAAAATCCCCGAAGAATTTGAAGTAGTATACTGTAAACCAACAACATTAACCGACACCCCAATGCATTATTGTCCCGGCTGCGGGCACGGAATTGTTCACAAGATACTTATGGAAGTTGTTGAGGAAATGGGCATTCAGGATAAAACAGTCGGCATTGCACCTGTTGGCTGTTCAGTATTTGCATACAATTATATGAATATTGACATGCAGGAAGCTGCTCATGGAAGAGCTTCTGCAGTTGCTACGGGTGTAAAGAGAGTTCTTCCCGATAAATATGTTTTTTCTTACCAGGGCGATGGTGATCTTGCGGCAATAGGTACGGCTGAAACAATTCATACTGTTAATCGCGGCGAAAATATTTTGATGGTTTTCATCAACAATGCTATCTATGGAATGACAGGCGGGCAGATGGCTCCAACAACCTTATTAGGTCAAGTTACATCAACAAGTCCATATGGAAGAGAAGCTGCGGCGATTGGAAATCCCTTAAAAATAACTGAGCTATTAGCCCAATTGCCGGGAGCTTATTATGTAAGCAGACACTCGATTCATACTTCAAACGCAATAAGAAAATTGAAAAAGGCGATTGCCAAATCTTTTGAATATCAAAAAGAGAAAAAAGGAACATGCTTTATTGAAGTTGTTTCCAATTGTCCTTCCGGATGGAAGATGACTCCAGTTGAAACCATGAAGTGGATTGAAGAGCACATGTTCCCGGTTTATCCTTTAGGAGATTTAAAGGTTCCTAAAGTAGAGCCAAAGGTCGCAGCAGAAAATTTAAACTAATTATTTGTTCAAGTACTGTTTGTAATTAAGGTAAATGAAATGGAAAAAGCACAAGAAATAATTTTCGCGGGATTCGGAGGACAAGGGATTCTTTCGATGGGTCAAACTCTTGCTTATTCTGCAATGATAGAAAACAAAGAAGTTAGCTGGATGCCTTCGTACGGACCCGAAATGCGCGGGGGTACAGCAAACTGTATTGTTATAGTTTCAACTTCAAGAATAAGTTCTCCCATCGTATCGAAATTTGATTCGGCAATTGTTCTTAATCAGCCCTCGTTAGATAAGTTTGAACATTCAGTAAAACCTGGCGGCTTATTGATATATGAAGAGTCGAGTATTATTAACCCGCCAACAAGAACCGATATTGATTGTCTTGGTGTTCCGGCAATGGAAGAAGCACAAAAACTTAATAAGAAACAGGTTGCCAACATGATTATACTCGGAGCTTTTCTTGAGAAAAAGCCGATTGTAAAAATAGAGAACATTCTTTCAGCTTTAAGAAAAGTATTGCCGGAAAGACATCATCACATGATCCCTGTTAATGAACAAGCGCTTGAAATCGGGAAACATTTTGCTAAGATATCAATTAAAGAAACAGCTTAATAATTTAATCACAAGAAATTGTTTTAGAGAGAACTAAAGAGGCACAATATGACACAGATAAAAGTTGATTGCCAGC
Source organism: uncultured Ignavibacteriaceae bacterium (assembly GCA_964613805.1). GTDB lineage: Bacteria > Bacteroidota > Ignavibacteria > Ignavibacteriales > Ignavibacteriaceae > XYD12-FULL-36-8. Next base: position 393 of record CAZTJF010000018.1, on the reverse strand, counting down.
ATGCCTGCAGAAATACATGTGCGATGCTTAATGAAGCGCTGCGAAAAGAGGCCACTATGGTGCGTTTTTATGAGGGGATTCTCGCTGAATGCAATTTTCCTGAAGTAAGAACATTTTTAACAGATCTTGTTGAAGAGAAAAGAAAAAGCATCTTAAGCATCATTCAAAAACTGAATGAACTTCATGTTCAATCGCAAAGTGGTGACGGAATAATATCGAGTTTTAATTTTAACGTATAAATTAAAGCCATTCATTCATTCAGCCATTCATTCCAAAGCTTCCTCTCGTTGTGGTTTGACACTCCATAGCATAATGAGTATATTTGCAACCCAAATTATATCGCGGGGTGGAGCAATTGGTAGCTCGTCGGGCTCATAACCCGAAGGTTGTAGG
>CAZTJF010000017.1:0-98404 GCA_964613805.1 uncultured Ignavibacteriaceae bacterium | reverse complement strand
GAGCTGGCAATGGGACTCGAACCCGCAACCTGCTGATTACAAATCAGCTGCTCTACCAATTGAGCTATGCCAGCAAAAATCAGCGTCCAAAACTAATATTATTTTGTTTTGTTAGCAAGAAATGAGCAATAAAATCAACTCATTTCAGCTATGATTTACAGAAAAATTGTTTGTATTAGAGTAAACCCTAAACTGAACCATTTTTTGTCTGATCTTCTTTATAAGCTCAAACGTTAAAGAATTGTATTCGAATGATTCACCAATATTTAATATTTTTCCTGTACTGAACGAGATGAATCCAGCGATTGTATTATATTCATCCGATTCTGGAAGATCAATGCTAAAAACCTCATTGAATTCCGAAATGTTCATCGCACCCAAAACATAATACTTCCCATCGGGTAATAAGCTGAAATCTTTTATTTCAGATTGAGATGTATCACCTAAATCGCCCACAATTTCTTCAAGTATATCTTCCATAGTAATCACACCTTCAGTTCCTCCATACTCATCAGTAACTATTGCAAGCCGTTCACCGCGCTTTTGCATTTCCTTTAGTATTTCCGAAATCAATTTTGTTTCAGGAACAAAGTAAGCCGGTCGAATTAGATTCTTCATATCAACTTGTGAATTTTCAGAAAAAGACTTTATATAATCCTTGGTATGAAGTACTCCGACAATATTATCAAGTGAATCTTCATACACAGGCAAAAGTGAGTGACCAGTTTTAATAATAATATTCAAGATCTCAGTTTTATTACTTACCATTTCAAGAGCACTCATTTCTGTTCTTGGAATCATTACTTCGTTGGCATGCAAATCATTAAACTCAAAAACATTTTCTATTATTTCTTGTTCGGTTTTGTTTAATGTGCCGCTTTTAACACTCTCGGAAATTATCACTCTAATTTCATCTTCAGACATTTTTGTTTGGTAAAAATTTGTTTCTTCATTAAAAGGTTTGAGGATTATATTTCCACACCACGTTATGAATTTCACAGGATATTTCACAATATTGGATAAAAATAAAAGCGGTGAAATAAATATTCGACCTATCTTCTCTGAATATCTGAAACCCAAAGCTTTGGGAATTAAAAAACTAAAAAGTATAATTAGGAAGGAAATTAGCAGCACAGAAGAAACTCCCGCTAATAATTCCGAATAAATATCTAATGAGTGGATTGCTTCACCGTAGAATGATTTATAAAACAGTCTCATGAACAGATGAAATCCTACAACTGCAGAAGTTACTGTAAACAAATAAATCAATATTTGTATAGTACCATAAAATGAATTGGGATCTTTTTGAATTGATTCAAATAGAACGGCAGCTTTATCGTTTTTTTCTTTAAGATCCTCAATCTTATTGGCACCGAATGATGCTATAGCAATATCTGCTGATGAAAAAACGCCAGCAAGTAAAATTAAAAAGATAACTAATACGGCTTCAATCATTACAAAATCCATACACAAAAATATAATTATTATTCCGCTAAGTAAAATAATCTAAAAAATGAGGCGTAAATCCGAGCGATAGTTCTAAAAATCCACTTAGAATCTTAAAATTTCATTAAATTTCATCTGAAATTAATGGCTTTCTTAAAAGCATAGAAAAATGAATGAAACCTCTTCAAATTAAAGTAATTGATAAGACTCACTTGCTTATCAAGTGGAATAATAATTCGGAAACTAAACTTGGATTAAAATACCTCCGCGATGAATGTCCATGTGCAAATTGTAAAGGTGAAACCATCTTGTTAAAAACATTTCGGCCACCAAAACCGACAATGTTGAATCCTGATATGTACAAAATCCAAACAATTCAAATAGTTGGCGGCTATGCAATTCAAATTAGTTGGAAAGATGGACACAATACAGGGATTTATTCGTGGGAATATTTACAAAAGCTGGCAGAAGATGAATCAACTGGTCAAAGTCAAAATTATGATACACTTTTATGATTACTAAAGTTGAACTGAAAATGTACTCTTCCCTTCTCAAAAAGAATTATCGGGATGATCAGAACAAGTTTCTTGTGGAAGGTACAAAATTAATCGTTGAGGCAATAGAAAGTAAATATTTCTGTGAAATAATTTTTTATACAAGTGATTTCTTCGAACAAAACAGTAAACTGATTAATGTATTTTCTCGTAACGTTAAACGAATTGAAATTATTTCAGTGAAAGATTTTCAGAAATTAAAAGCTACAGTAAATTCGCAAGGAATCGTTGGAGTCTTTCAGAATAAACCCGAACTTACACTTAAAGCTTTTAGGAATAATTTAATCGTAGGTCTCGAAAATATAAACGATCCTGGGAATGTTGGAACTATAATGCGTAATACCGATTGGTTTGGAATAAGTGAAATGTTACTAAGTGAAAATTGTGCGAACATTTATAATCCTAAAACAATTCGAGCAAGCGCTGGTTCAGTTTTTCACTTAAAAATCATTCATGACATTAACTTAATTGACATACTTTCCTTATTCAAGAAAAATGGTTATAAACTTTTATGTGCTGATGTTGCTGGAACCAACATTTATGAATATACTAAGAGTGAAAAAGCAATAATTGTATTTTCAAATGAGGCAAATGGTCCAACGAATGAACTCTTGCAGCTTGCAGATGAAAAAATAACTGTTCCTAAAAAAGGAAAGGCAGAGTCGCTGAATGTTGCAAGCGCCTCTGCCATAATTTTGAGTGAATTGACAAAAATTACTTCTGCGCTGCCGTCATCTAATTAGTACCATTTTCTTAATCTGAATGAAATTTCCAACAGAAATTTTATAAAAGTAAACTCCACTCGCTAAATTCTCTGCTTCAAATTGAACTTCATGAGAACCTGCTTCCTTTAATCCATTCAATAATGTGGTAACCTTATTTCCCACAGCATTAAATACTTCAATCTTAACTTTTTCAGTCATCGGGATGTTGAATTTAATTTTTGTGGAAGGATTGAAGGGATTGGGATAGTTTTGTTCCAAAGTATATTCTCCGGGTTGAATTTCTGCTTCGACTTCATTTGAATATTTATATGAACCATCAATATCAATCTGCTTGAGACGGAAAAGATATTTACCCGACAATCTGTTTTCACTATCAATAAAATTATACATCTTAGGCGAACTACTGTTACCTGCACCCGGACTAAATCCAATTTTCACCCAAACCTTATTAGGTTTATTTGAAAATGAAGTCCTTTCAATCTCGAAACCATAGTTGTTTGTTTCCGTAGCGGTTGTCCATTCTAACATTGCACTCTTTCCTAAAACGCTTACCGAAAAGTTTACCAACTCGACCGGAACGGGTTGCGATGCTGCAGTAATATTGTCCACCCCAATTTGTGCTGCTATGTTATCTCCCGTAAATCCACCGGCAACACTATGCAAAATTCTAAATGATGTCACTCCGCTAAGAGTAGAATTAACATTTGCGCCTCCGGTTAAACTTGCCGGCTGAACCGAGAAGCTGATTGGCTGCCACTCAGTAGTTGGATCTACAATTATTGGATTTACGGACCAAAAATTACCTCCAGGTCCTTGAAGTGCAATTCGCATACTTAAAGTTGTGACGCCAAAATTTTTGATATACATACTTACAAATTGAACACCTGCTGTTACATAATCACCAGTCCATTGTGTAGAATTAATCAATACCAATTTACCTCCCGCGCCTGGTGAACCGGTAGAAGTAGCTAAAAGATAATTGTCATTAAGACCTGATGGACCACCGGTAGAAATATTTGTTGGAGGGTTTGGATTTGGATTTCCACTGCCCCAACTTTGTGTCGTTCCATCTTGAAAATTATCATATTGATTTGAAACAACTGCAAGCGTTGTTGATACCAGCACAGCAACAGAACAAAAGATCAGCATTTTTGATGCGGTTTGTCTATTGAACATAACTACTCCTAAAGATTTTGGTTGAAATATGAGAATTAATTACTTACTTGCTATCAGTTGCTTTTAACCAAAATTAGGGACAAATATTTTGATATTGTGTGATATGACTCACATGGTAGGAATATTGCAGATATAAATAGAAATGAGATTCTATTGTAATGTCATCTCAAATTGTTTGGTATTATAACCTTGAGACTTTAATATTTCAAATGCTCCGTTAAGTTTTTCTTCTGATAATTTTGGAGTTCGGCTTAAAATCCATCCGTACTTTCTAGTTGGGGTTCCAATAACCGCATATTCATAATTGTTATCCAATCCAATGATCCAATAATCACCCCAGAATAAGTTAATTCCAAGAATGCTGACAAAGCTAACTTCCAACTTTGCATTTGAATTTGCATCAACAACTTTGGCAATTCCTTCTGCCTCATCTTTTTCCCCATTTTCATCAATACAGCTATTGATTACCTCGATTTTTCCATTATCCAAAAGTCTATACTGTGCAGTTGTTCCTCGTTTACAGTGTTTTTGAAAACGATTAGGAATTTTTGCAATCTCATACCAAAGCCCGACATATTTTTTAAGATCAACATGATTTACAGCTTTAGGTTCAGTTTTCATTTCTTGACCAAAGGAAAGCATTGATGAGAAAAACATGCTTATAAGAATAATAGTTTTGTACTTCATTTCTTACCAACTAATATTTATTAGGTTAATCAAAATCGTCCATTAAAGGTTGAAGAATCTTTTCTGCTTCGATAACTTCTTTCAACGGCATCATTAATTTAATTTCATTTATCAAGTGACCATTATATTCTCCGGAAGCCCTAAATAATGAATAATCAACATTACCTAACGAAATGGCACTCGACTTTCGTGCATAAAGAAAAGGATGCAATCCTTCTTTCTCCAGAATTTCTTTAAAATAGTCCATCTCCAAATTATCGCTGGAACCATAAATTCTTGCCATACCTTCTATGATCTCATAATCACTGTGTGCATCGCAGATGTAAACATTGTTAATAAACAAACCGCATTTATTACAACAGAGTTTCAAACAAATTAAACATAATCCTTCAGCTTCGCTCTCTTTGTGCAAATAACATCTTTTATCCTCCTTGATGACCAGACCACAATTCGAACAATATTCATCTTCAGTTTTTATTTCTGATTCACAATTTGAACAGATTAGTAGCTCACTATCCATCAAATCACCCTTTCGCAGAAGTTTTATGCGACTTAAGTTTGTTCAATATTTTTTTACCTCTGCTGACCATTGCCGGACTTCCGTCTTTCATTTGATGCTCGATTATTTTTATTACTTTTTTTGTCAACGCTGTGTTAATTTCTGTAAGGTCAGCTAATGCTTGCATTGAAAAAGTCTTTACAATTTTACTCTTATCATTCAAATATTCATTTAATATCTGGAAAGCAATCAGAGTCTCTGCTTTAGTTAAACCTAAATGCGGAATAATCTGTGCAACGTGCCAGCGGACTTCCTGCTGGTCAATCCTTGCAATTTCATTGATTACTTCATATTTATACTTTTTTATTGTGTGGGGCTTCAATTCAACTATCTTCTGGATTGCATCGGCTGCTCGCATTCTGATTACTTTGTCATCAGTGTAGAGGGAATTAAATAATTCATCAAATAATTTTTCGTTCTTACAAACCATAGTAACGACAGCATTACTTTTACCAATTGACCTTCGATCATTTCCTTCAAGTAATTGAAAAAGTTTTTTACTCATATCTGTAACATTAAATATTAGGAATAAGGAAAATATTATCTGGCAGGTTTTGCGCGCTCAACCAATGGTCTTTCCTTTTTATCCTTGGAATTTAGTTTGTCAAGAATTACATCTGCTTCATTTGGAGCAACGTTAAAAAAAGAATATGAATCGTTAATGTGAATGCCAGTAATTTTTTCTCCGCCAACTTTTGCTTTCTTCTTCAACAAATCTAATAATGCATGTGGAGTTAGATCATCCTTTTTTCCAAGAGCAAGAAACATTCTTGCTTTACCACGATCAGCTTCGTATCTATTTTTTCCACCAAATCGGTCTCCTCTTCGCTCAAATTGTCGCTTATTTCGTTGCTTATCTTGAATATTACCAGACTGCCTCATATCCCGATTTTGTTTTTGTGATTCAAATAAATCACGTATCTCAGCATAATTTTTTTCTTCAAGCTCATTCTGGTAAAATTTCTTTATTAGTGCGGCGATAATGTTTTCAGGGTCATTACCATCCAGCAACTCCTTTGCAATCTTTATGTAATCTTCGGTAACATTATTCCCAATTATGCTGTTTAAGTCCGAAATAATCTTTTCTCTTTTGAAATTAATAACATCTTTTACTTTAGGAATTCTTTGCTTTCGTATATCGGTCTGAGTGAAATTTTTAATGTACATTAGTTTACGATGCTCTTCGGGAGTAATGAAAGTGATTGCAGTTCCCTCCTTACCAGCACGACCAGTTCTGCCTATACGATGCAAATATGATTCGGCATCTTGCGGTAAAGCATAATTTATAACATGAGTTAGCTCGTCAATATCAAGTCCTCGTGCGGCAACATCTGTGGCGATAAGAACATTAATTTTTTTGTTCCGAAACTTGTTTAAAATTTTCTCGCGGATATTTTGAGTTATATCACCGTGCAATCCTTCAACATCATAATCTCTATCCGCAAGTTTAGAAGTAACGAAATCAACGTCGTTCTTTGTTCTGCAAAAAACCAAGCCAAAAAATTCTTGAGTTGTATCAATAATTCTGCAAAGAGCATCCAGTTTATCCGATTCCTTCACCTCATAATAAATTTGATCAGTCAGTTCGGTTATTTGCCCTGATTTCTTTGTACGAATAACTTCCCTTTTGCCCATATATTTTTTTGCAAGAGACATTATTCTTTCTGGCATTGTAGCGGAGAATAGCAGTGTACGCCTTTCTGCTGGTGTTCTTGATAAGATATCTTCTATGTCTTCAATGAATCCCATATTCAACATTTCATCAGCTTCATCAAGCACCGCAAAAGAAATTTTATCAATTGAAAAACTCTTGCGATTAAGATGATCGAGCACTCTGCCAGGTGTTCCAATAATTACATCAACACCTTTTTTAAGGTGGCGAAACTGAGTATCATAAGATTGCCCGCCGTAAATCGGTGCTGCATGAATATTCTTATGTCCGCGTAATGAATTAAATTCTTCTGAAACTTGAATGGCGAGTTCGCGCGTAGGTACAAGAACAAGGGCTTGAAGATGACCTGCTTTTGCTTGCAGATGCTCAATTATAGGAAGCGCAAATGCTGCTGTCTTACCGGTTCCGGTCTGTGCTTGGCCAATTAAATCAATTTTATTTTCAAGGATGAGAGGAATTATTTTTTTCTGAATCTCTGTCGGTTCTTCAAATCCTTTTAACTCGATTGCCTGAAGTAATTCTTCTGAAAAACCAAACTCATTAAAACTATTGTTAACCATAAAACTATTATCCTTAACTAAATTTATTCAAAAACTAAAATACGATTGTAGATAAAATCAAATGAAAAAGTTTTTTTCACTGTTTTTTGTTCGATATACTCTGCAACTTTTTCTAATCGCTTAGGAATAGAAAGAATTTTTTCCTGCGCCTTAGCAGCAACTTCATTCAATCCGGTTAGCATTTCAATATTCCAAAACTTAATTGCTTCTTCAACAATTCTTTTATAATCCCAAGGACCATAAATCCCGACTCTTCTAATTACATCAGCCATTTCACGGAAATTCGGCATTGAAAATCCTGGCATATCAATGGCAGGCATAATTGCGGCAGCAGATTGAAGTGCTCGTGCTGGATCAATTTCAAGAATAGCTTTAAATACATTACGATAAAACGTAAAATGTTTAGCTTCGTCTGCGGCAATACTGTTGAGAATTCCATTAAGTAAAGGTTCATCTGCCCCAGCATTCGCTCCCGTATTCTTGTGGGATATTTGTGTGGCTCGCTCTTGCAGAGTGGTATAAACAAAAACCTTATAAGGATCTTTATCCCAATCCGGGTTAAAACCAGATTCCTGATAATGAAACTGCATAAGTTCAACCTCACGAAAACTAAACAGTCTTGAGTCGCGTGCATAATCGCGCAGAACTCCGCCATGCCGATCTTCTTCTGCTGTCCACATATTATTCCATTTAGACCAAAAACTTTCATCACCGAGATGTTTTGCAATTATTCTGTGAAAATGTGGAAGTCCTTCCTCAGTTAAAAGATTTGTTGCAACAGCAACCCGAACAGAATCTTTTATTCCACGAACACGCTCTCGCAGTTTCTTGATAACACTTTCTTTATCATCATCCATTTTTTCATCTGCTGGGAGAAAATCACTTGAAAACCATAGTTTTCTTTTAGAAATATGATCATGCATCCATTCTTTTACTTTTTGTTCAAGATGGTTTAGTACTTCAACTTTGTTTGATAAATTATTTTCATCATTATCAAGTTTTGAAATAATAACTTCCATTTATGCCCTTTAATTTTTTTTATTTTCTAATGTTGCTAACAGACCTTAATACTTCCGTGCTGTTGGTTATCAGTAAGATTACGAAGTGAATAACAAACGCTGCTTTAAGATGCTAAGGTAGAATTGTTTACTAGTTAAATATAGAGGAATTCTTAGTTATATCATAGAATATATTAGCTTGTGAACCGCTTACTGCATCAGTCCAACGACTTTTGTTATCGTGTTCCAATTGCGAGTGGTTGCTTTTACTCCAAATTCCTTTTCAACCAAAACATTTGGAAAACCATAGCTTCCTTTGATTTTGTGAGCGATACAGTAAATCTCACGTTCTTGTATTTTCACAATTTCAACGTCTTTCTTTTGGGATAGATATGGCAGTTTTGGTATTTGTTTTAATCCATCTGTAAGGAATGTAATGTACGGTTTTGTTTGAACTTCAAACTGCATATTCGTAAAGGGGTTTGCCTCAATAATTGATTTTAGCTGCACGGATGTCCTCAGAAATACCAAAACAACATCAGATAAACTCTTATGTAACTCTCTTTCAATTTTCCCGATAATCAATTTTTCGTCTGATATATTGGAGGAGAAAATTATGTTTCCACTTTGAATGTGAGTCTTAGCATTCCTTAATCCTATTGATTCAAATATCCTTTTTAGTTCATCCATCTTGATGAGATTTTTACCCCCAACATTTATGGCTCTGAGAAATGCAGTGTACTTAATCATATTTTTGATCACTTATACTAATAATTAAATTATACATCATAACTCCGCTCTTAAATTCCACAAATGAGTTGTCAATCAATTCTGTTTTTTAAAGAATTAGAAATTCGAAATCATTCTTATTTTGAATTAACAAATTCCATAATAATACCGCTTATTTCTTGTGCGACAACCCGATGACCCGATGGTGTAAAATGATCTTCATCAAGAAAATATTTATTCAAAAGATTGGGTTGTGACTTAACTTTATTTTTAAATATTTCTAAAAAGTCAATGTATCTAATATTATTTTCATTAGCGTGTTCTATCAATTTGGTTTGAGCCCATTTTAGTTCATCTTGATTGAATTGAAAAGTGTAAGGAAAAATCAAAAGGACAACTTTAAGATTTTTGTCTTGGCAAAGCAAATAAATTTTTTCCAATTCGTTTAGAGTGAATTGCCACTGTTCTTGATACACTGAGTCGAGTGGATTGCTAAGCATTTTTTTAACATCATATAATTCATTAAGCTTTTCTTGTTTAGCATCTAATGTTTTAATTCTAATTTCCTGAATTAGTCTACCAAATCCGGTTTCATTTAACATAAAACTTAATAGTTTATTAGGTGCTTGAGTTACCTTGTGATAATCCAAACCTACACCGCCTAAGTTTTTGTTAACCACAAAAGGTTCTGTAATATCATTAAGACAAAAACCAATTGTAACAAGGTCTGGTTCAAAAATTAAACTTCGTTTTAATACTTCCAATTCCTGAAAAGTAGAATAACCCTGTACGCCAGTATTAATAACTTCTATTTTTTCATAATTCTTAAGTAAATCAGATAGAATTTCTTCCATATACTTTGAATAAGTTTCATCACGAGTTACTCCATGTCCCATCGTAATCGAATCACCTAAGTTTAATATTCTTAGTTCATTCTTTTTTTTCTTTAAAGGAAATGAATAATCATGTTGTCCATATTCATTTGTTATTATTGGTTTATTTTTATTGTTGCCCCAATATCGGGTAACATTAGGACGATGCTTGTAATGAAGTTTTTCATCCCATTCCCATAGCGGCAACCCAAAATAGAGAAGCAGCAATCTGTCAACAGCAACTATAATGAGAATTGTAATAAAAAGGATTAGAAAATTTTTAGAACTATTTTTCATTAAGATTTTACTGAGTAACAAAATTTTATTAGTTAAAATTAATTTTGTGGTTTTCCAAGCAGATGATCGGTAACAATCCCAGCAACTTTTCGTGCGCCGCTTTCGTTAAAATGGCAATCATCATAGAATGTTGTTGTGTCTTTCTCTAATCTGCCTTCAAGTTGAATGAATTCAACCTTATTTTTTAAGCAAGTATTTATCAGCAGCTCATTGTAAATATCTAACGATTTTTTAAGCTGAGATAACGCATAATACTTTCCAGTATTTTCTAATTGACTTTGTCCTATCCATCCATACCAGCATAGCTTACTGAAGCTAGACGACATAATGCTGTCCCATGCAACCGGCTGCGGTAAAAAGATAATTCTTTTATTATTGTTCTTAACAACATCAATCATCACTTGATTGTTCTTCTGATAATCAACTAACGATTTAGAAATATTCGGTTCAGTATTAACGATTTCATTCGCATTCGTACGGTTTGCTCTCCATTTTACATATGAATTTCCAGACGGATCTTGCGATAATTTATAGGAGAATAATGCCTTCTTAACTTTGCTCAAGTATTTAAATAGGTAAGTGTCTCTGTAGAATGGTTTTATTTCTTTAAGGGGCGATAACCAAAATGCTTCTTCATAAACTTTCTGGGAATCTTTTGGAATGTAGCCACGCTCAAATGATAGTGCATACTGTAAATCGTTAAGTCCCTCCATAATTATTATTAAATCAATCCATTTATTTCTTTCGAGCATCTTTTGAACCTGAACTAAGTGGTGCTGTGATGTAATCCCGCTTCGGCCTCCGTTGAAAACGTTATACTTTTGTCCGGATTTTTCATTAAGATACTTTTCAATCAATGCGGGCCAGGTTTCACTTTGATCAAGATACATACACTCTGTTGCGCTGCCGCCAAGCACCAAAATATTTACTGCATGAGATATATCGGCATTACTTCCCCTTAATCCCCGAGCATTAATTTCAAGATAAGATGTGTCTCTAACACCGGGAAATATTTCCGCATTAGGAAAAAACACATATTTTAAATTCGGCAACCAAATATTGTACTCATCGCTAGTAATGATTCGCAATATACCTTCGCAAATGAACAAAGAAATAATTATTGAAACGATAAAAAGGGATATGTTAGTCAGTTTACTTTTCATAAAAATTTTATGATTGAATATTCTTTTCAGCAATTACAAAATAACATTCAGCTAATCTAAAATTATCTTCATTCGTCTGTACCATGCCTCGAAGTTGACCATGATTTTCTTTTCTTCCTTGGGTACCTGAATTTTGATTGTAAATTTCATTTACAGTAAAATGTGTCGAAAGAGTTTGCTTTAATTTTTCTAGAGTGTAGGACCTAACATGAAAAGGAGCTAATTCACCAACTCCCCAATCGTTTGGAGTTGATATTATTAATTTACCATTATTTTTGAGCACTCTTATAATCTCATTAAGCATTTCATTCTCTTGAGTTATATGTTCAATTGTTTCAAAAGAAACTACAACATCAAAAGTTTTATTTGAAAATGGTAATTTTGTAATTGATGCATTAATAAAAGTAATATCATATGATGAATACTTAGACTCAGCATATTTTACTGAGACGAAGTCGTTATCTAAACCTATAACTTTTTTTGCTTTACCCTGCTCTTTAAGAATTTTGCTTCCATAACCAGTTCCACATGCTGCATCCAAAATTATTTTATCTTTTGCATAATTTGATGCAAATATATATCGGTCCAAATGAAATGATGTTCTTGAAAATTCAAAAATATCATTTCTATTGGCATCCATTCTTTCAATCCTATTTTTGTACAGCCAGGCATTTTCAGGAGAAAAGACATTCCAAATAATTATTTTGAATTTATGAAAAATCCTTTTTATTAAGTTGGACATTTCTCTTTAAACACTATTTGTGGACTTTGTCAACGCAGCAAAAGCATCTTCTTTGTCTCGAGAAAATTATCAGCTTCCAATTGGTAGAAATAGACTCCGGATACAAATTGTTCGGAAGCAAAGAATTCAACTTCATAACTTCCAGCTGGTTTATATTCATCAACAAGTATTGCTACTTCATTACCGAGCACATCATAAACTTTTAGGGAAACGTGTAAATTGTTGCCTGTTCCCCATGTTGCTCGGGTGCCGGGAGATACTCGATACTGGATTCTGGTAGAAGGATTAAATGGATTCGGATAATTTTGATAAAGCAGAAAATTGTTTGCAATAGTTGTTTCATCATTAGGAGATTCTACTGATGTTGCAATACTATCCGCTGGAAAAAACGTATATGCAACTCCGCCCTTATCAAACCAAGAATGAGATAAATCACTTTTATTAAAGACGTATGAATAGCCGTTACTTTTTGCCGGATCGTGAACTATTGGTCTTCCATCACTTGTAAATCCGGCAAGCATTATTAGATGACCTTCATATAATGGTAAACCAACGGACATGGAAATTCGCCCTCCGTTAGCAAGCACTTCTCTTGTTTCACTCCAGGTGCGATAACGGGTAACAGCACCATCGAGTCCATATTCTGAAGCATTTTGAACTACTCTTGGCCATATGCCGAACATATTAAAATGCGGATCATAAGTATCAAGTGCAAATTGATATGGATTAACAGAAATATTGTAACTGCGTAAAATCATAGCGACAGATGTGGGTGAACATATACTGCCGCCAATTTGCGGATCAACACCATACTGATAAATAAAATTAGTCGGGACGAAGACTTGAGCCGGATAATCATTCAAGATTTGAGTGAAGTTGATAGAACTTGTTGTCCGTGAATCGCTGATATAAAAACTTAGCTTATGCAATGTTGGGGACAATTGTTCAACTGTAGTACGAGTCATTATAATTTTAAATTGCCATGAACTCTGATATGAATTTAATTTTACATTATCATAGTCAATATATCCTCCAGCATAACTTGTAGTGCCATAAGAACTCCAAATATTTGCCTTCCAAAATCCAACCGTCAACCATGGTGACCAGCCGCTGCCATGCGGAAAACGCATCTGAATTTTATATGCACTATTATCATTCGGTGCTGTTCCATTCCATGAAGGTAAGCCCTCGTTAAAAGGATTTTGAGAGTATTGCGGCTTTAGTATCACGTAACCATTTGTTATTCCGTCTTGAAGTATTAGACTTTTACCGTCTGAACTAAGTTTTAAACCAACGTTTGTTTCTATGTTTTGGACGATTGAGTCAATCCTAATCACATAGTTTTGATCAGAATAAATCTGAGCGAATGCGTTTTTAGAAAGAAATAAAATTAGAACTAAGGACTGAATATTTATTTTAATTTTCATGTGAGTTAATAAATGCTTTATAAATAAAGAATATTTTTCATTTCATTATTTTTTTACACCCGTCATACACTACTTTAATAAAATCATCCGCTTTGTCTCAACATAACTATCAGCTTGAAATTTATAAAAATATATTCCTGAAGATAAATTATTAGCATTGAATTCAACCTCATAAGTTCCAGCAGGTTTGTATTCATCAACAAGTGTTGCTACATCATTACCGATAATGTCGTATACCTTGAGCATCACCCTCTCCCTTTGGGAGAGGGACGGGGTGAGGGCTGGAATTGTGTACCTTATTTTTGTATTAGGATTAAATGGATTCGGGAAGTTCTGCTCAAGTTTGAAGTCACTCAACAATACATATTCATTTTCAACATTCGTAATGACAGGTTCGCCGGCATTTTCCCAAGCAGTGTAAATCAATCGTGCAAGATCGTACGAAGCATTTTTGTATAATCGAATAGTAAAATTTTTTGTGAGTTCCCACAGTTTTTGATAATAAATGCTGTTATAACTTCCGCCGGAAAAGTTTTTGGCAGCAAGATCAGCAATTAAAACAGAATCTACATATTTGTAATTGGCATATATCATTTCGAAAACAAAATCAGAAACATTTGGAACATAACTTACGGTATCGCCGCTATATGTTATCTGCGATTGGTAAGTATTTATCATTGTGCTTTCATAACGCGAATGGATTCCTGACTGCCCTGAATATTGCCCGTTATAATTTCTTGTTACGTGCAATGGCATGTACGCATCTCCGACATAATGACCGAGATCAGCGGCAGTCAGCATTGCCTTTTGCCAGTTACCCTCCTGAAAAGCTGTTTGAAGTGAATCAACTGTTTTCATGATTACCCAGGGAAGTATTCCTTGATCAATTACAAATGCATAGCCATACTGCATGACTAGCGAGTCGAAGTTATGTTTAATTCTACCTGTTGATGTAAAATCCGGATAGTTATCAATATCAATATAATGCTTAACATCTTCGTTAGGATCCCACCCTTTTCTAATATCTGCATCTGAACCATGAGCAGCAAGAGAGTCAGCCCAAAATAAAAGAAAGTTTAATTCAGTTGGAAAAGATAAAGTTGTGCTTCGGTTTATGATTCTATGACCGACACTTCCCCAACCGACTAAAACTAGCGAAAATAAAACAAGAACTAGTTTGAACAGATTTTTTTTCATTAATTACTTTCTGATTATCGCATTAAAATCATTTTTTTAATGCTGGAGAATTTTCCGGATTCCAATTTATAGAAATACATTCCGCTCGATAGTCTGGTGGCATCAAACTCAACCACATATTTTCCTGCTGATCTATATTCATCAATGAGTGTTGCAATTTCATTGCCAAGGACATCAAAGACTTTAAGGACTTGCCGACTGCTTACTGGCGACTGCCAACTAATTTTAGTGCTTGGGTTAAATGGATTGGGATAATTCTGCTCAAGTTTAAACTCATTCAGAACAATTGATTCATCTTTAATGCCTGTTACAATGTTACCGCTTCCTGGAGTTGGATTCATAAACGACCACGCAGAAGAACCATTCGGAAATCTTCCATACGATGTGTCGGTTTTTTGCGGTCCAAATGCAATTGAATCAAGTATAGAAATTCCATTTGAGTCTACTAAAGCGATGAATTCTCCACTTTTACTTAACTTAAAATTTGTGTGAATGCCTGATTGAGTTTGATTTTCATCACACCAAACAACTTGAAACTCACCAGGATTAAGATAAAGAGATTGCTGTGTGAATTTCCATTTAGTTAGATTATTAGGATTATCTGTCATGTATTTGCCAGTAAGTAAAACCGGCGATGATGTTGGATTATAAAGTTCAACCCAATCATCATGCTCACCATTTGGATCGGGAAAGGAGTTTACATTATCCGCAAGGAATTCATTTATGACTACACTGCTGCCAACGAAATTTGATGCTTTGATATTTATAGGAGATTTTCTTGGATAAAGCTGAAATTGGTTTTGTGTGTCCTTCACGTAAATCGAAAATTTTCCGGAACCATTAATACCAAGCGGAAGAATAACTCCAACATATCTATCTGTGTCATCAACATTTTTTGTGTTTGGAATTGGTGAAAACTGCATTAGATAATTTTCAGCAGTTGTTGTTCCTGTTTTTGTAAACTGAATTGTTACTTCGCTTAAGCCAACATTGCTAAATGCGGAAACATAAATTCTAATAGAATCATTTGGCTGGGGATTTTTTGGTTCAAAACTAATTTTATATGCTAATGGCTTTGCAGAAAGATATGATAATTGACTAAATGTTGAATTATTCCGAAGATTTACAAATTGTTTTAATCCATATTTTACATGCTGATTAGAATAACCAACAGCAGAATATGAATTATTAAAATCATTGATATTAAATCCCCAATCGAGAAGACGGAAAGTATCGGCTATTGCTGATGGGGTAATCATCTGTTTGATACTATCAATGCGGTTTTCCCAAAGGTTTAGCGAGTAAACATTATTACGAATGAACTCGATAAAATGAGTGTAAAGATTTCTGTATTGAGCATTTACCATTAGCTTTTCAGCAAGTGGTCTCGCTCCATTTACAACTTTTGGAAAGTTGTATGGATTTGCTGTTGTCCAATTTATGTTGAACCAATCAATACCATAAGTGTTGTCGTAATCATATGGAATGATTTGAAATAAATCTTTTGATGGCTCATGATAGAGATAATAATTATTCATCAAGGACCAATAATCATCCCAACTTCCCATTAATACATTCATTGCAAAATATTTTAACACATTTGGAATATCTATGACAGATTCGATTGAATCGGGTAAAGAACCTGCAGGAGTGTTATTCAGAAGCGCAATCATTCTTACGAGCTTTGTAAAATCCATCTGTTGTTCATTTGTTTTCAGTTCATAAACAAGTCTTCCATTACTGTTTAGATTTATGTAGATATTTGGATCGCTGCCTTTGTAAGTTAAATCGGCAGGTGATAAACATTTCCACAAATTACCTGAATCATCGGCAAAATTTTTCTTTAGAAATTCCTCGTCAATATGTTCAACATTAATATATAAACCGTAATATTTTCCGTTGATATAAACTTCGACATGATTTGCGCGGCTTGCCTTCAATCCAATAGTTTCAAAATGATCAAAACATAATTTGCTTCTGATTATTGAAGGATCGTTATGCTCACCGTTAAGATTTAACTTCTCAATATCATAAAAATCTCTTCCTTTTTTAAAAGTGTTAAATGAAATTTTAAATGATTTCTTAGCCGATACTCGTGATGTGTTGCCTCTTAATCTAAATCCTATCGAATCAACAGTTTCATCTATCCAATTATTTCTGAATCTAAAAATTGCAACATGCTCGGAATCGCTTTGAACATTGTTATAAATCCAATTTAATGCGGTTGTATCAATTGTAATATCAATCTTTGCAACATGGGAATCATCGAAAAGTTTCCAACTCTCATCCGATTGGGCATTTAGATTAAGATAAAGATTAAGACTAAGAAAAATTGCAAAAAAAATAATTTTCATGATGATATTCTCTACTAAAAAATCCTAATTAAAACTAACCAAAATTATTTGAAACTTAAACTCATTTACTATTAAGTTGAAAAGAAACTTCTCTATTTGAAACTAAAAAAAATCCGCAACCTTGTGATTGCAGATTTTTTTCAATTAGAAAGTATTCCAGGTTATTGATGAAAATTTTGGTGTTAAAAACAATTTTCAAGTAAAGATTATTTGTGCACCTGCCGACATTTCATAAAATTGTCCAACCGAAATAATATCATCAACTTGAGGGCAAAAATCTTTTTTTGTAAGATGAAACATATCAACGGTTGCTTTGCATCCATAAAGTTTACAGCCTGCATCGTGAATCATTTCTACAAACTCGCGAACAGGAGGTATATCAAGCTTTTCCATTTCTTTTTTCATCATGGAAGTTGCATACCAGGACATTCCCGGAATTGCACCTATCCATGTTGGTAATCCAAAACCCATAGCATCAGGAACACACATTGCTGGATTGCCGACAGTCGCAATTTTTATGTTATCCATCTTTTTATCAATTACAGCATACAATCCAAAAAAGGTGAAAAACAAAGTTGCGTCTATTCCTTCCATTCTTGCACCGTTTGCCATAATTAATCCTGGATACACTCCATCAAGTGACCCGCGTGAAACAATTATCGAAACTTTTTCAATTGGTTGTGCCATTATTATTACTCCTTTTTATTAAATGCATCCTTTTGGTTTTGGTAAACCGGCAATTTTAGCAGATTTTTTAGCTGGACCTTTTGGAAATAATGCATATAGTTCCTTCGTATCAACACCACTCTCCTTTGTGAGTCTTCTAATTGAAGGAGCATCACCTTTTTCCGTAAATTCTTTGCGCATAAAATTAATCACAATCCAATGCCTGTCGGTTAATTTTTCTATTCCTTCTTCTTTTGCCAAATCTTCAGCTACTTGTTCATTCCATTCATTTCTGTTTGCAAGATGCCCGTCAGTATCTCTAGCGAGTGATTTTGTTTCCATTTTGATTCCTCTTTTTAGTTAGTTTGAATATTCTTTAATGTAGTCAACTTATTGTTCTGAGGTTGTTCTGCAAGGTTCTTTAAATATCTCAACGCAAACACTAAACCTTTTCTCACTTCAGGTGAGTTCATCTCCTTGATTAACGATATGAGTGATACCTTTTCATCAACCTCGATATTTAGTTTCTTATAAACAGCAAGTGCATTGTTCAAAGCTTGTAGCATATCTGGTTGCGTCAGGTTTTTTACTGTATTAAGAATTGTTACTATATTATCTCCAAGCGCTTTCACATCTTCTGTACTAAAGGAAGTCACAACTTTATCAACAACATTCTTAGATTCTTTTATGAACTCAAAATATCCTCGTCTGTCAAATTCATCCAACTTCACCATAAAGTCCAAAATATATTCTCTTATGAGCGGAGCCGCATCATTAAGAAAATCCTTAGTGCTCTCTAACTGTTGAACTACCTTACTGATGGTGTTTACATTCCGCAGCATATATTTGCCAAAATGCAGAATATCTTTTGTGCTTACATGATCATGAATCTGATCTAATTCTTCAACCGCCGTATTATATAAATCCTTTCCCACTCTCATTAAATCATCTTTTAGATCTTCAACCTCCCGTCTATGTTTCTTTTGAAGTTCTATTTCTTCGAGAATTATATCAAGCTTTTTGTTAATCTGGTCAATCTGTTCTTGAATGCTCTTCTCCATCACATCCTCTTTCCAGCCATTGTCATTTGAGATTCAATCGGCATCTCCAAACCTTTAAGCAGAAAATTCCAATACATCCATCGGAACATTATTTTTCCATAGTGATTCATCTTCGTTTCTTCAAGGAGTGAGAATGGGCCTATACCCGGTAAGGGAAATTTTCCAGGCAAAGGTTCCGTGTCATAATTAAAATCAATTAAGATTCCCTTACCGAATCCTGACTCAATAAAACAATTTGCATGTCCATCAAATTTTGCATGAGGTTTCCTTCCTTCAATTACACTCATGAAGTTTTCGAAAAGAATATCAGCTTGAAAATGAGCGACAGAACCGGCTTTTGAACTTGGCAAATTTGTTGCATCTCCAATTACAAAAATATTATTGTGCCCCTCAGCCATTAAAGAGTGCTTGTCGGTAGGAATAAAATTGAGTTCATCACCCATACCGCTTCTCTTAATTACATCATCGCCCATGTTGGTGGGAATCGTGATCAATACATCAAAAGGAATTTCGGTTTCATCCCATGAAATAATTTTTTTGTTCTCATTATCAACGCGGGCAATGTTAAACTCAATGGTTAGGTGAATATTTTTCTTGCTAAGAAAATCTCCCAAAATTGCAGATGCTCTTGGTTTTGTAAATGCCCCAGGCAGCGGTGTAACAAAATGAATATTTACTTTATCTCTTATACCTCTTTCAGTAAAATATGAATCAGCTAGGAAGACGAATTCGAGTGGTGCTACCGGACATTTAATGGGCATTTCCGTAATATTTAAAACAAGGTTGCCTCCTTCCCAATGCTTAAAGAAATCAGCCAATGCACACGCTCCCTCAATCGTATAAAAGTCAAAAATGTTTTTATACCATAAACCGTCTTTTAATCCTTCAGTTTCAGCAGGACTAATTTTCGAACCAGTAGCAATAATCAAATAGTCATAATTTAGAATGATATTATTAGCTAAAATCACTCTATTGCTTTGTGGTTCAATTTTTTCTATTTCAGACACTAAAACATTGCTTCCAGGCGGAAAAAAGTCTCGCTTTGGCTTAATCACATCACGTTTATTATAAATTCCAAATGGAATGAATAAAAAGCCCGGTTGATAATAATGAGTTTCGTATTGATCAACTATAGTTATCTGCCATTCGTTTTTATCCAGAACAGGGTATAGCTTGTTTAGCATCATTGTTCCAGCTGTACCAGCTCCAAGAATCACTAATTTTTTCATATCAGATTATCATTTCTTTCTTATTATTATTTTATGATGAAAGTAGTTCCTTGAGTTTTTCTTTTATGCTTTTGCAATTGCCAAACGAATAATAAACATCACATTCACGGCATTCCTTATCAGTGCAAAAATTGTTTTTATGATTTATCATCCAGCATGGTTTTGTATAAGATGAGAAGAACTCGCAATTCTTTTGATCCTTAGTCTTGCAGCCAGTTATTGCCCAACATGGAATTAAGGCGAGCATCCGGCGAATACCTTCAATGCTCATTTTTTCATCATTTATTATCTGCCTTATGCATCTCATCCTTTCAACATCGTTCGCAGAATAGCGCCTTTGTTTCCCTTCTTCTTTGTAAGGAAGAATTAGACCTTCTCTTTCATACATTCGAATGGTATGTATTGATATACCGACCAGCTTTGCGGCGGCACTGATAGTTAGAAACGGCAAGTTCGGTTGTTTATTCATCCTGGTAGTTTTCCAAAGCTGACACTATTCAATGTCAACTTTCTTGCCATCGAATAGTATTAACTTTCGCCAGAAAAGTGAAGAAAATTAAACTTTTTTTCTTTTTTTTTAGAAAAATGTTTGGCGGGTTTCTAAAAAATAAGAGAGTTTATCGAGATCAAGTTCATCATCACATTTTTCAAAACACAAATTCATCAACCTTAATCTCAGCCAAACATTCAGTAAATTAGCCCCGCAAATTTTAACTCATAAGGAATAGTGTGAAAGATATAAGAAACATTGCAATTATTGCACACGTTGACCATGGCAAAACAACGTTGGTTGATCAAATACTAAAACAGTGCGACGTATTCAGAAAAAACCAGGTTGTTCGCGAAAGATTTCTTGATTCCAATGATCTTGAAAGAGAGCGTGGCATCACAATTCTTGCTAAAAACATCAGCATACCTTATAAGCATTACAAAATTAATTTAATTGATACGCCGGGGCACGCTGATTTCGGCGGAGAAGTTGAACGCGTTTTAAAAATGGCAGATGGTGTTCTACTTTTAGTTGATTCTTTCGAAGGACCAATGCCGCAAACAAGATTTGTGCTTGAGAAAGCTCTTTCGCTTCATTTAAAACCAATTGTTGTAATTAACAAGATTGACAGACCGGATAATCGCCCCGAAGAAGTTCTTGATGAGATTTATGATTTATTCATTGATCTCGGAGCAAACGATCATCAGCTTGAATTTCCAGTTATCTATGCAAGCGGAAGAGATGGATGGGCTGTTAAAAATTTAAAGGATCAACGCAAAAATCTAAATCCGTTACTTGAATCTATAATTAAAGATATCCCTTCTCCACCAATTATCGAAGGCACAGTGCAAATTCAAATTACCACACTCGATTACAACGATTATGTCGGACGAATTGGTATTGGACGAGTTTTCAGAGGCACACTAAAAAAATCTGATAAGTTTTCCATCATTAAGCGAAATGGAACTATTTCAGAAACTTCTCTAAAGCAATTGTTTGTGTTCGAAGGGCTGAACAGGGCTGAAGTTGAAGAAGTTACTTGCGGCGACATTTGTGCAATGGTTGGAATTGAAGATGTTGATATCGGTGATACAATTGCCGATGCGAATAACCCCGAACCTTTACCTTATGTATCGGTTGATGAACCAACAATCAGCATGACATTCACAGTTAACAATTCTCCTTTCTACGGCAGAGAGGGAAAGTTCGTAACGTCAAGACAATTAAGAGATAGATTATTTAGAGAGCTTGAACAGAATGTTGCATTAAGAGTTCAAGAAACATCTTCACCTGATACATATAGAGTTTCGGGCAGAGGAATTTTACACCTATCAATTTTAATTGAAAACATGCGTCGTGAAGGTTATGAATTGCAGATAAGAGAACCAAAAGTTATCTACAAAGAAATTAAAGGAAGAAAAGCTGAGCCAATCGAAGTGCTTGTTGTTGATGTTCCCGCAGAATCTGCCGGTAAAGTGATTGAAATTGTTGGACAGCGGCGCGGTGAATTAATGAAAATGGAAAACAAAGGAAGCATGAACACACTCGAATTTCATATTCCTTCCCGAGGTATAATGGGATTGAGAACAAAAGTTCTAACTGCAACTTCCGGTGAAGCAATTATGCATCACAGATTTTACCAATATGAATATTTTAAGGGATCAATTGGAACTGCTAAAAATGGGGTTATGATTTCAATGGGTGAAGGTGCATCCACGGCTTATGCAATTGATTCGCTGCAAGACAGGGGAAGATTTTTTATTGATCCGGGAGATGTTGTTTATAAAGGTCAAATTGTCGGCGAGCATACAAAGGAAAATGATATTGAAGTCAATGTTCAAAAAGGAAAAAAACTTAGCAACATGAGAGCTTCAGGTGCAGATAAAGCTGTAAAGATTATACCTGCTGTTAAGTTTTCTCTTGAGGAAGCGTTGGAATATATTGAAGATGATGAGATGGTGGAGGTTACTCCAAAATCCATTAGAATGCGTAAGCTTTATCTCGATACGAATGAACGTAAGAGATTTAATTTGGGAAAGAAAATTGTTGCATAAATAATTTACGATAAGCTAGATTTTTAAAACGATCTAAGCGACCTGAATTCTGGCATATCTAAATCACCCAAATTCTAAATTTGGAAGATTTTATCTAGCTCATAGACCATTATTTTTGATTGATTAGTCTGGTTTGCAACTTTAATCATTGCTTCAGCAACTATAGCTGCTTCAATCGGTCGGTACTTTCTTAGCGGTGGAATTATTTGAGCAAAAAACTTAATTACGGAAATTCCGATTTGTTCTCCTCTTCGTCTTTCTTTTCTTTCTCCAGCAAGAATTGATGGTCTAAAAATATTTATTTGTTTAAAAGGAATTTCAGCCACTTTTTCATCGAGTTCACCTTTCATTCTCAAATAAAAATTTCGTGACTTAACATTGGCCCCAGCAGAAGAAACCAGCAAATATTTTTCAACTCCATTTTCAGATGCCGCTTCTGCAAATTCAAATTGATACGTAAAATCAATTTTATATTGTGCCTCTTTGCTTCCGGCTTTTTTTATCTTCGTTCCCATTGCAGAAAAAAGTTCATCACCAAAAATTTCATGTCTCCAGGTTTTGAACTTATCAAAATCAACAACATGTTCCTCGAGCTTGGGATGATTTATACCCATTGATTTGCGAACAAATATTTTTACAAGATTGTATCGGTTATCACTTAAGAGTCTATCAGTTAATTGGCTTCCAACTAATCCTGTAGCACCTATTATTATTGCAGTTTTCATGGTTACCCTTTAAACCTCGTTTTTGAAAGCATTATCATTTCAGATAATTTTTTTAGCATTACAAACTTAGTTACTCTGTTCATCCTAAAATTACTCCTACTATTTTTGCTTTAAAGCAAAAATTATAGCGAATATTTTTGCTTATAGGCAAAACATTAAGTATGTTTTCCACAACAAAAAGTGGAAATTTCATGCAAAAAAAACGTTATTTAACACAAAACATTATTTCCGACCTTTCCGAAAAGATGGTCTTTATAGGCGGAGCAAGACAAGTTGGCAAAACAACTTTAGCAAAGGAAATAATTGCACAGCATTATCCCAACTCGATATATTATAATTGGGATTATCAGCCTGACAGAAAGAGAATAACATCCAATGAACTCCCTGGAGAAAACGGATTACTAATTTTTGATGAGATTCATAAATTCAAAAAATGGAAAAATTTAATCAAAGGAATTTATGATGTTCACAAGGACAAATACAAGATACTTGTCACCGGAAGTGCTCGGTTAAATGTTTACAGAAAAAGCGGCGATTCGCTTCAAGGCAGATATCATTACTATACACTTCATCCATTTTCTTTGGCTGAAATGGAACTTATAAAAAATCAGTTCGAGCCATTCAAGGAATTAAATTTTCATCCGCAGTCTTCTCAAGATAATCTCGAAATTTTATTTCAATTTGGCGGATTCCCGGAACCGCTCATCAAGCAAAACATTCGAACTTTGCGAAGATGGCATAATGAAAAGCTTGAGAGGTTGTTCAGAGAAGATATACGAGACCTTGAACATGTTAGAGACATAAACAGTATGAAATTACTGGGAGATTTACTACCGTCCAAAGTAGCGAGTCAATTGTCTTTGAATTCTATCAGAGAAGATTTGGAAATTAGTCACCGCGCAATTACAAGTTGGTTAAACATCTTAGAATCCTTTTATTATCATTTTAGAATTTATCCTTACGCATCAAAAAGAATCAGATCATTGAAAAAAGATGCTAAACTATTTCTAACTGATTGGTCTGATGTTGAAAATGAAGCAGCAAGATTTGAGAATTTAATCGGCTCACACTTACTGAAATTTACAAATTATTTGAATGAACATGAAGGATATCGGAATAACTTACATTACCTCAGAAATGTAGATAAAAAAGAAGTTGATTTTTTAGTAACCATTGATAATAGACCCTGGTTTGCAGTTGAGGTTAAGTTATCCGATACTGCCATTTCTAAAAACCTACCTTATTTTAAAGAACGACTTAACATTCCTTTCGTTTACCAGGTTGTTAAACAGAGTGGAATAGACATACTTAGAGAAGATGTCAGAATCATTTCCGCAAATAAGTTTTTAAGCGGATTGATATAATTTAGTGTTTTATTTTTCGTTTTCAGCAGGATTTATCCAATGGATGGAGACTGTGGAAAAATTGGTAGTCGCAACCTTAACGGTTGCGAAAATTAATTAATTAAGAACGGTTTCTCTATAAGAGTCGCTTAGACAACGGTTTAAAAGTACAAGCGGTCAATTTGAGTAATTTAAGAGATGCTAGAATTCCAAAACGATCATAACAAACTTAAACCCGGCGTATCTATTTTAATTATTTGTTTAATCTAATTCTTTCTTTGTATCTCTTCAACTTTATGCTTGCTGTAATCAGATACACCAATCATCAATCCAATAGTTACCACAATTGCACCAATGATTTGATAGAGAGTGACTTCTTTTCCAAACAATATCATGATGAATGGAAGCAGTGCGAGATAAACATTTGTGTACGGTACCCAAAAATGAGCAGCAAATTTTGAGAGTTTGAAAAATCCAAAGCTATAAATGTATCCCGTTAAACCTGCTGCAATCACGAATAAGATTGGCAGCCAATTATTGGGAATTATAGTTCCCTCAAATAATGAGAAAAATCTGTTGTAATCTGTCTTGGAAACAATTTTTCTAACAATAGAAATATCTTGATCTGATAAATTTTCTTTTAATACAAAATCATTTTCAACTTTCTGATAAAAACCCAAAAGCTGAGCTTTTTTATCATCATCAAGTTTTGATAGTACTCTGGTTTCGAAGGTTAATGAATCAACCTTCTCCGGTAAATGAGCATTAATAATATTCCCAATAATTGGAATTGCAAACAGAGCAGTGCTGATAAATATCATTTTCCATATTTCACGCCAGACCACCAGAGCATTGGGCCCGACTCCTGCTAAAGCTGTCTGAACTGTTTTATTATTCAAAACTTGCTGCGAGCACAAACAGCAATTGATAATAACAATCCATAAAATTCCATTGGCATCTAAAAAGGATTTTGAATCTATATGTACCGAATTCAACCGTGCTAAGTGCGGAATAGCTAAGCCTGATACTACAAGTATAACTCCGAACCAGTGTTCTTTTCGGATTGGAGCATTGAATAAAAACTTTCCGAAGAACGGCAGAAATGCCAGATAGATATTAACATATGGAGCAAAAACATGAGGTGAGTAATAGCGCGGTAAATAAAAAAATCCTATGTTTTCAATTACTCCGGTAAAAGCACATATCATTATTGTTATCATTGATATCATGCCGGGCCAAAGATATTTTATCTCCTTCCCCTTGATAACTTCGACTATAACAGCAATGAGTGCCCAAACAAGCTTCGAAAGTTCACGCCACCACGTCATAACGCCTGGTGAAACATCTATAGGTTTCCCTCCAGTAAATTTAGGTTGATTGCCCATCCAATTAAGGATGTATTGCCCGCCTAAAGCACCATTAATTATGAGTAACCAGAGAAGTACTAACCATTCCATAACCGTAAAATAATTTGGTGAAGAAAATTTTTAAGAATATGGATATTAAAATACAGATTTGACGAGCAAGAATTATCGCTTACAAAATAAATTATGATTAAGATCAGGATGAAGATAAAGCAACTATAAAATAAATTGCTATTTCTTAACTGCTATCATTATCTTTATCCTTATCACATGCTAACGCAGAAGGATCATTTTCTTAGTTTCAATAAACGAGCCCACCTTCAACTGGTAGAAATATATTCCGGATGCCAGATTCCAGTTTCCAGATTCCTGCCCGCCACTGGCGGAGAATTCAACTTCATATCTTCCAGCCGGTTTGTATTCATCTACTACAGTTGCTACTTCATTCCCAATAACATCATAAACTTTTAGCGTAACATTTTGTCCACTGCTTACTGCATACTGAATACTGGTTTTTGGATTGAATGGATTTGGGAAGTTCTGTTCAAGCTTGAATGCAGTTGTTAATGAAACCTCCTCCTCTAAACCTGTTATTACATTAATTCTTATGGAATCCGTCCAATATGTCCATCCGTCAACACTTATATCAGCTTTTAGATTAAAATATCCGGGGAAGATTGAATCATAATAACTCACTGCTATCCATGAAGAAGCTCCAACGCTTACTCCTGGAGCAATTGGCGGAATTGCTATAGCGCCAGCTACTCCAGATACCCAAGGATCATCACATTTCAATTGTATCTTTGCATTTGTAATAGTAAATCCAGTTCCTTCATTTCTAACAAATGGTCTCAAGTTGTAATAATTTGTTATGCCTTTTACAATCCGGGTACTGTCTAATTTAATCGGTCCAGCGGTCGTGAAACTGCAGATTTTCGGAGAACTGATATACTCATTAGTCACAATATCAACCATACTAGCGCTGAGAGAATAAATATCTTCTGTTTGTCTTGGGGAAATATATCCACCATATATACCATCATTGGCAAGTGAATCACTATGTAGTCCATCATCAAAAAGCATTGTTGAATCTATCTCTGTGCTGCCAGAATTTATATAAATAAGTTGAGCCGTAAAAGGGTGATTGTATAAACTCGAAAACCTTGTCATGAATTTAACAGTGTCCGCATTTGGATGCGCATATGGTTTATCAACATATCCATGTTCGGGGAATATATTTCCATAGAAGTAGTTTACTTCCAGATCAGCTAATGTGCCCAGTGCAAGCTTTGAAGTTTTATGGAAATAAGGTTGATTAAAATATTGTATTAAATCGTTCATGGTATGGTAATACTGATTAAAATTGTTACCGTCTTCAATTAATAAAACAGCTCCAAAATCAAAATACCAGAAACATGCATGATCACTGTAGGTACTTCCCGGATTATATGATACAATATTAAGATCTACTCCATACTTGGTATTTACATAAATCATTTTATCATAAAGCGGAATTGATGTCCCAATATCTCTATTATGGATATTGCACACATTATCATTGTTAGTGTCGTATGCAATCATATCCAAATTAATTACCCCTAAAATTGAATCAGCAGCATTTGCCGCTTGCTCTGCATAGTAATAGCTCCCAAGTAAACCTTGTTCCTCCTCGTCCCAAAGAGCATAAATAATCGTAAATGGGAACGAATATTGAGAGAATATTCTGGCAGTTTCAATAATGGCAGCAGTTCCGCTTGCATTATCATCGGCTCCGGGTGCAACTGGCCCTTGAGGCATATTATCAAAGTGGGCACATAAAATAAATTTCCTATTTGGGAAAATTGAGCCAATCTGAGTTGCAATCACATTATTTCCA
Source organism: uncultured Ignavibacteriaceae bacterium (assembly GCA_964613805.1). Lineage (GTDB taxonomy): Bacteria > Bacteroidota > Ignavibacteria > Ignavibacteriales > Ignavibacteriaceae > XYD12-FULL-36-8. The sequence continues at coordinate 70,438 of CAZTJF010000017.1, read as the reverse complement.
CTTGTACTGAATGATTGAATTGTTGTTTGTAATCCAAAAGATTCCAGTTTTTGCTTGATATAAACCTCTGCTAAGGCATTGCCAGGCTTATAGCTATGCCGAGATAAAATCGTTTGTGATGTTCCATTAATAATTGTTGGCACGTCCCCAGACAATTCCCGAACAAAGTAGATTAAAGAGTCAATTTTCACTGAATCTATAATCTGCTGAACAATCGGTGATTGCGGATAGAGATTTGGTTGCAGAACGAAAAGTGAAATAAGAAAGAACTGTAGTAATTTTTTTCCCGCAAAGTGTGCCTTGTAAGCAGAAAGGCGGGATTTCCCGATTGTATCGTGACATGTCGTATAACTCAACATAACTCCTCCTATTTAGGGTTAATGAATAATTACGTTTATTTAGTTTCCTAAACCTCCGAGGTTTCACCTTGCAAACCTCGCAGGTTTTGCATTCACTCTTTTATTAGCCCCGCCATTCATGGCGGGGATCATGATTCAAAAGAACAATAAGGGCTTTAGCCCAAACTAATTATGTGGCTAAAGCCAAATTTTCGTTTCTTATATCTACCCCGACTTGAAAGTCGGGGCTAATAATCTTTCAATGATAGTCATTTGTTCCCTTTCACCTTTCACCCCGAACTAAATTTGGGGCAGGCTTTTCACCTTTCACGTCTTACCTTTCACTTGATTAATAACATTTTACGTGTCGAAATAAAATTACCTGCGGTTAGTTTATAGAAATACACTCCGCTTGATAATTTCGAAGCGTCGAACACAACTTTGTGATATCCTTTATCTTGCTCTTCATTTACAAGCACTGCTATTTCTTCTCCAAGCGAGTTGAGCATTGTTAATTTTGCATTACTCTTCTCTTGTAGAACATAACCAATTGTTGTTGTGGGATTGAATGGATTTGGATAGTTCTGCTCGAGTGTGTAATTGTCTAACATTCTCACATCAACCTCGACAATTTGTGAGTAAGAGAATTGTCCACCGTAATCCATTTGTTTGAGACGGTAGAAGTATTTTCCCTCATCCAAATTTTTATCCTCAAAGCTGTATTGGTTTTGCTGAGTTGTTGTGCCTTGTCCCTTAACAAATGCAACTGTAGCAAAGTCACCGCCAAGTGCTTTGCGCTGTACTTCAAATCCGTAATTGTTTAGCTCTGTTGCAGTTGACCAGTTAAGTGTTACTTCTTTACCATATGCGTTTGCTGTGAAGGATGTGAGTTCAACTGGAACTACTACACCTTCATCTGCACCGATGTCTGGAGTGAGAGCATTGCGCGGTTCGCCGTCAAAGTCTGTTGTAATGCCAGCAATTGGAGTTGCGTGTCCATCAATCATCGTAGTATATCCCCAATTAAGATGTAAATCTGTTGAGGCAAAGTGCGGCATTTCATTATAGCTGTGCATATCTTTGCCTGTTGCCTGCCAACTAGCCAAAGTGTTGTATTTTGTCATTCCAACTCTCACTAAGCAATTGTAGGTGCTAGGTTCATAATACAAGTCATTATAATCTGAAGTTAAAATTGCAGCGTTCTCAATATTTATGCAGCTAGCAATGTAAGGCACTTCGTTCCGAGTATTTACAAGAATATTATTTTTTGCTTCGACATTTGTGCAAGTTGCAAAAAGATATAAAGCTGCAGAGCCATAAGGATTTGTCCCATTAACATTACCTGATAAATAAACAGAGTTGTAATAAATCTTCGGATTATTCTGATCCCACATTTGTATTCCTGCAACCCTACTGTATTGTTGAGCGGATGTACTCTGAATATCATAAACCATATTATTATACACTTGATTATTGTTCCCAACTGCAGTGGAACCACCAGACAATAATATTCCTGTGCAAGTATATCCTGCAGTTGATTTAATATTGTGAACAACATTGTTACGAATTATATTTCCTACACCATAATATGAATTTATACCTACCAAAAGAATGTCTCCGCTAGTTGGTGTGATTTTTATGTTTTGAACAATATTATTCTCAACTATAGTATTTTGTGATTTTTCTACCTGAATTCCCCAACCTAACAAGCTATCGACTTCCGACCCTAGTTTGTTCCCTCTGATGACATTACCCACAGCTCTTAAGCTTGTATTATATGCAGAGACATAAATTCCATATCCCCCTTTTTTGAAAAAATTATTCTGTATCAAATTACTATCAGATGTGGTCGTACTATTTAGTAATGAATAACAACCTGAGCTACCATAGTCGGTATCTTCGTTAATAAAGATAATATTTTGCATAGCATTATGATCAGAATTATTCAGAAAATCTATACCGTCATTGTATAAGTAGGCAGCATTTTTTAGAGTATGAATTGTTAGCGTGGTTGCTCCCGTTAAGCTAACACCATCAAATGTTACATAGCTGGTATTTAACAAATAAAATGTTGTTCCACCAGTTCCCTCAACAACCACATTTTTATTCGCAGCGGGTTTTATCGTGACTCTGCTGGTTGGTCCCGCGCCAGGAATTGGTCCTATCAACTTAAAGCCGAAAGAATCTGTTGGTGCAGTATATAAAGTATTTATTAATTCTAAAGTAACCGCACCAGCGACACCATCTACACTTAGCTTCTTAAAAACAGAATCAATTGTTGGGAAATTTCCACCGGTACCAACCGTGTATGTTCCGGCAGCCAATGGCGGACCCAAAGGAGCTTGAACTTTTTCAGGAATACTCAACGAGACACCTTTCCTCACCGCTCCCATTTCCTGAGCAATAATTGTGTAAGAAAAAAACACAGTAAAAAAAACAACGAAAAGAACTAGTAACCGTTTCATAAGAACCTCCGAGAAATTAATGATGAAATTATTTAATTAGTGAGTTTGAGAACTCTCATTTTCTAAAACCATTTTCTTTTCGCTTGAATAATCTCCGGCTTTTAAACAGTAGAAGTAATCTCCACTTGCCAACTGCCGACTGCCGACTGCCGATTGGAATTCGATCTCATAAGTACCTGGTTTCTGTTCTTCATCAACAAGTTTTTCTAACTCATCACCTTCAGCGTTAAATACGGTTAACACAACTTTTGTTTTATACCCAATACAATATTTAATTGTTGTTTTTTCACTGAACGGATTCGGATAATTCTGGCTCAGGTAAAATTTCAACGGAGTCACCTCCTCCATTCTTGAATTGTTGTTTAGCATTTCTTCTTTCCGTCACCCTGATCTTGTTTCAGGGTCTAAGTTTTGAATTAAGGATTCCGAAACGAGTTCGGAATGACCAATTACAAAAAATTTACAATGGTATGGTAAGGTTTTTAAAAGCTATTATCTACCAGAAATGCGGAAAAAACTATCACTTTTGCGGAAAAGCTGAGGAAATGGGCTAAAGGTGGTCGATTAGAAGGACATTCATGGGAAAAAGTAGAACCACGAAGAACCCAAAGTTTTGGTCAATATTATTAACAAATGTTAAAGACTATTAAATAGAGACTTCAGAATAATTATGAAAAGTCGTTTCTGCCCAAAGGCATTACTCCGGAAGAAGGATTCCGATTTTATCGGAAGACCGAGAAATCTGTTCGGAAATAAAGATTTCTCTCCAGACTGTCGTCGGTATCGAAATGACAGTCGATATTTTTCAGATATCTAAAATATTTAATTGACTCACTATTGCCTGCAGCTAAATCAGCTCATTTCTATTTTGAATATTGATTTTTCATAAAGTATATTTATCATACAATTTAAACTAATCTGGAGGATGTTTTCATGAGTGACCTGGCTAAAAAATTCCTTGAAGAAGCTTTACTCCTTCCCGTTGGTGACAGAGCTGAGCTTGTAGAATATTTATTGCAAAGTTTAAATTCTCCAACCCAAAAAGAGATTGATGATTTATGGGCATCAGAGGCAGAAAGACGCATTGTTGAATATGATAGAGGTAAGATTGAGTCTTTTGATGGAGAATTGGTAATTAAAGAAATTCGAGAGCGATTTAAACGTTGATTTATAAATTCCATCCCGAAGCCCGATTCGAACTTGAATCAGCAGTTGAATATTATGAATCTCAACAAGCAAAGGTTGGATTAGAATTTCTTGAAGAAGTATATTCGTCTACATATCGAATTGTTGAACACCCTGAAGCTTTTCCAAAAATATCAAAAATGCAAGAAGGTGCTTAACAAATAGATTCCCATTCGCTATTATTTACACAATTCGAAAAGATGAAATTCTTATAGTTGCGATTACCCACCTTGCCCGCAAACCAGGCTACTGGAAAGAGCGAACAAATAAATAATATGTTAGAATCCGGCTTTAAACATCCAGCATCTTGTAGCAGGTATCCGCTATCATGAATCCAGTATCAAGCATCCGGAAAGTAACAATATCCGTTGACTATGATTTTGAGTGATACTGTGAAGGGGAGACGCCGAACTGCTTCTTAAAAGCTTCGGCAAAATAGGAAGGATTTGAGAATCCGACTTTGAGGGCTATTTCAGATATATTCCCGCTATTATGCTTGAGCAGATTTGCCGCTTTTTCTAATCTAATTCTTCTGATTAATTCATTTGGTGATTCACCAATTAGGGCTTCAGTCTTTTTTAGCAGAAGTGATCTGCTTACAGCCATATCTTCAGCCAGAACTTCCACTCCGAATAACGTATCCGAGATATGCTCGTTTATTATTGACACAGCTTTCTGTAAGAACTGCTTATCAACCGATGTTATGTTTTTATCTTCAATGTTAATTAGTCCTTGCTTACGAAAATGCTCATGCAATCTATTTCTCTGTTCAAGAAGATTTTTTATTCTTGCTTTAAGTTCATCAGCTTCAAATGGTTTCATTATGTAATCATCCGCACCGGTTTCCAATCCTTCTATTTTATCATGGATCGTTGCTTTAGCTGTAAGCATTATAATAGGAATATGACTCGTTCTTGAATCTGCTTTTAATTTACTGCACAACTGGAAACCATCCAGCTTGGGCATCATAACATCAGTTATGATAAGATCGGGTCCGCCAGATGTGGAGTCAAATGCTTTGTTTAATCCTTCCTCACCATCCTTTGCTTCGAGTATTTGGTAATGGTGTTCTAATATCGTTTTTATATATTTTCTAACATCGGAATTATCTTCAACAATTTGCAAAGTCGGCAATGCTGGTTTTACCACAGATTCAATATCAGTTCTATTTTCATTTTTTATTGCGATGAAATCCTCGAACTCGGCATTGGTAAGTGCTTTATCATAATCTTTATCTTGCTCACGCTCACAAATCTCATTCGGGTTTAGATGATCTCTTCCCAGTGGAAATATCAATTTGAATATCGAACCCTTACTCTCCTCACTTTCAACTTCTATTTTACCTTTATGCAGATTAATTAATTCTTTGGTTAGTGCAAGTCCAATTCCTGTTCCTTCCTGTTCACGGGTATGACTACCGTCAATTTGGTAAAAACGATCGAAGATTTTGTCTAATTGATCTTTGGGAATACCTATACCGGTATCGCGGATGGAGATTATAGCAAATCCATTAGAACCCACCCCTCGCCCCTCCATTGGAGGGGATGATACGCTTTTATAAACCAGAGGCTTATCAGCCTTTGGCTGAAAAGTCCCCTCCTTCGGAGGGGATTTAGCGGAGGCTTTTATTTCAATTTCTACTGTTCCCCCTTCAGGCGTAAACTTAAATGCATTTGATAAAACATTGTTAAGAATTTTTTCAAACTTATTCTTATCCATGAATGCGATAATTTCATCTTCATCAGAAATGAACTTAAAATCAATTTTCTTCCTTTCAGCAAGCGGATAAAAACTGAGCGCAATTTCTTTTACGAGCGAAACTACATTTTCTTCATGGGCATTTAGCTTCATCTCACCGGATTCGATTTTGGAAATATCGAGCAGTTCATCCACTAATCTGTTTAATTTTTTTGCGCTTCTGTGTATGAGGTCGGCAGCTGATTTTGTCCCTTCATCTTTTGATCCTTGCAGCAATTGTTTAGCGGGACCGAGGATTAAAGTTAGAGGTGTTCGGAACTCGTGTGAGATATTGGCGAAGAAATGATTTTGTATTTGCTGAGATTCCTTTAAAAGCATATTAGTATCCGCTAATTGATCACGGGCTTTTTGTAGCTCAACTGTACGATTTGCAACTTTTTGTTCAAGATTATCTTTATAATCAGTAATAGTCCTGAGCACAAGCGCATCATGAATTGCAATATTAATTACCGGGAAAAGATGTTTGAGCAGTTCATCAACTTCCCTATAATCCACCCCAGGTTTTGGATAAACGACCATCTCACCGATTATTTTTTCATTAATAATCAATTCTTTTTGAAGCTTAGAAATGAGTTTTGTTTTTTCCCCTGCCTGAATCTTTATATCAATATTCTTATCCTCCATATCCTTAAGCAAATGTATAGATGCAGACGAAAAACCAGCCTCTTTAATTAAAATTTCTACAATTGTTTGTAGTGTATCATTAATATCCAGGCTTTGACGAATAGAAGTTGATATCTCGTGAGCGGTCTTAAGTTGCGTGGTTTGTTTAAATAAAAGATTACGTGATTGTTCTAACTTTTCATATTGATTCACTAATTCTTGATGCGAATCAGTAAACGCAACTAGTGCTTTTCTGAGATTAAATAACCAACTTATACTTCTTTTTATTTTAATCAGAAAATCCTCTTTATTCCAAGTCACATTCATTACGGTTTTTTCGGGAGTTACATTCAAATCAACCTTAATTCCCTTCTGCCCAATCTCTTTACCAAGTTGCTCCCAAACACCTTTAGTAATAAAGAACAATTCGGGGCAAAAATCATATCCTTCTTCTAGGTAAACTATTGCCTTGATTCTATTAGGTCCCAGAGATTCAATATCCCCCTTTAAACAAGTAAACATCGAAGAACCCAATTGAAAAAGTTTCTTATATAATAACTTTATAAATTTATTTGAGGTGAAAAAAAAGAATGCTAATAAAACCGCTTCAAAATAAGACTCGCGTTTAATAAAATTGACTCCCATATTCTCAAAATCTATTGAAGAGAAGCATGCTCTTGAGTTTGCGATAATTTTACAGTAAACCCACCACTCAATTCGCTCGTGCTTGTTTAATAAATATGATGGCTCATATGCTACACCTTCCAATAATAAATTCAATTCTACATTTTTCAATCTGGCATACTGAAAAATTGGTTCTAAAGCTTTGCAGGAAACTTCTTTTTTACTATTGGGTTGCATGGATTTTACAAGTAGAAAAAATTTTTATTACAGCATTGGTGTAGTAGAGAAAGTTTAGCTTGAACGATTTAATAATTGAATATCGTTCAGTGGTATGAGATTGGGAAGATGTCTGGCAGGACAAAATTAAAATAAGGAAAGCGAGCAAAGCAGTTAACAGAAGCCGAACTCTCATTTGAGAAAATTTCCTTTTTCTTGTTAGAAAATTCCGAATAAAATCTTGAAGTTCCAATAGGGAATAAGGAGTGTTAGATGCTGGATACTGGTTCCTGGATGCTGGTTATTAGAACATCTAAGTGAGACTCACCTCTCACCGACAAATACCGATTGGCATGAATCTCACTTAAATAAAATACCGAAGCAAAGCTTGCCCGCCGTTTCGACTTTTGTCGGGATTAACGAAGAAGGATCATCTTCTTCGTTTCAACAAAACTTCCCGCCTTAAGTTGGTAAAAATAAATTCCACTTGCCAATTGAAGACTGCCGACTGAAGACTTAAATTCCACTTCATAACTTCCCACTGGCTTATCTTCATCAACCAAAGTAGCGACTTCATTTCCAAGTATGTCGTAAACATTTAGTGATACATGTGAGTTGCTGGATAGTAGATACCGGATTCTGGTTGAGGGATTGAATGGATTTGGATAGTTCTGATACAATTCAAAGTTACTTGAAACTATTTGTGATAGATCACTTTCAGTTTCTGTAAGCAAATCCAGTTCGGGTGTTGGTAATTTTGACGTTGTATAAATACGTAAATCGCCGGGCTGGAAAGTCATCTGCATATTTACATTTGTTACATCAATACTGTCGCCGCTGAAAAACTCATACCACTTCCCTGTTCTGCTAAATGATGGTGAGAAACTTGAGGTTATAACATTAAAATTCCCGATGACAGCAACATCCATTGTCGGATGAGTGATGTTAATTTTTTTATCATATTCGGATAAAGCAACGTTATAATTTCCTGTTCGGAATACTTCATAATTTTTTTTCATCTTGATAAGCTCGGCAAAGACTTTGTATAGTTTTAATCTTCTGGAATCAGAAAAATAATCCCAGCGGATTGGCTTTTTCCCCAAGCGACCATTGTAGTTAATGGAATAATCGTATCCCAATTCACCGAACTGCCATATCATTTTAGGACCTGGAATTGTAAAGTAAAAAGCGGCCGCTAGTTTTATTCGGTTAATTGCTTCGCGAATATCTTTGATATTATATGAACCACTTGAATTGCCATAGGTCAAATTTTTATACATAAGCCGTTCCTCATCATGACTTTCCATATATGCAATTAAATGAGGATATGTCCACCCTCGCGATTGGTAGTAACCTCCAATCAAATTTGAGCTGTAGCCCATGGTGGCTTCATTGTATTGATTATTCATATTTCCCCAAATCATCATTCCATAATTGGATAAAACAATTTCTTCACTGTTATCAGCAAAGTGTTCAAGAATCACATAAAAAGTGGGATCAATTAACCAAATTTTATCAGCCATTCTCTTCAGAATGTTTATCCGTGTTTGATCAAAGCTTGATGTTAAACCTTCATTATAATTTCCGTTAGATATGTAGCTTGATCTTTGACTGAAGCCCTTTGTCAAATCAAATCTAAACCCATCAACTTTATATTCCGTCATCCAAAAATTTGTAACTCTATCCACGTAATCTTTTGTTGCCTGGCTTTCGTGATTAAAATCATAGCCAACGTTATACGGATGCCGAGCTTGATAACCTGGCCACGTCGGATCAAAATCGGGATTTAACCATGGATTTTGATCTGAAGGCCAACCCTCACTCGTTGAATATAATCTTACCAAAGGTGACTGACCAAACGCATGATTAAGAACAACATCAAGTATCACGGCAATACCCATCTCATGAGCTTTGTCAATAAATTTCTTCAAGTCATTCTTTGGTCCATAGTATTTATCAACTGCAACATGAAAACTTGGATTATATCCCCAGCTTTCATTTCCTTCAAACTCATTTACAGGCATAAGCTCAATTATATTCACTCCAAGATTCTTCAGGTAGTTTAATGTATCATGTAAAGTTTTGTAATCGTGCGAGGTGAGAAAATCTCTTAATAATAACTCATAAATCACCAAATCGGTTTTAGCTGGTCGTTGGAAGTTAATCTGCCATGGATATGGCGCTTGATCAGTTTGAAGAACCGAAACTAACTGCGAAGTTTTTCCCGTTGGATAGGGCTTTAAATTCGGATATGTAGTTGATGAAATAAATGAATCATTTGAGGAATCGAGTATCTTTTCAGTATAAGGATCTGCGATTCGTATATTTCCATCAACATAATATTGAAATGCATATTCCTCGCCTGGCGTTAGTCCACTTATCGTTAGCCACCAAATTACTTTACTTGAATCAATGATATCCCTTTTCATATAATAACTCGAATTTACTTTCCAATCATTAAAATCGCCAAGCACATAAATAAATTTTTTATGGGGAGCTAAAAGCGCAAGAGTAACAGTCGTTGAATTATCATAGTTAATTCCATAAGCTTTTCCTAAAGGCAGTGATACATCTTGCACTAAAGGATTAACAAAGATGATGAACTCCGTTGAGTCCTTTAAAATTGCAGTATCTCTTGCAACCACTGAAATTCTATTTACTTCTTGCAGATTTTGAGCAGCAATAAAATCATATTCAATCATATTCGAAATCGTTTGAGCCACTTGAACATTATTCACATAGAGGGTGATGTTCGAGACAAGTGTTCCAAGTTCGACAACAGAAACGGATATATGAACTGTATCATCTAATGAAGCAAATGTTGGGGAACGTAACGGATCTCCAAAATTATTTGAAATATTAGGATTGTTAACTAAAACAGTAATGCCAGGTAGATAAAGGTTAGTAAAAATATCCGGTCTTGTTTGCTTTGTGCCATCAGAAGAGCGAAAAACTAAAGCCAGCGCCGTTATATTTTCCGCTGGATTTGTTACATTATAAAATTGTCGAGGACGCCCGATTGTTAGTTTGTATAAATTTAAACCAAGTCGGTCTAATGAAGGTTGAGTAGTGTTATTTCCCCAAGTGCCAATTACATGCTGCCAGCTGCCAAAATTAGTATTTACACCGGTGTGAGCATACACAGTTCCCGTATAATTCAGAAGTTCTTCTCCACCAGTTTGGGCAGCATCAAAGTATATAACTATAGAATCATTTTGCGTTGGATATTGAGGATAAGTTGTTGTTATCTGTGGAAAAGCAATGAACGTGATTCCAGTCGTAAATAAAACCAATATATATTTTTTCATTTTCAGTCCTCTGTAAAACTTTTTCATTTGTATAGTTAGCAACACAAAAATTAATTAAGTTCAGCAAGATTTGGTTTTCCGGCATCAACCCACGCCGAATACACAAGCGATGCAAGAACTCCTGCTGCATCCGATAATTGGTTAACGGTAACATGTTTTGTGCGGAACCACATTAACCTATAATATTCATCGCTTCCATGTGAGCCGGTTTGTGCATAAGCGGTTTTATCAGCACTAAATATTATGGGTGAATAAAAATTCGATGCCGTTAAAAATTCAAAAATATATGAAAGCGGCTCTGAAACATATTTTACTTCTCGCACAGAGATGGAATTGGTAATTTGGTCTATGTATCTGTTGACCATTTCTGATTCATATCTTCCATGAATTCCTTTTTGGTCCGTCAACTGACCATCATAATTTAACATGGTGTGAAATGGTTGATGACCGTCCGCAACATAATGCCCAAGATCTGATGCAAAGATTAAAACCTTATCTCTATTTTTTTCCATAAAAGATTGAACTAACCGATTATAAGTATCTAAGGCAGCCCAGGGAAGCAATCCCATTTTATAAACGGTTTCCTCACCGTAAATTGAAATCAGCTTATCTTTATCGTAAATCATTTTCCCATCTAAAAACTCAGCATAATAATCTATATCAATAAAATGTCTTGGCCATTCGGTTGTATCTTGTTTAGTATCACGTCTTATATCCGGATCTGAAGCATGGTCGCCGATATAGTCTTTCCAAATTTTGAATTGACTCATTTCATTCGGCAGCCATTCAATTGCTTTCTGGTTGATAAGTTTGTGTGCTTCCCTTCCCCAGCCAAATATTGAATTAAAACTTGCTGACAAAGTCACGATTAGCGAAAAAACAATAATCTTACTTTTCATTTTTTTTTATTCCGTTTAATTGAACAATAACTTCTCTTTGTCGTGGATGAGTGTCAAAATCTATCAAAATGATTTGCTGCCAGGTTCCCAACAATAATCTTCCATGCGAAAATGGAACTGTAAATGATGCGCCTTGCAACGATGCACGAACATGAGAGTGTCCGTTTCCATCATGCCAAGTTTCATCATGATGATACCGTTGATTTGAAGGTACTAACTTTTCAAAAAATGCAGGATAATCTTTCAGCAATCCCGGTTCATACTCAATCGTTGTGATTCCGGCTGTTGAACCGGAAACAAAAATCAACACATTACCTTCAGCAAAACCAGATGTATTCAGTTTATCTTGAACTTGCCCAGTAATATCGGTTAACGAAGTGTTACCTTTTGTTTTGATTGTAAATGTGTGCGTTTCTAAAGTGTACATTCGATTCAATGCATTATAAATAGGATATTTTTTACGACGTAACTTAAAAGTATTAGCAATTTTATACAATCCAAATTACTATTTTATAATCAACTTTCTCGTTTGAATTGTTTCCAAAATAATTAAAATTTTCCTCTACCACATGAAAATTCCCGCTCTTAAAAGTAATACGGTGAGAATCTCATTAGTTTTGTTATAGACCAGCTCAAAGGAATAAAAACTTGTTTAATCCCTCAATTTATTTTGGATGACGGGGGTTAAAATTGATAAATTTGAGCACCAATTTTCCACCATTTTAATCAGAAAGGTATTTCATGCAATCCAAAGATTATATTGAATTAGAAGACCGCTATGGCGCACATAATTATCATCCCATTGATGTAGTAATAGCAAAAGGGAAAGGAGTTTGGGTTTGGGACGTTGAAGGAAAAAAATATTTAGATTTTCTCTCTGCTTACTCTGCTGTAAATCAAGGACACTGCCATCCCAAAATTGTTAAAGCATTAGTTGATCAAGCAAATACATTAACTCTTACCTCTCGCGCGTTTTATAATAATTGTCTTGGTGAATATGAAAAATATATCACAACACTTTTGGGCTACGATAAAGTACTGCCGATGAATACCGGAGTTGAAGGCGGTGAAACAGCAGTTAAGCTCGCAAGAAGATGGGCGTATGACGTTAAAGGAATTAAAAAGTACGATGCCAAAATCATCGTTGCTAATGACAACTTTCACGGAAGAACAATGATGGCAATTTCTGCATCAAATGATCCGGATTCTTATGAAGGATATGGCCCCTTCCTTCCCGGTTTTATCAGAATTCCATTCAACGATATCCCGGCATTAGAAAAAGCATTGGGCGACCCTAATATTGCTGCCTTTATGGTTGAACCCGTACAGGGTGAAGCAGGCGTTGTTGTGCCTGATGAGGGATATCTAAAAAAAGCCCAAGAACTGTGTAAATCCAAAAATGTTCTTCTTATTTGCGACGAAGTTCAAACTGGATTGTGCCGAACAGGCAAAATGCTTGCATCCGATCATGAAAATGTTAAACCGGATATTTTAATTCTTGGTAAAGCGCTCTCTGGTGGAGTTATGCCTATATCAGCAGCATTAGCTAATGATGAAATTATGCTAACCATAAAACCTGGTGAACACGGCTCAACTTTTGGCGGTAATCCACTTGCATGTAAAGTTGCAATTGCAGCTCTTCAAGTTTTGGTTGATGAAAAACTTGCCGACAATGCTGAACGACTTGGTAAATTATTTAGGGAAGAGATGAATAAGCTCATGCAAAAAACTGATTTGGTTACTAAAGTCCGCGGTAAAGGATTATTAAATGCAATTGTAATAAGACCGACCGAAAGCGGTAAAACTGCATGGGATGTTTGCTTAGCTTTAAAGGAAAACGGTTTGCTTGCAAAACCAACTCACGGTGATATAATCAGATTTGCCCCGCCATTGGTAATTAATGAAGATGAATTAAAGTTTGCAGTCGAAGTGATTACTAAGGTGATAGTGAATTTTAAATGACCGGACCCATACTACTATTGTTGTATGTATGATTTTAGTTAGAGTGGAATTTCCTTCGTAAAAACAGAATTGTTACTAACGAAATGATTAGTGTTCTTAACTTTGAGAGACAATAGTTCCATCTCCGTAAATAATGTTTACCGTATCAAAGGGCGGAAGTTTCTCAATGGCAGCGGCGTTATACTTAGATAGCAGCGATGAAAAATATTCCAAATTCCATTCTGGAAAGATTATATAAGCTTCTTTTAAACCTGCAGAAGTTATCAAAACATTTTTCGAGTCGCTTAACTTATTCAAAGTGAATAAGCAGGCATCATGTGGTTTAGCCATCTTTATAATGGCTAAAGTAAAATCCAAAATAGCTGAATTATTTTTATTGTCAGGTGAAGTTGGAATTTTATATTTAAGCATAATCTACCCTTATCATTCAATTATTCCATTTTTAGATGCACATCACAGAAATGGAAATTTACATTATTATAGTTTATAAAATGATTTGCGCTTTACCCTGACACGAGTTCGCCTAAAGTGAATAATGCAACCCAATAAAATCAAAATTAAACCGGCGACTGTCCAAGTCAAATAATCGGAAGAGCCGGCAGGACTTGTGGTTTTAGTGATGTAGCCAAAGGAAAGTGAAAGTACACCGGCAGCAAGGCATATTGCTGTAGTAATTTTAGTAAGTGTTCTTGCCCTCAAACATTTAATCCTCCTGCCCCAGAATTGTTGTTTGAAATAATTTCTTTAATTCAGGTTTGATTATAACCGTCACAAATATAGATTATTGAGTAAAGCAATGCAATGTATTTTTCACAAAAAATATTTACACGTTTACCGTTTGGTTAAGAAAAAACTATAATGACAAGTTTTATTACTGCCAATTTCATCTTTATGCATTTAATTATATTCTTGAAGTGTAAATATGAACCCCACCCTCCTCCATAGGCGGACAGGTCGTCCCTCCCCTTTATTAGACACTGTGTGAAAACTGCGATTGTCACTTCGACCGGAGGGAGAAGTCTTTTGTTTTGAGAAGATTTCTCAGTCTCCGCCTTTGGCGGATCCATCGAAATGACGCTTTCCTATCATCACACAACCTTTACTAAAGGGGAGGACGATGGAGGGGTTCCTTAAACAACATGTGAAAGATATGAACACACTTTACCTTGGCGACTGACTATATTTTTTACAGGAAGTATTACCACATTTACATAGAAAAAAAATATTTAAACCAGATATTCATGTTGGTGGAAAATAAAGATGCTGATTACATGTTATAAAAAAAATCCTCGGCGAGAGGATTTTTTTATTGTAATGTTATGCAGTGAAATTCGTGAACAAACCCAGTTCCTTTTATTTTTAGAACCCAATATCAGGAACCGGGTTTGTATCTTTTAATTTTTATAAAAGATGTTTTACAATTTCCTTAGTTTGCACAAAGGCATTTTTAAGAGTATGAAGCCGCTGCGACACAGATTCGAAATCGTTGCTTTTGGCTGATAGTTCAATACCAAGTGCTTCCTCACCAATCCTTAAAGCACCAAGGGAGAAGCTTGATCCCTTAATGGTATGTACTTCCTTCATGACGTTTTCTAAATCTTTTTTCTCAAATTGTTCATGAAGTCTCTCTAACCTTTGTTCTAAATCTTCAAAGTAGTCCATCAGAAGCTCTCTTTGAAAACTGACATCGCCAAGACTCATTTCAGTGAAACGCTGCAAATCAAAAACTCCCTCTTGTATTTTAACTTCGGGCTGCCTTTTGGATTTGAGTCCCACCTGCAAATTAACCCACGAATCCAAAACTGTAGATAACTGCTTTGCATTAATTGGTTTGGTAATATAATCATTCATTCCTGCTTCAAGACATTTTTCCCTGTCACCTTTAAGCCCATGTGCAGTAATGGCTATTACCGGAGTATTTTTTCTTACGTCGTCCAGACTTCTTATCATCTTAGTTGCGGCGAATCCATCCATTTCCGGCATTTGAATATCCATCAGAACGGCATCAAAATTATCATTCTTGACTTTCTCCACAGCAGCTCTTCCATTACAAACCACTTCAGTTTCAAAGCCCAACTCTGTTAGCATTCGCATAACTACTTTTTGGTTTACGACATTATCTTCCGCAAGTAATATCTTGTAGTTATTTCGTTTTTCCTTAAGGTTATCATCGTAAGGAGATCTTACTTCAGTTTCATAATTATTCAAATCAAATTGATCTTCGAAAGATGCAGGTTTGTAAATAACAGCTTCGGTTTTTTGAGGTTCCAATTTAATCGTAAAGTGGAAAGTAGAACCTGCATTGGCGCTGCTATTTACACCTATTTCCCCACCCATCATGTTCACAAATTCTTTGCAAATCATTAAACCCAATCCAGTTCCTCCATATTTAGATGAGTGTGAGGCGTCTAACTGACTGAAAGGTTTAAAAAGAGCTTCTTTTTTCTCGTCTGGAATTCCAATTCCCGTATCTCTTATAGAGGACATTATTACTATGGAATTTTCGGAAATGCTTTCTAATCTTGAATAGATTTCAATTTTACCCTTCTCTGTGAATTTTATAGCATTATTGATAAGATTAATAAAAATTTGTTTTATTCTTGTTGCATCACCGCGCAATGTATGCGGTATTTTTGAATCAATTTCTTTGGAAATGTAAAGTCCTTTTTCACGTATTTTACCAAGATTGATCGAAATTGCCTGCTCTATTAATTCATCGAGATGAAAATCAACTTCATAAAGTTCCATTCTTCCAGACTCAATTTTCGTTAGATCGAGTATAGAATTCAGAAGTTCAAGTAAAGATTCTGCTGATTCTTTGGCATTGGAGATAAATTGTTTCATTTCTTCTTTGTTCTCGTAGTAGTCGCTTTCAATAAGCGATAAATAACCCATTATACCATTAACAGGTGTTCGGATTTCATGCCCCAGATAAGCAAGAAACTGACTTTTTGCAAGACTTAGCTGCATCGCCTCGTCGGCTAACATATCGGCTCTTTTCTTTTCTTCTCTTAATTCTTTTTCAGCAACTTTTTTCTTCTCTTCGGTAATTACTTGTTGAGTTATATCTCTTATGCTTCCTTCAAGGTAACCAACATTATCTTCTTCGTCATAAAAGATTCGATCATTCAGTTTAACAACAATATCTTCCCCATTTTTCTTTCTAAGAGTTATTTGATAATCTTCTACAGAACCACTTTTCATGATAAGATCAATTAGTTTTTCTCTGTCTTCTGGAGATTTGAAAATCTGTTTGGTTATGTTCACTTGTAATAATTCTGAGGGTTCACCATATCCTAATATTTTTGCCATTGCCGGGTTTGCAATAATAAATCTTCCATCCAATGATGATTGAAAAATTCCTTCTGCAGAATTATTGAATATTGATCTTAACTTTCTCTCTGAAGTTGCAACTTGAGCAGCATGTTTTGCCGATTGCAGTCTTAGTCTAAAATTAACCGCACTGCCAATTACTGATAGAATACTTAAGAATAGTACGAAAACAACTGACTCGTACATGTTTGGTAAGAAATAAATGCTTTTATCGTTAATGACTATTGCAAATGCAAAAACCAAATTATAATAAATCGCAACAATGATTTGATTCTTGACTTCCCAGCTTAAAAAAAGTGCGGAAGTAAAAATCATAAGACCGACTATTTGAGAATTTGTTATCAACGTTGTCGGCATAAGATAAATCATATAGCCCGAGGATGCAATTATTGTAATCAATAAAACATGTACAAGCAATACTGGTCGTTTTTTAGCAAAAGGTGTATTTGAAATTACGAGAATAGAAAATGAGATGAGGGTTGCAAAAAGTCTTGTAATATAAACCTGAAAAGAAAATTGGGTGAAATATCTTACCTCGAACATCATCGCAAATAAACCCGAAATTGCGATTAAGAGTGACATTACTTTGATTGGAGTGATGAGAAAATTCTCGGTTTTCCTTTTTAGCTTTTCATAGGACTTTTTTGAGGTTGTAACAGTATCAGTTGTAAATATATCTAACGCCATATCTTTCATATTTCTGGTGATATTTTGGGCTTTCCAGTAGCTTTCACTCAAATAACATACCATATGAAGTATAAAACCAGCTGATAATTTTATGAATAAAGACTCGATTTTCTTAGATTTCCAGCCGTCAAGAAATATTTTCCGAATATGATAGATTTTTTTTACTCAATAGACCTTGCAATTTTTTACTTTTTCAACCATAATTTATCAACTCCTTTGCTTGATAAGTTCTTTTCAATTTTGACTAACGTGAACAACTGGTACATTGCATACATTATACTTCTTGGTATATCTTTTTTTAAAGGAGGAATTAAAGGTAAGATTGCTGTTGGAGTGATAATCTTACTAATACTTTTCACTGATCAACTTGGTTATAAAGTTTTAAAGGAAATTTTTCACAGAACTAGACCATGTAATATTTTACCTGATGTTTTAACGCCTGTCGGCTGCAACGGCACATATTCTTTTCCATCCAATCATGCACTTAACAATTTTGCTGCTGCAATGTTCTTTTACAGGTTATTCCCAAACTTAAAATGGATTTTATTTATCACTGCTTCCTTAGTTGCATTATCAAGAGTTTATTTGGGGCTTCACTATCCGAGCGATATCATCGGAGGAGCTATTCTCGGAAGTGCTATTGGTTATTTATTTTCAATTGCCGCATTAAAATTAGAAGAGCACATAGTTTTTAAAAGTTCGAAGAAGATTGAAGTTTAAATGGAAGATTACAAAGAGAAAATAAAAATCTGTTTTGCTGAAATACACGATACTCCTACAATCTTGCATTTGATAAAGGAGCTTTCTGTTTATGAAAAATTAGCTCATACGGTAATCAACACTGAAGATCAAATTAAAACATATTTATTTGGACATCACAAATTTGCAGAAGTACTTATTGCAAATTTTGATAATCATCCGGTAGGATTTGCTCTTTTCTTTCATAACTATTCAACATTTGTTGGAAAGCCAGGAATTTATTTGGAAGATTTGTTTGTTCTACCCGAAATGCGAGGAAAAGGCGTTGGTAAAAAATTGTTTCTGGAACTTGTTAGAATTGCAAAGGATAGAAACTGCGGTCGAATCGAATGGAGTGTGCTAAACTGGAATAAACCAGCAATAGATTTTTACAAAAATATGGGCGCAATACCCATGGATGAATGGACTGTATATCGTTTGACCGAAGATAAAATATCAAAGTTGATTAGTGAGTTATAAATTATAATTTACATTAAGAAACAAATCTTAAAACAAAAAGGATAGATGAATGACATCAAGTAAAAATCGCAGAGTAGTTGTGACTGGAATGGGAGCGCTAACTCCAATTGGGCTTACTGTGAAGGAGTTTTGGGATGCTATGATAAAATCTAAAAGTGGTTCAGCAACTATTACCAGCTTTGATACTTCAAGGGTCGAAACGAAGTTTGCTTGCGAACTGAAAGGTTTTGATCCTCAACTTTACATTGATAAAAAAACTGTAAGACGGCTTGACCCATATGCGCAGTACGCTCTTTCAGCAGCCGCACAAGCCATTACCGATAGCGGAATTGATGTCGCAAATTTATCCGAATCGGAAAAAGCAAAAATAGGTGTAATCTTTGGAAGCGGTATTGGTGGAATCCAAACATTTTATCAGCAATCAATAATCAACCATACGCAAAATCCGGGACGCATTTCCCCTTTCTTTATTCCGATGATGATTCCCGATATTGCCGCTGGTTACATTTCCATTCAGTATGGATTTAGGGGACCGAACTATTGTATCGTTTCTGCATGTGCAACTGCAAACAACAATATGATTGATTCCTATTTTATGATTAAGCAATCAATTGCTGATGTTATTGTGACAGGAGGAAGTGAAGCAGCAATAAATGAAATAGGGATTGGTGGTTTTAATGCATCTCGTGCTCTGTCTGTTAGAAATGATTCTCCAGAAACTGCAAGCAGACCTTTTGATGCAACACGAGATGGTTTTGTGATGGGTGAAGGCGGCGGCGCCTTGATACTTGAAGATTTAGAGCATGCACAAAACAGAAATGCCAGAATTTATGCCGAGATAATTGGTGTTGGGCTTTCAGCTGATGCTCACCACATAACTGCCCCACACCCCGATGGTGCAGGCGCAGTACTTTCTATGGAAATGGCAATTCGCAATTCTGATATTGACATTTCGGATGTTGACTATGTAAATATGCACGGAACATCTACTCCTCTTGGCGATATTGGTGAAACTATTGCGATAAAAAAAGTTTTTGGAGAGCATGCTTATAAAATGAACCTCTCATCAACAAAGAGTATGACCGGACATTTGCTCGGTGCCGCTGGTGCAGTTGAGGCAATAGCTTCAATCTTAACAATTACAAATGGAGTTGTGCCGCCTACAATTAACTTTGCTAATCCTGACCCTGATTGTGACTTAAACTACACTTTCAATAATGCACAAAAAAGAGAAGTAAATGTTGCGTTAAGTAATGCTTTCGGTTTTGGAGGCCATAACACTTCAATACTTTTTAGAAAGTTTTTTCATTGAACATTCATAATAATTCTATCAGCAAATATTAAAAGGTAAATTATGTCAGTAAGACCAAGCACAAAAGAAGAAGAATATATTGCACGGCTCGAATTTGAAGAGAAGAAAAAAAGGGAAGAAGAGCGTCATAAAAAATTGGTGTCAGAAGAAAAGAAGAAACTTAAAGAGCTTCATTACATGAAATGTCCAAAATGTGGAATGGAACTGATTGAAATGGAATATAAAAAACTTAAGATTGATAAATGCTCATCATGTCAAGGTATATGGCTTGATGCAGGAGAATTTGAAACCGTAACTGAATTGGAAAAATCAGCGTTGGACAAATTTTTTAGAGTGTTTAAAAAGTAAAAACCTGGTTCTGTTTCATCTTATAAGCGAGTTGCTTAATCTCTTTATGTTTCAAGTAACTTTTATAAGTGGTGAGAATTTAAAACAGTACCCATCACTTTAGTTTTAGTATTATGAGTTTGGAACCGGTTTTTATCTTTAGAGCTTACGTATAGTTAGTTTATACATATCCTCATTCAGCTTTGATTTCATTATAAATTCTAATGGAGAAATAAATTGGAGTGGATCCTCGAACCACAGTATTTAATTGCTTTACTTACTTTAACCATTCTTGAAATTGTACTCGGCATTGATAATATTATTTTCATTTCAATTCTTGCCGGTAAGCTACCTGTTGAAAAACGAAAAAGTGCAAGAATTGTCGGACTTGCTATGGCAATGCTAACTCGAATTGCACTTTTGTTCTCACTTACTTGGATTATGCGCTTAACATATCCCCTGCTTTCGATTTTAGGACAAGAAATTTCATGGAGAGATTTAATTCTAATTGTTGGAGGACTATTTCTAATCGCGAAAAGCACTCATGAAATTCACGACAAATTAGAAGGCGATGAAGGAAAATCATCCATTAAGGTTTTTCCTACATTTAAAGCTGTCATTATTCAAATCATGCTGCTTGATATTGTATTTTCTCTCGACTCAGTAATCACTGCTGTAGGAATGGTTGATAAGCTTCTAGTGATGGTCATTGCAGTAATTATTGCAGTTATTTTTATGATGTGGTTTTCAGGAAAGATCAGTGACTTTGTTGAAGACCATCCTACAATTAAAATACTTGCTCTAAGTTTTCTCTTACTAATTGGCTTTACGTTGATTGCAGAAGGTTTTGATCAGCACATCCCAAAAGGTTATGTTTATTTTGCAATGGCATTCTCGGTATTTGTCGAGGTATTAAACCTAAAGATGCGCAGTAAACAATCAAAACCTGTTACACTGCGTAAAGCTTATGTGAAAAAAGTAAAATCATAATCATCCTTAAAAATAATATGTCAATAAGGTTAAAAACTAAAAAATCAAAAAGAATAGAAATTGAACGGAAGTTTCTTGTGAAGAATAAACACTGGCAATTGGGAACGAAGGGCGTTGAATATCACCAGGGTTATTTGTCAACTAATTCTTTTAGAACTGTAAGAGTTAGATTAGAAGGAAAACAAGGAAAACTAACAATAAAAGGTAAGAAAATCGGAATAGCCGGCGATGAATTTGAGTATGATATTCCATCTGATGACGCCAAATATTTGCTCGAAAATCTTTGTAAAAAAAATACGATCAAAAAAATAAGATATAGAATTCTATATGATAATCTGATTTGGGAAGTGGATGTTTTTAGAGGCGAGAATAAAGGATTAGTATTGGCAGAGGTTGAACTAAAAAAAGTAAACCAAAAATTTAATATCCCGAGTTGGATCGGAAAAGAAGTCACACATGACCGCAGATTCAGAAATGCAAATCTCGTTGCGAAACCATTCTCGAAGTGGAAAAACAAATTGAAGCATTAATCTCACACAAAAAGGAAATTGGCAGCCGGTAATTTCACTTGCTTTTGGATGCCTTATTTGTGCTTTCTTTTGGGAAATGTGGAATTTTTTCTCATATCCGAAATGGATTTATCACCTTCCGAATGTTAATTCCCCGAAACTATTTGAGATGCCCTTACCTGGTTATATCGGCTACATTCCCTTTTCATTTGAACTGTTCACCATAACCAGTTTAATCTTTGGTTTGATGAAACTAAAATTGACTGATTACTTAAATATCGGTAAGTAAACCATGATTAAGTTGCCATCTCAGATAGTAATTGATTCTTGAATAATTACCAGGATAAAACTAAGTTACCTATGCATTAAAAAATTAACCTGAGGAAACCTCAGTATTTACCCGATTAAATCTTTGGGTATAAAAATGAACAGTTTATCGCTGCTTCAGCAAATTGCACGCAAGAATTCAGACAAAAATAAAATTGCTGAAAAAGTAATAGTGGATACAACTTTGCTTCCGGAACTTTTTGTCGGGCTCCAATCGGATGAAGCACGCATCAAGTATGGTTCAAACAAAGTTTTGATAATTATAAGTGAGAGAAATCCCGCCGTCCTTTATCCTAAACTTGAATTTTTCATTAGCCAGCTTGACAGCGAGAACAATTTTCTTAAATGGGGTGCAATTGAAATTATTGCGAACTTGTGCAAAGTAGATTCATCACACCACTTCGAAAACATTTCCAGTAAATATTTCGCTCCTATACATGGACACCAAATGATAACTGCGGCAAACACAATTAAAGCTGCAGCAAAGATTGCATTGAACAAGCATTCTTTAGCTGATAAAATCTCAGAAGAAATATTGAAAGTCGAACAGGCAGATTATGAAACAACAGAATGCAACAACATTGTAATTGGTCAAGCAATAAAAACTTTGGGAGATTTATTACCTCACATAAAAAATAGAAAGCCAGTGTTTGAATTTGTAAAACGGCAACGAAAAAACAAAAGACCGGCCACAAAGAAAAAAGCAGAATCGTTTTTAAGAAAAAATCAAAAACTAATTGAACATTAAAATCAAAAGGAGAATAACATGTGGGTTATAATTGCTGCGTTTGCACTTTTCATTTTTTTCTTAGGTATTAGAATAGTTCGTCCTACGCATAGGGGTTTGGTAGAACGGCTCGGCAAGTATCACGGGTTTGCAAATCCAGGATTTAATTGGATCATTCCAATAATTGATAGACTATATCAAGTAAACGTGACAGAACAAATGGTTGATGCCGAACCACAGGAAATAATCACAAATGATAATCTAAATGCTGTGGTGGATGCTCAAGTTTATTTCAAAGTTAAGGATGACGAACACAGTGTGAAAAATTCTCAGTACAATGTTAACAATGTCACTTATCAAATTGTGAATCTTGCCCGCACTACATTAAGAAATATTATAGGAACTCTCACTCTTAAATCCGCAAACAGTGAACGCGGTAGAATAAATACTGAGCTTCATCAAATTTTAATTCAAGAAACAAACACTTGGGGAATTGACATTGTTAGAACCGAGTTAAAACAAATTGATCCACCAAAAGATGTTCAGGATACGATGAACAAAATAGTGAAAGCAGAAAATGAAAAAATTGCCGCTATAGATTATGCAACAGCATTAGAAACGACGGCGGATGGTGAAAAAAGAGCCGCTATTAAAAAAGCGGAAGGAATAAAGCAAGCAAATATTCTAAGAGCTGAGGGAGAAGCCGAAGCCATTAAATTGGTGAATGATGCAGCTAATAAATATTTTATTGGGAACGCCCAATTGCTTAAGCAACTTGAAGTAGTTCAAAATTCACTTCAAAATAATACTAAAGTTGTTGTTCCTGGAAATGCAGAGCTTGTGAATGTAATTGGAGAATTGGCAGGAGTAGTCCCTATTAAGAAATAATTATTTCTTTTTCTTACTCTCAAATATTTTATCGAGTATTCCTGCATTCACTTTGTAATTTGAATAAGTGATAAAAACCTTTCCCGTAGTGGTCGGTTTAATATCTTTATTTTTCGGCTTTGTATCTGAGTTAAGATCTCCGCTAAAGCCAAGTGGTATATTTGTTCTATCAATATTAAAAGAAAATATCATGCCGCTCGGCAGTGGATAATCAAAATTAGTGTTATCATATTTAAGTTCGATTGCAAAAGTTCCCCTTGTTTTGGTTGTGGTTTCAACCTTTCGAATTAAATTCTTTGATTGATCAACCCAAAGAGTAGATAAAATTACATCATCCGTTTCGCCAAGTGGAATTACTTTTACTACCGATGTTTTTCGACTATCAATCGTATCTTCCCGAACATAAAACGCCGTAAATTTTTTCTTTAATAATGAGCTAGGTGAAAAATCAAAACCCTCACGAGGTAGCATTGCAAAGGTTTCTGATTCGAAATGAATTTTATCGGGCTGCTTAAAATAAATCTTCGCTTCTGTGTCGGGTACTTTAATGAAATCCACATCAACTTTTATCTTCACATTAACTTCATAATCTTCAATTTTATTAAATGATTCGAGCACTCTTTTCAGAATAACATCCGGATTATTCGTCTGGGAATGTGCAGAAGCTAAAATTGAAAAAGCAATCAATATTATGTTAAAAACCAACTTCATCATGCAATTAAACTTTCTCTCTAAATATTTGTTTCACTTTACTGCCACTTTAACTAAGAATATCTTTTTTACTAAAAATAAAAACTGTTACCCCGAAAAAGAATATTATATGACCGATTAAAACTGCAGCCGATTTGAGAATATCACTTAAATCAATTGGATCATCAAAAAATGAACGCCATGATTGCATGTAATTCGTAAATAAGTATGGACGGATAGATTGAAAAAACTCGATGTCCAAAGCTGAAATAATTACAAAAACAATAATTATTGCCATGGTTGAAACAATTGGACCAATAGCGTTCTCTACAAGTGACGAAAACAAAAATGCCAGTGCTAAAACAACTGTCATACTTAGTGTGGCAAATCCGTATGCCATTATAAATCGCCAAAAAACATCAGAACGGGATAAGATGAGTACGTTCACATTTTTAATAACGATTAATTCACCAACACCAAAAACTAAAAGTCCGATTCCTAAACTCATAATTGCCAGAAAAAATACTAATAGATTTGTATAAATCAGCCCGCCCAGAAACTTTGACAGGACTATTTTGAAACGTGAAACTGGTCTCGTTACCAAAATTCTATATGTTCCGGCAGTTGCTTCTCCGGCTAATAAATCACCGGCAACAAGAGTTATTAAAAATGGAATATGGACAACAAGTGCATTTAAAATAGCATAAGAAATTAAATAGCCGTTGAGAAGATTCCCGACAAAAATAAAAGACTGCTGCAAATTGCGCGTCATAAAATTTATTCCCTTCTCTCCTTCGACAAGCATAGCAATCTGAATGATTGGAACGAGAACAGCAATTGCGAGGAAGCCGATACATGTTCTCCATTTTCTGAAAATCTTCGCAAGTTCAATTCTGATTAAGGAAAAAATCATATAGTCTTCTCGGTAATTTGAAGAAAATATTCTTCGAGAGATCGGGTGGGAATAACAGCACTAACTTGAATTTTATTATCAACTAAATATTTATTCAACTCGGCAATTTCGGAATGATTGAGAGAAAAAATTATACTGTTCTTCGTTTCAGAACTCAACTTTTTATTCCATTGAGTTGAGTTTACTAATTGACGAACTTTTTGTGTATCATCCACTTCAAATGTAACCTTAAGGTCGCTTCTGTTCAATAACTCTTCTACGTAACCCTCAACTTGAGTTGATCCTTTATTAATAATAATCATTCTATTAGCTACCATCTCAACTTCATATAGAATGTGAGATGAAAGGAATATTGTCTTTTTCTGATCTTTGCTGAGGTGAATAATCAAATCTCTTATCTCCTTCATTCCTTGAGGATCCAGTCCTGTAGTCGGTTCATCAAGAATAATCAGTTCAGGATCGTGCAAAAGCGCTTGAGCAATGCCAAGCCGCTGCTTCATTCCATGCGAAAATGTTTTAACTTTACTTTTATATCTTTTGTCCAGCCCAACTAACTCTAAAACCTCCATTATTCTTTTTCCAGGCGAATCTATTTCAGAAAGTTTTGCAAGTATTTCGAGATTTTTATATGCAGACAGGAAGCCGTAAAAATCGGGTTTCTCTACGATGGCACCAATCTTTCGTAAGATTTCAATTCGGGATTCTTTTAACGATTTACCAAAAATTTTAATTTCCCCTTTAGTTGGTGAAATTAAAGTGAGAAGCATTCTTATTGTAGTACTTTTGCCAGCACCGTTAGGACCTAAAAATCCAAATACATCCCCAACAAAAACATTAAGGTTTAAGTCATCAACAGCTTTTAGTTCCTTAAACTGTTTTGAGAGATTTTTAACTTCTATAATCTTATTGTTATCGGACATGCTTCGGTCTACTGGAAATCGGAGGTAAAAATTCTATATACGAAGATTGAAAGTTAATTTATATTAAGTTTTAATTGACTATTGAAAGATAAAAAATATTTACCACATCACATCGCTAAAAAAAATGGTGTGAGAATTTGACTTTTGTCAAATTATAAGTTTTAAGATTTAAAAAATTTAATTTGGTTTTATCTGAAATTATCTTAATCTTACCATTAGAAGTTCCTGCAAACAGAAAAAAAAATTTTAATACATATTTATTTATTAAAACTATTTTCTTTTAAAACTTTTTTATTTAGTTTGCTTGCAGTCGCAATCTTGTTCATCAATTCTTAGAAAATTCAATAATGAAATTATTACAAACGACAATTCGAAAAATTATTTTAAAGAAGTCAAATAACTTTATCTATTCACAAAATTAAATTTGCGTACACGGGAGTGAACTAATGCAAATAAAAAGATTTTATACTGAAAACGGAAAGGATCCGTTATCATCGTTTGAATTTGAAAAACGAACTTCAGAAATCAGAAATCCGGATGGCTCAATTGTCTTTAGAATGGAAGATGTTTTTGTTCCGTCACATTGGTCGCAAGTTGCCACTGATATTATAGCACAAAAATATTTTAGAAAAGCCGGAGTTCCCAAGCTTCTAAAGAAAGTTCGTGAAAAAGGAGTTCCAGTTTGGCTGCAGTCATCTAAAGCTGATATAGAAAAATTAGAGCTGCTTCCGGAAAAAGAACGGTATTCATCAGAAACTGATGCACGTCAGGTTTTTCTACGTTTAGCCGGATGCTGGACATACTGGGGTTGGCATGGAAAATATTTTGATTCAGAACCGGACGCGAAAGCTTTTCACGATGAACTTGTTTACATGTTAGCAAATCAAATGTCCGCACCAAACAGTCCGCAATGGTTTAACACCGGATTGAACTGGGCATACGGAATTACCGGTCCTTCACAAGGTCATTACTATGTTGATTACAAAACCGGCGAATTAACATCTTCAGCTGATGCTTACACTCACCCACAACCGCATGCATGCTTTATTCAATCTGTAAGTGATGATTTAGTGAACGAAGGCGGCATTATGGACCTATGGGTTCGTGAAGCACGTTTATTTAAATATGGTTCGGGAACCGGTTCAAATTTTTCTGATGTGCGCGGATCAAGCGAACCATTAAGCGGGGGTGGAAAATCATCAGGTTTAATGTCGTTTTTAAAAATTGGCGATAGAGCTGCCGGTGCAATCAAATCCGGTGGAACTACAAGACGTGCTGCTAAAATGGTTACTATCGATATGGATCATCCCGACATCGAAGAATTTATTAATTGGAAAGTCATTGAAGAACAAAAGGTTGCTTCATTGGTTGCCGGATCTAAGCTCTGCAATTATCACCTTAACGCAATAATGAAAGCTTGCTATGACGAACATCCAGAAAATGATCGTTTTAGTAAAACACTAAATAAGAAATTACGAAATGCTGTAGTTGAAGCGCGAAAGGCACATATTCCAAACAATTATATTGAAAGAGTAATTCATCTCGCAAAGCTTGGATTTAAATCAATAGAATTCCCAATTTATTCTACGGATTGGAATTCGGATTCTTATTCTACTGTATCCGGACAAAATTCAAACAACTCTATTCGTGTTACTAACGAATTTATGAATGCTGTTCTAAATGATGGAGAATGGAATCTAAATTGGAGAGTTGAAAAGAAAAAAGCCGCAAAGGAAAATAGAGAACCTAAACCTTACCGAACACTCAAAGCAAATGCTCTTTGGGATGATGTTTCTTTCGCGGCATGGTCCTGTGCAGATCCTGGAATTCAGTTTCATACAACAATCAATGAATGGCACACTTGTCCGGAGAATGGAGACATCAAAGCTTCTAATCCATGCAGTGAGTATATGTTCTTAGATGATACTGCTTGCAACCTCGCATCACTTAATCTTGTTAAGTTCTATGATACTAAAACGAAAGAATTCAATGTCCCTTCCTTCCGTCATGCAACCCGATTGTGGACAGTCGTTTTGGAGATTAGTGTTTTGATGGCACAATTTCCAAGCAGAGAGATTGCACAAAAAAGTTATGACTTTAGAACATTAGGATTGGGTTATGCTAACTTAGGATCATTATTGATGCTGCAAGGCATTCCCTACGACAGTAACGAAGCATTTTCAATTTGTGGCGCAATTACCGGTATAATGCACATGTCCTCATATGCTGCTTCAGCAGAAATGGCTAAAGAGATTGGAACATTTACACACTACAATCTTAATCATGAACACATGCTAAGAGTGATTAGAAATCATCGTAGAGCAGCGTACAACGTTCCCAGCGATGAATATGAAGGATTGACAATCTATCCTATGGGAATTAACCCCAAATATTGTCCCTCCGATTTGTTAAAGGCAGCAAGAGAAGATGCTGACAGGGCACTGGAACTTGGTACAGAGCACGGTTTCAGAAATGCTCAAGTAACAGTCATTGCCCCAACTGGTACAATAGGCATGGTAATGGATTGTGACACAACCGGCATTGAACCTGATTTTGCTTTAGTGAAATTTAAAAAACTTGCAGGCGGCGGATACTTTAAAATAATCAATCAATCTATTCCACTTGCGTTAGAGAGACTTGGTTACAATAAAGATCAAATTAACGAAATTGTAAAATATGCCAAAGGTTCAGGTACTTTGATTGGATGTCCTTATATCAATCCCGAATCCCTTAAAGCTAAAGGATTCACCGAAGAAGTTCTAAGTAAAATTGAAAAAGCTCTGGTATCAGTTTTCGATCTCAGTTTTGCTTTTAACAAATTTGTGATCGGCTCAGATTTCTTAATTAAAAAGCTCAACTTCACAGAAGAAGAAATAAATGACTTTGATTTTAACATGCTTGAGAAGCTTGGATTTTCCAAACAAGAAATTGCATCCGCAAATGATTACGTCTGCGGCACAATGACCATTGAGGGTGCACCGTTCTTGAAGCATGAACATTATCCTGTTTTTGATTGTGCAAGCAAATGCGGCAAAAAGGGTTCAAGATTTATAAAATCAATTGCCCACATTAAAATGATGGCAGCAGCACAGCCATTTATTTCAGGAGCCATTTCTAAAACAATCAATCTTCCAAACCAGTCGAGTGTTGATGATATTAAAGATTCTTACATGCAATCTTGGAAATTAGGTGTGAAAGCCAATGCAATTTATCGAGATAGTTCAAAATTATCTCAACCCCTCAATACTTTGAGCGAAGATGAATTGGAAGCAATAATTGAGGAAAAAGAAAAGAATGATATAGTAAAAATTGCCGAAAGAAT
Organism: uncultured Ignavibacteriaceae bacterium; assembly: GCA_964613805.1. GTDB lineage: Bacteria > Bacteroidota > Ignavibacteria > Ignavibacteriales > Ignavibacteriaceae > XYD12-FULL-36-8. The sequence continues at coordinate 40,917 of CAZTJF010000017.1, read as the reverse complement.
AATTCATAGGTACATTGCGAAGAGAAGAAGATTACCTTACCGACGAACTGGTTACACACAAAAAGCAAAAATTAATGGGCAATCGGTTTACATTAGAACAGGTGAATACGAAAATGGTCAAATAGGTGAGATTTTTATTGATATGCATCGTGAAGGTGCTGCTGTAAGAAGCTTGCTTAACTGTTTTGCTATTTCAGTGTCACTTGGTCTTCAGCATGGTGTACCGTTGGAAGAATTCATTGATGCTTTTGTATTCACAAAGTTTGATCCGAGTGGAATCGTAACAGGCAATGAAAAAATAAAAATGGCGACATCAGTTATAGATTACATATTCAGAGAATTGGCAGTTTCCTACCTTGGCAGATACGATCTTGCTCATGTAGAACCAACTGAGCTAAATGGAAAAGCATCCAAAGGAATAGTTAAAAAAATTGTTGAACCTGAATTTGAGAGTGAGGAGATCGTTAGTGAACGATTGGTTGAATTAGATAAAAACGATTCATACGAATATTCCTTATCATCAAGTGAGACACCTTTTTCACCGAGCACGGAGTCACGTTCATCTTCAGATACGATTACATCAAAAGTTAAAAGAGCAATTCAATCCGGATACACCGGCGATATTTGCCCCGAATGTCAAAGTACAATGATGGTAAGAAACGGAACATGCTTGAAATGCCTTAGCTGTGGTTCAACAACAGGATGCAGTTAATTTAATCACTGACAACACTTGGAGCCGTACTTTTCGTACGGCTTTTATATTTTAAAGATGCGTGTTGCATTTAATATGGCAATTAAAGCTACACCCATATCACCAAACACCGCTTCCCACATAGATGCAATTCCAATTCCACCAAGTAAAATAAAGACTCCTTTTATTGCAAGTGAAAAAATTAAATTTTGTCTTACAATTTTCTGTGTTTTCTTTGCAATTAAAATTGCCTCTGAAACTTTGGATGGCTGATCTTCCATGATTACAATATCGGATGCTTCAACGGCTGCATCCGAACCCAAGCCGCCCATTGCAATACCTAAATCGGCACGTGCTATTACCGGAGCATCATTAATACCATCACCGACAAAAGCTACTTTACCAAATTTGGTTTCAGATATTATTTCCTCCAGCTTATTAAGTTTATCTTCAGGTAGCAACTCGCTGAAACTGCTGTCAATATTTAATTTTTTTGCAAATCTTGAAGTGGTGAATTCGTTATCGCCGCTGAGCATGATAATTTTATCAATATCTAAAAATTTTAAACTTTCGATAGCTTTTACTGAATCTTCTTTCAATTCGTCAGAGATAATTAAGTAACCGGCATAAATCGAATTCACTGCAACATGAATTACTGTTCCTTCAACACTGCAAACATCATGTTCAATATTTTCTGCATGCAACAGTTTATCATTACCAGCGATGATTAATTTGCCATTTATATTCGCTTTGACACCAAAACCCGAAATTTCTTGCTGTTCATAAGTCTCGAAAATTTTAAGTTGTTTACCATAAGCTTCCTTAATCGAATCTGCAATTGGATGATTTGAATTTGCTTCAGCTAAATATGCATAATATAAAATTTCATCTCGTGTAAATCCATTTTGCGTAATCATATCTGTAACTTTAAATATGCCTTTGGTAAGGGTTCCTGTCTTATCAAAAACAACCGTTCTTAATTCGGTCAGAGTATCGAGGTAGCTTGAACCCTTAATTAATATTCCCCTTTTTGATGCGCTTCCTAATCCTCCGAAGTAACTTAGTGGAATGCTGATTACCAATGCACATGGACATGAAACAACTAGAATTACCAATGATCTATAAATCCAATCGGAAAATGTTTGGCTGGGAAATAATATCGGCGGAATAAAAGCAATCACTGCGGCGATTAGCACCACTATTGGGGTATAAATTCTCGCAAACTTAGTTATGAACTTTTCTGTTTTTGCTTTTTTATGCGCGGCAAACTCAACAAGCTGCATAATCTTAGCTATTGATGATTCACTGAAAAGTTTATCAACTCTTACTTCAATTGTTCCTGATTTGTTTATCATTCCCGCCAAAACATTATCATCTTGCGTAACAATTTTAGGAATAGATTCACCAGTTAAAGCAAAGGTATCCACATAAGATGCTCCAGTTATTACTTTCCCATCCAGAGGAATTTTCTCTCCCGGTTTGACTAAAACTGTATCACCAATTTTTACTTCTGCGGGATCAGTTTTAATTAGCTCACCATCGATTTTAAGATATGCGGCTTCCGGTCGTAACTCAAGCAATGAGTGAATAGATTTTCTTGAATTATCCACTGCAATTTTTTGTAAAAATTCTCCGATATTGTAAAGCAGCATTACCATTACAGCCTCAGGCAGTTCATTTATTAAAATTGCTCCAATTGTAGCAATTGACATCAAAAAATTTTCATCAAAAAAATTCCCTTTGAATAATTTTTTAAATGCCTTTGATAAAACTGTCCAGCCGGAAATGAAATATGCCAGCAAAAGAATTGCAAATCTTAAATATTGAACTTCTGTTAGTTGATCACTTTTCTCGATTAGAATCCCGCCAACCAATAAAATAGTTACTAATGATATCAGCAGTAATTCTTTAGAAATTATTTTATTTAAGAAAATCTTCGACATCCTATAATGAGTCTATACAAATATTAAATACTGACAGTTAAACTAAATATTATATCCGATATGAAAAAAAAATGTCATTGTAGAAAATAGGAGTGATTTACCACAGAGAGGACAGATTAGTTCTTACTAAAGATATCATTGATTCTTCGCCCGCCCATATATCTCTTTAAATAGTACTTGTGTGTAAGCGGTGAGACAATGACTCCCTTAGAAGAGCTTGCATGGGCAAAAAGACTATCTCCGATATAAATTCCAACATGCCCGGGGCGAACTGCCCTGCGGGTATTAAAGAACACTAAATCGCCAAAGACAAGATCCTCCTTATCACGAATCGTGTACCCCTGTGAAAATTGTTCTCTTGCAGAACGCAGCAGATTAATACCAAAACAATTACTAAAAACATTTTGCGTAAAAGCCGAACAGTCTATCCCATCTTGTGAGTTGCCGCCATATTTGTAGGGCGTATCCATGTACTTTATGATTTCAATCAACATCCGTTCTCTCGGAGTAGTATTCGTCAGTACAGAATCTTGTGTTTCAATAGAAGTCTTTAATCTTTTAAGTACTGAGGAAATATCAACAACAGACTCATCACCTAAGTTTTCTTCTTCATCATTTTCCCAATCTTGAAATTCAGATGAAGTATCTTGCGACTGTGAGTAGTAAAGCAAATCATCACTTTCGCCTTTTATTAGTCCAGCTTTTAAAGAATCTTCATAAGTTTTGATGCCTGCGTTGTTTTTATATCTTAATGAATAAGATGAGGGAGTACATCCTAAATAAAGTATAGAAAGGAGGAGAATAAGCACAAATGTTGAAAGTATTTTACTTATCGGCATAAATTAACCGAGATAAGCTTTCAAATTTTTACTTCGGGAAGTGTGTCGAAGACGTCTAATAGCTTTCTCTTTGATTTGTCGTACTCTTTCTCTTGTAAGATTAAATCGTTCACCTATTTCTTCAAGTGTGAGGGAATTCTCTTTATCGAGACCAAAATATAATTTAATAACCTCGGCTTCCCGTTCAGAAAGTGTAGATAATGCTCTTTCAATTTCTGCTTTGAGTGATTCATCCATCAAAAAATGATCTGGGGAGGGCTGAAGATCACTTTCTATAACATCTAATAAACTGTTTTCTTCACCTTGAGTGAAAGGTGCATCCATTGAAATATGACGGCCAGAAATTTTTAAAGTGTCCGCAATTTCTGCCGCATCCATATCAAGCTCTTTTGCAAGTTCATCCGCACTTGGTTCACGTTCAAACTCTTGCTCAAGGTTACTATAAGCTTTACCAATTTTATTGAGTGCACCAACTCGATTCAGCGGTAATCTAACTATTCTTGCTTGTTCCGCAAGCGCTTGCAGGATGGATTGCCTAATCCACCAAACAGCATAGGAAATGAATTTGAAACCTCGTGTTTCATCAAATCTTTTAGCGGCTTTTAAAAGCCCAAGATTACCCTCGTTGATTAAATCACCGAGGGAAAGTCCTTGATTCTGATACTGTTTTGCAACACTAACTACAAATCTTAAATTAGCTTTAGCCAATTGCTCTAAAGCTATCTGCTCACCTTTTCTAATTCTAATAGCCAGTTCTATTTCTTGTTCAGGTGTGAGCAAATCTATCTTACCAATCTCCTGAAGATATTTATCAAGTGATTGATTTTCACGATTTGTAAACTGCTTTACAATTTTCACAAGCTATTCCTTATGAATTATTTTGCAATTAGAAACTTTATTTATTTTTTTGAGTTTTGATCAGTTTCAAATTTGTACAAAAATAAACCATTAATATTTCAAATGAAAGTTGAAGTAAATATTTTTATAATTTGATTGTCAACTCAAGAGTTAAAGTTCAGCAGTGAAGATTCTAAATTTTGAAAATTTATTTGAAGAAATATGATTTTAAAAAAGCACTGTTTAATAAATTTTCATGAAGAAGTAATAACATCTAAACAAAGATTTCGCTATTGAATAAATACTATCGCTATTTGTCCGTAAATAAAATTTCATCGGGATGATAAGTTATCAACCCGATTTTTCGGTATCTGTATTTATTCAATGTGACTATTGGCAGCTTATTATAGTCGGCAACAACACAAAATAATGCTTCACTGTAATTCTTTGTATGTGCAGAATATTTGGGAACGAGCAAACTGTAGCGTGAATTTAGACCTAAGATTTTTAGTCCACTTAAGATATCTAATACCATTTGCTGTTCTATTTCTGTTGCTGCTTTGTACAGTAATTCCGAAGCATTTAAGACAGTTGAAAAGCAAATTCCTCTTTGTAATAATTTTTCAAGATAAGTTTCATCTTCTTTTTTTTTGTGAAGCAAATGCTCTTCGATAACATCAGTATCAATTAAATATTCATTTTGCTTTTTTAACAATCCGCAAACTTCCCTTTTTGTCTTTTCTTAAACTGCCTTTTGCTTGGATTAATTTCACTACAATTTCAGAGGGGAGTGATTGAATTTTCATTATTGTATCAATTCTTACCTGAGCATCTGTTAGTAATTTACTCTTTAAACGATTTTCCGCTTTCTTACTATTCATGCAAAAAACTTTCCCCCTGTAGAGAATTATTGGCTTTGAAAAAATCGCCCACAGTTTTTGCAACATCAGAAAATGTTTTACGGATACCAAGATTTTTAGCGACTTTATTTTTTCTGTAGAATAACAGAGGAACATACTCCCTGCTGTGATCAGTACTTGGAGTTGTCGGGTCGTTTCCATGATCAGCAGTAATGACCAAAGCATCTGACTCATCAAGCACATCAATAAGTTGAGGAAGTAAAGCATCGAAATTTTTAAGTGCTTCTGCAAAGCCAAAAGGATCATTTCTATGTCCGAAATAAACATCAAAATCAACCAGGTTAGCAAAAATTAAGCTGTCACTACTATTTCTCGCATATTCCAGTACCTTTATAAATCCTTCATCATTCGATTTTGTCTTCTCTATAACACCTATACCCTTGTAATTGAAAAGGTCATTCACTTTCCCAATTCCAATGGTGTTGTTTCCTCTTTTTAAAAGAACATCTAGAATCGTTTCAGTTGGTGGATTTAAAGAAAAATCTTTGCGATTCACAGTACGCGAATAATTTCCCCTTGTTCCTATGAAAGGACGTGCAATTACTCGCCCTACAATAATTGGTGGAATTAAAACTTTTTCTCGAGCAATCCTGCATATTTCGTAAAGTCTTTTTAATGGAATGATCTCTTCGTGAGCTGCGATCTGAAAAACTGAGTCTGCAGATGTATATACAATGGGAAATCCGGTTGTAACATGCTCATCACCTAATTCCTGAATTATCTCCGTGCCGGAAGCGGTTTTGTTTCCCAGAAAACCAACACACCCAGTTAAAGCTAAAAACTTATCCATTAGTTGTTCTGGAAATCCATTTGGGAAATATGAGAAATCTAAATCAACAAACAGTCCACCCATTTCCCAATGACCAGTTGTTGAATCCTTCCCTCTTGAAATTTCCAACATCTTACCAAATGATGCTTTGGGTTTAGTAATTTCATTGACACCTTGTATTTCAATAATATTACCAAGACCGAGTGTTTGAAGGTTTGGGAGATTTAACCCGCCTACAGCTTTGGCAGTATTAGCAAGAGTGTTGCTTCCTACATCATTATAAAGGTGAGCATCCGGAAGTTGACCAGCACCAACACCATCCAAAATTACTATAATAAAATTATTCATGAGTTAAAAAGTTGAATCGGAAATTGAGATAAGGTCTGTGAATTTTAATTAATACTGCGAACAGTATTTCCTCCGCGCTCAAGTGCTTTTTGGAGTGCAAGTTCCGCATTGTAAATGATTTCATCTACATTTGTTTTATTATTTGCTGAAGCAATACCAACCGATACAGTATAAGTTGTCTGCTTAGAAACTACAGCTATTGGCTTGCGGGCAATCTTAACTCTTAATTTTTCTGCCCAAAGAAAAATATCTTTTGTTGTTGAGTTAAAAAAATAAACACCAAAAACTTTTTCGTTGATTCTGCCGAGAGTTGTTAAAGGAGTCATCTCACTTGAAATAATTTCTGCAACAGCATTAAGTACTTTAGGAAAAGGATTGCCATCGAAAAGGGATTCTTGTTCTAGAAAATCATCAATTCGCACCAATGCAAGTGCTCCCGGTACTTTTAACTGAATCGCTTTGTGTAAGTCGCTCATTACCCTTTCCTTAAAACTGAAAGCATTGAGAGTGTGTGTTTCTATATCGAGAGTTACATAATTCTTTAGCAGTTTTTGCGATGAGAATGAGTGGATGGAAAATGCCAGATAATTAACAGCACTTTTTAGAAATTGAATATCATCATTCGAATAAGCGTTTTTCTTGAGACTTTCAAAACATAAAATACCGAAATTTTGATTTTTATAAATTATTGGAATTGCAAGGAAAGAACCGTCAAAAGTAACGTTATCATTTTTCGAAAATCTTTTAACTTCACCCGATGATGTATCATCTATTTTAACGGGTATGCCGGTTGTGATGCACTTGCCTGCAAGCGTTCCATTAATTTCGATCTCTAAATTCTGTCCAACGTATTTTAACGAAGTATTATTTATCACTTTAATTGTTTTGAACTTTTTGTCTACCGGTTGATAATAAACAAATGTAAAAGCATCCCAATGAATAATTTGAGCAAATGACTTCTGCACAAATTCGGCCAAATCTTCTTCCGTCTCGTTTTTTAATTGAACTCCCAACAAATGCAAGATGTTGTTCAACCTCTGCTGCGAAACTGAATCCGAATGCTTTTCTTCAAAAATTGATATTATCATCGTTATAACTCTAACAAATCTTCCAAGGGTAAAAATGGTTTCTATTCCGAATGCATCAGCAACTTTAGAATCAAGAGCTATGATTGCAATCAAAGATTTGTCATAAAAAAGTGGAACACCAACAAAACTTCGAATTCCTTGCTTAGTTTCATAATAACGAATGACATCAGATTCGGCGGCTGGTGAAATATCGGTCAATAGTTCGGGCTCGCTCTTTTGAACTATTTTACTAAGTATGTCATCCTCCAAATCAAATTTCCTTTGAGAGATCTCATTTGAGTTAGTAACAAACTTCTCAATTGAAAACTTTTCTTTCTTTTGATTATACCAAAAGAAAACAACTGAATGAGCACAATAAACTTCTTTAATTACGGTGAGAATTTTTTCAAGTGCAAATGAAAATTGACCACCATGACCTAACTCTTTGGGTAGTTCTTCATTCGCAATTTCTTTGAATCTTTCTTTCAGATCTGGAGGTTTTAAAGCTGTTCTAGGAAGTTTTACATCAGTATTATAGCTTGATGTTGTTATAACTTCGGGATTAATATTTTTGGATAAAATTTTAAACGAGTCTTCTTGACCTTTTGTATCTGTTTCGGTATCACTATCCATTACACTATCTTCATACTCATCATTAATATAAGTACCGCCCTGAAACTTCAAAGAATCGCGGAGGAATATTATGAATGCAACATAAATTATGATTAAAGCAAGCGCAATTATTCTTACTGTAAAATCATCAGCAAATAATAATACTACCGCAAGTATCGGTACAACGAGGAATATTAAAAATCTTCTCCTCTGTCTTCGATCTAATATAATTTGCATTGATTGGAAAGTTTTGTGTGAAATTACATAATAATTTTACAATTTTTTAGAATAGCAAACAAACAAAATTCACTTTTTACAACTCTTGATAAAAAATCTCGACGAATAGTTTTGCAATTTCCTTTTTCCCTTTAAGCTTAATTGCAGAATATAAAACCGAATGGGATTCAATATCTATGTTCGTAAAAAATTCTTTTAAGTTCTTTGTTGCTGCAGCTATTTCAGCTTGGTTAAGCTTATCAACCTTAGATAATAATATTATATAAGGAATCTTTAAATCGTGTAAAAGCTCGTTTAGATAAATATCCAAAACCGTGGGTTTGTGACGGCTATCAATAAAATGTATGGCTAAGCGAATATGGTTCGATTTCGAAATAAACTCGCTGATTAGCTTGGACCAATGCTCTCTTTCAAGTTTACTTGCTTTTGCATAACCATATCCAGGCAAATCAACAATGTAAAATTTGCTATCTATTTCATAATAATTTATTGATCGGGTTTTACCTGGTGTTGAACTTACTTTTGCAAGATTCCTTCGGCTGAAGAATGAATTAATAAAGGAAGACTTGCCAACATTAGAGCGACCACATAGGATCACTTCGGGCAAACGATTTTTGGGTAATTCGTTTAACTTGAAAACTGCTTTAATGAATTGCTGCTTTTGAAACATGAAAAATCTCCATTGCAATTTAATTCAGGTTGACCAAAGTATGAAGGATTTAAAAGAAAAAACCCCGAAAAATCGGGGTTGTTAAAATTACGATTCGCTTTTCTTTTTCTTCTTTTTTGGTTTAGATTCTTTTTCTTCCATTGACTCATCATCTTTTTCTTCTTTCTTAGCTTTATCCTTGGCTTCTAATTTTGCTTTTTTCTTCTCCTTATGTTCTTCAGCTTTTTTGGTGATTACATCATTATAATCCACAAGTTCAAGAATAGCCATTGAAGCAGCATCTCCCATTCTATTGCCAAGCTTCACTACTCGCGTATATCCGCCAGGTCTCTCTCCGATTTTTTGAACAACCTCGTTAAATAATTCTTTTACAACTTCTTTATCATGGACAAATCTCATTACGTGTCTTCGCGCATGAAGATCATTTTTCTTCGCTTTAGTAATAAGAGACTCAACATGCTTTCGAGCTTCTTTAGCTTTAGCAAGCGTTGTTTTTATTCTTTTATGCTTAAGCAATGAGGTTGTCAGCGCATTCATTAGAGCAGCGCGGTGACTGTGTGTTCTGCTTAATTTTCTTCCTTTTACTCTGTGTCTCATTTAATGTCCTGCAAGTAATGTTAATTGGATTCTGCTTCTTCTTTCAAGTACTTTTCTACATCCATACCAAATTCCAGACCCATGGTTTCAACTATTTCCATAAGTTCAGCCAAAGATTTTCTTCCGAAATTTCTGAATCTAAGCATTTCTGCTTCATCTTTTCTAACAAGATCGGAAAGGTTTTTAATGTTTGCTGCTTTAAGACAGTTGTGTGATCTTACACTAAGTTCAAGATCATCAACGTTTGTTAATAAAATTCTCTTAATTCTTTCTTTCTCAGTATCCTTCTGAACCGAAGCGTGAACTTCTTCCTGAACAACATCGAAATTAATAAATAATTGAACATGATCTCTTAATATTTTTGCCGCTTGAGTTAGAGAATCTTCTGGTGTAATAGAGCCATCTGTTAATATTTCAAGAACTAATTTTTCATAATCGTTTCTATCAGCAATTCTAACATTTTCTACTTCGTATTTTACATTTACTATCGGTGTGAAGATAGAATCAATAGGAATAACACCAATGGTACTCTCAGATGAAACATTTTCAGATGCAGTGACAAATCCTTTACCTCTGCCAACTCTTATTTCTACATCGAACTTGGCACTTTTATTCAATGTGGCAATGTGAACGTCCGGATTCAAAATTTCGATTTCATTGCTATGCTTCTGAATGTCTGCCGCAGTCCATTCTTTTTCGCCATTGAAAGTTATATCAATTTTGTTGGGCTTTTTGCTTAGAAGTTTCATCCTAACTTGTTTCAGATTCAGAATTATCTCTGAAACGTCTTCAACGACACCTTCAATTGTGGAAAACTCGTGAAGAACACCGCTAAACTTAACTGAAGTAATCGCTGAACCGGGCAATGAAGATAGTAATACTCGTCTCAAAGAATTACCTAACGTGGCACCATAACCTCTCTCGAGGGGCTGAAGTGTGAATCTGCCAAATGTATTAGTATAATTACTTTCGTCAAGTACAACTGCGTCGGGCATCTTTATATAAGGTGCACTCATTTGTTAAACCTCAATAATATTAAATATGAAATTCTTTATTTAGAATACAGCTCAACTACAAGCTGCTCGTTAGCATTCAATGGAACTTCTGTTCTTTCAGGAATTTGAACAAATGTTCCGGATAGAGTGGCTTTATCCACCGATAACCAGCTAAAAGTATTATCTCGAACGTGTTTAAGTGAGTTATGAACCATATCCAATTTTTTACTTTTGTCTCTAACCTTTATAACATCACCAGCAGTTAAAAGATATGCAGGTATATCAACTAATTTATCATTAACAAAAATATGACGATGACGAATTAACTGACGAGCTTGTTTTCTTGATGATGCAAAACCTAAACGATAAACAACATTATCCAATCTTCTTTCCAAAATTTTCACAAGGTTTTCGCCCGTGATCCCTTTTGCTTTAATCGCTTTATCAAAATAATTTCTGAACTGAGTTTCAAGTAAACCATACATTCTTTTAATTTTTTGTTTCTCACGAAGCTGAATGCCATATTCAGATATTTTCGTCCTGCGTGATAAGCCATGTTGACCAGGAGGATAAGATCTATTCTCAATAGGACATTTTTCTGTAAAGCACTTTTGTCCCTTCAGAAACAATTTTTGTCTCTCTCTTCTGCATAATTTACAAACTGAATCAGTATATCGTGCCATTTATATAATACTCCGAAATTTTAAACTCTTCTTCTCTTTGGAGGTCTGCAGCCATTGTGGGGAATGGGTGTAACATCCTTAATTGAATTAATTTGAAGCCCTGCGGTATTAAGAGATCTAATAGCTGCTTCTCGTCCCGAACCGGGTCCTTTAATATAAACATCAACTCTTCTCAGCCCCAAGTCATATGCTTCTTTAGCTGCTGCTTCAGCAGAAACTTGAGCTGCAAATGGTGTGTTTTTTCTTGATCCTTTGAAACCATTTCTTCCGGCTGAAGACCAAGAAATTGTGTTACCATAAATATCTGTGATAGTTACTTGAACATTATTAAACGTGGCTCTAATATGCACTTCACCATTGGCATCAATGTGAGTTCTTTTCTTAACTTTCTTTACCGTTTTACCCAATTATTTATCTCCTTTAAAAATCAATTGTTATTTCTTAGTTGGAGTTTTCTTCTTTCCGGCAACTGTTTTTCTCTTACCCTTTCGAGTACGAGAATTTGTTCTCGTTCTTTGACCTCTTGCCGGCAATCCTCTTCTATGTCTTAAACCTCTGTAAGTTCCAATATCCATCAGCCGCTTAATGCTTTGCTGAACCTCGGACCTTAATGCTCCTTCAACTTTGTAATCAGAAGTAATTACAGACCTGATTTTAGCAATTTCCTCATCGGTAAGATCAGCAACTTTTTTATCAGGATTAATTTCTGCTTTTTGAAGAATTTCACCTGAGAGATTGCGACCTATACCGAAAATGTATTGAAGTCCAAAAAGGACTTTTTTATTTTTAGGTAAATCAACACCAGAAATACGAGCCACTTTTACTCCTTAAAAAATTAACCTTGACGCTGTTTGTGTTTGGGATTTTTGCAAATCACTTTTACAACGCCTTTGCGTTTAATAATCTTACAATTTTCACAAATCTTCCGAACCGATGATCTAACTTTCATAATTTCTCCGTTATTTATACCTATAGGTAATTCTACCTTTAGTTAAATCGTAAGGAGATAGTTCAATTGAAACTTTATCTCCGACTAATATTTTAATAAAATGCATTCTCATCTTACCTGACACGTGAGCAAGAATTTCATGTCCATTATCCAACTTTACTCTGAAATGAGCATTTGGTAATGTCTCTGTTACAACTCCATCAACTTTTATTGGACCTTGCTTTGCCATTAACAAACCGTCAAAATTTCGGCTGAATCATCCGAGATATGTATCGTATGTTCAAAATGTGCTGAAGGTAAACCATCTTCGGTTAAAACCGTCCAGCCATCGTTAGCTGTTTTAACCTTGTAACTGCCAGTATTTACCATTGGTTCAATTGCTAACGTCATACCTTTTTTTAATTTTGCACCTGTTCTGGGATCACCATAATTTGGTACAGCCGGATCCTCATGAAGAAATTTTCCTACCCCATGACCACACAAATCCTTAACTACAGAGAATCCATTTGCCTCAACATATTTTTGTACAGCGGAAGAAATATCGTGCACACGATTATTAACTTTCGCTTCTGCTATACCTTTGTATAGAGATTGTTCTGTAACATCAAGAAGCTTTTTTTTGTCAGATGAAATTTCACCAACACCTACAGAAAGAGCAGCATCGCCATAATATCCTTGTTTTAAAACACCAACATCAATCGAAACGATTTCACCTTCTTTAAGAACACGTTCGCTAGGGATGCCGTGAACAACTTCATTATCTATTGAGATACAAAGCGAAGCGGGATAATCATACGAACCCGCTTGTGAATAACCCTTGAATGCGGCTTTTGCACCATTACTTAAAATATACTCTTCAGCAATACTATCTAACTCTTTAGTCGTGACTCCAGGACGAATATTTTTCGCTACTAATTGCAATGTTTCGGCGACTATTCTACAACTCTCTCGAATAAGATCAATCTCTTTTTTAGTTTTGATGTAAATCACTGAAAAAATATTATTATCTTCTGCCCCTAAGTTTTCCTGACTTCATAAAACCATCATAATGCCTCATCAGCAGATGTGATTCAATCTGTTGGAGCGTATCTAAGGCAACACCAACTACAATGAGCAAGCTTGTTCCACCAAAAAACTGGGCAAACTGTCCTGAAACTCCCCAAGCTGAAACAAATGCCGGTAAGATAGCAACAATTGCTAAAAAGAATGAACCCGGCAATGTAATTTTAGTCAAAATATTGTCTATATATTCAGCAGTTTGTTTTCCCGGTCTAATTCCTGGAATAAATCCGCCTTGTTTTTTCATATTATCAGCAACATCTTTAGGATTAAATGCAATCGCAGTATAGAAATACGTGAAGAAAATAATCATGACTGCATATATGATTGAATAAACAGCCGACTGATAATGAAAATATGAATTTATAGTTTGAAGAAAATCATTGTTTGGAAAAAACGATAATACTGTGTTAGGAATAAACATAATTGATTGAGCAAAGATAATCGGCATAACACCTGCTGTATTTACACGTAATGGAATGTATTGAGTCACTCCGCCATAAACTTTTCTGCCGACAACTCTCTTGGCATACTGTACTGGAATTCTTCTGGTTCCTTGAGTAACTAATACTACACCAGCAATAATGAGAACCATAAGAATGAGAATAACAATTTCGATTATGATACTTCTTGTTCCCGCAGAAATTAGTCTGTACTCATCAAGAAGTGCAAAAGGAAATCTGTTTATGATTCCAATAAAAATTATGAGTGAAATACCATTACCAATTCCTCTTTCAGTAATCTGTTCACCAAGCCACATCATAAAAATAGTTCCAGCAGTTAAAATGATGATGGTTGATATTGTCCAAGCCATTCCTTGAATTGGTTCGGGAATAATCGGCATTCCACGAAGATTGAGATTATATAGTCGTATTGTAACTCCCCAAGCTTGCATGGCTGAAATTAGAACTGTACCATATCGTGTAAGCTGGGTTATCTTTTTTCTGCCTTCTTCACCTTCCTGTTGAAGTTTTTGGAAGTAAGGAACAACCGCTCCTAACAATTGAATTATAATAGATGCGGAAATGTAAGGCATTATTCCAAGTGCAAAAATTGCCGCATTGGAGAATGCTCCACCTACAAATAAATCATATAATCCGAATAGATTATCTGATGTTTGATTCTTCATTGCTTCAGAGAGTAATGCAGAATCAATGCCCGGAAGTGTTATGTGCGCACCAACTCGAACTATTAGAAGCAGAGCCAAAGTGTAAAGTATTCTTTGACGAAGTTCGTGTATCTTAAAAATATTTCTGAAAGTATCTGTAAATCTCGACATTAATGATTACTCAAATCTTTTTGATTGTTCCACCAGCAGTTTCAATTTTCTCTTTAGCAGTCTTGCTGTATCCATTCACCTCTAATTGGAGTTTGGATTTTATCTCACCATTCCCTAAAATTTTTACGGGTTGATTTAATGTTGAAATCAAACCGAATTTTTTCAGTAATTCGGGATTGATGATTTCGGAAGTTAAATTTTTCTCATCTACAATTTTTTGAAGAGTATCCAAATTCACGACTTGTTCTTTCACTTTCGATCTACTTGTGAATCCGTATTTAGGAATTCTTCTTTGAAGAGGCATCTGACCGCCTTCAAACCAAGCTTTCTTCTTTGAACCTGATCTTGACCGCTGCCCATTCATCCCGCGAGTTGCATTTCCTCCATGACCGGAACCTTCACCTCTTCCAACTCTTTTTCTGTTCTTCCTTGAACCTTTAGCGTACTTTAAATTGCTTAAAATATCCATGTTGTAAATTTATTTTTCCTTTATTTCTTCAACTTTAACAAGATGCTTTACTTTTTCTATCATGCCTCTGATTTGAGGAGAATCCGTATGAATTTTCTCCCAATTTGGTCTGCCCAAACCTAATGCCTTGATTGTTAATTTTTGCCTTTCAGGGCGATCAATAATACTTCGAACTTGTGTAATTTTAAGTTTAGTCATGATTTTTCAACTACGGTAAATAATTCCTTAACTTCAATTTTTCGCTTAGCGGCCATTTTTCTTGCATCAATTAATGAAACCAAAGCATTTAATGTTGCTTTAACCTGATTATGGGGATTACTGGAACCCAAAGTTTTTGTAAGCACATCTTGAACGCCAGCGGATTCCAAAACTGCTCGAACACCGCCACCAGCAATTAAACCGGTTCCAGGCGAAGCTGGCTTGAGTAAAACTTTTCCAGCGCCAAATTTACCTATAATTTCGTGTGGAATTGTTCCCTTGTAAACAGGTACCTTAACTAAACTTTTCTTAGCATCATCAACTCCTTTGGAAATGGCATCGGTGACTTCGTTTGCCTTTCCCAATCCAATACCAACTGTGCCTTTTCCATTACCAACAACAACAATTGCATTAAAGCTGAATCGCCTTCCGCCTTTAACTACTTTGGCTACTCGGTTTATATGAACAACTTTTTCTTTTAGTCCTTCTCCCTCGGTTTGCTTAGCTACTTTTTGTTCCATTCGTATATACTGCTCAATTTAAAATGAATATGATTTATTAAAATACAATGCTGCTGCCGGGAGAGGACTCGAACCTCTACAGACGCCTCCAAAGGGCGTTGTCCTGCCATTAGACGACCCGGCAATGCTAATTTCGATTAAGATCAAAATTTCAATCCTCCCTCACGAGCACCGTCTGCAATGGCTTTTACTCTACCATGATATCTGTAACCGTTTCTATCAAAAACAACTTGTGAAATATTCTTCTCCAATGCTTTTTTTGCGACCAGTTTACCAACCATTTTACTTTTACTAATTTTTCCCTTGGAATTTTTTAACTCTTCCTTTAAATCTTTTGATAGAGTGGAAGCAGTTACCAAAGTGTTTCCATCTGAATCATCAATCAACTGTACATACATATTATTTAAGCTTCGATATACAGTTAATCTCGGCTTATCGGCAAGACCCGAAATTTTTCTTCTAATTTTAATTTTCGAACGAAGTCTGATATTTTTATTTTTTTTGATCATCTTTTAATTCCAAAAACTTATTTATTTACCGGCAGTTTTACCAGCTTTACGAACGATTTGTTCATTTGAATATTTAATTCCTTTACCCTTGTAAGGTTCAGGTTTTCTGAAAGATCTTATTTTGGCTGAAACCATTCCAACTAACTGTTTATCAATTCCAGTCACAACAATTTGGTTAGCAGTTTGTGCTTGTACAGTTATCCCAGTCGGCGGCATAAAATAAATTGGATGTGAATAGCCAATGTTAAACAAAATATTTTCGCCTTTTTGCTCCACCTTATAACCAACGCCAACAATATCTAAAGTCTTCTGGTATTGTTCGGTTACACCTTTTATCATATTCTGAATTAGAGCTCGAGTAAGACCATGTAGAGATTTATTGATTTTAAAATCATCGGGTCTTTGTACAGAGACTTCACCATTTTTTATTTCAACCTTAATATTGCTATGAACTGCTGTTTGCAATTCACCCTTAGGTCCCTTAACCTTAATAATATTTTCATTTTTTGTAACCGAAACTCCCGAAGGAATTGTTATCAGCTTTTTACCAACTCTTGACACTTAATACTCTCCAATTTAATTACCAAACAAAACAAACTACTTCGCCGCCTAAGGATTTGCTTCTTGCATCTTTATCTGTAAGTAATCCTTTAGGAGTAGAAATTACGGCAATACCTAATCCGTTAAGAACTCGTGGCAGTTCATTAGAATTTTTATAAACCCGAAGTCCAGGAGTACTTATTCTCTTCAAACCGCTTATAGCAGGATCGCCTTTATGATAACGCAAATGAATCCTTATAACATTTTGCTTATTATCTTCAACAATAGTGTAGTCATCAATAAAATTATTGCTCTTAAGGATTTCTGCCAAACTAAGTTTCATTTTAGATGATGGGATTTCTACCACAACTTTTTTTGCTTTTGCAGCATTTCTAATTCTCGTTAAGAAATCTGAAATCGGATCAGTTACACGCATTCTTTTCCTCCGCTTACCAGCTTGATTTTTTTAATCCAGGAATTTCACCTCTAAGAGCCATCTCTCTTAGGACCAATCGTGAAACTCCAAATTTTCTATGAAAGCCACGAGCTCTTCCAGTAAACATACAGCGATTGTGTAATCTTACCGGTGAAGAATTTTTAGGTAGCTTTTGCAAAGCATCATAATCACCTTTATCCTTGAGCTCCTGTCGTAATTTTGCATACTTTGCACAAAGTCTTCTTCTTCGTGCTTCTTTTGCAACAGAACTTGTTTTAGCCACTAAAACTCCTTATTAAGCTGATTTAACTTCTTTTTTTCTAAATGGTACACCAAATGCTTGGAGCAATTCAAATGCTTCATTATCATTCGGTGCAGTTGTAACAAATGTAATATCCATTCCTAAAACTCTTGTTACTTTATCAAAATTAATTTCGGGAAAAATTATTTGTTCTTTTATTCCAATTGAATAATTACCATGTCCATCAAATGACTTATCTGATAAACCCCTAAAATCTCTTACACGAGGCAGAGCAATGTTGATAAGTCTATCAAGAAATTCATACATACGTTCTTTTCTGAGAGTAACCATAGCACCGATATTCACACCTTCGCGCAGCTTGAAATTTGAAATAGCTTTTTTAGATTTTCTTATGCTCGCTTTTTGCCCGGTAATAGTTTCCAAATCTTTAATTGCTTCTTCAAGAATTTTTTGATCAGTAACAGCTTCTCCAACACCCATGTTCACAACTATTTTGTGAAGCCGTGGAACCTGCATCAAACTTTTGTAAGAAAACTTTTTCATAAGTTCCGGAACAATGGCAGTTTTATATTGTTCTGCAAGCCGAGTTTTTATTTTGATTTCTTTTTCTTCAACAGCATGAGATTTTTTAGAATCCTTTGATTCTTTTTTAGAATCCTTCGGTTCTTTTCCCGGTTTAACTTGTTTCTCCGTAGTTTCTTTTTTAGTCTTTTTATCAGCCATTTTGGTAATAATTTAATTTCTTTTATTGAATCATTTCGCCGCTAGCTCTGCTAACACGAATTCTTTTCTTCTTTTTAGTTTTATCATCAAGAATGATCTGCGAACCAAGTCTTGTCGGATCACTGGTTTTAGGATCAATAAACATAACATTAGAAACGTGAATCGGAGCTTCCTTCTCCAAAATTCCGCCTTGAGGATTTTTCTGACTCGGTTTAGTATGTCTTTTTCTTATGTTAATTCCTTCTACAATAATTTTTGAAATCGAAGGAAAAACTTTAAGAACTTTACCGGACTTACCTCTATCGTTCCCGGCAATTATCATTACACTATCATTTTTGTGAATCTTCATTTACAAATTTTCCTTATAAAACTTCAGGAGCAAGTGATACAATTTTCATAAATTGTTTTTCTCTTAGTTCTCTCGCAACAGGACCAAAAATTCTCGTTCCTTTTGGCTCATTTTGAGGATTTAATAATACCGCCGCATTTTCATCAAAACGAATATAGGAACCATCTTTTCTTCGAACTTCTTTTTTAGTTCGTACTATTACAGCACGTGAAACTTCACCTTTTTTTACGGCTCCGTTTGGGATTGCAGTTTTAACTGAAACGACAATAAGATCACCAACGCTAGCGTATTGTCTTCCACTTCCACCAAGCACTCTTATGCACCTTACTTTCTTGGCACCGGAATTATCTGCAACTACTAAATTTGTTTCTTCTTGAATCATTACTTCCTCAGTAAATCAGATTAACTACTTGGCTTTTTCAATTACTTCGACTAATCGCCATCTCTTTAATTTACTTAAAGGACGCGTTTCCATAATTTTTACTTTATCACCGATTCCACATTCTCTTTTTTCATCGTGAGCAAAAAACTTTGTAGTCTTCTTGAAATATTTTTTATAAATAGGGTGTTGAACCTTTCTTTCAATTGCAACAGTTATTGTCTTTTCCATTTTATTGCTGACAACAATACCTACTCTGGTTTTCCTTAAAGTCCGCTGTTCCATAATCAAGCATTAACTCCCTTCTTGGAGCTGTCTGCTGAAGTTTCTTTCTCGGCAATTTGTCTTTCCTTTAGAACAGTAAGCATTCTGGCTACATCCTTTTTTGCAATTTTTAGCTTTGAAGTATTAGTTAATTGCTTTAGCTGATGAGCAAACTTCAAATCGGTTAAATTCTTTTTCTCTTCCTCAATCTGCTTGATTAATTCAGGAGTTTTAATTTCTCTTATATCTTGAATTTTCATAAATACCTTAAATCTTATTCGTAATCAGGACGAGCTACAATTTTAGTTTTAACAGGAAGTTTATACCCGCAAACTTGTAATGCATCGGTTGCAACTTCACGGGAAACACCACCAACTTCAAATAATATTCTTCCAGGCTTAATAACTGCAACCCAAAATTCAGGAGCGCCTTTACCTTTTCCCATTCTTGTTTCGAGCGGTTTTTTTGAAACAGGTTTATCAGGGAAAATTCTTATCCAAACTTTTCCATCTCTTTTCATTTTTCTTGAGAGAGCTACTCGGCATGCTTCTATTTGTCTGCTTGTAATCCAGTGCGGTTCTAATGCTTTCAAACCGAAATCACCAAAAGCAACCGCGCTGCCGCGGTACGCTTTTCCAGCCATTCTCCCGCGCTGTGCTTTTCTAAACTTGACTCTTTTAGGCATTAACATTTATAGTGATCTCCCAAAAATTAATCTGTAACTCTTTTACCTAAAACTTCACCACGGCAAATCCATACCTTTATGCCGAGTGAACCATAAATAGTTTCTGCTCTACCAGCCGCATAGTCTATATCGGCTCTTAAGGTATGCAGAGGAATTCTTCCCTCTTTGTATTGTTCAGTTCTTGCCATTTCAGCACCGCCTAATCGTCCAGCACATTTAATCCTTATACCTTCGGCTCCCATTCTCATTGCAGCAGTAATTGCCATCTTCATTGCCCTTCTAAAGGAAACCCGTCCTTCAAGTTGGTTTGCAATATTTTCTGCAACCAGGTAAGCATCAAGTTCTGGTCTTTTAATTTCCGAAATCTGAACCTTCACGTCTTTGTCAGTAACTTGTTTAAGCTCTTGTTCGAGCTGTGTAATTTCTTTGCCGCTTTTACCAATCACAACTCCGGGCCTTGAAGTGTGAATTGTGAGAATAATATTCTTGGAAGTTCTGTCAATAACGATCCTGGCTATGCCAGCTTTTTTCAAGCGGGTTCTAACATAATCTCTTAATTTTTCATCCTCTTTCAGTTTAGTAGCATAGGTTTTATTTTCGTACCAATTGGAATCCCAACCTCTTATAATACCAACTCTTAAACCAATAGGATTAGTTTTTTGTCCCAAAAATCCTCCTAAATTATTCCTTCGTGGAAACCACAATAGTTAAATGACAAGATCGTTTTCTAATTCTGTAAGCACGTCCCATTGGTGCAGGACTTATTCTTTTAACAGTCGGACCTTGGTTTACGTACGCTTCTTTCACAATTAATTCCGATGGTTCAACCTTTGTAGATTCATCCTTATTCATCAAATTGGAAACTGCTGATCTCAAAACTTTCTCTGCATTCTTAGAAGCATGCTTGGGATGAAAGTGTAAAATATCAAGCGCTTTATCTACCGACATACCTCTTATGAGATCAATAAGTAAACGCATTTTTCTGGGTGATGAACCTATATATCTATGAATTGCTCGTGCTTCCATGTCTTAAAATTTCTTTTGATACTTTTTTATTTCACTTGAGTAGATTTTTCAGCTTTGGTTCCGGGGTGTCCTCTAAAAATTCGTGTTGGAGAAAACTCACCCAACTTATGACCAACCATATTTTCTGTTATATAAACTGGAATCATTTTATTTCCATTGTGAACTGCAATAGTATGACCAACAAAATCAGGAATTATTGTTGAGGCACGCGACCAAGTCTTGATGATCTTTTTTTGATTCGACTTGTTTAATTGGTCAACTTTCTTGAACAATTTTAATTCGATATATGGACCTTTTTTAACTGACCTTGGCATTTACTACTCTGTTTTATTTTTTACGTCTTTTAATAATGTATTTATTAGATTCTTTTTTTCTCGTTCTTGTTTTAAGTCCTTTTGCCTTTTGACCCCAAGGAGAAACCGGATGCCCGCCCCCAGAAGTTTTTCCTTCGCCACCACCCATTGGATGATCAACAGGGTTCATAGCAACACCGCGAACGTGTGGTCTTATTCCCATCCATCTCGATCTTCCTGCTTTACCCAAGCTAATATTTTCATTCTCCGCATTTCCAACTGATCCATAAGTAGCCATGCAATCCAATTTTACTTTTCTAATTTCACCAGAAGGCATTTTCAACTGAGCAAAATCTCCTTCTTTTGCAAGAAGTTGAAGAGAGGATCCTGCACTTCTTCCCAACTGACCGCCTTTACCTGGTTTCAGTTCAACATTATGAACAAAACTTCCTAAAGGCATTTCCTTTAACGGCAAAGCATTTCCAACAACAATTTCACTACCCGATCCTGATGTGATTTTAGTACCAACCTTTAAACCTTCAGGTGCCAGGATGTATCTTTTTTCACCATCAGCATAATGTAGTAATGCTATTCTTGATGTTCTGTTCGGATCATATTCAATTGAGAAAACTTTAGCCGGAATTCCAATTTTATCACGTCTAAAATCAATCACCCGATATCGTCTCTTGTGTCCACCTCCACGATGACGAGCGGTAACTCGACCAAGATTATTCCTGCCTCCAGATTTTTTTATTGCAACGGTTAAAGATTTCTCCGGATGATCCTTTGTTATTTCCTCAAAAGAAAAATTTGATCTGAATCTAGTTCCTGGTGTAACCGGTTTAAGTTTGATAATACCCATTAATATTCCTTAGAATATATCCTATGTCTGTTCGAATAATTCTATAGTTTCACCTTTTTTCAAAGTGACTATAGCTTTTTTATAACTTGCGGTTTTTCCGACAAACCTTCCGCTTTTTCTGAACTGAGTTTTCATTTTGCCGGGATGACTAATCGTTCTAACTTTTGTAACATGAACACTAAATTTCTTTTCAATCGCTTTTGCAATTTCAATTTTATTACTTTCGGGATTGACAAGAAAGCCATACTTGCCCAAGTCTGCACTTAGGTTTGTCATTTTCTCGGTAATTAGAGGTTTAATTAAAATTTCTTTCATCTCAGCTAACCGCTTCTTTAATTCCAAATGATTTATTTATCAATTCAATCCCACCCTCTTGCACAAGGAGAATCTGATTATTCACTATATCATAAGCAGATGCCTTATCTGCTTCCAAAATTTTTACTTTAGGAATATTTCTGCCGGATTTATAAACATCAGCAAGATTTCCATTAGTTAAAACCAATGTCTTTTTACCCGAAATTTTTAAGTTGTTCAGAATTTTTACAAACTCTTTTGTTTTGGGTGAATCAAATTTGAAATCTTCCACTACCACAAGCTGATTGGCTTTCACTTTATGGCTAAACGCAGATTTTCTTGCAAGCTTAACAACTTTTTTAGGAAGTTCCTCGCGATAATCCCTTGGACGTGGTCCAAAAATAGTTCCACCTCCAACCCAAAGAGGTGATCGGATAGTACCAGCGCGAGCACCGCCGCGTCCTTTTTGTTTCCATGGTTTCTTTCCGCCGCCTCGAACTTCGCCTCTTTCTTTCGCTTTATGTGTACCCTGCCTTTGATTGGCTAAATAAGACTTTACACTTAAATAAAGTACGTGATCATTTGGTTCAATACCAAATATATCATCGCGAAGTTCACATTTCTTACCTAAAGGGCTGCCATCTATTTTTAATATATCTACTTTCATTTTACATCCAGCATTAACTCTTTAACAATTCAACAATTGAATTTATTGCTCCAGGAACAGCGCCCTTAATTAGAATTAGGTTTTGTTCGGGAATAATTTTAAATATTTTCAACTTAGAAATCGTAACATTCTCATATCCTAATCGTCCCGCCATTCTCTGACCCTTGAAGACTCTGGATGGATAAGAGCTTGCTCCTATAGAACCAGGAGCGCGTAATCTATCACTTTGTCCATGAGTAGTTCCACCAACTCCACCGAAGCCATGACGTCTCATTACACCTTGAAAACCTTTACCCTTACTTCTTCCTCTAACTTTAATCTTTTCACCCTCGGAGAATATCTTCACATCTATCTCATCACCAACTTTGAATTCCTGTTCAGAAGGAAATTTGAATTCTTTTAGCACTTTCACAGGAGTCAAATTATTCTTTTTTAGTTGACCTAAAACCGGTTTTGAAACTCTCTTCTCCTTCTTTTCACCAAAACCAAGTTGAAGAGCAAAGTAGCCATCTTTTTCTTTAGTTCGGATAGAAACAATTTTGCAAGGACCGGCTTTGATTACACTAACAGGGACAAGATCTCCATGTTCATTGTAAACGCTCGTCATTCCTATTTTTTGACCTATTAAACCGGACATTTTAGCACCATTTTTCCTTAAAGCTTAATTTCAATATCAACACCCGCCGGTATATCTAACTTACTTAACGAATCGACGGTTTTGTTGTTCGAATTGTGAATATCAATAATTCTTTTGTGCGCACGAATTTCAAATTGTTCCCTTGACTTTTTATCAACATGAGGAGATCGTAAGACAGTGTATATGGTTTTCCTCGTAGGAAGTGGAACTGGTCCAGAAACAACTGCACCTGTACTTCTTACAGTTTTTATAATTTTTTCCGCTGATTTATCAATCAAAATATGATCATACGATTTTAATTTGATCCTAATTTTCTGTCCGGGCACTTAAAGATCTCCTTCTAAGAAATTTCAAACAAAAAAGGAGCATTACTCCTTTTCTGTTTTATAAACAATATGTTATTCAATAATTTTTGTTACGAAACCAGCGCCGACTGTTCGACCACCTTCACGAATAGCGAACTTCAATCCTTCTTCCATAGCGATTTCGGAAATTAAATCAATTTTAAGTGTAACACTATCGCCAGGCATAACCATTTCAGTTCCCTCTGGTAACGATGCAACACCTGTAACGTCAGTTGTTCTGAAATAGAATTGTGGTCTGTATCCGTTAAAAAATGGAGTATGTCGTCCACCTTCTTCTTTTGAAAGAATGTAGACTTTACCTTCAAATTTTTTGTGAGGAGTAATACTTCCAGTTTTAGCTAGAACCATTCCTCTTTCAATTTCATTTTTATCCACACCTCTTAATAAAATTCCAGCATTATCTCCTGCCATTGCTGAATCAAGTTCTTTCCTAAACATTTCGATACCGGTAACAACAGTTTTTTTATGAACACCAAGACCAATCAGTTCAACTTCTTCAGCAAGTTTAATTTGACCTCTTTCAACTCGCCCTGTAGCAACAGTACCTCTCCCAGTAATTGAGAAAACATCTTCCACTGGCATTAAAAATGGTTTGTCAGTATCACGCTGAGGTATTGGAATATAGTTATCAACTGCATCCATAAGTTCCCATACGCAGGTGTATCTTGGATCATCTGGACTTGCATTGCTCGTACCAGCTTCCAATGCTTTAAGAGCTGATCCTCGTATGATAGGAATTTCTTTACCAGGAAATTCATATAATGTTAAAAGGTCTCTTAATTCTTCCTCTACCAAGTCAATTAACTCTGGATCATCAACCATATCAACTTTATTTAAGAAGACCACTATTTTAGGCACACCCACCTGACGGGCGAGAAGAATATGCTCTCTTGTTTGAGGCATAGGACCATCGGTAGCAGCAACTACAAGAATAGCACCGTCCATCTGTGCAGCACCTGTAATCATGTTTTTAACATAATCAGCATGTCCTGGACAGTCAACGTGAGCATAATGTCTTTTAGCAGTTGAATACTCAACATGCGCAGTAGCAATTGTAATACCTCTTTCTCTTTCTTCAGGGGCATTATCAATACTGTCGAAAGTTCTAATTTGTGATAAGCCTTTTTTCGCTAGAGCCATTGTGATGGCAGCGGTTAAGGTGGTTTTCCCATGATCTACGTGCCCAATGGTTCCTACGTTAACGTGCGGCTTACTCCGGTCAAATTTTTCTTTTGCCATCTAATTCTCCTTTTTATTTTGTTTTCTATAATAGTTTTCGATTATTTAAGCAGTAGTTGCTGCTTTTTTGCCGAGCGATTTTTCTGCAATTTCATCTGCAATACTTCTAGGAACTTCCGAGTAACGCAAAAATTGCATTGTGAAAATAGCTCTGCCCTGCGTCATAGATCTTAAAATTGTTGCATAACCAAACATCTCTGCAAGTGGTACGGTAGCTTTAATTACCTGTGCATCTTTTCTTGCAGAAAAACCTTCAATCTTTCCACGACGAGAATTTAGGTCACCCATAACATCTCCGAGATATTCCTCAGGAGTCACTACCTCAACATCCATAATAGGTTCGAGAAGTATAGGTTTTGCTTTTTTTGCACCTTCCTTAAATGCAATAGAACCTGCAACTTTGAAAGAAATTTCGTCAGAATCTACATCGTGAAAAGAACCGTCAAAAATTCTTGCTTTAATATCTACGACAGGAAATCCAGCTACCACTCCATTACGCATAGCTTCTTGAATTCCCGCTGAAACAGAGGGAATATATTCCTTAGGAACAACACCGCCAACTATACCGTTAACAAATTCATAACCTTTACCAGATTCATTAGGCATGAGTTCAATCCAAACATGTCCGTATTTTCCTCGTCCGCCTGATTGCTTAATAAATTTACCTTCAGAATCTACTTTTTGAGTAATAGTTTCGCGATAAGCAACCTGTGGTTTACCTACATTTGCTTCAACCTTAAACTCCCTTTTCATTCGATCAACTAAAATTTCGAGATGAAGCTCTCCCATTCCGCTAATAAGTGTTTGACCGGTTTCTTCATCAACCTTTACCCTAAAAGTTGGATCTTCGTCAGATAATTTTGAGAGTGATTCAGACAATTTATCCTGATCTGCTTTGGTTTTAGGTTCGATAGCAATCTGGATAACAGGCTCAGGAAATATGATCTTCTCTAAAACAACAGGTTCATCTTCGGAACATAAAGTATCTCCTGTTTTCGTAAATTTTAATCCTACCGCCGCGCCAATATCACCTGCTTTAACTTCATTAATGTCCACTCGATGATTAGCGTGCATTTGAAGAAGACGACTGATTCTTTCTTTCTTTCCACTAACGGCATTAAAAATATAAGAACCTGATTTTAAAGTCCCTGTATAAACCCTGAAAAATGTCAACTTTCCTACAAAAGGATCATTCATTATCTTGAATGCCAGAGCTGTAAACTTTTCTTTCTCATCAATCTTTCTCATCACTAAATCATTTATCCCAATGTGATGAGCTTCTATCTCCTTAAAATCAATTGGAGCTGGAAGTAAATCAACTACACAGTCTAATAACTGTTGCACACCTTTATTCTTGAAAGAAGAACCGCATAAAACAGGAACAATTTTTAAATCAATTGTAGCTTTTCTTAAAACGGTTTTAATTTCTTTTTCGCTAATTACTTTTCCATCAAGATATTTTTCTAACAATTTATCATCAATATCAGATACTGCTTCAAGCATTTGTGTACGGTACTTATTTGCATTTTCAAGCAAATCATGAGGAATATCCATATCATCAAATGTAACCCCAAGCGTGTCTCCGTGATACATTCTTGCTTTGAATGAAATCAGATCAATTACACCAGTGAACAGATCACCTTCACCAATTGGAAGATTAATTGGAATTGCGTTCGCACCCAATCTCTCTCTCATCATTTGAACAGCATGATAAAAATCTGCTCCAGTTCTATCCATTTTATTAACAAATGCAATTCTGGGTACTTTATATTTATCTGCTTGTCTCCAGACAGTTTCCGATTGTGGTTCTACACCGCCCACAGCACAAAATAAAGCCACAGCTCCATCTAAAACTCTGAGTGATCTCTCAACTTCAACTGTAAAGTCAACGTGACCCGGAGTATCAATAATATTTATTTGATGATCTGCCCAAAAACAAGTTGTAGCCGCGCTTGTAATCGTGATGCCGCGTTCTTTTTCTTGTTCCATCCAGTCCATAGTAGCCGCACCATCATGCACCTCACCCAACCTATGTGTTTTACCAGTATAGAATAAAATTCTTTCAGTCGTAGTCGTCTTACCAGCGTCAATATGCGCCATAATCCCAATGTTTCTAACTCTATCTATTTTTGTACTAACTGCCATTCTAAATCTTTTTCTTCGTCTCTATTTACCATTTAAAGTGAGCGAATGCTTTATTCGCTTCAGCCATTTTATGTGTATCTTCTTTTTTCTTTACAGCAGAACCTTCACCACTTGATGCAGAAATTAACTCGGAAGCTAATCTAAGCGACATTGATTTTTCGTTTCTTTGTCTTGCATAAGTTTTAATCCATCTCATTGCTAATGCAATTCTTCTTTCAGGTCTTACTTCTGTAGGGACTTGATATGTTGCACCGCCAACTCTTCTACTGCGTACTTCAATTAATGGAGCAGTGTTTTCAATTGCTTTTTTGAAAACTTCTACACCAGGTTTTTTAGTTCTCTCCTCAATCAAGTCAAATGCACCATAAACCATTTCACGTACGGTAGATTTTTTTCCATCATACATCAAACTATTAATAAATTTAGCGACAAGAACTTCGTTAAATTTTGGATCAGGTTTAATAAATCTTTTTTCTGCTCTTTTTTTTCTCATAAACTATTTTGCTTTTGGTTTTTTAGCTCCATATTTCGATCTTCCTTTTTTCCGATCCTCAACACCACTTGTATCAAGTGTTCCGCGAATAATGTGATAACGAACACCTGGAAGATCTTTAACTCTTCCACCTCTAATAAGAACTATAGAATGCTCTTGAAGATTATGTCCTTCACCAGGTATATAAGATGTAACCTCAATTCCATTAGTTAGTCTTACTCTAGCAACTTTTCTTAGCGCAGAATTGGGCTTTTTAGGAGTTGTTGTATAAACTCTGGTACACACTCCTCTTTTTTGAGGACAAGCATCCAAAGCCGGCGCTTTATTTTTTGATAGAATTTGAACTCTGCCTTTTCGCACTAATTGGTTAATTGTTGGCACTTTTCACCTTATTTAAAGAATCGAAAAAAAATAGTCTGGAAATATACTTTTTAATCAAAAATTTGTCAAGAAAATATCCAATTTAAATAATGGCACTATTTCAACTGTCTATCTGCTTTGAACTTTCTCGTCTTCTTGTACTTCCTCAATTAATTCTTCAGATTTTAGCAAGATATTCCGATATTTTTTCAATCCTGTACCCGCTGGAATTAAATGACCCATAACAACATTCTCTTTAAGACCAAGCAAATAATCAACTTTGGCTTCAGTAGCTGCATTTGCAAGTACTTTTGTCGTTTCCTGGAATGACGCAGCTGAAATGAAACTTTCAGTAGAAAGAGCAGCTTGAGTTATTCCTAACAGTATGTGTTCAAATGTTGCCGGATAAGCATCTCTAAAATCTACGTGCTCTTTGGATTTTTTCTTCAACTCGGAATTAATTTCCCTAAGTTTGCTGCGAGGAATTAATTGAGCTTCTTTTAATCTTGAATCACCTTTTTCTAATACAAAACCCATAGACATAATTTTGTTATTTTCTTCAATGAATTCATTTCGGTCAACGATATCCTCTTCAAGAAATTTAGTGTCGCCTGGCGAAACAATTTTAATTTTTTGAAGCATCTGGCGAACAATCACCTCAATATGCTTATCATTAATTTTGACACCCTGTAATCTGTAAACATCTTGAATTTCATTTACCAGATATTCTTGAACTGCACTTGTTCCTTTAATTTTTAGAATATCGTGTGGATTTATTGGTCCGTCCGTAATTTTTTCACCGGCAGGAATTTCATCATTTTCCTGAACAAGAATATGTTTTCCAAGAGGAACTCCATATTTTTTCTCGTCAGAACCATCAGGCGCTGTAACGATAATTTCCCGTGTTCCTTTTTTGCGCGGACCAAATTTTATAGTGCCTTCTATTTCGGAAACAATTGCAGGATCCTGTGGACTTCTTGCTTCAAACAACTCAGTTACTCTAGGTAGACCTCCGGTAATATCCCTACTTTTTACGGTTTGCTTTGAAATCTTTGCCAGAATTGTACCAGCATCAATTGACTCACCTTCATCCACTGATAGATAAGCACGAGTTGGAATGTGAAAAGTTTTCTTTTCTCCATCATCAGTTTCGATCAGAATTGAAGGCGTACGATTTTTATCTTTGGAATCTATAACAACTTTTTGGACGTGACCTGTTTGTTCATCGGTTACCTGCTGTAATGTAATTCCGTCAACTAAATCCACAAACTTAACTTTACCCCCAATATCTGAAAGAATAACAGTATTGTACGGATCGTGATTGTAAAGAGGTGTACGCTTCTTAACATAACTGCCATCACTAACCACCAAATCTGCTCCGTAAGGAACATCATATTTTTTAATTTGTCTGTTGTTCTCATCAAAAATTCCAATTACTCCGCGTCGGCCAGTAACAACTTTTACTTTTCCCATGAAATCCGATTTTTCCACATAAGAAATTTTCTCAAATCTTATAGTTCCTTCAACGTTGGTTTCGACTTGAGATTGGCTTGCTATACGAGAAGAAGTACCGCCAAGGTGAAATGTTCTTAATGTTAGCTGTGTACCAGGTTCACCAATTGATTGTGCCGCAATAATTCCTACAGCTTCACCGATTTCGACAATTTTTCCATTTGTAAGATTTCGACCGTAACATTTAGCGCAAACACCTCTCCTTGACTCGCAGGTTAGAACTGTTCGGATGTAAACTGAATCAATGTTTGCATCTTCAATTTTTTCCGCAATTTCTTCTGTTATCATCTCCCCGGATTGAATTATAATTTCATCCGTTCGGGGATCGAATACATCCTCCTGTGCTGTTCGACCAGTAATTCTTTCTGCAAGAGGTTCTCTTTCCAATTCAACATCCTTTAATGCAGTGACCTGAATACCCAGAATAGTTCCACAGTCTATTTCACTTATAATAACATCCTGTGAAACGTCAACAAGTCTTCTGGTAAGATATCCAGCATCTGCAGTCTTTAATGCTGTATCTGCTAACCCTTTACGAGCACCGTGAGTAGAAATAAAATATTCAAGTACTGAAAGTCCTTCTTTGAAATTCGCGACAATCGGATTCTCAATAATTTCACCTGCTTGCCCTGATAATGTTTTCTGAGGTTTCATCATCAATCCACGCATGCCTGCAAGCTGTCGTACTTGTTCTTGTGAACCTCTTGCACCTGAATCAACCATCATATGAAGCGAGTTAAATCCCTGATTGTGAGCTTTAATTTTATCCATCAATACACGAGCAACGTCATTTGTCGTGTGAGTCCAAACGTCAATAATCTTATTGTAGCGTTCGGCATCTGTAATTACACCTTGCTCATGTTCATTTAATATTGATTCAACTTTTTTATTGGCTTTGGTAATTAAATTTTCCTTCTCTTCAGGAATAACCATATCAGCATAGCTAACCGATAAACCGCCAGCAGTAGCATATCGAAATCCTGTATCCTTCAAGTCATCTAAGAATTTTGCTGTGACTTTATTACCCAGTTTCATAAACATCTGTCCAATAAAACCACCAAAGGTTTTCTTTATCAACAGCTGATTGAAGAATCCCATTTCTTTGGGTACAATCTGATTGAAAATAACTCTACCAACAGTTGTCTCAATCATTTGTGAGTCAACGCGAACTTTCACTCGGGAATGTAAACCGACTGCCTTTGAATTGTATGCAATTATTGCTTCTTCAGGCGAACCGAAAACTGAACCCTCGCCTTTTCCACCATCACGAACTTTAGTCAAGTAATAGCATCCTAAAACAATATCCTGAGTTGGAACAACTATAGGGCTTCCATTTTGAGGCGATAATATGTTATGAGAGCTTAACATTAACAACGCTGCTTCAAGCTGTGCTTCATAAGACAAAGGTACGTGAACAGCCATTTGGTCACCATCAAAGTCTGCATTAAAAGCAGTACAAACCATTGGATGAAGTTGAATAGCTCTTCCATCAATTAATACGGGTTGAAATGCTTGTATTCCCAACCTATGAAGAGTTGGAGCACGATTAAGAAGGATTGGATGTCCAGCAATAATTTTTTCTAAAATATCCCAAATGATTGGATCTTTTCTATCAACAACTTTTCGTGCACTTTTTACGGTTTTGTTGTGACCTCTGTCAAGTAATTTTCTAATGATAAATGGCTTGAACAATTCAACAGCCATATCTTTTGGTAAACCACATTGATGAAGCTTTAACTCAGGTCCAACTACAATTACAGATCTACCTGAGTAGTCTACTCGTTTACCGAGTAAATTCTGCCTGAAGCGTCCTTGTTTACCCTTTAACATATCGCTAAGAGATTTGAGAGGACGATTACTGTCACTTCTGACCGCACTTCCTCTTCTTGAGTTATCGAACAAAGCATCAACAGCTTCCTGAAGCATTCTTTTTTCGTTTCTAAGAATTACTTCTGGTGCTTTAATATCAATTAATCTCTTCAGGCGATTATTTCTAATGATAACCCTGCGATACAAATCATTAAGATCTGAAGTAGCAAAGCGACCTCCTTCAAGGGGAACCAGCGGTCTTAATTCTGGAGGAATAACAGGAATATAACTGAGTACCATCCATTCCGGACGATTTGGAATTTTTCCGTCGGCTTCTTTGAAAGCTTCAAGGACTCTTAATCTTTTTAACAAGTCTGCTTTTTTTTGTTGAGAGGTTTCTTCGACCAGTTGATCTCTTAATTCTTTTGATAGTTTTTCAACATCAATTTTCTTTAAGATTTCTTTGACCGCATCGCCACCTATTCTTGCAACAAATTTCTTGGGATCCTCGTCGTCAAGCTTTTCATTTCCAGCAGGTAAGGAATTTATAACTTCGTAGTATTGATCTTCAGAAATCAAATCATTTTTATTTAACCCGGTTGGACCTGGATTCAGCACGATGTAAGATTCGTAATAAATAACCTTCTCAATTTCCTTTAAACTTAGCCCAATTATATTACCAATTTTCGAGGGCTGAGCGCGGAAAAACCAAATATGAACTACTGGTACAGCTAAACCAATATGACCCATTCTTTCACGACGAACACTCTTTTGAGTTACCTCTACACCGCACCTATCGCAAATAATTCCCTTATATCGTATTCTTTTGTATTTACCGCAATAACATTCCCAATCCCGTGTGGGTCCAAATATTTTTTCACAAAACAAGCCGTCTTTTTCAGGACGATAAGACCTATAATTGATTGTTTCAGGTTTTGTAACCTCGCCATAAGATCGCGTAAGAATATTATCAGGGCTAGCTAAACTTATTGTTAAACTATCTATATCCCGCATTGCATTTTCTTGAATTCTAAAGGACATTTTATTGTCTCCTAATTTCTAATTAATAATTGTTCTTTTAGTTTTAATTTATTGTAACATCAAGGCCTAATCCCTGAAGCTCTTTAATTAAAACATTGAACGATTCCGGAATATTTGGCTCCATTAAATTTTCACCTTTGACGATTGCTTCATAAACTTTTGCGCGGCCTGCAACGTCATCACTTTTAACCGTTAAAATTTCTTGAAGAATATGAGCTGCGCCATAACCCTCGAGCGCCCAGACTTCCATCTCTCCAAATCTCTGCCCGCCAAATTGTGCTTTACCACCAAGCGGCTGCTGCGTGATGAGAGAATAAGGTCCAATGGAACGAGCATGAATCTTATCATCAACAAGATGGCTAAGTTTCAATATGTAGATATATCCACAAGTAACTTTCTGATGGAATTTTTCACCGCTTCTTCCGTCGTACAAATCGGTTTTACTTCCGCGTTCTAGTCCTGCTTTTTCTAACCACTCATCAACATCTTCGATTTTTGCACCGTCAAATATTTCGGTTGAAAAACGCAAACCTAATTTTTTACCAACCCATCCCAGTGCAGTTTCATACAACTGCCCAAGGTTCATTCTTGATGGTACACCGAGAGGATTAAGAACTATGTCTACTGGAGTTCCATCGGGTAAGAAAGGCATTTCTTCAACAGGGACAATCTTAGCAACAACACCTTTATTGCCATGCCTGCCCGCCATTTTATCCCCGACAGATACTTTTCTCTTTTTAGCAACATATACTTTTGCCAATTGTACAATTCCAGGGGGAAGTTCATCGCCGCTGGTAATTTTCATCTTCTCACGTTTATACTCCTCCTCAAGATCAGCAAGAACATCAAAATAATTTCTGTAAAGAGTATTGATGTGATGATTAGTCCTTTTTGAATCAACCCACTCCATTGTGTAATCAAGTTTAGTCACATCTTCCATTGACGAAAATGTTGTATCTTTTAACATTGTTCCACTTCTTAATACAATACTTCCGTCAAGGTCCCGAATTCCAGCGGAAGCCATTCCCTCGGTTAACTTTGTTAATTTCTCAACTAATTTATCATAATGATTTTTGAGAGCAGCTTTATGATTATGCTCAAGAGCATCAAGCTGTTTTTTCTCAACTTTTTTAGATTCGTTATCTTTCTTTTTTCGGCTGAATAACCTTGTTTTGATTACCACTCCTTTTAATCCGGGAGGGGCTTTAAGGGATGCATCTTTAACATCACCTGCCTTATCTCCGAAAATTGCACGCAGAAGTTTTTCTTCAGGTGTAGGATCAGTTTCACCTTTCGGTGTAATTTTACCAATTAAAATATCGCCTTCTTTAACCTCAGCACCTTCACAGATAATCCCATACTCATCAAGATTTTTAACTGACTCTTCACTAACATTGGGTATTTCTCTTGTTAATTCTTCTTCTCCGCGTTTTGTTTCGCGAACTTGCAATTCAAATTCTTCGATGTGTACAGAAGTGAATGAATCTTCTTCTACAAGTTTTTCGCTCAGAATAATAGCATCCTCAAAATTGTACCCGCGCCACGGCATAAATGCAACCAATACATTTCTTCCTAATGCAAGTTCACCGCCATTAGTTGCGCTGCCATCAGCCAGCACATCACCTTTTGAGACTCTCTGTTTTTCTTTAACTAAAGGAATTTGATTTACGCATGTTTCCTGATTTGTACCATGGAATTTTTTAAGCTTGTACGAAATTTTTCTAACATCATTAAAGGTAGTTAAAGCTTCAATACTATTGGGATTGATATCATACTTAACAATAATCTGATTTGCATCTACATAATCAATTATTCCATCATCTTCAGCAATGAGAACAGCGCGAGAATCGTAAGCAACTTTTCTTTCTAAACCGGTTCCAACTATTGGCGCTTCCGGGCGAAGGAGAGGAACAGCTTGACGCTGCATGTTTGAACCCATCAATGCGCGGTTAGCATCATCATGCTCAAGGAACGGTATGAGTGCTGCTGCTGCACTTACAATTTGTGCTGGTGCAACATCCATATATTGAATATTATCTGGTGTTGAAATTGGAAATTCACCTTTAAATCTGCACTTAACTCTTTCATTTACAAATCGCGAATTATCAGTAAGCTGTTCATTGGCTTGAGCGATAGTGTGATAATCTTCTTGTTCAGCAGTTAAATACTCGACCTCGTTAGTAACTTTACCTTTTACAACTTTACGGTATGGCGTTTCAATAAAACCATATCGGTTTACTCTGCCGTAAATTGTAAGAGATGAAATCAAACCGATGTTTGGACCCTCGGGAGTTTCAATCGGACAAAGTCTTCCATAGTGGGTATAATGAACGTCCCTAACTTCAAAACCGGCACGCTCACGTGTCAAACCACCTGGACCTAATGCGGACATTCTCCTCTTGTGAGTCAATTCTGCAAGTGGATTGGTTTGATCCATAAATTGCGACAGTTGATTCGTTCCAAAGAAAGCATTGATAACGCTGCTTATAGTTCTGGCATTAACTAAATCTTGTGGAGTGAAACTTTCAGTATCACGCATATTCATGCGTTCCTTTATTGTTCTAGCCATTCTTGCCATTCCAACGTTGAATTGTTGTGCAAGCTGCTCACCAACTGTTCTAATTCTTCTGTTGCCAAGATGATCAATATCATCCATTGCTGCATCACCAGCTTTTAGTTTGATGATATGTCGCATAATTTCAATAATATCTTGAGGTGTTAAAACAGTAATATTTTCAGGTATCTGCAATTTCAATTTATCATTCATTCGATGACGACCGACTTCACCTAAATCGTATCTTTTATCATTAAAAAACAACTTTTCAATTAATAATTGAGCTGTTTCAATATCCGGGGCTTCACCAGACCTAAGTTGTCTATAAATAGATAACAACGCTTCTTCTTTTGTTCTCGAGGGATCTTTTCTCAATGTATTTAATATTAAATCTTGCTCGACAAGACCATCAGTTTTCACTAATTTAATTACATCAACATCAGTTTCCCGAATTCTTTCCAGGTCTGCTTCAGTTAATACGCTATCTTTAGTCAAGAATATTTCACCGGTAGAAGTATCGAAAACATCGCTGGCAGTAGTTCTTCCAAGTAATTTTTCGAGCTTAACTTTGTTTACATCAATCTCCTCAACCAAATTAAAAAGATCTAATATTTGCTCATCTGAAGCATAATCTAATGCTCGCAAAAGGGTAGTTGCAGGGAATTTCTTTCTTCGATCAATATAAACATACATTACATGGTTTATATCTGTTGCAAATTCAACCCAAGAACCTCTTAAAGGAATAATTCTTGCGGAATAAATTGGTGTTCCATTGGGATGAACAGTTTGGGAGAATGCAACACCCGGTGAACGATGCAGCTGCGATACAATAACTCTTTCAGCACCATTAATAATAAAAGTTGCCTGATCAGTCATAAACGGAAGATTGCCAAGATAAACTTCTTGCTCTACTGTATTTACAAATTCTTCTGTTTCAGGATCTTTGGTTGAAAGACGTAATTTTGCTTTAAGCGGAGTAGCATATGTTAACCCTCTCTCAAGACACTCAACTATAGAGTATCGCGGTTTTTCAACATAATACTCTAAAAAGTCTAACCTATAATTTTCTTTATTATCAAAAATTGGAAAGTTACCTGTAAAAACTTGCTGCAAACCTTTATTTTCTCTTTTTGAAGGAGGAGTATGCAACTGTACAAAATCTTCAAAAGATTCAGTTTGAATTGCAAGCAGATCCGGAGATTCTAATATGCTTTTAATCTTGCTGAATGAAATTCTCTTATTATTGTTATTCAACTTATTTCTCCAATTAAAAATTCATTTTTCGTTATACAACTACAGGTGATTATTCAAAATATTCTAAAACGCAAAAGCGATAAGACGGAAAAATCCGCCCTATCACTTCTGAAAAAGATTAATTTTGTAATGATTTGAATTACTTTACGGTTACCGTTGCACCGGCTTCTTCAAATTCTTTCTTCAGCTTTTCAGCTTCTTCCTTTGAAACGCCTTCTTTTACAGTTTTTGGCGCGCCGTCAACTAAGTCTTTAGCTTCCTTCAATCCTAAACCCGTGTGTGCCCTAACAACTTTAATAACATTGATTTTCTTTTCACCGGAAGATTGAAGAATTACATCGAACTCGGTTTTTTCTTCAACCGGTGCAGCGCCTGCTGCAGGAACGGCTCCACCAGCCATTACGACAGGTGCTGCTGCTGTTACACCAAATTCTTTTTCAAGAGCTGTTTTTAATTCAGCAGCTTCGAGTAATGTTAGTTCTTTGATTTTTTCAACAAGTGCAGAAACTTTATCGGACATTTTTTGTTCTCCTAATTATTTTATTTCTTAAGTAAATTTTTATGCTGCTTCTCTTTGGGAGATTTGATCTACAACACTTACCAAATCTCTGAATACAGCACTAATTGCTCCAACTACTCCCGAAGCAGGAGAGTTGAGACTGCCTAAAATACCTGCGATTATTTCTTCCTTTGAAGGAAGTGTTGCTAATTCCGAAAGTCTTGAACCATCATAGAATTGTCCTTCCACGTAGCAGGCTTTTAGTTCAAATTTCTTGGAAGAATCGTTGTATTTCTTGATTATTTTTGCCGGCGCAACCGGATTGCTTGAAGCAAAAGCATATCCTGTCATTCCGGTTAAATAATCTTCAAGCTTTCCATACTTACCCGATTCTTTAAGTGCACGCTCAAATAAAGTATTTTTTATAACCTTATAAGTGACACCCGCTTTACGCAATTCGTTTCTAAGAGTGGTAATCTCAGAAACAGTAAT
This sequence comes from uncultured Ignavibacteriaceae bacterium, assembly GCA_964613805.1. Lineage (GTDB taxonomy): Bacteria > Bacteroidota > Ignavibacteria > Ignavibacteriales > Ignavibacteriaceae > XYD12-FULL-36-8. The sequence continues at coordinate 3,545 of CAZTJF010000017.1, read as the reverse complement.
TCCGCTGTAATTAGTTAGATAGAGAGCTGAAGAACCATCAATCAATTCACGAACTTCCGAGATTACTTCGGACTTTTCGTTTTTATTCATTTTACTCCTATACCTTTTAAATTAATCCCGATGGGATTAGAAGCATTGTTATAGAGTGCGTAAACTTTTTAGTGAACTGCAATTTCGTCTTTTGAAACTTTTAATCCTGGACCCATTGTGCTAGTTAAGTAAAGACTTTTTACATACTGTCCTTTAGCAGAGGATGGTTTTAATTTGACTATTGTATTCAAAAAGGCACGAACATTTTCAGCTAATTTTTCATTTTCAAAATTCAATTTGCCAAGTGAAGCATGAACAATACCGGCTTTTTCGACTCGGAACTCAATTTTACCGGCTTTTACTTCTTTAACTGCAGTAGCAACATCCATAGTTACAGTTCCGCTTTTAGGATTAGGCATAAGTCCTTTGGGGCCTAAAACTTTTCCCAATTTTCCTAACTCACCCATTGAATCAGGAGTAGCAACAATTACATCAACTTCTGCCCAACCTGTTTTTATTTTCTCTAAATATTCTTCGAAGCCGGCATAATCTGCACCTGCATCTAAAGCATCTTGTGCTTTTGATCCTTTAGCAATCACAAGAACTCTTACTTGTTTGCCTGTTCCATTTGGAAGCGAAACCGTTCCTCTAATCATCTGATCAGCATGACGGGGGTCAACTCCAAGTCGTATTGCACAGTCAAAGGACTCGTTGAATTTAACTTTTGAATTATTTTTTAAAATTTTTATAGCTTCAGAGATAGAATATTCTTTACTCTTATCGAAGCTTTTTACAATTTCTTTATTACGTTTTGAAGCAATCATTTATTCCTCTAATCTATTTATTCTTCTACTGTAATTCCCATACTTCGTGCAGTTCCGGCTACCATGCTCATTGCATGATCAATATCATTAGCATTTAAATCGGGCAATTTCATTTGAGCAATTTCCTTTACTTGTTTTTGGGAAACTTTACCCACTTTGGATCTGTGAGGTTCAGCAGAACCTTTTTCGAGCTTGGCTGCTTTCAATAATAATATAGCGGCTGGTGGAGTTTTAGTTATAAAAGCAAATGATTTATCGGAATAAACTGTGATTACAACAGGAATTATCAATCCTTCCTTATCATTTGTTCTTGCATTAAACTGTTTGCAGAACTCCATAATGTTTACACCTTTTTGACCCAGAGCAGGCCCAACTGGCGGTGATGGGTTTGCTTTCCCCGCAGGAATTTGCAGCTTAATAAAACCAGTTATTTTTTTTGCCATGTGTTAACCTATTTAAATTTTTACTTTTCTAATTCTGCTTGTACGAAATCTATTTCAACCGGTGTCTTCCTACCGAAAATTGAAACCATTACTTTAATTTTCATTTTCTCTTCATTAACTTCTTGAATTGTTCCGCTGAAGTTATTGAATGGACCATCAATTATTTTTACCAAATCTCCTGATCTGAAGATGGTTTCCATTCTCTCATCACCTTCTTCTTGAGTTATTCTACCGACTATTCTTCTTACTTCATCGGGTTGTAATGGATTAGGATTGTTTTTGTTTCCTAAAAAGCCCATAACAGACGGAGTATTAAGAATAAATTCTTTTACTTGATTATCCAATTCAGCGTGAACTAAAATATAACCCGGGAAGAAATTTTTAGTTTTACTTTTTTTCTTGCCGTCTTTTACTTCAAATACTTTTTCAGTTGGGACAAGAATATCTTGAATTTTTGTTCTCACAATTTCATTATCATTCAATTCCGCTTCAAGAAAATTCTTTACTTTGTTTTCGTGCCCGGAATACGTTCGCACCACATACCATCTAAATTCTGGCTGGCTCATTAATTAAAATATTCCTTTAAATATTATAGTGACAGCCATATCAACTACATAAGTGAATGCAGAAAGAATCAAACAGACAACAATCACAATCATTGTTGATTCCTTTAACTCTTCTTTTGTCGGCCAGGTAACTTTTTTCATTTCCTTTACGACATCATTTACAAAATTTATTATTTTTTCTTTCATATAACTCAAATATTTATTAGTTCTTAAACCACGCACGTCAGGAGGGACTCGAACCCCCAACCTGCGGTTTTGGAGACCGCTGCTCTAGCCAATTGAGCTACTGACGTAGCTAAATTATTTTGTTTCCTTATGAATTGTATGTTTTTTATCCCAACGACAATATTTTTTATACTCAACACGACCTGCGTGGAGTCGTTTATTTTTTGTTGTAGAATAATTTCTACGTTTACATTCCGTACATTCTAAGGTTATTATGTCTCTCATAATTTCATTCCTATGTTTGAGCTGACGACCGGGATTGAACCGGTGACCTCATCCTTACCAAGGATGTGCTCTACCAACTGAGCTACGTCAGCATTCAGTAATAGTTTTCTCTTGGTTCGTGATAGGTTTTTTTCTAATAATATTGATGAAAAATATTTTGTTTTTTGAGCGGGAGACGGGACTCGAACCCGCGACCAACAGCTTGGAAGGCTGTGACTCTAGCCAACTGAGTTACTCCCGCAACGCTAACTTTCAAAAAATTCTTTCTAAAAAAAGCAAAAAAAAATTAAAGGCATGTAAAAAATTGCCCTTAAAATTTTCTACGTTTCCGTGGGCGGCGAGGGATTCGAACCCCCAAAGGCGTCAGCCAACGGATTTACAGTCCGCCCCGGCTCTCCAACTCCGGCGTCCGCCCTTAATTGTAAAAAACGAGCAATAAATATATTGCTTATCTATAAAATATGCAAATTTTTTGAGACATGTCGCTGATTAAATTTTTACATGCTTGGAAGTGGTAAAAATATCGTTTTTCAATGATTCCAAAGTTCTCTGTCGAGACTTCGGTACTGAATTGCTTCGCTGATGTGCTGTGGTTTAATTTCGGGAGATTCATCTAAATCTGCAATGGTTCTGCTTACTTTAAGTATTCTATCATATGCTCGTGCTGATAAGCCAAGTTTTGTCATTGCCATTTTTATCAACTCTGCAGAGGAATCATCAAGCTTACAAAACTGACGAACTTCTTTAGAACCCATATCCCCATTATTAAAAATATGCTTCATACCGGCAAATCTATTTAACTGGATTTTTCTTGCTTTAATAACTCTTTCTCTTACATCTTTTGAAGATTCACTTTTTGATTCGGAAGAAAGCTCTTTGTACTTAACCGCCGGAACTTCAATATGAATATCTATACGATCGAGCAAAGGTCCTGAAATTTTAGCCATATATTTTTGAATTTGAGGCGGTGAACAAGTACATTCTTTAGTCGGATCTGTAAAGTAGCCACACGGACAAGGATTCATTGCTGCTGCTAACATAAAATTAGCCGGAAATTCTAAGGAAAGCTTTGATCTGCTCACAGTAACCTTTGAATCTTCTAATGGCTGCCGTAGTACTTCCAAAACATTTTTTTTGAACTCGGGAAGTTCATCAAGAAAAAGAACTCCATAGTGTGCAAAGGAAACTTCTCCCGGTCGTGGAAATGATCCGCCGCCTACCAAAGCTGCATC
>CAZTJF010000016.1:0-98692 GCA_964613805.1 uncultured Ignavibacteriaceae bacterium | reverse complement strand
TTTAAATGTTCTTTAAATCTAAATCCCATTTACACAAATTATTTTACAGACTCTACCAAAACTAAAACATATAGAATAGCATTGTCTGATTTCCAGAAAAAGATATACCAGATTTCTACCCGCTATTGATTAAGCTAAATCTGGTATATCTTTTTAATTACTTATTTTTTTAAGTTAAAAGAAAATTCAGAACCCTCCCCCACTTTACTTGTAACTATAATTTTTGAGCTGTGAGCTTCAACGATGTGTTTCACAATGGCTAATCCTAAACCCGTACCGCCAACTTCTCTTGACCTTGCTTTATCAACTCGATAAAATCGCTCAAAAATTCTACTTAAATCTTCCTCAGGAATTCCTATACCAGTATCGCGAATAATTATTCTTCCAAATTTGTGATCTTCTTCAACTAGTATCTCGACTTTACCCATCTCCGTATATTTAATCGCATTGGTAATTAAGTTATCCAATGCTTGTTTCAGTTTATTTTTATCACCAAAAAGTTTAAGATTTGCTCGACTTGGATGATAAATAAGTTCTAAATGCTTTTCGTCAGCTAATGATTTTAATTGATTTACGATCGGTTGAAGAAATTCATTTACTTCGAAATATCTATAACTTAATCTCATCTCACCAGATTCAATCATTGAAATATCAATCAGATCATTCAACAAGTTGCTTAAGTTGATTGTGTGATCAGTCGCTTTTTCAAGAAAATGTTTATTCACTTTAGGATCATCAATCGCTCCATCCCGCAGCGTTTCAATATATCCTTGAATTGCAAAAATGGGATTTCTCAATTCATGAGAAACATTCCCTAAAAATTCTGTACGGATCTTCTCAAGCTTTTTAAGATACTCTATATCATTTTTATTCTTAACAAACATTTCCTTGATTTCATCTTCAAGAATCTGCAAATGTTTTCCCAGCTTAATCTCGGATGAATCATGCAATTCATTTTTACGAATACCTTCAATTATTTTTTTAATTTCTTCAACTTCAGCATTTCTTTTTTTGCCTATTTGATAAAAGTAAATTAAGCTGAAAATAAGAATTAAAATTATAAGTGGAATCAGTATTGATATTCTGCTTTCAAGCAGAATGATAACAATTAAAATGAATAGATTAAAAAGCAGGAACTCTTTAAGGTAAACGTGTGATGAGTAAAGATTATGTTTTAGATTTTTCCAAAGCAATGAATTTGTATCCAATTCCTTTCACAGTTTCGATAATATTGGCATGCTTCCCTAACTTCTCGCGAATTTTTCTAATATGAACATCAACAGTTCTATCCACAACATAAACATCCAAGCCCCATACATCTTTCAGCAATGTATTTCTATCAAATACTTTATCCGGATTATTTGCAAGATAATACAGCAATTCAAATTCTTTGCGCGGAAATATTTTTTCGGAGCCTGCTATGTTCACTTTATATTTATTTCTATCAATACTAAGCGGACCGATTTTTATAATTGCGGGAAGAGATTTCTCTTCAGCTTTTTTAACATCTTTCCTTAGATTGGCTTTTACCCGTGCGATTAATTTTTTAGGGGAGATCGGTTTTTGTATGAAATCATTCGCTCCAATTTCCAAACCTTTTATCTCATCAACTTCACTTGATTTTGCTGTTAGAAAAATTACAGGCGTTTGACGAAACTCATGAATAGTTCTGATCTTTTTACAAACATCATAACCGTTTAATTGAGGCATCATTATATCAAGAATAACCAAATCGGGTTTTTCGGATAGTTTTTTAAGTGCCTCCATTCCATTGTAGGCAGATATAACCTCAAATCCTTCTTGGACTAAATTATATTCTAGAAATTCGACAATGTCCTTCTCATCATCAACTAGTAATATTTTCGTTTTCATGTTTTAAAAACGACTTCTTTATTTAGTGAAGCAGACTTATACATGGCATCAATAATATGCATTCGCGATAACGCTTCCTCACCGGAAGAAAATACTGGATTCAATCCGCGAACTGCACCAATAAAACTTTTAAGTTCATTGAGATAAGATTTTCTAAATAATGTTAGTGGACTTTCGGGCTGCGATGGTGTTAAATCCATAGTTTGATCTTCTAACTTTTTATAAACTCTGAATGGATTAAGAGTCGCATACCCTTTTGTTCCATAAATGTTCACATAAAATTCATCTCTTTCCAGCACCAACGACCAGCTTGTTTCCACTGATATAATGGAAGAGTTGATAAACTTGATAAAACTCACAGAAGTATCTTCAACATTTTTTGTGTTGTGATTAAAATTTTTTGTAGAAATGGAATGAACAGAAGGATAATTTAAAAGCCAAAGCGATAAATCAAGTAGTAATATTCCTAAATCAATAATTACTCCGCCTCCGGATTCGGTTTTTCTTGTAAACCATTTCTGAGTGCTGCTTTGTCTTCTTATCCATCCGCACTTTACATAAAAGGGTTCTCCTATTTCGCCTGAACTTAATAAACTTCTCAAGAGCATTGCATCTGGTCTGAATCTTAAATTCATTCCGACCATTAATTTCTTTTTATATTTTTTTGCCGCACCGAGAATGAGTTTAGCTTCATCGTGTGTTCGGGCTAATGGTTTTTCAACTAATATGTTTTTCTTTGCTTTGAGACAATCTATTGCAATATCCTTGTGTGTACTTGTTGGTGTTGCAATTATAACTGCGTCACACTCATCTACTGCCAGAAGTTCTTTATAGTCAGTATATCTTTCTTTTATATTAAATTTATCAGCAATTGTAGTTAAGCGATTTTTATTTATTTCAGCAACTGCTGTAACAGTTGCGTTATTAATTTTTAATAAATTCGGAAGGTGAATTAACTGCGCAACACCACCAAGTCCAATTACTGCAATTTTAGTTTGATCTGTCAAACTGCAACCTCTTTTGGATAGCTTTCAGATTGGCAAAACAATTTAACTTTTTCAGAAATACCTTTCGGATCTATACCAAGAAGTCTATGCAATTCCTCCTGTGTACCATGATCAATAAAATAATCGGGCAAACCTATTCTAAGAATATCATTCTTATATTTTTTATCCGCAAAATACTCTGCGATTGCGCTGCCGAAGCCACCAGCAAGAGAATTTTCTTCTAAAGTTACAATTCTTTGAAACTTGTGAGCAATTTCATCTAATCGCTGAGTATCAAGCGGTTTAGCAAAACGCATATTAATCACTTCGCAGCTGATGGAATTTTCTAAAAGAATATGTCTTGCTTTCGTCGCATAATCAACCATGGAGCCAAAGGCAAGAAGTGCGACGTCATTTCCCTCTTCCAGTTTCTCGCTTTTTCCAATTTCTATCAAATCAAATTCCTCTTTCAGCGGAACGCCGAGAGCTGATCCTCTAGGATAGCGTAAAGCAACTGGACCTTGTTTGTAGGTTACAGCCGTGTAAATCATGTCTCTAAGCTCAGATTCATCCTTTGGAGCCATAATTACCATTCCAGGAATAAATCGAAGATAAGAAATATCAAATGAACCATGATGAGTAGGACCATCAGCTCCAACCAATCCCGCACGATCAAGCACAAACACTACATGCAATTTCTGAAGACTAACATCATGAATCATTTGATCAATAGCACGTTGAAGAAAGGTGGAATAAATTGCCACTACAGGAATAACACCTTGTGTTGCTAATCCGGCTGCAAATGTTACAGCATGTTCTTCAGCTATGCCAACATCAAAATAATTCTCAGGACATTCTTTCTGAACAATATCCATTCCTGTTCCGTCAGGCATTGCACCGGTAATACCGACAACGGAAGGATTTTCTTTAATGATTTGAGCAAGTGCGTTTCCAAAAATAGATGTATAAGAGGCAGCCGCTCCAGCTTTTTTAAATGCCTTTCCTGTAAGCTTATCGAATGGAGTTGATGCGTGAAGTCTCTGAGTGTGTTCCTCTGCTGGTTTATAACCTCTGCCTTTTTCAGTTAATGTATGGACAAGAATTGGTCCTTTGAGTTCTTTGACTTGTTCAAATATTTTAATTAATTGATGAAGGTTATGACCATTGACCGGACCAAAATATCTAAACCCAAGAGCTTCGAATAACATTCCGGGAGTTATAACAGCTTTAATACCGCTTTCGAGACGGACGGCAATTCTTCTAAGTCTATCACCAAATTGATCGAGCTTACCGGTTAAATCCCAAATTTGTCCTTTAAATTTATTGTAATCAGGGTGAGCAATCATTTCAGTAAAATAGTTTGAAATTTGCCACACATTCGGAGCTATGGACATATTGTTATCATTTAGCACAACTATCAAATCAGATTTTATCACTCCTGAATTATTCATTGCTTCGTAAGCCATACCTCCGGTCATTGCTCCATCACCAATTATAGCTACAACTTTTTTATGTTCCTTTCGGATATCTCTGGCAACAGCCATTCCTAAAGCAGCAGATATAGACGTTGACGCATGCCCGGCACCAAATGCATCATATTCACTTTCAGTTCTCTTCAAGAATCCGCTGATGCCGTTTAACTGTCGAATTGTTTTTAGAGCACCCTTTCTACCAGTGAGAATTTTATGGGGATATGCTTGATGACCGGTATCCCAAACAATAAGATCATTTGGAGTTTCAAAAACTTTATGTAATGCGACAGTTAGTTCTACAGTTCCTAAACCGCCGCCAAAATGTCCGCCTACTTCTGAAATAGTATCAATCAGAAATTCTCTGATATCGGAACAAAGTGTTTTTAACTGGGCAAGGTCTAAGTTTCTAACATCAGAGGGAATATTTACTTTTGAAAGTATTTCGTATTTAGTGCTTTCGCTCATTATCAATCATCTCCGTCATTTTTCTTTTTTGATGTAGATTTGCTGTCATAGTTAGCTGAGTCAATTTTCTTCTTCAGTTCAGTAATTTTTAGTTCTGCATTTTTAAGAGTGGTTAAGCAATCTTTTGAAAGTTCAATCCCCTCTTCAAAAAGATTTATGGCATCTTCAAGCTGTGTTTCTCCCGCCTCAAGGAGATCGGAAATTTCTTCTAACCTTAGAATTTTTTTTTCAAAATTGCCTGTGTCTTTTTTCTTCATAATTATTTTTTGGTTAATTGGAATGGTAAGCTCAATTCCCTCTTTTAATTATTTCAACATCGCCATCATAAAATTTCAATAGTGCTGGTTTTCTATGTTCAAAACCGGTTAATCTTCTTACAAAATGTGAATCTTGTTTAACAAGCGCAAATCCTTTCTTCAAAGTATTCTGAACGCTGTGCGACTCGATAACTTTGGACCTAAGCATGACTTTGTTAATAAAATAGCTGTACTTTTTATCTATACCGTTTAAAATTTTGTAAATCAAATTGTCAGTTAATTGCGAGTGCTTTCTAACTAAGTCAGTTGGATAACGAAAACCATAACTGTTCAAAATTTGGTTAACTCTTTGGCGATTTTCAGTACAAAGCCCTTCCAATTTTTGCGATGAATTATATGAAAATTCATCAATAAAGACAAAAAAATCATCCTTATCGGGAGTAGCAATTTCCATTGCAGCTGAGGGAGTTGGAGCACGTAAATCTGCCACAAAATCTGCAATTGTGAAGTCCACTTCGTGTCCAATTCCGGATATTATAGGAATTTTTGAAGCGAAAATTTCTCTTGCAACCATTTCCTCGTTGAAAGCCCAAAGGTCCTCTATACTGCCGCCGCCTCGAGCTACAATAATCACATCAATATCCTTTTGCTTATTCAAAAGTTTCAAACTCTCGACAATACTTTCTGCGGCACCGCTTCCTTGCACTCTTGCAGGTGCAATTACCAACTCAACTAAAGGAAATCTCCTTTCGGCAACACTTATCATATCTTGAAATGCAGCGCCATCTTTTGCAGTGACAATTCCTATTTTTTTCGGAAACTCCGGAACTGGTTTCTTATGTGTTTCATCAAACAATCCTTCATCTGCAAGTTTGCGCTTCAGCTTCTCAAACGCCGCTTGAAGCTCGCCTTCACCGGCAGGTTTCATTGAACGAACATCAATCTGATAACTTCCTCTTGGCGGATAAACTGTAATTCGACCTGATACAATAATCTTCATGCCATCTTGTGGTGTAAAAAAAACATAGTCGTTTAATCCTTTCCACATAGCACAGGAGATTACTGCATTCGAATCCTTTAAATTAAAATACCAGTGACCTGATACATGAGCTTTAAAATTTGAAATCTCGCCAATCACGATCACCTCTGAAAAACCTTCTTCTAGGGTAATTTTAATCTGCTTGGTAAGCTCTGAAACTGTTAGAGCGTTTATATTTGAGAATAAATCCTGCATCTATTTTTTTGGCTGTTCCTTTCTAAAAATTAAGCAGTATTGATGATGCCGATTAGCAACCCAGGCATTGTTTACTCCGAGAGCTATTAATGGTTTATCATCCTGAAGCCAAACTTTTTCATCCTTTAACACCCAAGACTTTTCACCTCGGTCAGTTAACGAAATGGCTGTATCAAATGCGAGTGGAAAGAGTCTTCCATTGCAGTAAACATTGTTTATAATTATGGTTAGATATCCATTTGGTTTAGTACAATCGTAAACACTGTCGAATATCTCAGCTTGCTTTGAAATGAAGGCTTGATAATCCTTTACATTGCCTAAGTCATCTTCATCTTCAGAATATTTTGTTGAAAGACCTTTTTTCGATCGTGCTTTTTGCCGTAAAGAATTTCGGTCAAGCTGATTCCAATATGGCGGAGAAGTAATTACATAATCAAACAGAATTTTCTTTTGGATGGCTGAAGGAATAAGATTTAATAATTTTTCTGACGAGCCGTGAATTGGGAATAATTCTGATAAATATTTATTCCTTTTTATTCTTCGTGCGGACGAATCATAATAATCTTTGGAAAGTTCAACACCGACTGCATTTCTATTTAATTTACCAGCAGCAAGCATCGTACTTCCAGTACCCATAAACGGGTCTAAAACCCACTCACCTTCCTTCGTAAAAAAGGATATGAACTCTTCAATGAGAGATTCTGGAAATTTTGCAGGATGCAGCAACTCATCTTCTTTCCTTCTTGGAGGACGGTGAACAAACCAAGATTTAGAGAATTTAATCCACTCCTTACCCGTGAGATCATTCAATTTATTATTGGAATTGTACCTTCCTCGATCTCCATAGTCAATATATTTATTCTTCTTTTCAGGCATTAATAAAATATTTGATGAATAACTGCTAAATTATTAGAATTAACCTAATCAAAATTTTACACTAAAACCTAATGTTGGAACAATCGGGAACATTGTGTTTGTTTCGCGACCTAATGTTAAGTTGGGATTAACATAATAATCGTAAGCAATAACATTTGAACGATTGTAAACATTTATTACATCGAGATAAAAAGTCCAATTCAAATTCCAAAATTCTGTCAATGCTGTCAAGCGAAGATCCAATCGATGATAAATCGGTTTACGAGCATTTAATTTATTGTTTCCAAAATCAATATCATAAATAACTTCTTGTTCATTTTGATTATTTGAATTTGTTCTTGTAGCAATAACAGGAGTTTCAGGTCTGCCATCCAAATCATTGTCAGCAAGAATAATTCGAGGTTTGATTCCCAATGGTTCCGAATATGGAAATCCGGATCCATACTGCCACCTAATACCCAAATCAAGCCAGCTATTGAGTTGATAATTCAACACAATATTTACAGTGTGTCTCTGATCAAAACGAAATGGTAATTTTTTCGAATCTTCAAATCTATCAGCCCATGCAAGAGAGTAAGATATCCAACCGGAAAATCGGCTTTCATTCATGATATTCTTTTTTGATAGAAAGACCTCCATACCATAAGATTCACCGTAAGAATCATTAATTGGAATTTGAGTTATAGAATCTCCACTGATTGTAATTGGTCTCGTCCACCCGCTAATATATTTCGGATTTTTACCTGGCACTTTTTCAGTGTAATATTGTGAACCGTGAACTTTTTTTTGCTTGATTAAATTATCAAAACTTTTATAATAACCTTCTAATCGCAAGCTCCACTCCCCGCTTAACCATCTTTCAATTCCTAAAACATAATGCAAAGCATTTTCGGCAGAAAGCTGTTTGGTGTAGCGATCGGCAAAATCAAACAGCACTCCTTGATCAACAATTTTTTCGTAGCCGGGTGACTGAAAATAAAGTCCAAATACTGCGCGTAATGTTGTGACTTCATCCAATCCATAAGATAAAGAAATTCTTGGTGCAAGATAAACTTTGTCTAGGATATCATAGTAATCAAACCGCAAACTCGGCTGAATGAAAATTTTTTCATTAAGCTTAAAATTATTTTGAGCGAAGAGTCTATATCGGTTATAATTTCGTGTGTTCTTCAAATCTTTGAGAACAGCCCTGAATTGAGGATTTGAGGATAATATTGCTTCAAGCTCAGGATCAAGCTTAAACTTAAAGTTCACAAGCGTCTGCATAAAGTCAACACCTGCTCCAGCTTCGAAAACATTATCTCCCCACAAATAAGTGAATCGGTCATCAATTGAATATTTTCGAAATATAAAATCCGCATTAAATTTAAATCCAAGAAGGTAGGGCGATAATGTATCGGGAATAACATCCTTGAAATCTTCGCGGTTTAGAGACGGATCTAAAATTTGTGAATCAAAATTTGTTGCACCGCTATTTCGATACCAAGACACTACGAATTTATTCAACAAATTTCTGTTAGGAACATAATGCCATGATAATCCCACAACGTCATTCTTAGTAATATTATATACATCAATACTGTCCGGAGTTTTTCGGTTATTTGCACTAAGTACATCTACTCCGTCACGTGAATAAATTCCATTTAATAAAAATTTGTGACCATTGTATGGACCGATTACAATTTTAGTTTGGAAATCATAAAAGTTTGGAAAGGTCACATTCTCCTCCACTAAACCGGCATTCTTGACAAATGGCTCGATGATCAAATCATAGTAAGTTCGCCGTGAGTTTATCAACCAGCTGCCGTTTAAATTAAAAGGATTTTTGCCTTCAAAAACAAGATTGGCATCGATTATTGAAGCATTGATGCTCCCGGAAAGATATTTTTTTGAATCACCTTCACGATTAGTCACATCAAGTACTGCCGATAAACGATCACCATATTTTGCGGGAAATCCTCCTGAAATAAGATTTACATCCGATACAGCATCAGGATTAAACATGCTAATTACTCCATATAGTCTGTATGGATTAAATATTTCAATGTTATCCATAATTATTAAATTCTGATCCGGACCGCTTCCCCTTATAACCAATTGGGATGAAAAATCATTCGGTGATAAGACTCCGGGTAATGACTGCAAAGTTCGTAAAACATCTTCTCCGGCACCGGGAAGTATTTTTGCACTTTTAGGATTTAAATCCAATAAACTTGTGCGCGTATCACTTAATTGCTGCTGCTTTAAGCCAGTTACTTGCACCTCACCTATTTCGATCATTTTTGAATTTAAATTTACATTTAATTCGAGTGTTTTGTTTGAAAGAATTGTCACATCAATAAACTTTGTTTCGTATCCTACAATGCTAAAACGTAGCTCATATTCGCCGATAGGAATTGAATTGAGAACATAATTTCCATTAATATCAGTAACTGTTCCGTAATTTTCACCGACAATTAAAATGTTTACAGAAGGAATGGACGAGCCACCATCACTTACTTTGCCTTTTACAGAACCTGTTTGTGGATAAACTAATTTAATTATTATAAAAAATAGTATGAATAGATATTTCATGCTGAAAATTGAGGTAAAATTGCTTAATTAAAAGTAGAACAATTTGGAGGATAAAATCATTCCATAATTTTTTCATATCTCCAAAATACTCGTTCAACTTTTGCATTAGCATAAAGCATGTAAAATGGAATTGGACCCACCCAAGGAATGATCGCCTTAACAAATCCCATTTCTTTCATGTCCTTAAGACATTTTCTTAGGAGAATCCCTCCGATTCCTTTGCCGCGCAAAACAGTATCAGTACCCATTGGACCGAACCATCCGATACCCTTGTTATTTCCTTCATGAGCAGAAAATGCTATTAGTTTTCCTTCATGTTCACAGATGAACAATGTGATAGGGTTATTTTGATATGCAGAAGTAACTTCACCAATCCATGCAGGAAATTTTGCTTGAAGCCATTTAATAATATTTTCTTTATCGCTTACACTGGCTCTGCGAAAAATTATTTTTTCTTGTAATAATTTCATTTCTTCAACTTCAGTATCAAAAATTTGTAATGAAAGATCAGCAGTTAAGTTTGATGTATCTCCAAATTTTTTGTAACCAAGCCGTTCAAAAAAGCAAACAGCTTCTGTGTAAAACGCATCTACTCCAGGCATGAAATAATTTGGCCAGGATTCATATATTCGAATTTGCTTAACACCATGCTTCTTCATCTTTTGCTCAACACTTTCGTAAAGCATTTTTGCATAACCATTTCGTCTCCAATTCGAATCAACGCAGAGTAATTTTACATATCCGACTTTACCATTCTCTCTTTCTCTAACTACTCCTTGAATGAATGCAATTGTTGATTTCTCAGATTCCAATAAACCGACAAGAGTCATTTCGGGATTGTAATCAGGATCACTAAGAGTTTTTTCTTTCAGAAGGAAGTCCGGCATAATATCTCGATACATATTTTGCCGGCAAAGTTTAGCGACTGGCTTAAGATATTCCTCAGAAAAATTTTCAATTATCATTTGATCTAAAAATAAATGGCGAAGAAACCGGAATATAATCCAATAGAAAATTCATGAAACTCACTCCCCGGTTCACCCGGCTTAGCATTAAATCGGTAACGGGAATAGACAGTAAAGGTGTTGAATAACTTGAATAACCCAAGGGATAATTCCGGACTTATTCCATTGAATCCTTTAAAATTTGTCATGTAATTTATACCTGGAGAGATATATTCTAGTCCAGGAATTTCAATAATATGCTTATAACCAGTTCTAAAATAATTTTTAATTGGAGCATTTATAATATGAGAATACTCAACCGAGAAATATCCGGCTGGATAATTATACCCGCTTGATCTTAAAAAAATTAACGGTATTTCTTTTGTAAAACTGAAGTACTGATCGTGCTTTGCAGCAACAAAAACCGGGGATGGCAAAGCAAATACCACGCCGCCAAACAAACAGAACATTAATATATTTGAACCGCCTTCAACAATTATTTCTTTGGGAATTTCAAATTCATCTCTTTCGCTTGAATAAGTATTACCTAATTCATCTTCAACAATAATTGTAAAATAATTTATTTTATCAGTCACAACATGGTTTGTTAAATCAACTTGTATTTTATGGTTATCAGTTAGTTCGTTTGAAATCATTATCTCGGTTGTTCCATTGAGGTTAAGCTTTGATTTACAAACATCGCTAGTGAAAAACGAAAGCATCAACTTATGAGGAACCTCTGGTGTGACAAAATTATCAATGATATAAATTTCAATAGTATCCTGTTGGGCGGGTAAAACGCTTGTTATTAATATAATTAGGAACGGGATGAACATTTTTATTTTCTTCATATTAATTCTTTTTTTGATGTCAAATAATATATTTCGACACATGAAATTTAGTTATAAATTAGAAGACTATTTGATTGTATTCATGACATCTTGTATCAGATCTTCAATATCTTCCAATCCAACAGAAAAGCGAACTAAACTGTCCGTTAATCCCATTCTTTCTCGCTCTGCCTTTGGAACTGAAGCGTGCGTCATTGTTGCGGGATGACTAATTAAACTTTCAACTCCGCCTAAACTTTCTCCCAATGTAAATATTTTAACGTTGTTGAGAATTTTCTTCGCAGTCTCCACATCACCAAAGTCAGCAGAAATCATTCCTCCAAATCCGCGCATTTGTTTTTTTGCAAGCTCGTGTTGGGGATGACTGACTAATCCCGGATAATAAATCTTTTTGGCAATTCTCGAATTCGTAAGATAATTAACAAACTGCTGGGCATTGTAGTTGTGTCTTTCCATCCTCACTGAAAGTGTTTTAGTGGATCTAAGAATTAACCAACAATCAAAAGGCGAGGGAACCGAACCGACCGCATTTTGAATATGTCTTATGCGAGAATGAATTTTGTCATCACTTGTAACTAAAATTCCTCCTATCACATCGCTGTGCCCATTTATGTACTTAGTTTGGCTGTGAAGAACAATGTCGCATCCAAATGAGAGTGGATTTTGAAAGTATGGACTCATAAAAGTATTATCAACCACACTAATCAGATTATTTTTCTTACATATTTTTGCTGTGCCTTCAAGGTCAGTCAGATTTAACATTGGGTTAGTCGGTGTTTCTACAAAAACCATTTTAGTAGTTGGTTTAATTGCTGACTCAATGTTTTTCAAATCTGAAGTATCAACCCAAGAAAAATCAATTCCATAATCTTTCATGTTTAGTTCATACAACCGATAAGTTCCGCCATAAACATTGTTTGAAACAATGACATGATCTCCACTTTTCACGAGACTCATTAAAGCATGGGCAGCAGCAAGTCCTGATGAAAATGCAATTCCATACTTCCCTTTTTCAAGTGCAGCTATATTAGCTTCTAAAGCACTGCGGGTGAGATTATGAGTTCTCCCATATTCAAATCCTTTATTTTTCCCAAGTACATCTTGTGCATAAGTTGATGTTTGATAAATTGGTGTTATAACTGCGCCTGTTGTTGGATCAGGTATTTGCCCTGCATGAATTGCATCAGTTGAAAAGCCCATTATTCATTTCCTTTAAATTTATTTAAGATAATTTAGTATGTTGGAGCATATCGTATCTTGTAACGATGTCAATAATTCTGCCATATTCAGTTACGAGAACTGCCGGAGAATCCCCCAAATATTTTCGAACACTTTCAAGTTCTGTCCTTTGATCTAATGCTGGAAATCCTGCTTCCATAACTTGATCAACTGTGAGATCAAAAAGTTTTGGTTCTTTTATTAAACGGCTCATCAATTTTGCTTCCTTGATACTTCCAATAGATTCACCATGATCAATAACTGGAATTTGGGAATAGCCAGAAGTGTTAATCAACTCAAATGCTTTAATAACTTTGTCTGTTGGATAAAGAAATGCTAACGCTTTACCACCTTCATTTCGCTTGGAAGTGATAATGTCTTGAAGAGTTCTGATTTCAGCGGGTAAGAGCCGCTTATCTCGAAGCCATTCATCACTATGAAATTTGGAGAGATATCTTTCGCCCGTATCACAAACAATAAAAACAATTACTTCATTTTTATCTAATTCTTTTGCAAGCTGCAATGTTGCAGATACAATGGTACCTGTACTGCCTCCGCAAAAAATTCCTTCTTCGCGAGTAAGAATTCGTGCATAGTTAAATGAATCCGCATCATAAACATTGATAATCCGATCAATGTATTCAAACATCACGTTCTCTGGGAGGCAATCTTGACCAATTCCTTCAACAAGATATGGCACACCAGGAGTAAGCTCCCCGGTTTCTTTATAAGTTTTAAATATTGAGCCATAAGGATCAGCACCAACGATCTGGATATCCTTACTTTTTTCTTTTAAATACTTTCCTACCCCGCTAATTGTACCACCGGTTCCAATTCCGGAGACAAAGTGAGTTATTTTTCCGTCTGTATGTTCCCAAATTTCTGGACCTGTTGTGTTGTAATGAATTTCAGGATTTGCCGGATTTGAATACTGATACATAAATAAGGAATTCGGCATCTCTTTATTTATTCTTTTGGCAACATTAATGTAATACTCAGGGGAATCCTGTTTGACCGCATTTGAAACAACTATTACATCACCACCTAAAGCTTTTAAATAGTTTATTTTTTCTGTGCTGACTTTGTCGGTCACAACAAAAATTGATTTATATCCTTTCACAGCACATGCAAGAGCTAACCCTATTCCGGTATTCCCGCTTGTTGCCTCGATTACAGTTCCTCCAGATTTAAGCAAACCTTTTTTTTCGGCATGCTCAATCATGGAAATTCCTATACGATCCTTTACGCTGCCGCCGGGATTTGCAGACTCAAGTTTAGCAAATATTTGCGGTTTTAAATTTTTACTAATACGATTAAGTTTAACGAGTGGAGTTTTTCCCACTGCATCTAGAATTGTCTTATGATATTTCATTTGTTTCTATTTTATTCATTGCAACTTCAACAAATTTCATTAAGAAATGATTCAATGGCTGGAGAAACTATATCCTCGAAGGAATTCTGCAGCGGTCATCTTTTTTCGTCCTTCAAATTGAATTTCCAAGATTTCAATAACTCCATTTCCACATCCAACAAATAATTGATCTTTTATTTCCGAGAATTTTCCGGGAACAAGCTTCTTATTGGTATCAATATTTGTTCTAAAGATTTTTACCAATTTGTCATTGTGGATAAAAATTGCACCTGGATAAGGTGAAAATGCTCTTACTAAATTATGAATTTCTTCTGCTGATTTATTCCAATCAATTTGCATCATCTCTTTTGTGATTTTAGGAGCAGGAGTTGCTAATTCATCTGATTGCCTTTGCAATTTGGCAGTTCCATTTTTAATTATGTTTACAGTTTCAAGAACAACTTCGGCACCAAACAGACTTAGTTTATCGTGCAGCGTCCCAAAATTATCTTCCGGAAAAATGGGAATTTTCTTTTGGAGATAAATATTTCCCGTGTCGACCTTTTCCTCAAGAGCAAATGTTGTAACTCCTGTTTCAGTTTCACCTTTAATCAATGCCCACTGTATTGGGGCGGCACCTCTATACTTAGGCAGAAGCGAAGCATGCAAATTAAAAGAGCCGTGTTTAGGAATTGCAAAAATTTCTCTCGGTAATATTTTAAACGCTACCACAACGTACAAATCGCCGTCGAATGTTTTTAGTGTGGCAATAAAATCTTCTGATTTAAATTTTTCAGGTTGAAGAACAGGAATATTATTTTGAATTGCAAAATTTTTTATTGGTGTGAATGAGAGCTTTCGTCCTCTGCCGCGTTCTTTATCAAGTGCAGTTACAACCGCAAGTATCTGATGATTATTTTCGAAAAGAATTTTAAGCGAAGGAACAGCGAAATCAGGCGTGCCCCAAAAAATAATTTTCATTTAAGTTGATAACTTCTCTTAATAACTATCGGATAGTCAGTTTCGATCTCCCTTTTTTTAATTTTCTCTAAAGATTTTATCAATTTCTTTTTTGAATCTTCATCTAAATGATCCGTAAACAAAACTCCATTCAGATGATCTTGCTCATGCTGCATCACACGAGCAAACAACTTTGTTGCTTCAAATGATTGTTCCTTAAGATCAGTGTCAAAATATTTGATAAAGATTGTTTCCGGTCGTTCGACTTCATATCTTACATCCGGTATACTTAGACAACCCTCCTCTATTACAACTTTTCTATCGGCAAAATCCAGGATTTGCGGATTGATAAGAACCATCGGTTTTGACTTTTCATAATCTTCGACTTGTGACAAATCAACTACAAAAATTGATTGATCAATTCCGACTTGTGTGGCAGCCAAACCGATGCCATTTGCATTACGCATGGTTTCAAACATGTTTTTAATAAGTTCGATGGTTAATAAATCTACATTCTTAACTAATCGAGCTTTTTTTCGAAGGATTTTATCACCATAGACCGAAATTGGAATAATAGACATTCAAATTCTCTGATTTTTTTCGCTTTATTTTTGAACAAAAATAAAGAAATACATATGAAGAAAAAAGAGAATTTCACCCAATAAAAAAGGCGATCGAGAGATCGCCTTTTTATTATGATAACACAATTCTCCGAATTACTTCAAGAACATCATCTTTTTGGTTTGAACAAATTTCCCGGCTACAACCCTGTATATGTACATGCCGGATGAAACTTGCACACCATAGTTATTTGTACCATTCCATTCAATTCTATAAGCTCCAGGTGCTTGTTCTCTATTAACAAGAGTCTTTACTTCTCTTCCAAGTATATCATATATTTTTAATGATACATTCGCAAGCTGCGGTAAAGTATATCGAATTTGAGTTACAGGGTTAAATGGATTAGGATAATTCTGACTCAAAGAAAATTCTAATGGAATAAAATCTGGTTCAAAAATACCAACTATCCCTGCCTGTTCAAGAATCAATGCATCTGCTCGAACTAAATGTGAATCTTGCCGGGCAGTATTTACTAAACTATCCTGATAAAATGCACTTACTAATGCTGTATCATTCAGAAGGTAAACAGAACCATAAACTGTTCCACTTCCGTGAGAATCTCTGCCGCCTCTTAGGAATGTATATCTTCCTAATGGAATTTTACCATCATTCAAAGTTCTATTGTATTGAGAAATGATTGTGTCAGTTATCCCATTAAAATGATTGATGCGATATCTTGCGGTTGGAGTACTGTTTGTTGAGTTAATTGGTATCTGAACAAAAACATCAAAACTATCGGGTTCGTCTGTAGTACTTCCAGGCTTCCTTGGAATTTCAGGATACCACTCAACTGATTGCAATTCTGTTGGAGGATTGAAATAAATATATGCAAACATTCTTGTTAAGTTAATGCCGGAACCTGAAATGCGATACCATTTATCCAAATTTGCTGGGTCTGGAGTTCCGACCCAATTTTGAACATCTGGAGGGAATATGTAAGTCGTTGGATCTGAATCATCAACGGTTATACCTGTTCCGACACCTTGTCCACTTACTCTAACAGTTATTAAAGAATCATCAGGATCATTAGAAATTATTACAAGACTATCAGTATAAAGTCTAATTGAATCAGGCAGGAATTCAACTACCAAATTCAATTCACCATCAATTGCAGGTAGAGTAATGGGAAATGTGGGCAAATTAACAATGTTCATTAATCCACCTGATCTTAAATAAATTGTGTCTATCCGAAGCGGAGTTTCTCCATTCGAGCCGATGATAAATGATTTTTGATAATTGAATTGAGCCAATCTTATCGAATCATAAATTGATACGGAACCAAAACTTAATAACCGAGGAGTTACATCATCATCCAATGAAGTAGAAATTGTTGGTGCAATAGGGACTAATCTAACTCTAAGTAAATCGGCTCTTAAAAGATCTGCCCCTTGGTTAGGATTAGTCATTCGTACGACGGTTTGTCCACCGCCATTTAGAGTAAACACTTTGTTTCCTCCAAACCTCACCCATAGATTGTTCGTCTGAACTCCACGTAAATTTATACCCGTCACTCGTTGTGTATCACCTAAAGCAGGGTTTGGATTTACATAGAATGGAGTAACGACATCAACTGTGGCATTCTGTGCTGCGTTGGATGAACCTGCAGGACCAGAATATTCAAGGAAAAAGCTATTGCCGGTTAATGAATCCGGAACATTAAATTTATAAAACACACCAATGTTAGGGTCTGAACCTGTATTTACACGACTAAATAAATTTCCACCAGGTATGGGATAAAACCACGGTGTTGCAGTAGAGTTTAAAAAGGCTCCAACTTCCTCATAAATGCCGCCAGGTGTCGGAACATTCCAGTGCGGTTCGGTTCCACCGGCGCTCGCATTCAGAATGAAGTTATAATTGATGCCTGTTCCTAAGAGCGGAAGTGTTGCTTCCGATTCTAGTGGATCATTACTAAAAACAGTTAAAGTATCAAGTGTTACTTCCTCCCCTAAAGGGTCGAATCTTATTGTTATTTCTTGTTTACCTCCTGGAAGTATTGTAAAGGGTGTTGAAGTAACTACTGAAAATCGATTTGTTTGAGTCGTAAATCCATTAACAATTAAAGAACCAGCACCTAAATTATACAACTGGATTTTTTTATCAGTGAATACTGACCCTTTGAATGTTGTTTCAGTAAAATCTAACCTGGCTCTATCCTTATAAAAACTTTCACGCCAGATTGTGTCACCTGTTCCAGTTTGGGTGTAAACGCGAGAAAATCTTCTGCTGCCAAATTCAAGATCAGGACCAGTCTGAGTGCTTCTAACTAAAGCAATCGCATCTGCACGCAATGTGTTCCCGCTCAGAGAATCCAATCCAAGTTCTACAGTCAATGCGCTGTCTGAAGGAAAAAGTTGAACAAGACCTAATGGTTTCCAACTTCCGCCCTCACTTGTTGTATAAGTGGGTAAGCCATTTACCAAGCCACTAAAAATGCGTACATTGTTTTCGAGCATGTTATATCGAAAACTGTCTACTGCCATCGGTTCACCGAATCTATAAAATTTAACATAAGCATTTGTAGTAGAATTACCCGAATACATATGATGATAAACTAAATAGTAAGCAGGTTCATAAACTGTGCAATACCATTGAACATGAGCACCTGTATTATTTCCAGAACCAAAACGACTCGCCCTTCGATGATTTCCACCCCAATAAACCACTGAGTTATTCGACCAAAATCCGTAAATATCAGTGGAGGAAGGGTCAACTTGCGTTTGAGGAAATTCTTTGTATCGGGGATCATTCATAAATGTTCCGATTGTACCAGTATTATTATCCGATGTATTATCAATGTACAGCACATTAGCACTGTCCAGAATCTGTTGAGCATTTAAAGATGGAATAAATAACACCATGAAAAGAAAAAGAAAACCAAAGAGCATGTATCTTTTGCACATAAGTACCTCCATTTTGTTTTAGAATGTTTTAGTTACTGTAATTTTAATTGTATCCGAAGATTGACCGACAAATCGGTCAATTCCTCTGCCATTAACAAAATAACCAAGCGAGTAATCGCTGGTATTTGCTAATGAACTGTCTATAAAATTTGTTGAAGTAATTCCGCCAGTAAGAAAGAAATAATTGCTGTTATTCACACTTCTGTAAATTTCAAAATCCTTAAGATTATTTGTGCTTTCAACACCCCAACCCAAAATAACTCTGTATTTACCCGTGGCTGATGTATCATAGCTAATTGTAAGATTTACAGCTCTTGGCACTCGCGAGTAATGGCTTGGAGTTAGAATATCTTCAGCTTTACCACACGAATTCAAATATAAAATACCTGTAAGGATAATTAGAAAAGTTGTAAAAATATTTTTCATCTTTAATCTAAAATCAAATTATGGAAGATTTAATTTAAGTGCAATACCATTATAATCATTATGAGCTATAAGATTCAAATCAAGAATAGAACTGTTAAGTGAAAATTCATTTTCCCCTTCATCATCTGTCAAAAAAATTACATCAATAATATTAAAAACCCAAACCGCTGTAGCAGTCCAGGTAAAGAATGACCTTCTATTATAATCATTATCTCGATCGGCTTTTTCACCGAGAATTGTCTGCCAAACTTTTTCAGCATCGTTGTAGTTACCTTTTGTATTATATTCCTGAGTTAGAACCTTAATCCTGTCTTCCCTGCCCAATGCATTATTGTGAGCGATAATTGCTGCCAGTGCGGTTCCATAAAATGCAAGAGAAATTCCCATTCCTTTTAGTTGGCTGCCAAGGTAAGTTTGACCTGAACCAGGCACCAGCGAAGAAAAAATAACTGCCCGCGTTCTTCTTGGAGTAAAATCAACATTAAAAAAATCACGTTCTTCTTGAATTTTAACGTCATTAAGCAATTCATAACGATTCTTAGGAACCAATTTTTCAAAGTTATCATTCATATCAGTACAAAAACCATTTTGGAAATAAAAAAGGATAATTGATAATGCTGTTAAATATATTTTCATGTCTATCGGCTCATTATTTTTTTTTATTACTTAATGAATAAGCAGCGAGGTTTATTCCAAAATCCAATACTTGAATTTGTTCGTTATCATTCCAAAGCATTGAATAACTTTTCCCTGTTTCAAGTGCAACTAACTTGCCCTCCAGGAAAATTCCTCGCATCTGAAAAGCAGGTTCAATATTACCGTTCACAGACTCGTATCCTGACGGAATTCCAGCTAATTTTTTTGGTGTATTAAAAATTGGATGATCTATACTTAAATTTTTAACCTGAACGTTTCCTTTAAGTCTCTCTGAAATTGATTGGAAATGTCTTGATGCGGAGCTTACAATCCACTCCTTGAATGTACTTATATCAAAAACCAAGAATCCACCCTTTTCTATAAATTCAACTAAAGTGGAAATACTTTGATCAATAACAGGACTTGTACCGACTCCCGTAATTAAAAGAAGATTGTAATCGCCTTGGGATAGTTCATCAGCGGTAATTTGGGATAGGGATACTTTTAAGCTGGTTTTTGATTTAATATAATCTAATAAGTTTGAGGCACCTTTAGGATTGGGATCCCAAATATCTTTTATTTGCGGAAGTTTTGTCCTGCTGAATAAATTTGCCTGCGCATCATCAACATATTTTAATTGAGCAAAATTAAAATTACCAGTTAATTGTCCCGGTTTTGTTGAGGTTGTATCAGACCCAACGGCAATAACGTCAGATTTTCTCAGACTTTCCTTATCCAAGGGAACTTGTTTGAAAAAGAAATTAAGGTCAATGAAATCGCTTGGTTCGTTATTTTCATCATAACCAACTATGAACCTTGGAATACTGATTTTCAGCTTTTCTACCTTTTCAACTATCGGATCATAAACAACCAGACCGTCACGGCTGTCACCTTTATAAATTGGTTTACCATAATAAAGCATAGTTCTTCGAGCAATTCCCATTCGTGTTTCAAAAACCTCCTCATCAATTCCGCTGGTTCCTTTTCTTCTCTTAAAATATTCTTCGATACTTACAAACTTTGCATTTTTTTGCTCGCGGGCATAAGCATTAAAATTATCTCCCCGATCAGTTTGAAGTGTTGTAAGTTCAGGATCAAAATTTAATTTGGATGCTGTGTAATTGTAAATAGTAACTTTTAAAACTGAAAATCGCCGAGGTGAATAACCAAGTGAAGGATCAATCCAATTCCCATAAGTGTAAGGATTACCAGAATAGAAGCCCGCTTTTGATTCTTCGGGAAATTCAAAAGTATTCAGCTGATAATCAGGCATATAACGCAATTCTATTTTCCAGTTTCTTGCATCATAACCCACCACCATGCCATCTTTCGAAATAAAATAGTTTGAATCCTGCAATGCGTCCATAGCTTCCTTATCAGGAACTAAAGTATACTCAATTCTTTCTGGAGGAAAAAAAATATATCTATAAACCGAATCACAGCCGCTTAAAAATAAAGTTGAGAAAAGTAATAAAAATCTTAGTTTCATATAATTTAAAATTTATTTTTGCTCTGAAGCAACAGTTTGTTTGTTTCTATCCACAATACCGCCTTTTTGAGTACAAGCAAACACGACAACATTTATCCCAAATTGAAGTTGGCGAGTATTATCTAATGGTCCGCCCGTGCTCGGAGGATTTCTTGGCCATGCACCCCATGCTTTACAATATCCTTTACTACTAAGTAAAACTGCAAGCCGTCCATTTAGAAATACTCCTTCAAGGTAACGATATCTTTCTTTAACGGGATGATTAGGATTTGGTCGAACTTCATCTTCACCTGCTGGTGGACCAGCGAAATCTTCCCAGCAATGATACAGCCAATGATTATTTGGTATTTTTTCAAACTCAGCATCATAACCCAATGCTTCTGTAATCATTTGACGGGTTTTCATGTTAAATGAAGCCCAGCGAGCAGCATAGCCATCATCAATAAATAAAAAGCCGCCATTGCGCAAATATTTTTCCAAGTTTTTAACTTCTTGATCGGTATATAATGGTTCTGTCTGCGAACCCATCATATAAATCATTGGGACATTCATAAGCTCTTTGCTGTCAAGACGAATACTTCCCTTTAATCTAATGCTTAATTTAGTTTTTGATTGAGCATATTCAACCAATGCTGGAGCAGCTTGCGGTACAACATTCCATCCCGGTTCACCATTTTCATCGAGTTTACTGCCTCTATACTGGAGCTGATAAAATTCTAAATAGCCTGTTATATCTTTTTTGTTTGCCCCTTGTTCTACCCAGCCGTAAAATCTATCTTGAAAATTTGTATAATCAATTAGTTCATCTTTAAGAGAACCAGCTGTTTTAGTTCCTGCACGGGTGTTGATGATGTCTGTAGAGATGTTAGGTCCATAAAACTGCTGTCTGGGAGAAAATGATCTATCAACAAAATCTCCGGGCCTGCCCAAAGAACCTAAAGCCGTCCCCCCATGAGATGCCGCTGTGGTCATAGTCCTTGGCATCATACTCATTCTTTGCTGAGAAATAGTGCGCTGCATGCTTCGTTCAATTATTTTAGGGGCTTTTTGTAATTCAAGCTGCTTTTGTAAACGCGGTGCCCTTTGAATAAACTTCACAGTTGTCGGCGGTTTTTTCTTTTCGACAACATCAGAAACAATTTTTAAATTCAGAATAACCGGTGAGATATGGATAATTAAACTAATCAGTAAAAAGATTAATAATTGCTTACGCACGGACACAAATGTTCTTTGCAAAACAGCAGTTAATTCATGCCCAGGTATTTTGTAAATGTTTTCTGACATTCTACTAATTATCCGTTTTCTTTTCCTCTTCATCAGTAGCAATAGCAAGTTGTTCAATTCCAACTACTTTCGCAGCATCCATTACGTCAACAACAATTCCATGCATTGTTTTTTTATCAGCTTTAATGATCAGTACCTTACTTCCAAAAATATCCTTCTGTTGTCTAAGCTGTTCTTCTAAATTATCTAAAGTTACACGCGAACCGTTCAAATCCATTTCCCCCTTATCTGAGATTACAATACTCAAATCCTTTTCAGGCGGAGCATCGGAAGTTGATGATGTTGGTAAATCAACCTTTAAACCGCTTTGAACTGCAAATACAGTTGTAACCATAAAGAAAATAAGAAGCTGAAAAACGCAATCAATCATAGGAGTCATATCCATAGAGAATTCATGAATATGTGAACCTTTTTTTGCCATGATTATTTATTCTCCCATTTTATATCAACTTTAATTCCATGGGATTTTTTCAGTTCTGAAGAAAGTTTTTCATATTCAGCATCGGATATGTTTAGCTCGATTCGTTTATCCCTTAAGAATTTTTCTTCTTCAGGATTCAGCACCCCATCGCGATAGGCAGTGATTAGCATTGCTTTATAAGTAGACATTCGCGCGAGATCTCTAAGTAAATAATTAATAAAATGATTAGAGATTGGCTCTAATCTGTTAGCAATTTTTTCTAGTCTTCGTTTTAAAAAACTATATGAAAGCACGGCAGGAATAGCTACAATTAAACCTGCGGCTGTGGTTAAAAGCGCAATTGAAATACCGCCCGCAACTACAGCGGGATCACCTTTCCCTCCTTTTGCTATTTCATCAAAAGAACTTATCATTCCGATGATTGTTCCTAAAAGTCCAAGTAAAGTTGCAACACTTGAAATTGTGTTAATGACTGGAAGAAATTCCTCTAAATATTCTCTTCCAGATTCGTCGGCTGTATCGAGAAGTTCATTTCGCATATCGAGTATAGGGCGTTTTTCAACGACTAAAAATTTATACCTTTTGATTACATTTAGGAATATGTAAGGTAAAATTCCTTTGCCGGATTTTAAGAATTCAATTACTTTTTCAATATCACCATAAGTGTTGATGTTGTCTTCAATTTGATTAAGAAAATTTGATGCTTTTTCATCCGAAGGAATTGAAAAATATTTGTACAACCTTTCTATAAGAATTCCAAAGACGATTATGGAGAAAAAGAATAGAGGAAACATGATATACCAACCGCCTTTCATAAGTATATCAACAAGCCAGTTTTCGGTAAGCCAGCTGCCTCCTTCAGTTACAGTTTGTGCAAGTAATAATATTTGATTCAAAATTTACTCCTTCAGATTTTTCAATTTTTAGTCATATAAAAAAATTACAGGTAATTATCTTTTATCCATTCGAGATGCTCTCTGGCAAAGTTTAATGCACCTCGCTCGTTGTCATCCTTACTGTTAGCATATCGTTCAATAATTTTATTGTACCATTCGGCTGCCTTGCGGTATTCCTCAAGCATTTCATACGAAGCAGCAATGTTAACTTGGCAGCCAACTGAGATGCTCGCATCGGGATATTTATTGTACAATTTAGTTAACTCTTCAATCGCTTTTTCATATTTTCTTGTATCAAAGTACTTCATCGCTTGCTCATATTCCAGATAGGAATTTATCTGAGATAAATCGTAAACAAGAGTTTTGGCTTCTTCGATTTTAGGATAATTTGGAAATTTGGCAACCAATTCATTATATGCTTCGGCAGCTTTTAAATATTCCTTTGAGTTGTAATAATAATCACCGATAGTAAATAACCCATCACCTGCATAAGGAGAGTTGGAATACTTTGAGGCAAGCTTTTTAAAAGTCTCAATCATTTTATCAGGCTGCTTCAACTCATAATAAGCCCAGCCCTCATTATACATAGCTTGTGAGGCATATTCTGTATTTGGAAATTTTTGGTAAACTATGCGGTATTCGTTTATTGCTTTATTGTAATCCTTAGCGTTGAACATTGATTCAGATGCAAAATATTGTGTCTCAGCTGCGAAAGGATCACCGGGATAGGAAGATGCGTATTGCTTGAAATAATTGTAAGCCTGCTGCCAATTACCAGCTTCAAAGTACGAATGGGCTCTAAAATATTTGGCTTCTTTAATGCTGGGATTATCAGCGTAACGGTTGATAAATTTGTTAAATATATCGCCAGCTTTTTCATACTCGCGATTATCAAAATAAAGTGCAGCTAATGAATATAACACTGCAGGAACTTCAGACGATGATGGATACTTCTCACTCGCTTCAAGAAGTATATCCGCTGATTTACCAAGTTGTCCTAAATTCTTATAACTCTGTGATAATGTAATATAACTCGCAACCTTTGTTTCTTCCGAAATTCCTTCTTGTTTGATTACGTTGTTCGCTGACTCAATTGCCTTGTTATATTCACCAGACTCAAAATATATTTTTGAAACGATTGAATAGTAGTTGCCTTTTTCGATTTCATTTTGCGAAGTCTGAATCAACTGATTTACTAACTCAAGTGCCTGCTGCTTTTTGTTTGTTTTAGAATATGCAAGGGCTAATCTTTCAGTTAAGTTTGCCTGGTTGTCAGCAAATCGCAATGCGAATTGAGGATTTCTCCTTAATGATTCAAAATCTTTTACTGCCTCGGAGAAGTTTTCAAGCTGGTACCATAATGATCCTCTTGCATATTGCGCTTGAAGCTTTATTATACTTTTCGATTCGTCAGCTAAAGAATCTGATATAACTTTATTAAGATAATTTATTGCACCATTATAATCCAATTGTGAAATGTGGAGATCAGCCAAGGCAAAGTTAACATCTATCGCATAATAAACTGAATCAACATTTTTACTTTGCTCTAAAATATCTTCAAGAAATTTTTTACCCTTATCATATTCGCTTCTTGCTCCGTAAATTTTTGTAAGCTTTCCAAATGCTGCAGTGTAATATGGCGATCCAAATTTCACATGATCAAAGGCAGCGATTGCTTCATCGTAACGATTCATTTCGTAGTAAGTGCTGATCAAATTGAAATAAACATTTGAGATGTCAATCTTGTAGCTATAATTTTTTAATGCTTCAAGATAAGTTGATAGAGATTCTTCATATTTTTTTTCTTTGAAGAAAGAAAACCCAATCTGAACTTGAGCTTCACCTTCATCCGGACTTCCAGCATGCTCTGTAATAATTTTTGAGAATACACTTCTTGCTTCTGGATACCTCTCCAACGAATTCAGAGACAATCCCTTAAGAAACAGCGCACCGGGAATTGCATCACTGTAAGGGAATTTTCTAAGCAGCGAATCAGCCCAATTGTTTGCATTGGAATATTGTTTTGCATTAAAATACATTGCAACTATGCTGTATTGAGCTTTATCAACTCCAAAATTTATTGCATCGGCAATATCACCATAACCGTTTATATAAAATTCATATTCTCTTGCAGCTAAAGTGAATAAATCATTGTTTTGATACATCTCAGCAATCTTAAATTGCATTTTACCTTGAAGTTGCTTATTTGCAAAGTTCTCGTCAATTGCATGTTGATAAACTAATCGGGCTGAATCAATTCCCTTCTCCGAAAGAGTATAATCAGCCATCTTAACATATGCAGCTTCAATCAATTGAGGGAGCAGTGTATAAGTTGTAACCACTTTCCTATAATTGCTGATCGCTGAATAAAACTGATTTTTTTGACGATATGAATCACCAATTTTTACTTGCGCCTTAGCCACTAATTCAAGAACAGTCTCATCGGTTTCTCGTCCTGCTGTAGCTTCAAATATTTGCCTGTCTTTTACAGATTTTAACTGAACATTTTCCCAATCTTTATCTTTAAAAGCTTCCGGTTTAAATTTTTGATTTAACTCACGCCAATATTCAATTGCATGATCATAGTGTTTCTGTTCGTAGTTGTTCTGCCCTAATTGATAAACAGCACGGGGA
This sequence comes from uncultured Ignavibacteriaceae bacterium, assembly GCA_964613805.1. Classification (GTDB taxonomy): domain Bacteria; phylum Bacteroidota; class Ignavibacteria; order Ignavibacteriales; family Ignavibacteriaceae; genus XYD12-FULL-36-8. The sequence goes on along the minus strand of CAZTJF010000016.1, from coordinate 72,322 downwards.
AGATAGTCTGTAGAAGGATATTTATCTATCAATTCGATAAAAGCATTATTACTTTCTTCATACTGACCTAATTCTTTATATGCCCAACCAATGTCGTATAACGCGGTCTCAGCTTTTTTATTAGACGAATATTTATCGGCAAGTTTTCTTGCTTCGGTAATTGCAGAAATAAATTCGGATGAACGGTAGTACAGATCATAAATTTGAAATTGTGCTAACGCAGCAAGCTTAGGTTCATCACGTCTTGCTTCAACTATTCTGAAAATACTTATTGCCGAATCGCGTTGTTTTAAATTTTTCAAAGCATTTGCTTTTTGATAATAAGCCGCGACCACAACACTCACCACATACTCACCACTCAGAAGTTCCACTCTAACACTGTCTTCGTCAAGAAAATCACTGTTAGTATTTATAATAAGATCGTATTGTTGAATTGCTCTTTCATAATTACTTGAAGCATAAAAATTCTGTCCGGAAGTAAACGCTTTCTGAAGTTCCTTCGGAGTAGGAATAAAGTAGCTTGCAATCGCTGCTCCAATCACTATAATAATTTTCCAAATCATGTTTTACTTAATCATTTCTAAACTAAAATCCTGCATAAATAGAAAAGAAGAAAGACGATTCCTGATTCCCTTTGGATTTATCAACCTCTCTTAAATAATTGATGTCTGTGTATTTATATCCAAAATCAAAAACAACATTGTAACCAGCATATTGAGTTTTATTACTAATGGAAAAGGCAACAATGGCACGATCTTGACTTTCGACGCCGTCATTATAATTTCTAATCTTATACTTAAAGAAATCACCGAACATGGAAAATCCCTGTACACCAAAACGCACATCGGTATTCTCTGTTAGTCTATAATCGAGTCGGACTATTGGAATTACTTCCTGATTGTGCTGTTGGATTTCTACAACGGAGTTTCTTTGCCTGTCTTCAGAAAACTTTACAACCTTCTCTGTTCTAATTTTAAATTGCGGGCTTATTTTGAGAGCATCATTAAAAAATCTAAATGTGTAATCAATTTTATTTACAATTCCCCAAAATACTACTCTGCCCGGTACTTGATCACCCAATAGGCGAACCTCTGTAGGAGTTAGAAAAGCGTTTTCACGTGTTCCAATTGAAAATTGTTTGTTGAGTTCAAATCTGATATTATTTTCTATTAGCAGATTTTTAATTTGAGTGTACTTGGTACCAATGTAAAGCGAGTTAACTAAAGAATTTCTGTAGTTAAGTGGATCAACAACATATTCCGGAAACGGATTTCGGGTTGTAATTACTCCCCTAAACAAATATAAATCATTGGGAATGTTATCTCTTGCTTGTTTAAGGATATAGTATAACCTTAGCTCACCAAATTTAGGAGTAGATGTGAAATAACCAGCTTTTAGATAGTTAACATCATTTCTTCCGCCTCTAGCAATTGCTTCTTCATAAATTTTACCTGCGCCAAAATTTAATCCATCAAGAAGATCAAGATTACTGAAAACATGATAACCATCAATATCAGGTTCATAAGGATAATCAGGCAAGATATCATTCTCCTGTTCATCAATTATTCCATTATTGTTCCAGTCATCACCATAATCAAAAGTGGGAGGATCAGCATAATACGTTAGAAAGTCTTCCGAATAATCTGGAATACCATTTGCATTTCTATCATCATCAGGAATACCATCATTGTCGCGATCTTTTCCAGGGAAAATACCGGCATCAGGTCGTCGAACGATGTCTTCCAAACTTCTCAGCTCATTCGTATTTTGTCTGTAACCAAGCTTAAAATAATCACCGTTCTTATTGATTACATCATTATTGCGATTAAAAATATCTGTTGATACAACGTGATAGTGATAAAATCCATCTTCCCATCTATCATCATCATCGTTATCATCAACAAGAGGATAGAAAGCACCTCCGGGAAATAGTACAATCCTCGAAGGAGTATACGTTGCATCATATCCTAAAAAATCTGCAAACGGTTCGCCAGTGGCTGCACGAGGATTGGGTATAAAATCAGATGTTGGTGACGCATAATAACTATTTTCAAGGACATATGTATTTAACCATGTAATGTACGTTGGAGTAATTTGATAGCGTTCACCGCCAAAAGTAAATCTTCCAATTTTCTTTTTACCTCTCAAGTACCATGCTTTTCCTTTGCTTTCAAAACGATTGCCAACCAAAAGCGGATACTTCATGAACTCAACACTTTCATTAAACTCACCTTCAATATCAAATCCGCTCCATTTGAATTGGAAATTCAAACCATATACCGACATTCCGGTGGTTAATCCGTAGTTTATTGTAACAACTCTTTTATTGCTTCCATCACGTACATTTCCATCCGCTCTTGCCCTAACAAAAAATGGGGTAAGCTGTGCAAGTAACTGATCATCTGCATGAGAAAAAAAAGGAGATGTGTAATCATCTTTTGTATTTAGATAATCTTGGGCGGTTTCAATTTTATAATCATTCGCAACAGTAATTTGAAACTGCACTGACTCGGCACCAGGAGGAATAAGAAATCCATAGGTCATGCTCTCGGTTTCGCTGCTTGGTACGCGAAATGGATAAACATATTTTGATGGATTTTCGGCAAATGCATTTTTATAGTTGATTAACCTCGTAAAACTTGTTGTGTCCTGCCCTCTAAAAATTCCTTTATCGCTTATATCAAATCCTCTATTGGAACCTTCAAGTTTGTATCTCAAAATCCAATACTGAATTGGCTGATTAAGCTGCGTTGAAGCTGCAGTTGGATTTGTATTAAAAATATTAACAAGCGGTCTCGGTTGACCGTTGATTATTATAGTTGGAGTTGAAAATATTATTGGACCAGAATTATCACCAGGTGATTCATCACTAATTCTTAAAAAAATCACGCGGGGAATCACATTGGAAACAACACCCTTTAATGATGACTCCTGGCTGCTGCTTTTTCGCTGATGCTGGTTCACATAAGTCAAACCAAGTGTTAAAATATCACCGATATCTGTTTCAAAATGTCCGCCAAAAAGATATTGTGTCCAGTCCCTTATTCTTCTAACTCCATCTATGTAAATAGGGTTATCAAAACGAAATCTAATTGGGTCCGAAATTCTTGAAGCCACTAAAGTGCCCCGATATTTAGGTGTGCCGGCATCCCATCTAATGCCGTTGAACCTTGCTCTGTTAAAAGTTAGTGAGGTGAATTTTGTTCTGATGGCATCGCCGACCATTAAACGTGTTTCAAATCCGCTGTAGGAATCATTAGCGATAACAAGATTGTTAAAATAATTTTGATAATAACGTGATTTAATTAAATCACTGTTTCCGGTAGGTATTTCGGATGCGCCCAGCTGCTTTTGGACTTCCGAAAGTTCATAAACCGTTGTTCCTTCAACTAAAAAATTTCCAAAATTGTCAAAGAATTTTTTTCTTAGAAATGTTGAACTGTAATTCTCATAATTTCTTCCGGAATAATTTAGATAGGAAGTACTTGTCTTTCCCTTATTCGAAATGAATTGGGAATAACTTTGAGCAGATAAAAATATTATGAAGAAAAAGATCAAGCAGTAGCGAAACTTAATCAACACTACCTCCAATAACAGAATTAAAAATTAAAATTATAATTGAGAGAAATCTTGTGACTTCCCCCCACATTTTGCAGTACTAAAGGAAAAACATAAGCGTAATCTATTTTTAGATCATCCACATTTAAACCAAAACCGGCATTTACTCCTCTTTGTGTAAAAACATCACTTCCAACAATTCCATTGTAACCAACGCGAATCAAAAATGCAGTGTTTAAACCAAACACTTCTTGTCTTAATCCAAGAAATTCAGCACCGGTGTTTATTCTTGTTGTCTCATCATATCTTACAATATCTAACGCAACTACATAGTTATACTCATTAGAGACAAAAGCTAAACCAAGTCCCATGGAAATTGGCAATTTTGCATCAGGACTGCCGTTATTTGAAATGCTTGGCTGTGTTAAATTTTGAATTGCTAATCCAACTCTAAGATCTGAATTGCTAATAAGATTTGAAAAAGTATAATGTGCGCCAACATCAAATGTAAAACCAAAATATGATAAAGCAGATTCACCCGGAGCCGCTTCTGCAGACCAACGAAGCAATTTTAAACTCCCGCCTAAAGCAATGTCGCCATAAAGCTGGCGTGCATAACTAAAAATAAATGTGTTTTCTTTCCAAAGTGCTGAGTTTAAGAATGTTCCTCCAATTCCAAATTCACCTATGACCTCCAATGGAACAACTGCACTTAAAGAAAAGTAATTTAAATTATCATCCGTAATTCCCGGATACAAATTTGAATAAGTTGATGATAAGCTAAGATTTTTAATATTATAAATTCCGGCTGGGTTATAAAAAATAGAATAGGGCGCATCTGCAACTGCAATATTTGCACCTCCCATTGAAACCACACGTGCACTGTTTCCAAGGTCGTCAAAACCGCCGGCTTTGAGACTTATGCTGACAAAGAAAATTATAAAAACAATTTTAATCTCCTTCACTTTAAACCTTCTTTTCAATATGAAACAACAATAGTTTTAGTGATGTTCTCACCGCCATTATCACTATTAATAATTATTTGATAAAGATATAATCCTGGTCTTACTATTTTGCCGCTGTTATCTCTTCCATCCCAAGTTATTCCGTTATCGGATATAAAAGCAAACGCCCCGGTTTTACTATCATATAAATCTCTAATCAATCGTCCGGTTAAATCGTATATTTTAATACTGAGAGTTCTTAATTGAGTTCCAATATCAGCCCGTGGTTCTCCAATATTGCCAAGGAAAAATTCAATATTGGTTATATCATTTATTCCATCGTTATTTGGAGTAAAAGGATTGGGAGTTGCTTTAACAGCAATTAAAAGTTTATCAGGAACTCCATCAGTAATGATGCTCCATGCTTCAACATTATTTACCACTTTTGAATTAACACGCTGCGGATTGTTACTAACTAATTTCGAGCTTACTTTAGCTATGTAAGGACTGACCCCTAAAAACGGAGTGCTTAAAAATTTAACTTCTATTCTTGAATTAGTTTTTAAAGTTGAATTAAAAAACAAAACAACTTTTCGTGCAGTAACAGATGATAAGTAACTTGCGGCAACTCCATTAATTTTCACTTCGAGTAATGTTGCCGGCGAAGGAGTAAAAATTTGGAGAGTATCAATTCCATAATCAGTGGCATCAAATGATACATCAATAACTAATGTAAATTCTTTCTCTTTTAATATTTGAGTTAATTGCGGAGTTATATATGCATCAGTAATTGAGGCAACATTTTGGATATCGTAATTGATTTTTACTTCATCAATTAGTGGAGAAAGTAAATTTGTAGTTGTTAATTTAACTCGATACTGAATGTATCTCCGCGGTTCATAAACTTCAAACAACGAACCGGAGGCAGCTATTTCATCTCCAAAATTGCTCCATGTAGTATCAATAGTTGGGGAATTCCCCGTCCTAAAGTTAAATGCAACACTTGTACCTTCAGGAATATTTCCCTTAAATTCAAATGTGCCAAAGTTTACATTTTGTCCAACATTTCTAACTGAAGAATAAAAAAATCCTTCGGGTAAAAATCCCTCTCCAAATATTTCAATTTCTGAAATAGTTGTGTTGAAATTTTGTGGAACAACATCAATAACAATTTTTATATACTGTGAAACTATTGCATCAAATTGTGCAACTGGATTAACTACTTGATTATCAAGCTCCTGGTACACTCTCTCCATAGTCAGCGTATCCAACCCGGCAAATATTGAAAACGCTCTTGGTCTTAGGTTTGGACTTCCCGCAAACGTATAAATTATCACTTTCTTAACATTTCTTACGGCTTTTAAATCTACAATAATATAAGTCCCTACTTCAGCTCCTTGACTTCCAGCAAGAATAGAAACAAACGATGGCGATGATTTGCTGCCATCTACAAGCTTATTACCATTTCTAAGAGCAGTATCTGTTGGAGCGTTTCCCTGATAAACAATATAGGCAGAACGCCTTAAAGCAAGATTTTCATTTTCGCCGGTTTGAAGTTGAAAAAATCCCGGGACTGTTGAATAATCAATTGAGGATGTATTAATAGTATCAACCTGACCAGGTAAATTAAATGTGGTATCAATTAGGAAATTTTGAGAATATAGGTTTGAAACGAAAAAAAAGGTTATGAATAAAAGTAAAAGACTAAGATTATTTGTAACGAATTTGAATGGAAACTGTAATTTTTGCTTCATACGAACTCTCAGCATTATAGAGTGAAATATAAAATAAACATGGGCTAAAAATATATTGAATGCCTTAATAAAACAATATAAAGCGACAAAAAGAAAACTACTATTTTATACTAACAGCTTTCCCTCTTTCATTAAAACTTCATCATCAAGATATACAGTTGGTTTTTTAATTACGCCATCTAAATGAATAGGAACATTTACATTTCCTCCCATTGAAACATTATTGCCAAGTGCAATATGAATAGTTCCCATAACTTTTTCATCTTCTAAAAGTACACCGCTAAGTTTTGCACTATCATTTGTTCCAATTCCGAACTCGGCAATATTACGAGCATCTTTTCCCACATCATCAAGCTGCTTTGCTAGTTTTCGGGCGAGAACTCCGCCTTTAATTTCAGTTGCATATCCATCCTTAACTTTTATGCTGATGTTAGCATTTTTAATTAATCCTAATCCTGCCATTGAACCGTCCACAATAAAAATTCCATTCGATGTTCCTTCGATTGGAGCGAGAAAAGTTTCTCCTGTAGGTAAATTTCCGCTTTCCCCTTTTGCATGAAAGAGTCCTTTGCTCGCATAAGAAGTTCTTCCTTTGATGCTGAATGAGATATCTGTTCCTAATGCAGAGGTAACACGAACATGACTCCCTTTTTCTAATATGCCCTTAAGCTTAATAGACAATTTGGAAATTTTATTATAATCAGCATTCATTCCACGTATCATAACATCTTTTGTAATTCCAGGAAAAGTTGCAACTCTTACACCCTTTGCCGATGCTGCTCTGCGAGCATTTGTATGCGTAAGAGATTTGGCAGTTGGACATAAAACAACATCAAACTTTTGCATCAATTCAGCAATTGCCTCGGGCGGTTCTTCACCATTCACTTTTCCAGATTTCATTTCAATGTACAATGACTGATGACCTAATCGAAGTGCATTGACGTACAAAGCATAACCGATTTCTTTTTTTATTTCATCAGTGATGATTAAAACTTTTTCATGCTTTTTTGCACCCATGCAAGTTTTAATTGCAGTAACACAGGCGGAATCAAGTTTAGTTATCGGCATAAAATTGTCCTTTCATCAAATTTGTTTTTAAAGTGGAATACCAATGCTTAATTGAATAACGGCGTTGAACCCGCCGTCACTAATAAAATTATTCATCACTTGATTTGAATTTTCATTGATTGTTAACATGGTTCCATCATCCAATTTCATTTCATTAATAATGATTTTTGAGTAAGCTGCTAAACCTTCGAGAGTAATGTACTCACCATAAATTTCTACGATAATACCTGTTCCAACTGAGTAGCTGAAATGAAAATCACTTCTATAATTTTTTGTTATGGTCACTGAGTTTGGGAAATCTTGTTTGCTTGATAATTTAACTTGATTATAGAGAAGAGCAGCATCGGCAATTTTCCAATTTAGGAATGACACAATAGGTATACCCAGGTCAAGACCTATTCCCCAATTAGTGAATTTTAGTTCATAAGATGATTTGTAGTCTCCGGAAAATAATTTTTCAGTTGCATTCTCTTTCTCAATAAGCATTTGATAGTATCCTTTTCCGGAAATAATAAACCCTTTAAATTTTTTTCTAAAAAAGTTTACTCCGACGCGAAAACCAGTGGCTGTTCCAAATTCACCAAGATTTTCTTTAAGAGAATCCCTTCGATCAACATTAAAAATTCTAATGTACTCATTTAATCCTGTTGGTTGATACTTTTGATAACTATACCCGGCATAACCTCCAGTGAAACCAAAACAACCAAATCCAATTGTTTGTGCAGAAAGATTTGCGTTAAATAGAAAGAGAATTAAGATAGCTGATTTAATACCCAGCGTAACCATGTGAGTACCTTCTTTATTTCAAACTTAAGAATTACATCATTTAAATGGAATTGAGAAATTCAGTTGAATGAATGCATAGAAACCGCCCGATTTAATAAAATTTTCCATTGCAGGTCCTCCATCCGGTGTTTGCGATAGCAGTTCGCCTTCATCAAATTGCATTCTGGTTATTGAGAATAAAGCGTATCCGCCTGTTGCTTCCAATGAAACGTATGACGGTACAATGTAAAAAGTTAATCCAGCTCCAACTGTAAATCCCATATTTTTTTTAGGACTTGAAAGTGTTTGTTCACTCGAAATTAGCACATCGGAATATGTGTTTACCAGCTTAGCCGAATTCCATGTGAGTAAAGCATCAATAAATTTTATATCAAAACGTTTACTTACTACAAGCGATGATGAAAATCCAAGTCCAATAGATGTTAAAGTAAGATCAAATTCTTCCTTAGCATTTCCACCAATTGCCAAGCTGCGGGTTGCAGACTTTTTTTCCTTCATCTGCTGATAATTAATTTTAAGTGCTAATGAAAACTCATCCAACTGAAATTGAACTAAGTTTGCGCCAATTTTAAATCCAGTAGAGGTTCCAAATTCACCAATCTTGGAGCTAAGTGAAGCGGAATATTTTTGATTATAAAGATCAATATAATTATTAAAACCGGAAGGAACGTAAAATTGAATTCCATAACCGACATTAACTCCACTCTGCACCAATTTAGCGGCAATGAAATCTGACCCGCAGCACTGAGCAAACAGTTTGGTTGGAGTTAAAAATGCTATTAATAAATAAATGGTAATTAAAACTTTCCTCATAAATACTCTTTCATTTATTTTTTGGTATTCAGTTCAAAATTTTATTTGTTGTGAATCGAGCCAAATTCAAGTCCATGACCCGAAGCACCTTTTTCAGACCTTCTTAATAGATAAGCAAACACTAATCCGAAAAATCCTAATGACGAGAATATCCACATGCCCAAGTTGTACCCTGCTGGATTCTCTGAGCTAGCATTGGACATATCGTTAGCAAACCCAATTAACAAATTAAATCCAAACAAACCTATATTTTGTATCATTGTCATCAGTCCATAAGCTGTGCCTAATTTTGATGAATCAACAATAATGGCAACCGATGGCCACATAACAGCGGGTACAAGTGAAAACGCAATTCCCATCATTGCCATAGGCAAAATTAAATAAATCGGAATAGCCGCATCAATATCAAAAAACTTAAAACTAAAATGAATAAAATCGCTGTCAGTCATTGCATCTGGTCTTCCAAATTGATAAGCCATCATCAAATAAACTGGAATAATAAGTAGTGAACCGAACATCATCAACAATGAACGCTTTCCAATTTTATCTGCTAACAATCCGAACAAAGGAGTAAAAACCATTGCAGCAAGAGTTAATATGCTGGAGAGGTTGCCGCCAACTTCTCTGCTTGTTCCGTGTGCCTCCTGAAAAAATTTAATTGCAAATGTTTGAAACGGAAACATTGCCGAATAAAATGTAACACACAACGCAGTTATGTACCAGAAAGAGTTTGAGAATGACTTGGGTTTAAGAAACAAAATTATTGCTGACAATATCAGCAGAATCAAATATATTGCCCAATTATCGGAATTAATAAAACTTAAAATCATTACAACCGCAGCCAATGCTGCAAAGATGTACCATCGTTTATTTTCTTTAATTCTTAAAATATCAGATAGGAGTATTGCATCTTGCTCGCCTTCTTTTGGCAGATCGTAATTTTTAGTTGCATAAACATCGAGGAAGAAATAAATGATAACACAAATAAATGCAAAAACTCCAGCTGCAACAGTAATCCAAAGCGGTGATTGCCAATATTCATACAAACTTTTCCCCCAAGAAGGAGAATTAAGTGCCATAAATGAACCTAACCTTGCAACTGTAAGATTTAATCCAAAAGCAAATGATAATTCCTTACCTTTAAACCATCTTGCAATAATAGTTGTGATAGCAACTATCATAGATTCAGCACCTAACCCAAAGAGCAATCTTCCTCCAGACATCAACCAGATATTACCTGTAAGTGCTGTTACGACTGAACCAAGCATTATTAATGCCGTAAATATCATCAAAGAAGTTTTTGTGCCGATTCTATCAATCAATAACCCGCCGATCAGAACCATGATAATATTCGGGAATGAATAAATTGCATTTAGCAACCCGATGTTAGAATCGGAAAAACCTAACTGCGATTTGAGAAGGTCGGCGAGAGGGCTAACGCTGTCGTAAATATAATAGTTGCCAAACATTGCTAAACTAATTAAAAGCAGCGCAGTCCATCTTAACAAATTAGATGGCTTTGGAAGTTTATTTTGTAAAGTATTTTCCATATTTCCTTTGTATAATTATTCCGGCAAAAAAAAAGTCAAAGTCCTTGGATTAACTTTTGTTCAATCCTAAGTGACTTTGACTTAACAGATTTTATTATCAGATCATTTCTTTGGAATACTTTTTAATACATTTTTAAGCAGTTCGTAAAATGGAGCGACTGAATCTATTTTTAATTTTTCCGCTGGTGAATGAACATCAAACATTGTTGGTCCGAACGAAATCATATCCATACCAGGATATTTCTCTCCAATAATTCCGCATTCCAACCCAGCGTGAATAGCTTTCACTTCGGGTTCTTTACCAAACAAATTTTTATAAGTGGATTTCATTAAACCCAAAATTTCGGAATGCACATTTGGTTTCCAACCTGGATAACCATCACCGAAAGTTAAATCTGCACCGGCAAGTTCAAAAACAGAGGAAACCATGTTAACTACATCTGTAATCTCGGATGCAACTGAGCTTCTCTGGCTGGTTACTATATTAACAGTTTTTCCTTCTGTAACTATTACGGCAAGATTAGTTGAAGTTTCTACAAGGCCTGGAATATCCGGTGACATAGTGATAACACCATGAGGCACTGCATAAAGTGCATGCAACAATTTTCTTTGAGTTTTCGGATCCATCACTTTTGCAGGCGTTGAATGCTTAGCCATTGAAATGTGAAGCTCAGGTTCGTTTGTTGTTAATTCAGCTTTTACTGTTTCATTGAATTTTTTTACAAACTTTTTTAACTCTTTGTCTGTAGATTTCGAAACTGTAACAACTGCAAAAGCTTCGCGAGGGATTGCATTATGCTTGTTGCCGCCTTCAATTTGTGCTAAATGAATTTTATATTCCTTGGCAAATGTCCAAAGTAATCTTGTAAGAATTTTTATGGCATTTCCTCTTCCGGTATGAATTTCCAAACCGGAATGACCGCCTTTTAATCCTGCAACTTTTATTTCATACGCAACGGAACCACCTGGTGTTTTCTCCGGCTTAAATTTAAATCTTGCCTGAGTATTTTTTCCACCTGAACAGCCGATGTAAAGACTTCCTTCTTCTTCAGAATCCATGTTAATAAGAATATCCGCTTTCAAAAACCCGGATTTAAGACTTGATGCTCCGGTAAGCCCTGTTTCTTCGTCAAGAGTGAACAAACATTCCAGAGGACCATGAACTAAAGTTTTATCTTCCAAAACAGCAAGTGCAGTCGCTACACCAATACCATTGTCTGCTCCGAGTGTTGTTCCTTTTGCTTTAATCCATTCACCATCAACGTAAGGAATGATTGGATCATTATCAAAATCATGTTCAACGTCTCTGTTTTTTTCGCATACCATATCAATGTGACCTTGAAGACATACTGTTTTCAAATTCTCCATTCCCGGTGAAGCCGGCTTTCGAATAACTATATTGCCAAACTTGTCAGTTAAGGTTTCAAGATTATTTCTCTTGCCAACTGACTTAACATATTCTGCAATCTTCTCTTCCTGTTTTGAAGGACGAGGATATTTGCATATCTCCTCAAAATGATTGAACACATCTTTCGGACTAAGATGACCTAATATATTTCCCATGATTAACTCCTTTAGTTTATTTCTTTAAATGAAATGAATCCTTGTTCGTACAATTGAAAAATGAATTTTGTTGTTCTTTCCTGTTCTTGTTGAATTTCATCACCAAATTTACTTTTAAGATTTTTTATCATTTGACCAATTTTCATTTTACCATCCACCATCAGCCAAACAGCGGAACCAAATTTATCAAATTTAATCTTGAAGTGATCACTTTTAAGTTTTGGTGAAATAAGTTTCACAGCGATCTTATTTTTAAATTTCGGTATAATCACTGTAACTAAATCATCTTTACCTTTTTTATCAGAGTAAAGCTTAATTGGTGTTAGGTCGAGCGTATTAGCACTCTTTAAGATTTTTTTTCGTTCTTTGAATGATAATGCCATAAAAATAAGGAGCGTTTATTTAATTAAACGCCCCACAAAAGAATAATTACATAGATACTTGTGGTGGTGCAGGATCATCAGGTTTTCCTGCGTTCTTAACCGGAATTTGAACAAGCAGCCACGCTATAAAGGCAAAAACAAACAAACTAACTATGAAAGAGGGTTTAGCGAAAATGCTAAACAAAGGAACTTCAAAGAATGCGAAGCCCGCAAATAGAAGTCCAATGAGCGCCTCACCTGCAATCAATCCTGCAGCAATCAAAATTCCATTATTTTCAACTCTGGATTTTTGTGCTTCATTAAAGTTTTTCTTAGCGTTAACTTTTTCTACAATTCCTTTTATCAAACCACCAACGAAAATTGCAAATGTAGTTCCTAAGGGAAGATACATTCCGACACTAACCAGCATCGGGCTTTTAACGTTCATCAAAATAAATCCGACGCCCATTAACATTCCTACAAAGATTAAAATCCATTCCATATCTCCAGCGACAATTCCTTTTGAAAGAATTGCCATTAAGCTTGCTTGAGGAGCTGGTAAAGCATTACCTCCGAATCCTGTTCCTCCCATTTTAATATCGCCTTCGTGTAAAATTAGGAGTGGAATAAACATAATTGATGCAGAAATGACAACTCCGATAATATCACCAGCCTGCATTTTCCATGGAGTACCGCCAAGTATATGTCCAGCTTTCAAATCCTGCAGCATTTCTCCTGCGACAGCGGCAGCGACACAAACAACAGCGGCAACACCGAGAACAGCCGCTACACCTTGCATCCCTTTCATTCCCAGAGCGACCATTAAGATAGCTGCAACAACTAAAGTAGATAATGTCAATCCGCTTATTGGATTATTGCTTGATCCTATGATACCTACTAAGTAACCGGAAACCGCTGCAAAGAAAAATCCGGCAATAATCATCACAACAGTTGCAACAAGTGCAGCAAGAATATTCTCAGCAAAAAAATTGTAAATGAAAAATGTGGCAATAGCTGTTCCGAATATGCCAATCATGATCCACTTAAAATTAATATCCTTTTCAGTTCTGATTTCAATATGTTCACCGCTTGCAGCTTTTTTAACATCACCAACAGAACGCGCAATACCAGCGATAAGGCTTTTCCTCATTTTCCACAAAGTAAAACCTGCGCCAACCAACATACCACCAATTGCAATAGGTCGCACATAACTTTTCCAAACTGTAACCATTGTAGCAGCCCAATCAAAATCTGATGGTAATTCCTGATTGTAATATTTAAAGTAAGCAATCATCGGAGTTAATAATCCCCATGCTAAAAGACCTCCGCTAAAGTTAAGTGCTGCCAAGCGCGGACCAATAATATATCCAACACCCATATATGCGGGACTTACATCGGGAGATTTAAAGAGTATGCTGCCCTTTCCGAGTGAAAATAATTTATCCCAGGATGTGGCAAACAATTTGAAAACACCCAATGTTTGAATTAATGCGCCAATTCCCATTGCGCCAAACAAAAACTTTGAACCACCAGCTCCGTGTCTGCCCGCTTTATGAATTTCTGCTGCCGCCACTGATTCAGGAAAAGGTAATTCAACATCTTCTACCATTACTCTTCTGAGTAAAGCGACAAACATAATTCCAAGAATACCCCCAGCAACCATAATTGCGGCTGATATCATATAATTCCCAGGAGTGAAAAAAGGATTCCAAATTCCGGCAATAAAAAATGCTGGTAATGTGAAGATAGCTCCGGCAGCAATTGACTCACCAATTGAGCCAACTGTTCGTGTAAAATTTTCTTCTAAGATTGTGCCTTTCATTATTTTGATTAAAGCCATCCCAATAACAGCGGCTGGATATGTTGCAGCGATGGTCATTCCGGCTTTTAATCCTAAATAAGCATTTGCAGCTCCAAGCACTACGGCAAGAACTAATCCAATCAAGAGCGCACGAACTGTGAACTCTGCCATATTAGTTTCTGGTGATACAAAAGGAACAAATGGTTTATGTTCTGACATACTTTTCTCCTTGAATGGGTGAGAAAGATTAATTGTTACTAATTACTTTTTTATCTCGTGTGAGAAATAGTTGCCCAAATATAAAGAGGTTTTTTTACCCCTACAATGTTTTTTTAAATTTACTTTTGAAGATTGGAGGGCGAATCCAGTTACTTTAATCTTGTTTGATTATTCACAAGGAACTAGGTTAGTCAACAATAAATTTTCAGAACTCTTGCTTTCTGATCCCAATGTGGCAAAGTGCAAAATCATATTTGACTGGATCAATTGGGTCATATTTCTTCAGGTTTTCAGTTATCTCTTCAGCCATTTTCCAGGTTACATTTTTTCTTTTTGTGAGTTTAAGGAATTTACAAATCTTCGCAATATGAGTATCCACAGGAATAACAAGTTTGCTTGTTGGAATTTCGTTCCATAAACCAAAATCAAGTTCGTCCTTTCTCACCATCCATCGTAGGAAAAGATTCATTCGTTTACAAGCACTTCCTTTTTCAGGCCTTGGAAACATGAATTTAATTCCTCTGCTTACTTCATTTTGACTGGTTTTCTCCATGACAGTTTTTATAAAACAACTTGAAAATTTCGAAATTGAATTTTTAAGTTTTGGTTCGGAGGGGTCATAAAATTTTAGAAATAGATTTTTAAGTGAATCATAATCATTGTAGATGCGGCTTAAAGTCAAGAACAATATTTGAATGTCGTCTTCGGTGTAAAATCTGTGTTTAAGTCCTTTAAAATCCTTGTTGTCTTTATTGGAAAATTTTATAACATAATTATATGGCTTCCTTTGAGTTAATGCTACTATCCTCTCCAAAGAATTAATTATTTGTTTAACATTTCCGTAAGCAAAAATGGAAGCGATGAATCCAATTACCTCTATATCACGTTCATGGTTAAATAAGTGCAAGAACTGAAGCGGATCGGGCGATATTTGGGATTTGTCAAACGCTTTGTAGTGATAGTTGAGTTTTTGTTCTAAATTCATTTAAGAATTATAACTTGTATCCAACCACAGTAATGCTAAAAATTCCTTTTACATTTTCTTTGTAAGATTTAATTCCCACTTCATCTAAATAATTTTGTAGAAGATTATCAGGCAACTCAATTCTTTTAGATTTTTTAATCTCAACATTTTGAAAACCTGATTGCTTGATTAAATCTAGATATTCTTCCTGTTTCAATGCTCCTGATACGCAGCCAGCGTACATGACTGCTGATTTTTTCAGTTCAGCATTTAACTCACCTTTTATCACAATATCAGAAACACAAAAATGTGCACCGGGTTTTAGAATTCTATATATCTCGGAGAAAGCTTTTTTCTTGTCTGGTACTAAATTCAAAACACAATTACTAACGACAACATCAACCAGATTATTTTCAATAGGCATTTGCTCAATTTCGCCAAGTTTGAACTCAACATTTTTGTAACCAAGTTTTTCATTGTTCTGATTAGCTTTTGCTATCATCTCTTCCGTAAAGTCAAGTCCGATCACTTTTCCTTCTTCACCAACTATTGATCTGGCAATGAAAACATCATTTCCCGCACCCGAACCAAGATCAATAACAGTATCGCCTTTTATTATTCCGGCAAATTCTGTTGGTAATCCGCAGCCAAGATTAAGATCCGCCTCAGCAACGTAACCATTCAATTTTGAATAGTCATCATTAATCATTGAGTACGCAATAACTTTCTTATTCTGCTGTCCACAACAGGAAGTTTTCATTGTTGCTGTTGCTATTTCAGCATATTTTTCTTTAACAATATTCTTGAGTTCTTCTGGAGTCTTCATTTTTTGTTTCTTTCTTTTTTTAACAACAACCTATTTTATTAAATAATTTATCAAGTTCTTTTTTAGCTTTCAAAAGCACCTTATTATTTACACAGTAACAAATTTTCGGACCATCAATCTCACCGATTATAAGTCCAACTTTTTTCAATTCATTCAAATGCTGGGAAACAGTAGCTTGAGCAAGAGGAAGCTTGCCCACCAGGCTTCCGACCATACACGAATCCATTTCGTTAAGTACTTTTAATATTTTAATGCGGGCGGGATGCGAAAGAGCTTTAGCTATTTCTGCCAGCCATATCTCTTCTTGGGTAAATTCGTCTTTCTTTGAAATTGCCATCTTTCATAAATTTCTTTATCGTTCATCGTAAATATACGATAGTATGGTAATCTTGTCAAGTCAAATTTTGTCTAAGTAGGTTAATCAACCTAGGTGCTAGTTGATCACCATTGAAATGCTTCATTCTTTGTGTCACCAAAAAAGTTATCCGTTTAACAGAATTAAAAAAAACTGTTATGTGTTTTGTTTTGGAGGCATTTCTGAAAATCAATGCCGCTATCTGCCGTAACCAATTCTGCGAAATGTAAATAATTTTCTGTGAATTTGATTAATTCTCGTTATTAAAATAAGGGAACTCTATAATTCAACTTTAATCCCATTTCCGATGAAAGACCAATACTAACCTCGTGATCATCTAAAATATTTAATTTATAAAATGAAAGATTATTCTCCTCATTGATTCTGTTAGCTGAAACTGGAGCATCAATAAGCTGCCAAACATATGAAACACCTGCAATCCCAAATCCGATGTATGAAGCTGTTGACCAATCGGAACCGGATGTAGCGCCAATTGCGGGTATTAATGCAATTGAAGCACCGATAAAAAAAGTACCAGTAAATGCAAGTCCCTTTAAAATTTCACCATTGTAAATTTGTCCGCTGCCAGGAATTATGTAAGAAAGAAAAAATGCAACCCAAGGCGATTTGTAACTCGCCTTATCATGTTTGCTTAAGCTGATGTTTAAATATTCGTTAATAAATAATGATGAATTATCATTGATCGAGCTTGAAAAATTCAGTTCAACGAATGAACTATTTGAGACTTCATTTTTTGGTTGTTCTTCTGCAAATAGATTTACTGCTAAAATGTAGAACAATAACCCTTGTAAAAGTAAATGAACAAATAAATTTTTATTAAACATTTCAGTCCCTTTAGTTTATTGAAAAAGTATAACCCAATTTTATTCCTACTACGGTCCTATCAGACATTGGCTGGTGAAATCCTTTATCAAAAGGCGACTTGGAAAACAAAATATAATCCGCATAAAACGATATAAATGAACCGTAAATAGCTGCACCGAGTTCAGCGCTAAATCCTATGTTCGGCTGCGGTTCAAGATTTATATCTGGAGGACCGCCTTGTCCGCGAGATGCTAAATTAACAGACTCGGTTATGAAAATTGGATACTCACCTAAAGCATTCAAAAATATTTTTGAAGAATTAGAAAACGGTACTATGAAGCTGCATCCAAAATCTAAAAGGAATGCATTATAGACTTCATCATATCCATACTGACCACCGTTATCAATATCTCTATTCCAATACTCATACTGAACACCGAACTCAGGAGCGATGGCAAAATTATCAACAACAAAAAAATCATAACCAATATTTAAGGCAGTTTCTAAACCATAATATCCAGTTTTACTTTTATACGGCTGGGTTCCGCCGCCTTGCAGCATTAGAAATCCATTATAATCAACTAAACCGCCGTAAAAGTATGCATCTATTCTGGTGAAGAGGTCGAAGTCACTGCTGAATTTTATTTTGGATGCGAGTCCGCCGCTGTAAAGAAAACCGGTTTCCTCCAATAGCTGCTTGGAATTATTGTCATACTCTCCCCAATAAAAGGATCTGAAAGAAAATTGGGGAGTTATTTCAACAAGATTTTTATACGGCTGCGCTAAGAGAATCTGGTTACAAGTTAAAGTAAGTAGGAATGTAACTGAAAGAACACGAATTAAGTGCTTCATGATACTCACCTATCATTTTATTTGTAGTTGTTGATTTGTATGCTTTACTGATTGGAAGGTTTAAAGAAGTACAGTATCGTTCGAATATTAAAAACTGCATGAGTGATTTTACAATCATTTTAATACATTGAAAAATATCCTCTCGGTACAAAATTACAACACACAACTTCGATTATCAATATTGCGTGGATGAAAAAAAGCCGAATCGCATGACTCGGCTTCGAAACGAAAGAGTAACTATATCTTTAATTGTTTATTATAATCTGAGCACCAAGTGCTTGAGCACCAGTACCACCTAAAAATCCTTTTGCAAAAACCGTGTAAATTTTTCCACCAGTCAATGTGATTCCAGGTAAATCGAGAGCAAGTACATTTCCAGACACTGTTCGTACCTGAATGTTATAAGTTCCAGCATCTACCGGGGTGAATGCTTGTTCTGAGCCCGTAATTGTTTTATTAAAACTTCTGTTAGCAAATAAAGTTACACTTCCATTAGCAATAATATTTACAGCAGGAGCGTCAGGTGATAAATGTATAAATCTAACATGGGCTTTACCCGAAGTTGGTGTTGTAAGATCATCAACAGTTACTAATGCACTTATTTTTGATAAGCTGTCAATCGCAAAGACTGAGTAGTTTTTATTTGCGTCAAAAGTAACATTGGCATCTATTGGGACGATGGTTGTTCCGGTTGCTCTTACTTTAACATTTCGGCTTCCGGAATTTACTTCCACATAAGAAGTATTACGTGGAAATGATAATGTATCAACAAAGACATTATCTAATATAATATCAACCTTTGGTGCATTTGGTGACGTGTGGATAACAGAAATTTTTGATTTAGCAGTTGGGGGTGTAACAACTGTATTCTCATCATCTTTACATGCTGATAATGAAAGCATTGTTATTGCAAGAACCGGCAATAAAAGAAATTTTTTGTCGAACATTTTTTTCTCCTTGTGTTTTTTTGTTTTTATTTGTGAGTTACTCGGACAACAAGGAGATGGTATGTCAAGTTCCTTCGCTATAGGTCATAAATTTAGCTCCAAATTTTTTATGCGCGAGTGTGAACTTAATTGGAAAGGAAAATATTCAATAATAAAAATTATTTCAAAAACTTTACTGCTAAACAAGTTATATCATCAGACTGCTCGGTTGCACCGGCAAACGATTTTACGTTGTTAATGACATGATTGACAAGATCATCAGCATTTAATGTATTTTTATTTTCAAGAGATTCAACAAGACGAAGTTCTTGAAACTCCTCATCCTCTTTATTAAAAGATTCAGTCACTCCATCAGTATAAAAGAAAAGAGTTTCACCCTTGTTTAACTTTAATATGTTGGATTCATACTCAGCATCTCTCATAGCTCCTAATAAAAGTCCGCCTACATTTTCAAGAGGTTTAACTTTTCCGTCAGAAGTAATTATGTATGGAGAATTATGTCCTCCATTAGAATATTCAAATGCACCATTACGTGTATCGAGAACACCGTAGAAAACCGTGACAAACATATTAGATGGGCTGTCATCAACAAGAATATTGTTAACCTCTGATAAAACATTATCAACAGGCATACCTTTATATGCAGTTGCTTTTAATAAAGTTTTACATACAGCCATAAGTAATGCAGAAGCGATTCCTTTACCGGAAACATCGCCGATAATTACTCCCAACCGGTTTTTATCAATTAGAAAGAAGTCGTATAAATCACCGCCAACTTCTTTTGCCGGAATCATCTTTGCATAAATGTCAAACTCCTTTTTGTCCGGGAACGGTGGAAAGATTTTGGGTAAAATTGAAGTTTGAATCACATTCGCGATATCAAGTTCCTGCTTTAAGGCAACCAGCTTATTATGACTTGCAAGCGCTTGCTTATACAACTCAATTTCCTTCAGCGACTTTTCAATCGTGATTTCCAAATCCTTTAAATCAATTGGCTTTGTTATAAAATCATATGCACCTCTGTTCATAGCTGTTCTAATATTTTCCATATCGCCATAAGCAGAAATTATGATAGACTTCAGAAGTTTATTGTTTAGTTCATTTATTTTTGAAAGAAGAGTTAAACCATCCATCACCGGCATATTTATATCCGTTAGAATTAAATCAATTGTTCCATCGCTTGAAATTTTCTCAAGAGCTTCTGCACCATTCTCAGCAAAGTGAAATTCGTACTCATGACCTTTGATCTTTTGTCGGAATTTTTGCTTAACTAATTCCTGCAAATCCGGTTCATCATCAACAACTAAAATTTTTACCAACTGCATTTTTATTTTCCTTAAATTGATCCGGAATAATTTAGTTTTTCCCTCAGCAAATCGAACTGAAGCGGTTTTGTAAAATAATCATCTGCTCCAAGATCTTTTGCCATGCTAAAACTATACTCATCTCCATAAGCAGTTATAATAATAACCTTTAATTCGGGATACCGTTTTTTTATTTCTTTCAGTAATTCTATACCGTTCATCTGAGGCATATTGATATCGGTTAGAATTAAATAATCTTCCCGATTATCAAACGACTCAAGCAATTCAAGAGCTGAAATTCCATTCAGTGCGTAGTTTATTTCCATTTCACCGGATTTAATTTCGCGTCGGAATTTCTGCTGAAATAAGAACTGGACATCGTTTTCGTCATCAACCACCAATAATTTCATTTTTCCTCTTTAAGATTTTGGTAATGTTATTATAAATTCTGTGAATTTCCCTTCTTCACTTTCAAATCTGATTTCACCATTGTGCTGCTTAACAATTATGTCATAACTGATTGAAAGCCCCAGACCAGTTCCTTCGCCAGCCGGCTTTGTTGTGAAAAATGGATTGAAAATATTTTTTGCAATTTGCTGTGGTATTCCGCACCCATTATCCCTAATTATGATTTCAACTTTACCAGGCAAATCTTTTGTAAAAACTTTGAGCAAAGGAGAAAAACTATTATCACTCGAAAGTTTTTTTGCGTTTGCCGCATAACATGCATTGTTCACCAAATTGATTATCACCCTGCTTATATCCTGCTGAACAACTTTTATTTTTTCTATTTTTCTATCGAATTCTTTTTCTATCGTGATGTTAAAATCTTTATCCTGTGCTCTTAAACCGTGATATGCAAGATTTATATCCTGATCTATAAGATCATTTATATTTACTAAAGCTTTCTCACCAGAACTTCCTCTTGAATGCAGAAGCATCCCTTTTACTATTGAATCCGCACGTTTGCCATGCTGATTAATCTTCTCAAGGTTTTGCTTCAATTCTTCAAAGTTTTCCATCGCCTCTTCATTGTTACCTTTCTCAAAGTTCATTTTAATTTCATCAAGCAATTCTTTGCTGATTACAGAAAAGTTATTTACGAAGTTCAAAGGATTTTTGATTTCATGCGCAATGCCTGCTGTAAGTGCACCAAGCGAAGCAAGCTTTTGCTGGGTAACAAGCTGTTCCTGTGTCTTGATAATCTCTTCATTTTTTTCTTGCAGAGCTTTTATTGCCTGTGCTTTTGAGATTGCAGATACTGCATGCTCACGGAAGCGGTTAAGAAACCTTGCGGATGATTGATTAAAATGTTTCTGCTCTGAAAAACTGTCGAATACAACATAAGCTTCCGTTACCGATTCCTTTTCAACTGCCATGACAAGCATCGAAACAGGTTTTCTAAGCTCTGAAAGTTTTTCATCTCCAAATAAATTACCGGGACGATTAATGAGATAAACACCCTTTTCAACTTCCTCCGAATTAAGAGTATATCGCTTATGCAACTCTTCAGGTGTAAAAGATATCCCTCCAAGTTCATCGAGACTGTATCCTGCCGTGAAAGCGGCTTTGAAAAGGTTGTCATTTTTATCAAGAAGAAAGACCGCAGCCATTTCCGCCTGCGGCAGAAAGTTCATAGTTTGTTTTAGTAATGAATTAAACAAGCTATCAAGATCTTCTGCGTTATTAATGATTCTCACTAAACGGTCTAATGTTTCTAATTCTTCTGCTTGCCGTTTAACTAATTCAGTTTCTCTAATTCTTGCTTTGTCCTGTTCTCCTCTGACAATCTTGCGGCGCATTAATCTATCTGTAAGAAAAATTCCTGCTAATACGAGAAACCCGTAAGCTGCAAAAGCCAAGTTTGTTCGCCACCAAGGAGGAGTTATAATTATTTCCAGCGATAATAACTTTTCATTCCAAACTCCATTTACATTCGAGCTTTTTACAAGCAAATTATATTCGCCAGGATCAAGGTTTGTAAATGTTACTTCCCTTTTTGTTCCAAGAAAAATCCAATTATCGTTGTATCCTTCAAGTTTGTAAGAGTAATTATTTTTCTGTGGATTGTAAAAGTTCAATGCTGAGAAGCTTAAACTTATAATATTGTCAGCATATGGCAGCACCAGAGTTTTTCTTTCAGAGACACCTTTTTCCTCTTTCATCACACCAGTGTTAGCATCATACCTTCTGAATGAAGTTAAAACTATATCAGGCTGAAAAGAATTTATTTTCACGTCAGCAGGATTAAATAAAATCACTCCACCGACTCCGCCAAAATAAAGATTGCCTGTTCGTTTACTTTTAAATGAAACATCTTCATACTTAATTGTCCGCAATCCATCTGCCTGATCAAAATTCCAGAAAGTGTTGTCTTTGGGATTAAATCTTGAAAGCCCATTTGCAGTCCCAATCCACAAATAGCCGTCATCATCCTGAAGAATTCCTCTCACAACATCATTTGCTAAGCCGTCTTTCTGCTTGTAATGAATGAATTTTGCGGATTCATTTTTATGATTTGGTGGAATAAATTTATTCATTCCTCCGCCAAACGTTCCTAGCCACAGCATTCCATCACGATCAACTAATATTGTTCTTACATCATTACCGCTGATACTCTTTGCATCTTTAGGATTGTGCTGATAACTTATGAATTTTGGTTTTCCAATCGAACCATCTTCATTAAACTGATAATCGGAAATCATTTTATTCAAGCCGCCATCGGAAGTTCCTACCCAGAGATTTCCTGCTTTATCTTCAGCAATACTCATAATTTTATTATCGCTAATACTGTTAGGATCGTTCTTATCCTTTCTATAATGCAAAAACGTAATAGAGTTGTCTCTTGGTGAAAGAACCAATTTATTCAAGCCGCCGTTCCATGTTCCCGCCCAAAGATTACCTTTTGAGTCAGAAAATAATTTTATCACTTCACCAGCACTTATGCTATTTGAGTCCGATGGATTGTGTAAATAATTAGTAAACAAATCCCTTGAAGGATCATATTTATCCAATCCATCCGATGTTCCAACCCAAATAGTTCCAACAGCATCCTGATGAATGGCATAAATTATATTTGAGCTGGTCTGATAATTCTCGCCTTTAAAATAGTGATTGTACTTTTTTGTTATGGGATCAAATTTATCCAATCCTAATTCTGTACCAATCCAGACATTCCCATCATTATCCTCCATCACACTTAATGTAAAATCATTATTAAGTGAGTTTTTATCAAATGGATTGTGACTAAAACTCTTGAATGTTTTTGAATCTCTGTTATATGTATAAAGCCCGTCAGTGTTCGTCCCAATCCAGATTAAACCGGATTTATCTTCAAATAAATCGGTGATGTTAGGCGCATTAATTCCCATTGGGTCAGTAGGATCAAGATTGAAATGTTCGAGATTATCTTGTGCTTTGTTTTTTACATCCGGCTTATATGTATAAATTCCTTTTGCATGAGTTCCTAACCAATACTCCCCTCTGTTATCAAGCAGGATGCTTAATATGTTTGCTGTGGGAATTTTATCCTTAAGATTTGCATAGGGGTATTCATAAATAAATTTTTGAGATTTGGAATCGAACCACTTTATACCCTGGTAATAATCAGCCATCCATAAGAATCCAGAGTTATCTTTATCCTCCACTATAAAATCAATCCCGTTGTATAAATCATATTTAGACCCAGAAAAGAAACCGACAAATTTATTTCCGTTTGTGGATTCAACTAACTTATTGAGATAGCCATCTGATGATCCAAACCATAGCGTTCCTGATTTATCTTCAAGAATGCTCATTATCACTTTTCCATTTAGAGTGCCGGATATTTTTGGATCGTTAGTGAAATTTATAAACTTGATTTTATTGCCAGCCCCGGAAGCTAAGTCGGCAGTATTTTCAATTAGTGAAAGCCCTTCATTCCGCAAACCCACCCAAAGCCGGTTTTTACTGTCCTCATAAAGTGTTAGTATAAAATTGCCTCCTATCGAGGAGTTATCATCTGGTCTTTGACTGAAGTTAATGAACTCTTCCTTTTCTCTGTCAAACAAACAAAGCCCTCCGCCAGCCAATCCGACCCACAGTCTGCCGAGGTGGTCTTCAAGCAAGCAATAAATTTTATTCATGGGCAGACTTGAAGTATCACCATCAATATGTTTGAATACTTTAAACTCATATCCATCATATCTGTTCAGCCCATCCCAGGTAGCAAACCACATAAATCCCTTACTGTCCTGAATAATATTTTGGATCATGTTCTGCGACAGACCTTGTTCAATATCAATGTGCTTAAATCTAAAATTGGTTTCCTGAGAAAAAGCAATTGAATTGAAAACTACTAGTAAGATTGCAACCAGATATTTTGAGATCGGCTTTTTCATAAAAATATTTTACCTATTGTAATACCTTCGGTAAAATTATAGTGAACTCCGTATAATTTCCATCCTCGCTCACAAAACTTATTTTGCCATTATGAACCTTTGCAACAATATCATAGCTTAACGAAAGACCAAGCCCTGTTCCCTCTCCTGGTGGTTTAGTTGTAAAGAATGGCTGGAAAACTTTATCTAATATCTCTTTAGGTATTCCATTTCCATTATCAGCAATTTTAATTTCAACACTAGCATCAAGATTTTTAGTTGAAACTTTTAACGTTGGAGAGAAATTGTTATCCCCGCTTTTTAGCTTTTTGTCATAAGCAGCATAACAAGCATTATTAATTATGTTCAAAAATACTCTGCTGATATCCTGAGGAACAACATTTATTTTCTCAAGTGATTCATCATAATCTTTTTCGATCCTTATATTAAATTCTTTGTTCTGTGCTCTCATTCCGTGATATGCAAGATTAACATACTGGTCAAGAAGATCATTAATATCGGTTAACATTTTTTCGCCAGATGAACCCCTTGAATGAAGCAGCATCCCTTTGATGATTGAATCAGCACGCTTACCATGATGGGTTATTTTCTCAAGATTTTGCTTTAAATTATCAATAAGACCCCTAACCTCTTTTTGATTTTTATTTTCAACTTCGACCTCTAAATCATTGAGCAAGTCTTTACTAATTTCAGAAAAATTATTTACAAAGTTCAGCGGGTTTTTTATTTCATGGGCTATGCCGGCAGTAAGCTGCCCAAGTGATGCAAGTTTTTGCTGAACAACAAGCTGCTGCTGAGTAGCTTTAAGATTTTCGTGCGTATCTTTCAACTCGGTGTAAGCTGTTTTCAATTCCGTTGTTTTGCGAAACTCTAATTCTATTCGCTCATTTTCTAATTGCAGCATTTTGTTTTCAGCTTCAATGGCCTGCGAACGAAGTTTTGTTTCACGAATCTCGGACCGTTCACGTTCTTTTTTAACCAATCTTCGGCGCTGAATGCGATCAATTGTAAAGATGATCAGACCCAATTTTAATGCATAAACAACATAAGCCCACCAGGACAAGTACCATGGCGGCAAAGTAGTAAAGCTATAAACAGCTTCCCCACTTACTGAATCATAAATATTTTTTCCCCTTACATGAAACTTATAATCTCCTTGCGGCAGGTTGGTGTACTCTTTTTCTGCTGCTTTTGTCCATGAAGACCAATCATCATCAAATCCTTCGAGAAAAAATTGGTACTGATTAGCTTTATAATTATCGTAGCTTGGTATAGAGTATTCGAAGCGAAGTGTATTTGATGTAAATGGTATTTGTGATTGTATTTCTTCAATAGCAATAGGTAAACCCTCAAAAATAATTGAATCTCTCCCAGCAATAACACGACGGATTAAAGCACTAACATCTGCTCCATAATTTTTAGTCACTCCGCCATCGTAACGTATAAGTGCATCACCACCACCATACCAAACCACGCCATCTTCTTCCGGATAAATACTCATAAATACTTGTCTCTCAATTCGGCGAAATGAGGCTGTTTCAGTTTTATATGAACCATCTTCTTTACGTTTAGAAACGTGTAAAAACCTGTCAAACTCAAACCAAATATTTCCAAATTTGTCTTCAGTAGCAATTTCAATATATACAGAAGTGTCTGGCGTGGCAAAAAAAGTTGAATCACGAATAAAAATATTATTGTAGTTATCAAACCGGTAGATTGCACTGCCTGGATAAGCAAAGAGCTGTCCATTTATCACGATTGAATAAACAGATTTTAAATCTGGTAGTCCCTCTGCCTGACCGAATCTTGTAATTTCAGGTTTTGACAAGTCTCTTTGTTTTGTCAGAGAAATAGTTTGCAGAAATTTTACTCTGATTAAGTACTTTTCATACTTTGCTGATAACCATAAACTGCCATCTTCAGTTTCTTCAATATTTTTAATATACTCATCAATGCCTGGAATTTTCCCTTCATCAGACCACGTATTATTTCCGGGATTAAATCGGGCCGTTGCTAAGCCTCCAGAACGCAAACCAATATAAACACGGTTGGGATCCTTATTTGAGCAATGCAGAGTCATAATATAGTTTTCGTATGATATTAAAAGTTCTGCTTTATCGCCGCGGATTCGATAAAGATCGTTCCCATTACTTGCTAGCAGTTCATCAGTTCTTGGCAAATGGATGATATCCCAAACCCAATTTTTTATACCCGCAACAGGTTTAAACTGCGGCTGCGGAATTGTAATATTTCTACCAATGTACTGAGCATCTCCCGGAAAATTTTTTAGAGAAAGATTGAGATAATATAATCCTATATCTGTACCGATATACAAGGTGTTTTTGTATCTTAAAAAAGCATTAGGACTACCCTTAAGACCGTGGGTTTCATCGAAAAATGAGAAAGGTGAAGGCACTTCCAACCGGGCAATACCACTATTGTGTGCCGCCCAAAGACCTCCATCCCTGTCAGTAAAAAGATAATGAACAATATCATCCCTCAACCCGGAACTTTTGTTAATAACATTACGAATAGTTCCACTACCAGCAGGATCAAAAATTATTATGCCGCAGTTTTGTGTAGCTATGGCTATTGTTCCATCTGCTAAAAGACGACCGGAATTAATTTTCAATTCTTTTAAGAAAGAGTCAGCATCACTTTTTAAAGGAATACAATCAATTCCATTATACCAAAAGAGTCCGCAGGATACAGTTCCAATCAGAATTTTTTTATTCGCATCACTTTTAGAAATGGGAATCATAAATTCAATTGCACAATCCACTATTTCTCCGCCAGGAATTAACTCAAGAGAATCCCCTTTTACCTCCATTAATCCAACATCATTTTGTCCAACATAAATACGGTCATCAAATAAGCTCATTCCACCAAATCCGGTTTTAGATTTCCAAACATGAAATTTACCCTCTTCAAATTTTTCTTTTCCCGGAATGTATCGAAACAAAAGTTTGTCGGTAAGAAAAAAAACTCCTTTTGATGAAACTTCAGTTTTCCAAACGTCATTGAATTCACGGTGCTCAGGTGGGACACGTTTTAACAAAGAGATAAATGGTCTCTCTAATTTACTTTTGCCATTATTATTTTTAATGAATTCATTTACTGGCAAGAAATATCCAATTTCATTTTTGGCACCAACAAATATTCTATCACTTTTATCTATTGCAAGAGACCTGATAAAACTCTTTTCTCCGTAATCAAGCAAACGCCAGGAAACACCATCAAATTCCAGCATACCGCTGGAATTACCAATATACATTATTCCCCGGCTGTCTTGAATAATTGCCCAGCTCTGTGAATGTGCGTCATAATCTTTCGGCGACCAATTAGCAATGAACGGTTTGCCTATCTCATTGATAGTTTGAGCCTGGCCCGTTCTAAAGATGAGCATAATAAAAATTAAAGCTGATAAATAAAGTTTAATTAGGATCATTCGAGAAATTCTTGTTCATTTTAAATTGGTTCACTTACTGCTTTAACGGTTTTAAATATTAGACAGTCAACTTGAGCTAGTTTAATGATAAGGTATAGTAATAATAAACTCCGTGTACTTTCCTTCCTCACTCTCAAATTTTATTTCACCACCATGTTGCTTTACTACTATATCATAGCTAAGTGACAATCCCAACCCGGTTCCTTCACCAGTTGGTTTGGTTGTAAAAAACGGTTGGAATATTTTGTCAATAATCTCCGGAGGTATTCCATTTCCATTATCAGCAATTTTAATTTCAACACTATCATCAAGATTTTTAGTTGATACTTTTAACGTTGGAGTGAAATTATTATCCCCGCTTTTTAGCTTTTTGTCATACGCAGCATAACAAGCATTATTAATTATGTTCAAAAATACTCTGCTGATATCCTGAGGAACAACATTTATTTTCTCAAGTGATTCATCATAATCTTTTTCGATTGTGATATTAAATTCTTTATTCTGTGCTCTTAAACCGTGATAAGCAAGATTTACATATTGATCGAGAAGGTCATTTATATTTGTTAAAACTTTCTCTCCAGATGTTCCTCTTGAATGCATCAGCATTCCTTTAACAATAGAATCAGCTCTTTTGCCATGCTGGTTTATCTTATCAAGATTTTGTTTTAAACTTTCCGCAATTGCCATTACCTCTTCTTTATTATCATTCTCCAATTCTGCTTTCAAATCATCCAGTAATTCTCTACTGAGATCAGAAAAATTGTTCACAAAGTTTAATGGATTTTTTATTTCATGGGCTATGCCAGCAGTTAATTCACCGAGCGAAGCCATTTTTTCGGAATGAACAAGCTGCGCTTGGGTAGCTTTTAGCTCTGTGTATGACTTTTCAATCACTTTAGCTTGCTCAAGCTCTTTTGTTTTACTTTCGTTCTCCAATTTATTTAGCTCAGATTGCATCTTTAATTCAGCATTATAACGTTCTTGCTCAAGTTGTTTCTCAGACATTTGTTGAATTGTGACGATCCGTTCCTCAAGTTCATTATTCATTTTAGCGAATGTTTTAGCGAGATAAATAGCCATGGAAAAAGGAATTGAAAGGATAAGTATTGGGACCAAAAAGTCCTCTAATAAATTAAGTAATTCAATATTAAGCTCAATCAAAAACGCAGTAACATTGAATAAAATCAGTGATAGAGAAACGATTATTCCGCCGGCTATTATTCTAATGTTCGGTATTTTTTTTCTTATACCGATGACAATTACTCTCACAGTCTCTATTCCAAGTATTGCTACCCCAATTAACATAGGAATGCTATATGAAGTTAGTTGATCGAAGCTAAAGAATATTACAAAATTTATAATCAGAAAGCCGATTAGAAAAAACCAAAATAACTTGATTGTTCTTTTGTAAACGATTTGATATAGGAAAAGCAATAAATTGATAAAGATGATGGTAAAAGAGATAAAACCTAGAAAGCGTGCAAATACGACAGTATAAAAAGAAGCTTTAAATATATACTCAATTGTTCCCGATGTATAAGATAAAAATATACCTAAGACAAATAATGAGAAAAAAAGATTTTCTTTCTGTTTTGAATAGAAAAAGTATAGTAAAATAAATATTACAGCGAAGGCCAAACTAAATCCTTTGATAGCCCATTCAAAAGAAAATGCTTTATAATTTCTTTCTAATATCTTTTTACTTTGAGTGTTATTATCGAACAGATAAATACCAACCCCAATATGACCAATAAATTTAGCATAAAGATATGCGTGCTTTACTGCCGCCTGATTTGATATTCTTACAGCAAGTGTGTAAACAGAACTGGTATCAAAATTTATAGCTTTAGGGAAAAAATTTGGATCATGAGGTTTTTCTTCATCCGCATTTTTACCTATTTCGCCAAAGGTTAATACCTTTTTACCATTTAAATAAATTTCCGAAGCTCCGTCGTGGTGCATTCCTAGACCAACTGTTTTACCTTTAAGTGAAGAATCAATTCTAAATACAATTCTTAACCATGCAACACCTTTCCACTCGCTTTGATCAAATTTCCCAATTTGCAACCATGAGTTAACCGTATCCCAATCACTGTGGTCATATTCTGGAAGCACCCATGAAGGATCATCTCCAGATTTATAAAACCAATCAGCTTTATCCCACCTACCTAAGTAATATTCTATACGTACAAGACTATCGGCTGTAATAAAGAGCGTATCTTTATTTTGTGAATAACTCATTGATGTAAAAACAAGTATATATAGAAATAAAGAGACAATATTTATTTTCATACAAATCAATCCTAACATTGAATTTCGAGAAAAGAGACATCCATAATTATCTGTTTTGAAAAAAAAGAAACGCTCACGGTTTATATTACTTTTATCAAAACAAACATAACATCATTCCACCTTCGGCTGACAGAAATCATTTAAATTTATTAAAGCAAACTTAACGTCATCATAAGTTGCTTTATTGTTTGGGAAGATTAATTATAAATTCCGTATACTTTCCTTCCACACTCTCAAATTTAATTTCACCGGCATGTTGTTTTACTACAATGTCATAACTGAGTGATAAACCCAAACCGGTCCCTTCGCCTGTAGGTTTTGTTGTAAAAAATGGCTGGAAAATTTTATCTAAGATATCCTTAGGAATTCCATTTCCATTATCGGCAATTTTGATTTCAACACTATCATCCAGATTTTTAGTTGAAACTTTTAACGTTGGAGAGAAATTGTTATCCTCGCTTTTTAGCTTTTTGTCATATGCTGCATAACAAGCATTATTAATAATATTAAGAAAAACTCTGCTGATATCCTGCGGAACAACGTTTATCTTTTCCATCATAGCATCATAATTTTTTTCAATAATGATATTAAATTCTTTATTCTGTGCTCTTAAACCGTGATAAGCAAGATTTACATATTGATCGAGAAGGTCATTTATATCTGTTAATGTTTTCTCTCCCGAACTTCCTCTTGAGTGTTGCAGCATGCCTTTTACAATAGAATCCGCTCGTTTTCCATGATGATAAATCTTTTCAAGATTTTGTTTTACATCATTGACTATTGCCATCGCTTCTTCTGTATTATCATTCTGTAATTCGATTTTCATTTCATCCAACAATTCATTACTTAATTCAGAAAAATTATTTATAAAGTTTAACGGGTTTTTTATTTCGTGAGCAATACCGGCAGTTAGTTCTCCAAGC
This sequence comes from uncultured Ignavibacteriaceae bacterium, assembly GCA_964613805.1. GTDB lineage: Bacteria > Bacteroidota > Ignavibacteria > Ignavibacteriales > Ignavibacteriaceae > XYD12-FULL-36-8. Next base: position 40,789 of record CAZTJF010000016.1, on the reverse strand, counting down.
GAGGCCATTTTTTCTGAATGTATTAGTTGAACTTGTGCGGATTTTAATTCTTTCAAGGTGACTTCAATTTTGTTTTTTGCTTCTTCTAAATTTTTAAAATCTTCATATCGTGCATAAGCAATTGAGAACGCTTTCGCTAATGTTTTTACTAATTGAAGTTTTTCTTCATTGAGCGAAGAAATGTTCCCAACGTAAAGCATACCCTGTTCGAATGGAACAAAATGCAAATTCAGAGATTCTGGTGGATTAGCTGATCCCTGATAAGTTTCAGCGTTTTGGATTTGTCCTATTTCAATCATTGAGTGAGCCCAGTTTATAAACTGATCTTTGTTCCAATGTTCAGTGTAAACAATTTTCTTTCTCCAGTGCTCAACCGTTGCAGTCGTCAGTTCATTAGTATTAAATGGTAAATTCAAAACTCCGAGTGATTTACCATCCGGTGTTGATAAATAAACCTGAACTTTAGAATGATTCTCATCAACAATGAAAACACCGCATCGAATAAAAGGAACTTCAAGGGTTTTAAGTTCACGCCAAATAATCGGAGTAATGTGGTTTAGGTCTTCGGCTGTCCTCATAGAGGCAATTTCAGCACGAACTCGATCAAGAGATGCTTCCCTTACTGCTTCGAATGCTCGAGCTTCAGCTTCTTTTAAATCTAGATAGCGCCTGTATGTAAGACTTAGTACTGAAGTGAACCTACGAAATATCTGTAACTCTTCTTCGGATAGTTTACTTTCAGTCCAGGCGAAAACAAATCCTTCTTTAAAGTAAAAACAATTTCCATACTGCGTTACACCTTCAGGGTAATCAGGATAACCGATTTGAGGATTCATAACATCGTAGTAAGCTTTTACATCTTCTCCTTCTAGCACAGGATGATATTCTTTCTGAAGTTTCCAGTTATCAAAAATTCCATCAAGAACCGGATGACCGGTTTGTTTTATTTTTCCAATTACTTGAAATGAATCTCCCTGCTGGGAAGATGTAGTTGTCGTTAAACTTGTTGTTCTGGTTGCTTCGTCAATCTGACCAACACCGCAACGAATTGGAATAATACCGAGTGTTTTTAATTCTTTAAAGAAAACATTGACTGTTTCGGATAAATCATTCGGGCTGTGCATTGCCATAGCTTTAGAACGAACTCTTTCAAGAGAGGCTTCTATCTGTGCTTCCCTTACCTGTGCCTCGGCCTTTTGAAGATCAAAATAACGTCGGAAAGTAAGATCTATGATACTTTTAAAACGGTTCAGGATATTTATTTCACTTTCAGAGTAAGGTTCTTCTGTCCAGACATAAAATAGTCCTTCAGAAAAAGGTATATAATAACCGTACTCAGACCGTTCATAATTTGCAGGCGGAACATAATCAGGTGATGAATAAAAAAAGGGAAGCTGATAATAAGATTTTAATTCATCTCTATTCATTTCAATAAAATAATTCTCTTGCTTTTTCCAGCTTTCATACTGTTGCTGCAGAGATTGATGCTGCGTCATATCAATTGATCGCCTCAGCGTAAGGAATTTTCCATCTGAAGAAGTTGCAGCAGCATAAACATGACCAATATGAGAGTTCTTCGAAAGCAGTGCGACTCCACAGCGTTTGGATTGAATGTTTAATTTTCTTAATTCCTCAAATACTGCAGTTGTTGTTGAAGAAATATCATTACTTTTATGCATTGCCATTGCACTGCTTCTTACTTTTTCCAAAGAAGCTTCAATTTGTGCTTCTCTTGCCTGCGCTTCTGCTTTCTTCAGATCGCGGTACCGGCGATATGCAAGATCAAAAACCGATGCCGCCCTGCGCTGTAATGATTTGGCTTCTTCGGATGGAAGTTGATAGGAAACCATCAACAGTGCTCCTCCTGAAAAAAATGTAAGATGATAACATACTCTCTCGGGAAGGCTATCGCCGGCGTACTTTGCAATCTCGGGAGCCGCGTGTACCAATACCTGAAATAGTTCCATTGCCTTTACGCCGTCTGCTTCCATCGTAAATTCTTGATGCCCTGAACGGTAAGCCTCCATCATTTCTCTGGAAATTGCGCTTGAATCCCACGGGAACGACGCTGCACCCGTGATAATTTTCCCGGATAATAATTCAGGCGACCGAAATACATGCCATGACAGAACCTGATCCGAGTTTTCTTCAAACAAATTTATTACTGAAGTTTCAAGATCCGGCTGACCCAACAATCCCATTTGTTCTCGCAGAATGCCGGCAACATCCATCAACTCATCGGATGTATGCATCGCCATCGCCCGCGCACGGATTCGTTCCAATGCCACTTCAATCTGTGCCTCTCTTGCCTGCGCTTCAGCTTTTTGAAGATCAAGAAAACGGGTATATGTTTGCTGGAATACTTTTCCAAAACGTATGAGGATTTTGTTCTCTTCATGTGTATAAGGAGTGCCTGAAAAATTTTCAATGTAGAGGGAAACATTATCAAACAATGCTGTTGTTACTGCAAGCCCGGGGCAGCTTAAATAAAAATCTCTTGACGTATCTGGTAAACTGGGAACATAAGATAAAAGTTCATTGTAAAATTTGTTCTTTTCTTCAAAATTTAAATTGGTGGCAAAGAAGTCCTCACCTTTATCTTTTGCTTCATTAAATTGATGAGCCCAGATAGACTCAAAATATGGATGGGTTATTTTAGATGGAATGTCCTGCTCATCAGCAATCCAGAAATGCCAGTCACCTTTTGGTGTATAATCAACCACAAAACCTGCATGGTCAACATTGATCTTTAAGTGTACGAACTGTTCATAAACAACCCGAATCACCTCTTTGAGTTCTTCGCTTTTTTGCATTGCCATTGTTCTAGCACGAACTCTTTCCAGAGCCAATTCTATCTGTGATTCTCTTGCCTGTGCTTCTGCTTTTTCAATATCCAGATACCGTTGATATGCAAGTTCAAACACTTTCAGGAATCGCTTGAATAAATTTATTTCTTCCTCAGTCAGAGGGTGATATGTTGAAATTCCAAGTGCAACCGGACCAAGAGAGAACCAGTAGTAGTTAAGAGAAGAAGCGGTTTCCAGATATTTATCAATGAAAACATTTGTAGTTTTTTGATATGCAATCCAATCTTTTACTTCATCACCTTTTATGTGAGTAATAAAAACTTCGCCTTTGCCTTTGATCATTTTTAAAGCGAACTCTTCGTGCAGCTTATTATTTGTGTAGGTTGTTTCGGTAACAACGGTTTTATCGTGCTTTGCATAGTATTCGTAATTCATATAAGTACCGCGCTGCTCATAAAAGATGGCTGTCTGAACATTGCGAATTTCCTTCACTCCTAAAGCTTGAAGCTGAAGAGAAATTGTCTTGCACACATCAAGCATATCATCTGGTTTTCTCATTCCCATTGCGATTGTGCGGACTTTTTCTAATGCACTTTCAATTTCAAGTTCGCGGTTCTTTTGTTCAAGTTCTTCTAAAGTCTTATTTAAATCCTGAGTTCTCTCAAATACCTGTCGTTCTAATTCTTGGTTTCGGATTATTGTTTGTTCGTTTGTCATGTAATCACCATCCTTCAACCTGTAATCAGGTACAGATCCATGAACATGGGTGACCAGCCATATATTCTTTTCACACTTTAGTAAAGTCGTATTTCTTAATAATTCTTTTGACTCTTTTTTATTTATCAACTGACTCCAGACAGCCTCGGATTCAACACATGCAACATTTTCATTTACTAAAGTAAAATGAGTCCATAAAAACTTAATCTTGAATGCATCGGGAAATTGTTTCACACCTGTTTCATTGATTTCCTTGTACTCAGATTTGTTTATTGCTCTTTCATTCAAACCACTTCCAATAAATGTAACATCTTCCGAACAAAGTGAGAACCGGAGCTCAATATCTCTTCGGGCATAAGATTCCCAAAACAAATTATGCACTTCCATAACATCATTCACAACAGCTTTAGAGATTTCCGTTTTTCCTCTTTCTAATTTTTTCTTCATAAATCTGCAGCTACTTTAATAGATTATATTTCGTTCTAAATAATTGTTAAAAGATTGAATGTAATATAATTATCCAGTCGTGTCCCGTTTAATCATTTGGTTGTTAAGTTCAAATTAAATTCAAAAAAATACAGATCGGTCACTTAATCATTTTGCGGGTATTGAATATCCAATTTCGCAACACGCTTTTGGTGTTTTTCAAAATTGATAAATCTGATCAGAACCAACATAATTGCTGCAAAAAGAATATAAGCTAAGAATAGATATTCCCAATCGAATACGTTTTTTAATTGTCCCATAAGCGCAGCGCCAGCCGCTAAACCCAAATTTGAAATTGCCATATAAAGCGTAAACTGTGTTGCCGAAATTCTTTTCCAGCATAGCTGCATTGCTGAAGCGAAGATTGCTATCGTAGTTGATGTCAGCAAAATGTAAAAACTGATTATAAATCCCGTCATCAATACTTCGTTTTGCCAATAAATTTTAAGAAAGAACATCCCCGCCATTAATGAGATCAATAGAAAAAGATAAATCGTCATCATCCTGACTTTACCGAAATAATCAACGAGAAAACCACCGACAAGCATTCCGAAAATTCCGGAGATAAGATTTGCCATTGCAAAAATTTGTGAATAATGTGTATCAGCCCATCCGAGTTTCTGCACGGTAAAAACAGGTAATAGAGTGTCAATTAAACCTCTGCCTACAGAAAAGCTAAAGGCAGCTATACCCATCATTAAACTCACTGGTAAAAAAAATACTTTGATTAAACTTTTAAAAATAGTTTTCCAACTGTGTAATTGAATTTTCTCTGCGGCTTTTGAAGCGTCTCCTTTTGTCCACGGTAACAATTTTTCTCCGGGTCTTTCTCTTAACAACAAAGGAACCAATATTATCATACTAACTATTATTGAGAATGATACGATTGCGTAGAAGTACCCATAATGGCTCATTATCCAACTGCCTGCGGCAACTGAAGCAGAAATTCCTAATGTTTTTGATCCCCACATTAAACCATTTGCCCGCGCCTGCTGATCGATAGGTAAAATATCTATTGCCATTCCATCCACAGCAATATCTTGCGACACTTCAAAAAAGCTGACAACAAAACCCAATATCATTAAGACAGATAAATTATTTATTGGATCTGCAATTAAAGACATTGATAAAAAGCTTAATATAAGTCCCAGTTGGCCGAATAATACCCAGGGTCTTCTTCTACCCATTGCCAAGTAAGTGAACCTATCCATAATTGGAGCGTTAATTATTTTTAAGCTCCATGGAATTCCAATTATCGCAACATAGCTTCCTATTTCCACAGCACTCTTCTCGTTCATTGCAAGCCAGGCAGGAATGGCATACCATAATAAGCCCTCGGGAATCCCTTGAGCAATATAGAGTGCTGCAAAAGAAAAGTACCGTAAAAAAGTATTTTCAGATAAAGTTGGAAGTGTCTTCACTGTTATTTGATCAGATTTTACAAAAAGCATTAATAATATTTCTCTGTTTATATGATAGTTTGTATGTATAATGTTACCGAAACATTAGAATATTGAAGATGTCATCTTTACGATAAGATGACATCTTTACTTTGAAATGTTTTATTTTTGGGGTGGATTAGGATACTGATTCCTGATTATATAAATATTATCCTTATGTGCCTGGAAATATTTTGTTGCTGATGCAAAAGCTCCTGGATGTTTTTTATTCATCCGACTAACGTACTCATCCCAGAATTTATCAAATGATGACATATCTTTAGCTGTGTACCAAACATTCGAGTTCCATTCGTCTCCCCAAGTGTGGCTGAAGAAACCAAAACTATAGATGAATCCTTCATCAACAAGTTCTTTAAGCACAGGAGTGAAAACCGAATCAACCATTTTATTAACTTTTCCAACGTCAGCCATTGGAACCATATTAAAGCTTACAACAAGTATTGGCTGATCAATACTTTGTGCGGAGCTTTTTCCGGTAAAAAAAATAAATGCAACGAGAATTATTGCAAAGATTTGAGAGAACATATTCATAACACTAGTTCCTTTTTGAATATTAAAGAATTGGTTTATTAGAAAATTACTTCAATGGTTTTAGGGTGATGTCACGGAAGTACTTTGTTCCGATATAAGTTCTCATATCAAACCGTTTAGAAGTCATCTCACTCATTTTTTCTTCATCACTGGTTTTATAATGCTGTTCTTGAATTTTTTTCATTTTATCTTCATCGCTTTGACTATAATCAAGAGCATCACCAAAATTTTTGTACATAGTTGCAATTGCTATATCCCAATCGTCAGGGCTTGAAGGAGTATTTAAAAGAATATAATAACCTTCATTTAATCCTTGCTTCTTTGCTTCTGCCTGTGTGGGAAGGAAATTTGCGCGAAGGTATTTCATGTAATTGTCAAACTGACCGGGTTTGGTCCTGTAGAAACTAACCACACGAACATTACCTTCTGTATAATGCTCTTGAGCAAAAACACCGGCAGAAAAAAGAAGGAAAAAGAACATTGGAAGAAAGAACATTTTGAACGACTTTCCCGTGTTTCGGGATTTTCCCAACTGAGTCGGGACAGGCATTTCATTTAACATTTTTATTTCTCCTTTGAAATAATAAAAGATTGATTGATTGATTAGTGTACTAGTTTTTTGAATTGAATTTTACTTCTCGATAAATTTCATCCGAGTGCTTACCGGTGAAATATTTATCATAAGCTTTGTTAAATTTATCGCGGGCTTCTTTTGATGACCAAACCTCTTCGAAAAGTTCATTACTCTTTTGCATGGCTTTGGGAATATCCTCCCAAGATTTTATCTCGGTAATCTCTATGATATCTCTGTTATTATTTCCCCACCAATGGCGGATTATTTTGTGGCTTATCACAAAGGGATTTCTATCCCAAACATTTATTTGGTACAGATGAGTAAGTGAATCAAACTCCGCCATCTTTCCGTCTTCAGGAAATGCTGCTTCCAAATTTGTAACCACGAATGCATTACCCTGTGCCGATTGTGCAAGCAATTCACTGCCTTCTGCAAACCAGAGTAACATAACGAAAGAACATATGATCAAGTACTTCATAGCACTAGCTCCTTTTTTGTTTGTTAATGAAATTAATAATGGCTTTTAAAACTCTTTACTTTTTCTTTGCAACTGGAGCCGTTATTGTATATCCAAGTTGCTCCAGTAATGGCATATTGTCAAATCCATCCCACTCTTCCACGATCTTTCCATCTTTGAAATGAATTAAACTGATTCCCCACTGCGAAACAGTTTTTCCAGTCGGAGGTATTTCGCCAGGACCTGTATTTGTTCCGGTAAATGACCAGTGTCCTGCATATTGATTTTCACCATAAAACTCTTCACTAAAACTTAATTTAAGATCCGGATAGGCAGCTTTAAATGCCTTAATTACCTTTTTCAAGTTTTCTAATCCATCAGCAGATGAACCTTTATCTGCATGCCTTACAAAATTCGGATCAACAATCGCATCTAATCCATCTACATTTCCGGTTCGCCAGGCTTCGCTGTATTTATCCGTAAGAGGTTTTAGTTCCTTGGAATAGTCTGGCGGCGTTTGCTGCTGGCATCCCGAGAGAATGACAAATAACATGACTAAAAACAAAGAACTTGCTTTTAGAATTGTGTTAATTAATTGTTTCATAGCACTTACTCTTTTTAATTGTTTAAGATATTTTTGATTTATCATTTAGTCTTCATTTCAATCTGTAGTAATTCAAAAGGTTTATTACCCACATTTTCACCTTGATGCGTTGTTGCCGGAACCCAGCTGAAAGATCCTTTTTTAAACTCACGTTTCTCTGTTTTGCCGTCAGGATATGTAAATTTTCCTTTCGAATCACTCAGAAAAACCACCATTCCCTCAGGATGAGAATGCATTTCAGTCTTTTCTTTTGGTCCCAAAGTAATTCTTAAGACACGAACTTGATCATTTTCAAATTCGACTTTGTAATGTTTCGGATCAACCTTTACGGCATCCTGCGCAAAGATGTATCCGGATAAGATTGTCACTGCAAATAATACAGTGAATATTGATTGCAACAGTTTCATAGCGCTATCTCCTTTTTTGTTTGTTATATTAAGTAAACCATTATTTATTATATTATTTTTAATTAATTTCTGGAATTACACCAAGCTGCTGCAGAAATCCTAAATCATCCATGTAGTCTAATTCCTCCTCGATTTTGCCATTCACAATTCGTGTTACGGAAACACCTTTAACAGACATTCTTTTACCGGTTGGGGCAACACCGCTGAATTCACCAGTATGTGTTCCACTGAAAGTCCAACGTTTAACTACTCTGTCTCCAGTTCCGAATATTTCATCAACAACAAAATTTATATCCGAAAATCCATTTAAAAATGCTCCAAAATATTTTTTGCCTTCTGCTGGACCATTGACAGTGTTTGTCACAGTTTTATTTGTATAGTTTGGTGAGAAGTTGGTATCGAACATGTCGAGATTTCCTTTATTCAATATTTCATCCCAAGTATGAGTGTACATTTTAATGTTGTCTTTGACCTTACTATCTGGGTTTGAACAGGACATAAGTAATAAAGCTGCAAAGACTGGTATGAACACCTTTAAATTTTTCATATACTTCCCGAGTGATTTGTGATAAATAAATTTGTCATGATTTTGGCTGTTCTAGTTTTAGTCCGGCAGCTTTTTTCATTGCTGCCATTGCTTCTGCAACAGTAATAAGAACAGTTGTTTTGAGTTTTGCTGTTCCACCAGCAGAAGAGGCAGCCATTACAGCAGCTAAACTGGACGTGTTATCAGGCATATCAGCAATAAGAAATCCGTCATAATCACCAAATGTATAATAGAATGCCACTAATTTTCCTCCGAGCCTTTCAACTAGGTTTCTGACTGCGATAGAGCGGTCCTCTGGATTCTTTACTAAATTTCCAACCGTTTCAGATTTGTACGAGAACTGAATCATTGAAAGTGCCATTTTTATTTCTTTCGAATATGAATGAATTAAATATTGAAATTAATTTACGCTTGAGTGTGAGATCACACGGTAGCGTGAGCTGCTTCTTCAACAAAATAAATTGAAGGTATACCCACAACGCCGGCATCCTTCATAACTTCTTTTGTTTGATCAGACTGAGCGAACTTTTTAGCATTTTCAATGCTATCCCATTCAAGAAGAACGAAAACTTCACTTGGATCACTTGAACTGCGGAATACTTTTCCTCCCTTGGAACCGTTTTTAGATCGGTAAGCTGAATGATCGTCGAAGGCAAGCTTCCACTTTTTATAATCTTCAACTTTATGATGAACGAGAAAATGTGCCATTGTATTTTTCCTTTTTTTGATCGGTTATCAAATTAAAACGGGCAGATATTTCACTGCCTGTTCCATGAATATATTTCTCTTACTTTAACTATTACTAGTTATCTTTTTTAATTTCGCCGCCGTGATCACCAACCAGAAGCCATTTACCACCCTTTTTCATCAAAATATCTGTCCATCGTCCCCTCTCAGTATTTGGCTTTCCATCCGGAGCTTCAGACACTTGAGCATAGTGATAATGGACATAAGCAAAATCACCGTTAACCCAAATCTTTGCAGGAGTTATAGAATAAAACTGCACTTTACCCTTATTAAGCCAATAACTTAACGATTTTACAGCATCAGCTTTGGTACCCGGAGTTTCATTTTCATATGACCAACCCGTATAAGAATCATCAAAATAATTTAGGAAAGAAAGTGGATTGCTGGACGTACTCACCGCCCAATATTCTTCAACACCAGCCCAGACAGCTTTTTGTTCAGCTGACCATTGCTGTGCGAAATTTTTCCCGCTAAGGAGAAGAATTGCAACCAGAATTATTGCAAAGATTTTTGTTGTTTGTAACATAGTACGTTCCTTTTTGTTTGTTAGAAAAGATTTTGAATTATTTTTTTTTGAGCAATGAATTTATGCTCAAAACCTTTATGTACTTAATTTTAATAAATGAACAGGTAGACATTTCACTGCCTGTCCGCATGAATTAATTTTAACTTTAACACTGTGATTTATATTTTGGATTGTTTCTTAATACTTAACTTTACTCAACAAGATTTAGTATTTCCCTTTCAGAACGATTTACAAGCGGAATGAATTTTTCATACCATTTTTGCCATTCATCTCGTCCAAAATGGCTTTTGATTGTACTCTCATAAGCAGATAGATCCGCAAAAGTTGATTCTAATATTAAGCGATAAGATTCACCGGTAAAATCTGTTAGAAATCTTCTAGGTGTCTTATCATACTTCTCAAGAATCCCGCTGAATTCATTAATCAATGCTTTTGCATCTTTGGCTTTTCCAAATTTTAAATAGAATGTATCACGGACTACGATCATTTGTTTCTCCTCGGAATTATTTTTTAATTGTTATAAAAAAATTATAAAAAGATTTTATTTTTGAAGCGATCGAACATGTTCGCACGCTTGTAATATCTCACTCTTGAATTGCTCAAAATCGAGCTGCATACCGTTGATGTAAGTACTCCAACCCGCACTGGATTTAGCGTAATGTACGGCATCTTCAATTTCTTCATCCGTCGCGCCATTTAGCTTTGCGATTTCGGTATGAAAGAAGGCACAGTATTTACATTTGGTGATAGCCGAAAGGGCAACTCCTATTAGTTCTCTATACTTATTTGGAATCGGACCTTCGTCGAACTGAGACCTCTTCATCAATTGCCATTCAAGTTCCAATGTTGAATCCGGCAATTCCTTGAACATGCTTGGTACAACCCCAAACATTTCAGTAATCTGGTTATAGACTTCCTGTCTTTTCATTTTGAACACCTTTCTTTATTAATGATAATTAAATTATTTCATTGCAATGGAATTCACATTTAAACATCCCCTAAAATCTAAACCAGCCATGACCATGGTGGATATTTTCCTTTCTTCAATTATTTTGGCTGAAATGAAAGATCAGGTCTCATCACTCCATCATGGTGCTCAAACTTTTGAGTGACCTTTAATAATTTGTCCCACAATACTTGGGCTTCTTTTCCCAAAATTTCATCCTGCTTATCGGAGAGCATTGCAAAATCAACTCTGCTTTTGGCAGGCTGAACAAACAATACCATTCCATTCTCGGTTCCTACCGAGCTCATATAAACGCGGTAACCTTCTTGCAATTTTTTGGACTCATAAAGTTTTTTATACTCTTTAATTAACTCCATCATCTGATCTTCTTTCCCTGGAATAGGATAGAAATAGTCGAGGTGGCGATAATTCAATCCCTCATCCATGTTTAATCCATATTCAGGTTTGTATGATAAGTCATTGCGAAGAGTAAGAAGATAATTGCGGTGAGTATCGTAACATCCGTCAAATTTTTTCATCTGAGCATCAAATTTTTCTTTACCTATTTTTTCTATAACATCAGGAGTCATCCCAAAATACTTTGCAAGCCCGTCAAAATCTGTCACAGGAATAACGGCCGTGTAATTGAAATAATCTTTTTGAATTACTCTATAAGAACGGCTGTCTATTTTCGCATCTTTAAGCATTTGTACATAATCTTTACATGCCTGTTCATATTTATCTGCCATTGAGGGAAGAACAAGGTCTTCATGCATCAGTAACAGTTGAGACTTGGGAAGTTCCTTCTGTGCAAATGACTCTGCGAAGAAAGCGAGAACAAAAAGTACCATGAGTAACAGCGAGAAATTTTTCTGTTTCATGAAGAGCCCTTTCTATTATTTATTGTTAATTGATTTTATTTATGTGAACCATGTACACAAGAAATTTTTAAGCAACAAAAACGATGAAATGAGAATGCGCTTGATTTCTTAAAATGTTTAACCAGAAATAGAGGATAGAGATTATGATTTCGAGTCGGGTGAAAGATACACCTTTGTCAACTATTTGTATGTGATGTAGAACACATCAAAATTTATGAGTGACGGCAGGAAATTTTGGTGTGATTAAAAATGGACTCACACTAAACGGGGAGTCCTCAAAAAAACTTACGAATCACTAAACTTTATCTTTACCAGCAATGAAACCGTAAACGAATCCACCCAATAAACCACCAATAATTGGAGCCAGCCAAAACATCCACAATTGACCTAAAGCCCACCCACCGACAAATATTGCCGGACCTGTGCTTCTTGCTGGATTAACTGAAGTGTTAGTTATGGGAATGCTGATTAAATGTATCAGAGTTAAACCCAGACCGATTGCAATTGGAGCAAATCCTTTCGGCGCCCGGCTATCGGTACTCCCCAGAATGATAAGAAGGAACATGAAAGTCATAACAACTTCACATACAAATCCGGCTGATAAAGAATAAAATCCCGGTGAATGTTCGGCGTAACCATTAGAGGCAAATCCAGCGTTAACATCAAAACCCGCTGTACCACTTGAAATGAGATATAAAACTCCTGCACCAGCAATTGCACCCAAAACTTGTGCAACAATGTAAGGTAAAATTTCGGATGCTTTAAACCTGCCGCCCGCCCACAAGCCCAATGTTACGGCAGGATTAAGATGACACCCTGAAACGTGTCCGATAGCATAAGCCATTGTAAGAACAGTTAATCCAAAAGCTAAGGCAACTCCTAATAGACCAATTCCAACACCGGGGAAAGCAGCAGCAATTACAGCACTGCCGCAGCCCCCAAGCACGAGCCAGAATGTTCCGAAGAACTCTGCTAAAATTTTGTTGGTAAGATTCATAAATATTTCTCCTTAAGATAACTGGATAAATGATTTAATTGCGGTTTAAAAATAGTTATAATGATTTAACAAATGAAAATGGCGAGGTTAAGTTTAGGTGAGGTATATTCAGATGAGACTCACTTTCCAACGATAACCGTATCCAAAGTGAGTCTCATCTTGCCACGAGAATTTTAGCGAAGAAGGATCATCTTCTTTGTTTCAGCAAATGAGCCGGTTTGTATTCTGTACAAATACATACCGTTTGCAAGATTTTTTGCATTAAATTCAACTTCATATTTTCCTGCCTCTCGGTATTCATCCACTAAAGTTGCAACTTCATTTCCAAGCATATCATAAATTTTCAAAGTTTGCCAACTGCCTACTGGCGACTGCCAACTGATTGTAGTTGATGGGTTGAATGGATTGGGAAAGTTTTGTGAAAGAGAATATTCGATTGGAATATTTTTGGTTTCATCCCCTACGTCTGTTACAAACCCCACGGGATGCAAGTAGTTTAATACTAACCCACCGCCACCACTCAATGTTGTGGTAACTGCAAATGCCTGTACACTATCATTTGAAACTCCGAAAGTAATAGTGGACATATCATAAACAACATTACTTAAAAGATTAGGAACCGTCTGTTCGAGCCAGGTTAATCCATCATCAATGCTTGTTAAAATGAAATTTGTTGAGCCATGGGCACCGGATAGCCAAATCTGTTTTTTATTCGGTGTAATTATACATGCAGAAGAAAGCATTATTGTGATATTTGGAACAGGGAGATTTATTACAGCATTCCATGTTTGACCACCATCTGACGTGACAGTAAGAAAAGGAAACCCCTCTGAAGTACGAACGCCTACTAAAGGCGAAATAAAACTGATGCCTCTAACAACACCATTATTTCCGGAGTTCACTCCGACCCAAGTATTTCCCCCATCTGTTGTTCGGAATACACGACCGCCGATACCGGGTCCATTTAAAGGTCCAGTTCCGAACCATCCATTTAAACTATCAAAAAAATAAACACTGTTTTGAATACCATATTCATTCTGATTACTTGTTGGTTGAATTGCGATTGGCGTCCAGGTGACCCCCCCATTAGTTGTTTTTACGATAAAGAAATTTTGATTTGTAATATTTTGATCACATTCAGCAATACCATTTTGTGAATCAAAAAAATGGACCCAGTTCCAATAGTTGTTTCCGGAACCTGACGGTAAGTAAACTTGATGCCAGCTTTGTCCGCCATCAGTTGTACGGTATATTCCCGCATTTCCACTATGGTTTGCAGTTCCGACAAAGGCAATTGTCGAATCAATCGCTTCCATTGTCACAGGCAACTCCGTAGTAGAATTTACTACTCTTGTCTTTTTGACCCAGGTTTGTCCAGCATTCGTTGTACGATAGATATCTTCCGGACGATCACCAACTGTCCAAGCAATATCTCTGCTAATAGTTTTAACACTATAAAGTGCAATGTTGCTGGTAAGGTTTGTTTGAAGTTTCCAATCCTGTGCTAAAACCGAATTTATTAGCTGAAAACTAAAAATCATTAAAAAAGTTAAAATACAGTTTTTCATTTTATTACCTAAATAAGAAATTCTATTTTTTATTTAATGCATTAGTTCTAAACTCTCTGCAAAAGCAGTATTACTGTTAAATTTTCCTTTGTTTCACCGAAATGAGCGTCCAATAAGTTGTCTCCTTTAAATTAATATATAATGACTGAATAAAGATTATTTACTAAAAACTATTTCATTAAAATTAATTTTTTAGTTTGCGTAAAACTTCCGGCTTGCAAAGTGTAGAAATATATTCCGGACGAGAGATTCTCGGCTTTGAATTCTACTTCATAACTTCCAGCTATCTTTTCTTCATTGACCAATGTTGCCACTTCATTTCCAAGCACATCATAAACTTTTAATGATACGTTGCTTCTCTGTGGAATTGAGTAATGAACAGTAGTTGTTGGATTAAAAGGATTTGGATAATTTTGACCAAGATAGAATCCTATAGGTTTATTTTCATAATCTTGGAAAATAGATGTTATATATGGCTGCCCCGGACTTTCGGAAACAACATGTGACACATATCTCTTCGCTCCATGGCGATGGAGAACCATTCGACCAAGACCATCTACAGTTATTTCTGGATATTCTTGAACTGTCCCGCCAGTATCTTTTTGATTGACATCATGTTTAATCCCGATAGTTTTCTTACCATCGGCTGTCTCATAAACACCGGTAACAGTAACTACATGACCTCTCCATTTATCGCCATCATGCCATCTATAGAATAACTCAACATCTTCACTATCTGCAACCTCACTTTTAAGAAAATCCCATGTTGGATATGCTCCGGTATTTTGATTCTTAGCGTACGTCCCGCCGGAAGCAGCTATATTTCCTGTAGTGCCTTGTGATTGAAATTTAATTTGTATTGGGAGATTATGATTTTTTATAAAATTTAATTTTCCTTGAATGAAAGTTTCAATATTCACACCGGAATTTGGCTGCCTGCCCATATATTTACTTAGCGAATCCAATAAGTCTCTATGAGAAAAAGGAATGGTAATTCCTGGAAAGGTTTGAGATAACCACATCATGCTATTTGAGGCAGCGGCAGGTCCGCATGCATTTTTATCCCCAGCATATCCCGTTCCCGATGGGTTAGCTGAATAATCCAGGTCAACATTCGGGATTGAACAACCGATATGTGTGGAAGAAACAATTGGAGAACCTAAATTGGGTGGTGGATCGGTTGCAGTTATTGGAGGTTCGTTACTAGTGCTGTCAGCATACTCATTACTTGCATCGTCATCCAGCGGTCTTACTTCCAAATCATATTGATAAAACTCGGGACCCGGATTTGGAAGCGGTTGTTGAGAATAATGCAAATAAATTCTTAACAATGCAGATGGCGGCCATGGGGTTCCTGGGCTTATTCCCAATTGCTGCAAACTAAATCTGATTGCAATCATGTTAATTGAGGACAACGCAACTGCTGCATATAGGTTTTGAGTTACATATGTGAATCCAAATCCTGGTCTCTCAGCACCAATCGTAAGATAATATGGCATTACAGAAGTGTAATAAATTATTAACATGGCTTCTAAAGAAAAAATTCTTGGCGGAACAAAACTTAACAGGTTAAGTTGATGTGCACTTATTTTTTCCACCTGGAAGTTCTGTCCTTCTGTGAAATTAGTCTTGGAGAAATTATCTGATGTGGTGATAATCTCAATTTGGGGATTGTACTGTGCGAAGAGACTTACTGAATATAGGAGAATGAAAACAAACGATAATTGAATAAACCGATCAGAAGATTGTAAGCACTTGTTCATAAAACCTCCTAAAAAAAATTTTTAATTAATTTTAATAAAAGCAGAACAGGCATATATTATGACATTAAAATAAGTTGATATATGTCAACTCTCAATAGGTGCTGTTTGCGGTGTGCTTTAAATCACACTCGATCAGATTAATCGGAATCAAGATGTGCGCTTACATAAAACATGTCCGGGTTTAAATAGAGTTGCCCGTAACATAAAGAACCTATTGAAGCCCCTCAAAAATATTAACGCATTAAAATCATCTTCTTTCTTTCAACAAAAACTTCTATTTGCAGTTTGGAGAAGTATTTTTGCTAAATTGTTTTCTCCTTAAATTCAACGAGCAGTGAATCATTACATGGCATTTCTGATCTTGTACATGTATCTAACATTCACCACACCAACACTTAGGTGAGTTAGCTTTAAAATAAATATTAGTTCGATATTCATAAACAATGGGGCTTTCATGGTGTAGTACAACTATGAACAAAATGTTAATTCAGATTTGAATTATTTTATTTCATGCTCATTTAATTTCGAAAGAACTAAAAAATGTTTGATCTCTTTTTTTAGCTTCAAAATATTTTATCTCTTTTCTTAATTCTTTTTTCAATTCCTTTATTTCTGCAATCTCTTCTCTGATTTCTTTAACATCCTTTAATTCAGCTTTTAAATAATCATTTTCCTTCTTCAACTCCTGAATTGCTTTAACTATTACAGGAAGAAGATTTCCCGGGGTAGCTTCCCACTTTTCGGGATTATCTTTTA
This sequence comes from uncultured Ignavibacteriaceae bacterium, assembly GCA_964613805.1. Lineage (GTDB taxonomy): Bacteria > Bacteroidota > Ignavibacteria > Ignavibacteriales > Ignavibacteriaceae > XYD12-FULL-36-8. The sequence continues at coordinate 24,015 of CAZTJF010000016.1, read as the reverse complement.
ACACAAGGTTTAACCATTCTGCATTTCCAGTTGTTTGTGCTTCATTAAGTTCCTGTGCTATAAATCCGGCTGTGGGTTCTTCTTTCATTTTACTTCCATCAGAAATATTGCCTTCATACCACTCACGTTTATCCCAATTAAATTGGCGGGGTTTAATCTTCATTAAGAAATCAATTCCCAAACTCAGATCGTTGATATTTTTCTTATCCCTTGCATCTGAAAGTGAGGTTATGGTTGTGGTATTACAGCGAAGTGAAGTAACAGAACCATTGCCAAGTGTAATTTGATTTGTTGCGCTCCCGGAAGTTGGCTCTGCATTGGTACCGATACAGGTTAAATTACTGCCTGTTGTTACTGATGAGCCTGCAGTATATCCGAATGCTGAATTATTATTGCCTGTTGAGTTGTTGAAAAGAGCATAATACCCGAACGCGGAATTGTAACCGCCATCTATGTTGTTGTTAAGAGATTGTATCCCGAATGCGGAATTCAAATCACCAGTTGTGTTGTTGTTAAGAGAACTAGTCCCGAACGCAGAATTGTAATTGCCCGTAGTGTTCTTGTAAAGAGAATGATCTCCGAACGCGGAATTGTAATCGCCACCTATGTTCTCTTTAAGAGCATAATACCCGAACGCGGAATTGCCAGTACCAGTTGAATTGGAGCGAAGAGAACTGCCCCCGAACGCAGAATTGTAAGCGCCTGCAGTGTTGTTATTAAGAGAGTTAAAGCCGAACGCAGAATTGTAATTGCCTGTAGTGTTGGAGTAAAGAGAATAAAACCCGAACGCAGAATTATAATCAGCAGTTGTGTTGCTGTAAAGTGAATAAAAACCCACAGCCGTATTTTCATTACCGTCGGTGTTGGAAAATAATGAATAATCTCCCATAGCCGTGTTGGAGTATCCTGCAGTATTTGTAGATAGAGAAAAATAACCTATCGCCGTGTTAGAATAACCGGTTGTATTGTACTCTAATGAAGAGGTACCCAATGCCGTGTTATAGTCACCTGTGGTTAAACTACGAAGAGAAGAGTGGCCGATTCCCGTATTCGAGTTTGCAGCAGTCAATGTAAAATTCCCGGCATTAATACCCATAAAAGTATTATATGAAACGCCGTTATAATAATTGTGTAAAAATCTATTTGTTCCTTTAAATAGCACGCCTATACTGGAGCTTGTTGTATTTTCAAGCCGCAGGGTTTTTAAGATATTAACTTGACCGGTGGACTGACTTAAGGTTAGATAATCATTTGCTACATCTTTTATTTTGAATAACCCGCCAGCGTCAAGCGTGTTGGTAATGTGTTGTGCATTGGCGTTAATCGCTATTAACAAAACACAAACTGCAAGAGTTAAATCAATGTCTTTCATTTTATGTACTTTCTTTATTAGTTGTTTTCTTCCGTTTGAACCAAATTAGTTTTTACGATTTGTCCCTTTGATTCAAGCTTTTCTATTTTTTTTACTAAAGAATTTTGAATTTTCTCAAACTTTGATAGCCGCTCTTCAAGATTTTGATTTTTGACTTTTAAAGTTTGATTTTCCCTACTTAGTTCTTGTATAGCTTTTATCATTGGCGCAATCAGATCGTTATACCGCAGTTCATACATTCCTTTATCTGTTATTGTAAGCATTCCTGTGTTTTCAATTTCTTCTTGCTTCAGAACTTCTTCAACTTCCTGTGCGATTAATCCGTATTCAGTTCTTTCTTTCTCATCATTTTTTCGGATGTATGAAACCGGGTTTAGCTTGGTAATAAAATTGAGTCCTAGATTGGAAGACATAATATTCTTCTTCAATCTTATGTCACTTGTTACAGTCCAGGCGACTTGTATCCCCGCATAAGTAATTGATGTGTTGCCAATGCGGACCTGATTACTTGAAGTTCCGGACGGTACTTGTGCATTTTCGCCGATACCGATGTTATTGTAGCCTGTAGTGACATTAGTAAGCGCATAATATCCGAACGCTGAGTTTTTTTGACCAGTGGTGTTGTCCTTAAGCGAATAACATCCGAACGCTGAATTAAAGTTCGTTGTGTTGGAGTAGAGTGACTGATATCCGAATGCAGAATTCAGTGAGCCCATTGTGTTGGAGTAGAGCGACTGATATCCGAATGCAGAATTCCAATCACCACCTGTGTTGGAGTAGAATGATTGGTATCCGAACGCGGAATTCTGAAAGCCTGTGGTGTTGGCATAGAGCGACTGATATCCGAATGCTGAATTGTAATATCCTGTTGTATTTGAGAAAAGTGAGGAAGTGCCGAACGCCGAATTATCATAACCGGTTGTGTTGGAACCTATCGAATTATCCCCAACTGCGGTGTTGGCAGCACCAGTCGAGTTATCATATAATGCACCCCGTCCTATAGCAGTGTTACTGTTGCCATCAATGTTATGATATAAAGCATCTCTTCCTAAGGCAGTATTATAATTACCGATTGTATTTGAGTATAAAGAATTATTTCCAAGCGCAGTATTATTGATTCCTGTAGTGTTATATCTCATTGACCAACGACCCACAGCTGTATTACTGTTACCGGTGGTATTATTAGCCAAGGATGAAACCCCCATAGAAGTATTATAATTTCCGGTAGTATTGGAAGCTAAAGACTCATATCCGACAGCCGTATTGTAAATCCCGTTAGTGTTTTCATTTAATGAATAATAACCCACTGCTGTGTTATTATATCCGGTTGTGTTGAGATATAGCGAACCAGTTCCTATTGATGTATTGTTATATCCGGTTGTGTTGGAATATAAAGAATTCCTCCCCAAAGCCGTGTTATTATCACCAGTTGTATTAAAAATCAAAGTGCTACTCCCCACTGCAGTATTGCTGGCGCCAGTTGAATTGGCTTTTAAAGAGTACCATCCAAAAGCTGTATTATAATTTCCGCCGTTGTTAGAAAATAAGGAATACCATCCTAAAGCTGTATTATTATTTCCAGTTGTGTTTGAATATAAAGATGATTTCCCTACAGCAGTATTGTTTATCCCAGTGGTGTTAAAATAGAGTGACATTTTTCCCACAGCCGTATTTTCATTGCCAGTAGTGTTTGAGTACAAAGCCCAGTTACCAACGGCGGTATTATCTGAACAAGTAGTGCTTAAGTTGAGGGTACTGATACCTAAAGCCAGATTGCCGCTTCCAGTCATTGTAAAATTTCCGGAATTAGCACCCAGATAGATATTATTCGTTCCGTAATTGTGAATAAATCTATCACTTCCTTTAAATATCACACCTGTAACTATGTCCGTAGTATTTTCAAGACGGAGTGTCTTCAAAATATTAACCTGCCCGGTTGACTGGCTCAAGGTTAAATAATCAAGTGAAGCGTCTTTGATCTTATATAGACCCCCCGCTCCAAGCGTATTGGTAATGTGTTGAGCATATACATTACTTATTATTAACACAAAACAAAATGCAAGAACTGAAGCAATGTTTTTCATCTATTTCCCTCTTTTTATTGGTTGTTTTCATTTGCTTGAACGAAATTGTCTTTTAGAAACTGTTCGGTTGATTTAAGCTGTTCTATTTGCTTTACCAATGCATTTTGAATTTCCTCAAACTTCGATACTCGCTCTTCAAGATTTTGATTTTTAGTTTTTAACGCTGCTATTTCCTCATCCTTTTCATTTTTTAGCTTTTGGTTTTCTGATTTCAACTCCTGAATCGCTTTTATAATTGGAGCAATCAGATCGTTATACCGTAGTTCATACATTCCTTTATCTGTTATCGTAAGCATTCCTGTGTTCTCAATTTCTTCCTGCTTCAGAACTTCTTCTACTTCCTGTGCGATTAACCCGTATTCAGTTCTTTCTTTTTCTTCATTCTTTCTGATATATGAAACGGGATTAAGCTTTGAGATAAAATCAAGTCCAAGGTTTAATGGTATAATATTCTTCTTCCACCTTTTGTCACTTGTAACAGTCCAGGCTACCTGAATTCCTGCGTAAGTTATACTTGTGTTTCCAATACGCACCTGATTGCTTGAGCTGCCTGACGGCACCTGGGCATTGTAACCAATAGCAGTGTTGTTGCTGCCCGAACTGTTGAAAGAGAGCGAATTAGTCCCGAACGCTGAATTATTATAGCCCGTGGAGTTGGCATAGAGCGAACTACGCCCGAACGCTGAATTACCATTACCCGTTGTGTTGGATAAAAGTGAATAAGACCCAAACGCTGAATTATCATCGCCGTTTGTACTGAGGTAAAGCGCTTCGTACCCGTATGCTGAATTATCATCTCCTGATGCGTTGGATGAAAGTGAATAAAACCCAAACGCTGAATTATCATTTCCTGCAGAATTATTTTTTAATGTTTGATATCCAACGGCTGTATTTAAATTTCCCGTGTTAGATGCTGGAGTGGTTGAACCTCTTAGCGCCTCATAACCTACGGCTACATTAAAATTATCAAAAGGAGCTAGCGTGTTATTAGCATAAAACATTGCATTGTACCCAACAGCGGTTGCATTATTTCCAGCATCATTACTATTTAACGCACCGAAACCTATAGCGGTGTTGTTATTTCCTTTTTTATTCGAATAAAGAGATGCCCTTCCGAATGCTGAATTTCCATTGCCTGTTTGGTTGAAGAGAAGAGAATTAAGTCCGAAAGCTGAATTATCGTTGCCTGTTGTATTGTAGTAGAGAGATTGAAACCCGAAAGCTGAATTATAATAACCCGTGGAGTTGGAGTAAAGAGATCGGTAACCTACGCCTGTGTTAGCGCTGCCTTCATAAGAATTTACTCCCCCCATCGTAAAATTACCGGCATTTATTCCGAGAAATGTATTATTACCAGAAGTACCAGAACCGTAAAATGTATGCAGAAACCTATCCGCACCTTTGAAGATTGAACCCTGCAAACTGCCTGCTGGCTGGTTTATTATATTTAGTGTTCCGGTAGATTGTTCTATTGTGATAAAAGTATTTGTGTTATCTTTTACTTTGAATAACCCACCGGCGCCAAGCGTGTTGGTAATGTGCTGAGCATTGGTGTTAATCGCTATTAACAAAACATAAACTGCAAGAATTGAAGTAATGTTCTTCATTTATTTCCCTTTCTTATTGGTTGTTTTCTTCAGATAGAACTAAATCAACTTTTATATTTTGTTCATTCAATTCAAGTTGTTCTATTTTTTTTGCTAAGATATTTTGATTTTCCTCAAACTTCGCCAAACGTTCTTCAAAGTTTTGATTTTTGACTTTTAACTTTTGATTTTCTTCTTTCAACAATCCAATCTCAATATTCTTCTCGGATTTCAAATCTTGTATTGCTTTAATCACTATCGGTAAAAGGTTTCCCGGCGTAGCTTCCCACTTTTCGGGATTATCTTTTAGCACAAGGTTTAGCCATTCTGCATTTCCAGTTGTTTGTGCTTCATTAAGTTCCTGTGCTATAAATCCGGCTGTGGGTTCTTCTTTCATTTTACTTCCATCAGAAATATTGCCTTCATACCACTCACGTTTATCCCAATTAAATTGGCGGGGTTTAATCTTCATTAAGAAATCAATTCCTAAGTTTAGTTCCTTAATATTTTTCTTATCTCTTGCATCTGAAAGTGAGGTAATAGTAGTTACTGCGCAACGCAAAGATGTAACAGCAGAGTTTCCAAGTGTTATTTCATTTGCTGCTGTAGGGGAAGATGGCTCTGCATCAAAACCTAAACAAGTTAAGTTATTGCCTGTAGTTATAGTGGAGCCTGTACGAGAACCCAACGCGGTGTTATAGAATCCATTTGTATTATACTGTAATGAGTAAGCACCCATTGCTGTGTTATCATATCCGCCATAGTTGTAATAAAGTGAGCCATACCCTGAACCAGTGTTATATAATCCTGTACCGTTATTCTTCAATGAATAAGAACCCAACGCCGTATTATAGTCACCATTCCAATTCGCAGTTAAGGATTCATATCCCAATGCAGTATTATCCGAACCTAACTCGTTGAAATCTAATGATCTAGAACCCACTGCAGTGTTTCGCCACCCTGTCGTGTTTGAAGATAATGAATAAAAACCTGATGCAGTGTTATCAATACCTGTAGTGTTGGAATATAATGAATAAGCACCAGATGTGGTGTTATTTGCACCTCCAGTGTTGGAATATAATGAATAAGCACCAGATGCGGTGTTATATGAACCTCCTGTGTTGGAATATAATGACTGATAACCCGATGAAGTATTGCGGGTGCCTATTGTATTTGAAAATAATGAATAACCACCCGATGCAGTATTTTCGTAGCCCAAGATATTTGAATATAATGAATGACTACCCAATGCTGTATTTTTGTAGCCCTTCGTTAAGTTTGTTAAAGAACCGTAACCTACCCCTGTGTTATAACTAGCCCAAAGCTCCAAATCAGCGTTCATTGTAAAATTACCGGAATTTATTCCTAAAAAAGTGTTGAATCCATCCGCATTAATTGGCTTATAGTCGTGAATAAATCTATCGGTACCTTTAAATGTTACCCCGGTAGTTGAGCTATTTCCTGTTACCTCAAGCCGTAAACTGTTTAGGATGTTTACCTGACCTGTTGATTGGCTTAGGGTTAAATAATCTGTTGATGCATCCTTAATAGTAAACACTCCTAGTGTGCCAAGCGTGTTTGTAATATTCTGTGCATTGGATATTCTAAATGTGAACAAAATGCTTAGCGCGACTGTTGAAAGAAAGTTTTTCATTTTTTACTCTTAAAAGTAATTTTAATAAAAAGATAAAATATGTTAAATTGAATTAAGCGATCTCAATGCCTTATCTGCAATGTCTAATAATTTATCTACTATTAAAACATTTGTAGTTATCTCAATAAAATCATTTTCTTCGTTTCAACAAATGAGCCTGCTTTAATTCTATAGAAATAAATTCCGCTTGCAAGATTTTTAGCATCAAACTCAACTTCATGCCTTCCCGCTGGTCTATACTCATCCACCAAAGTTGCAACTTCATTACCAAGTACATCGTAAACTTTTAATTGTACGAACTTCATTAATGAAGTTCCTAAGGCGGGAATAGCATACCTTATTTTTGTTATAGGATTAAATGGATTTGGATAATTCTGCTCAAGCCGGAATTCCGTTGGTAAAACTGAACCTTGATCATTACCCAAACCGGTTAGTTGGTTTATCAGTGAAAGTGTGTCATCAACCGTTCCGTTATTTCCTTCATCTACTATTATCTTTAGTAGTGTGTTTGCTACGTCTGTCCACTCCGGTATAATTGTGTGCGATGAGTTTGCTGGTAATGGAATATTAAAATCTCCAAATCTTCCGATTCCATTCTCGTTTACATAGTTTATCTCAATGTCATAGTCTTTAGCTGTACCGATTGACGTCAGCTTAATTTTGTTGCCGTCCGGGTTTTCAATCTTTACAGAATCATTCTGTTCCAGCTCTATCGAACTAATTGCGAATAGTTTTTCTTGTGTGGTTTCATTTATGATGTTGAGAAGATTAATTGTTTTATTTTGCTGATCCGGATTTGTAACAGAAATACCTCCGTCAAAGAATAATCTATCAGTTTGATTCTGATCGGCACTATCTCTTCTGTAAGAAAATGTCTTATTGCCAGTAAAGAAGAATGTCTTTACTGTATCTGAAGCGAAGTTATCAACAATAACCGAGTAATTATCTGTTGGGAGTGAATATCCATACGGTGGTGTTTCACTGCCATCTAAATAAAACGAGGGTGTTGAATTAGGTATATCACTTAAGACTGAACCATTACTATAACCAGTTACATTTCCTAGAGCATCTATTATTTTTGTATTCGCATCTATGTTTGTGTATACTTCAAGTTTATCTGATGACAATACAAACGGTGAAGTGTATGACTCCGTTCTCTTGAACGTTGCATTATTAAAATAAACACTTGATTCATTTTCTAGCATCAAATACTTCGGCCCGCCCCAATTCGGCCAGCCATAAAGTGGCGTCCAGGTTCCATTGTTTGAGTTCCCCAGTGTATCAATCTTTATTACGGCAAAACTAGTTGGGTAACTGTTATCATAAACAAATAAATAATAAATATTCTTCGTTGTAAAGTCTTGCTGAAGTTTATAAGGTAGAATATTGTGTCCTCCAGGTCCGTTGTTGTTCCAGATTGACAATGTTCTTGGAGAAACATTATCCACTTTAAACATCTCTTTCAATTCACTTATTGTCTGATTTGGAGCTACAACATTCCATCTTCCAATATGAGATTGCTTAGAAGGATCACCAAACTGATGTGTAAATAATTCATTCACTGCTTTCTTTACACCGTTATTGGTAAACACCGTTATTGGATTTGCGAATGCTTGAAAGCTGCTGAACTTGGTTTGAAATTGTCCTTTGTAACTAAAGGCGAGTGCATTCGATGCTGCAATTCCAAAACATGAGCCAATCCAGTTATTTTTAATAGCCGCCCAACGTAAAACAACCAAAGGAGAATATATTCCTGAGGTTGTACTTAGATAACAAGCATTAACACCAAATGTGTTTACCCATGAAACCCAGTCCGGAAAGTCGGATGAATTTGCCCAAAGAAACACGTAACCACCCTGCCACAATGAATAGCTACTATTGGTAAAGGGGTCTATCCCATGATAATCGAATTGCTGGAACCAAGTTTGGGGAAATATATCATCAGGATTATTCCAAAATCCCCATTGGTCTTCCTCCGTTCTGTAGGGCTCGTACTGCCCGCTGCTGTCTCGTGTAAGAATGTAGGGTTTAATCTTAAATACATCACTGGTATCTGCAATTGTTGTATCAACCATATCAAGTACTCTAATCATACATTTTTTAGACAGGATATTTATTGGAATATCCCATACATAAATTCCGGTATCAGCGTTCGTTACAAAATCTATATTATTAAATGTATGTCCGGAGTCTGCGCTGTAATCTATCTGTAAGAATTGATTCTTCTTCCCTCCGTTCCATTTGATTGTATCTTTTTCTCCGGCAATCCACTTGTCATTAACCTTTGGTTGTATAACGGTTAACTTTTTAGGAATAAGCAGGAAAGGTTTCCGCTGACCATTGTATGTCCCCTCTCCAACAATTATACCTTTGTTATTGATGCTTCTTGCCCTTTCCAAAATCCACCCGGAAGAACTATCAATAAGCTGGTTTAAGTTAATAAATGTGCCATGGTCATAAAGTGTAGCCATATGCGTAGGAAAATTTGTCCTTCCAACAATTAAACCTGAATCATTAATGCATTGACTGCTTTGTGCTGGATAGAAAGAACCGAGACTTATCATATTTCCATTTTCATAAAGAAATCCTGTCACCCCACTCACCAAATCCGATTGTCCTGCTATTTGACCTTTATTATTGATTGCCCACGCTTCTGAGTAAAAACCGCCCAGTGTTCCAAGGTCGATCATGGCACCGTTACGAAACAAAAACGCATGATGTCCAGAATTCGGGTATAATGCGCTGCTCGAGACCCCGACGATCTCACCGGAATCATTAACACTGTTTGCCCAGCTTACGTATTCATCCCCTACAAGCGTACCTAGATCAGTCATAATACCGTTGCTAAACAAATACGCATGATCTGGGTTAAACTGGCCAGAAGTGGCTGACATGCCAACCACAGCACCTTTATTATTTATAGCGTAAGCATGATTTTTATTGCCCCCAAGTGTTGGTAGAGTTATAAAGTTGCCGTCACGAAAAACAAATCCCTCCTCTGGTGATCCGGGAGTTTGCTGATATTTTCCAACCACATAACCAGAATCGTTAATGTCCCAAGCCCAAGATTGTGTACCTGGAAGATTAAGAATAACTAAAACACTATCAACATACAGTGCTGCAAAATGATCCGTCCCAACATACCCATCTCCTACTACTAAACCTGAATCATTAATTGAACGTGGAACAAAACTATTAAATGGTCCTAAATTAATTGGGGTGACATCATAGCGCACTTGCCCATAAACGTTCTGCGATGCAACAACGAAGGTAAGACACCCAATAATAATATTACGTTTGATAATAATGATGCTCATATTGCTCCTTTAAAGAAGCTTGTGCATAAATCATCGCATTAACACTAGTTTTTTCACACTAATAAACTCTCCCGCCTCCAAACGATAGAAATACACTCCGCTCGATAATTCTCTAGCATCAAATTCAACTTCATACCTTCCCGGTTCTCTGTATTCATCAACCAGTATTGCAACTTCATTCCCAAGTACATCATACACTTTCAAAGTTTGATGACTGCCCAATGGAGACTGCCAACTAATTTTTGTACTTGGATTAAATGGATTGGGATAGTTTTGATTTAATGTAAAAACATTGGGAGTCAAAACTATTGCTTCACTAACATCAGTAACTTGTGATAATGGTCGTCGCCAAACAGCATTTCCGCTTGTGCCTGCTAATAACCAGCTATTATGAATTGCAAGTGAATACCGATAATTGGTGTTTGGAAGTCCTGTCGAGATTTTTGTCCAGCTGCCGCCATCGTTTGTACTTAGGAAGATACCATTATTCGGACTGCATGCAAAAATATTTGATCCAAGTCCAAAAAATTGATTAACATTTCCATTAGATGGAAGCGCTGGTCTTGCTTCCCATGAATCTCCATTGTTGGATGAACGGTAATATGTCGAACTATATTGTCCTCCAGCAAAGAGATAATTACCATTGGAAGCAATGGCATCAACCTGGAAAAATGCCGGCATTCCTTCATCAGAATCTATCCAAGTGACACCTTCATCAGTAGACCGATAAACGTTAGTACCATGCGCATAAACCACATTACCAATTTTAGTAACTAAACCAAAATTTACAAACTGAGTTATTGAGTTATCAGTTTGGAACCATGTATCGCCATTATCGGTACTTTTATGTACTCTTCCACTGCTAGCAGTTAACAATGCAGAACCGCTGGCAACTATAGTTTGTACAGCACCAAATTGAGATAAACCACTTCCCACTTGAGCCCAAGTCAAACCCCCATCCACAGAACGATAAAGACCAGCAGCAAGAAAATCGCTCGCAAACATTGTTGATCCATTTACAAAAACAAGAGAGGGCTGACTTACCGAATCTTTCATATTTCCCCGTACATTTGTCCAAATGCTGCCTTCATCAGTTGTTCTAAAAATACTATTGCCATTTCCGTATAATGTTGTTCCATCAACATAGAAACTGCTCATGTCTCGTGCTTTTAGTCCATTCACAATTTGAGTCCAGGTGCCACCAGCATTAGTTGATTTATACACGCCGTTTGCAATCGTTCCTGCATAAACAGAAGTTCCAATATATTTGACAGAGACGCATGTCATCAAAGGAAATCCACCGCTAACTTTTTCCCAAAGTGCACCTCCATTAGTACTGCGGTAAAGATGATTATAAGCTCCGGCTAAAACTAATGAGCCATTAGCAGCTATTGCTGAAATACCCGAATAATTCGGAATTCCGTTTTCAGATTGTGTCCAGCTATCACCATTGTTAGTTGTTTTGTAAAGAAATGAACCACCAGCATAAATGACTGAACCATCGAGATGTAGAACATTGTACATTGAAAAATCTGCAGGTAAGCCGCTGCTTGCCGGTGACCATGAAGCACCTAAATTAGTCGAACGATACATCGTTGTCTGAGTGTTATTATCGGTTGCACTAGCAAGCACTACCGTTCCATTTATTAGCACACATCCCACGTACGTAGTAGTGCCATTGCCAGGTAAACCGCTGCTTGCAGATGTCCATGTTTCACCATTATCTGTCGAGACATATACTCCTTTTCCTGAAGTTCCCGCAATAACATTTGCACCATCTACGGCAAGTGAGCTCACTCCATTTGCAGTTGGGAGTCCTGTTGATGCCGTCCAAGATTCTCCGATATCAGTTGAACGATACAAGCCAACTGTTCCTGAAGCAAGCAAGTAATTCCCGCTTTTATTTATCACCGTTGTAGATTGATATCCCATACCAGAAATCTTTTGACTCCAGGTTGCGCCTTCATCAGTTGATCGGAATACTCCGGCAGCCGCTAAACCTAAATATAGATTTGAGCCGTCATTGAAGATTGAAAAAACAGCTCCGCCTTCAGGTCCGGATGTTTGCTCCCACTGCCCAAATGACAAAGCTGCAAAGAAAAAAGACAGCACAAAGTTCCAAATTACTGATTTCATAACTTCCTTTATAGATTGATTATTTATAATGCCAATTAAAATAGTTCAATTTTATTATGATAAACCTCATTCAGATGTTCTATCGAAGCAGTATCATCTTTTTAGTTTCAACAAAACCTCCAGTTTGCAGTTTGTAAATGTACATTCCAGTTGCAAGATTCTTTCCATTAAAATCAACCTCGTATTTTCCTGCTTCTCGATATTCATCAACAAGTGTTGCCACTTCATTTCCAAGTACATCAAAAACTTTCAAGGTTTGGTGACTGCCGACTGGCGACTGCCAACTTATCTTGGTGCTTGGATTGAATGGGTTTGGGTAATTCTGAAGCAATGCAAAATTCTCAGGAATAAATTTTACTTCAATAACTTTGGAATAAGAGTATTTTCCATCATTATCCAGTTGCTTTAATCTATAGTTAAAACTTCCACTGCCTATAATATTTTTATCAATGAATGAATACTCCTTTGGCGAATTACTATTTCCTGAGCCATGTACAAACCCAATTTTATACCAATCATTTCTTCCTGAAATTGCTTTCTCAACTTCAAAACCAAGATTATTCACTTCGGTGGAAGTTGACCATTTCAATCTGATTGCTGAGCCAAGTACTGAACCAGTAAACGAAACAAGTTCAATTGGAAGTACTGAGGTTGGTAAAACACCCCATGCTGTGGACCATCTGCCATCTTCCCCTGGAGGCAACACTGTACCCAAAGTATCTGCAAACTCATTAAAGACATAAAATGTTAAATCATCAGATGGATCAACACAAGTTGCCGAATAATCACCCCATCTATTCCTTGGTCCGCCGAAAGTTCTAACATATGGCGCCAATCCCGGACGAACAACACCGGAGGGAATTGTGTAGCCAGGAGGATCAGTACTCAGTCTTCCCGTATAATAAGCGCCTGCAAATATAGTTGGCGCTGATGCTGCAAAACCTATTGCAACATCACCTGCTGAGTTAACAGCAATTGAAGGGAAGAATGTGAAACAAATCATTGCAATATCCTCTCCGCCAACATCGCCCTGATCAACTAAACTATATCCAAAAGGTGCAATCATTCGATACCAATGTGCGGTTACCTGCCCAATATCAGGACCTGCCGAAGGTATTACTGTATTAACAGCCCAAAGATGTCCTGCTCTCCAAACAGCATTTAAAGCACGGTTATCATTTGTCTCGATTAAAACTGGGGATCCAGCTTGAGGAGCATCAGGAAAAGCAGCTGTCATAAAAATATCTCCACCTAAAGGAACAAAATATGAGATAAAAATAGGGGCTGCTAAAGGAGAAATTATTTCGATAATATTCAAATAATCTGCTCCAAACATGTCTTCCCATCCAGCAGATACTAAATATGTACCGAGTGGTCCAGGTGGAAGCATAGGTCCGAAAACATGGGCAGGCTGGGTTGTGGGGTAAGGAGTTGGGGCTCCTGAAAGAGTACCATGATCATAAAATGATACCACTGCTGGTAAACCAAAATAAAACGGTATTTTATCCAGAATCCAAACTCGACTTCCAACAAATATTCCACCTGCGGGGAATCTAAACATGTTAGCAGTAATATAAACAGTTTCTTCATCCACTGCTAAGCCTGGGTAGTCTGCCCATGCTTCATGAATTCCATCTACCGCAGCAAGCATTAGTTTTGAAGGTATTGCATGATAGTACCATAAACCATTCGGATCGCTGTCATCAGAAACCGCTACTAATATCCGTGAGACATTACCCGGATCATCTAATAATCCAGTGCTAACTTTTTCTAAAGCGACTGCAATAAATCTTCCAGCATGCTGGTCGTAAATAACTTTTGGATCGAATAAAGAGTTCACAGGAACTAACGGTTCAAAAAAACTGCCAATATGCGTAACAGCATCTTTTCCTAAACGCTTGCTAACTTCTTGAACACCAGCTTTCGTATGCCATTCAATTGAGGTATTTACAATTGAAACTAAATGGGCAGGACCAACGGCTCCATGTGGATCGGGTGGAATAAAATAAAAGCCTGCGTTCGCTGCATCTTCGTCAAAATTTATCCCGTCAATTGTTGTTATTACCTCAAAGTTATGCAATGGGTTCTGAGGTATTTTCCCATTGAACTTTAGATGATCAGCATGTCCAGAATTTATCATGTTTTGGAGATAATCTGAATATTCAGCGCCGGCTGACATCTTCACTTTTCCAGTAAATTTTATATCTGATTGTGCATTTAGTTCCCCCATTCGTAAGTACCCCCCTGCAAGAAATACGGTTAAACAGAAAACCGTAAACAAAGTGCATGTAATTGTACTGCGCATAAGAACTCCTAATAATTAGTTAATAAATAAATTAATTAGAGAACGATTACCAACGTCTTTAGGTATTGCCAAAAACTATCAGCTGTGTAACAAATTACTGCTCATTTGTAAAATGATTTGTGTTTTCTTAATAAAATTGTTATCAGACTTAATCATCCGATTATTTTCTATATTTATGCAAGTTATAAAGTGTTTTTGATTCAAAATTTATCTGATTAAGGACATCGTTTTCGTTTGTGTAAACGAGCCGGCTTGAAGTTGGTAAAAATAAATTCCACTTGTAAGATTGCTTGCATTAAATTCAACCTTATATCGTCCCGCTTCTCTATATTCATTCACAAGTGTAGCAACTTCATTTCCTAGCACATCATAAACTTTCAAAGTTTGCCAACTGCCTACTGGCGACTGCCAGCTAATTTTTGTACTTGGGTTGAAAGGATTTGGGTAATTCTGCTCTAATTTAAATTCATTTGGAATTTGAGCATCACTATCGTTCACATCGGTTGCACTGCCCCAAGCTAAATCATCAATATGCATTTTTGATCCAACATGAGGCAATCCAGAACTGCCCGAAATAAAAATTGCAATCAGCACTGAATCTGGAACATCAGGAGTAATAAAACTAATGTCTATGCTAAATAATGTGTATGAACCGACAGGTGTTAGATTATTTGCTCCACCCCCAATATAAACACCATTCTTTTTAAAGTTGGCTTGAACTTGCAAAAAATCTCCTTCCACTGAAGTGAATTTGTAATACCCTTTTATTGCACCAGGTCGAAAATTAACGGGAATCCCTTGAGCATGTTCACCACTGATTAAAGACGGACCAATTGTAAATACACTAAATGGAACAACATTCCCTTCAGCAGCCCAGCTTCCCGAATGAGCATCACCAGTTTTAATAATTGTGGTATAGGATGGTGGAGCATTAGTGGCTTTCCATCCAACTGGATTTCCGTTTGCATCCCAATCTTCAAATCCGCTATTTGAGATTTGAGCGTCCATTTTATTCACAAAAACAACAAGTAACAAAAAACAAATCAGTAAACAGTTTTTCATATAGCACCTCTTTAGTTAATTAAATGATAGCAAAAACATTAAACTTTAGTTTTTGAACTCAGTACAAGTCTCGCTTTGTGATCAAAAATTTTAACAATTAATCATTGTTTAGCTATTTTTATTGTAAAGTTCGGATAACAAATGTTAGTTGTTATTTAACATTAGTTATTATTTAATTAAAATCAAGAGGTATGAAGGATAAAATGAGATTTTTTAAGGCGGGTGTGCGCTGTATCACACATTAGAAAAAAATAGGAGTGAGACTCACAAAAATCATAAGGTATAATACAGGTGAGTCTCACATGTCAATATAAAACTTAACGAAATGGGAAACGCTAACGAATCAGAATCATTTTCTTTGTTTCAGCAAAACCACTAACTGTCAATTTATATATATAAATTCCGCTCGCAAGATTTTTTGCATCTCCACCAGAGGCGGATCCGCCTTTGGCGGAAAATTCAACATCATAACTTCCTGCGGGTTTGTACTCATCAACCAAAGCAGCAACTTCATTTCCAAGCATATCATAAACTCTTAAATTTACGTACGAGTTACTCGATACTTGATACTGGACCTTGGTGGTTGGATTAAACGGATTGGGATAATTTTGTGATAGTTCAAACTCTTTGGGATTTTCAATAACTACTTCTACTACTGGGCTGTACTCAAATGAACCATCAATATCAACTTGTTTTAATCTGTATAAATACTCGCCAGGAACATTATTAATATCTGAATACTATAGGACTTGTAAGAACTACTATTGCCTGCACCATTTTTAAATCCAATATTTTTCCAATCGCCTCCAGATTTCGCTCTCTCTATATCAAATCCATAATTATTTGTCTCAGTTGCAGTAACCCATTTTAAAATCACATTATTTTTATAAACTTGGGCACTAAATGAAACTAACTCGACAGGAAGAGTTACATCAATTGACGCTGAACCCCATTTTAGTGATGGATTCTTAAATCCTGCATTTACAGTAAAAGGTCCTATAGCAGGAGCTGTTAAGATGAATGGATTGCTGCTAGTAGAATTTATATAAGCTACAACAGCACCATTCGCATCAACTAATTCACCAGCAACTTTAGAAGTTGTACCGGACAATGTGACTCTTACTTGAAGATTTCCAATAGATGTCACCGAAATAATACCAGATTGTGAGCTATGACAGCCTGATCCACTGCAACCGGGTGTAGAACCATTAAAATCGGGTTTTGAAAAATGCCGGGGGCTGATCAACATCGAGATTAGAAAGGTTAAAATTGTCAAATTCACTTTCATAATTACTCCTTGTGAAAATTTTGTATGATTGTTAATAAAAATCTTAAATGAGAATAGCTAAAATCATTTAGATTCTTTACTGGGTAATGGTTTTTAATTAGAATCATTTAAACGTTATTGCTCAATTAAAAACTCTTGACAAAGATCAACTATTCACTAATAAAATACAAGTAATAAATCTGGATGAAAGAACTGTTGTAGCAATATTAAATTATCGCTATTTTTTTCTCAATCCTTGTTGTGGATAAATTTAAGAAATGACAATTAACTAAATCATTGGGAAGTCAACGTTCTTGGTGATTCAAAGGATGTTGTTAAATTTGATACCGAGATAACATTAGACAAATTCAGATTAGAGAAGTCATCAGTAAATAAAACAACCGAGTGTTCCAAAATCAAATATTCTAATGAAGAAGCAAAAGCAAATAGTTAATATATCGCACACCTTAATTATTGTGTTGGTTTGGGCTTTACCATACTATCCCCAAACCGCTAATTCCGATTTAACGGACAGTTTCTGTGAATCAAAAATAAACGAAATAGGTAACCAGATTAATTACTCCATAGACGATGGTGAAAAATTATTTGAGGGTGTTAAAAACTTTGACAATACCGATTTGCTATACACCGCTGCTTTTTTTATTGGCACTGCAGCTTCATTTTCTCTTGATAAGGATATAAAAAATATTTCTGCCCGTAATCACAGCTCAACAATGAATTCGATTACTGATGTTGGAGAGAATTATGGTAACGGTTTATACTCAGTTATTTTATCAGCCGGATTATTTACAACAGGATTATTATCTGAAAATAAAAAAATTGAAAACACAGGCAGAATCCTTTTTGAAACATTACTCGTTTCGGGTGCTGTGGTGCAAATAATTAAAATAGTCAGTGGAAGAAGCCGACCATTTTTGGAGGAGGGACCATTCATGTTTAATTTATTTAGAACAGATAATTTATATAATTCTTTTCCTTCAGGTCACACAGTGGTAGCATTTGCAACATCTTCTGTTTTAGCAGCAAGTATAAAAAATACTTATGCTTCAATTGGGCTTTACTCTCTGGCAGGATTGACCGCTTATCAAAGGATCTATTCAAACAATCATTGGTTTTCTGATACTGTGCTTGCGGCAATAATCGGCACTGTGGTTGGCAATGCTCTTGTAAAAATTAATGATGAAAGATTCAATGAAGAGAACTGCAATAAATTAAGTATCAAGCCAATGTTTAACCAATTCGGAATTCATCTCAATTTTTTAATGCAGTTATAAATTTTTCAATCTGTCGTCTGTGTCGAAGAATATGAACAATAGCATGCTCCAGAATTTGTTCGAAGTTAAACTCCTCTCCCCATCGCGTAATAAATCTAACTGAATACATATCGGTCTCAATCTTTTCTCGGTTCACTTCGTAAAGATTGAAAAGATTATATTTTATCATTTTCCGGATTTCATTGGTTGCAGCTTCTGCTTTCTCGATTGACATTTCATCGGCTTTTGGAAAATCAACGACAATGTTCAATGAAATCAAAACGTAATTTGCATAACCATATCCTGAACGAATAACATGCCTGCAAATAGTCTGAACTGATCTGCAATCCTCATCTTCGGTTTTTTCATCAACAATTTTAACAAAATCTTTTTGAGGAATCTGCTGTATAACTGAAATAAATTCTTCAGATGCTTTTTGGTATTCATCGAGAATTGCACCTAAACCGCCTTGAAGTAAAGTCATAAGGAACTCTTTCTTTTAGAATTAAAAATAAATTAAAGATAATAATAGTCAATGGAATATATAAAATCGGGATTCGGAATTAAACAAAAAACCCCGCTCTAAGCGGGGCTTCAACAAATACTAACTTTTGTTTCACTTGCCCAATTTTCTAATCTCAATGTTTGAGTTTGAAGTATTTAACTTAATTAGCTTTCCGCCGCCGTTAAGATTTATTGCTGCTCTTATTTCTCTCTCATCATCGTCAATTACATAACTGTTAAATTTGAAATCCGAAATCACTTTATATTTTTCCTTCAAATCTTTTTTTGAGCGAACTTCAATCACAGCTTCAATTGTTGCTTTTGAATTTTCCGGAATGAATAATTTAATATTACCGCCGGAAGAATTTAATTTACTCTCCTCATTTCCATCGGGGGTGAGTTCTACGTACACTTCTCCGCCAGAAGTGTTTGCACTTACCGATCCGCTAAGCTTCTCCAATTTGAGATCTCCACCGGAAGAATTTGCAGAAATTTTACCATTGGCTCCTGCTAATTTAATATCTCCTCCGGAAGTATTCAGCTTTGCAGCACCCGTCACATTTCCAACACTAATATCGCCTCCGGAAGTTGAAGCTTTAACTTCTCCCCCAACAGAGTTGATTCTGATGTCACCACCAGCAGTTGATAATGATATTGTTTTGCTCGCGGTGTTAACGATGATATCTCCACCCGCAGTTGTGAGTTTTGCTTCTCCGCCAATGTTACCAGCACGAACATCGCCGCCTGCTGTAGTTAATTTGACATCACCTGTCACATCACCGCAGATTACATCACCTCCAGCAGTTGTTAAAGTTACATTACCCGTCACATTAGCAACCTTGACATCACCACCAGCACTTGTCCCTGCGATATTTCCAATAAATTTGCCTGAGCACAATAAATCACCGCCGTTAGTTTTTATATCAAGATTAAACTGCTCCGGGGTTTTTATCGAAAATGAAGCATCGTTTTCATTCTTAAGTGTAACTACAACTGTATTTCCCTCTTGTTTCATTTTTAAATCATCAACATCATCTTTGCTCAAGCCGATTACTTCTACGTAAACTTCATCTTTACCCCAAGATTCAACTTTTACACTACCCGATACCTTAACTAATAGGTTTTCGCCCTTCTTCACGTTAAAGCTTTTTGTGATTTTATCTTGTGAAAATCCAATAGTGGTTAAGATTACAGCTAACAATAGCGTTGAAACTAAGCTGGAATAATTTCTCCTTTCCATGATTCTCTCCTTATGATTCTAATTTTGTTAAAATTGTTTTTGCCCGAAGTTTTATGTAACTGTTTTCGTCTTCTTCCATTTTCCTTTTGAGTACATTTATTGTGTTCGGGTCATTGATCTTTTGCATATCACTTAATTTATCGAGACAATTGATTGCCTGAATCCTTATTCCTGAATTCTTATCATTCTGCAATACATAAATCATCGCGTCTTGAATTTTACTATCGTATTGAAGATTGCACAACACATTCATCGCTTCTTTGCGGACACCAGGATTGCTATCATACATCATCGCTTTGATTAAAGCATCTTTAAGCATGTGAGATGCACTCGCAGTTTTTTCCGATTGAATTGCGTTAACAGTTTTTAACCTTACCCCAGGATTTTCATTACCAATCAATGATTGTGCAAGCACTTTTTGAATTTGTGGATCGTTTACATTTCCTTTTAGTGTTACAGGAGTAATTTGATTAAAGCTTATTTCAACTTCACCTTTATCAAAATCAGAACTTATGAATTGCAGATTTGTAACATCTGATTCAATCTGAGTGAGTTCTTTACCTGGCTTCATTACACCGTCCGATCCTTTGAAAAACAAGAAATAACCCGCTATGAAAATTATTGCTGCTGACGCGAATGAGTAAGCAAGCTTTAAACTGTTTATTGAAGGTGTTGTTAGAAAATCCCAAATATTTTTTAATTGAAATTTCTTTCGGTTAAGATTTCGAATCTCAGCAAGTAATTCATGACGCGCTTCGAAGAGGACATTTTCATCAAGCTCTTCTTCAAAATGGATTTTAATCATTTCATGAAATTTTGTTAATTCTGCCAGTTCATTTTTGCACGAATCACAGCCAAGCAAGTGGCGTTCGAGATCAATTCGTTCTTCTTTTTTCGACTCATTCCAGCTGTAGAGAATCAGCATCTCTTCGAATTTTTTATGTTTCATGTTTTTCTCGATTTATATTGTTTTTAATTTCAATCTCAGTTTATCAGTTGCAATAAAAAGATATTTTTTAATTGTTCCCTCACTGCATTCCATCATCTTGGCAATTTCTTTTATCTTATAATTATGAATATGCTTAAGCATAAAAGCCATTTTTTGTTGCGGAGCCAAACTATCAATCGCATTTTGCACTTTTCCTTTCGTCTCCAAATTAATCAACTGGTTATCGGGTTCATTCTCTTGGGATGATTGCAAGTCCACTTTAGGTGATATATCACTTTCATCAGGCGAAATACTTACATATTGAATTTTTTTATACTGAGCTCTGTGAGTTAAACAAACATTAGTCGTCACTCTAAAAGCCATGTAGAAAACTCGCTGCGAAATTCAAATTTCTTTAGTCCTTTGTAAACCCTAATAAAAACCTCTTGATAAACATCCTTTGCATCGTCGGAACTTTGAAAATACTGCGCAGCAATTGAAAAAACCTTTTTATCATATCTGTAGAAAAGGTTTGTAAAAGCCGAATTATTACCATTTCTAGCTTGAATTACCAGGTCGTTATCGCTTAAATATGACAGATCTTCCAAATAAATAACTCCATTTATTAGCTTAGACCAAAATAAGGTTTAAAAGGTTGTAAGGTGGGAAAAAAATTTCAGAAGGTAGATAGGCAAAGAATAGGAGAAAGAGTAAGAGAAAGGAAGGTTCAGTTGATTAAAATCTTACTCTTTCTCTTACTCTAACTCTTGGTTTGTCAGCGGAGCAGCACCATCTTTCTCGTCTCTTTAAATGAACCAGCTCGCAACTGATAGAAATATACTCCGCTCGGTAAATTCTCAGCATTCCAAGTCACTTCATGCATTCCTGCAGATCTTAATTCGTTCACTATTGTAGTAACTTCATTTCCAAGTACGTTAAATATTTTAAGCTGTACTTCACTCGCTTCCTTCAAATTATAAGTAATTCGCGTGCTTGGATTGAAGGGATTGGGATAATTGAGTAATAATGAATATTCACCTGGAAAACCAGAGGATTCATTTTTGACATCAGTTAAATTAAAATTAAAATTAACATTGGTCTGTCCCTGATGCGCTGTGATTGAATAATTATAATAATTAGGAGGTAATTGCATAGCGCTTATGTCATAATTAAATAATTTATTGCTGACGTTCAATGTATAATTACCATTAAAATCTGTCCGAGTTCTGACGAAACCAGTATCAGTAACTAGGGCAAACATTTCTAAATTGCTTGCGGGAAAACCACTTAAGGTAACATGTCCCGAAATTGTAGAATTAGTTTTATAGAGAGTGAGGTTTTTTGTTAAACTATTTCCAGAGTTTACAACCGGAATGTTCATTGCTGCCAATACAAAATTCATCTCATCATACCCTGAACCAAGCCAAACATTAGACGCCGGTAATTCACTTGGCAGAAAACCAACTCTGTACAAACCTGCTTGATTGGTTCGAACATTACGATGTAACGATCCATTATTTCCATCTATGTAAACTTCCATTCCAATTAGCAAATTTCCATCATCATCTTTTACAGTGCCATTTATTTCTGCCGCTGCTTGTGCAAATGTAAAATTATTACCCGGATAATTTGTCGCTGCACCTGCATTCAGGAATATTGAAATTCGATCAGGACTAACGATTGCAGGGCTTAACCGATTAACATTATCTATTCTTAATCTCCATGGATTACCTGAAGTATCAGCATTCATTTTTATTGAGAAGTTACCACTCGCATCAGTTATCGCAGTCCAAAAGCTTCCTTCACCAGAACTTTCTAAATCGAGAATTAAATATTGTGCGCTTTGTCCTGCTGGGACAGAAACATTACCAGAAATTGTGAATACTGGTGAAGCTAACGGTGTTATAGTACCAGGAATTTTAACGATGTTGCTATTGTTGCTGAATGTCATTATGTACTCCGCAGGAGCTAATCCTATGGGTTGTGCAAATGTTATCTGACCATTTACTTGACCATCCATATCTGGCGGTCCGTTGTAACCGCCCTGACCATCAATCTGATAAAAAGATTGCCACAGCACATCTGTCAGCGGCTCTAAAAAAGTATTACCATTCACATCTATCCAAAGCTCTAAAATTGCAGTACCGCCGACTGGCAGGTTATAACTCCAGCTCATCTCACTGCCGGATGCCACTGTAAAATGTGTGGAGGATCCATTTACAATAAGATTTGTTATCTGTGAATAGACTTTGGAAGAAAAACCAAAAAGAAGCAGCAAAAAAAGTAAACGTATCACGGTTTTCATATTAGTTCCTTTAATGAATTTATTAAAATATTAGTTATATATTTATTGAGTGCGAGTCGCGAAGACAGTTTCGGATTTAAAAAGTATGTCATTATCTTGCTTAAAAATATTTCGTCTTTAAGACTTTTCGGGAATTATTTCATTACAATTAAAGTCTTTAATGACTCCAATTCATACTCTCTGATGACAACTTAAGTGCCATTTTGAGGTTATTTAAAACTATCATTTTTTGAAAGTAATCGAAGTTCTCTATTGTTATTTTTTTTCAGGAGGTAAAAAGCGGTAAAAAGTAATAGGCAATATCTACGAGATTCAATAGACTGGTTTGGTTTCCCAAATGATTTTGTCAGCCAGATAAATCTGACAGCGATTGATAGTGGCGGCATGATGCATCATGCCCCAACATTTCACGCTTCTTTAAGACACGTTTTTGGAGTACGGTTTGGTGGGGTTTATTTTACTTGGTACCGATTGAACAAGTCGAAGTATTGTTTTTACATCTGCTGCATCTGTAAAATATTTTTTCCCATCAGCTGATAGCATTTTCAGTTTGTCACACTTTGTGACAATCTCGCTTCCTTCCTTTTTTAATCGATGCTTCAAGGTCGTCCAATAGTTTTGTGCTTTTTTAAAATCTTTCTGATCCGTTAGGGCTGCGATAATATCAATCACAGAGAAGTGCCAGATTTCTTTTTCTTCATCATAATGACGGCGGATTCTGAATGTATCAAATATTACGAGAGATTTTTCTTCTTTTGTTTCCATAAAATTTTAGAATTGTTTAATAGGAAAATAATTAACCTTTATCTAAGAGGGAAGTGTAAGCTTGACTGCAAGGTTCATTTAAAAGAATTGAACTTCAATTGGAAGAAAATTATAAATAGCCCCGCCATTCGTGGCGGGGTTTAATGAGAAAAAAATAAATTGGCTTTAGCCCAAAATATTTATGTGGCTAAAGCCAATTCAATTTCTTAATCTTTT